>JADKGD010000020.1 GCA_016717145.1 Saprospiraceae bacterium | reverse complement strand
GGATAAGATGATAAGCATTTTTCAGAGAATATTCAGTTGCCCATTTTAGTAATGGCTTGTTAAAATTACCATAATTTATTGAAGGTAACCAATTGCAATCTGTCCCCCCCAAAATTATAAAATTTTTCGAACCAAATAACTTCCCAAATCGTAGGGAATAAGTGATTGATATCCAGCAAATTGTGTAATATAAATGGAGTCCTTAGTATAATTGTTTATTATGAAATTAATTTGAGCTAAAAAAATGAAACAGGTTTTCCATTTTTTATTTACTTTAAATAGGAATCCATTTAATATAAATTTAGTTCTAAAAATTTTCGTATCTTTCATAAATAAAAGAATATAAAATAATTTGGATAGAAACAGTTATTATTCTCTATTTTCTTTAATATCATCAAAAAGTTCTCTCAAAAAATATTAATTTTTTTGAACTTGCTTTTAAAATTATTGAAGATTTATTTTTTATATTGAAGATTTGATTGATAGTTTTCGAAAATAATAAATGCAAAATCATGCTGATTATTAAAAATCGAATACGAGTTGTAGCTTTCTAAGACTAAATTATTTTGATAAGCGTCGGAAATCAATTTATCTGCGCTTAAAGGTTGATCTATAATTTGTAGTTTTTCTGGAGAATTTTTTCGTAAAAACTCAATCGCTTTGGGGTGAGGAATATTAATTACCACTTTTGAACTTGGATGCATGTGAATTGAAATTACTTTAAACAAATTTTCATGTTGCTCAACTGGGATATGTTCCATTACATCTGGCAAAATAATAAAATCAAATTTGTGTTTGTATTCGAAAGTTATCATATCAGTTACAACATAATCAATTCTTTCTGAAATCCCTATTCTGCGTTTTGCAATTTCTATTGATTCATCACTTATATCAGCCGCTACTATATGACCAAACTTATTATAGCTATAAAGTAAGCCTGTCAATGTACCTATACCACAACCTATTTCCAATATTTTTGATTCTTTCTTTAATCCTGCATTTACAATTTTATTAAAAAGCGTGTAATGTCTAAGATTTATTGAAGTTTTAATTTGCTGTTTTGAAAAATCATTGTACCAATTTCGGAATTTGATTATCCATATTTAGATATAATATTTAATGAAGACACAAAATAGGCATAAAATTAGAAAGAAAAAAGTAAGGAGAATTATAAATTGGAGATTTAACGTAAATAAATCACTGTTAACCGACTTAAATTATAATACATCAAATTTCACCTATAAACAACTGACCGTCAACATCCATTATTTAAGACTTCCTTTAAAGGTCGATAATTGTGGACAGGTTCATTTGTTTGAAAATTTTCTTACCGACTAAGTTTTTTTAGTTACCTTTGAATGTTATACTTAGTGTGTTTGGAAGTCATAAGGTATGACAAAGTGGTTAACCTTCGAGGTTACCTCAAGTCGGTTAATATTATAAATAAAGAGATAAATGGGAAAATGGTTTATAATAAAGTGATTATTTCGACTAATATTAAGTATATTTGCAATGTGAACCAATTTAATATTTATAATATGTTTTAGATTTTATACATTATGAAAAAACTTGTATTTTTATTTTTAATTTTATCCCAATCCTTATTTAGTCAGTTTACATTGTACAATACTAATAATTCAAATTTAGTGAGTAATTTTTGTTCAAGGTTAACTTTGGACTCTAAAGATAATCCATGGATTGGCCATGCTAATAATGGACATCTGCTTATATTAATAATACATTTATAAATTATAATAGTTACAAATTCTCCGCTAAAAGGGGAGTTTGTTTCTTTTTATTAAATGATGGTGATAAAATTTACTTGTCTGAGTTTCAAAATGGAATTTTTAAATTTGAGGAGAATACTTGGATAAAGTTATAGACTTACCTGATTATTCGATATACGGTATGTTTAAAGAACGAAATTCAAATTTAATGTGGATTTCTACCAAATATTCAGGTATTTATAGATTTAATCTGCAAACAGGAAATTATACACAATTTAGTTATTTTACTGGTCTGCCCACAATAAATTATACATTCAGAATTACAGGTGATAATAAAGGTAAAATTTATTGTGGTACTGGATATGAAGGTGCGCTTGAATATGATGGTGAAAATTGGGTTATATATAATACGTTAAACTCAGATATTCCAAACAATGATGTTTATGCAGTAGAATGCAATCATTTTGGTGAAACATGGTTAGGGACTTTTGGGGGTTTAGCAAAGTTAAAAAATGATGGCACATGGAAAATTTACGAATCAGCTAATTCTGATCTCCCAGATAATTATATAAGGAATATTATTTGTAAAAATGAATTTGTTGTAGTTGCAACTGCAAGTGGTGGATTAGCCATACTAAACACAAATTATGATACTTGGAAGGTATTTAACAAAGAAAATTCAAACTTACCTTCCAATAATGTGTGGGACATTGCTGTCGCTTCAAATGGAGATATTTGGGTGGCATTACTTGAAAATGGAATAGCCAAGTTGTCAAACTTTTTTGATGAAGGTAATATAGATGTAGGTGTAGAGAATGAATTTAAGCCTTTTTATAATTCTAAAGAACGAAATATTAACATTTCATTAAACACATCTAAGGACATCGTTTATACTTTACACCTGATGGACACTTCTGGTAAATACATCAAACAAATTTCTTTTTCCGGAAGTGGAGGGAATGAAAGTGAAATAATGAATGTTGAAAATTATCCCAAGGGTATATATTTTTTAGTGTTAATGGCGGGGAAAAGTAGAAACAGAAAGATACTAATTTACGATTAAATTCTAATAAAGAGCTCAATGTATATTTATATTAAGCTTGCTATTTTTTTTTAAGTTGTCTAATGTTTCAAGGTGAATTATTATCGCAAGATTATTTTTCAACTAATTTAACTGTAAAAAATGGACTCCCATCAAATACAGTGTATGCTATAAAACAAGATGCAAGAGGCTTCATGTGGATTACTACTGATAAAGGAGTTATTAAGTATGATGGTAGGAAATTTAAATTATTTACTACTGAAGATGGTTTAGCATCTAATGATAATTTTCTATGCTTATAGATAGTAAAGATCATATCTGGTTATATTCTTTTTAGAGCCATTTCAAAAATTGACCCAGCAGGTAAAATAAAAATATTTGGAAATACAAAAAATTATTTCCATAATTTTTTAATGGACAGTAGTGATAATATTTATTATATGATTTTAGAATCAAAAGGATTAGGTTCTAATCACCATTTCAATACACATTACTTGATTCAAAATGATAATTTATTTAGAATTGATTCAACAATGAATTTTTCAAAATTGAATAATGAAATTGCTGGAGTTACTTATTTAAGAAATGATATTTTTATTTTAGCAGTTTTAACCCTCTAAAAGATATTGAACATTTTACAAAAGAAATAAATGTTCGAAAGAAATATTTTGAGAATACTAAGACAGCAAATATGCATTTCTATTTAAGAGAAAAATGCAACAAATTTTGAGGTTATTCAACTTAATAAAAATACTTCAATTATTCTTGGAAATCAAGAATATAAAGTTATTTCTGATAGGAGACATTTATTACAAAAAAAGTATCCATTTAATTTGAGAAAAACACAAGAGAAAATTATTTTTACAAAGACAATAAGGCATATATTCCATTTAGTAATGGGATTTTCAGCGCTACCTTAGATAATGATTTTGATATAATTTGGGAGCCATTTTTAATTCGAAATAGTATTTCAAACTTAAATATCGATAAAGAAGAAAATATTTGGCTATCAACTTTAGGGGAAGGATTGTTTAAATATAATAATAAAATAATTGAAAATACAAATTTCGGAAATGAATATTCAGAACTAACTTTTGCGACTAAAATTACCGGTCAAAAAAGCAATAATATTTTTGTATTGGGCAGTGACAAGAAAATTTATCATCTTAATGAAGGTGTATTATTTGATGCTAAAAATCTTAAGGATATCAGAATATTGGCATTAAATAATAATGAAATAATTTTGGGGGCAGTAATGCATTACATAAAGATAGAAAATTATTATTTGAATTTCCTATTAAATGTCTTTCCATATTTAAAGGTAGCATGATCGTTGGCACTAGCTTTGGGGTTAAATTTTTGTAAAGTGTCTCACCCTTTTATTGGTACAAAAAATGGACAGCAAATCACCGACATTACTGGTAGATTCTACTCCGTCCTCCTTCTATCCAACCTTTTCTACGCAGGAAACCAACAAGGTCTATACTGGGGTCGCCCCTCTAAAGATGAACTTTTTCCCATCTGCCTGGATGAAAATGAAGAAGCCATTTCCGTCAATGGCATCCTTCAGTCATCTGATGGGCTTTTGGGTGTCTACAGATGGCAATGGGGTGTACGTTTTGAAGGATAAGGTGGTGATCAAACATTTTGATGATGAACTGCTCGATGATAATATCCATACCATCAAAATTGATGATCAGGATCATGTCTGGCTTTCTACCAGAAAAGGCATCAATAAGATTGAGAAAATCTCCAATGATTATAAGGTCAGCAAATACAACAGTTATCATGGGTTGCCGAGTGATTATGTATATGATACTTATTGTTATCAGGACATATTGTATGCAGCAACGGATGAAGGCCTGGTAAAAATCGATATGAAGGAATTGGACAAACAAAATTTTAATATTCCACCGCCTGTGTATATTATGAATGCAACGATGCAATACAAATCTTACCGCTCAGAATTAAAGTTGGATACATTTACCAGATTCAAATCAAACGAAAATACCTTATCATTCGAGTACACAGGAATTTCATACAAAAGTAACGGCAACATAAGCTTTGAGTATAGACTGATGCCTGTCATTAGGGATTGGGTCACTACAACAAATGACAACATAACATTTAACAATCTTGGTTCAGGTGAGTATTCCTTTGAGGTTAAGGCCATCAATGCCATTGGTATCAAAAGTGCTAAACCGGCCATTTATGCATTTAGTATTGCAAAACACTTTACAGCCACTATCTGGTTTTATCTGATATGTATAGCTTTATTTGTTGGTATATTATCATGGATAATATTTAGGTATCTTAAAAATGAAAAAATTAAGCTTGGAGATAAGGCTGAAAATGAAAGGGTAATAGCTGAGTTGAAACTGAAATCATTACAGGCACAAATGAACCCACATTTCATTTTTAATTCGCTGAATGCAATTCAGCAATTTATCAATGTGGAGAATCGCAAAGATGCTAATGATTATCTGGCGCGTTTTGCAAAACTTATGCGTTTATATCTTGAGGATCAGAAAATCAATTCATCACCCTCGAACAGGAAATGGAAGTGATTAAATTATATTGTCAGTTGGAACATTTGAGATTTTCAGATAAATTTACATATCAGATTGATATTGATAAAAATATCGATCTGCACAAATATTTTGTACCTGCCATGTTATTACAACCCCATGTGGAAAATGCCATACGACATGGTTTAGTGCCATCAACGCGAGAAAATAATGAATTAAATATAAGCGTTAATAGGGTAGAAGGGGGCATTTTGTGTTCTATAAAAGACAATGGTATGGAAGAGAGAGGATCTCAATTAAAAAAAATGTCAGCAGATAACAAACACAAATCATTGGGCAATAAGATTTCTAAGGAAAGACTTGAAGCGATAAGGTCATTAAAATTGGCAAATATATCAGAATCTGTAAAGAATATCTTATGTGGCAAATGAAGTTTGTGGTACTAATGTTGAAATTTTTATTGGAACTGATTCTCTGAACCTATGCAAATAATTATTTAAATAATTATGGATGAAAATTAATGCTGTAATAGTAGATGATGAAGCGCCAAGTCGTCATAATTTGCAAGCCATTTTAAAAGATTATTTTCCGAAATTCATCTGGCAGGCATGGCTGAAGAAATGGTATCTGCTTATGATCTTATCATGTCTTCAAAACCTAATCTTGTATTTTTTAGATATGGAATTGGTAGACAAGACCGGGTTCCAGCTTCTGGAGATGTTTGAAAAACCCGAATTTGAAGTTATTTTTGTTACAGCCTATGAAGATTGAGGGGGTCAAAGCATACAGGTCGATTGCTATTGATTATATTTTAAAACCTATTGATATTGACGAACCCAGAGATGCCATCTTAAAAGTTAAAAATAAACTATCGTCAAAACAAATAGAAAAAGCAAAAGATACCGAAGTGGCATTTAATGCTAATATCGGAAATAAGGGCGCCTACCTCAATGTTTCAACTTCAGATGGTTTTGAAATGATTTCAATTGATGATATTTTATATCTGCACTCCATAAATTTTTATACAAACATTGTATTAAACAATAAAAGAGAAATTATCACGTCAAGACATCTGAAAGATTATGAGGAACAACTCCGTTCATTCCGTTTTTTCAGAATACATAATTCATACATTATTAATATTGATCATCTCAAAGGTGTAATTGCTAAAGAAGGATATTTTGCCGAGCTTAGTAATGGCGTTAAACTTAAAATTTCCAGAAGACGAAAAGACGATTTTATACAGTTTATTGATATTGCATAACATTCCATTACAATAGTCAATTTTAAGAGGTTTGCCGAATTCTGACCCAAACAAACCAAATTCTGATTTTTGGAGAGTGGAAATATAAACTATATTATCTTTGGTTTAGACATCGACCCTTTGATTATGGTAATGGTATGTATCCCATCAGTAAAAAACTACTTCCAAACTGGTGTAAAAGACATGTGAATAAGCTTTACTCAAAGTAAAATGTATCCGTTGTAATAAAATATAAGAGCCTGGATAAATATATCCGGGCTCTTAATTTTAGGTCCCTTTTTGGCTATTTAATATATGGGTCCAAACTCATTGTATTTTGATGGTAAAAATTATTGACAAATGACGTGAATGATCTGAACCATGAACAAATCAAACTATGATTGCTATGCTAATTTGCTCTAGGGTTGCTACGCGCTCCTCGGTCAAATCGTCTGATAAGAAGAGCCCTCCTTTAGGGGATGGGGGGTACGGAGAGCAAAGAGAAAGCCATTCTCGACCCTAAATACTTAAAGGGACTTTCTACCTGCTCAAAGAACAATATTGAAGAGCACTCTCATGGGGAGTGCAGGCAATCGAATGATTTGAACAATGAAAACATCGTACGATGATCGCTATTATAATTTGTTAAAGGCTTGCTATCGCCTGCTTCACACTTCTCGGTCAAATCGTCTGATGAGCGAAGAGCCCTCCCCTTTAGGGGATGGGGGTACGGAGAGCAAAGAGAAAGCCATTCTCGACCCTAAATACCTAAAGAGACTTTCTACCCGCCCAAAAAATAGTTTAGCGCTCCCCTTAAGTGGTCGGGGGTAAGAAGAGCAAAACAATCAGGCTGTTGAACGGACAAAGAGAAAGCCATTCTCGACCCTAAATACCTAAAGAGACTTTCCACCCGCTCAAAGAACAATGTTAAAGAGCACTCTCATGGGGATAGTGCAGGCAAATCGAATGATTTGAACAATGAAAACATCGTACGATGATCGCTATTATAATTTGTTAAAGGCTTGCTATCGACTGCTTCACACTTCTCGGTCAAATCGTCTGATGAGCGAAGAGCCCTCCCCTTTAGGGGATGGGGGTACGGAGAGCAAAGAGAAAGCCATTCTTGACCCTAAATCCCTAAAGGGACTTTCTACCCGCCCAAAAAATAGTTTAATGCTCCCCTTAAGTGGTCGGGGGTAAGAAGAGCAAAAACAATCAGGCTGTTGAACGGACAAAGAGAAAGCCATTCTTGACCCTAAATACCTAAAGAGACTTTCCACCCGCTCAAAGAACAATGTTAAAGAGCACTCTCATGGGATAGTGGAGGCAAATCGAATGATTTGAACAATGAAAACATCGTACGATGATTGCTATTATAATTTGTTAAAGGCTTGCTATCGACTGCTTCACACTTCTCGGTCAAATCGTCTGATGAGCGAAGAGCCCTCCCCTTTAGGGGGTGGGGTACGGAGAGCAAAGAGAAAGCCATTCTCGACCCTAAATACCTAAAGAGACTTTCTACCCGCCCAAAAAATAGTTTAGCGCTCCCCTTAAGTGGTCGGGGGTAAGAAGAGCAAAAACAATCAGGCTGTTGAACGGACAAAGAGAAAGCCATTCTCGACCCTAAATCCCTAAAGGGACTTTCTACCCGCCCAAAAAATAGTTTAGCGCTCCCCTCCAGGGGTCGGGGGTAGCGAGGCCAAAACGAACAAAAAACATCGACTGAAACCTATGCCAATTTGCTCACGTGTTGCTACGCACTCCTCGGTCAAAGCATCTGGAGAAAGTTTCACTACTGTATAGTTTTATTAAATAAGTTTACACTTACACCCACATTGTCATAAATCGTCCTTACCTTTGTATCTCCTATTGGGGTGCTTGTGTTTTTACTCAGGCTGAGATCATACCCATCGAACCTGCCCAGGTAATGCTGAGAAGGAAATGTTTAATCTCATCTCTCAACTATCTCATTAGGAATTTATATAATATATAAATTAATGGAAATGAGATATTTAATTCTCTGTTTTTCTTTTTTATCATATGCATTGTCGGCGCAATATCAGCTTTCCGGTTACGTCACTAATGACAAAAAGGAAAATTTATCATTCGCTACTGTTTTTCTGGAAGGTACTTCTTACGCTGCTGCAACAGAAGAAGACGGGCACTTTACCATTGTGAATATTAAACCCGGAAACTATAGTCTTAAAGTATTGTATATTGGGTACAGGTCATTTACACAATCGATAAATATAGTCGGCGATATGGTACAAAATGTATCGCTTTCGGGCGGGTTGTATAATCTCGACGCCATTGAAATACAGGCAAATAGGGTGGGTGACAAAGGGCCTTTTACGCGTCAGAATCTTAATAAACAACAACTGCAAAAAGAAAATCTTGGAGCAGATGTGCCTTACATCCTTCAATGGACACCTTCTATGGTGGTGACTTCAGACGCAGGCACAGGTATTGGATATACTGGCATGAGACTGCGCGGATCCGATCAGACAAGGGTAAATGTGACACTTAATGGAGTACCCGTTAATGATGCCGAATCGCAAAACGTTTTTTGGGTTGATATGCCAGACCTTATGGGTTCGGTAAATAACATTCAAATCCAGCGTGGTGCAGGCACTTCAACCAATGGGGCAGGTGCTTTTGGAGGTACAGTCAGCATAAATACCGCAGATGTCCGTGTCAATCCCTTATATCGATATTGCAGCTACAGTCGGAGCTTTAATACTAAAAAACTAAATGTAAATTTGGGGACAGGCCTCATTAATGATAGGTACACTATTGATGCCAGATATAGTACAATTTCATCAGATGGTTTTGTGGACAGGGCTAGTGCCAATCTAAATTCTTTGTTTTTTTTTCGGCTTAGACTCTCCTCCCGATCTTCTTTAAGGTTAAATATTTTAAGTGGTAAAGAAACTACCTACCAGGCCTGGAATAGCGTGCCGGAATCCAAGATAAGTGGTGATAAAACTGCCTTGTCGAGCCATTATTCTAATAATCTGGGTAGTATTTATAAGTCAATGACAGACTCAGTCAATCTTTTTTCATCAGACAGAAGATACAATTATTATACTTACGACAATCAGGTAGATAATTACCTACAAACACATATTCAGTTACTTCATTCTTTATTAGTCAATAGTAAAAGCAGAATAAAAACAACATTATTTTATACCAAGGGTAGCGGTTACTTTGAGGAATACAGACAAAAAGAAAAATTGTCCAATTATGGTATCGCATCATTCATTAATATGAATGGAATTGAAATCAATAGTTCAGATCTGGCACGAAAAAGATGGTTGGATAATGACTTACTTGGGATCTTAATTGACGGTGATCATCAACTTAGCCGAGCCATTACTATGCAGCTTGGTTTTGCAGGAAATCATTATTTAGGTGACCATTTTTGGCAATATTGTTTTTGCTAAGGAAGCCATTCCAAATTTGGATAAAGAACGAAAATATTACAAAAATACCGGCACCAAAAGTGATGTTTCAGGTTATTTCAGGACCAATTATTCTTTAAATAGTGACATCACATTTCATGGAGATATTCAATTAAGGAATGTCGTTTATGAAGTGAATGGCATTGATAATGACCTTAGAAATATTAACATAAAAAACAATAATTTTTTTGTGAACCCGAAGTTTGGAGCCAATTGGGCTTTCAAAACAAATCAAAACTTATATGCATCGTATGCAGTCGCAAATAAGGAAGCTTCGAGGGGAGATTTTATCGATAATGCGTTTGGGGCTTTTCCTTCATCTGAACATTTGACCAACCTGGAATTTGGGTACCGCATGCAAAAAAGTAAAACTTCAATAGAGTCAAATGTATACTATATGAAGTATAAAAATCAATTGGTACAAACCGGTAAGGTAAATGATGTAGGTGCTGCCATAAGAATCAATGTTCCTAATAGTTACAGATTAGGTTAGAACGAAGTGTCACCCATCAACTTACAAATTATTTGGCTGTTCATGCCAATTTGACATTGAGTAGAAATAAGATTAAATCTTTCGATGAAGTAATATATGATTATACTAATGGTTCTGAAACGATTATCATAAATCATCGGAATTCCGACATTTCTTTTTCTCCATCTGTCATTTCCACCTTGCAAGTATTGGTTAAGCCGGTTAAGAACATGGAAGCTGAGTTTTCTGCAAAATACATAGGGAGACAATTTCTGGATAACACATCAGATCTGGGTCGGTCATTACCTGCTTATCATTACGAAAACCTTAGATTGTCCTATAATGTCAAATCTAAGTACTCGAAAACTTTAAGCATAACATTCATGATTAATAATTTGTTTGATGCCCGATATTCCAGCAATGGTTACAGCTACAGTTATATTTATGGCAGTCTCATTACAGAAAATTTTCTTTACCCTCAAGCTGGAAGGAATCTGATGCTGGGTATTAAAATTGGATTGTAAATGTTGTTTGTGTGCCAGTTTGGATATATAGATTACCTTGTGGTTTTATAATAAGATGGTGCCATTTGAGCCATAAGAGAAAACCGGAGGCCATTGATAATGCGGCAAACGTGTTTTTGGTTTTGATCAGCTAAAGATTTTTTACCAAATAAATAGCCTTAAAATATTTAAGAATAGATGTCTTTGAAAAGTATTTGTACACTTCTTTGGGTTTTGTTTGGACAAATGTTGGGCTTTCAGTTGACTTGGAACAGGATACGCTTGTCTTAGGAAGTTTAAACGAAATTACCTTGTTGCACCTCGCACAATACAAATGCTACCTTGGACTTATACCAAAGACAGTTTGCATCAGATTGATACTTACCAAAACAATCTTAGGAATACGCTGGATCGTAGGAGTGGTATACAATGTTTTAATGGTGAGAATTTTGCCCAGGATTTGCGTATTGCCATTCGCGGCTTCGGTAGTCGTTCTGCATTTGGCATAAGGGGCATCAGATTATTTATTGATGGGTCCCACTTACATCACCGGACGGCACCAGTCAATTGGACGAAATTAGTATTTTGATGTAGCAGATATTGAGGTTGTGAGATCGGGCCTTGCTGCAAGACTTGGAAATGCTGGTGGCGGAGCCATTGCATTGAGTACTTTTGGCAATCAAATGTCAGATGGGGTGTTGTTTACTTCCAGAATAAATACTTTGGGTTCTTATGATCTTGGCTTAAAGTATAAAGTGGTGTCAAATAAGATCAACAATTTGTTATCAATAAATCATCATCGCTTCAAAGGTAATCGTGATTACAGTACTGCTAAGACTACTACTGTGTATAATACTACAAGATATCAAGTTTCTGACAAACTTAACCTCACCTTAATTTCAGGTTTTTATATATCACCTGAAGGTAATGACCCGGGCGCTTTAACTGAGATCCAGTTTAAGGAAAACAGATGGCAACCTAACGCGAGAAACTTACAATATCAGGCTGGTGAAGCCGTCAAAGGGGCTCACATAGCGCTAAAGATGAATTATAGCTTTACAAAACTTGCAGTATTGAAATCTCTATTGTTTTATAGGAAAAGAGACTTTTTAGGAAAGTTACCCACAGAAAACAATGGCATCGTTGATCTTAACAGAAATTTTGTTGGCATAACAAACAGTATTGACATTAAGGGTTTAAAAAACATCTTAATAATGCTCGGGCACTAAGTCGAATTCCAGGATGATCGTCGCACACTTTCACAAAATCTTTCAGGCAATCAAGGGAAGAGGCAGACTGATCAAAATGAAAGGGTTTTTAATAACGCAGTTTTCCAACAGCTTCAATGGCAAAAAGGTCGACTTTCACTACATCAGTTATTAAGGTACGACTTCAATAACTATTCGCTTAATAATTTGTTTACCTCAAATGGTGTTCAGAATGGCAGACGCAGTTTTAATAAAATAAATGGTGCTTTGGGTATGGGTTTGAAAATAGATAAAAGATCCATTCTATATGTCAACCTATCTACTTCATTCGAAATGCCTACGTTAAACGAACTGACCAATAATCCTTCAGCTAATACAGGATTTAATTCTTTGCTCAATCCTGAATCAGCAATTCTTACTGAAGCTGGGTTGAAATCAACACAAAACAATCTTTTATGTGGGCCATATCAGCTTATTATATACAGGTAAAGCAGCAGATACAAGGTTTTGAATTAGCGGAATTTCAGGAAAAACATTTTATCGCAATGCTGCCCAAACAAACAGAAAAGGTATTGATGCTGAATTTAAAATCGCCCTATCCCCTACATTAAACCTGTCTGTCAATTATAGTTACTCTGATTTTAAATTTACCAAATATTTGATAGGCTCAAGTGATCTTACCGGAAATAAACAGCCGCTCATTCCTCTACATAAGTTTAATACCGGTATTTCTTTTCCTGTATCTTCTTATGTATCTGCAGAGGGGACAATAGCTTACAATGGGGTTATGTGGCTGGACGACGTGAACTTTACAAAGTCAAAAGCTTATGTTGATGCAAATATTGTATTTGGTACCACCTCAAAGTATTCAAAAAAAATCACACTAGGATTGCAAGTAAATAATATTTTTAATTCTCTTGTATATTCCAATTTTAGGGCAAATGCTGCAGCTGGACGATATTATGAGGCAGCCTCACAGCGAAATATTGGATGTTTTGTTCAGTACCACATCGATTGAACTAAAATGCTAAATCTGGTAAAAACAAAATACGATTGATCGATGCCTTAACACTTGTTTTACAAATATTAAATTATCATTATTCGTCCTCAATTATTAAATACCTACATTTGTAGAATTATTGACACCGGATAAGATCCACCATATTAAAACAATCTCATGACTTTACTTACTCTAATGACTTATATTGGCATTGCCGCATTAATTGTTACGCTGATAATGACACGGTTTTATAAAGTTCATAAGTCATTGTTTATGACGTATTTACAGAATTTTACAGGGATTTTATTTATTTTCTCAGGCTGGGTAAAAGCCGTTGATCCAATGGGAACAGCCATTAAAATGGAAGACTATTTTGCACAGTTTGAGACCACATTTGCAGAGACAGCTATCAGTTTTGTAGCTCCGATATTTCCCTTCTTGTCTAGCTATTCCATGACTTTTTGCTATTTTTATGGTCATCTTTGAGATCGTATTAGGTTTTATGCTCACCATGGGTGATCGACCCAAACTTACTGCATTTATGTTCTTTTGCTTGTAGCTTTTTTACAGTGCTGACAGGGTTTACATTTTGACAGGTTATGTGCCTATGGATCAGAACTTTTTAATTTCTCTGCCTGGGGTGAGTACAAAGTAACAAACATGAGGGTGACAGATTGTGCGATGTTTGGTGATTTTCTAAAACTGGAACCGAGGATATCATTTTTTAAAGATATATTTTTATTATTACCGGCCTTTTATTTTTTGTTTTTCACTCGAAGCATGCATCAGTTATTTAGCCGTATGACCAGAAATATTATCATAGGGGGCTCTACGATTTTATTATTTCTATATTGTATTTATAACTTTCACTGGGATGAGCCTCATGTAGATTTTCGTCCATTCAGAAATGGAGCCAACATTGCAGCTATAAAAAAAGCTGAGATGGAAGCTTCCGCAGCTGTAAAGGTTCTTGCAATGAAAATGAAAAACAAAAAAAATGGAGAAATCAAACTGTTTACCTACGACGAATATCTTAAAAATTTATCTGCAATTACTGACGAATATGAAACAATCGAACAAATTAAAACAGAACCGACAATAAAGGAGACCAAAATATCACATTTTGATATTACAGATTTTGACGGAAATGAAAAAACGAATCTATATTTATCTAATCCTGAACCACACCTTATGATAGTTGTGTATAAAGCAGATTATAAGGCCATTGAGAATCACCGCACCATTCAGGATACCCTTTATTTATCTGATACAATAGCTGTGTCGGGATATAAGGATAGTATGCAGATTGTGAAGTCAATTAAAGAAATAAAGAATAAAGATGAAGTTTATTATGATATTGAATGGAACCCTGAATTTCTTGCCACATTTATCAATGTGATTAAACCTCTTAACGATGCTGCTGCTAAAGATAATGTAAAAATGTCTGTTGTTATTAGTGGCGTCGATGCAGAAAAAGCTGCCACATTAGCAAAAGAATCCGGTATTAATGCTGAGTTTCTGACTGCTGATGAAAAATTACTCAAAACAATGATGCGATCAAATCCTGGAATTGTTCTATGGAAAAATGGCGTATTGTTACACAAGTGGCATTTCAAAAAATTACCTGAATGGCAAACGATAAAAGAAAATTTCCTAAAATAACGTGAGTTCGGCGAATAAAACAATCATTTATAATGCTTTATGTTAAAGTCAGGGCTAGATTTTTACCATAAAACCCTGAAAGGGTTAAATATTTGTAACCCTGGATTTAAACCCAGGGGCACAAATGCAAATACACATAATTTTGGCGGGATTATTGCTATAATATGCAAAAATCATGACAAAATCACATCGAACTCACGTTAAAATAATACGAATTAATAAATTGTCGAAATAGCAATGACCCAGACAACTAGCTTTTATACATACTAATGATTCTTATTAAGAATTTTGGAACGTAATCTGGATAGAAAATAATTGATTTGACAGCAAATAGACTCGTTGATTGTTAATTTACTCGGCATCTATTAGAAAATCAAAGACACTACTGCAGTCAATTTAACTTGAGTATTAATCCTATATACATACACTTAAAAACCCTAACCCAGAATCAGTGCTGTTCCTAATTATTTATAATCATCACCTATTGTTTGATGAATAATTTTGAAATGCTTTTTAAATTGGTAACCAATGATACAATATAAATTCCTGAAGGTAAATCTTTTACATTGAGTACCCATACATCCGGATTTTTAACTAATTTGTTTGAAATATCCAAAACTTGTCCAGTAATATTGGAAAGTTTTAATGTTGTCCCTGGAAAACCAAATGATATAGAATTTATGCTTACGAAATCCGAAGCAGGATTGGGTGTTAATTGTATGTCAATATTTTTTAAAATGTCGATGCTGGATGAAATTACTGCTATTGTTGTTGCGATACAACCATTTTTATCTTTTATAGAGACATTATATGTATTTTCAGGCAAGTCATTAAATGTATTGTTATCAAGGTAATTAGTGCCTCCATCAATGCTATATTTGTAAGGTGGTGTTCCGCCAGACGCTACAATAGTTAGGTTTTTCTGATTAATTTGGAGCTCTGATTTTAATATTTCAGGTTCAGTAATTTGAATACTACCTGATATCGAATCGTTTTAGCGTCTTTAACAACGTAAGTATATGTACCAGGAATAAGATTTGGCCATTCTTTGATCGTGCCAAATGGCGAGCCATTAAAACAGTATTTAAAAGGGAGACGTTCCATTTGCAGCAAGCAGTTTAATAGACCCGTCATTTTTGCCGTTGCAAGAGATTTGTTTTATGGTTTGATTTACAGTAGACAATAAATTGATAGATAAGGAATTTGACTTAGTACACTGATTTGAGTCCTTGACATATATTTTGTATGTGCCATTTCCTGGAATTGTAATGATATTTATTGGAATAAAATCAACATTATCGAGACTATATTGATATGGTGGATTACCACCAGTAACATTGACAGTAATGTCATATCTATTAGGAGCAAAAGTAATATTTAATGCAGGTGGATTTGAAGTAAGAGCGTATCTGATGCGATAACTTTATCTCCGGCATCTTTTACAAACAAGGAATATTTACCACTGTAGCATAAATGTACCGGTGCTCTGATGTTACCCCATTTGAGGCTGAAAGAATAAGGTGGAATGCCACCTGAACCATTGATTTCTATGGTAGCTTTTGCCCGGAACAGAAAATGTCTGTAGTTAGTAATGCAATTGATTCTAATTTGGGTATGTCTATAGTTACCTGGTTGATCTTTTTACATCCATTTTCATCTTTAACGTAGACGGTATAAGACCCGTTTCCAGGATCTTTAATGACGGTTGAAGGCATATAGTTTATATCATCAATAGAAAAATTAAGCATTCCTTTACCTCCGGTTGCAAGTATTTTAATATCATATTTATCTAATGCTGTTAGCATAAGAATTTGAGAAGGTTCGACTATATTAATGACATTTGATGATTTTACGGCACCAAGCGCATCTTTTACAAAAAATGTATAAGAGCCGCCAGTCAGGTTTTCAAATTTATTTGATGTTTGAAAATTAATATTATCCATCGAATATGTGTAAGGACTATTACCGCCGAATCCTTCTACCGATATGCTTGCATTGTGTATCCCCATAGCAAGGTCATCCCTCTTTCTACTAAAGCAGCAATGCCCAATGTTGTTTGGCGTATTTATGATATTAAAGGAATTTCCTGGTAACCAACGGTTTAGATCATCAAGAATATCGAAATTAAATTTATCAGTTTCATTTATTCCCCCTTTATGCAAGTAGACAAGTTCGTTATTTATAACCTCGGATAATTTGATGATTCCCCCAAGAGATAATATTACGCCTTTTAATTTCAAATCGCCATATAAAGGTAAGCTCGTTAAAGTGATCTGACAGTTTTCGGCATTTGCACTTAAAATGTTTAACTTATCTCTATTGATCTCACTGATTGTCCGGCATTTACAAGCAAAACTACCATTCGTTAATAATGTGGCAGTTTGTGATCCGTTGATGAAGCTGTTTTTAAATGAAAATATTTGTTCCACAAGGATTTTATAATACACGGGCTATTAGCTTTACGCATACCGGTAATAAACTTTACCGGCGACTAAATTTTGTTGTTTTATACGAACTGGATGAAACAACACTTGTGTGTGGACTATGGGGTCCAAAAGATGGATTTGTTGAAATTTCAATATTACAATATTATACTTAGGATATATCTTCCAGGCAAAATTAACATTTATCAGTTCAATATCATCAGTAAAATTTAATGAAGGGGTAAGAGTTGCGCTTAATGGGTTTTATTTCCTACAAGCAATTCTATGTCGGTTGTCAATTTTTTCATTCGATAAATTACTCGCACGAACTTTAAAGATTTTTTCCTAAAGAAAGGGCTGAAGGTTTGAAAATAGTTATTACTAAGGGTTAGGCAAATTCACAGGATTGGCGCTGAATGTATATTGCAATTCCATTGGTCCGTTGCCCACAGTTAAGTCAATGCTTTGATTAATATTCTGGATTTTAGACAAAGTGATGGTAGCATTGACTTATAGTCTGATTGCAAACATCAATTTTAGTTACGTCAGATGAAACTGAAAAAGAAGTAGTAATTTTAAAATTTGCATTTGACACATCACCAAAAGATATTATCATCAGCTATGACCATAACTTTGGCAGTTGAGGTCGGCATATTGAATTGTTTCTGTTCTCCGTAACACCCTGTATTTGGCAACTTGCTGGCTAAAGTAATGGTATATGATTTGCCCCCATCAATTGATAGAAGTATGTTTACAAATTTACAATTTATAGGAGCAAGGTCAGTTTTTGCCACATCCCAGGTTATGGTTTGTTTGGTACCAACAAGCCAGTTTACCAAAGCTAGATTTGGATAGCTTACTAAAAATGGTCCAGCTGCGAGTTGATGTTTTACTTCAACACATTTAAGCCGCATCAGTACAACCGCCTTTTTGGGTTATTATCTCGAACTGTACAATCTGAAATCCTGTTTCTTTGCTAATGAAATTTAGGAAGTGCCTCCCAAGTTAGCATATATCTGCGTTGTAAATCAGGGAAATAACGCACTGGACTGGACATAGGTGATAGTGATCTGAATGCAGGGCCTCCAGTATTGGTAGATTTTGGCGGCATAGTGGCAGTTTCATTATCGATCTGTTCCCAGCAATAAGATAAAAGATCTCCGTCTTGCGCGTCACTTCCACAATTGCGCCGTACCAAATGAAGTCGATACTGGAATCGATGTAGCTGCTTTTGATACACTGACAACTGGTTTTGATTATCTCCGTCCGTTTTGACTGCACAGGTATTTCCAGAACCTGCCACAACAAAGTTTGCAATTTCGCTCAAGCTGATGCCGATGAAAATGATCATCACTATTGTTTTGGATATTAGGGTCACAAATTCCGGCGTATCCCATTTATGGTACTTCCACTGCCAGGTTCCATAGCTGTTTTCGTTTCTCTGACAATCGTTGTTTTGGGTATGATCAGCACCAAACTGATGGCCCATTTCATGTGCAACATAATCAATATCAAATGCATCACCAATTGGTGTCGGTGAACCAGTGACACCTCGTGCCTTGCCAATACTGCATGGAGACCTGAGTTCGGCGATTCCACCTCCGCCAGTGCTAAATACGTGGCCTATATCATAATTTGAAAATCCAATCACATTGTCAACATTATCTTGATTTTTCATCAAGCATAGTGCCTCCGTCATTATTTGTATATGGATCAGTTGCACCAACGAGATAGATTAATTTGTCTGTATTTCCGATTAATTTCATAGTTATGGCTGCATCACGCTCGTAAAGACCATTTACCCTTGTCATTGATGCATTGTAATGCCGCTAGAACCTTTTCAACTGTTCCTCCATGAAATTTGCATACTCTCGGTACAAGCGAGGGGCAAGTCTGTATGTTCACGTTGTGCAGTCACTGACACGTGATGATGAGACCTAAGGTTGAATTCCTTTTTCGTCATCTGATGACTCTTTGTTTTGTCGGAAATGCCACAAGTAGATTTTTTGGTTTTATTTTTTAGTCCCTTTTGTAATACATGATGTATTCCGTCCGGTTGTCTTGTGTATATGGATCAATATATAAAGTACGGTGTCCCTCATTCATAATCATTACATGGACACCAAAGGAGATTTACTCATTTTCAGGAATGCAGCAGGTAGATCTATACCTTTACCGGTAAAGACGTGGCTTCCTGGAAACTTCATCATTAATGCGTCGTCAAAACCGGCGTTTCTGCCATTCAGATGAGTTTCAAACTGCCATCCGGCATCGGAAAGCCCATAATAAATTCTTCGACAATAAGATCTCAATTTGTTTCGTTAAAGGTTTGATTCGAAATTAACTGAAATCAAAAGTTAAAACATCATATTTTTCAGGTGTTATATACCTTTGTTTCGATCCTAATGAACATTTTTCCCATCAATCTTTTTCCATAAGTTTTTCTGGCATATTACAAGATTTGCAAAGCTAAAAATCCTGTAACTAATAATAATTGCAATACCTTCATTTTGGCTTTATTTTGTCGTAAAATTTATAAATTTATTAAGAAAACAAGCCAAATAATTTCAAAATATTTTTATTATTTTTTGATGTCTTGGCGACAGTAACTATTGTTTTTTTAAAGAAAGAAAATGGATTAACCGGAAGTTGAATGTCGATTATAAAATGCTCCCCATATGGTTTTCTAAACATAGGTTTTTCATTTATATTACTTTTCCGGATAGATAACCGGACAAAATTAAACTTACTTATAAATAACGAATGTTAAAAATTTGTAATTTAAAATGTATTCTTATATTTGTGTGTTAAAATCAAGGAAGAAATTGTCAACTGAAATTAAAAGTAATTCAAAACTGACCCAAGCAGACGAATGTACAATGTAAAAGTGATGCAGGTATTGTACGCTCAAAACAGGGGATAGATCTCTTACTTTTGATCATGATGAGGAATACTTTGGAAAAAATTGAAGTGACGTTTTGAATTATTACTTTTTTCCCTGTACAACCTGATTCAAATTACCAAAACTGCTTCTGATGATTTTGAAAAAAGAAAAGCTAAACATCTACCAACTGAAATCGACAAGTTATTTACCCCTAAACTTTGGACAAACCAAATGATTCAGGGGCTTGTGAAAAACAAGCTTCTTATTAAAAAGTTTGAAAAAAGCGACTTTGCACAACCAGTTGATAAAGATCATTTCAGAACTATTTATTTTGAGTTCGTAAAAGAAGAACCATACAACATCTTTTTATCTAAAGATACGAAGACAATGATGAAAATCTTGAAATGTTGTTGGAATTATTTAGGTTTCTGCAGAAAAAGCGAATTGTTTAATGAAATTATTGAGGGATCAGTTTTGCCAATTGGAAAGACGATAAATCACTAATTATTGGGACGATAAAAAAAAGTCCTTAAATCATTACCAAGTGATGATGACGATTATATAAATGAGCATTACCCAGACCTGGAAACATCAAAAGAATATGGGGAAATTTTGCTTAGAGAACTTTAAGTGAAGATAAAGTGTTACTAGAGTTAATAAGTGCTGATGTTAGAGAATTGGGATGCTAAGAGGTTTGCTATTTTGGACGCGATAATGATTAAAATGGCAATCTGTGAGGATTTTATATTGCCCGACCATTCCAAAAAGGGTAACGCTTAATGAATACGTTGAGTTGGCTAAAAACTATAGTACTTCAAAAAGTAAAGAGTTTATAAATGGGGTTTTGGACAAATTATTGCAGGATCCTAATATTGAAAGGTAATGTAATTAAAGAAAGGAAGAGGGTTGTTGGAAGAATAAGTTTGAAAATTTAATCCATATGAACGCTAAAAACTAAAATTTCCCCCGGTTTTGTGTTATTGTTGAGCGGTGTTTATTCCAATAGTACGATTCTCTGTCCAATCATCAAAAGAAGCGGTTATTTTATACGATTCCCGTCCCGTTCTAGCAGAAATTAGGGAAGGGAGGAAATATTGATCGTATTATATAAAAGATAGGCCTGATTATTTGGAAGGTTATACACTAAAAATACAGGATTATGGCCAATTTTTAACACAAAAAAAATTGACAGAGGTTTCAGAAGTTAAAAAGAGCGGAGGCTATGCAGTGGTATCAAAAGACGAAATTTTTGTTCCTTTTGATACAGGTTATGCAACCTTAAGCGACAAAGCCATTAAGGTCTTTGGATAATGTTATTAGTCGCCTGCGTACAAAAAAGTGAATCAAAAATTGTTTTACGAACACTCAATACATTTGACGAATCTCTGCTAAGTAAAAACAGAGTAAATTCTATCAGGACTTATTTTAAAATAAGGGGAATAGACCTAAATCGCATCCAATTTGAAGCTTTAAACGGGGATATAAATATAGATGAAGTTAAAATACAATTTATATAGAAATAAATTAGATTTTTATTGTTTATTATATCAAGAATTATTATCAAAACTTTGGGTATAAGATTATATCTTTTTACTTATGAATGAATTAATTGTAATCCTTGATTTTTGATATAATATACTACAACTAATATTAAGAAGGTTGAAGAATTAAACATATATTGTGAAGTATATCCCTACAATAAATTTGTCAAAGAAAAACCTGAAATAAAAGCTGTTATACTTTCAGGCAGTCCTTTTTCAGTTTTTAGTTCAAATGCTCTGGATATTGATTTG
>JADKGD010000019.1 GCA_016717145.1 Saprospiraceae bacterium | reverse complement strand
GACACAGATACAGATGGAATATATGACTTTACAGACAACTGTCCAACAATACCAAATGCCGATCAGGCAGACTGTAACGGCAATGGAATAGGCAATAAATGTGATACCGCATCAGATTCCGATGGTGACACAGTGACGGACAACATCGACAACTGTCCTTGTATCTCAAACACAGATCAGGCAGATGCCAATAACAATGGAATAGGAAACAAGTGTGATACTAATTCAGACACAGATACAGATGGACTAAATGATTCAAACGACAACTGTCCATCAATACCCAATACCGATCAGGCAGACTGCAACAATAATGGAATAGGCAATGTTTGTGATACCGCATCAGATTCGGATGGTGAAAAAGTTACGGACAACATCGACAACTGTCCTTGTATCTCAAACACAGATCAGGCAGATGCCAATAACAATGGAATAGGAAACAAGTGTGATACTAATTCAGACACAGATACAGATGGACTAAATGATTCAAACGACAACCGTCCATCAATACCCAATACCGATCAGGCAGACTGGAATAATAATGGAATAGGTAATGCATGTCAGGATTCAGATGCTGATGGAGTCAATGATAATATTGATAATTGTAGAATTATATCCAACGCTGATCAGGTGGACACAGATAGTGATGGAATAGGTAATGTTTGTGATAATTGTATTAACACTTCAAATATCAATCAGTTTGATGCTGATAATGATGGTGTTGGCGATTTGTGCGATAATTGTGTTAACATATCCAATAGTAATCAAGAGGACGTTGACAATGATGGAAAAGGTGATTCATGTGATAATTGCCCCAACACACCAAACGCAAATCAACAGGACTGCAACAATAATGGTATAGGAGATGCCTGTGAACCATTGGATACAGACTGTGATGGAATTTTTGATTCAACTGACAACTGTCCGAACTATCCAAATCAATTCCAGACAGATCAAAACAATAATGGTATAGGAGATGCCTGTGAAGATTTCCCCAAAGTAGGAATAAATACCACTGAACCCAAAACAGAACTTCATTTATCCAATGGTACTTTGTACATTGACAATCCAGAAAAGGGTATCATTTTGAAAAACTACCAAGGACAGTGTTTTATCCTTAAAATGAACGGTAATGTATTACAGGCAATTCCGGTTATATGTCCACAATAAAAACTTCAATTTTATTAATCAATAATCATAATAAGAGGATTATGGATTTAGTAATAAATAAGAAAGAAAGAGAATTTTTAAAAGTTCTTACAAATTTAGTTCCTAATGAATATTGGAAAAGGTTACCGGTCTTGGATGATTTAACAAACAGTCAGTTTAAGGTTTTAATTTCTAAACTACCATCAAAACATGACGATGTTTCTTTAGAAAATTTTTAGTAGACTTTGACCCAACCAAAACAATCAATGTAAATGGTAAAATGATTTATGAAACGTCATTTGGAAGGACTAATATATTTATAATAAAAGAAGAAAACGGAGAATTGTCATTTAACCCATTTATTATAAAATCAATGTCAGAAAATGAAGTGATACTTAGATTTATAAAACCTACACAGACAAAAAGAAACAATAAAGGTATGTAAATCAGCTAATTACGAGTTTTATCAGGTAAAAACAGTTGCGCCTATTAGTAAGTTGAACAAACCAAATGAATAAATTATGCGTTGATAATAAAATTTAGTAACCTTTAAAACATAAATATTATATCCGTGTATCTGAAACATAACTTTTAAATTTATAAATAATTTCTAAAACATAATAAAATGAACAAACAAAAAATTGATGAATTCACACCTGTAAACCTTATAGTTCAGGCGAAAACAGAGCCTTACCCAACTATAACCATAATATTTGATAATGATAATGATCCCATTATTTTTAAATCCAAGTTCTTAGATAATTCAGGATTAAAACTAACTATATTAAAAACTGAACGTGGTGGCTATTTATCAGACTTTAAATTTCCTAAAAACGAAAATTATTCGTTTGGTATGGAATCTCCACCAACTGAAAACAGTACTTATGAAAGTATATTAGACAAAACAATAGCTATTACATGCGGTTTCCAAAGAGCCGACGGTATGATAGTTGTTCTACCAAATCCATATATTTTAGATAATAAAATATCTCCAAACTGATTTATATACCAACGTAGAATTAATAGAAACTCCTTCGTAAAAATCTTTATTAGGGTCAAAAATAATATAGTACTCCATTTTCTTAAAATTTTCCAGCCAAAACTCAAACTAAGTAAGGCTGTGTATAACAGGCATTTTACGAAAGTGGTAGGGCGGTACAATCTCCTTTTTTAGTAAAGTATCGTACTGCCATAACCTTAGCTTCACACATATTTATTTCAAAATATACTATAAAGGGGGGCAAATATGAATTTACATAAATATCTCGAAATTAATATCATGCTCGAATAACCTATTTTACATAAATAATTCATTAATAATATCAGCATTTCTAATAAAAATATATTATAAATAGTTAATTATCAAATATTTAAAAATTTTAAATTAGAAATATTAAAAAATAAATATTTGTTAAGGAGTACCATTTTTAAAAAAGATAGTTGTATATTCGCACAAAACTAAATTTTTAGACTTAAAAGTACATTTGGCTAATGTTTTTCGCCATAACAATTTACCTTGGGAGTTGAATAGAACCTTATCAACGTTAATTACCAAAATAAAATTATGACCTTACAACAATACGGACAATTTATATTCAACTTAGCTAATACATGTTCTCTCGGAACCATACCTTAATGCTGGGGCAGAACATGCGGCAATAGTTCTTTCGAATATTTTTAATTCAGCAAATAATTATGTAATATTGTATTCTGGTAACCTTAATGGTGAGATTTCAAAGAATAAGAATTACCAGAGTTCTATATTTAATTTCCTTATTAGAGGTGGTAAATTAGATATACTTCTTGAAGATTATGATTCTACTGCTCAATTGGTGAGTAACTTAATTTCCTATAAAAACAATATGGGACTTAAGGTTAGAATTAAGCAACATGATTTTATTATTGAATATACTGAAACAAATGAGAAAGTTCATTTTGCAGTAGGAGATGATAGGTCGTACAGAATTGAACATGATACAGACAATTATCTTGCTATGGGGAGCTTTAATAATCCAGAGATTGCAGTGCCTTGGAGAGTAAATTTTTATGAAATGTTTAATGGTCCAAGTGTAAAAACTATTGTTGAATAATTTCATAAAACTATGGATAAATTCAACTCATTGTTCGAGTTATTTGCAGCTTTCAATTTTGCATATGTGTTTTCTGTTGATCTACTTAATCATTTTAATGAAAAGCTTGGTGGTAATTTTTTTAAAGCCAAAGACTCAATTACTAAAATTGATTTAACTATTCAAAACATAAAATCTTATGTAACAGAATCTTATAAAGAAGGTGCACGTAATTCTGTTAGTATTAATGATTTACTTGCGGAATTTGAAAAAGATGAAAGGAATTATTCAAATGAAAAAGATATTACAGAAAAAGAAATTAAAAATAGTCTAGATAAAAGTAAGTTTAATTACTTATGTTTATTTTCAGGCATGTACAGTATTCTTATGCTTTTATTCGGTGGTTTTGATATAGTTGACATTTTAAAAGATGATCATGTTGCGTATTTATTTTATTTGAATTTATTAATAATAGTATCATTATTAATTTTAATGACTGATTATTTTGAAATGTGGGCCACTAATCATGTTTCTACTACTATTACCTTTTGTATAACTATATTTTTTGCAATTATTTTGATATTTTTTTGTTCTCAAAATAATTTTCACTGGTGTCCTTTTTTTCCTAATATTGTGGTTTTGTCTTCAATTCTAATTGCATGTTGGCATTTTTTTATGTACTTTATAAAAATTTACATAAATCAAAAAAGGAAAGGCACTGAGTTAGTCACAATAACTTCAAGATGGGATTCTTCATCTAGAGATTTAAATGGAAGGTTGTCTGTTGCTATTAATGTTAGCAGTGAATTTAAAAGAACAACAATAAAACCTAGACAAAAAAAGGCTTCCACACCTGAATAATTATGTTTATTAGTGAGATTGAATTTTATGACAATTTAAATTTTTATTATTAGTTATTTCATAAAACTAATTTAAATCAAAAATCAATAAGCAATACAATAAAATGAATATTAAACTTTCAGATGAAGAATTTAAAAAACTTGTAGTTGATATTTCAGTTAGGCTATGTCCAGATTTGATAAATAATAACCAAGATAGTTTACATTTTGCTAATAATATTGCAATATATTCCTAAGATATAGCAAATGCTGTTAAACACATTTTAGAGCATGGACCAGATAAAGAATAATTTATTGATAAAAGTGGATACATTAGTTAAAAACGTCACCCTAAACGTCACCCAAGTATATGATTATCATAACATATTGAATATCAGTAATCGTTCAAGTCCTAGAGGGGGACGCCCAAAAGCCTGATCATTAACGATCGGGCTTTTTATTTTTTTTGTTAAACTTTATTGAATTTTATTAATTAATTTTGGTTATGACTATAGCCATAATATTTATTAATGATATACATAATAATTCCTGAGAATAAATATTTATCTTTGTAGCAGAAATCGAAACTTTAATGGTAACAAATTCTCTTTATGCACAATTTCTGGATGCCAAAAATACAGGTAAAAAGAAATTTGTAGTCTTAATAGATCCCGATAAGGTTAGGTTAGGTAAAATCCAGCATGTGCTTGAAATGTCTCTTGAGCCGGAGTAGATTATTTTTTTATAGGAGGTAGCCTTGTAGTAAATGACATGCTCGACTATGTCCTAAAATCTATGAAAGAAATGTGCAATATCCCTATGATATTGTTTCCGGGAAATTCCTTTCAGCTTAGTTATAAAGCAGATGGTTTGTTATTCTTATCATTAATTTCAGGAAGAAATGCTGACTTATTAATCGGGAAACATGTTATCACTGCTCCTTTTTTGAAAGTAAGCCCACTCGAGATAATTTCTACAGGATATATGCTCATTGACGGAGGTATTATGACCAGTGTACAATATATGAGTAATACGAATCCAATTCCTGCCAATAAAGAAGATATTGCATTGTGTACCGCTGTCGCAGGTGAGATGCTGGGATTAAAACAGATATATATGGATGCCGGAAGTGGTGCAAAATCCTATTTCTGAATCAATGATAAGTGCGGTAAGTGGTGCATTAAATATTCCCCTTATTATTGGGGGCGGCATTGCTACTCCTGAAAAAGCAGCTGCGAATGCTAAAGCCGGAGCGGATATAATAGTAGTAGAAATGCCATAGAAAAAGATCCAAACTCATAAAGGAATTATCAATTGCAATTCATGAACAATCCACAACTCCAAAACTTCAAGTTCTCGAATGAAGGAATTGTAATTAAATCTACAGGAAGTTGGTACAATGTAAAAGGTGAAGATGGAATTTTGTATAAATGTCGTATTGCAGGTAAAATAAAACTTGACGATTTAAAACTAACCAATCCTGTTGCAGTTGGTGATGAGGTAACAATTGAGCTTGAATTGGAAAATGCTGACGATTTTCGAGCTATAATCAGAGCTATTTCACCTAGAAAAAATTATGTTGTAAGGCAATCACCTCGTAAAAAACACCAGTTACATTTTCTTGCAAGTAATGTAGATCAGGTCATGATCATCATTACCATGCGTGACCAAATCTTAAATTGGGTTTTTATTGATCGTTTTCTGATAATGACGGAACCCTATAATATCCCTGCCATTATTGTGTTTAATAAGGCTGATTTAAATACTGAAGCGGATATGACGTTTTATAGAGAAATTGAATGAAATATATACCAGAATTGGTTATAAGGTTGTGTTGTCATCGTCAGAGTCAAAAAATAGGCATCGAAGAATTAAAGGAATTGTTGAAAGGTAAAACAACACTGATTGCGGGTCAATCCGGCGTTGGTAAATCAACTCTTGTCAACTCAATTGAATCAAAACTGAGTTTGAAAACTGAAGAAATATCTGACTTTTCTGGAAAGGGTCAACATACCACAACATTTGCCGAGATGCACGAACTGTCTTTTGAGGCAGCTAATTGATACTCAGGTATTGAGACACTGGCGTTTTCAATCTGAAGTAAAGATATTGCACATAATTTTAAGGTTTTTGTGCTGTCGAACAAATGCAAATATGCTAATTGTACCTTAGAAATGAACCAGCCTGTGCAGTTAAACAAGCGATTACATCGGGTGAAATAAGTGAAATCCGCTATCAGAATTACTTAAATTTACTGGAAGAAGTTGAAGACCAAAATTACTGGGAAAGGCATAGAGATATGTGATGGATCATATTAATATTCTTTAAGTATTAACAAATTCAACCCTTTGAATTTTATATTTAGTCTTATACTTTTTATATGATATTTTTTTAATTGAAATACCATGATATAAAAATCCGGAATTATAAATAATATTATTAATTATTGTAATATATTTGAGGTTTAAAAATTAAAATCAGCACTATGTCAAATCAAGCATTTAGAGTTCAGGGGAATGCAAAACTTTCGGGATCTATCCAACCTCAAGGTGCAAACAATGAAGCATTGCAGATTGTCAGTGCAGTACTCTTAACGAACAAAAAAGTAACCGTTAAAAATATTCCTGATATTTTGGATATTAGAAAGCAAATGGAACTTTTAAAAGGTTTAAATGTCAAGATAGAAAAGATTGGTCTTAATGATTTTACATTTCAGGCAGATGATATTGATACAGATCATCTATCTTCAGAAACCTATCAGGATAATGCGAAAGATACGTGGATCAGTGATGCTTCTTGGACCTTTATTGGCGAGGTTTAAAAAAGCATACTTACCTAAACCAGGAGGAGACAAAATAGGTCGCGAAGACTTGATACTCACTTTTTAGGTTTCAGATGCTTGGTGCTACTTCAATTTGATGAAGCAGGTGACCAGTTTTATATTGGGGCAAATCAGTTGAAGGGGACATTTATTTTGATGGATGAAATATCTGTTACCGGTACCGCAATGTGAAGATCAGCAGTACTCGCTGATTGTAACAAATATACGCAGCATGTGAGCCATACTTGGCAAATTCATTATGCAAAGCAAGCTAAATCAGCATGGAAGTGCAAAAATAACTGGTGTGGGTTCAAACCTGCTGACTAATGAAGAGTCGACGTATCTGGGTGGAAACAGAGCACACCATATTACCGGACAGGATTAAAATAGGTAGTTTTATTGGTTTGGCTGCAATGACTCAAAGCAGTCTTAGGATCACAAATGTTTTCGGTCAAGCCTGGGGATTATTCCATTGGACATTTGAGAAATTAGGAATTAAAATAGAGATGAAAAATATTTTATATATTTACTAAGATGATGAGATACAAAGTTTTATAGACGGTTCTACAATGACTATTTGATTCGCCTTGCCCTGGTTTTACGCCTGATTTTACTGAGTATAATCCTTGTCACGGCAATTCAGGCCAAAGGAAGTATCTTGATCCACCAAAAATGTGTCGAAAGCAGGTTTTTTTTTGTAGACAAGCTTATAGACATGGGTGCTCAGATTATACTTTGTGATCCACACAGAGCAACCATTGTAATTGGTCTGGAACAAGTTTCAAGTGAGGGAATCAGAAATCAGTTCTCCGAGATACGTGCGGAGTTTCACT
This sequence comes from Saprospiraceae bacterium, assembly GCA_016717145.1. Classification (GTDB taxonomy): domain Bacteria; phylum Bacteroidota; class Bacteroidia; order Chitinophagales; family Saprospiraceae; genus OLB9. Next base: position 2,020 of record JADKGD010000019.1, on the reverse strand, counting down.
TTGATCGCGGCATTATCAGCCAAAAGCGAGGTATAATTTCGAAGAGAAATCGATTGACCGCGGGATAGATCAAAATATTGATGGCCGGCTTTAATAGCCTCGATTGCGCTATATGAGAATCGATGGGACTTAAGAATAAATTGATAAAGCTGATGTTAACTGACAAGTGCAATGTAAGCGTCGACGTCATAATTCTGAAAGTTCAGAAGCATCAGTTATTTTATTTTAACATCCATCCATCACCAAGGGGGATCTTCATTAATAAGCCCTGGTTATCACCATCTGCTTCATCCAACTTTCCATTGAATTCAAGGTTTCACCGATTACTTTAGGATAAATAAATCTGAGTGGTTTTTTACTGCTTCAACTGTACCAAATACTTCGTCTTTTGAAATGATTTCTCCAACTCTCTCTACTTCAACGTATACCGATTCACCAAGTTCACTCAGTAAAAATCAACTTTCACGAGTAGCCTACTATCACCAACTATCCTAATCCACTCTGTCTCTTTTTTGTATTTTTAAATCGCTTGGATGAATTCATTTATTTATTATATTATAGTTTAAAATTATTATTGGCAATATATTGTTTTAACCAATCGGTTGTGATTGGATTTTGGTCTTTTCTAATGGAAGTCCCAGGGCCCTGTCCCAACATAAACCGCACAAACTCCTAATGCCTTACAGCGCCAAAAAGAACTGTATAAAATTCTTCTTAGTCCATAACAACTAGCATGCCCCTGAATGTGCATCCACATTTGGCCATGGATTTTTTACCTTTCCCAAGAAACCATGAATTTCAGGTACAAGTTCAAATAAGTCCCAAACTATTTGAACAATAGGGATCGTCAGGCATATTGTCCTCAGCAATCGTTTTTGAGCTATAAACCTGGGATCTGGCTGACGAAGAACCGCATGTCCAAAGCAGGGTACTACTTTTCCTTCTGCAAAGTGTATCATTTATGTATTTTCTTATTTGAACCTTATCAGGATTGTTGGAAGCTCCTCTACCATTTCAAACTATCCACTTAATCACTTCCTGATTCGCGAGGCCGTATAATGGTCCGGCCAAGGAATTCATTGATAGCACTAAATGAATAATAACGTCACTTAATGTTGATCCAACGAGGTGCATGGTGTGGGCTAGATTTCTTCTTTATCGGCATAGGAAGAATAGTCGTACGCACAATCTCATAGGCTATTAAAATCATACCATCATCCAGCCAATATTATGTGGCCGTGTTCGCCCAATCCATATCTGTCTTGGGTAATGTGGACATCATTATGGAAAATGATCGACGATATATGTAAGCAGCTACCCTAGGCAAGAGCAATAAGATTCATAGAATCTTCACACATAACATCCCAATAATCATTTTTTCATTCCTTCTTCCTATTTGAGCAAAAATACTCTCAGACAGCATGGCTAAAACAGAATACTAAACTGAGTCTCAGAGAAGTTCTTTTTAGGCAATGCATCCGAGGACAAAACGAGTTCTTCAGAACCTTTTCGCCATTCAGCAGATAACCACCTAACATTTTCTATGGTGGGAATTTCGCCAACCATCATAAGCCGGAATAATCCTTCCGGCAATAATGTCTGCATTTGGAATGCGTGGTAATAATTCCTCTAGTTGAGGAAATCAATCTTGAATCTAATGCCTTCCTCTGGATGAGTGATGAAGTTGTCCCATATCCATACTACGAACACTGCATTCCGCCTATCATGTTGCTCTATAGTGACTTCGTCAATCTTTTATCACCATGATCTTTTAGTATTGGTTTAATGTCAGCTTTGAGGAAGCTGATTTTTCAAAATTTTCCTTTAATGGATCCATGTTCAGGATATATTTAATTTGGATTAATAACATTTAAAAGTATAACACAATATTTTAACGTTTGATTTACTGAAAAAGTCTCCTTTTCGGATGACAAAAAATAATAAAATCAATAAAACGACGCTAAAATATACCAATTAATTTTTGATAAAAAATGTAGAATAGATATAAAATAGGTGGATC
>JADKGD010000018.1 GCA_016717145.1 Saprospiraceae bacterium | reverse complement strand
ATGATGATAATTCTAAAACCACAAAAGGATTGGAAAACTGATAAATCATATAATGAATTAGCAGATGAAATTATGGAAAAGTTGGAAGCCATACCAGGTATATTTTTTGAAAAAAATCAACCTATTCAAATGCGTTTTAATGAATTGATGACAGGCATTAGCCAAGATGTAGCTATAAAAATATTTGGTGAAAATATGGATACTTTCACAGGTAGCCAATGTCAGTTACAAATTAGGTCCTGCACAAATAAGTAGAGAGGCAGGAAAACGAAGAATTGTAGTAGGCTTTAATGTAAAAGGTAGAGATGTACAAAGTGTAGTGGAAGAAATTCAAACCAAACTAAATACACAAATGACATTGCCTTCGGGATATTACTTTACCTACGGTGGCACTTTTGAAAACCTACAAAAGCAAGTAAACGTTTATTGATTGCAGTACCTATTTCACTATTATTAATTTTATGTTACTCTATTTTACATTCAGTTCTTTCAAGCAAGCAGGTTTAATATTTACAGCCATACCAATGAGTGCTATTGGTGGTGGTTTTTGCTTTATTACTTCGTGGTATGCCATTTAGTATTAGTGCAGGTATCGGTTTTATTGCTTTATTTGGTGTAGCAGTATTAAATGGCATTGTTTTAATTGGTACTTTCAACCAATTAGAAAAGAAGGTTGGACAGACGTAATTAAAAGAGTGATAGAGGGTACAAAAATAAGATTAAGACCAGTATTAATGACAGCCACAGTTGCCAGCTTAGGCTTTTTACCAATGGCATTAAGTGGAAGTGCAGGTGCAGAAGTACAAAAGCCCTTAGCCACTGTAGTTATTGGTGGTTTAATAACAGCAACCTTCCTTACATTATTTGTATTGCCCTTACTCTATATCATTTTTAATACAAAAATTAATTTAAAAAGGAAGCCAAAAATGAAACCTATTACCACAGCAGCTACTTTATTGTTTTTATGTTCAACAATTAATTTAAATGCTCAAACTGTAAATATTAGTTCTATAGACGAAGCAATAAATATTGCAATTCAAAACAATCAATCTATTAAGGCAAATGATTTGGAAATTAAAGCAACTGAAAGTCTGAGAAAAAACTGCAAACGAATTGCCCAAATTAGATTTTAATACACAGCTTGGACAGTACAATAGTTTCAAGTTTGATAATGCTTTTCAGCTTTCTCAAACCATACCATTTCCTACATTATTTGGGGCTAAAAAAGAATTGATTAATGCGGAAGTAAAAGCAAACAACTACAACAGCTATTGAGTATTTACGAAATCAAAATCAAGTGCGGAGTTTGTATTACCAAATTGAATATTTACAATTCAACAAGCAAAAATTACAAAGTTTGGATAGTTTATATATCGAGTTTTTACGGGTAGCCAATTTGAGATATAAAACAGGCGATACCAAAAAATTGAAATCAATACAGCCCAAACAAAAAAGGTGAAATCAATTTATTAGCACAACAAAACCAAGTATACTAAAAAATGCCTACAAAGTTTACAAACAGTAATAAATATAAAAGATAGTATTGTAATTCCTACAAATAATATATGCGCCCTTAACGTAAATAGTTTAATTGATACAATGCAATAGCCAATCACCCAATGTTACAATCGATTAATCAAAATATGCTAATTGCAGAGCAAACCAAAAAGTAGAAAAAGCAGAAGGCTTGCCCGATTTTAAAATTGGATATTCCAATCAATCATTAATAGGCATACAAACTATAAATGGAGTAGATAAATACTTTGGTTCAGGTAATAGATTTAATGTAGTAAATATTGGAATTGCTATACCACTAACTTTTGGAGCTACCAAAGCAAAAATTAATAGCTTGGAATATCAAAAACAAAGTTTAGCATGCAACAAGCAGAATATCAAAAATTCAACTTAATGCTCAACTGCAAAATGCGATAACACAATACCAGCAAGATGTACAACAATATAATTATTATCAATCCCAAGCATTACCCAATGCTACCGAAATTGTAAAAGCAGCACAGTTGGGCTATCGCACAGGCGATATTACTTATGTAGAGTATTTGTATGCTTTGCAAACAGCTACTGATGTACAATTGAATTACCTAAAAAGTATTCAACAAGTAAACCAATCAGTAGTAAACATAAATTCAATAATCAATAAATAATTTCAAATGATATTTCAAATAAATAAAATAAATTCTGTAGCAATACTATGATCTTACGCTTTATCATTATTTTCTGCCTGCCATAACCACAAAGAAGGCGATGGACATAATCACGGTACAGCAGAAACAAAAACAGAAGCCAAAAAGAAGAACACCACGAAGAAGCACTACCTACCATTGCATCCATTACCGAAGAACAAATTAATACAGTGGGTATTACTTATGGCAAAATAGAAATGAAAGAACTAACCGCTACTATAAAAGCCAATGGTAATTTAAAAGTACCGAACAACAATAAGGCAAATGCTACTTCTTTATATGGTGGTGTAATTAAAACCTTAATGTACAAATAGGTTCTTTTGTAAAAAGGGCAAATAATTGCAACTATTGCCAATCCTCAATTTATACAATTACAAGAAGAATATTTAACCATAGCCAGTAAAATTATTTTTGCAGAGCAAGAATTAGCAAGGCAAAAAGAACTTAACGAGGGAAATGCAGGAGCAAAGAAAAACTTACAAAGTGCCGATGCTGAATTAAAAACATTAAGAACTCGTAGAGCTTCATTACAGCAGCAAATTCAATTAATGGGTATCAATCCTAACAATGTTTCAAACAGTAATTTACAATCTGCTTTAGTGGTTACAAGTCCTATAAGTGGCACAGTTAGCAATGTTTTTGCAAAAATTGGTTCTTATGTAGATGTGTCTTCGCCAGTTGCCGAAATTGTGGATAATGGTGCTTTGCACTTAGACCTAAATGTATTTGAAAAAGATTTGCCCATGCTTAAAGTTGGGCAAACCATACATTTTACCTTAACCAACAATCCTACTACAGAATACGATGCAGTAGTATATAGTATTGGGACTGCATTTGAAAACGATAGCAAAACCATACCAGTACATTGCAATGTAAAAGGCAATAAAACAGGCTTGATAGATGGTATGAATATTACAGGTATTGTTAGCTTAAATAATGTAACAACCCCAGCCGTACCTACCGATGCTATTGTAGAAGCTGATGGTAAGTTTTATATTTTTATTGTCACCAACAAAGAGCCAGAAGAACACCACGAAGAAGAGCGAAGCAGGACACGACCATAAGGAAGCAGAAAAGGCAAAGAAGCAGATCCAAAAAAGCACACCAATTTTGAAAAAATAGAAGTGGTAAAAGGGGTTTCTAATATGGGTTATACCGCTATTACGTTTGTAAATGACATCCCAAAAGGAGCTAAAATTGTAACAAAAGGTGCATTCTTTATCAATGCTAAACTATCAAACACAGGCGAACACGAACATTAAAATATAAACTTATGAATATGCTTAAAATTTATTTACCCTTTTACTTTTTACTTTATTTTTAATCGCCTTTTATTCCAACATATAGAACGTATAAAAAAACAGGTATAAATCCAATTACATTTTGGAAAGGCAGATAATGCACACGATTATATAGGATTGGTAATGAAACTACTTATTGCTTTTTTATTTTTTAGTGTTTTTTGTTTTCATTTTCTGATAAACTTTATAACTACCTGATTCCTATTTCTTATCTGAGTTTTAGTGCTTTCAAAATAATTGGTTTAGTTTTAATTCATATTTCTTTAATTTGGATTGGTATTGCTCAATATCAAATGAGTAATAGTTGGCGTATTGGTATTGATGAAAAAATAAAACTGAATTAATAACTAAAGGTGTTTTTTCAATCAGTCGAAACCCTATTTTTTTAGGAATGATTATAAGTGTTTTGGGTTATTTATGATAATCCCTAAAGCATTAACCTTTTGCTTATCGATAACCACTTATTTTATCATTCAAATACAAATTCGTTTAGAAGAAGATTTTTAGAAAAACAACACAGTCAAGTTTATATCAATTACAAACTAAAACAAAAAGATTGATTTAATTATGGAACATAAACATACCTACGATGCAAAAGGCAAACAACTTTGTTGCACACAGCAAGAAAAAATATATACTAATGCAGGGCAAGCATTGTTAGAAGATGGGCATGTCAAAAGATGGGCACAATCATAGTGAACATTCAGATGAAGATGGACACGACCATTCAAGCGGTAATGAAAGTGCTTTAAAAATGTTTTTACCAGCAATTATTTCATTATGTTTATTACTTATTGCTATTGCATTTGATAATTATTTTCCACAATCTTGGTTTACAGGTTGGGTAAGAATTATTTGGTATGTAGTAGCTTATGCACCAGTTGGTTTTCCAGTAGTCAAAGAAGCAATACAAAGTATTGGCAAAGGCGAAATATTTTCCGAATTTTTACTCATGAGCATCGCCACCATAGGAGCATTTGCCATAGGCGAATATCCCGAAGGCGTAGCCGTAATGTTATTTTACGCCATCGGCGAAGTATTCCAAACAATAGCAGTCAAAAGAGCAAAAGCCAACATCAAAACCCTACTCGACCAACGACCAGATGAAGTAACCATTTTAGAAAACAATCAAGCCATAACAGTTAAAGCAGAAAATGTACAAATTGGTGATGTTATTCAACTTAAACCAGGTGAAAAATTGGGATTAGATGGTAAATTGATTTCAGAAAATGCTTCATTTAACACAGCTGCACTCACAGGCGAAAGCAAACCCGACACCAAAGCAAAGGGCGAAGAGGTATTGGCAGGAATGATAAACCTAAATACGGTTTCACAAATAAAAGTTACAACAGCTTACACCGATAGTAAGCTGAGTAAAATTTTAGAATTGGTACAAAATGCTACAGCAAAAAAGCACCAACTGAATTATTTATCAGAAAATTTGCAAAAATTTACACACCAATTGTAGTTGCTTTAGCTATTCTAATAACAGTACTTCCTTACTTTTTTTGTAGAAAATTATGTTTTTAGTCAATGGTTATACAGAGCATTGGTTTTCTTGGTTATTTCTTGTCCTTGTGCATTAGTAATTAGTATTCCTTTAGGTTATTTTGGCGGAATTGGTTCTGCAAGCAAAAATGGAATTTTATTTAAGGGCAGTAATTTTTTAGACATTATTGCTAATATTCAAAATGTAGTAATGGATAAAACAGGCACTATGACCGAAGGCGTTTTTAAGGTACAAGAAGTAATACTTAAACCTGAATTTAATAAAGATGAAATATTGCAAATGGTTAACGCTTTGGAAAGCCAAAGTACACACCCAGTTGCTACAGCCATACATAATTATGTTGGAAAAATTGATAGCAATATCAAGTTAGAAAATGTAGAAGAAATATCAGGACACGGCTTAAAAGCAATTGTAAACAGAAAGGAATTATTAGTAGGCAATTTTAAATTAATGGATAAATTTTCTATAAAATATGACATTGACCCAACAACAATAGTATATACCTTAATAGCTATTTCTTATGATAAAAAATTTGTAGGCTACCTCACCATTGCAGATAGTATAAAAGAAGATGCACAAGAAACCATTGATAAGCTAAAAACATTGGGTGTAAAAACTACAATGCTCAGTGGAGATAAAAGTACTGTAGTAAAATTTGTAGCACAAAAATTAGGTATTACAAATGCCTTTGGTGATTTATTACCCGAAGACAAAGTAAATAAAGTAAAAGAAATTAAAGCCAAAAACGAAACCGTATGTTTTGTAGGCGATGGTGTAAATGATGCACCGGTAGTAGCATTAAGCAATGTAGGTATTGCAATGGGTGGCTTAGGCAGCGATGCTACTATTGAAACAGCAGATGTTGTAATTCAAGACGACAAGCCGAGTAAAATCCCAATGGCAATAAATATCGGTAAACAAACTAAAAAAATTGTTTGGCAAAATATTACATTAGCATTTGTTGTAAAAGCAATCGTATTGGTATTGGGTGCAGGTGGACTTGCTACAATGTGGGAAGCAGTTTTTGCAGATGTAGGAGTAGCATTATTAGCTATTCTAAATGCAGTAAGAATACAACGAATGAAGTTTTAACCCCAAGCCAACGCACAAAAAAATACGGCTTTGGGCTTTGCCAACACTCTATGCAAACGCTTAAAGCCCTCTATGGTATTGCAGTCAGTTTTTAACTGTCATACTTTTTGTGGCTATGCTTCCAAAGCTATTGGCACATTGGCTGTTCCACTTCGTTCCACAGCCAAAGAGCCAAGCCAATACAAAGCATAGCAACAAAAAAACGCTTCGTTCCAACCACCACCACCACTTCGCTTATGCCAGTATAAAAACTGCCTGAAGCTACTTAAACATAATGTTGCCTTATAGTACATTTTTGCAACGCTTATAGGCGACTATGCCAACGCAGAAAATGTCCTATAAGAACATTATGTTAAGTATCCAATACCTTAGCACCCTTGCATTAAAAAGAGTAGTAGTTGTTTTTCAATGGTTTTTTTAATGCAAGTGTGAAGCCGTATTTTTCCCCAACGCTTCACCCCCCAGAGCCACACACCCCGACCACCCTTTTCAGCGGTGCAGTTAAAATAAAGCATTTTATTATGATGCCAATGTGCTTAATAAAGTGTTCATTTATTCCGTTTCATTTCGTTTCGGCAGGCTATCGCAAATTTGCCTTCACTTCATTGCCCTACATAAATTTCACACATTATTTTAAGCACCCCACAGCAAGAGTATTTCGTACCTCATACACTTGCTTTCAGCCAATGCCACTACTGTAGGTATGCTTTATTTTATCTGCGTCATATTACCCCCAAGCCAACGCTTCAAAATTGAATGATGTTTATTAAAATAAAAGGAAATAATTATAGATAATTTATTTCCAAAGAAAAAAAACAACAGGAATAAAAAGGAAAGCAAAGTTAGGTGGTGGGCTGATAAAAAAGCAAAAAGACTACGGCATAATAAAAAGGAAAAAAAAGCTACGCTTTCTGTTTTTTTTTCCTTTTTAGCCTTCGGCACTTATTCCGTTTCCTTTTGGCTTTTTTGCCTCACCACCTCTTTGAATGCTTTCTTTTTTTTCTGTTTTTTTCTTTGTAAAAATATTTGTTGGTTTTCGCCACAGCAAAGGACAAAGCAGGTAACACTTAAAGCAATGTTCACTATGCAGTCAGTAAAAATTTACACATTCAATCCAAAAAATCAAATCAATGAATTTGATGTATTCGCACTTTGCAAAGGTTTAAACAGTGGCAAACCACTTGAAAAACCTTGCCCCAATTCCTTTGTAATAGCTTGTAAAAATCAAGCTGAAAAAGACTTTTACACAACCTTACTTTTTGGCTTATGGAAAGTAAAGCATTTTTACCCATTTCATACAGGGTCAGTAATTCCATTTATAAGAATTTCCGATTTTAAAGAAGTGGTAAAAGAACAAGCAAACCGAGTAAGCATAAAGCCAAAGGATTTCCTACAAGATGTTGAAAAAGTCAAGCTCATAGAAGCCAAGCAAAAACAGATTTACGAACAAATGGCATTGCTAAACGATGTAAAAAGAGCCTTGATATATAGGCACTTCAAAAGCAGATGCTAAGGGTGGACTAAATGTTCTGATTACTGCCATAAAAAAAATATAAATATGCAAAAGTAGCAAGGGTGGCAACGCACAAAGCCAACCAAAAAAAACCAAAAGACTACGGCATAATGCAAAAAAAATAGTTGCAAGGCGAAGCCAAATTTGCACCTATTTTTTTGCACCCTTCGGGACTTATTCCGTTTCCTTTTGGTTTTTTTATCACCCTTGCACTGAAAAGCATATTAAATTTTTTTTATTATGTCAGTACAGCACATTTCTCAGTCAGCCACCAGTTCAGCAGTTTGCAGTTGTGGCTCTTGCCAGTTAGGCTCATTAGTTCCTGTTAGCCGTTATGCCTTTCAGCGTAGGGTTCGTAGGCGTTTTTTCTCTTGGTCGCCTTCTGTTGGTTGCCGTGTTTATTCATTGGCTTGTGGTTGCTCTCTTTGGGTTTATTCCACAGGTCAGCGTTTTGTTTCGTCTTTGCCCTTTTAGGGCATTGGCGTTTCATTATTATGCTTTGCATTTTCAGTCTACTGCATTTGTAAAGCATTTTTACTTTTGACCTCAACTTTGACCGACCACCCCCAACCCGATAAAGTCCAACAAGTCTAATTAGTCTAACTATTTATTGACTTGACTACATTTAGACTATGACCCAAGTCCGATAAATTCCTATACTTAAACTATATATACTACTTAGACTACTTAGACTACATAGACCACGATTATAAATTTGATTTAATTGCTATTTAAAAGCTATTTAAAGCACACATAAGCCCTATATATTTAACCCACCTACACAAATTTGTGAAATAGGGTGCAAGGCATTTCAAAGCATTTGTTTTTAAAGCTATGGCAAGGCCATAAAACAAAAAACCCCACCAACAAGGGCAGGGCTTTTTGAAGCAGTAGAAAGATGTTAAAAAACAGTATCGCAACGAAGTGCATTAGCTTGAGCAAATAGGTAGTAATTACCACCTACTTGTTGGTAAAACTCAATACCGATACAATTTAATACACTAACTGTTGCAGTCATTGTAGGAGTACCAGGTAAATTTGTTGTTACAGTTGTTGCCGGTGTTGTGGCATTCAATGGTAAATAAGCTGAGTAGCTTATATCACTCAAAGAATTTAGAGTTGGATCAGTTGGTTCATAACTGCTTGTAGCAGGATTATAAACCCAATCCGAAATTCCTACAATTGCATTAACCAATCTAAAATGTGTTGCACCAGAAGGAGCATTGATTAAATTAGCAGGGTTAAATGCAGGAACTACAAATGATGCACTATCTCTTGCAGTAGTATTTGTAAGAGTGTACGGAGCATTGAAAATACCTGCCAAGCTAACATTTACATTGAAATTAATACCAGCTATCAAAGTTTGAAAAGCTGAAATTTCAATACTTCTTTGTCCTCTTGGGTTAGCAGTATCTTCTAAATTGATTTGCTTCATTAAAGCAGTAAGGCGACCAGTCAAGCGACTATCACTCATTTGTTTAATGATTTGCGACAAGCCTACACGAATTGCCTTACCTGCTGAAGCACACCCACCGAACTCGGACATATTTTCCCTTGTTCTTTCAAATGCACTGTCATTGTAAATTTGTTCTGCTGTAGGACCACCTACAAGTCCTGCATAGTCGCCTTGCAGTCCTTTGATTTTGAAATGTCTTACCCCACCCATTGAGCCAGAGTATCTTAATAGACCTGTTTGTTTTGCCATTTTTATTAAATTTTTAAGCGTTAAACATTAAATTATTACGATACAAAAATAACACTAACTTTGTAAATGTTTAATACATAAATAGTTGATAATCAATGCAAAACAACGCAAAAGCACCGATAATAGTACAAACTCATTTAACCATTACAGATGTGTTGGATGGAGATAGTATAAAAGTGGTTTCATTGTTCAATAAAAATGAATTTGAAATTAGACTTTATGGGATAGACTGCCCCGAAAATAAGTACAATAGAAAAATGGTTGAAGATGAAAAGAAACTACATACACCTGCTCAATTTCTTTTAGGTTTAGGACAACAAGCTCATAAATTCGTTTTAAGCGTTGCACCAGTCGGCACAAGCATTACGATACAAATTGAAAAAGGAAACGAATTAGACCATTATAAACGCCATTTAGCCTATGTTATTCTACCTGATGGCAGTTGTTTAAATGAAATCATAGTAGCCAATGGATATGCAAGAGCCACAGGAGAGTATTATTGTGCGGAATTACCCAAATATCAAGCCTTACAGCTTACTGCAATGCAGAAAAAACAAGGACTTTTCAAATATATTTCAAGGTTATAGGATAGGTGTAAAATGTTGTACTTATGTTGTACTAAATTAGGTATAACACTTGTAAACCCTTTATTTATAGGCTATTGTAAAGCCATTTACGATAAACCCGTGGTTTCTATTACCGGCCCAAGTACGACTTGTGTTGGTATAAATACTGCTGTTTCACCAACTACCGGAGGAACCTGGGTAAGTAATATGCCTTTAATTGCTTCTATAACCGATGCTGGTGTCGTTACACCATTAAGTCAGGAGCAGTCACTTTCACATTTACTAATACAACAACAGGATGTTCTAATACGACATTGCCGGTGACCATCAATCCACCTCCAACCGTATCTGCAGCATCAACTACAATATGTATTGGATACACAACTACATTATCTCCATCTGTAGGTGGTACTTGGGCTCAATTAACGCCTGCAGTAGCAACTAGAGTAGGAAATGTGGTAACGGGTGTAAGCGCAGGTGCTGCTACATTCCGTTTTACAGAAACAAGTTCAGGTTGTACAGCTGATATTGTTATCACAGTAACACCAAGACCGGTTGTCAGTATTACCGGTACAAATGAAATATGCGTGGGCTTCACAACTCAGTTATCACCAACAACAGGTGGAACTTGGGCAAGCAGCAACAATGCGATTGCAACGGTAAACAATGCGGGCCTTGTGACAGGTGTTGCTGTTGGTACTGCAACTTTCATTTTCACATCAACAACTACTTTATGTCCATCATTGCCAACAGCACCGGTGACTGTCAAAAATCAACCGGTTGTAGCCATCACAGGTTCCAATCTGTTGTGTATTGGTCAGACCTCAACATTGTCTACTACAGGCGGTGCAGGAACTTGGGCTAGTAGTAATAATGCAGTGGCTACTGTAACAAGTGGTGGTTTAGTAACTGCTGTTGGACCAGGTTCAGCCAATTTTACCTTTACAGAAACAGCTTCAGGTTGCGTATCTGCACCTACAGGCAATATTACTGTAAATATCATTCCTGTCGTTAGTTTCACAGGACCATCAGCTATTTGTATTGGCTTTACCACACAATTATCACCTGCTTCAGGTGGTACATGGACAAGTAGCGATCCGGGAGTTGCTACCGTAACCAATGCAGGTTTAGTTACAGGTATTTCTGCGGGAACAGCCAGTTTTACTTACGTGCAGACAGCAACAGGTTGTACTTCTACAGCGCTTGTAGGTACCGTAAATCCTAAAATTGCTGTGGCAGTTACAGGTGCTGGATCAATATGTATTGGAGGCACTACTACATTATCACCCACTACAGGTGGTGTATGGGTAAGTAGCAACAATGCTATCGCCACCATTACAAATGCCGGTGTTATTACAGGTGTTTCTCAAGGAACTGCAATCTTTACCTTTACTTCAACTGCAGGTTGTCCTTCAGATCCAATTACGAGCATAGCAATAATGCCTGTACCTACAGTAAGTATTACAGGAGTCAGCAATATATGTATTGGTACTACGACTACTTTGTCACCTAGTACAGGAGGAACATGGGTTAGTAGTGCACCGGGAGTTGCAACTGTAACCAATGCCGGTCTGGTAACGGGAGTTTCAGCAGGAATAGCACAGTTTACATTTACATCAACGCTTGGTTGTGCATCTGCACCTACCTCTCCGATCACGGTTAACAATAAACCGATCATAGTATTAAATGGCCCATCAAGTATTTGTGTGGGTAAAACAACAAGTATTTCACCAACAACAGGTGGTACCTGGGTCAGTAGTAATTCAGCAGTTGCAACCATAAATAATACGGGTCTTATTACTGGTATCAGTGTAGGAACAGCAAAATTTGTATTTACAAATACAAGCACAGGTTGCGTTTCTGATTCATCTACATTAATCACCATTACTACAGGACCAATAGTAACATTAGCTGATAACGATCTTTGTATCGGTGAGACAACAACTGTTACACCTTCTTCAGGAGGTACATGGTTAAGTAGTAATACACTTGTAGCTACGATCACAAATGCAGGTCTAGTCACTGCAGTTTCTGCAGGTTTTGCGACATTTACATTTACAGATGCTGCAGGTTGTAAGTCATTACCTACGGGAGCACTTACTGTACAACCTAGGCCAACAGTTAGTATCTCTGGTACATCATCAATATGTATAGGCGGAACAACTACATTGTCTCCTTCCACAGGTGGAACATGGGCAAGTAGTAGTAATGCTATAGCAACGGTAACCAATGGTGGTGTAGTAACAGGTGTAGCTGTAGGTTCAGCGACATTTATCTTTACATCAACAGCTACAGGTTGTTCTTCATTATCGACTTTACCGGTTACCGTAACTGCAGCACCAATAGTTTCCATAACAGGACCTACATCAATTTGTGTAGGTGGCGCAACCACATTATCACCTTCAACAGGTGGTACATGGGCTAGTACCAATACCTCAGCAGCTATAGTTAATAACTTCGGTCAGGTGACAGGAGTTGGACCAGGTACTGCTACTTTCATATTTACTGAAACAGCGACCGGTTGTGCGTCTGCATCAGCCACAGGTCCTGTGACAGTTACACATTGTTTCAATCCTGACTTCAACGCTACAAGAGTAAATGTAAGCGTACCAGGAGATGTTAGTACCAATGATTTTGTTATCGCCGGAACCACTTATGGACCAACTCTTTCAATAGTGCTTGTTTCAAGCCCAGCCGGAAGTGCGCCTAATATTGTGATCAACGATGACGGAACCTATACGTTTATTACCAATAAAATAGGTGTTTACAAATATGAAGTTCCTGTTTGTGTACCACCGGTTACTTCAGGATGTCCAAGATCAGATCTCACTATCAATGTAGTTGAGTTTATTGATCCGGACAAAAAGCCTGTTGCCAATGTGGATATTGCAACAACGTCACTCAATACGCCTGTCATATTAAGAACATTGAGTAATGATGCCTGTGTGGTGGTTACGGGATGTACCCTTGATCCGGCATTGGTCACCATTTCTATTGCACCAAATCATGGTTCTACGTCAATTAATTTAAGTACAGGAGACAATACATATACACCAACTACAGGATTTGTTGGACTGGATACACTGACCTATCAGGTGTGTGTGACCGGCGAACCGGCAAATTGCGCAACTGCAAAACAGATCATAACAGTTAATGCACCTACAGCAGTCAATACAACTGTGGCGGCTGATGACTTTGCAGTAACTCAGCAGGAAACCGCTGTAAGTGGAAACGTAAAAACCAATGACAATGACCCTCAGGGAGACAGTCAGACAGTCACGGGATATACTACCACTGTCGCCGCCGGTACTTTAGTGTTGGCAAATGATGGTACATTCACCTTTACGCCTGCAGTTGACTTTTCCGGTCCGGTAGAATTTATTTACACAACGACGGATAACAATGTATCTCCAGCTACGGCAAAAGCAACCTTGCACATCCTGGTACTTAAAGATCTTGAAATCAAAATCAGGGTATATCTAGAAGGTTCATTGATGAATAATGCAAATGGTGTTGCAGATGGTCGACCGATGATGCGTGATAACCTAAGGGTTAGTCCGTTTACGGGAGCCAATTACATACCTGTCAAAGATCCGTATAAGTTTGAAGTAAAACAAACAATAGGTGGCAATTTGACTACCACAATGGATAATACGTCTAAGTTTACGCATAATACGCCTGGTAGTCTGTCAACAAAATTTGATTCTATTCCTTTGCCATCAACGGTATTTGCTGTGACTGGCCAAAATGCCATTACAGACTGGGTATATGTCGAATTGAGATCAAAGACAAGTAATACAACGATCGTAAAAACAAGATCCGGTTTAATTCAGAGAGATGGTGATGTGGCTGATATGAATGGTACCAATGGATTGAGGTTCCCTGGTTTGGCTATTGACGATTATTATGTAGTCGTACGTCACCACAGACACCTTGGTGTTATGACAAAACTTGCTCAGACGCCAACACAATTGACGACACTTGTAGACTTTACATTGCCTAGCACACAAACCTTTGATTTTGGTACCAGTCATCCGAATGGTCAGGATTATACAGGAATGGCTCAAAAGCCGGATGTTAAGGCAGGGTTTATGTGCTTATGGGGTGGTGACTTTGACAACAACAGAAAAGTCAAAGCTGATAACCCTAATGATGACTTGAACTCATTATTCTACGATGTATTTGCTTACCCAACAAATCTTACAGGTAATGTCAACTATGACTTTGCATATGGTTACCTACCTGGTGATTTTGATATGAACGGTAAATCTAAGTTTGATAACCCGAATGATGACAAGAACATGTTGTATGGACAACTATTGTTCTACCCATTAAATACGCAGTTACTTTCAAACTTTGACTTCTTTATAGAACAGCTTCCATAGCGGAAGTAGGGTGTATCCCGATCGCTTTTTGTCCGTTTTCGGCTAAGGGATCGAGAGTATCTGTCGGGATACACCCTTTTTTTCTTTAAATGTTTGATATTTAAAAGTTAGGATCATGAAATTTAAATTTATTTTATTTGCATCGCTATTGGCGTGCATGTCTATTGTTCAGGACGGTATATCACAGGTTACGGCAGTAAAATACCAAATAAGATATAATACTACAAACTGTCGGTATGATTGTTACATCATAATAACAGGTGGTTCTGCAACGTTATCAGCTCATCGTGCTCAGTTTAATGCACAATATTCAATCATTGTACCTACTGGTTCAACATTTTCTGTGGCCCAAAATTACATGCCACTTCAAAATAATCAGACATATACGGGCGTTACCCCCTTAAAATGGGCAATAGGAAGTACTGTTTTTGCGCCTGCTGCGCAGCCAGGAAGCGATTTTTATAGTATTACACCTACATTGTCACCAACATCTTTTTATAATAATCTGGCTACTGGCGATACTGTTAGGATATTCAGTTTGGCTATTTCACCCGTAACAAATTGCGGATCAGGAATCCGAATATTTGAAAATGGTGTAGATCCCGGATCCAGTGCTCCCGGCATGGGAGGTGGAGATTTTAGCAATGGATTTACCATAGGCGGTGTAGGCCAGAAATATACAGGAAATCTTCCAAATGTTAATCCACCGAAACCTGTTTTAAGTGCGGTTACGGCTTGTTCAAAAGGTGTCGAAGTCGATTTGACAGCTACAACATCAACCTGTCAATCACCATTGACTTATGTTTGGAGTGGACCAAATGGTTATTCAGCTACAACTCAGGACGTAAATATTAACCCTTCAACAGAATTAAATAACGGCCTATATCAGGTAACCGTTTCAGATTCCAGGGGATGTTCAAGCACTTTAAACATTAGTGCCATCACAAAACCAAATGCGGGTGCAGATCAAGCAGGTTGTCAAAGTACGACAACAACATTAATTGGTACAAACCCTTCAACAGGTACCTGGTCAGCGCTGGGTACAAACGGGTCAGGCGCTACTTTGGGCGTCCAAACAGGTGGAAATATCGGTGTAAGTTTCGATGCAACTGCATCAGGAAATTACAAATTTAAATATACAAACGGAGGATGTTCAGATACAGTTTCGGTTAATATCATTGTGCCTGATGCCGGACAGGACCCTTCCACAGTAGGATGTTTTAGTTCTGGAACAGCTTCAATGTCTGCTACAGGAACAGGTGTCTGGTCGTTAAGTAATCTTAGTGCAGGCACAGCTACCATTGCAAATGTCAATAATCCAAATACAACCGTTACAGCTTTTAGTCAGGCGGGTATTTATTTTTTAGTTTGGACTAATGGAGGCTGTACCGATATTGCTCAGATTACAGTACTTGACAATTGTACTTGCCTCGTCACAAACAATGGTTTAACACCGCTTTCTACAAATACTTTTTGTAGTAATTCAGGTGTGTTAAATATCGATGGTGGCGCAGCAACTCCTTCCGGAGGTCTCTATTTCTGGCAATATAGCCTGAATGGTAATACATTTGCTTCAGCACCTGGTACAAGTAATCTTGAAGATTATAGTACACCGGATCTTTCAACAGGAAATCACAGATTCAGAAGAATATACAATACAGTATCCGATCCGATTTGTCGGGATACAAGTAACATCATTACCATTGTCGTAAATACCAATCCGGCTTCACCTTCAAATCTTGTTGCTAATCCTAATCCGGTTTGTCTTGGTAATACAGTAAGCCTAAGTGTTACAAATAACCCTGGTGCTACTTATACCTGGTCATCTTCCAATAGTGCAAATGCAGGGCTGACGCCTTCGACTTCTGCCACAACAACAATGACACCACTCCAGTCAGGAACTTATGTCGTAAGTGTAACACAAACTTCGGGGGGATGTACATCGGCACCTGCAACAGTAAGTCTTGTGGTAAGTGACGCACCTCCTACGCCAAATGGTGCTACTGTAAGTGGTGTTAATCCTTTAGTTTGTAGTGGAAATAACGGCAAAATTGTATTTACTGGTTTACCAATCAATGTAGTATTTACACTAAATTATGCCAAAAATAATATAGCTGCTACAGCAAGCATAACTTCAAATGGCAGTGGAATTGCAGAGCTTACAGGGCTTACTGCAGGGTCTTATTCAAATTTTTCATTGACAAATGCAGCCAATTGTAGCTCAGGTGTTTATGCAGGACCGGTTGTCCTGACAGACCCAAATGCACCAAATGCGCCAGCTAATATAACTTCAAATCCTAATCCTACTTGCCTCGGCCCGGTCATTGCCATTAGTGTAACAAATAACCCGGGTGCAACATATACATGGACTGTAGTTCCGGCAAGCGCAGGCCTTTCAGCAAGTACAACAAATTCGGTTACTTTTAATCCTCCGATAAGTGGATTTTATACCATAAATGTTGTACAGACTGTCAGTGGATGTGTGTCTGCTGCAACTTCTACAGGCATCTCTATAAATAATACGCCACCCACGCCAACTTCATTATCTGTAACATCTACAAATCCATCAGCTTGTGGTGGCGCAAATGGTACAATCAGTTTAAGTGGCTTAATCAATCTAACCACATATTCCTTTACATATAGTAAAAATACTGTACCTGTAACGGTTAGTGTTACTACAAGTGGTAGTGGTGTAGCCCTTATTAATAACTTAACTCAAGGTTCATATACAAACTTTAGTATCACCAATATTACAAACTGTACTTCGGGTGTTTATCCTGGTCCGGTAGTTCTGTCAGACCCAACAACACCTCCGGTTCCAACCAACTTAACGGCGGTACCAAATCCTGTTTGTCTTGGATTAAGTGTCGCTTTAAATGTACAAAATCAGGCAGGTGCAAGCTTCAATTGGACCGCATCTCCTTCTATTGGAGCCGGACTTGTAACTTCTGCGACAAACACAACTTCAATGTTGCCAACTGTAGCCGGAACATACGCCATAAATGTAACGCAGACCATTGCAGGTTGTACTTCTAATCCTGCCACTATAAATGTAGTCGTTAATCCCACGCCTCCAACACCAACAGGAGCAAGCGTTACATCATCAAATCCAACAGCTTGTGCTGGAACTAACGGAAGTATTTCATTAAGTGGATTGCCGGCTAGTACAGCATTTGTAATCAATTATAGTAAAAATGGTCAACCAGTCATCTTTAATACGACTTCAAGTAATTCAGGTTTGATTACTATTCCAAATCTGACGTCAGGTAGTTATACAAATTTCAGCATAGTAAGTACATTGAATTGTGCTTCAGGAGTTTATCCGGGTCCGGTTATTTTGACAGATCCAAACGCTCCCGCAATACCGGCAAATTTAACCGCAGTGCCAAATCCTGTTTGTGCCGGAACAACTGTAAACCTAAGTGTGACAAATAATGCCGGAGCTACATATACATGGACTGCATCACCTGCTAATTCAGGACTTGTTGCTTCCTCAACCAATACAACAACTATGGTCACTAACGTTAGTGGCTCTTATATAATAAACGTGACACAAACAGTCGGAGCTTGTATATCTCAGCCTGCTACGGTGACAATAATAGTAAATCCAAATCCACCTACACCTACAGCAGCATCAATTACATCAACAAATCCTACCACATGCGGAGGTGTGGATGGTAGCATAAGTTTGAGCGGATTAACAGCGAGTACTAGTTTTACAATAGATTATGTAAAAAATGGTAACCCGGTTTCCATAATTTTACCAACAAGTCCTTCTGGTGTCGCTACTATTCCAAATCTTGGATCAGGTATTTATACTGCTTTTAAAGTGACCAGTGCACAAAATTGTTCATCAGGTGTTTATAATGGCAATATCACACTGTCTGATCCGGGCGCACCACCTGCTCCGGCTAACTTGACTGCACTTCCAAATCCGGTTTGTTTAGGCACAACCGTAAATTTATCTGTTACGAACAATCCCGGCGCAATGTATACCTGGAGCATTTCACCTTTAAATTCAGGCCTTGTATCTTCCACCACTAACAGCACTACAATGTTGGCACCAACACCAGGTTCATATATTGTTAGTGTCTTTCAGAATGTAGCAGGTTGCATTTCATCAGCAGCAACCGTGACGGTTATAGTTAATCCTATACCTCCTGTGATCTCTGCAGCTAACTTTTCAGGCAATAATCCTACGACTTGTGGTGGCAGTAATGGTTCAATAGTTCTGATAGGATTACCTGCTAATAGCAGTTATACATTAAATTATAAAAAGAATAATATCGCTGCCTCAGTGGCTGTTCTTACAGATGGTACAGGTAGTTTTACCTTAACTGGATTGAATGCAGCCACATACAGCGATTTTAGTTTAACGTCTGCTGGTGGGTGCTCTTCTAATGTATATGCTGGACCAATAGTTTTGACAGACCCCAATAGTCCAGCTCCACCTACGGGTCTGGATGCAGTGCCAAACCCGGTTTGTTTGGGCTTTTCAGTCAGCCTAAGTGCGATCAATAATCCGGGCGCAACATATGCTTGGAGTACTGCCTCAGGTCAGGCTGGTTTAATACCATCAACCACAAATCTTACATCAATGACACCAACAATTGCCGGTGATTATGTAGTAAGTGTCACTCAAAGTGTTGCGGGTTGTATTTCAACGGCTGCAACGATAAATGTAACTATTTTCCCATTACCTCCGACTCCAACAGCCAACAGTATGACAAGTACAAATCCAACAACATGTCTGGGAAGTGACGGAACAATAAGTTTCAATGGATTACTGATTAATGCATCATACACAATTAATTATAATAAAAATTCTGTGCCGGTAACAGTTACTGTTGTAGCTAATGGTGCAGGAGTGGCTAAGATTCTGAATTTAGCAGCAGGCACTTATACAAATTTTATGATTACCAATATTCAGGGTTGTTCCTCCGGAGTGTTTAATGGACCGATTGTCCTGACAGACCCTACCAATCAACAGATTCCTGCTAATCTGACAGCTATCCCTAACCCGGCATGTTTGGGTACTCAAGTTGCACTTAATGTAACTAATAATTTAGGGGCAACATATAACTGGCAAGCTTCTTCTTCGGCTGCAGGATTAATAGCAAGTGTAAACAATCAGGCGTCTATGTTGGCAACTCAGCCTGGTACCTATGTGATCAGTGTGACACAGACTGTTAGTGGTTGCGTGTCACAACCGGCCACAATCAATGTGGTGATAAATCCTTTGCCTCCGACACCTGACCCTAATAACATTTCTTCTGTGAATCCAACCTGTGACAATAGTGATGGTTCAATTAGTTTAAGTGGATTGTTACCAAATGAAACATACACATTATTTTATAAATTTAACAATGCCAGTAACAATCGACTTATCACAGCAAACCCTAATGGAGTTTTAATTTTGACAGGACTGGTAGGAGGAACATATTCTGATTTCAGTCTATCCAATAGCCAAGGTTGTCTTTCAGGTATTTTTGCAGGACCAATTGACCTATTAGCACCGGGACTTCCTTTAGCACCATTAGGTTTGGAAAGTTTCCCTGAGCACATTTGCCTGCGAAGTATGGTGAATTTGTTTGTTGAGGATACGCCGGGCGCTATATTTAATTGGTCAGCATCTGGAGTAGGAGCAGGTTTAGCTTCAAGTACTACCCATACCAATACAATGCAACCTTTGGCAGCTGGCATATTTACGATAAGTGTAACACAAACTATAAATGGTTGTATATCTCCGGCAGCGACTTTGGACCTTGAGGTTCGTGCAGATTGTTATAATCCTGATTTTGATGTAACATATGTGAGTATTCCTTTAACAGGAAATTTGAGCACCAATGATAGTCCTAATTCTGAAAACAGATATGGTGATGGTTCGGCGTTGTTTGGTAATCCCTCTCCATGTATGCCATTAGTTTATTCAGACGGTAGCTATAGCTTTGTGTGTTCAGTGCCTGGAGATTACCATTTTATGGTTCCGGTGTGCAACAGCAACAATCCTAATATGTGTGATAATGTAGCATTCCAGATAACAGTTCTTGAGCCATTTGCGCCAAATGTACCACCGATCGTAAATCACGATTATGTACGTACTAAAATGAATACGCCGATTTCAATCAATATGAGATCAAACGATAGATGTCAGAGTTTACCTAATTGTACACTTGACAACCCTACCATTGTAACGTCTCCACTTAACGGTATATTTAATGCAAGCACATCCATTTATAAACCAACAATTGGGTTTATTGGAAGAGATTCTATCAAATATAGAGTTTGTCAGACACCTTCGGTTACACCTGTTAATTGTGAGGAAGCATGGATATATATTACTGTCTTATCAAATGGAGCCCCTAACGTAACCAATGCCATGGATGATTATGGTCAGACACCTCTGAACACACCATTGATTATGAGTGCTGCAAAGGGTCTTAAGTCAAATGATACCGACCCTGAAGGTGATGCACAGGTCATAACAACACAGAACGTTTTAATTGCAGGGAAAGGCAATATAACCATTATGACTGATGGAAGCTATATCTTCTCACCATTGTTAAACTTCAGCGGTCCTGTGGACTGTCCATATGAAACTTGTGATTCAAATGACCCGACCGCTTGTGATCTGGCAACACTACATATATTGGTTGAACCATTAAACCCAACAGGTTCAATTGGAAACTATGTGTGGCATGATAGTAACGGTGATGGTGTTCAAAACCCTGCAGAGCAAGGTGTACAGAATGTTACAGTCAGACTGTATACCCGTTCAGGTACCTTGGTAGGCACAAAAGTAACAAATGGTTTAGGCGCTTATTTGTTTGAAAATGTATTAGCTGGTGATTATTATCTTAAATTCTCAACACCTGCTCAGTATAATTTTACATTTGCAAATAGAGGAGATGATACTCGTGACAGTGATGTAGATAATGGTAATGGTGCAGGGACCACAAGTTATATAACGCTTGAGCCGGGAGAGCAGAATAATACAGTTGATGCCGGTGTATACATATGTGCACCTATTGGAGATTTGGTCTGGTATGATACCAATAAAAATGATAGGTGGGAAACGAATGAAAATGGTATAAATGGCCTTAAAGTTAATCTTTGGAGGAATCACTTCGGCACATGGATAGTATGGGATTATAAATTTACCGGCCATAAACCAGGTACACCTTCAGACGATGGATATTTTAATTTCTGTGCACCTCCGGGACAATATTATATTGAAGTTACATTGCCACCATTAGGTCTTGTGAGAGCAGTGGCAGACGTAGGAAATGATGAAGAAATAGATAGTGATATTAATAATTCAAATGGTGTAGGTACATCAGCATCATTCACTGTAACCTCAGGACAATCTATGTTATCATTAGGCGCAGGATATTATCCTGAAGCAATAGTTGGTAACCTTGTGTGGAGAGATGATAACATGAACGGTATTCAGGAGTCTGGAGAGGCTAAGATGGCGGGTGTGCTGGTAGAAGCGGTTGCTGTGGCAACAGGAGCAGTGCTAAGATCATCGATTACAGATTCAGACGGTACGTATGTCATGGATGAATTGGAGAAAAAAGAAATTTATCTGAGATTTACTCCACCTGCAGGTTTTGGAGCCACCTTGCCTAGAGCAGGCAGCAATGATGCTAAGGATAGTGACGTGGATCATAGTTATGGTCCAAACACAACCAGAATGTTTTCAATGCAACCTGCTATGCTTAATAACAATATTGACATGGGGCTAGCATTCGGTCCATTACCTGTAAGATGGCTAGATGTCAGTGTAAAGCGGGAGAAAAACGAACATTTGGTGTCATGGAGTACAGTCGGTGAGGTAAATGTAGCCTATTATTTACTTGAAAGAAAATTCGAGACAGATAAAGAGTTTAAAGTTCTACCTGGAAAAGTTGATGCAATTGGCAATTCAACTGTATTATCCAGATATAATTTAACAGATTTTGATGTTGAGAAATCAGGCGTTTACATCTATAGAGTTAAACAAATTGATTTTGATGGCCAATTTACATACAGTAAATCAGTTAAAATTAACAATAGTGGTCAGGCTGGTATACAGGTTTATCCAAATCCTGCTACGTCAGAGACCACCCTTGATCTTAATTTGACTAACGAAAGTGAAATTAAAATTGAATTATATGATGCAACAAGTAAATTGATTAAAATAATTTCGAAAAGCAATTTAGTAGACGCGGGTCAACATCAGTATAAAATAAACCTTGATGGTTTGCGATACGGTGTTTATACAATTGTTGTTCAAATTGATAATCAAAAACTGTATCAGAAACTAATAAAAATTGATTAATTGAATTAGGTAACATTAAGTGTAGTTGGCTCGGGTCAGCTACACTTAATCCCAACTTAAATAGCTGGCATTTATATCAAAAAGTTGATGTGAAAGTTGTTATTTGACATCAATAATTTTAATGTTGATTAAATTTTAAAATTATTGTATAAATATTTTTTTCCCAGATTTAACAAACCGATTTTTTTATTTAAAGTTTTTTCTCATGACCGGAAGATGTACAATATTAGTAATATTGCTAAGTTGTTGTGTATGTATAAGTAGCCTCACTGCCCAAGTGACTGGCGTAAATTATCTTCTTAAATATGACACCACGTCTTGTCAATACAATGTAAATATCATTGTAATGTCAGGTACAGCTACAACTTCAAGCCAAAGGACTCAATTTAATGCACAAGTAACATTGGTTATTGCCGCTACTGACTCACTTGAGATGGGAGATGATTTTATGCCGCTTCAATCCAATCAGTTTTATGGAGGAACGGTTCCTATGGATTGGACAATATCAAGTACAGTATTTCAACCTTCTGCACAACCTCAAAGTAATTTTTATAGTGTCATCCCAACCTTGTCTCCAACTGCTCAGTTTAATAATTTGAAACCGGGAGATACAATAAAGCTGTTTAGCATAATTGTTTATAATAAAATAACAAAAAAGGAATTAAAAAATTGCGGTGCTAATGTAAGATTTTTTAGAAATTATGCCGGCACTTATCCTGACCCGAATCCTGATCCACAATCCAATGCACCTGGCATGAATGGTGGTGATTTTAATAATGGATTTACCATCGGAAGTGTAATTGAAAAATATGAAAGAAATTCAAAAACTATAACACCTCCAAAACCGAAAGTAAAATATGATAATATCTGTTCAGGCAATATTAATATTGATTTAAACGCACGTACAAATCTTTGTCAGGTGCCTCTGACATATGCCTGGACAGGTCCCAATGGTTATAATTCGACTTTTGAAGATGTATTGATTTCACCTGCATCTTCGTCAAATAACGGCCAATACACCATTATTGTGACCGATGGTTTGGAATGCAAAGATACCATAAAAATTGATGCTGCTTTAAAACCAAATGGGGGAGCAGATCAGCAAATATGTGGATTGACAGCGGCTACCCTTGTGGGTGGAAACCCAGGTACAGGAACATGGGAGGCCCTTCCATCAAATCCGGCCGGAGTAATATCAGTAAGCCCAACTTCTGGTGGAACAGCTACTGTTAACTTCACTTCAAATACCTCTGGTACATATAGTTTTATTTACAAGACATCGGTCTGTAATGATACCATGAAAGTTATCTTGAGTACAGGTTTAACACCAGGTATAACCGGGCCCAATTCGATTTGTACAGGGACAACAACAACGATTACAGCATCAGGAGGAACAAATTATTCATGGAATACCGGATCATTTTCTGATAATATTACAGTGGGCCCGGGAACGTATACCGTTACTGTAACTGATGTAAGCGGCTGTACAGGTTCAGCACAAAAAACCATTTCATCATTTTCGCTACCAACGGCAAACATCAGTGGAACATTATCATTCTGTCCTGGTGCAAATACAACTTTAACAGCAAGTGGCGGTTCTACTTATACGTGGAGCAATACAACAAATACAGCTATAAATGTAGTCACAACGGCCGGTACATATACAGTAACCATAACGGATTCCAATGGCTGTACCGACACGGAAAGTAAAGTAGTTACCATCAATACACCACCGACGGCAAGTATCAGTGGCACATTATCATTCTGTACGGGTGCAAACACCACCTTAACGGCAAGTGGGGGCACAACATATGTCTGGAACAATAGTGTAAACACAGCAATCAATGCGGTCAATGCAGCGGGAACCTATACGGTAACGGTAACGGATTCCAACGGCTGTACCGACACAGAAAGCAAAGTAGTTACGATCAATACTCCACCGACTGCAAGTATCAGTGGAACATTATCATTCTGTACGGGTTCAAACACCACCTTAACGGCAAGTGGCGGCACAACTTATGCCTGGAGCAATAGTGTAAACACAGCAATCAATGCGGTGAATGCAGCCGGCACATATACCGTAACGGTAACGGATGCCAATGGCTGTACCGACACTGAAAGTAAAGTAGTCACCATCAATACGCCACCGACGGCAAGTATCAATGGAACATTAAGTTTCTGTACCGGTGCAAATACCACCTTAACGGCAAGTGGCGGCACAAGCTATGTATGGAGTAATTTGTAAACACTGCGATAAACGTGGTAACGGCAGCGGGCACATATACCGTAACCGTTACGGATATCAACGGATGTACGGATACGGAAAGTAAAGTAGTTACCATCAATACGCCACCGACGGCAAGTATCAGTGGAACATTAAGTTTCTGTACCGGTTCAAACACCACCTTAACGGCAAGTGGCGGCACAACTTATGCCTGGAGCAATACTACAAGTACAGCCATAAATGTAGTCACAACAGCCGGAACATATACCGTCACAGTAACGGATGCCAACGGTTGTACAGACACAGAAAGCAAAGTAGTTACCATCAATACGTTACCGACTGCGAGTATCAGTGGGACATTATCATTCTGTACTGGCGCCAACACGACATTGACAGCCAGTGGCGGCACAACTTATGCCTGGAGCAATACAACAAATACAGCAATAAATGTAGTCACAACAGCCGGAACATATACCGTCACAGTAACGGATTCCAACGGTTGTACCGACACAGAAAGTAAAGTAGTTACCATCAATACGCCACCAACGGCAGCAATTAGCGGAACCTTAAGTTTCTGTACAGGAGCCAATACAACATTAACTGCGAGTGGCGGCACAACTTATGCCTGGAGCAATACAACAAATACAGCCATCAATGTAGTCACAACAGCAGGAACATATACGGTCACAGTAACGGATTCCAACGGTTGTACCGACACAGAAAGTAAAGTAGTGACCATCAATACGCCACCAACGGCAGCAATTAGCGGAACCTTAAGTTTCTGTACAGGAGCCAATACCACTTTAACGGCCAGTGGCGGCACAACTTATGCCTGGAGCAATACAACAAATACAGCCATAAATGTAGTCACAACAGCCGGCACATATACGGTCACAGTAACGGATGCCAACGGTTGTACAGACACAGAAAGTAAAGTAGTCACCATCAATACGCTACCGACCGCAGCAATTAGCGGAACCTTAAGTTTCTGTACAGGAGCCAATACCACTTTAACTGCAAGTGGCGGCACAACTTATGCCTGGAGCAATACAACAAATACAGCAATAAATGTAGTCACAACAGCCGGCACATATACCGTCACAGTTACGGATTCCAACGGTTGTACAGACACGGAAAGTAAAGTAGTTACCATCAATACGCCACCAACGGCAGCAATTAGTGGAACTTTAAGTTTTTGTACAGGAGCCAATACCACATTAACTGCGAGTGGCGGCACGACTTATGCCTGGAGCAATACAACAAATACAGCCATCAATGTAGTCACAACAGCCGGCACATATACGGTAACGGTAACGGATGCCAACGGTTGTACAGACACAGAAAGTAAAGTAGTTACCATCAATACGCCACCAACGGCAGCAATTAGCGGAACCTTAAGTTTCTGTACGGGAGCAAGTACCACTTTAACGGCAAGTGGCGGCACGACATATGCCTGGAGCAATACAAACAAAGCCATCAATCAATGTAGTCACAACAGCCGGCACATATACGGTAACGGTAACAGATTCCAATGGTTGTACAGACACGGAAAGTAAAGTAGTTACCATCAATACGCCACCAACAGCAGCAATAAGTGGAACCTTAAGTTTCTGTACAGGAGCCAATACAACATTAACTGCGAGTGGCGGTACGACTTATGCCTGGAGCAATACAACAAATACAGCCATCAATGTAGTCACAACAGCCGGCACATATACGGTCACAGTAACGGATGCCAACGGTTGTACAGACACGGAAAGTAAAGTAGTTACCATCAATACGCCACCAACGGCAGCAATTAGCGGAACCTTAAGTTTCTGTACGGGCGCAAGCACAACTTTAACGGCAAGTGGCGGCACAACATATGCATGGAGTAATACAACAAATACAGCCATCAATGTAGTCACAACAGCCGGCACATATACGGTAACGGTAACAGATTCCAATGGTTGTACAGACACGGAAAGTAAAGTAGTTACCATCAATACGCCACCAACAGCAGCAATAAGTGGAACCTTAAGTTTTTGTACAGGAGCCAATACCACATTAACAGCAAGTGGCGGTACGACTTATGCCTGGAGCAATACAACAAATACAGCCATCAATGTAGTCACAACAGCCGGCACATATACGGTCACAGTAACGGATGCCAACGGTTGTACAGACACGGAAAGTAAAGCAGTGACAATCAATACGCCACCAACGGCAGCAATTAGCGGAACCTTAAGTTTCTGTACAGGAGCCAATACCACATTAACTGCGAGTGGCGGTACGACTTATGCCTGGAGCAATACAACAAATACAGCCATCAATGTAGTCACAACAGCCGGCACATATACGGTAACGGTAACAGATTCCAATGGTTGTACAGACACGGAAAGTAAAGTAGTTACCATCAATACGCCACCAACGGCAGCAATTAGTGGAACTTTAAGTTTCTGTACAGGAGCCAATACCACATTAACAGCAAGTGGCGGCACAACATATGCCTGGAGCAATACAACAAATACAGCCATCAATGTAGTCACAACAGCAGGAACATATACGGTCACAGTAACGGATGTCAATGGTTGTACAGACACAGAAAGTAAAGTAGTCACCATCAATACGCCACCAACGGCAGCAATTAGCGGAACCTTAAGTTTCTGTACAGGAGCCAATACCACATTAACAGCAAGTGGCGGCACAACATATGCCTGGAGCAATACAACAAATACAGCCATCAATGTAGTAACAACAGCCGGCACATATACGGTAACGGTAACGGATGCCAATGGCTGTACAGACACAGAAAGTAAAGTAGTCACCATCAATACGCCACCAACGGCAGCAATCAGTGGAACATTAAGTTTCTGTACTGGTGCAAATACAACTTTAACGGCAAGTGGCGGCACAACTTATGCCTGGAGCAATACAACAAATACAGCCATCAATGTAGTCACAACAGCCGGCACATATACGGTAACGGTAACGGATTCCAACGGTTGTACCGACACAGAAAGTAAAGTAGTCACCATCAATACGCCACCAACGGCAGCAATTAGTGGAACCTTAAGTTTCTGTACAGGAGCCAATACCACCTTAACTGCAAGTGGCGGCACAACTTATGCATGGAGCAATACAACAAATACAGCCATAAATGTAGTCACAACAGCTGGCACACATACGGTCACAGTAACGGATGATAACAGGTGTACAGACACGGAAAGTAAAGTAGTCACCATCAATACGCTACCGACTGCGAGTATCAGTGGGACATTATCATTCTGTACTGGCGCCAACACGACATTGACAGCCAGTGGCGGCACAACTTATGCCTGGAGCAATACAACAAATACAGCCATCAATGTAGTCACAACAGCCGGAACATATACCGTCACAGTAACGGATTCCAACGGTTGTACCGACACAGAAAGTAAAGTAGTCACCATCAATACGCCACCAACGGCAGCAATTAGCGGAACCTTAAGTTTCTGTACAGGAGCCAATACCACTTTAACGGCCAGTGGCGGCACAACTTATGCCTGGAGCAATACAACAAATACAGCAATAAATGTAGTCACAACAGCCGGCACATATACCGTCACAGTTACGGATTCCAACGGTTGTACAGACACGGAAAGTAAAGTAGTTACCATCAATACACCTGCAACGGCAAGCATCAGCGGGACTTTATCCTTCTGTTCGGGTGGCTTTACCACATTAACTGCAAGTGGCGGCACAACTTATGCCTGGAGCAATAGTGTAAACACAGCAATCAATGTGGTCAATGCAGCCGGAACATATACGGTCACAGTTACGGATTCCAATGGCTGTACAGACACAGAAAGCAAAGTAACACAACTTATGCCTGGAGCAATAGTGTAAACACAGCCATCAATGCGGTCAATGCAGCGGGAACCTATACGGTAACGGTAACAGATTCCAACGGCTGCACAGACACGGAAAGTAAACTAGTTACCATCAATACACCTGCAACGGCAAGCATCAGCGGAACTTTATCTTTCTGTTCAGGTGGCTTTACAACGTTAACAGCAAGTGGCGGCACAACTTATACGTGGAGTAACAGTGTAAACACAGCAATCAATACAATCAACGCGGCTGGAACTTATACCGTCACGGTAACTGATTCCAATGGCTGTACCGACACTGAAAGTAAAGTAGTTACCATCAATACACCGGCAACGGCAAGTATCGGCGGGATTTTATCCTTCTGTTCGGGTGGCTTTACCACATTAACAGCAAGTGGCGGCACAACTTATACGTGGAGCAATAGTGTAAACACAGCAATCAATGTGGTCAACGCAGCTGGCACATATACGGTAACGGTAACAGATTCCAATGGCTGCACAGACACGGAAAGTAAAGTAGTTACCATCAATACACCTGCAACGGCAAGCATCAGTGGAACATTATCATTCTGTACTGGTGCAAATACAACGTTAACGGCAAGTGGCGGCACAACTTATACGTGGAGTAACAGTGTAAACATAGCAATCAATCCTGTCAACGCAGCTGGAACCTATACGGTAACGGTAACAGATTCCAACGGATGTACCGACACGGAAAGTAAAGTAGTTACCATCAATACACCGGCAACGGCAAGCATCAGTGGAACCTTAAGTTTCTGTACTGGTGCCAATACCACATTAACAGCAAGTGGCGGCACATCTTATGCCTGGAGCAATAGTGTAAACACAGCAATCAATGCGGTGAACGCAGCTGGCACATATACGGTAACGGTAACGGATTCCAACGGCTGTACCGACACGGAAAGTAAAGTAGTTACCATCAATACACCGGCAACGGCAAGCATCAGTGGAACATTAAGTTTCTGCACTGGTGCCAATACCACATTAACAGCAAGTGGCGGCACGACTTATGCATGGAGTAATAGTGTAAACACAGCAATCAATGTAGTCAATGCAGCAGGTACATATACGGTAACGGTAACAGATTCCAACGGGTGTACAGATACAGAAAGCAAAGTGGTCACCATCAATACGCCGGCAACGGCAAGCATCAGCGGAACATTAAGTTTCTGTACTGGTGCAAATACAACGTTAACAGCAAGTGGCGGCACAACTTATACCTGGAGCAATAGTGTAAACACAGCAATCAATGTGGTCAATGCAGCGGGAACCTATACTGTAACGGTAACAGATTCCAATGGTTGTACAGATACAGAAAGCAAAGTAGTCACCATCAATACACTTCCGACTGCCATCATTAGTGGCACAAATGATATTTGTACAGGAAATAGTACTACGTTTGTCGCTAGTGGAGGCGTGAACTACTTATGGTCAGGTGCACAAACAACAACAAGTATTACATTAAATACCGCTGGCACGACTACAGTTACTGTAACAGATATTAATGGTTGCACTAACAGTACCAGCAAAACTTTAAATGTTATAACACAGCCAAATGCCGGAATAGACAAAACTATCTTATGTGCATCTTTACCTGGAGGCAGTATTTCGATGACTGGATTAAATGCCGGAAAGTGGACGGCAAACAGTACAAATCCTGGTACCGTAACCATTCAAAATGAAAACAGCTTAAATACTTTGGTAAGTAATTTTCCCTTGCCGGGAATCTATTCCTTTACATTAACCAATCAAATTTGTTTTGATGAAGTTAATATTGAGGTTACAGCAAAACCAAATGCCGGGCCGGATCCAACATCTATTAATTGTTATATGACTGGTTATACGATATTGGCTGCTAAAGGCACTGGCACTTGGTCGGCACTTACAAATCCTGGAACTTTATTTATAATGGAGCCAAATAATCCAACAACAATCGTTAAGGATTTTAGCGGTGCCGGGATTTATAAATTAATTTGGAAAAGTGGTAATTGTTCTGACACTGTCCAGATAACTGTGAATGGTAATTGCAGTTGTTTGATTGCAAATAATACCATTACAAGTCCGGCAATGAGTTTCTGTAAGGAAGTAAATGGTTTGAAACTGACCGGTTCAGATGCTACACCAAACGTGGGTAATTATGCGTGGGAGTACAGTCTTAATAATGCACCTTTTACTACAGCTTTGGGTACGACTAATACCCGTGATTATACAACTGGATTATTAGGTATTGGAGAACATAGGTTTCAAAGAAAATATTCTACTTCTGTAGGAATTACATGTTCCGAATATACTAATATCATCACGATTAATGTATATGGCAATCCTACTGCTTCAATATCAGGAGATAATGTCACTTGTGCTGGTACAAACAAAACTTTTACAGCTTCTGGTGGAGTTACTTATTTGTGGAGTAATGGCAGTCAGACTGCAGCAGCAATAATTGTTAATACGGTAGGAACTTATACAGTAACTGTAACGGATATTCATAATTGTACAGCAACTTCTGATAGAACCCTTATCGTAAATCCATTACCTGTAATATCTGTTTCAGGTGAAAATGAAGTATGTTTTGGCAAGTCTGCAACTTTTATAGCAACCGGTGGAGGTAACTATTTATGGAACGAAGGACAAACGACACCATCCATTAATGTCACAACTTCTACACCAAAAACTGTCACTGTAACAGATGGAAATGGTTGTAGCGCAACGGCTAGCAAGACTCTGACCATCAATGCCTTGCCAACCGCAACGATAAATGGTGCAAAAGAAATATGTACAGGTGGAAGCAGCACTTTCTCGGCAAGTGGCGGCACGATATACAAATGGAGTACAAATGAAACGACAGCATCAATAGTTGTTACAACAGCTGCTACATATACAGTTACGGTAACGGATGCCAAAGGTTGCAGTGCGACAGCAAATGAAACCTTAAAGATCAATGCCTCACCTGTAGCGACCATTAGTGGTGCCCAGGAGGTATGTTTTGGAGGAAGTAGTGTATTTACCGCAGCAGGAACGGGTACATATAAATGGAATACAACGGCGACAACTGCATCAATCACAGTATCCACTGCAGGACCTTATACGGTTACTGTTACAGATGCAAGCGGATGTGAAGCAGTCGGAACAAGAACGTTGACCATCAATGCCTTGCCAACCGCAACGATAAATGGTGCAAAAGAAATATGTACAGGTGGAAGCAGCACTTTCTCGGCAAGTGGCGGCACGATATACAAATGGAGTACAACGGAAACGACAGCATCAATAGTTGTTACAACAGCTGCTACATATACAGTTACGGTAACGGACGCCAAAGGTTGTAGTGCGACAGCGAATGAAACATTAAAGATCAATGCCTCACCTGTAGCGACCATAAGTGGTGCCCAGGAGGTATGTTTTGGAGGAAGTAGTGTATTTACCGCAGCAGGAACGGGTACATATAAATGGAATACAACGGCGACAACTGCATCAATCACAGTATCCACTGCAGGACCATATACGGTTACTGTTACAGATGCAA
This sequence comes from Saprospiraceae bacterium, assembly GCA_016717145.1. Taxonomy (GTDB): domain Bacteria; phylum Bacteroidota; class Bacteroidia; order Chitinophagales; family Saprospiraceae; genus OLB9. Next base: position 60,965 of record JADKGD010000018.1, on the reverse strand, counting down.
GCGGATGTGAAGCAATAGGAACAAGAACGTTGACCATCAATGCCTTGCCAACCGCAACGATAAATGGTGCAAAAGAAATATGTACAGGTGGAAGCAGCACTTTCACGGCAAGTGGCGGCACGATATACAAATGGAGTACAAATGAAACGACAGCATCAATAGTTGTTACTACAGCTGCAACGTATACAGTTACGGTAACGGACGCTAAAGGTTGCAGTGCGACAGCGAATGAAACATTAAAGATCAATGCCTCACCTGTAGCGACCATTAGTGGTGCCCAGGAGGTATGTTTTGGAGGAAGTAGTGTATTTACCGCAGCAGGAACGGGTACATATAAATGGAATACAACGGCGACAACTGCATCAATCACAGTATCCACTGCAGGACCTTATACGGTTACTGTTACAGATGCAAGCGGATGTGAAGCAGTCGGAACAAGAACGTTGACCATCAATGCCTTGCCAACCGCAACCATAAATGGTGCAAAAGAAATATGTACAGGAGGAAGCAGCACTTTCACGGCAAGTGGCGGCACGATATACAAATGGAGTACAAATGAAACGACAGCATCAATAGTTGTTACGACAGCTGCTACATACACAGTTACGGTAACGGACGCCAAAGGTTGTAGTGCGACAGCAAATGAAACATTAAAGATCAATGCCTCACCTGTAGCGACCATTAGTGGTGCCCAGGAGGTATGTTTTGGAGGAAGTAGTGTATTTACCGCAGCAGGAACGGGTACATATAAATGGAATACAACGGCGACAACTGCATCAATCACAGTATCCACTGCAGGACCATATACGGTTACTGTTACGGATGCAAGCGGATGTGAAGCAGTCGGAACAAGAACGTTGACCATCAATGCCTTGCCAACCGCAACCATAAATGGTGCAAAAGAAATATGTACAGGAGGAAGCAGCACTTTCACGGCAAGTGGCGGCACGATATACAAATGGAGTACAACGGAAACGACAGCATCAATAGTTGTTACGACAGCTGCTACATACACAGTTACGGTAACGGACGCCAAAGGTTGTAGTGCGACAGCAAATGAAACATTAAAGATCAATGCCTCACCTGTAGCGACCATCAGTGGTGCCCAGGAGGTATGTTTTGGAGGAAGTAGTGTATTTACCGCAGCAGGAACGGGTACATATAAATGGAATACAACGGCGACAACTGCATCAATCACAGTATCCACTGCAGGACCATATACGGTTACTGTTACAGATGCAGGCGGATGTGAAGCAGTCGGAACAAGAACTTGACCATCAATGCCTTGCCAACCGCAACCATAAATGGTGCAAAAGAAATATGTACAGGAGGAAGCAGCACTTTCACGGCAAGTGGTGGCACGATATACAAATGGAGTACAAATGAAACGACAGCATCAATAGTTGTTACGACAGCTGCTACATATACAGTTACGGTAACGGACGCTAAAGGTTGCAGTGCGACAGCAAATGAAACCTTAAAGATCAATGCCTCACCTGTAGCGACCATTAGTGGTGCCCAGGAGGTATGTTTTGGAGGAAGTAGTGTATTTACCGCAGCAGGAACAGGTACATATAAATGGAACACAACAGCGACAACTGCATCAATCACAGTATCGACTGCAGGACCATATACAGTTACTGTTACAGATGCTACAGGATGTGAAGCAGTCGAACAAGAACGTTGACCATCAATGCCTTGCCAACCGCAACCATAAATGGTGCAAAAGAAATATGTACAGGAGGAAGCAGCACTTTCACGGCAAGTGGCGGCACGATATACAAATGGAGTACAAATGAAACGACAGCATCAATAGTTGTTACTACAGCTGCTACATATACAGTTACGGTAACGGACGCTAAAGGTTGCAGTGCGACAGCGAATGAAACATTAAAAATCAATGCCTCACCAGTGGCGACCATCAGTGGTGCCCAGGAGGTATGTTTTGGAGGAAGCAGTGTATTTACCGCAGCAGGAACGGGCACGTATAAATGGAATACAACGGCGACAACTGCCTCAATCACAGTATCGACTGCAGGACCATATACGGTTACTGTTACGGATGCAAGCGGATGTGAAGCAGTCGGAACAAGAACGTTGACCATCAATGCCTTGCCAACCGCAACCATAAATGGTGCAAAAGAAATATGTACAGGGGGAAGCAGCACTTTCACGGCAAGTGGTGGCACGATATACAAATGGAGTACAAATGAAACGACAGCATCAATAGTTGTTACGACAGCTGCAACATATACAGTTACGGTAACGGACGCCAAAGGTTGCAGTGCGACAGCAAATGAAACCTTAAAGATCAATGCCTCACCTGTAGCGACCATCAGTGGTGCCCAGGAGGTATGTTTTGGAGGAAGTAGTGTATTTACCGCAGCAGGAACGGGTACATATAAATGGAATACAACGGCGACAACTGCATCAATCACAGTATCCACTGCAGGACCTTATACGGTTACTGTTACAGATGCAAGCGGATGTGAAAGCAGTCGGAACAAGAACGTTGACCATCAATGCCTTGCCAACCGCAACCATAAATGGTGCAAAAGAAATATGTACAGGTGGAAGCAGCACTTTCACGGCAAGTGGCGGCACGATATACAAATGGACTACAAATGAAACGACATCACTGGGTTATGCAACAGCTGCCACATATACAGTTACGGTAACGGACGCCAAGGTTGTAGTGCGACAAGCGAATGAAACATTAACAGTCAATCTCCTGAGCGACCATCAGTGGTGCCCAGGGGTATGTTTGGAAGTAGTGTATTTACCGCACAGGAACACACAATGGAATTAAGGCAACGGCGACAACTGCATCAATCACAGTATCCCTGCAGGACCATATACGGTTACCGTTACAGATGCAAGCGTGAAGCAATAGGTACAAGTTTTGAACCATCAACTTGCCAACCGCGACCATAAATGGCGCAAAAGAAATATACAGGAGAACAGCACTTTCCGGCAAGTGGCCGCGATATACAAAATGGAATACAAAATGAAACGACAGCGTCAATAGTTGTTACAAGCTGCTACATATACAGTTACGGTAACGGACCCGGTTGCAGCCAGCAAATGAACCCCAAAGATCAATGCCCTCACCGCGACCATTGTGCGAGGTATGTTTTGGAAGTAGTGTATTTACCCAGCAGAACGGGTACATATAAATGGAATACAAGGCGCAGCCGTTCCATCACGGTATCCACTGCAGACTATACGGTTATGCCAGATGCAAGCGGATGTGAAGCAGTCGGAACAAGAACGTTGACCATCAATGCTCACCAACCCCTAAATGGTGCAACAGAAATTTGTACCGCAGGAGGAACCAGCACTTTCTCGGCAAGTGGCGGCACGATATACAAATGAGTACAACGGAAACAGCATCATTAGTTATTACAACAGCTGGTACTATACAGTTACGGTAACGGACGCCAAAGGTTGTAGTGACAGCAAATGAAACCTTAAAGATCAATACCTCACCTCCTTACGGCGACCATCAGTGGTGCCCAGGAGTATGTTTGGAGAAGTAAGTATTTACCGCAGCAGGAACGGTACATATAAATGGAATACAACGGCGACAACTGCATCAATCACAGTATCCAGCAGACCTTATACGGTTACTGTTGCAGATGCAAGCGGATGAAGCAGTAGGCACAAGAACGTTGACCATCAATGCCTTACCAACCGCAACGATAAATGGTGCAAAAGAAATATGTACAGGAGGAAGAGTACTTTCACGGCAAGTGGCGGCACGATACAAATGGAGTACAAATGAAACGACAGCATCAATAGTTGTTACTGCAGCAACGTATACAGTTACGGTAACGGACGCTAAAGGTTGCAGTGCGACAGCGAATGAAACATTAAAGATCAATGCCTCACCCAGCGACCATTAGTGGTGCCCAGGGAGGTATGTTTTGGAGGAAGTAGTGATCCATTTACCGCAGCAGGAACGGGTGCATATAAATGGAATACAACGGCCAGCTGCATCAATCAGGTATCCACTGCCGGACCTTTGGTTACTGTACAGATGCAAAGCGGATGTAGTCGGAACAAGAACGTTGACCATCAATGCCTTTGCCAACCGGCCATAAATGGTGAAAGTATGTACAGGAGGAAGCAGCACTTTCACGGCAAGTGGCGGCACGATATACAAATGGAGTACAATGACAGCATCAATAGTTGTTACGACAGCCACTCATACACGGGTAACGGACGCCAAAGGTTGTAGTGCCAGCAAATGAAACATTAAAGATCAATGCCTACCTGTAGCGACCATTAGTGGTGCCCAGGACGTATGTTTTGAGGAAGTGATGCTTTACCGCGGCAGGAACGGGTACATATAAATGGAATACAACGGCGACAACTGCATCAATCACAGTATCCACTGCAGGACCATATACGGTTACTGTTACAGATGCAAGCGGATGTGACGCTGTAGGGACAAGAATTTTAACCATCAATGCCTTGCCAACGGCAATCATAAGTGGAGATAAAGAAATATGTGCCGGTGAGGAGAGTATCTTCACGGCAAGTGGTGGAAACGCATACTTATGGAGTACAAACGAAACGACATCAGCGATCAAATTGGCGACTGCTAAAACAGTAACGGTTACAGTTACAGACGTGAATGGTTGTAAAAACAATGTTTCAGAAACTTTAACAGTAAATGTCAAACCAACAGCCAATATCGATGGTGCCACAGAAATTTGTACTGGATCAGCGACAACATACACAGCGACAGGAGGAAGTGCATACGAATGGAACAATGGTGTTAAGACAGCGTCTGTTACGGTAAATGCAGCTGGTAGCTATACCGTTACAGTGACCGGAAATGGTGGTTGTACAGATGTAGCAACAAAGACATTGAGTATCAATAATAATCCTACGGCCACTATAACAGGTGATCAGGATGTATGTCAGGGAGAGTCAAGTACATTCACAGCAATTGGCGGTACAAAGTACCTATGGAGTGGCGGCTTAGGCACTACAGCAAGCATTACAGTAAGTACAGCAGGCACATATAGTGTTACAGTAACGGATGCAAGCGGATGACGCTGTAGGAACAAGAGTATTATCCATCAATCCATTGCCAACCGCAATCATAAGTGGTGATAAAGAAATATGTGCCGGTGAGGAGAGTATCTTCACGGCAAGTGGTGGAAACGCATACTTATGGAGTACAAACGAAACGACATCAGCGATCAAATTGGCGACTGCTAAAACAGTAACGGTTACAGTTACAGACGTGAATGGTTGTAAAAACAATGTGTCAGAAACTTTAACAGTAAATGTCAAACCAACAGCCAATATCGATGGTGCCACAGAAATTTGTACTGGATCAACGACAACATACACAGCGACAGGAGGAAGTGCATACGAATGGAACAATGGTGTTAAGACAGCGTCTATTACGGTAAATGCAGCTGGTAGCTATACCGTTACAGTGACCGGAAATGGTGGTTGTACAGATGTAGCAACAAAGACATTGAGTATCAATAATAATCCTACGGCCACTATAACAGGTGATCAGGATGTATGTCAGGAGAGTCAAGTACATTCACAGCAATTGGCGGTACAAAGTACCTATGGAGTGGTGGCTTAGGCACTACAGCAAGCATTACAGTAAGTACAGCAGGCACATATAGTGTTACAGTAACGGATGCAAGCGGATGTGACGCTGTAGGGACAAGAATTTTAACCATCAATGCCTTGCCAACGGCAATCATAAGTGGAGATAAAGAAATATGTGCCGGTGAGGAGAGTATCTTCACGGCAAGTGGTGGAAACGCATACTTATGGAGTACAAACGAAACGACATCAGCGATCAAATTGGCGACTGCTAAAACAGTAACGGTTACAGTTACAGACGTGAATGGTTGTAAAAACAATGTGTCAGAAACTTTAACAGTAAATGTCAAACCAACAGCCAATATCGATGGTGCCACAGAAATTTGTACTGGATCAGCGACAACATACACAGCTACAGGAGGAAGTACATACGAATGGAACAATGGTGTTAAGACAGCGTCTATTACGGTAAATGCAGCTGGTATCTATACCGTTACAGTGACCGGAAATGGTGGTTGTACAGATGTAGCAACAAAGACATTGAGTATCAATAATAATCCTACGGCCACTATAACAGGTGATCAGGATGTATGTCAGGGAGAGTCAAGTACATTCACAGCAATTGGCGGTACAAAGTACCTATGGAGTGGCGGCTTAGGCACTACAGCAAGCATTACAGTAAGTACAGCAGGCACATATAGTGTTACAGTAACGGATGCAAGCGGATGTGACGCTGTAGGAACAAGATTATTATCCATCAATCCATTGCCAACGGCAATCATTAGTGGTGATAAAGAAATATGTGTTGGTGAGGAGAGTATCTTCACGGCAAGTGGTGGAAACGCGTACTTATGGAGTACAAACGAAACGACATCAGCGATCAAATTGACGACTGCTAAAACAGTAACGGTTACTGTAACAGACGCGAATGGTTGTAAAGCTGAAGCGACAGAAACACTAAAAGTTAACGCAAAGCCAATAGCTTCCATCATAGGCGTATCAGAAATTTGTATTGGTTCTACAGCTACTTTTTCGGCATCCGGTGGAGACAAATATATATGGAATAATGGTGAAACAAGTAATTCAATCACTGTTTCAGCAGCCGCTTCATACACGGTAACTGTTTCTTCAAATTCAGGTTGTAGCGATATTGTTTCTAAAAATTTAATCTTAAATGCTTTACCGATTGTGGACATTACTGGCAATGACAAAATTTGTCAGGGGCAATCAACAATCTTTACATCATCAATCGGAAATACTTATTTATGGAGTAATGGTGCTACAACAAGGACTATAAATGTGACAGCAACAGCTGAATATACGGTTACTGTTACTGATCAAAATGGTTGTAAATCTTCAGCTAAAAAAGTTTTATCTGTCAATGCATTGCCAAACGCAAATATAATTTGTGACTTTGAAATATGTAAGGGAGAAATTGGTATTATTAAAGCTCAGGGAGGCGCGTCATTTACCTGGACAAATGGCGAGACAACAAAAGTATAGCAGTTACTAAAGCCGGGACTTATTCTGTAACTGTGTTTGATGCAAATGGATGTTCTGCAACTGCAAACAAAGAAGTGGTTGTAAATGCAAAACCTGATGCAGGTCCTGACGTAGAACTTGATTGCTACAAATTTAATGAAGTCATTTTAACAAAAGATAAGGAAGGAGACTGGAGTTTTGGCAAAACCGATGGTTCTGCAAAAATAGAAAAAAAGAGCGATGGGTCTACTGTAGTAAGCAACTTCACTTCTCCTGGATTATACGAACTTGTATTGTTAAATAAAGGTTGCAGCGACACATTGAGTTTAAATGTTAAAAATGAATGCGCCTGCAAAATTGAAAATAACAGCATTATAAAACCTGTACCTTCAGTATTTTGTGAAGAAGTCAGTGACGTCCTGATAGAAGGAGAGGATGCAACTCCCGTTGAAGGAGTTTACCTATGGCAACATAGTTTTGACAAAGAAGAGTTTAAAGAAGCAATTGGTAATAATAAATCAAAAAATTATACTACTGGTTTACTAAATATGGGGCTTCATAGGTTTAGAAGACTATTTAGTACTTTATTACCCGTTTCATGTAATGACACCAGCAATATTGTAAGTATCAAAATTACAAGGTCTTTAGAATCACCATTTATGAGTGGAGAGACGCCAAAGCCTATTTGCCTGGGGGACACAATTAATTTGAAAGTAAATGGTTTGCCTGGAGCTTTATTTACATGGAAGTCTTCATCAGACCATTCAGGCTTGCATAATACAACTGGACCCGGTCAAAATTACTTGATTCCAACAGCACCAGGGTCTTATATGGTGACAGTAACACAAGTAGTAGAGACATGTAAAATTGATTCTGATCCTTTGGAAATTGAGGTTCGGGTAAATAAATTGCCTGCTATAAATATAGGTTCTGATTCAACCATTTGTGAATTGGATGGTGATGTAAATATTTATGCTGAAGGTGAGTTTAATTCCATAGACTGGAGTGATGGTTCAACTGGTGATAAAATGATCATAAATAATAAGGGAACTTATTCGGTGACGGTTACTAATGATGAAGGTTGTGAGTCCAGCGATGAGGTAGTGATCAAAAATTTCTGTTGCAAAATTTTCCATCCTAATATCATTAATTTGAGCTCAACCTCAGGAAATAATGTATTTCAAATTAAAGAAACCAGTTGCGTGATTTCTTCAAAAATATCTATCTATGACAGATGGGGGAATCTGGTGTACAAATCTAATAATGGATTGGATCAATGGGATGGAACATGGAATGGCAAGCCTGTGGAATTAGGCGTGTACGTATTTATTTTTACATATAAAGCCCTCGATGAGGATGAAAATGTGTTTGAAGATGTAGTAACAGGAGATGTTACCGTCATAAGATAAAGGTAGCATGCACATCCGTTGCTTGGTAGACCCAGGCAGATATTTATTTGCCTGAGTCTATTCAATGATATTAATTAGTCTTTAAATCGCAGTCAACAATTAAAATAAGCACATCATTTATTTATTATGGGCTGAGTTTTTTCCATAATGATTTTCATAATCAACAGCACTTGCCTGAATCACTTCATATGATGCAGATCGGCCATATACTTCGTCTATAATACAGGTTGGCTTTTTATCCGGCATCTGTTTGTATGTTAAAAAATAATGCTTAAGCCTGTTGATGATAGGCGTTGGTACATCTGAAATATCTTTCCATTGGCCATACACATCATCATTCTTTAAGACAGCTATTATTTTATCGTCTGCTTCATTATTATCTACCAGTCTGAACCCTCCGATGGGAATAGCCCTTACCAGAATATCTCCATGGGTAATTTCTCTTTCTGTAAGTACAAGAATATCTAGCGGGTCACCATCGCCTTTTATGCCAACTCTTCCTGTATGCTTCATATTTACATTTGCAAGAGCTTCAGCACAGTAAGTTTGTGGAATAAATCCGTACAAAGCGGGTACGATATTACTGAATTTTTGTGGTCTATCCACTTTGAGGTAGCCTGATTGTTTATCAATTTCGTATTTTACAGTGTCACTGGGTATGATTTCAATAAAAGCAGTTACTAACTCCGGAGCCTCTTCACCTTTTTCAACCCCATGCCAGGGATGCAACTTGTAAATGTTTGTCATGATTTTGTTATTTGTGCAAAGATAACAGATAGAAATGGTGTATATGAATTATAATAAAAATCGTTTTAAATATAATTTATCTTTTTAATTACCTTAGCACCTTAATAAGAAACCTTGCGGCTTTGAGCGTGTATTTAAAAAATAGTAGTCCGCAGTATAAACATGATGACTATAGCTTGGTTTCTGGGTTTGCCAATAAAAATAAATGCAGAAAATGAAAATTTATACCAAAACAGGAGATGAAGGGACCACATCATTATTTGGCGGCAAGCGGATTCATAAAGATGATATCAGAATTGAAGCTTATGGCACAGTAGATGAACTGAATTCATTTATTGGTCTACTGCTTACATCTGTGTCTGATGAGGATCAGATACAGATCCTGATTGTCATTCAGAATCGGCTGTTTACGATCGGCTCCAATCTGGCTTCAGATCCCGAAAAACAAATGATAACACCTGACATTTCAGAGGAAGATGTACAGTTGCTTGAAAAGTCAATGGATAACATGGATTATGATCTGGCACCATTAAAAAATTTCATTTTGCCTGGTGGTAGTCTTTCTGTTTCTTACGCTCATATTTGTCGCACGATATGCAGAAGGGCAGAACGCAGGGTAGTGACTTTGAATAGGGAATCGCCTGTGGATCAATATATTGAAATTTATTTAAATAGATTGTCTGATTACTTTTTTGTTCTTTCAAGATGGCTGGCGCACATAGAAAATGTCAAAGAAATAATCTGGATTTCAAGATAGTGGTGTAACTTTAATCAATTATAATTAAATAAAATCATGGACTCAGCAGCTGTTAAATACAAAAAAAATGTGCTCAATTATTGGTCGTTTTTATATGGCATGATACGAAAATTACCTTCGGTCATTTGGTGGAATATTAAAGTAATTCATATTGACCAAACATCATGTCAAGTGACTATTCCATATTCGTGGAGAACACAAAACCCTTTCAAATCAATTTATTTTGCTGCGCTTGCTGGAGCAGGGGAGCTGTCAACTGGCGCATTATGTCAAATGTTTTTAGCAGGTAGAGTTCCCCATGCCATGCTTGCTGTAGGTTTAAAAGCAGAATTTGTAAAGAAAGCTGATTCGACCATTACTTTTTCTTGCAATCAGGGAAAGGAGTTGATGGTTCTTTTGGATTCATTGTCCAAAAAAGGAGACACAGGTCAAATCACCATGGAGTCAATAGGTGTAAATCCCTCAGGAGACGAGGTGGCAAAGATATTCATCACCTGGTCTTTTAAAAGAAAGGCGTAATATTCAAATCATTAAATCCAAATTCCGTATTAGACTTTATTCTGAAGAAATCCACATAAAACAAACATCACAAACCTGAATGATTAAATGGGTTGCTTTTCAAAGAATTTTAGCCCTTTATACAAATCCGCAAATCAAACAAATTCAACAACTTAGCAAAGGTTCATTATTTTCTGACTTTTATGCTGCAGCCTATTGCTTTTGTTGAAGCAGGATTAGGGTCCAAACCTTTTTCAAGGGCAGCAATGGCATTCTCAAGATATTTTTCGCTTACCTGAGCTGCATCTTCGGCATTATTATCAATCGCCCCAACATACTTTACAACATGACTTCTATCAAGTAAAAAAACATGGGGTGTTTTTGTAGCTCCAAAAACCGGATATACTTTTTGCCCTTCATCAAATAAATAAGGAAAAACAAATCCTTTTTCTTTTGTTCTTTGCTGCATCATTTCATAGCTATCATCAGGTTTGACACTTGGATCATTGGGGTTAATGGCCAGAAGGACATAACCTTGTGACCTGTATTTTTTTGCCAAATCATTTATTCTGTCTTCATACATGACAGCAAACGGGCACGAATTGCAAGTAAAAACAATGATAAACCCTTTTGCATCCTTATAATTGGATAATGAATATGTTTTGCCATCAACTGACTTCAAACTAAAATCAGATGCCTTATCGCCGGGTTTATAGCCGTTTAAGATAGTAATAAAATTTCCATTAAAAGTAAATGTAAGTAACAATACAAGCTGCGTTAAAATATGCATATATAACTATTTATGGTTGATTAATAAATGAAAAAACATAATCTTTAAGTGCGTCATAATGGTCAAATTCTTGTTCCGTAAACAACCTCTTTTTACCCTTAATCAGTAAAGTTGAAGGTATAGATCCTGACCAGAATTCGTCAACTTTTGCCAGCCAACGATTGTAGTCCTTATCATCAAGCAAAAACACATCGGCCGTTATTTTTTCCGAGGCTAAAAATGGCCGAAGTTTTGATTCCAGTTGTTTTTTAAAATCAAGGCTTACCAATATCACTTTTATACGTTGATCCTTATTTTTTATATGTAACTGCTCAAAATATGGCAATTCTTTTACGCAGGGCTTACACCAGGTTGCCCAAAATTTATGACATAAGTTGTGTCATTTTGTTTAAAAAGTGCGGATTCAAGTTCTTCAAAGGTATTGAAAACATGTATTTGTTGTCCATTGATACTGAACTGCCCCACCACAAAAATAAAGGCAATTAAAAATTTGTGTTTAAATATTTTTTTGAAATCCCTATTCCGATTTGTCATAAATCCAAATTTATGTATGTCATTTTTTAACACTAAATTACTGATTAAAGATTTATAAACACAAAGTCTTGTTGTTTCTGTCACCATCTATGATTACCTTGTTTTATGTCAGCTTATATGCACTTTGACCACCATAACGTATATCTGATGATAATTGTTTGAAAGCACTCGCTAATTTAGGATTAATGAGCCCAATTTTTATAAACATGACATTTGATTTTAAAGTCTGTGTGATATTCAGTAATATTTTATTTACTTTTGCGGTGATTTAATAAAAATATCATACAGTTTATATATGTCCAGAATTTTAACTTTAAGAGATGCATTAGGAGAAGCAATGTCAGAAGAGATGCGTAGAGATGATAATGTTTTTCTCATGGGCGAAGAAGTAGCCGAATACAATGGTGCCTACAAAGTAAGCAAAGGTATGCTTGACGAATTTGGTCCCAGAAGGGTTATTGACACTCCAATAGCAGAATTAGGGTTTACAGGAATTGGAGTTGGAGCAGCCATGAATGGGCTCAGACCGATCATTGAATTTATGACCTGGAATTTTGCCGTTTTGGCTTTTGATCAGATCGTAAATAATGCAGCCAAAACACTGTCTCAGTCCGCCGGACAATTTCAATGCCCGATAGTGTTCAGAGGCCCTTCAGGTTCAGCAGGTCAGTTGGCACAACAGCATTCTCAAACTTTTGAAAGCTGGATGGCCAATATTCCAGGTATAAAAGTCGTGTCATGTATTGATCCTGCCGATGCCAAGGGTTTACTTAAATCAGCGATCCGCGACAATGATCCGGTATGTATGATGGAATCAGAATCTTTTTATGGCTTGAAAGGAGAGATTCCAGATGGTGATTACCTTGTCCCTATCGGCAAAGCCGCTATAAGAAGAGAAGGTACGGACGTAACCATAGTTTCATACAATAAAATGATGGAAGTAGTCAAAGAAGCTGCTATCGAACTCGAAAAACAAGGTATTTCTGCTGAGGTTATTGATTTACGTACAATAAGGCCACTGGATTATAAAACTATTGTTGAATCTGTCAAAAAAACAAACAGAGTTGTTGTAGTTGATGAATGTTGGCCATTTGCGGGCGTATCATCCGAAATCGCTTATGAGATTCAGAAATATGCATTTGATTATCTTGACGCACCGGTTACAAGGGTTAATTCTGCTGATACATCTCTTCCATATGCACCAACTTTTCTGGATGAATATCTGCCTACCACTGCCAAGGTCATTAAGGCTGTTAAAGAAGTCATGTACAGAAAAGTCTAGAACTGCAGTTTAGATAAGATCCTGATAATACGATTTTGTCAGGCACCCTGCTATGTTTATGTTTTGAATAAAAGAAACGTTTGATTTAATAACGCTTGAATCCTCAGTGTAGTAAAGATCTTTTATTAATTCATATATTAATTATTAAATATATATGCATATCTTTGCTTTTAGAATAGCAAACAAAAATGTCTAAAAATCAGAAACCAACTCAGTTTTATGCGACAATGTCCACTTCAATTGTGCTCATTTTAATATCATTGTTTTTACTGATCTTTTTTCACTCCAATAATATAACCAATATTGTAAAAGAAAATATCAATATTCTGGTAGAACTTGAAGACAATTTACCATCGGGAGAATTAGAATATCTTAAGAAAAGCATCATTGGCTATGAAGGTGTTTTACCATCATCTGTAAAGTATCTGGATAAAAAAGAGGCACTTGCGATGATGTCAAAAGAATTAAGTATTTCGCAATTGGCGGAAGACAACCCATTCAAAGATATCATAAAATTTAACTTAAAAAATGAATATTACAGTGAAGATAATATTAATGAAATAAAGAAAAAATAGAGCTGGAAAAAGGGGTCATTGGACTATATTTTGAAAATGACAGCGTAGATATGGTCAAATCAAACCTGAATAAACTGTCATATGGCATTCTCATTCTGGCATTATGTTTTGTTGTCCTGGCTTTGGCCATTATTTTCAATACGGTAAAACTTACATTATATAGCGATGTAAAACAAATCAAAACCATGCAAATGGTAGGCGCTGAAAACTCATTTATCAAGAAACCATATTTGAAATCTGCATTCAGCATTTCAGCAAAAGCAGTTTTGGCTGTAATTTTATGTATTGGAATTTTATGTACATTTTTGATTCAAACGGACAGTATTTTTGCTGAAATCATACAATGGAAATATGTCTTGATGACAGTAGCCATCAGCTTCGTATCAGCTTTTGCCATCCAGTTTTTGACGACAAATGCCATCATAAATAAGTTTTTGCAAAAGGAAGGCAAGTAATTATTTGTCTATGGTTATTTTGGAATTTATTTCACATATACTATTATATTTTATTATAATATCTCCAATAAATAATGGCATTGTTTCGTATTATGTGTAAATTTGCACCCAAAATAGTAAATCATGGCGAAAGATAAAGGATATACCAAAAGAGTTGACACCTCATCAGGACTGGGTTCCGTGATAGAGAATACAACTTCTAAACAAAGTCAGGCATCTGACTTACTATATGGCAAGAAAAATTATATGCTGATCCTGACAGGCCTTGGTTTAATGTTCCTTGGCCTTGCATTGATGGCAGGAGGGCACATGCCTTCTCCTGATGTTTGGGATGAGTCGTTGATTTACAGCCCGATCAGAATTACGGTTGCACCTATGATCATACTTATTGGATTGGGTGTCGAGGTGTATGCAATTTTTGCAAAAAAATAACTTTTTTATTCTTTGCATCTTTTTAAACAACGATTGAAGCAAGGTAAAAATAAAACCAAACATTATAAATGGGAGAAATACTTAATGCCATCATTCTTGGCATTGTACAGGGTTTGACTGAATTTTTGCCGGTTAGCAGCAGCGGCCACCTTGAATTGGCAAAATATATGTTGGGCGATAAGGCCTTGCCAGGGGATAGCTTATTGATGACAGTGGTGCTTCATTTTGGCACTGCCTTAGCCACAGTTTATGTTTTTAGAAAGGATATTCTGGAAATTGTACTAAATTTTTTTAAAAAGGGTGAAAACGAGGAAAAATCCTTCGTATTTAAGATCATTGTGTCTATGATACCAGCCACTATTGTCGGTTTATTTTTTGAAAAACAAATAGAAGGATTATTTAGTCAGAATATTATGCTTGTATGTGCTATGTTGATTCTGACAGGTATCATACTTTTTATTGCAGACAAAGCAAGTTTTACTTCAAATGATGTCACTTATAGCAGTGCCTTCAAAGTCGGTCTGGCGCAAGCCATAGCCATCACTCCGGGCATTAGTCGTTCGGGTGCAACCATATCATCAAGTGTTTTGCTGGGTATAGATCGGGCAAAAGCTGCGAAATTTTCTTTTTTAATGGTAGTCCCTTTAATATTCGGAAAGATAGCAAAAGATATGCTGGACGGAGAATTCCTGTCAGGCACCATTTCATTACCAGCACTTTCTGCTGGTTTTGTAGTTTCATTTTTTACAGGCATATTTGCCTGCAAATGGATGATAAGTATCGTGAGAAAAAGTCAGCTTAAATATTTTGCTTATTATTGTTTGATTGTTGGTCTAATAGGAATGATTTATGCCTATCTCCACTGATCAGATTATAACAAAAAACTCCAATCCAAACCTTGTTGATTTTTTGACTGGTACAGTATTATTAATAGATAAGCCGCTGCACTGGACATCGTTTGATGTGGTAAATAAACTACGTTTTAAAATCAAACATGCGCTAAAGGTAAAAAATATTAAGGTGGGACATGCTGGTACATTGGACCCGCTTGCCACAGGATTACTCATCATATGCACCGGAAAACTTACCAAAGAAATTGATGCTATTCAAGCAATAGCTAAGGTATATTCGGGTTCCATTACTTTAGGTGGAACTACTGCCACTTATGATAGTGAAGTTGAACCTGATCATTTATTTCCAGTTGAGCATATAACTTCTGACTTAATTTATGCCACAGGAAAGAGATTTATCGGAGATATTGAACAGATCCCACCTATTTATTCAGCCATTAAAATCAATGGACAAAAAGCCTATGATTTAGCAAGAAGGGGCAGCGATGTATCCATGAAGGCGCGTGCTGTTAATATTTCAGTATTTGAGATCAGTGAGATAAATATGCCTGTTTTTCAGTTTTTGGTAGGGTGTAGTAAAGGTACATATATCAGGTCTCTGGCACATGATTTTGGAAAAGCACTGCATTCAGGAGCATATCTCTCATCTCTGAGACGCGAATCAATTGGCGATTTTAAAGTTTCTGATGCATTTACAATTGAGGAAGCGTCAAGGTTTATTGACCGCGTATTTGAAAATAAAGATGGAATGGTTATTTCTGATTAATTGATACACTATATATCAAAAATTAATAAAATAATTCGGACAGTTCAACCAATTTTTTGAGAATTTTAATTACCTTGCACTAAAATATTTCCCCCCGACATGAAGTTAATTGACGGAAAAGCCGTAGCAGCAGAAATTAAAAATAACCTTAAGCACGAAGTAGATGCTTATAGGTTAAGTTCAGGCAGATCTCCTCACCTCGCAGCTATTTTGGTTGGTGATAATCCGGCAAGTCAGGCATATGTAGGAAATAAGGTTAAATCTTGTGGAGAGGTAGGTTTTAATTCAACCTTGATAAGATTGGATGCCAACACTTCTGAAGATGCTTTATTACATCAAATCAAATTACTAAATGAAGATCCTGATATTGATGGATTTATAGTTCAGTTGCCCCTTCCGGATCATATCGACGAAGTGAAGGTTACATTGGCCATAGATTATAAAAAAGATGTAGATGGTTTCCACCCATATAATTTTGGAAGGATGGCTCAGGGCTTACCATGTTTTCTCCCTGCAACGCCATATGGTATTACACTCCTCCTTGAGCGATACAATATTGAAACGGCAGGAAAACACGTGGTTGTAGTAGGTCGAAGCAATATAGTAGGAACGCCTATCAGTATCCTATTGTCAAGGAAGTCAAAAACCGGTGATGCCACGGTTACACTTACGCACAGTAAAACAAAAAATTTGCAAAGCATTTTGCTTAAAGCTGATATCATCATAGCAGCCATCGGTATTCCAAATTTTATCAAAGATGACATGGTATCTCAAGGAGCCATAGTGATCGATGTTGGCATCAACAGAATAGAAAGTGAATCCTACACCAACGGCAGTAAACTGGTGGGCGACGTCGATTTTGAACATGTCAGGTACAAGGCAAGTATGATCACGCCTGTGCCCGGTGGGGTAGGACCTATGACAGTAGTCGGTTTAATGCTCAATACCTTCAAAGCAGCAAAAAAGGAAGTATATCAATAGACTTTGATTTAATTTTTATATGGACATTTATCACGCTTATACTATCTGGAGTACTGATGAGGCACTACTGGGTTTACTGACACAATTTGAATTTGAGTCTTTTGAAGAAAACGAAGATCATTATGTTGGATATATTAGTAAAAAAAATCTAAGCCCCGAAATCAAAAAAGATATAGCTGCCACGATTGCATTATTTACCGATAAAGTGGACATTACTGAGATTCTCCCACAAAACTGGAATGAAATATGGGAGGCGTCTTTTCAACCTGTCATCGTTGAAGATTTTTGTCAGATTCGTGCCACTTTTCACCCGCCTGTGGAGGGAATAAAATATGATCTTATCATTGATCCTAAAATGGCCTTTGGCACAGGCCATCATGCAACTACATATATGATGGTAAAACAAATGGAAGCCATAAACTTTGTGGGTAAGTGTGTTTTTGATTTTGGTTGCGGCACCGGCATTCTGGCCATTCTTGCTTCCAAATTAGGGGCTCGCCATATTGACGCAATTGATATAGAGCAGGAATCTTATGAAAATACTATAGAAAATAATGTAGTAAACAATATTAATAATGTAAGTATATTTTGTGGAGATTTGAATGATGCGCCCAATCTTTTATATGATGTTATTTTGGCAAATATAAATAGAAATATCTTAATAAAATATGCAGATGACTTAGTAAATAAGTTAAGCGCGGAAGGGATAATATTAGTTTCGGGTATATTATCGGAAGATGAAGAAACACTAACTTACGCTTTTAATCATGTTGGCTTACGAAAGGACAAGGTATTGCAAAGAGAAGGTTGGATTAGTGCTTCCTTTATTAAAATATAATATTCAATCAACTTTTTCAGACTTTTGATTACTTTCTGGTACCGACAAAAGCACATTCATCACTCAGACTAGTGCCAGCCGGGAAAGGGACTCCTGAGATAAATGTTGTTTCTTTAAGGGTTAATGTAAGCGCCAGATCACCTGTCAATTTTTTATTGTCAGCGGTGATGGTTAAAACTGTCAATATTTTACCATCCACCAATATTGTTTCATCACCTGCTCCTGGAAAAACATCTTTTGCTTTTACGGTCAGATTAGGTAAAACAGCGTCAACATTTATTTCATTTTTGGTGAGTTTTCCCAATACAGGAAGCGGGCCTATGGTTGTTGTAATAATAATGTTCACTTCGTCTTTTTTGATCAACTCAGTGATACTTACATCTGCCATATTAAATACTGCTGCAAATAACCCTTTGCATACAAATTCACCGGTATAATTTCCTAAAAATCTTTTTTGAAAGGTACAGGATCCGTTATCTACTGTTGCCTGTGCATTAAAATTATCCCCTAGAGCATCTGTGCATCCGGTAATCGTTTCCGGATCTTTTTTGCAGGAAGAAATAAAAACAAACAATACCATCAGCATCAGGCTTGATCTTAAGAGAGATTTCATAAAGGTAATTTTTAAAAATTTAATTATTAAAAACAAAGTTACACCTATTATTTTTTATTTTCGAGCATATTTACATAATTTAAATCACCAAGCCTGAATCTGAAACCAATGTTGCTTTTTGATTCAATAAGATGTTCGATTCTACAAAAAACAGGTAAGTCCGCAGCATTAAATTTTTTGCTGGTTAGGTTATTATAATATGTTGTAAATGAATAATTTGGCTTAAAGGATCCTTGTGATAAAAACACCTCATATTTTAAAGAGTCATGTTTGGTCTGGCTAATGCCTGCTTCGCAAAATATCAGAAAAAAAATAATACTGAAAAAGTAATTTAAATAATTTTTTACACTGCTCATAAATTTTCAGCAGGTTTTTGATTATTAAATTGTTGCCATTTTTGTTTTTTACTGCCATCATACATATCAAATTTACAATAGAAGGAAGGTATACTTCCATTCATCATATTTCTTTTTGTTGATGGCCGCAAACCGACATTTTTTATAGCTTGTATATTTCCGCTGAGGATCCATGCAGTACAGGATTTAAATGACATTTTTAATTTATCACCGATATGTTTGTAAAAATCCAGGATGTCATCTTCTTTCAATCTTTCATCATATGGCGGATTAAAAATCAGCAAGGTTTCATTCGCTCCTTCGAGGTAAAAAAAATCTTCTTTTGCTATTTTAATATAAGCTGAAAGGCCTGCTGCTATTATGTTTTCTTCGGAGGCTTTAATGGCTTTAGGATTTATGTCATAGCCGACTATATTGGCGCAATGCTGAATGATATTATTTTCTGCTTCCTTACATACCATATGCCATAATTCAGTATCAAAACTCTTCCATTTTTTGAAGGCGAATGGCCTTTCAGGTGAATGTGGTGGGATTTTTAATGCTATTCGGGCTGCCTCGCATAAAATCGTTGCGGAACCGCACATAGGGTCAATAAGCGGACTCGAGCCGTCCCATCCTGTCATCAACACCATGCCAGCCGCTAAAACCTCATTTAAAGGTGCATCAACCATTTGTTTCCTGTATCCGCGCATGTGCAGTGATCTGCCACTACTGTCAAGGCTGATGGTTACAATACTTTCCCGGATGTGCACATTAATTCTAATCGTAGGGTCGAGGGTATCAACATTTGGTCGTTTGTTGTATTTTTCTCGGAATCTGTCGGCTATGGCGTCTTTTACCTTTAAAGAAATAAAATTGGCGTGCCTGAATTTTTCGGAATTCACTACGGAATCAATAGCAAAAGTATCATCAACATTAAAATATTCTTCCCAGTTGATTTTTTTAACTTCATTATAAAGCTCTTCCTCGTCTTTGATTTCAAATTCTTTCATAAAAACAAGTACCTTAAGACAAGTTCTTAAAAGCAAATTTGATTTATACAATAATAGTGAATTGCCGCTGTAGGCCACAGCTCTTTTTAAGATGACAATATCTTCGGCACCAATGTCATTCAGTTCATAAGAGAGTATTTCTTCAAGTCCTTCGAGCGTTTTGGCTATAAATTTCACTTCTGTGTTAATTATCGTAAAGTAAAATGATTATCCGCCACATTCTTTTTTGAGTTCAAGAATCAAATTAGTCCACACGTCTTTTGTTTCCTGCTCATCTCCGGCATCGCAGAAGTCAGTAACTTCAAGTATTGTTTCATTGGTGATATCAGATTTATACATTCTGAATTCCAGATATTCGTTTTGATCTTCGGCTTCTTCCCATTTGAGTCTGACCCTTTCTTCTTCTATATCATCAATCAGATAAGCTATTTCGCTACTACCACTCCAATAAAACGAATATATATCATTTGTAATATCCACTTCATCGCAGTACCATCTTACAAGGCAGGCAGGTGTAGTTACAAAAGTGTAAATAATTGCCGGAGATGCCCTGAAAATAAATTCTAAATCAATCTTTACTCTTTTCATTGAGAATGGATAAGCTATTTTGTGTAATTATTGGAATAAAAGCGCAATAAAAAATAATTTTTCCAATTGACAAAAGAAATGAACTTTTTTTATGAATATTTAATTATTAAAGGTGTGTGCTTTTTATTGAATTACATAATCAAACATAATAATATCTGAAAAAGTTTCGGTTCATAAATCTGAAACAGCAAATCTTCAAATGTTATATGATCAAAAACTTGCATTTATATTTATGATTTCATTTGATAAGTTGACTTTGTTTTTGATAAATATGATTAAAAATCAAAAAAAAATAAACGAAATAGGTAATTAATTGATTAATAAGCCTTAAAAGTTTTATCTTTGCGGCTCTTTTCAAAATTCGTCACCGGAATAGGTTTAAAATAACATAATGAGACAGTTAAAAATAACTAAATCAATCACCAACAGAGAGAGTCAATCTCTGGAAAAATACCTTCAGGAAATCGGCAAGGTTGACCTTTTGACTCCTGAAGAAGAAGTTGATTTAGCACAAAAAATAAAAGAAGGAGATCAGGATGCCCTCGAAAGACTAACAAAGGCGAATTTGAGGTTTGTGGTCTCCGTAGCCAAACAATATCAAAATCAAGGGTTATCATTGAGTGATTTGATCAATGAAGGTAACCTGGGCTTGATAAAGGCAGCTCAGAGATTTGATGAGACGAGGGGATTTAAGTTCATTTCTTACGCGGTATGGTGGATCAGACAATCCATCTTGCAAGCTCTGGCTGAACAGTCCAGAATTGTCAGATTACCTTTGAACAAAGTCGGTTCTTTGAATAAGATCAACAGGGCTTTTTCTGAACTGGAACAAGAGTTTGAAAGAGAGCCATCAGCTGATGAACTTGCAGAATTGTTGGAGATTCCAACCGAAGAAGTGGAAACGACATTAGGTGTTGCTGCACGTCACGTCTCAATGGATGCTCCCTTTGTGGACGGCGAAGACAATTCCCTACTTGATGTATTGGAAAATAATTCCACTCCGGATACAGATTCTGCACTGGAGTACAGGGATTCTCTCCGTAAAGAAATAGAAAGATCGCTTAATACCCTTACTGAAAGACAAAGTGACGTCATTAAATTGTATTTTGGCATTGGTATCGAGCACCCAATGTCATTGGAAGATATCGGCGATAAATTCGGACTTACCCGCGAAAGGGTGAGACAAATAAAAGATAAAGCTATTAATAAATTAAGATCAGTCTCCCGAAGTAAGTTATTAAAAAATTACTTGGGTACTTAATATAGTTGTCAAAATTATAACAGAAAGGCTTGTTTTTACTTCTTTGTAAAAACAAGCCTTTTTTTGTAAACTTTAAACATCACAATACAACATAAAATATTTTGTTGAATTTATTTTAACCTCAAAAAATTATATAGAGTAATATTTTTATTTTCTTATTTATAAAGATATATTTGTCCATAATTGTTATGCCCCGAAGACCCTACTCATAATGCCCGAGTGCGTTAATGTAGTTAACATACGTGCCGGATTATTGCGGTATTCGCTCAGCAAGATAATTTTTTAATAGCTTAAAAATGTTACCATGCAGCGATCCATTTACGCCTTGATTGTTGGTATTAATGATTACAATCCACCCGTAGCAAAATTGGGTGGAGCAGTTAGTGATGCAACTAAAATTAAAGATTATCTTGTTGGAAACTACACTGGGGAAGTCCTCCATATTAAGACATTAATTAATAATGAAGCAACTCATGCAAATGTAGTCTCAGCTTTTCGGACCCACCTTGCAAAAGCAACCAGTGAGGATGTAGTCTGGTTTCA
Organism: Saprospiraceae bacterium; assembly: GCA_016717145.1. Lineage (GTDB taxonomy): Bacteria > Bacteroidota > Bacteroidia > Chitinophagales > Saprospiraceae > OLB9. The sequence goes on along the minus strand of JADKGD010000018.1, from coordinate 38,635 downwards.
TTATAGTGGACACGGATCACGTCAGCCTTCAGCCAAAGAACTCATTCAATTTAATTCAGGAGGCAAAGATGAAACGCTGGTACTTTATGATAGCAGACCTTCAGGCAGGGATTTGGCAGACAAGGAATTGTCCGTTTTACTTTCAGAACTGGACCAAACAGGGGCCCATGTGGTCGTAACACTTGATTGTTGCAATAGTGGCTCAGGTACCAGATCAGCAGACAAACCTCAGGAGAAAGAATACCGTACGAGGTTGGCAGATGACCGGACTGATGCAAGGAGTATTGACACCTATCTTGACGGGTATTTTGTAAAGAATGGCGTTCAATTGCCGACATCCAATCATATATTGTTTGCTGCGTGTAATCGATTTCAGGAATCAAAGGAATCATGGTCAGGAAGTGGCTTGTTTACGGAGAGTTTTTTAAAAGCACTAAATACTACAGGCAAGGATGTTTCTTACGCTGATTTATACGTCAAACTTAGACAGGATGTGGTTGGTATGAATTGGAATCAGGATCCTCAAATGGAGCCAATGGGCAAATTTAATAGTTACGGTAAATTTTTGGATGGGAAAATACTTTCAGCAAATAAAAGATATACAGTGAGTTTTTTTGAAAATGCCTGGAAAATGGATGCCGGCGAAATTCTTGGTTTTAGTGCAGCTGAAGGGCAGAAAGTATTTTTATTTAAAGAAGGGGAAGATATAGCTGTCACTGAGGCAGTTATTACAGAAACTTCTGCCCAGATTTCTTTTTTAAAACCTGATATTGTTTTGGACTCAGCTACCAAATATTGGGCTTTACCAACTAAAAATATTTTTATTCCAACTAAGGTTCTTGCTTTAGTGGACGATTCAATTAAACAAACCTGGATAGAAGCTTTGAAGGATTATCCCAATTTTGATTTTTCTTTTAAAGCAGACCAAGCTATATATTCCTATACTTTAAAAGAGGTTGAAAACTTTTTAGAACTGTGGAATGATGAAACTGAACCAGTCAGAATTGCCAAAATAGTAACAGCAAACCCTCAGGTATTTCCATATTTAATGTCAGTTTTGGATCATGCAGCACATTGGACAAGAATTAAAAACTTTCAAAATCTAACATCCCAACTTCAGCCTACAAGCAGTAATATATATTTTGAAATAATGGTAGAACCGGATGTCTATAAAAGATTTGACCCGGGCGAAATAAATCTTGTGTACAAAGGAAAACCTATAAAATTCCGTCTAATGATTCAAAATTATTTTACACAAAATTTACATTATAGCCTTATTTATCTCAACGATCATTACGGTGTCATACCCGTAAAAAATGAAGCCCTTGAAAAATCAGAAACAGCAACTTTATTTTGGGGTGGTGGTGAAGCCGATTATTTTGAACTTTTGCCCGGACTTTCCAAAAGTACCGATAGATTTTTAATCATTATAAGTACCGAACGCACAGATGATTTTCATTTTAAGCTTGATGACCTGAATTATGAGCCTGTATTAAGTGCCGGATTCAGATCAATACCTGGATTAAACAGACCTTCAAAAGTAAAAGGTGCATGGTATACCACTTCCTTTACAATTAATATTACTAATTAAGCGGGTCAAAATGTTATACCGATAATGAATAATAAACCGGTTATATTTATAGCATTTGCAAATGATAAAGTTGACAAAGCCATGTATTTGCGGAACTTGTCTATCGAAATGCACGGTATAAGAAATTCTTTAGCAACTGCGATAAGTAGTGGACTATGTGATTTGGTCGAAAGATCATCTGTTACCGTAGGGGATATTATAGATGTATTTCAGGATGCCGCATATAAATCCAGGATAGCGATTTTCCACTATGGAGGACATGCCGATGGTTTTTCATTGCTTTTAGAAACGGAAGAAGGCGGCAATAGTGTGGCACATAAAGAAGGTCTTGTACCTTTCCTTGCAAAACAAAGTGCACTAAAAATGGTATTTTTAAACGGCTGTTCTTCAGAAAGTCAGGCAACTGACCTATTGGAAGCAGGTGTTTCAGCTGTTATTGGTACAACATCGTCTATCAATGATGACGTTGCGACAGGATTGGCCATTCGGTTTTATAGTGGCTTATCTTCCGGTTCAGGAATTGAAGATGCATGGACTGACGCTGTTCATGAAGCGAAGATACTAAAAGGAGCTTCAAATATGCGGTCAGTACAGTGGCAAGGAAAAGCTGAAATTACGGATACATTTCCTTGGGTGATTAGATTCAAAGCCGGCTCGGAAATAAATAAAAACTGGAACCTGCCGGATGCTTCAGGCAATCCTCTTTTTGGTTTACCTGAGATTCCTCCGATTTACAATCTGCCGGAGTCACCTTTTTTATACCTGAATCGGTATGAACGCAGACATGCAGAAGTGTTTTTTGGGAGGTCTTATTATATTCGTACTTTGTTTAATGCGGTTACCATTGCCAAATCTCCGCCCATAATTATGATGTATGGTCAATCAGGCGTTGGGAAATCGAGTTTGCTTGATGCAGGGCTCCAGCCCAGACTTGAACTTTCGCATGAGATTATCTCAGTAAGAAGGAGCGCAAACCTTGGTTTAAGCCGAACAGTTTTTGATGCCCTCTTACAAAAATGCGGATTTGATACGAATTCTGAACAACTTCCCATAAAATCCAAAAAGTCAGACATGATTGTGTCTGGCCTGCAAATGATGGAAGATAGTATTGATGATGCATTAAAATCTGAATTTAGAAATTTTATTGAAAAAGTAAAATCTACTGATTCGATTTCAACAATAGTGGATATAAACGAAAAACCACCTGAAACTATAAAAGCCGCCTGGAATTTATTCGAACAGAAAACTCAAAAACCCTTATTAATAATATTGGATCAGGTAGAAGAGGCTTATACAAGACCCAATCCAAATTTGGTAAATGAGGTCAACAACCTTTTTCTTGAATTGAAAGATATCTTTGGTGACCCGACGAAGGTACCTAAAGGTAAGATCATTCTGAGCTTCAGAAAAGAGTATTTCCCCGAACTTGATGAGTATGGCAAAATTTATGAATTGCCGAGATCCAGCGTTTTTATAGAACATATTTCGAGAAAGGATATAATAGATATTTTTAATGGTTTTACCAGCACGCCCAAATTAAAGTCCCGCTATAATGTAAGTTTTGAAGATAATCTGCCTGAAATAGTGGCATCAGATCTCGCCCAGGATACAGAAACTTCAATTGCCCCGATGTTGCAGATACTTTTGACCAAACTTTGGATAAGGGCACTGATTATACAGCCTGATCAGCCGGTTTTTACCCTTAAACTATATAACGAATTGAAGATCGAGGGGCTGGCCATGGATGAATTTTTGAATACGCAATTATTGGAATGTAAAAAGAAGATACCGCAATTAATTGAAAACGGCTTTGTTCTGGATTTTTTACATTTTTATACAACTGAAAAAGGAACAGCAGGTGCCAGAAGCGAACAGGATTTATTGGATAATTTTCCCAGAGCAAAGGATGATGCATTACTAACACTCGAAATCTGTAAACAGTTATTTCTGATAACCGATCTTGGCGGAACAAATAACAGTGCGATGCTGGCGCACGATTCATTGGCCAGATCAGTAAACAAATTTCAGTTGCGTACAGTTTGCCCGATTCAACAGGCAAAAAGAATTATTTTTTCGAGGATGGAGGCAAAACGGGCCGGATCTACCATTTCTACTTTGGATGTTTGGGATCTGGTACTTATAGATAATGTCATGAAGTATCTGCCTGCATGGACAGCTGATGAAACAAAATTGATAGAAGACAGCAGGGTTGAAAAGATCAAAAAAGAAAAAGAAAAAAGAAAACTTGTATTTGCTAAACAGGCTATTTTTAGTTTATTACTGGTTGGGGCTATAGTCGTAAGTCTTTTGCTGATTCAATCAAAAAAGAATGAAAGAGAATCTTTTATAAATCACAAAGCTGCATCATCGGCTATGTATCTCAAAAAGGACCCTACTAAATCGATTTTGTTAGCCATGCAGGGTCTTGAAGCAGATAAAGACTTTTCCAACACTGAAATTAAAAAGTCCCTGATATCAGCTTTTTATGGTTCAGCTCAGGCCAATAAACCATGGTATAATGAGTTCCTGAGGTCAAAGGAAATACATACGGATGTGCTTTACAATCACCAGGAGGCCATTTTTATCATTGTCTCCGGTGGGTCTCAATTGTATGTTTTTAATTATGATGGTTCGTCAAGAGCCATTATCGAAACGAATAAACACGTAAAAGCCAATCAGGACCATATTAAAATGCACATCGAAAAAACTATTTTTTCAAAAGATGGCAAAGACATATTAGTGCTTACAAAGGATGGAGAAATTCAGGTGTGGAATCCGAATGGTTTCCTAAAGGCGTCTATTGGAGACCCTAACAAATATATTTCTTTTGATTTATCTGAATTGACAAAAGAAATCATTGCACTTACAAATCAACATGAATTATATACGTATACAATAGATGGCATTGAACTCAATTGTTTGGCGTTAGACCATCAGGTATCATCAATATCCTATTTTACAGATGATACTTCGATTTGTTTGATAAGGCATCCAGTGTCAAATAGTAATTCATTAAATCGTGCATTGGATGTCATTGGGCCAAATGGCAAAAGGATTTTGTTATTGGATCACAATCATGGAAGCATAGAGGAAGTTAAGATTTCACCTTTTAAAAACTATCTCATAACCATACATTCGGATGGTGTAGCAATCTTATGGTCTCCGGGAGGATACAGGAGAAATACTTTTCGTGATTCCAAATTAATAGCCAGAGATACCTCAAAAGTTAAAACAAATAATACATCAGTAAATTTGACCAAAAAAATTAATTCGCTTGAGTTTGACCCAACAGGGGAACATATTGTCATTTGTTACAATGATAATTGTGCTTATTTATTTGATTGTAATGAGTCTAATCAGACAGCTGTTAAGTTCTGTCACAATCAGATGGTAACATTTGCACGATTTTCTGACGATGGCAATTTACTAATGACAGGATCTTCTGATAATAAGGCTAAAATATGGGAAATAAATGGTGACTTAATGTATGAGTTGCTCGGACATACCAATGATGTAACCTCCGGATTTATAAGCGATTACGATGATTTTTTTATTACTACCTCAATTGATGGTACAGTGAGGACCTGGGTGCCCTCGGAATATGATGATGTAATATTGGAAGGACACTCGGGACCTGTAAGCAGCATTGCCTTACATCCTGATGAGAAATATTTATTATCTTGTGGAATGGACAGTACTTTGATAATTTGGGATTTGGTATCATCAAAACCTATATCCACTTTGACATTGGGTGCGTTAGGTATCAGCTATGCTATTTTTTCTGACTCCGGAGATTATGTTCTTGGTATCAATAAACAGAATCAGTCCTTTATATGGAAATGGCCGGACAATAAACCCATATATCTGATGGGCCATACCCAACCAGTAGAATGGGCTTTGTTTTTTAAAGGTAATATAATTTCGGCAGGTCAGGATGCAACATTAAGATATTGGAACAAATCAGGAAAGATGTTAAAAATAATAAAACCTGGTGATGGTAAATTATTGAGTTTGGCGGCATCCAATAAAAGTAATGTAATAGCTGTGGGTAGTGAACATGGTAATATATTTCTGTATAATGATGAGGGTAAATTATTGGAGGTTTTAAAGGGCCATAAAGACAATATAATATATCTTGATTTTTCAATTGAAGGGAAACTGGTTTCCGCCTCCAAAGATAAAACAGCCATAATCTGGGATATCCCAGCAAAAAAACGATATATTCTTGATCAGATAACCTGTGCACCTTATTACAAATGTCAGGTTAATTCGGCTGTATTTTCAAATAATGGAAATTATGTTGTAACCACATCATCTGATAATACCGTCAGGGTTTGGACTTGCACCGGAGAACTGCATGCCGTATTAAATGGACATACATCAAATGTAATAAATGCTTATTTTGCACCCAATGATTTATTAATGTATACTTTTTCTGAAGATAAAACTTTGCGCCTATGGGATTTGGAAGGAAATGAAATTGCAGTTTATTCCGGACATCGGGGCAAGATAAATGAAGCATGGATGGATAAGGGCATCAACAAAATATTTACTGCATCCGATGATGGAACAATACGGATGTGGTTGACCCCTAGAGGGATTAAAATGTGGTTGGAAAATTCAGACTTTTATCAAATTCTTAAATCAGACAATTAATTATTATTCACAAAATAAAATAAAAAACAATGAGTGACAATACTTCAACTATAATGTGGAAAGGAAAAAACCTTGATGATTTTAGAAAAATAATGGACCCGGCTGCGGATGAAGCCATTGCATCATTGTATTCTTCTGTACGATTTATGGAAGACCGAAATTTTTTGATGGAAATGGCAAAAAATGATGACTTTGTTCCAAGTAGTATGCCCCCTTCAATCAGAGATTTTATTGAAAAAGAATTGGATGTGACATTTTCAGCAGTTGATATCGGTATGTTTATGAGGGCACGTGAGGTTTGGAAGGAAAATGGGGTTCACTTTATTTTTATCCTTTTTTTTAGAGCGTTGCCTTATACATATATGGCCGAGAAGCCTGCCAATGTGCTTAGGTTGACAAAACTATTGGAAACACACCCAACCAGACGTATTTTTGAAACAGCACAATTTGTATTTGATGTAATGGACAAAAACTGGTGGGAGCCTGAAAACAGAGGCATACTTACAGCATTGAAAATTAGACTTATGCATAGCGCCATGAGGTTCAATTTGCTGCACAATCCGGAAGGGGAAAAATGGGATAAGGAAAAGTGGGGCATGCCTATAAGTCAGGAAGATCTGATTGCAACAAACCAGGTTTTTTCACTCGAATTCATTAAAGGTATGGAAATCGTAGGTGAACCGTTATCAGAAGAAGATCAGCAAGCATGGTATCATACATGGAAGACTATAGGCAGGATTATGGGTATACACGATGAATTGCTTTGTCCTGTCGTTGACCAGGCATGGGATTTACAAAAAGCAGTGTACAATCACCTTTTTCCTGATGACAACAGAGCGGGCGTTGCACTGGCCAAGGCTCTTGTAGAAACCTTGTCTGAATTTTTACTAAGTACAAAAATGGTGCTTATCATGATGCGCAAGATGATTCTTGATGAAGAGCATCCGGATTTGTTTTACAGGGTTTTGGGGCCTTCATATGGCAATGAATATCCTTCTGTTTTTGTAAGGACCAGATCAGCAGAAGAAACTTCTGAATTCGACCAAAAATTAGAAGATGAATTTTATTCAGAGTTATCAGATTATAAGGAAAGGGTTATAGAATTCAGGCAAAAACAAAAAGCAAATAATCCTGTTACACGAGGAGATGGTGATGCTAAAAATCTAATCGATTATCAATTGGATGTCTTTGATGAATTGATGACGGAAATGGATCCTAACAAACCTAAAACAAGGGGAATTGGCAATTTTTTGTTTAAGAAAGCAATGGGTTCCGTAGGTGGTGTAATCATTGGCGTACTTTCATCTTATTTCAGACTCGGTAAAATGGCTGGGTTCAGGATTCCTTCTGATCTGAAAGAACATTGGGCTCTGGATTAATTTAAGGTTTAATAATATAACATTGATGAGCGATAAGTCAACACATACATCAACACTTCAGAAAAATATAATTTCTTATTATGATTCGACCAGATTGGATTATAGGGTCTTATGGGCGAATAAAAAAAATAGGGCGATTCATTTTGGTTATTATGATGAAAAGCATGCTAGTCATTCTGAAGCGTTGGAAAATATGAACAGGGTAATGGCCCGGGAAGTTGGAATCACTTCATCAGACAGGGTATTGGATGCTGGCTGCGGACAGGGTGGAAGCGCTCTATGGCTTGCTGAGAAAATAGGTTGCTATGTAGTCGGCGTCACTCTTGTACCTCATCAGGTAGAAGTTGCCAGGATAGAAGCCAAAAAAAGAAACCTTGAAGGCAAACTATTTTTTGACATTAAGGATTATTCTGATACAGGGCTGAATGATGAGGATTTTTCGGTGATTTTGGCTTGTGAAAGTGTATGTCATTCAAAGATAAAATAACATTTTATCAGGAAGCTTTCAGATTGTTAGAACCGGGAGGCCGGTTAGTGATGGCTGAGTATGTAAGGCATTCAAGAAGTCTGGATATCTCAGATGAATCAATCCTTAACCAGTGGTGTAATGGATGGTCGATGCCTGATTTGGATACATGGGAGGAGCATTCAAATAATTTGAAGGACGCGGGATTTACCTCTGTAATGTATAAAGACATTACACATAATGTCAGACCTTCACTAAGACGACTTTTTAAAATGTCTGATATATTGCTGAATTTAGGCAAATTATTACATGGTTTGAAAATACGTAATGCGGTAAAACATGGTAATCAATTGGCATCTATACGTCAGTATGAAGCTTTGGATAAAAAGTTATGGTATTATGCTTTGGTCACCGCCATAAAACCATTATAATATGATAGGTTTTGAAACAGGGTTATTTATACCACCCGGCTTTGAGCCATTACAACATGTTCACGTCAATGAAGTGCATGACATTATTAAAGCCAAAAGATTATTGGACAATAAGGATGTCATTCTTAAAATTTCCAGACCTAGTGTACATGATATTAAACATATATCCAAACTTAGCCACGAATACAATATTTTAAAAGTCATCGATCATCCCGGTGTTGTAAAAGGACTTCAAATTTTGTCAGAAGGTAACGCGGTTTGTCTGGTTGAAGAGTTTTGTGAAGGAGAAAGTTTACGTTCAAAAATTTTTAAAAACATCATTACCCTACGAGATTTTTTTGACATCGCCATCAATATTGCTGATGCCTTGGCCTATCTTCATTTGAATGGTATTATTCATAAAGATCTGAATGCAAATAATATCCTGGTAACTAGTGGTAATAAGATAAAAATTATTGATTTTGGCATTTCTATTTCAAACCATACGGAAGATCAGGAAGTCCTCAAACCGGATATGATAGAAGGAATGATGGCATATATTTCACCTGAACAAACCGGTCGCACCGGTTATGCCATATCACCATCAAGTGATCTCTATTCTCTGGGAATTATCATGTATGAAATGATTTCCGGCAAACCACCATTTGATTCAACAGATGCTATGGAAGTCATTCATTTTCATTTGTCACGAAAGCCGGCAAATCTCAAAATACTGTTTCCAAATCTTGCTACCGGTGTAGTAAAGTTAATTGCAACATGTCTTGAAAAAAATCCTGAAGAAAGATACCAGAGCGCCGTAGGTCTATCCTCTGATTTGAGGGAATTATCTGCATTACTCAAAACAGAACAAAATACTGAAAATTTTATACCCAAAGGAAACGACCGATCAGGTAAATTCAGAATAACCCAAAAACTATATGGGAGAGAAAATGATCTGAATAAACTTAACCAATGTCTGGAGGAGATAAAAATTCAAAAACAATGTTGACGCTCGTATCCGGATATTCAGGTGTGGGTAAATCTGTATTGGTCAAACAATTTCAGAAAAATGTGCTTGAAGGTCGTGGCATTTTTATGGCGGGTAAATTTGACCAGTATAAAAAAAATATACCTTACTTCGCTTTTATCGGGGCTTTTGACGAAAGAATTAAGAGCATATTATCAGAGAGTGATGAGATGATTGCTGAGTGGAAAACTAATTTTTTAACTGCCTTAGGTTCAAATGCTTCATTGGTTACAGAGGTAGTTCCTGATCTGGAAATGATTACCGGTAAATTACCACCAACGCCAAAACTTCAACCAGCTGAACAGGAGTTCAGATTCAGAATGGTTTTACTGGATTTTGTGTATTGTTTTACTACCCAGGATGCGCCGCTGGTCATTTTTCTTGATGATCTCCAGTGGGCTGATCTTCCATCACTAAACCTCCTGGAGCGCATTCTGACGACACCAAGAAAAAACGAATTGCTGATCATTGGAGCTTACCGAAGTAATGAAGTGACAGATATACATCCCCTTACATTCACAAAAGAACAAATTATAAAAGAAAGGGTCAGTTTTGAAGAAATCTTACTTAAGCCTTTGGATCAGGAAACGACTATAAAAATAGTCGCCGAATCATTTGGAATGGATATGACTCAGGCTCAGGATTTAGGCACCCATGTGTTTTCCAAAACACGAGGCAACCCTTTTTTTATTAACAGATTTCTACAATCACTTTATGAAAACAAATATGTATATTCAAATGATAAAGGTCGGTGGGTTTGGGATAAAGTAACGCTCGAAAGCCTTGAGTTTACGGATAATGTGATTGATCTTATGGCCAGAGAACTTGCCATGTTGCCTGAAAGTACGCAAGACATCATGAAATCTGCATCTTTACTGGGCAGTACTTTTAATCTTACAAATCTATCTCTCATTACCGGTAAAACACAACCGGAAATCTTTGACATCCTTTCTCCTGCACTTAAATCGGGCTATATCCTACCGATTGATATGAATTACAGGTCTTTGTCTTTATACCAAACAGGTATAAATCAGACGGTCATGGAAGATTCAAAAAAGGTGGATTCGAGTTTCAGGTTTCTTCATGACAGAGTTCAGCAATCTGCTTATGCTATGATTCCGGTAGACGAAAGGGCAAGAGAACACTTGGAAACAGGTCGAAAGCTCTTTAAAAATACACCTAATGAAAAACTCGCTGATGAAGTTTTTGATATTGTCACACATTATGCCGACAGTCTGCATCTTGTAACAGATAAAGATGAAAAAAAATCACTCGCAAAATTGTTTTTGCTTGCAGGCAAAAAAGCAAAAGATTCTACTTCTTATGATGTAGCAGTGCGTTATCTCACTCTTGGACACGAACTATTGCAAACAGATTCATGGGATTCAGATTACCAATTGACATTTGACCTCTTTTCTGAATTGGTAGAATGCGAAAATTTAAATAGCAATCACGAAAAATCTGAAATACTATTTGAAGAAATTCTGAAAAACGCCCGAACAAGGTTTGAGAAACTTAGAGTATATTATATTCAAAACTCATTATATCTAAAAATTGGAAACACTGCCAAAGCACTTCAGACAGGAAGGGATGCCCATGAAACTTTACGGCATTTATTTTCCTGAAGGAACAGGGGCAATAAATTCAATAGTATATGGGAGTTGATGAAATACCTCTTTCTGTTTTCTACAAAATACAAAATGACGAAAAACTAGCTGCCATCAAAGAATGTGCTGATCCTGAAATACATGCCATTAATAAGTTTATGATTGATATAGCTTCAAGCGCTTATCAGGAAAATCAGAATCTTATGGTCATAGTAGTTTTGAGGCTCATTCGTTTTCATTTTAAACATGGCTATACAGACGGATCTATCTGGGGTTTTGCAGGGATTTCGACTTTAACTTATTCTGCACTGGGACTATCAAAATTAGGTTTCAGATTATGGGACTTAACTATTAGGTTAAATAAATTGACTCATTCTCCTGTGATCAAAGCAAAGTTAAATTATACACTTAATGCCTTTTATGCCCACTGGCGAATCCCTTTACGTGATACTCTGGATGATTTGATCAATGTCTTTAAAGAGTGTTTCATGAATGGTGACCAAAATTTTGGAGGGTATGCTATTTCAACCTATTTCTGGAAGATTTCAGCTAGCGGAATGCCTCTACCTGAAGTTCTTGATCACACTAAAGAACATATCAATTATCTCAAAAGAACTAAGACAGAAATAGGATTGAGTTTTGCAGTTCCAAGGATGAATACTGTGCATAAATTGGCCGGAATTGCCCAGAGTAGCGAGGACCTTAATGATTCAAAGTATGATGGTAAAAATTATGTTGAAGAACTGATTAAGGTTGGCAATCAAACGAGCATAGCTTACTACTACAATTCCAAGCTGCCACTTTATTATTATTTTGAAGATTATAAAGAAGGATTAAAATGGGGTGAAGAAGGTTTAAAATATCAGGCTAATATCCTGGGACAATACTTTATATCAGAATGGTATTTTTATATGGGGCTTATTATATCATCCTGTTATGATGATATGAATGATAAAGACCGGAAAAAGTATGATAAAATTTTTAAGACCTGCTTAAAATGGTTCCGTCATTGGGTGAAAGGATGTCCTGAGAATTTTGTCAGCAACTATATATTCTTCAAAGTGTACACTATCTGAAAGACGCTATGCAACTTTATGACAGATGGGGCGCTCAGGGGAAATGCAACCAATTGGCCGCCAATTATCCGGATATTTTTGCTTACCAAAGAGATAAAGCGATTTTTAATTTGCAAGCCGGCTTTGAGACAAAAACTATTGTTTCAAGCAATTCTGTTCTGGATCTTAATACTGTACTAAAAGCGTCCCAGATCATTGCAGGCGAGATAAAACTGGATGACCTATTAAGCAGGTTGATATATATTATTATAGAGAATTCAGGGGCTCAGTATGGAGTGCTCATATTGAATAAGGCAAACAGACTGTATATTGCGGCAGAAGAATTCGGGTCCCGACCAGACTAAGATTTATGAACACATGCCAGTGATAGATAGTGATATACTTCCGATGTCAGTGATACAATACGCTTGGCGGACCCAAGAGCAGGTTACTATAATAAATGCAATTGAGGATCCGAAATATATGCATGATCCATATATTGTTAACCATAAAGTATTGTCTTCAATCTGTATACCAGTTACAAATAAAGGCAATAGAATAGGATTGATTTATCTGGAGAATAATTTAATAGAAGGCATATTCAGCCCAAGGCGAATGGAAATTCTAAATATGCTGACCGGACAAATCGGCATAGCACTTGAAAATGCGTTATTGTATGAAAATCTCGAGGAAAAAGTAAAAGAACGAACTTCCGAACTCGAAACTCAAAAGAAGTTTGCTGACGATGAGCGTAAAAAATCTGATGATTTATTGCTCAATATTTTACCTCTTGAGATTGCAAATGAACTTAAGAAAAACGGGACTTCCGAGGCAAGGTTATTTAATGATGTTACCGTTATGTTTACTGATTTTGTAAACTTTACAAAAATAAGTGAAAGCCTTTCTCCCAAAGCATTGGTGGAGGAATTGAATCACTGTTTTGAGCTTTTGACCACATCCATTGCCGCAAATGGTTTGGAAAAAATTAAGACAATCGGTGATGCTTATCTCGCTGTATGCGGTTTACCCTCAACCAAATCCATAATCATGCAGATCAAACTGTCAGAACTGCCATAGATATCCTTAAATGGGTTAAAGATCCCGTCAATAAATGTAAATTTGATATTAGGATTGGAATTAATACGGGTGCGGTAGTGGCTGGTATAGTAGGCGTAAATAAATATGTTTACGATATTTGGGGTGATACAGTAAATACTGCGGCGAGAATGGAAGCAACATCTTCACCTGGTAAAATAAATTTATCAGAATCTACATATGCCTTGGTTTCTACATCTTTTTCATGTACTCACAGAGGGAAAATAGAAGCAAAAAACAAAGGTCTGATCGATATGTATTTTGTAGATTTGGACTAACTTTTGACGTAAGTAAGATCATTGGTACATCCGGTATCTTTATCCGTTTGTTTAATATTAATTGTATTGCTGGATAAAGTATAAGGATTGTCAGTACATGGCTCACCTTGTGGACACATTAAGATTGTTACTTGTAATCGTGTATGTCCCCGTCTCTGTATCTGTGGTAGCATTACTTCCTGCAGTTATAGTCGTTTTACTACTATACGTATTATCAGATTTGAATATAGCCTCAAGACAAATTGTTAACTCTTGAATTGCATCATTATAGCAGCCATTTGAAAATGTTAAAGTTCGATTGTCCAATGGATCAGTACAATTCGAAAAGATTACTTTTGAGGCCTTCCATGTACCGATAATTTCATCCAAAGGGACTATCTTTTACAAGAAAACTCCAATTGCCAATGATACTACCATTAAAATTTTAAGAGTTTTCATTTTCTTTTTTTTTTGATGTTAAAGAATTAGTAAATATACCCGGCGTAAATATCTGAGGTAGCATGTTTGATAAATTTATTTTTTATCTGATTTAATCCAGGTTACCAGTGACGTATTGTTAAGGCTCAATCAGAGAGTCTTTCTCTTGCAAGAGAAGATTTTGAGATGAGTAAAGATTATAAAAATTGTCTTAACTAAAAGACATTGTCCGGATTTTGTTACATATCAATTCATTGGCTATTTATTTCTGAAGAGCTAATACAAATCTGACTTCTTAAAATTTTTATGCTAAAATATATTTATGTATTGAATGTTCGGCCACAAATGATGGTTAAATATTTAAACAATTTAAGGGATCATGTAATCATTTATCATCTCTAATATTTATCTTTGATTTTTTAATTTATTTTTTGCATGCTTAAATATTTTATTGCTTTATATTTGGTGAAACTTAAGCTATGAATATAGGCAAGCTAAAAAAATATATTCTCAATAAAGTTAAAACTGAAATTCCTAAGAATTTGACTTATCATGGTATTCATCATACCTTGAAGTCATGGAAACTTGTAATAGGTACATCAAAAGAATGCATATTTCAGCTCATGATGCACATTTATTAAGGACTGCTGCTTTGATGCATGATATAGGTATTATGTGGATTATTTTAACCACGAAGATCAAGGTATAAATATGTAAAGGAGTTATTGCCAAAAGTGGTCATATACGGATAAGGATATTGAAGTCATATGTAATTTAATACATGCCACCAGGCTCCCTCAAAGTCCTGTGACAATACTAGAGCAAATTTTGTGCGATGCTGATGTTGATTATCTGGGCACTGACAGATTTTATCCAATAGGTCAAACTTTGTATAAAGAGTTTTTGGAATATAAAGTTGTGATAGACGACGAAAGCTGGGATCGTTTGCAAGTTAAATTTTTAAGCAATCATCGATATTTTACGCCTTTTGGAATTAAGTTCAGAGAGCCTGTTAAACAAATGCACCTGAACCAAATTAAACAAAAATGGGGATGGCCATAGGGACAATGAACCAATCCGGATAAAATCCTGATAGTTACCCACGGATTTTTTACGTAATAAATAATATAAATAAAGTAAAATAAATGTCATCATATAAGGAAATAAACTGGAAAAGTATTTTTTCTGTACCGTCTTTGGTGTATACATTTCTGGGCATATCCTTTGCTATTATCGCATTAAAAGGTTTTATGATTCCTAATCATTTTCTTGATGGAGGTGTGAGAGAGGATTTCTATACTATTGCACGAAATATTTCATATCAATATAAGTTATCTTCTTGCAGCGCTCAATATTCCATTTTGTATATTGGATATAAAAAAATTGGTACCACATTTACAATACAGGCTTTTATGGCGATTATGATCATGGCTATAGGAATGAATTATGTAAACATACCAACTGTAACACACGACAAAATTTTTTGATTGCGATCTTTGGTGGCTTTCTGATAGGTTTAGGTGTAGGTTTTGTAATAAAGGGAGGTGGCGTCATTGACGGGATAGAAATTATTGCCGAGTATACGAATAAAAGATTTGGATTTACCACAAGTGAAATCATCCTCTTTATTAATACATTAATTTTTCTGACCGCCGCAATTTATTTTGGTCTTGAAGCAGCAATGTATTCTATATTGACATATTTTACAGCTACAAAAACGGCCGATTATGTCGTGGACGGATTTGAAGAATATACAGCGCTTACTATAGTTTCCAAGGATTATGAATTAGTAAAATCCATCATAGTAAATGATTTCAACAAAGCTATATCTGTCTATAAAGGAGAGAGAGGCTATCTCCCTGGTTCATTTGGTGTTAAATATGATTGTGATATAGTCATGACTATCGTAACAAGACTCGAAATTCATCGGATCAAAGAAGCCATTTCTGAAGCTGATCCGGCAGCATTTTTTTATGTTCAAAGTATTAAGGAGGTAACCGGTGGCATTATTAAAAAATAAAAACACTGAGGGCAACTTGACCATATCCTTTAAAAATTATGGTTGATTCTTTAAACGTACTTTATTTTTAAAAAGTTATTACCCGAATTTTTCATTAGCGTTCAAATTGTTTAAAAAATCGACCATTTTGTCATGACCTTTTTGTTTGATCTCTCACCACTTTCTATCATCCAGAAGACTATCCCTTTGAGGTTTAATTCAATATATAAAAAAGCACCATAGGGGCGAGGGGCGATATTTTGGAAAAAGCAACTCAATAGTATGGCACAAAGCCCCATAGGGGCGACATTTCGGATGATTTGAGATCGATGGCATAGGTACAACCAATACCAGTCGGAGGATCTTCTGAGCTTTACAGCCATTACGCCCGGGGGGGAAAAAGCGCCCCCGCCCCGGGGGGGGAGGGAAAAAAACCCCCGGGGGGGGGGCCCAAACCCCCGGGGGGCGACCGGGGGGGGGGGGGGCGGGGGCAGGAAACCCCGGCCGGGGGGGCCCCCGGCACCCTAGCATACCCCAAAGCCCCAAAGGGGCGTTATTTTGGAAAAAGCAACTCAATAGTCTGGTACAAAGCCCCGTCGGGGCGACATTTCAGATGGGCTGAGATGCTTACATGCAGTGCAATTCTTATGGCTTGCTTGAAAAGAATTGTATGGAAATATTATTTAATATACATTCTGATATAGAGTTTAAGTAATATCTTTATCTTGTAAAATATTTATCATAAAAGATGAAATTTGCATTACGCAAACATCACAAAAGATTAAAAAATAAACATTTGAAACATACACATATATGAGCGCATCTTCTATTTTTTCATTTGGCAATACATTTGTCTTGTTAGGTTGGCTGCTTCTGATAATTTTGCCATCATGGAAGTATACCCAAACAATTATTTTACACGGCATTATTGTCATTTTTGCCATACTATATGTATACATATTTTCCAAAGACATCGGTAGTTTTGATTTTGATAGTTTCAGCACTTTGGCCAATGTAAAAGCATTATTTCAACAAGACAATGCTGTTGCTGCCGGTTGGTTACATTATCTGGCTTTTGATCTTTTGTAGGCGCTTATATCGTTAGGGTATCGCAAAAAATGGGCATATCTCGTTGGCTGTATACCTTGTTGCTGCCTTTTACGTTTATGTTTCGTCCTGTGGGTTATCTGTTGTTTTTTATAGTCAAAATAGTAAAATCAAAAAAATTTTATGACGTTCATTAAAGATATTTTTCGAAAAATGTAATCCTTGCTTATTTGGGTTTGGTGTTTTTAATCATTGCCGTCCTACTTACTTTGTATGCATTCTTCAATCCGGTCGAAGTGCTTGGCATCAATTCCATGATCAAACCCATTAAATTTAGTTTGAGTACAGTTTTGTATGCATGGACTATGGCTTTGCTGTTATATTATGTCAATAATCAAAAACGTGTTAAATGGTATTCCGTTTTGGCATTTGTAGTCATGTTTTTTGAGAATAGTGTCATCATTGTTCAGGCATTCAGAGGCAAGTTATCGCATTTTAACCAATCGGAATTAGTTGGTGGTATTTTATATGCACTAATGGGCGTGATGATCGTTTGGCTTACTACGGCCACGTTAGTCATCACCGTAAGATTTTTATGTCAGAAGACCTATGCCACCAGCAAGCCCTTGACACTTTCTATCAAAATTGGTTTGGTGATGTTTGTAATATTTAGTTTTTTTGGTGGATATATGAGTGCCATAAATTCGCATAATATAGGTGGTGAGATAGGACAGACAGGTCTGCCTTTGGTCAATTGGAGTACGGTTTTTGGTGACCTCAGAGTTGGGCATTTTTTTGGTATACATTCTTTACAAGTGATACCACTAATTGGATATTTTCTGTCAAATCGTATAAAAAATGAATCCAAAGCTATTGGTTTTATATGGTTGGCTTCCATATTATATTTTAGTTTTATTTGTTTTACGATATTTCAGGCATTAAACGCCATGCCATTTATAATTTAACAAAAATGATGTAGATTTTAATAGATAATTTGAAGCCGACATAGTCGAAAGTCTGATTTAATATAAATTGCCACCATGGAACTTAGCATAATCGAACTGAACATTGATAGGTCCAGCGAATTATTTGATTCAGAAGAGTGTCAGATGTTGTTAAAGACCTACGATGCATACTATCAGGAAATTGGATTTAATGTACCGTGGGTTGGATATTTGTAATGAATGAAGGACAGGTTGTTGGTTCTTGCGGCTACACAGGACAACCCAAAGACGGAAAAGTCGAAATTGCTTATTGGACATTTAAAAGATTTGAAAATAAAGGTATAGCTTCATTTTCGTGTAAGGCACTCATTTCCATCGCACAACAATTTGATCCAACAATTACCATTACGGCCAAAACGGCACCTGAATACAATGCTTCTACCAAAATATTGCAACAGAATGGTTTTATTTTTACCGGAGTCGTTCAGGACCATGAAATTGGAGATGCATGGTTATGGACACTATTTTAACCAAAATGTCAGCCCTCTGGGCTTTAACCGCAAAGCTCCATTGGGGCAAACCGCAAAGCCCCATAGGGGCGATATTTTGGAAAAAAACAGCGTACCCCAAAGCCCCGTCGGGGCGTTATTTTGGAAAAAGCAACTAAGTAGTCTGGCACAAAGCCCCATAGGGGCGACATTTCAGAAAGGCTGAGATCGATGGCACATGTACAACTTATGCACTGCGGTGGAACTTCTGGGCTTTGCAACAATTATAGCGTACCCCAAAGTCCCGTCGGGGCGACAGTATGGAAAAATATAGGGTACCCCAAAGCCCCATCGGGGCGTTATTTTGGAAAAAGCAACTCAATAGTCTGGTACAAAGCCCCATAGGGGCGACATTTCAGATAGGTTGAGATCGATGGCATAGGTACAAACCAAAGCCGGGCTGGGGAACGTTCTTGGCTTTCCAGCAATTATAGTGAATCACAAAAGCCCCATAGGGGCGACATTTGCGCTTAAGCGACCTTAAAAAAGCCCCCAAAGGGGCGTTATTTTGGAAAAATCAACTAAATAGTCTGCCCCAAAGCCCCATTGGGGCGATATTTCAGATAGGCTGAGATCGATGGCGTAGGTACAACCAATGCCAGTCCGGGGATCTTCTGGGCTTTCCAGCAAGTATAGTGAATCCCAAAGCCCCATTTAGCGAACTCGGGGCGTCATTTTGGAAAACCAACTAAATAGTTCGTACAAAGCCCCATCAGGGGACATTTTAGATGGCTTGAGATCTTGGGTGTCTTTTTTTTATGGTCATGTCTCCTATAATTTTATAAAATGAAAAAGGTAATTGCTTTTACCGAATAGATGAGCTATATAAAACCTGACGGCCATTGTGATACATTTATTTTTCCATCAATGGGCATTGATTGTACTATTTGTATAACTTGACCCTGAAGCATTATAAATCACTAGCTTGGTCACTTGATCTGGTGAAGCTATCTGCAAATAATCTATAGCTGGATTTGGGTACACGAACACCTTTTGAGCTGCTCTTCCTGTGTAAAAGTAATGACATTGGATTTTCCTTTGGTCACGTTGTCCAGAGTTTTTGTGGCTCCCACGCCGTCCGGATATCTGCCATAAGTTTTATTGGTTGCGCATGTAGCAAATGAAAAAGTATCGATGGGTGCAAAGTAATTTTCTTCAGCATCAAAAATGCCGAAAAATTCCCTGATTTACTTAGTTTAAAATTGGTATGGAAGTCACCTTGGGATTGATCCTCATCTGCCCAAACTGTCAAAAGTTTTACTTTCTAAGGTTATATCCGGCATCTTCCATTTATTTGGCCCACTTGCATTATCAGACAAATATTTATCTCCCAGAAACACATCTTCGGTATCACCATTGTAGATTTCACCCAGTCATCATATTCTCCTGCTTCATCAGCAATCGTATTATTGTCGGCCATAAATTCATTAATAAAAAGTGAAGGCGTTTTGCATAACCGATGTCCTCCACAAAATTGTTGCATACAGGCCAGCGGGATTCTTTACCGGTCTGATCTTTGGCAGTGTAATAATAACTTATAGTGCCTTTCGCATCTGCATTAATGTTGATATTGTATGTATTGTCATTGGCTAATTCATCGGGACTTACACCATTATCTTTGACAATCTGAACTATAAATGGCCCATTATCTATCGAATAGTTTATGGTGACTTCTGAAGGTGTATCTGAGTTAAGGAAACATGATAGTCGGACATTTGTACTGGTCCTGACTACGTTTCTTAGTTCGAAAACTGGAGATATATTTATATTCTGGACCTGAATTTTGGCACTTTCCGACCTTTTAGCTACATATTCCTTTATTCCATATTTTACGTGTGCGCCTAAGGTCATATCAAACGAAGACAGAAAATCCTGATAGCTATATCCATAATCCAAAGCTGCATAAGTATCATTGACCCTGAATGGAGCTATTTTGTTTTTTATATTGTCCATATAGGCATTCAAAAGACCGGATTAAAAAATCTTTATGTACTTATTGATGTAATACCCATACCTGATTTTGTATTCCGGGACTTTGAGCAGATTATTAAAAATGGGTCTCAGATCAGTAGGATGCGCCCAGGAATAAATATTCCGGCTTGACCAATCTACATTAAACCAGTCTATACCATATGTATTGTCAATGTCGAAAGTTATAAGTTCATATTTGTTTTTTTGTGGGTTGAAGTACAGGTAAGCATTATTTTTATTAAAAATCGGATTGTCCCAATGCCCTATCAACACTTCCATAGCCATGGTTTTCAGATAACCATCCACGTCAAATTTTTTCTCCAGCTCACACCTGTAATCCGGATTTTCCGTATCATTCAGTGCTTTAATAAATTCCATTAAAGTGTAGTAATCAGGATCTGCTACATTGTTTTCAGCATGATATACCGATTTGCTGTAAACATTTGTATTGGTACCTCTAAATACAAAGTCAGCACCATAAAAACATTTGAATAGCTGCCCATCAGGATTTTTGTGACGAGCTCTAAGGTAATCCTCATTAATGTGTTCAACATTGATATACAATCCTTTATATTCTTTGTTGATGTACAAGGCGACGTGGTTGGATCTGCATGATTCTATCCCTGCCAGCTTAAGAATGTCCCAATTCAGTTTTGACCTTATAATGGACGGATCATTATGTTCGCCATTAAGATTAAAATCAGACAAGCCATAAAATTTTTTTGAACCAAAGTGATTGAATTTTATTTTGAATGACTTTTTTTGAGATACCCGGGATGTATTACCTCTTATCCTGAACCCAACATTTTGAATGGTGTCTTTATTTGTTCCGTCATTCCAATAAAAATTAGCAGGATATTCATGGTCTTCCGATAAATTGGAGTCGTCAAGCAGCATCATTAGTGAATCCGGATCAATGGTAATATCTATTCTTGGCACAACTTTATCATTAAATGCAATGCCGGCATCAGGTAGCGATGGTTGCAAACATGGACTCATTTGACACCATATAATGATAACCGTTATGAATGTTATTTTAAAAGACATATTTGGTTTTGAAATGATTTATAAGATTATTTTGTATGTGGATAAACCCAAACTTCAAACTTATTGAGGAAGCTTCATATTATATATCAATCGTTTCACGCTGTATTTTCCCGAGCCGTTTGAAATTAGTAATAATAGGCCACCACAAAGAGCTAGATTGCGCATAAAATATAAAGCATGCAGTCGTTGATATTCCTGAGGATCATTCCAAAATGAGTATACGATTAAGGTAAAAGGTACCCAGTATGCCAGCAAAAGAAGTGCTCCAAAACTGGAATAATACCCAATCAAGACCAAAAAAGCGCCTACTATCAAGCTAAAAATAATGGTACCTAAAAGCAAGTCCTGATGCCAGGTAATATGATAAGCTGACATGGTAGCTTTTGTTTTTTCAAAAAACACAAGTGCATCAAGAGCTTCGTAAGTAAATAAAAAGGCTATTAGAATCCTTCCCAATAAATCAGCTATGTCTTTCATTTTTTATATCATTTATTTAATACGCTTCAACATTGACTTTTATTATCTAACCATTTTTTTTTATTGCTTTTGTTACATTTTGACCATCCATGGCTGCCGAAATTATACCACCGGCATATCCTGCACCTTCACCAGGGAAACAAACCTGAAATGTCAGGATGCATCATTGTTAACGTATCCCGAGGTATCCTGACAGGGGCCGATGTTCTGCTTTCAACGCCAATGATATTTGCTTTGTTTGTTACATAACCCCGCATCTTTTTATTTATTTCTACCAATCCTTTTCTAAGTCTCTTGGCAACAAATGAAGGCAAGATGGAATGCAAAGGAGCTGAAATCAATCCCGGGATATATGAGCTTTCATTCAAATCTTTGGATACAACACCATGGACAAAATCTTCAACTCTTTGAGCCGGTGCTTTCTGGCTTCCGTCACTTGCCTCAAACATTCTTTTTTCGACCTCAGACTGAAAATCAAGCGCCGCAAAGACGCCGGTATATCCGTGTTTTGCTAGTTCGTCAAGTTCAATTGAGGTGACAAATCCGGAATTCGCAAAAGGGCTGTCACGCCTGCTTAATGACATACCATTTACTACAATTTCGCCAGGTGCAGTAGCAGCAGGAACTACGAGACCACCCGGACACATACAGAATGAAAACACACCTTTATTTTCGACTTGAGTCACCACACTATAGCTGCTGGCAGGTAGATTTTCTTCACGTTGTGGTTGATGATATTGGTTTTGGTCAATGTAGGCTTGTGGATGCTCTATCCTAAGCCCCAAAGCAAAAGGTTTTGCTTCAATCAGAATGTTTTTATGGTGTAATAATTGATAAATATCCCTTGCAGAATGACCGGTTGCCAGTACGACTGCGTCGCTAATAAATGACACTTCACCACACTGTACCCCCGTTATTTTTTTATCATGTTGTATAAAATCTGTCACCCTTTGATTAAAGTGCACTTCACCCCCAAATTTTTCTATAGTGGCCCTGATTTCAGCAATTATTATTGGCAATTTATTTGAGCCTATATGCGGATGTGCATCGACAAGTATGTCAGGATCGGCCCCGTGTTCAACAAAAAGTTTTAACACTTTTTCTATT
Organism: Saprospiraceae bacterium; assembly: GCA_016717145.1. Lineage (GTDB taxonomy): Bacteria > Bacteroidota > Bacteroidia > Chitinophagales > Saprospiraceae > OLB9. Next base: position 15,514 of record JADKGD010000018.1, on the reverse strand, counting down.
GTACCACGCTTATGAGATCTTGTATACAACTTTCCGTCACTATACGTCCCAGCCCCGCCTTCACCAAAACAATAATTTGAATCAGGATTTACGATGCCTAGTTGTTGTATGTTTTTTAAGTCCCGTCTTCGCTCACGGACATCTTTTCCACGATCCAGAATTATTGGTTTTAAACCGCATTCAAGACACTCCAAACCGGCAAAATATCCGGCAGGACCGGCTCCCACAATAATTATAGTTTGTTTTGCTGAAACGTCCTTGAAAGAAGCCGAGACCAACGGTTTTGGTTCATAGACTTCATCAATATATACGTCGAATTTAAGTAAAAACCATGGCCTTTTTCCTCGTGCGTCAATAGACTTTCTGATTAGCAAACTTTTTGTAACTTTTTCGTATTCCGAACCTAATTGATGTTTAATTTGGGTATTGATAAAAGCCATATCATTAACCTTGTCGGGAAATACCTTGACTTCTATTTGTTTGATCATGGTTTAAATGGAGAATTTTATCTTTTGGAGAGACAAATTTACGGTTTATTTACTTTACAAAGTCAAAGCATTTGGAAAAAGGTGTGAAAATCCTTTAATGATTTTTAATATATGCATACACGGGATCAATGCCCGAAATAATATTCTGAAATCTCATAGGAAAAACAACATCAGGAACCAGGGTATTGGATTCGTTTTCAGTCGTTTTTCTGAAGCTTCTGGCAAAGTTAATTCTTAGGCAGGATTGTGGTAGATAATAACTTTCTGTACTACCAAAAAAATTTGGTTTACCACTTGTAGCTTCGCCTAGTATTGTTGCATTACATGTTCTTTTTAATTCCATAGCATGGATGATTCCTGCAGAAAAAGTTTTTCGACTTACAATTACATATACTTTAATCAAAGTGTCTTTTGATAACATCTCTGACATTAATTCAATGAGTTTTGAACCTTGTGATGCAACGCCGCCGCCATTCTGACTTAGATCAAACACTATTTTACGAATGGGTTTTGTTTTAAGTGTTAGTATTATGGAATCTCTGAATACCCGAAAATATGGTAATGGAGGCTTTTGTGTAATTTTATCTTTTGTTTTCGTGGGGAGTTTTATGTTACAATTGGTTTTATATTCCATAGAATCCATAATGGCATTGACAAGTTCAATTTCACGACCAGTGCACTTATTATAGATGATAAAATAAGTACTGTCTTTTTTTATATATTTTTGGTCAAATATGTTTTTTGTATATGGCCTTCGCACTTTATTTCGGCCACTGAAACGCACATAGTCCCAATCATCAGGATCAACTGACTCAAATTCTTTGGCTCTGATAACTGTTGACATTGGGATACCATAATAGTTTTCGGAAGTTATTGTGATCTTTTCAGAAGTACAAAATCCAAAATGTTGTAATATTGGATAATATATGAGCCATTTTACTACATTTGTCTTAAACATGCCTTCGTTTTCTGCTACAAATAATGTACTCAAACTATCTGTAATCCTTGCCATGGGGAAGTCGTTTATGGCCACTAATTTGTTGCCTAAAATAGTTTGATCTCCATCTGCTGTACCTAAGATAAATATGCCTTCATCATACATATATAGGTTGATAGGCAAAAATGTATTTGGAATGCTATTTGAAATGTTTGAAGAGGTATGTGAATCACCAACCTTTACTAATAATTGGAGAATTTTAATCATCATTGCATCGTCTGAAATTGTCCCGGATAGTTTGATTAGTTGATTAATTTCGCTTTTCATATGCTTCTTTTGATATCTTGAAAAATAAGTCACTATGTTTAAAAGGTAACTCGTTTCTTAAATTAAGTAAATCGGATTTCCAGTCAATGTTTGACTGACTTTGTAGCCAGAGATTACCAAATAAGGTCACCACAATCAAAATCAGATGTCGCATGTAATAGAATTTTTTTTGGCAAAGCTAAATTTTATCTGTAAATATTGTTTGTTTGATATGCATAAATATTATTTTGATTGATGTAAAACATTTATCTTTATGATTCGTTTCAGATCAATAAAACCTAATCAATGTTTACCGAAGCAGTCGAAAATTTAGAAATGATCGAAGAGTCCGCAAAGACCTTTGCCATACAACACATACTTCCACATGTCATGGAGTGGGATGAAGTGCAGCATTTTCCTATGGAAACTATGCATGCTATGGGTCATTTGGGATTTTTAGGCGTTTTGGTTCCGGAAGCTTATGGTGGATCAGGATTGGGATATCAGGAATATGTAAGTGTAATAGTCGAGATAGCCAAAGTGTGCGGTTCAATTGGATTGAGTGTGGCAGCCCACAATAGTCTTTGTACAGGACATATTTTGGCGTTTGCTAACGAAGAGCAAAAACATAAATACTTGCCAAAATTAGCCTCTGGAGAGTGGATTGGTGCATGGGGCTTGACAGAAGCTAATACCGGGTCAGATGCCATGCGTATGAAATGTGTAGCCGTTGAAGATGGTGATTATTATATCATAAATGGTTCGAAAAACTGGATTACTCATGGAAAGTCAAGCCATGTTGCGGTTGTTTTAGCGCGAACAGGAGATTTATTGGATAGCAAAGGCATTACCGCTTTTGTAGTTGAAAGAGGTACGCCGGGATTTTCAGGTGGTAAAAAAGAAAACAAACTTGGCATGCGTGCGTCTGAGACTGCTGAGATGATTTTTGATAATTGTCGTGTACATAAATCTCAGGTGCTGGGTAAAGTAGGTGAGGGCTTCATTCAATCAATGAAGATACTTGATGGAGGCAGGATTAGTATAGCAGCACTTGCACTCGGAATTGCCAAAGGCGCGTATGAAGCATCTGTTAAATATGCCAAAGAACGGGAACAATTCGGACAGCCAATAGCTAATTTTCAAGCGATCTCATTTAAACTGGCAGATATGGCTACTAAAATTCAGGCGGCAGAATTATTGATAAGAAAAGCAGCTTATCTAAAAAAATAATCACAAACCAGTTACCACTATAGCCGCAATGGCAAAGTATTATGCATCAGAAATATGTGTTGAAATTGCCACTGACTCTGTACAGATTTTTGGAGGCTACGGCTATACTAAAGACTTTCCGGTAGAGAAATATTTTCGCGATTCCAAACTTTGTACCATCGGTGAAGGTACTTCAGAAATACAGAAATTGGTCATCAGCCGGAATATTTTGAAAGAAGGGTAGGGCTTCTGCTTATGTGAAAAATGATGATAGTTTCTTTGTTTTCATATTGCAGCAGTCTATTTTACCTTTGTGATGGAGGTTTTGTTGTATTAACTGGTGGTGGTGGCCCTGTAGGTATTTCAAATGTCGCCTCCAAACAACCCGATACTATCCATTCATTTAATAAATTTTTCGAAATCCCAATATCACTTCGAAGTGCCTGACAAACTTCATCTCTCGAAAGTTCACGATACACCATACCATTAATAGTTTTGGAAAAATAAACATTTCCCCAAAGGATTATCAATTTTTCCGGATAATTTCTTCTTGCATATAATCGATGATTGAAAATACTACGGTTTCGTGAGGCTTCATACCCATTATCAAAAACCAAAAAATCAACCGGATTGCTATTAATTCTACAACAGAAAAAATCTTTTCCTGGCGGAGTTCGGATCCATAAAAGGTGAGATTCTCCGGCTTTTTCAATTTCAGTGGGAAATACCGGGTCATTGTCTATTAAAGTATCCTGCCCCAGTAGGAACACTTTTGTTTAATAATAGTGAAGCTTCTGTAATATAATTCTGACCGTCTATTAAAACTTTCACACTTCCATGATTGAGAGCGCCTAAATCACGCATATAACCGGCCATCCGTTTTGCATCAAAACCTATAGAAATAAGGAGTTCATAAAAAGCATTTGCCATAGGCCAACAAGTTCCTCCGCAACCATTTTCTAACCAATTTTCGAAAAAATCAGATGCATCCAATCCGGGTAATTTCTGATTACTTTCAGATTTTAATGCAATCATTTTACGTAAATTGTCAAAAGGAACTTGTAAGCACCACGAAGAATAAATATGTTGAAGTGTTTTAAGATCCCTACTTGTCGATTCACTACATCCCAGGCGCTTAAGTAACTTGGATTGTAAATTTGCCGAAACAAGAGTCATTAGTTTAATGTTTTTTTGGGTAAAGAAAATTTTTACGTTTAAAGGCAGTCCTTAGCTTGAACTCACTAACTTTTACAGTGCGATTAGGTAAAATAGAATTAAAGTTGGGAAGTTGGATTATTTAGTGCAAAAAAGATTTTTTCTATTAATGAAAATTTCTAAATCACTTTGCAGTGCGTTTAAAACTAAAAATGGTTGTCACTTTTTTGAAGGAGTAAACTTTTTATTGTGTTCTTAACAGGTTTCAAACTTCGAAGATATTCATACACTGCGGTCAAATCACCCCTAGTCATCCCTCCATACTTTGTCCAGTGCATTACCGTTTGAAATTCTCCGGGTTTTACAGGATTATGCGTGTAAGTGCTGTCTGCGTACTTTTAAAACGATTGATAAACTGATCTTTTGTCCAGCTTCCAATACCGGTTCTTTGTCGGGTGTTATATTTGCTGATGTAACCACTGAACCATCTTGCAATTTGAATTCAAATCCACCTGCAAATGGTTCGCCAACAAATTTCCTCTCACTTCTTTTGTATGACAATTCATGCATGCCGAGGCGGTTACTATATATTTTCCGTAGTTTACAACATCTGATTCAGGCGGATTTCTTTAAATTCTGCTTTCTTCGGGATGGTATTAATAATGAAATTCATAGGAAAATCGGAACTTGATTTTTCCAACTCATTTTTTATTGGTTTCAGGCTTTTGATATATGCAATGACAGCTTCAATATCATGTTTATCCAAATGGCCATAATTGGGATGAGGCATGATTGGAAATAATGCCCTGCCGTCTTTGGAAACACCGGCAGTAATTGCCCTGAAAATTTCTCCATCTGTCCAGGTGCCTATATTGAATGGCGTTATATTTGGTACAATGTATTTCCCCGGTAATCCCATTTTTTGGTCAAATACTTCGCCCCCTTTTCCCTCTGTGCCTGCAATAGAAGGCCCGGAAAATAGAGCCCAGTCTCTTGTAGCATGACATTCCATACATACCATTACGTGATTTGCTAAATACTTACCTCGTTCTATTCGGGCATTATTTATGTCAACTTTCATATTCGGAGCTTCGCCAACAGAGGGCAGCATCGTTTTTACATAAATAAGCATTATGGCAATCAGAAATAAAGCAACACCAAATATCCAGGATAAAATGGTAATCCAACTAACTGTTTTTCTGAAGTTATTGTTCTTTTCCATTTGTTTGCGACGTATTTATTGAAATGAAAAATCGCAACAAAGTTATAAGGATGTTCTCTGTAAAAATTGTATAATTCGGACATTTTGGAATTACCAAAAAATATGACCAGGCAAATTGGAATTTAATGCTTGATATTCTTTAGGTGTCAGATCAGTAAAGGATTTGAATTCTCTTATAAAGTGAGATTGGTCATAATAACCTGCTTCCAATCCAATTTGAGTAAGTGACAATTCCTCATTGTGCAATAAGTTTAAAGATGAAAGATATTTATTGTAGCGTAAAAAATTTTCCGTATTCATTCCCAGCCACTCTGTAGATAATCGTCTTACTTGTCTATCAGAAAGATAGACTTCGTTACAAAACTTTTTTACAGTGATGTCATTTAAATTTTGAGCATAAAATAAATTGTGAATTTGACTTAATGTTTTAAGACAATGCGAATGAGAAATTCTTTGATTAATCCAATTGTTTATGATTTGAACCTGTTCGTTAAATGATATTTTATAATACAGTTGGTGGGATAATGCTTCCAATGATTGGCAAACTTGCGAACCCTCCAAGATAGTATTATTGAACTCATGGACGGGTGTATCAAACAATACTTTCAGCCCAATTGTATTTAACTGAATACCCAAAAAATATTGTTGTCCGTTTTTAATAAGATTGAAGGGTTTATAGTTGATACCATTAATGAAGCAGTAAGGCAGTGTTGTTTTAATATCTAAAGTAGGATTAAAGTAGGTGATGTTGTCTGAAAAATTGAAGATTATTTCAACCGTTCCCTTCGGTAATATTGTTTCAGTCCTTTCATGAATATGGTATTCCTGAAGTCGCCAAATACTTTTGATAAAGTGTGTTTCCATTTCATCAAAAGGGAAATATATGTCAGCTGTGTTGATCATCTATTACGGTTGGTAGTCGGTCTTTTTGTCTTGTGCACAACACAAAGGAAAAGTGACGAATACCTGTCTGTCTGAGATATGCACATCAAATATTATTTTAGGCTTCAGCAACTTATCAAATTTCAACCCGTAAGTAATTTACCTTCTGGATGAACAAAGCCGGAGTTTAATATAAGGCAATCACTTCTTTGCCCTTTTGTGCTTTATAATAATTCAAAATTAAGTACAATATTTTGATTAAGGAAGGTTTTGTGCAGTTATTTATTTACCATCTTTTTTTCATTTTATTTTATCATGTATTTTGGGTGATTATTTAACAAAAGAACTTTGGTCTGAACCGTTTATTCATAGCACATCCCTGGACACTACGAACGATTAGTTGTTTATCGGTTGGCAATCTCTGTAAATTGAATGTAGCTTTTATTGTCAAACTCTTTAAAATAGAAAATTTCAAAAACTATTATTGATAAAATTATTTTCACTCTATTTAAGATGTCTTCTTTGTCGCCGGCAAGTGTCAATGTCAGTTTGGTTTCATTTTCAGATAAGTAGAAGCCTAAATTTTTAAAAGAATTTATGTTTTTGTGATAAAGTGTCCCTTTTTTGATATGCTGTTTAATATACAGCAAAGTTACTCTTAATGTTTTTTTTGAGTAACTAAACCCTAAGAATAGATTGTCAGCATTTTTTAGAATTAGCTTTAGATTTTTAATTTTTTTGTCTACCAACTTTTTAAAGTTTCGTCAACTAAGGTTTCGTTGTTTGGAAGTGTCACCTGATTTGGAATTTGATTTAGTTTTTCTAATTCCTCCTTTGTCCGTTGAAGTTCCTTCTCATAGTACTCCAACTTATAGTCTGAGCTTTCAGTCTCCATTCGTTTTTGTAAGTTGTCAATTCTTCTTTGTCTACCAACTTTCTGGTCAAATAGTTTGTCATCAATATTCTTTAAAGTCTGCAGTCTGCCATTTAATTGATATAAGGCTTGTGAATGATAATGAGCCATTAAATATTCCACCTCATCTAAACATTCGTCAATAAGTTTTTGAAGTCGAAGCTTTTCTCCTTCGTAAAGGGAAATTAAAAGATTAAGTTGATTGTCCACTTTGGTTATTTAAGCTTGCCGCTAAGTTATAGTAATATCTATGAGTCCGCCCCCACAAATATAAGGCCTTTGCTTAATATTAAAGGAGGGGTTGTAGATATTTAAGTTGAACGAGGCCCATATGGTAATTGCGAAGGATGTCTGTGTACTTTCTTTACTAAAATGAATCCTTAACTCCAATAATATTGTAATTTATAGAATCGCCTCAATTGCAAAAATAGCTTTAAAAACTATCCTTTTCAGTCAACTACAAATTAGATTTGAACCGCAAAAAACTGAACACATTAGTTTTCGAGCTTTGATCGAGCGGTTTATCAATCAGACTAAATGTCTGATTGAAGTGAGTGAACCACAACATCAGTAGTGGCTTGTGCTACCCGATTAATACCAGTTATTTCAATATCCTACATTTTGATAAATTTTGAAAAATATATCTTATTATTGACTCCAAAACACTTCACAAAATACACTCCTGTTAATAATTGGCTTACATTTATTTCTTTTTCAGAGCTTGACAAAACGATACGTCCGTTTTGGTCAATGATCTCAACCCTTAACAGGTCAAAATCTGTATTTATTTTTAAAATATCCCAGAGAGGATTTGGAAACTATCCCAATTTGTTTGAACACTGGCAGTATGAAGGATTTCGACCTTAAAGGATTTGGATTAAGAAGAGCAGTATGAATCGAGAGGTTCGCGTACGGTTCTGAGAGAGGTTTGGAGGTGAAATTCCCCTTACCTACTCGATTATTCCTTCGTGATTCAATTTCTTTTTTTTTGCTCCTGTTAGTACAGTAAATTTATCTTCACCAATTCTTGAAACCATCTCATTAAACTTATTGGTCTTTTCCGGAAATAAATCCTTGTTCTTAAACTTATTTAATGTTTTATCAATTATAACTCTTTGAACTGTTGCTTTTTTCACCTTTGTCTCCATTTGTTTTATTTTTAATTTGATGAGATAACCTTGATATTCTATATTTTTAGTATAACGTTCGAAATGGGTTTCAAGTTTTTGTAAAGGACCAATTTAAGTATTTTACCTTTCGGTCCAAACTTTCAAATTCAAATACTTCTTGGTCGATATCTGATTTTAAATTATCAGTATCTAAATTCATTTACTTTTTCAAGACATTAATTCTATGGTCTTCGTCTACAAAGATAAAGATTCCTGTTGGAAATTTTGAAAGATTTATTTTGTTCTGTCTTTGTGTGTTTTTAGGAATTTGAGCTTAGGTTCTTCTGTTTCATGAGCCTTAACGGAACTCTGTCTAAAAACTTACATTTTAACATCAAAAGTAATTAAAAATGGCGCATTTAGGTGCATTTTAAGCGACTTTAATATTTGGGTGACGGGAAACGGGTTGAAAATTCAAGTGGCTTATATTCGAGAGAATGGTTTGATATATGGTGCATATTCTGACTGGATATACCGTATCATGTTTACCCCATTACATCGGATTCACGGACGATAATTCCGGAGCATACTGACCCCTTTATAATACTGGGAATTAGATTTATTCCGTAACTGCGTATAAGTATTTACAACGCCTGTCAAAGGACTATCCCAATTTGTTTGAACACTGGCAGTATGAAGGATTTCGACCTTAGAGGATTTGGATTAAGAAGAGCCGTATGAATCGAGAGGTTCACGTACGGTTCTGTGAGAGGTTTGGGGGTGAGATTCCCCCTTACCTACTCGACCTTTAATTCACTGACAATTTGATTTGTTTACCAAAACCTTCTCTAAAGATTCTCATGATTGTTGACAATCTTATATCGGAAGCATTGTTTTCGATCCTTGAAATATAACTTTTTGTTGTTCCGCATTTATTGGCCAACTCTTCTTGGGTCATACCTTCTTTGGTGCGAAGATCCTGAAGTAATACACCTAATTTAAATGCTTCAAATCCTTCTTCATATTCACTTCGGGATTTAGTGCCAACCTTTCCATATTCTTGGTCAAGATGATCTTTGAACGATGTCAAATTATTACTTTTCATTGAAATACTGTTTTTTAATTTTAAGTGCTTTATCTATTTCTGATTTCGGTGTTTTACTTGTTTTCTTTTGAAATCCGTTGATGGCTATAATCAATTTTCCTGCATCAAAAAATGAAAAGATCCTATAAATATTAGATTCAAATTCAACTCTGATTTCATAAAGTCCTTCTGTTCCGGAAAGATGTTTGAAATATTTTTCCGGTACATGTTCTACTGTTTCCAAAAGGTTGATAGTCCAATCGACCTTCAGTCTCGTCTTTTTATTCAAAACTTGATAAAAATATCGAAAATGTTTACCGTAAAAAACAACTTCTCTAACAACATCTGAATTCATTAAACAAAGTTAGCTAATTAGAGAACAATTCCATAGCGTTTTAGGTTCATTTTTCTTATATAATGCAAAAGGAAGGAAGGGCCTTCGGCGGGGTGGGCAGGCTCAACAGTGCGTTTTTCGCATGTCCGCTGGACACGACGAACGCTTTGTTGATAGCTGAAGTTTTAGTCGTCTGAGGCCGAATAATTGATTTTTAAGCTTCGTTTGCCTGAAGCATACCTTACTCGAGATGCGCTAATGCTAATATATCGTTTCGAATTATTTGTGTAAACAAAATTGATACCTTTCCCGATTGCTTGATTGTTTAGGGCGAGGTGACCAGTAGGTTTTTGCTCCATTGATGTTTCTTTTAGATGGATACATGCACTGTCAAACAATTCATTTAAAAAAAGTGTATCTGAGGAAAAATACTCAAATCTTATCCATTTCATATTTCCCGAATATCCATCAGGCATAGTAAGTGATCCGGTAGTAAGATAAATTTTTGATGAATCTAAGCTTCCATTTTTTGGTAATACTGGTTTTAGAATTGTCCCTTTAAATGTAGAATTCGAGTTTTTAAAATTAGCAGTTTCCCCCTTTCTATCATCCTCAAAGTTACCATTTTTTAGAAGTGCTTTTCTTATACTGACCGGGCTTTTTTTAATAGGCAAATTATATAACCAACTTTCAACTTGCTTTTCTGATTGTGCAAATAGACTTTGGGAACAAAAAATAATACTTATTAGAACTTGTATCCTCATAAAAATTTCAGCTAAATTGTTACTAAACACAACAAATTTACCCTAAACTTTCGGGTTTTTTCAAATTTATAGTAGGAAGTTGGTAAGTTTTTCTGCCCACCATCAATTTATCCAATGGACACTGTATTTTTGACAGGCTATGATTCGTCAGGCAGGAATGTATAATGCGGATTCTGGTTTAAACAATATCCACGTTTGATAATGCACATAAATGGTAGTTGATATTGAATTAAACAAATTGTGCTACTGGCTGTTTGATTTCCAAAGATTGATGATAATATGAGTCAAGCCGGTCTCAAAAAAGCTGCCGTTTTCTGTATACTACGATGCAACGATAAGTTTTTATTGCTTCAACGTGCCAACGAGCCAAACAAAGGCAAATTTGTCCCTGTAGGCGGCAAGATCGATCCATTTGAATCACCATACAATGCTGTAATCAGAGAAACCATGGAAGAAACCGGTATTTTGCTGCCGACGGCCAAATTCTGTGGTATGCTGACTGAGACATCACCCGGTTCGTACAATTGGGTGTCCTTTATTTATGTTGCGGATATCGCTTTTATTCCGGCTCCATCGTGTGATGAAGGAGAATTGTTTTGGGTAAATGAAGGAGACCTAAAAGATCTTTATACCCCTGACACGGATTGGTTTATTTATCAATATGTCCGTGACGGAAAGCCTTTCGCATTTAGCGCCAATTATGATGCGCATATGAATTTATTAGCAATGGAAGATGAGATTGAAGGCATAAAATTAATAGGTTGATTTGCGCTAAGTTATCCCTGATATAATAATTATTATTATGTGAATTAATCTGCATCATTGGCTCTGTCAAGATAAATTATTTACTTTTACCGTTTTTTAATAACAGGAGACCATATTTTTTTGGATTCCAACGTGCTCAAAATAGCATAGAATGAATGAATTAATAATAGAATTTAATATCTTATGGCAAGACATCATAAACAACCCTGGTGTTTCATTGGCCATTATAGGCAATTTGATTGTCATAGAAAGTCTTCTATCTGTCGATAACGCTGCAGTATTGGCTACGATGGTTATGGATCTGCCGGATGCACAACGAAAGAGAGCGCTTAAATATGGAATATGGGGTGCATATTTTTTTAGGGGCCTGGCAATGATATTTGTATCGATCCTAATTAAAATATGGTGGTTAAAACCTTTGGGAGGTTTATACTTACTTTATCTGGTTCATGATTGGTATAAAGGCAGACAGACCAAATCTCATAAAGACGACTTTATTGATAAAAAAGGAAACTGGATATATCGGATTACGGTGGGATCAATGGGGAATTTCTGGGCTACAGTTTGCCTTGTCGAACTGATGGATTTGGCTTTTTCTATAGACAATGTATTTGCCGCCGTCGCTTTTACACCCAATATAATTCTCGTCTGTATGGGCGTTTTTATTGGTATTTTAGCCATGCGTTTTATTGCACAATGGTTTGTGGTATTGATGGAAAAATACAGTTTTTTGGAATATTGCGCATTTATTGTAATTGGAATTTTAGGTATAAAGCTAAGCCTTTCAGTTTTTGAACATTATTATCCTGAATCAAATACAGCAAAAATTATGGGTAGCCATCAGCTCGATACGGTTATTTCAATTTTGACAATGGCTATATTTTTTATCCCGATTATGACTTCCATACTTTTTAACTATCCGAAAAAAAATAAAGTGTAACACTTCATTCCAGTCGATTCTATTTATTTACCAATTAATGGGTAATACTTTTGTTCGATGACCCGCATGTGCCATCTTTGGTGGCCGGCAGTAATAAAGCCTATTGACAAAACAGAATAAGGCCCTTTAAATCCTAGTCCCATGAGCATTAACATCTCCGGAGTGAAAGATTCAAACATTTGAATAAAGGATTTACGCACAGTTATGAGCTCATCAACCAATGACACTAATGACCTGCGGTGGGCAAAAGCATTTTTGGCATACAAGTCTTCATCGTATGAAATCATTTTTTGAGTTTCCTTTCTTGAGAAGGCCAATGCACGGTATGCAAATACTCTTTCAGTATCTATCAGGTGTTGGAAGATATCTTTTATGGTCCATTTGCCCGGAGCATATACCTGATCTCCGATTGATTGTAATAAGTCAAGAGGCAGGTTTTTTAATTCATCCAGACTTGTCTTTAAGGCTTCTGAAAGTGTAACATCATCAGCCATCAGGATATATCTGTCAAAATATTCCGGCATAGGATTGAGTTGTGATCTGATCATCTGAGTTTTATTTATTTTTTATTAATTTATAAAGTTGAATGTATTATATGTCAATGTTCATGTGTGTTTGCAAATAGGACGTAAAGTCAGGATGATCTGATTTGATTAATACGTGTTCTACCCACGCATTTCTTTCAAACCAAATTACTGCCAATTCCCAAACACAGCTTATTATCCCATTACCGGAATATAATGTAAAGTTGGTTGGATCATCGTACGAAGCAAAATAAACATAATGTTGCAACATATTTTCATCAAGCCACCAATTGATGATAACAAATATACCTTCCCGTCCCTCATGCATGATTAACGTGGCGATGTGGTAATGTGCCAGGTTTGTGTTTTTATGTTTACTAAGCCATTCCGACAGCTTAGGAAGCACGGTGATTATACGATCTTCATGTATTCGTTCCCTCAATACAGATATGCTATATACTTTAATTTGCCAATCATGTTCCTGAATGATTTTGATAAACCTTATCGGTCTTTTTGTATATGGTTTGAATGTCATGTTTAGGTTGTTCTAAAACTTAGCATATTGTAACTATTCAGCTATTGGCAAAAGTATGTGATATTGGCGAGAATTTTGCCTGAAAGGAGCAAAATTCTCGCCAATATCGGGTTATTCTTAGCGCTTATCCACGGATTTTATCCGTGTTTACCAACATTTAACCCCGCCGGGGTTATAGCTGAAGCCAAGGTCATTTTTTTTATTCCATTAACCTCGACAATTGGCGTTCACTTCTTAAGCCGCACATATTGGCTATTTGTTTTCTTGAATAATTTGGGTTTTGTTTCATTTGATGAATTTTACTTTTTCTGAGCATCGTGAGATATTCCAAAATGGAGACACCCGTTTCTTTTTTGAATATCCTGGTAAGATTTCTGGTACTCATACACGCAATGTCAGAAAGCTCTGACAATTTAGTTTTATGGTGTAAATTTTCATACAACCAATCCTGCACTTTATGAATCCCTGTATGTAAATGATTCCTGTACCCAAGTTCAGAACTATGTTGCGCATCACTACCTTGTCGTCGGTTAAAAATGACCAACTCGCGGGCTACCAGGTATGTTGTGTAAGCATCTTTGAGTGTGCTGACGATATGAAGGGCCAGGTCGATTCCTGAAGTGACTCCTGCACTGCTAAAAATGCCTAAATCTTCCGTAAAAAGAATGTTTTCCATAACTTTTGCTTTTGGGAACATAAGTTGCAGTTGTTTGGTATGTTTCCAGTGGGTCGTACATTTTTTATCATTAAAAAGGCCAGCCATACCTAATACATACGCTCCGGTACATATGGAACATATCTTGACACCTTGATCATATGCCATTTTAAGCCAAATAAAAATATCAGTGTTTGATGTAAATAAATCTGAAGTGAGATAAGCTGCGTCAGCTCCCGGAACGATTATATAATCATCTTTACTTAGTAAAATATCTTTAAAATTTGCCATTGAACCTAATGGTAAACCTGTTGAACTATTTATATTATTTTGAAACGTACAGTATTTAATTTCAAGGTTTGCACCGTAATAAACAGATTCGTGAAAAACCTGATCAGGTCCTGACATGTCCAACATATGCACATTTGGCAATACTAAAAAATGATCTTTGTTGTTCTCATACAAAAAGTGATATTGACACAAAGATATCATGATTTAATATAGTGTAAAGGACAATATCATGACAAAATGAGCCAATGTAGTATTATATATTCACACAAGTATATCTACAGCTAAAAAAAATGATAAGTAAGAGTTAAAGACTATTTGATTCTGTTTTAATTTGCAATATTTATTGTTGTTACAAAAAAGCATTACCTTTCTTTTTATATATTGATTTTAAATGGATATTGATACATTCAGACTTATTTGCCTTGGCTTGCCGGGTGTAACGGAAGGGATAAAATGGGGTGATGATTTATGTTTTATGGTAGGCGGAAAAATGTTTTTTGTTGTTGTACTTCACACGCCAGTGAAGGTTTCTTTCAAAGTATTGGATGATGAATTTGATGAGATGATACATATTCAGGGTATATTACCGGCACCATACTCTTCAAGATATAAATGGATTCTTGTGGAAGATGTATACATTTTTAATAAAGTGGAGTGGGAACACTTTATTACCCGGTCTTATCAGCTGGTCAAAGCAAAATTATCCGAAAGCAAAATTGGAGCCTTAAAACAGTAGTTTCTCAAGGATTAAAACAAAATATTGATATTTGCAAAATAAGATATTTAATTAAGGTCTGCTGAAAAAGTCAATCCTTTTATAAAACGTGGAATATTTCAATTACGCCCGATAGGCACAAAAACTAAATTTGTACAATTCAGAACGATGCTTTATATTTGCATAAACGTATTAAAAATTTTCATGACTTTACAGACTTTTTCGCCAATGAATCCTTTTTTTCTGAAAAACCCGAAAGTTTCTGGATTTTTTGTGCGTCTATTTCAAAGTTGTGCTTCATTATTACAAACCGCTAACCAATGATAAAATTACTTAGAAAAATACGCCAAAGAATGCTGACTGAAAATAAATTCAGCAACTATCTAATTTATGCGATTGGAGAAATTGTTCTTGTTGTTATCGGAATTTTGATTGCGTTACAGATTAATAATTTGAACGAAATGAATAAGGTTCACGATAAGCAAGTAACTTATTTATCCCTTATTAAGGGCGAGATGTTAAATAATCTTAAATCTGTAAAAGCAGAAAGATCCAAATTGTCTGAATCTATCAAAAGCCTACAGCAAATACTTGCATTAATGCATAATCAATCTGCTTTGGACACTATTGGCGAAAGTTACTTGTCAAAAATGATGGTACCCGCAGTTTCTATCACTATTGGGACT
>JADKGD010000017.1:160000-167684 GCA_016717145.1 Saprospiraceae bacterium | reverse complement strand
GGAAAATTGCTGATTTATTATCATCTACCAATATGAATCAGACTGTATCTATGAATATTTCTCTTTCAGGAAGTAATATATTTCAAACAGGTAATAATTCTGTAGAATATTCTCTTCATCCGATGTATGGCAGCGTAGGTATTAATGAATATAATGATACCAATTGGCTCATCCCACAACTAAAAACAGCCGCTATCAATGGCATGGTAAATCCGGTATATGAAAATGTATTTAAAAAGACATATGTCAAAACCGTAAAAACAGCTATTGAGGGAAATGCAATGCTAACATCAGTCATAGACAATGCGCCTGCCTTTAATGTGCCTTTTTCTGACAATGACTTATCAAATAGTTTTCAGATGATAGCCAAAACCATTTCGGGCAGAAATAGTCTGGAGATGAGCAGACAAATATTTTTTGTAGAATATGGTGGTTGGGATATGCATAATGACATTCTAACTGATCAGGCTTATAAACTTACAGAACTTGATAACGCATTATACCAATTTAATGCAGCTATTGAACAAATGGGATTAAGTAATAGTGTTACGACTTTCAGTTTGTCAGAATTCTCAAGAACACTTACTTCCAATGGAAATGGAACTGACCATGCCTGGGGAGGAAATACCTTTGTAATGGGCGGAGCAGTGTATGGTAAAAAAATATATGGCACTTTCCCTTCATTGGCTTTGGGCAGTGGTAATAGTCAGGAAATAGGTGGAGGATCGTTGATTCCCACTACGGCAGCCGATCAGTACTTTGCTGAGATTGCTCTATGGTATGGTGTGCCTGCTTCAGATCTGGTAACACTATTTCCTAATATCGGATACTTTTATGATGTTATGTCAAATACCAATCCACTAGGTTTCCTGAATTTAGGTTGAGTTTTTAAACTCATGTGGGGATAATTTCATTTTCTTACCCTCAAAGCATAGCATATTAAAACCACCGCTGATATTTAAATTCATGTCATTATTAAGAAATGTTTACAGAAGTAAGTGAGTATTATTAATATCTGAAATCGATAGTCGAATCCCTATAATGTATGATGAGTATATTACACGTGTAATTTTAAAAATATATAGTCATTATGATACGTATACTCTTGATCATTATTTTGTCAGCTTTTAGTATTTTATGTCTGCATGGGCAGAATTTACCTGACAGACACAGCACAAATGTATATGACAGCTGGGTCTCATGTCAATTGAGTGCAAACCCAAATCCCCTACGCGGACCATCTCATTGGATTAAGTACGATTTAGGTTCGTTATATAGTCTGGGCAAAAGTAAGATGTGGAACTACAATCACCCCAACAATCTAAATCGGGGGCTCCAACAGATTGTCGTTGATGTGTCCCTCAATGGCATTACCTGGTCACAGGCAGGAAGTTTTATCTTAGACAAAGCAGATGCCTCAGGATTTTATGTTGGTCAGGCTTCCATCGATTTTCAGGGTATCAATGCAAGATATGTTTTAATTACTGCCCTCTCAAATTACGGTGACCCATGTTACGGATTTGGAGAATTAAAAATAACGCTAGCCAATGGTCCATTGCCAGTAATATTAACAAATTTTGAAGGAGACTGCCTGCAAAAAAAACTTTACTGGCAAACCTCACTGGAAATAAACAATGATTATTTTGAGATAGAATTGTCGACAGATGCTATATATTGGCAGAAGCTTGATGTTATACCAAATAAGCCGACAGGGCATACAATAAATAATTATGACTATAATATTCCCCTGGACATAAGTTTCCCTGCATATTTCAGACTCAAACAATACGACCTGAATCAAACATCCTCATACTCACCCATTATAAAACTTAATTGCGAAAATGACGATATTTTGTCTATTTTCCCAAATCCAACAAGCGATATTATTTACATTGAAACGGACAAAAGTGTCAAAGCAGGATTTGAGTTGATAAACACAGAAGGAAGAGTCATATTTCGGGGTGCCTTTCAGGAAGGCAAAACTCAGTTGTCTATAGCTCAATATCCTTCAGGTAAATATATTATCAAATGCACCTTAAACGGCAGAGATCTATATCGGGACATTGTTAAAATATAGAATCAGAGCAAGCACTATACTATTATTTAAATATAGAGCTTTAGCTTTTTTTCATCAGTAAGTTTTGACTTATTTGTTTGCTAATGGTTGTTTCATATTTAGCATCAATTATTATCTTGATGGATCGATCATAATCGTACATTTCCAAAATCCTTATTTCACTACCTAGTTTGATGTTTATTTTAGTGAGAAATTTAAGGAAGTCAGTGTGTTGATCCTTCACACTCAGCAAAACCCCATATTGATTTGGATACATTTCCGACAAACTAACCTGATTTCGCAGGGTAAATTTTCCATCCGGATTCGGTATAGGGTCTCCATGTGGGTCAAATTTTGGATAATCCATAAAAGCATCCAATCTGCTTATAAGTTCTTCCGAAATTACGTGTTCCAATTCTTCTGCAATATCATGTACCTGATGCCAGGCAAAACGTAGCTTATTAACAAGAAACAATTCCCACAGTCGATGTTTTCTGATTATATTGATAGCAAATTTATTGCCTTGACCACTTAGTGTTACGCCTTTATATTTTTCATAATTAATCATGTCTTTCCCGGCCAACCGTTTGATCATATCGGTTACTGATGCCGGAGTAGTTCCTAGCTGTCTGGCTAAAGAATTAGTACTTACAGATTTTTTTTCTTTTTCCGCTATTTTAAAAATAGCTTTAAGATAGTTTTCCTCCGTAGACGAAAGTGTCATATTATAATATTTAGTGCAAATATAAAATATTTTTAGATTGGCTTAAATTTATATTACAAATAATTGTAGTATGTATTTTGCTAATTTTAATAAAAGAAGGCATCTTTGCAATATAATTTTCTATATTGATTGCAAAAGACAAAGACACATATAAAATCCTGGGTGTTGATCCGGGCACTAATGTCTTAGGGTATGCAGTGATTGAAGTATCTTCCAAGACTTTAAAAGTATTACATTTTGGTGTTTTTCGACTGGAAAAATATGAAGATCACCATGAAAAGCTGAAAGAAATATTTTTACAGTTGCAGGAGATCATCGAGACTTATCTTCCAAGTCAATTGGCTATTGAAGCACCTTTTTATGGTAAAAATGTCCAGTCCATGCTCAAACTTGGCAGGGCTCAAGGTGTAGCTATGGCTGCAGCGATGACTATGGGTTTGGACATTCAGGAGTACGCCCCAAAAAAAATAAAACAATCAATAACCGGTAACGGCAATGCTTCAAAAGAACAAGTAGCTGCCATGCTGGAATCTATTTTAAAAATAAAGATTACGTCCAAATTTCTTGATGCAACAGATGCACTAGGCGTTGCCGTCTGTCACTTTAATCAATCTTCAAGTTTTGGGGGAGGTAAAAAAACAACAAATAGTTGGGCTTCGTTTATTAAAAACAACCCCGATAAAGTTAAGTAATTTTTGTACCCTCAAAGCCTCTTTGTGTCAGGCTGCCGTATGTTTTTTTCAACCCAGTCAGCAAAAAGTATTAATGAATTGAAAGACAATAAAGGTATATGTTTCGATGCTACCTCTGGAGTTGCGCCGGAGCCAGGCTTATCAAATCTCCTGTTAATCCAGACACTATCCAAATCAAGTTGTGCTGCCGGGATGTGGTCATGGTATAAGCTCTCAGCTACATGCAGAATTTCATTCTTATGGATATTTTCAGGAAGCAGATGATCAAAAACATAATTAAATACCTTTATATCAGGCTTATATGCTTTCATCTCCTGAGCAGTATATGTTCGGTAAAACGGTGCGCCTAAATGCTTTTTTGTTTCAGATATCGATTCATTATCAATATTAGACACAATAACAAGTTTAAAGTATTTAGATAATTTTTTTAAAGCCTCCACCGTATCTGGAAATGGTAGCCATTGTTTATTAGAGGACCCAAACTGGTCTATCTCCTCAATAGTAACTTTAAATTGTAATATTTTACTTATTTCCGTCAACACATTTTTTAAAACCTCAGAATAAATCATATTTGGAAATTTACCCTCGATTATATGTTCTATATTACCAAAATGATATAAAATATCTTCATCAGTCACAGTTGAACGTTGATTGTCTAAAATTGGTCTGATAGTCTTCAGCATACCAGTCTCCCAATCTATTAATGTGCCATAACAATCAAACGTGAGTACTTTTTTATCTTGAATACGTATCATTATGTAAATGTAGTAAAAGCTGTTGAAATAGATCCAAAATATTAAAACGTAATTAATCTATAAGAATGAAGCTCATTATGATTAGTATAATACCCTAAACATGGAATATAATATAATAATCCTTAAAATAAGTGCTTATGCCTGTGTATTGTAGGTGGGAAGGGTATATCGGAAAAAAATGTTTTTGATAAAAAAGGAGAGAGCCTTGCTGCATTCACAACAAGGCTCTCATAAAAAAAGGCGGCGACCTACTCTCCCACAATCGCAGTACCATCGGCGCTAAGGGGCTTAACTTCTCTGTTCGGAATGGGAAGAGGTGGGACACCCTCGCTATAACCACCTATAACTTCATGTATTGGTATACGTTCCACATATATACCATACGCTATCTCTTTTGCTATAATCAAACTAATTTGATTCATAACTTCGATCTTTTCAAAGACAATTGGGAGAAAAATTTCAAAACAAGGACCACTCATCACTTCGCTGTAGTGCGTATCATCTGATTTTTAAATAAAGGAAGCATTCGGGTAATTAGTACTACTCGGCTCCATACATCACTGCACTTCCACCTGTAGCCTATCAACGTCGTCATCTACAACAACCCTTTTAGTCCGAAGACAATGGAATACTCATCTTGAAGTTGGCTTCGCGCTTAGATGCTTTCAGCGCTTATCCGTTCCAAACGTAGCTACCCAGCTGTACACCTGGCGGCATAACTGGTATACCAGTGGTTTGTCCAACACGGTCCTCTCGTACTAGTGTCAGATCTTCTCAATATTCCTGCGCCCACAATAGATAGAGACCGAACTGTCTTGCGACGTTCTGAACCCAGCTCGCGTGCCACTTTAATGGGCGAACAGCCCAACCCTTGGGACCTTCTCCAGCCCCAGGATGTGACGAGCCGACATCGAGGTGCCAAACCTCCCCGTCGATGTGAGCTCTTGGGGGAGATAAGCCTGTTATCCCCGGCGTACCTTTTATCCTTTGAGCGATGGCCCTTCCATACGGAACCACCGGATCACTTTAGCCTAGTTTCCTACCTGTTCGACCCGTCGGTCTCCCAGTCAAGCTCCTTATACTAATACGCTCTGCGCATGATTACCGACCATGCTGAGGGGAACCTTTGCAAGCCTCCGTTACTCTTTTGGAGGCGACCACCCCAGTCAAACTACCCACCACACAATGTCCCACGTCTTTAACATGGTTAGAACCTAAGCATAAGAAGGGTGGTATTTCAACGGCGACTCCACAAACACTTGCGTGCCCGCTTCTTAGTCTCCCACCTATCCTACACATCTTATACTCAAGCTCAATGTGAAGCTATAGTAAAGGTGCACGGGGTCTTTTCGTCCCATTGCGGGTAACCGGCATCTTCACCGATACTTCAATTTCACCGAGCTCGTGGCTGAGACAGTGCCCAGATCGTTACACCATTCGTGCAGGTCGGAACTTACCCGACAAGGAATTTCGCTACCTTAGGACCGTTATAGTTACGGCCGCCGTTTACTGGGGCTTCAGTTAAGACCTTCGCACTTGCGCACTAAGCCCCTTCCTTAACCTTCCAGCACCGGGCAGGTGTCAGACCCTATACTTCATCTTACGATTTCGCAGAGTCCTGTGTTTTTGCTAAACAGTCGCCTGGGCCTTTTCACTGCGGCTCTTATTACTAAGAGCGCCTCTTCTCCCGAAGTTACGAGGCCATTTTGCCTAATTCCTTAGCCACGATTCACTCGAGCGCCTTAGGATACTCTCCTCGACTACCTGTGTCGGTTTACGGTACGGGCTCTATATACCTGATGCTTAGAGGTTTTTCTTGGAAGCTCGCTTGGGGACATTATCACCTTCCTGCAAGCAGAAAAGTGTACTATCGTGCCTCAGCTCAAATGCGGATTTACCTACATTCTCACAGCCTACACACTTCAACCGTCTATTCCGTCAGACGGCAATCCTTACGCCTCTCCGTCACCCCATCGCAGTATATACAGGTACGGGAATATTAACCCGTTTGCCATCGGCTTCGCCTCTCGGCTACACCTTAGGACCCGACTAACCCTGATCTGATTAGCATAGATCTAGGAAACCTTAGTCTTACGGCGGGAAGGGATCTCACCTTCCTTATCGTTACTCATGCCTACATTTTCTTTTCTAACCGCTCCAAAACCCCTCACAGGATATCTTCAACGCTGTTAGAATGCTCCCCTACCGTCTGCCTTGCGGCAGACCCATAGCTTCGGTGGTAATTTTGATGCCCGATCATTTTCCGCGCAAGAACGCTCGACTAGTGAGCTGTTACGCACTCTTTAAATGAATGGCTGCTTCCAAGCCAACATCCTAGCTGTCTTAGCATTCTCACATCGTTTGTTCAACTTAAATTACACTCCGGGACCTTAGCTGATGGTCTGGGTTGTTTCCCTCTCGGCTATGGACCTTAGCACCCATAGCCTCACTGCTGACGCAATGTACCGGCATTCGGAGTTCGTCAGGGGTTGGTAGGCAGTGACGCCCCCTAGCCCTATCGGTAGCTCTACCTCCAGCACACTCTTATCAACGCTGCACCTAAATGCATTTCGGGGAGTACGAGCTATCTCCTAGTTTGATTGGCCTTTCACCCCTACCCACAAGTCATCCGAAAACTTTTCAACGTTTACCAGTTCGGTCCTCCAGTTGGAGACTATCCAACCTTCAACCTGCTCATGGGTAGATCACTAGGTTTCGCGTCTACCCCCACTAGCTCATACGCCCTATTCAGACTCGCTTTCGCTCCGCCTCCGATCCTGAAGATCTTAAACTCGCTAGTGAGGAGTAACTCGTAGGCTCATTATGCAAAAGGCACGCCGTCATTCGCCTAAGCAAACTCCGACCGCTTGTAAGCGTATGGTTTCAGGTTCTTTTCACTCCCTTTCTTAGGGTTCTTTTCACCTTTCCTTTACAGTACTGGTTCGCTATCGGTCTCTCAGTAGTATTTAGCCTTACCAGATGGTGCTGGCATATTCAGACAGAATTTCTCCGGTTCCGCCCTACTCATGTTTCATTGTACATACCTTTCGTGTACGGGACTTTCACCCCCTCCGGTCGCATTTTCCAAATACGTTCCACTCTCTTATATACAA
This sequence comes from Saprospiraceae bacterium, assembly GCA_016717145.1. Lineage (GTDB taxonomy): Bacteria > Bacteroidota > Bacteroidia > Chitinophagales > Saprospiraceae > OLB9. Next base: position 160,344 of record JADKGD010000017.1, on the reverse strand, counting down.
CTTTTGGGCTCCTCCGTTTTCGCTCGCCACTACTCACGGAATAACTATTGTTCTCTTTTCCTCCGGTTACTTAGATGTTTCAGTTCTCCGGGTTTTCTCCCGCCTTGCGGTCGGGTTGCACATCTTCAACGTGCAGGGTTGCCCCATTCGGACATCTATGGATCAACGCTCGTTTGCAACTCCCCATAGCTTTTCGCAGCTTACCACGTCCTTCGTCGTCTCTGAGAGCCAAGGCATCCACCATACGCCCTTATTTGCTTCCTATTCTTATTACTCTTCTCTTACACTCCAAACCCCATAATAAGATTCTCTCGTTTCTACTTTACTTTTTTCTCCCAACTTGT
>JADKGD010000017.1:0-157500 GCA_016717145.1 Saprospiraceae bacterium | reverse complement strand
TCAGTATTATAATTTAGAATATAATTTTGTAGTTCTTTGATAATCAGTTGCCAAAACCAAATATAAACTATACTTTGATCAATTTATGAATTAGAAAGATGTCCAGACATTTCATTAGATGTAATTGCATTTACGGAACTTATTTATTTGTGCCAAAAATTCAACCGTAAAGCTTAACAATCAATCTTGTTGGAAATCGCCTAAACACCAGCGATGTGAAGTGGATGCCTCCAGGGCGGTAGTAAGCGACTGAAAGCCACTATAGTGCACAAAAACAAAAAAATTATAATAATCCAAAGTGATTTTGAAAGGCTGATGTCGTCAGAAGATACAGTTTCCTTTTGTCGCTTACCCTTATCCTTTGTTCAGTTATTACTTTGGCAGGTAGTTTTTTAATCTTAAAAAATAAATTTAAATAGTACTTGTATGCACAATATACACCTAACCTGGAAGATTTAGGCAACTGTTGAATACCTTTGAATGCAAAGTCAAAATCATGCTGAATGTCAAGTTCGATTTCCTTTTTCTCTTTTTCCGTAAAGTCATGAAAATTTATATCTGGAAAATAAACTCTGCCACGCTCCTGGAAATCTGACTTCATATCTCTAAGAAAGTTAATTTTTTGAAATGCCGCACCCAACGCTTTTGCATTAGGCATTAGTTTATCATATTCCTGAGTGTTACTATTTAAAAAAACCTGTAAACACATAAGCCCAACTACCTCGGCTGAGCCATAAATATAGGTATCCAGATCCTTTTTATCGTATATGTTTCTGTGCAGGTCCATTTCCATGCTATTCAGAAAAGCTTCTATCAAATGGTGCTCAATTTTATACTTATTGACAATCTGCTGAAATGAGTGGAGCACAGGATTTAAGCTGACCTTAGCTTCTATAGCTTTAAATGTGTCATGTTTGAATTCCTTCAGCAATCCTTCCTTATCACTATCATGAAAGGTATCAACTATTTCGTCAGCAAACCTTACAAAGCCATAAACTGCATAGATGGGCATTCGAAGTTCGTCTGAAAACATCCTGATTCCAAGAGAAAAAGATGTACTGTAACTATTGGTTATCAATTTATTACAATCAAAACATACTTTAGAATATAAATCCATACACTACGATTTATTTAATTTAATAATCTCATTTGCAACTACCTGCCCAGAAATGATAGAAGGTGGCACACCAGGACCAGGAGTTGTCAATTGACCCGTGTAATACAAATTTGATATGTTTTTGTTGTGCATTTTGGGCTTTAAAAATGCAGTCTGGTATAAAGTATTGGCCAGGCCATAAGCATTGCCTTTGAATGCGTGGTAATCTGATTCAAAATCTGATACACAATAAGACTTTTTGAACACGATGTGATCTCTGATTTCATTTCCCGTTATGAATTTGATCCGATCACAAATAATATCAAAATATTGTGCTCTAAGTACCTCATTATCGCGGACACCGGGAGCCAACGGCATGAGTAAAAATACATTTTCACATCCCCGGGGTGCAATAAAGTCATCTGTCATTGTAGGACAGGAAACATAAAACAATGGGTCTGTAGGCCATTTAGGATCAGTATAAATTTCTTTTGCATGAAGTGCAAAATCTTTATCAAAAAACAAGTTATGATGTTTTAATCCTTTCAACCTGGTATTGAGACCCAAATAAAATAACAATGAACTAGGCGCCATGGTACGGCTTTCCCAGTATTTTTTGTCGTATGTTCTGTATTGTTCAGGCAAAAGAGATTGCTCGACATGGTGGTAGTCAGCGCTCGCAACAACAAAATCAAATGAATAACTGCCTTTTTCTGTTTGTACATCCGTGACTTTCCCATCTGTAACATTAAGTTTTGTTACCTCGGCATTAGTAATGAAATCAACACCTAATTCTTTGGCCACCGACACAAAACCTTCTATCACTTTATACATTCCCCCCATTGGATACCAAGTACCAAGTCTTAGATCAGCATAGTTCATAAGACTATACAGTGCCGGCGTATTTTCAGGTGTTGCTCCAAGAAACAAAACCGGAAACTTAAGTATGTTTCTTAGTTTTTCATTTTTGAATAATTTATCAATTTGTGTGGCTATGGACGTCAGCATTTGCAATCGAAATAAGCTCTTAACAACCCTTATGTCAACAAATTCCATAATAGACTGACCTGGTTTCCATACAAATTCTTCCATTCCAACTTTATATTTATATTCAGCCTCGTGCAGAAACTTATCCAAATTTTGGCTACTACCAGGCTCTATATTATCAAAAAGCGCCTTTAACTCCTTGTAGTCTGCTGGCATCGATACAATATCATCAGCACCAAAAATCACATCATATGAAGGATCCAAACGGATCAATTTGTAATAATCTGAAGTCTTTTTGCCAAATTTATTAAAAAAATTTTCGAACACTTCGGGCATCCAATACCACGATGGCCCCATATCAAATATATAACCATCTGATTCAAATTTTCTGGCCCTTCCACCCAAAGTTTCATTTTTCTCCAAGACAGTCACCTTAAAGCCAGATGCAGCCAGTGAACTTGCAGCGGCTAAACCTGAAAATCCTGACCCTATTACGCCGACTGTTTTCAAATTTTGATTATTATTATTTTCAACTTTAACATTAAAACCATAAAAATGTTGATAAAAAAAGCCCCTGACTTATTCAAATCAGGGGCTGCATTATTTTGGCTTATTTAAAGGTAATATTATTTACCGCCCTTTGCATTATCTTGCCAAACTTTCAGTTTATCCCACTCTCCATTAGCCGCCATTTCTGCTTGTGCTGGCCATGAAGAAGGATCATGCATCTGATATCTGGATCCGGCAGCATTCAGAATTTCTTTCAATGCAACAGGATCGGCCTTAGCTAAATCACTAAAAGTAATGATACCTGCATTATGAAATAATTCTTCAATTTTAGGCCCTATGCCCTCAACTTTTTTAAGGTCATCTGATTTTAAGGCAGATCCCTTTGATGCTTTTTTTACAACTACTGCTTCTTTAGCAGGAACATCAACAATGGCTTCAGTTGCCTCTTCTATTGATTCAGTCTTTACCTCTTCAACTATCTGAGGTGCAGCTTCTACAACTTCAGCTTTAGGAGCAGAAGCTTTTGGTGCCTTAGTTATGGCTTCAGCCATTTGCTCCTTTAGTTCAGAAAAACCCGCTATATCGCCAAATGTTGACAACTCAATTTTGGATTGAGTGGCTTTTATTGTCTTCTTAACTTCTTCTTTTTCTTTAGAACGGTCAGATTCAATTATTTGGTCTGCTTCTTTTCTGATATCCTCCAAATATCTGGAATGAGAAACAATAATTCTTTTGTCATCTCTATTGAATTCGATCACTTTAAAAGTTAATGTTTCTTCATTACCTGCAGTGGATCCATCTTCTTTTTTGATGTGTTTGATCGGGGCATATGCCTCCAGACCATAAGGTAATTGAACTACTGCACCTCTATCGTCTTTTTTGACTATTGTTGCTTCATGATAAGATCCAACAGGGAATACGTTTTCAAAAGTATCCCATGGATTTTCTTCAAGCTGCTTGTGGCCTAGTGACAATTTTCTGCTTTCTTCATCAACTTCAAGGATGGAAACATCAATCTTCTCACCTACTTTTGTAAATTCAGATGGGTGCGAATATCTTTTTGTCCATGATAAATCTGATATGTGAACCATACCTCCAATACCATTTTCGAGTTCAACGAATACCCCATAAGGTGTAAGGTTTTTAACTTCTCCGACATGCTTGGTCCCAACCTTATATTTAGCCGAAACAACACTCCATGGATCTTCAGTTAATTGCTTAACACTTAATGACATTTTACGCTCATCCCTATCAATAGTCACAACTTTTGCTTCCATTTCCTGACCCAATGTAAAGAAATCTCTTGCATTTACAGGCTGATTGCTCCAGTTTACTTCAGATACGTGAATAAGGCCCTCAACACCAGGAATGATCTCAAGGAATGCACCGTAATCTTCTATATTTACAATCTTACCCTTAATTACACTTCCTTCTGCAATGGTATTGTCCAGAACTTCCCAAGGATGTGGTGTAAGTTGCTTAAGACCCAAAGATATTCTCTTTTTGTCCTCACCAAAGTCAAGTACTACAACATTAATTTTTTGATTTAATGACAATACCTCATTTGGATGGTTGATTCTACCCCAAGATATATCTGTGATATACAGAAGTCCATCAACACCACCAAGATCCATAAATGCACCAAAGTCAGTAATATTCTTAACAACACCTTCCAATACCTGACCTTTTTCAAGACCTGATATGATTGTTTCTCTTTGTTCTGCAAGATCGCTTTCAATAAGTGCTTTGTGTGAAACAACCGCATTTTTTATTGCTTCGTTTATCTTAACAACTTTAAATTCCATTGTCTTCCCAACATAGATATCATAATCTGTAATTGGCTTCACGTCAATCTGAGAACCTGGCAGGAATGTTTCTATACCAAGACAATCTACGATAAGTCCGCCCTTGGTTTTGCTAACAACAAGACCTTTGATAATAGTACCATTTTTGTATGAATCTACAAGGTTGTCCCATGCTTTCAACAGCTTGGCCTTTCTTCTGGAAAGAACCAACTGGCCTCTGTAGTCTTCTTTGTTTTCTACATATACGTCAACATAATCACCAATTTTCAGATCAGGTGTATCCCTAAATTCAGACAAAGGAACCAAACCATCAGATTTATAATTGATGTCCAATACTACATCACCACTATGAATTGACGTTACACGGCCTTTAACAACTTCAAGTTCAGCTACTGAATTTAAAGATTGGTCATATTGATCAAAATAAGTTTTGTGGGTGGCATCATCATACTTAACAGTATTTCGTTTGCCTGTAGTCCAATCATAATCATCATGCGCAGTGGTCGTATTGTCTACAACAGGCTCTAATTGCACATCTGAAATGTCTTCGATTATTGCGTCAGTTTCCTCTACATGGTCGTTTACGAGATCGTTATCTTCTACCATTTTCGTTAAAATTTGTATGCCATTATATAAAATGACAGAGGTTATTTAATATTATTTTTTAAAAATGGCTGCAAAGGTACAAATTATTTGTTTACAAAGTATAAGATTCATAAAAATGAATCCTGATATTTAATTTCGAACCCATAAGCGCAATTATTTTATTGCTCGCTATATCTTTACCCCGAAAGATAGGAATATACCTCTTCCATCTGAGCTCCATACTCCGGGACCCGGGTAAAATTGTGGTCTCTTGGTAAAATATTGTTTGTTGAGTATATTATTGATACCAATTCTCAACAAAATATTACTATTAATGGACAAGGCCATGTTGAAGTCGAGCAGGCTATATGAAGGAACCAAGCCATTTGATCCGTTGATACTAGGGATTATTGTATTGTTCGGGTTGGAGAATGAAGATGAAACATAACTATATTGCAATGTGCTTGTCAGTCCTTTGTATCCAACACTGAATCCATTGCGTGAAATAAATTCAGGCACAGATTCAATCCTCTTACCTGATATATCAATATTTTCCGCCCCGAGGGCAATTTTACCATTTGAATATCTGCCGTTCATTAATGAGGATGCTGTAAATATTGACATTGTTATCAGTTCAGATTTGAAGGGAAATATTTCAGCGTAGCATTCCAGACCATATGTTCGGCTGTCACCAATATTTGTTTTCAAAATGTAATTGGAACCATCACTGTCCTGACTTACAAGGTTGCCCAGTCGGTTATTGTAGGACAAATCAAAAACAGTAATATCAAATTTTACAATTTGACCTAAATAGCCCCTGTAACCGATTTCTGCATTATACCCATAAGCATTCTTAAGATCTTTATTCGCCCGTTCAAGAATGCTGCCAGGTATAATGTCCTTAAATAAAACTGGTCTGTACGCCTGCGAAATACTGCCGTACAGGCTGTTGGTTTCATTAATTTTTAGTTGCGTGTTAAAGCCAAAAACAGGTATTCTATGTTTAATTTGATTGGGAAAATCATTTGGATCTATATAACTTATATTGCCTGTCATATCGGTCTGTCCATATTCATACCTGAAGCCCGGAGAAACAGAAAAATTTTCTGTAATATAGATTAAATTCTCCACAGAAAAAGCAAGACTATTGCTTTTGTAATATAGATCCCTGCCAAACTGACCAGTCACCGAAAGGTCAAAATCAGTTCCTGTGCTTCCTATACCTCTTTGCCTTCTGGACATATTATTATTAAAATATCTCAGACCTGAAGTCATAATGGCTTTTGCATTTCCGATTCTATAACTATGAAGAACTCTGAATTCAGCTGTTTTAGAATTGAATCTGTCAATGTCAACAATCCTCGCAGCATATTGATTTGTAGCAGGGTCAATGACATCTTTTTTATCAGCAAATCCTTCAAAAAGCACACTGCTCCTATCGCCAAATACGCCTGAAATAATCAAATTCATCTTCGTATTTGTTCCTGACTTATAGTCTATAGTTAGTGATGGTACGTAAATTTCCGGTGAGTAATAATTTCTCGAACGACTTGCTTGTCTTGGGTCAGCATAAAACATACTATCTGTCAAAGGTCCGGGAATCCGATACAAATAATAGCTTCGCCCCAACTCAGCTTTTACTTGAAGCTTATCTGATACATCATAAGTTAAGCTTAGAAACTGAGCATCAGCACTTGACCGGCCATTGCGACGGTATCCTTCTGATACTCTTTTCTGGAAATATCCAAAATATGTAAACTTCCCTATTTTCCCTCCTATAGAATTGTATGAACTAAGGAGTCCGAATGATCCTACTGAATTAATGCTTTCTATACCGATTGCCTGGGTTGTGTCCGCTCTTTTTGAAACATAATTTATCATGCCTCCAAAACCGGCACCGTATTGTAATGCTGCAGTGCCCCTTACAATTTCAATATTTTTAACTGATTCCATCGGTGGGCTGTAATGACTGGCCGGGTAGCCATACAAATCTGAATTAATGATCACCCCATTTTGTCTGATATTAAACTCCCAACTTCTATGTGCATCCAAACCTCTTGTCGAGACATTTATCTGGTTGCCGGAACCATCCATATCATATATAAATGCGCCAGGAACCTTAGCAAACAATTGACGACCTGTCTTTTCTGATAGATTGGCTGGCAAAGCGGATATATCTATTACTTCATTTTTACGACCACTGATTATAAAAGTATTGTGGACGTCGCTTAGTTGTTTTATAGTTTGATTCTGGCGGTAAGCCTTAACTGTTATCTGTTCAACCATCAAGCGACTTGAAATGCTATCTGATTGACTAAAACAAAAATGGCACATGAACAAATTAATAACAAAAGCCGACTTAAACCCTCCCATGAACAAAAATATTTATTAAAAAACACCACAAAAGTAAGCATTTTGGACAAAGATTTCTTAAAATTGCATTAGAATACAACTAAAAGATGATTTAAATCAGAGCTATTTTTTTTAAAAAGATGAATATCGCAGGGATAAAATTATGATTCAGTCGTCTCCACATGTACACTTATTTTTACATTCTTCCAGGGTCTCAAAAGGAACAAGTCCATCACAACCTCCCCAATAAAACACTTTACACTTTTTATCCGAAGCATCGTAATAATATCGGGGAAACGCGCCTTTACAGTTACCCACCTGAGGCTCAAGTGCACATCTGGGACTGTCTACACAGTCTTTATTACAAGAAGAAAATAACAAAACAAGACCATATAAATAAAATATAAATTTCATTTGTTATTATTTTTTAATACCGCTATTTGATAATAACTAATTTACTGATATCTAATTCCGCTTTAGAAATAACACATCTCTCTTTTATAATATCATATTTAATCCTGCAATTTACCGGGAATGAATCAATGGCACCCACACCTAAATCGCCTTTTGTCATATACCACTGATATGTTTCATCAACACCTGAAATATCATTTTTTATTTGCACCAACATGCCACCACAACATACACATTCTCTTAAATCAAAACCTAATAATGTCGCATCCGCAAGTTCTTCCAGATCATGTTTTGAACAACTTTGAAAACATATTGTACACCAAAAAAGTAAAAGCAACCATTTCATATTATAACAGGATTAATAGCATATACCAAAATAAACTCTACATTATACTTAAACGGTTTTTTTATAAAAAACGTTGGTAATAACGCTTATAAACATAGATTGATTTGAATTATTTAAATATGGTATCAGGAATACATTAGTTTTGCACTAACAATAATTAAAAAGCAATATGAATATTGGTATAAATGCAAGAATACTTTTAAGTGACAATATGGAAGGTGTTGCAAGATATATTTATGAAACTACCACGCATATGGCTACAGCACATCCAGATGATACATTTTATTTGTTTTTTGATCGGAAAGTAAGCGCGCATTTTAATTTCCCATCCAATGTTATAAAGATAGTAGTTCCACTACAAGCCCGTCATCCAATTTTGTGGCATATTTGGTTTGAATATTTATTGCCTGTTTTTTTTACTAAATACAAAATTGATGTTTTTTATTCCGGAGACGGATACTTAAGCCTTCGTGCTAAAATTCCCACTGTTTTAGTCACCCATGATCTGGCATATATTCATTTTCCGGAACACATACCTTATCTGGCTTTAAAACATTATCAAAGATATATTCCCAGATATCATGATAAAGCGTTTTCTATAATAGCAGTTTCTGAGTTTGTAAAAAATGATATTCAACAGCAGTTTAAAATATCAAGGGACAAAATCCACGTGGCATATAACGCAGTATCAGAACATTTGCCGGATTATGATGATGTTATTCCAGAGAACCTGCTTAAAGCCATCTCTGATGATCCATTTTTTATTTATGTAGGTTCATTGCACCCAAGAAAAAATATTGAAAGATTAATAGACGGGTTTAATCATTTTATGACACAAACTGACAAAAAATATAAGTTAATTCTTTGCGGCCGGCTTGCATGGAAATCTGATGAAATCAGAAAAAAAATAGCGCAATCAAATGCTGTCATTTATTCAGGGCCAATCTCCGAAACAACAAAATATAAACTGATCAAAAAAGCTGAAGCACTGGTTTATATCTCCCTTTTTGAAGGATTTGGTATTCCTATTCTCGAAGCAATGAAAACAGGTACTCCTGTCATCACTTCATCTGTGACCTCAATGGCAGAAGTCGCAGATAATGCTGCCATCTTAGTCAATCCATATGATGTTCCTGCTATTTCAGATGCGCTTATAAAGATTACCACAGATATCAAACTAAAAGAAGAATTGATCTCAAAAGGAATAGAAAGATTTAAAATGTTCAATTGGGCAGAAAGCTCAGAAATTATTTACAATCAACTTTTGATGGCAAAAAATAATTAAAGTTTAGTTTTCACCATCAAAATGCTTACATTTGTAGCATTCGGAAATCTCAAATTTGCAGTTATGACTGAATTGTTCAAAAAATTAAATTATAAGAATCATCAGGAAATAATTATACTAAATGCTCCCATTTCTTTCAGTAATGAGATGCAGGAAATGTCTAAATTCTGTATGATTGGAACACATCTCCCTGAAACGACTTCTATTAATTTTATACTGAATTTTGTGCTTAACCAGACAGAAATTAATTCAACTGCCAAGGCCATCGTTGATAGATCAAATGGTGATGCTATAATATGGTATGCCTTCCCCAAAAAAAGTTCCAAAAATTTTACATGTAATTTCAACAGGGATAATGGATGGGAAAAAATTGGTGAACTAGGGTTGGAAGGCGTTCGGATGGTGGCCATAGATGAAGATTGGACAACACTAAGATTTCGAAAAGTGGCCTATATAAAAAACATGTCCAGGTCTTTTGCAATGACTGAAGCTGGAAAATTAAAAGCAAAAAAATGCAGCAGTGAAGATGATACTCGCCGTCGACATCGGAAACTCAAATATAGTGATTGCACTAAACAATGAAGGTAGCTGGACACATACTTTTAGGTCTGAAACCAAAGAAAATCAATCAGAATTTTACTATGAGCAGGCACTTAGAAATCTCCTCCTGGAATGGGGCATTCATCATTCTGAAGTGGACAATTGTGTCATCAGCAGCGTTGTTCCTGATCTCAACCATGTTATAAAAGAAGCATTTTTCCAGGTGACAGGACATACAGCAATGGTATTAAATCCTGATCTGTTCAAAAATCTTGATATGTTCATACCCCACAGATATGAGATAGGTTCAGACATTGTATCTAACGCCTATGCTGCCATTCACTTGTTTTCAGAAAAATGTATCATTGTCGATTTTGGCACCGCACTTACATTTACTACAGTGAGTAAAAATGAAGGGATAAAAGGCGTCACCATCGCTCCAGGCCTGCAAACTGCTGTTCAATCACTTTCGAATCATACCGCACAATTACCTGTAGTACCTCTTGTGTTACCTGATTCAGTCATAGGCCATGATACTGTTTCAGCTATTCAGGCTGGTGTTACATGGGGTTACATAGGCCTGGTAAGTCATATATTAACACAGATAAAAGCGGAAATAAATGATGGTGGTTATAAGGTGATTGCCACTGGTGGCTTATCTTCAATCCTTAAGCCACTGGAAAAAAAGAATTTTGACTTTGTGCATAAATTATTGACCCTGGATGGTATGAAGTTATTGTACGAATATGCAAATAAAATTAAATAATGTTATCAAACAATGATATTCTAAAAAAACTTCGTGTTGCCCTTCAATTAAAGGACGAAGATATTCTTGAAATTTTATCTCTGGTTGATTTTAAAATAACCAAAGGTGCTTTGAATGATTTATTTCGTAAAGATGATCACCCAAATTATGTGGAAGCCGGGGACCAGATATTACGAAATTTTCTGAATGGTCTTGTTATTTACAAACGGGGACCAAATCCTAAACCAAAAGATACTATAAATTAGTATTCCCCTTAAATTATTACAAAAAAAAAGCATCACAGAACCTAATCTGTTACTGCCATTTACCTTTAGTATTGAAAAAAATACTTTTTTAAGAGTTACGGCCATTTGATGGTTTCCCCATCTTCTTCTACATCGGGCAGGATTTGCATTTCAATAGCTTCCCCATCACTAAACCAAACCATAAGGCCCAGTTCTTCTGATTCAACCAATTCTAAATCAGGGTTTTCGTCATCTGAAAGATCTTCTTCATTTGAAATCTCAATACCCATCTTATCAAATAATGACATGACTTCATCTCTTTCCATCCCAATCACAGAATGACCATTTAATGTAAAAAATGGATCACTAATAGCAATGGATACCAATTTCCAATCATAATCTGCATCAAAAACAAGTGAAAACTCACTTTCTTCATAATGCCATGACTCCAACTCATCATTGACTTCTTCATCAAATCCAGGTAAATTCTCCACTTCATCCGGCTTACCTACTAACTTCTTGACTTCCTCCCTTGTCATTCCAAACTTCAACTCTCCCAATCCTGAGCCAAGTATAATTTCTTTAATCTGTTTTTTCATTATATCATGATTTAACTTATGAAGGCGCAAGGTAAGGAGATATTGAACACAATATTTGATTTTATACCAACTTTATCAAATTTAATCATAAATTACATCAAATTTTCAACCAAAAAATAACAAATGGAAACGCTTTGGGGTATTGACATGGGAGGTACTAAAATGGAAGGTATAGTTATAAACACACATAATAATGAGGTAATATCCAGACTGCGTGTTCCTACAGAAAGCCATTTGGGGTACGACCATATTCTGGATCAAATTCAGTTATTGATACATAAATTGGAGACAGACAGCGTACAGAAACCTTCAAGAATAGGAATGTGTACCCCTGGAACTCTGGATCCAATATTGCATGTTATGAAAAATTGTAACACAACATCACTCAATGGTCGCAATTTAAAAGCAGATATAGAAGATGCTACAGGTTTAGCCTTCAAACTAAGCAATGATGCAAATTGTTTTGCAATTGCAGAAACGAAAATGGGCGTTATAAAAGAAGAGATGCCTGACGCGAATGTAGTTTTTGGCGTAATTATGGGCACTGGAGTTGGTGGCGGATTGGTCGTGGATGGACGGGTTATAGCAGGAAGGCAAGGTATAGCGGGCGAATGGGGTCATAATTTTTTGGGAGAAGATACATTATGTTATTGCGGTCAAAAAGGATGTGTTGAAAACATTTTATCAGGCCCCGCCCTTGAAAAATATTACCTTAAAATCAGCGGGAAAGCCCTTAGTATGATAAACATTGTTGAAGCTTACCGTGCGGGAAACGATGTATATGCACAAACTACCATGAGCAGATTGTTTGAGTATTTTGGAAAAGCCATGGCAGTAGTCATCAACATAGTAGACCCCGATGCGATTGTCATTGGTGGAGGTGTTGGCAACATAGATGAACTTTATCACATAGGGGTAGAAAAAGTGAAAGACTATGTTTTTAATAACCGATTGGATACTATGTTTTTTAAGCCTCGACTTGGAGATAGTGCCGGCGTATTTGGTGCGGCCTTTTTATAGTTTTTAATATAAAGTTTAGTTAAAATATTATTTTTGGGAGCCCATACAAAACAGAATAATCTAAAATTCGTTAGTTTTGTGTTATTGATATGTAGTGTCTATTAAAAATGAAGTCGATTTTTTTATTTATTGGTTTTTTTACTTTCTCTGGTTGGATGTCTGTCCATCCGGATGCGACCGATCAATACAAAATGGTAGAAGCAGTGAATAAAATACGCCAAAACGGATGTTATTGTGGAAGGAGATATATGGCCCCTGCTCAAAAGGTAGTTTGGGATGAAACATTATATAGGAGTGCCTTTCTCACGCCAGTGAAATGAAAGAATATAATTTTTTTGCTCATTTTTCTAAGGATGGTTTGGACATAGGAGCAAGGATGGAAAAATCCGGTTATAACTGGATGGTAGCTGGTGAAAATCTTGGTGAAGGCCAGAAATCGTTTGAGGAAGTACTCGGAGATTGGTTAAAAAGTTATTCACACTGTACCATGCTAATGAATCCGAGGGTTGATGAAATGGCCGTGGCAAAAGTTGATAAATATTGGGTGCAACATTTTGGAAAAAAAATGACGGTTAAAAGATAGTTTACATTATTCAAATTCTATCAAAATCTGATTCTTTTCTACTGAATTACCTTTATGCACATTGATGGCTTTGATGATACCGATACCAGGTGATTTTAGAATATTTTCCATTTTCATAGCTTCGAGACTTAATAATTTTTCTCCGTCACTTACTTCCTGACCAACCACAACAAATACTTGTACAACCAGACCGGGCATCGGAGATTTTATTTCTTTTACAGATGTTTTTATGGTCTTCAAAAAACCTAGTTCATGAACCAATTGATCTAAAGGTTCATTAATTTTAATAGTGAAATCAAAGCCGGAAATATTTATAACACACACCTTTTCCTTAAGATCAATATGCTTCAATAAGGCAGTATATGCCTTATTGTCCAATAACAATTTTATTGAATTTCCTTCTCTTTGCAATATACGAAAGTCTCTTGTCATTAAGTCTTCCTCAGTAAATACAGAATGACCAATCACATCAAATTTAGTCTGAGAAATTTGCATAAGTTACTTATGGTTTTTGATTTGCTATTTGTAACATAAACTTAGTTTCAAAGATAGTAAATATAACATAAATGACCAAAAATGGAATAATAAATGATGCATCCGATGGATGGCTCACTTTTTTGTAGGTCACCAATAACGTTATTGACAATACCATCCTTACAAGTGTATTTAACATAGTGTATGATATAAAAAGCTGGCGATTAGGGCTTTTTACACTGCGATGAAGCATTAAAAATAATAGTATGCTTAAAATGGTAAAAATACATATACTTATCAGACTAAGGTCGACCGTGTTTTTTTGACTTTCAAAGCTATGGACAAAAACTAAGACAGGCGCCAAAAGCAGTAAGAGAACCCCCAATTTTTTTATAAACAATAAAAAATTATTCATTTTTGGTTGTTAAGCTCTTTGTATAACTTATACATAAACAGACTAAAAAAAAGAAGTACTAAAAAAATAGTACTAAAAGGTTTTTGAAAGCCCAAATAGATATCTAATTTTTTTCCTAAAAAAATGGCCGCAAGGACTACAAATGCCATCTGAAAAGCTAAGCCTGAATATTTTAGATATGCATTAGTTTTTGGTGATTCCTCATTCTTTTTACCAATCATATCGTATATGTTGCTTTTTAACCACTAACTTTATTAATATGTTCTTTCTGAACCAGGGCTTTAAGCTTTTGGCCGCCCATACTACAAGATACATTAAAAATGGCTCCGGTTTGTACCAACAATTTATCGGTTACAATATCACCATTGATAACAGCGGTTTCTTTAACACTCAGTAATTCTTTGACTGACAGATTACCTGTAAATGTACCCTCGATTATGGCATTATAGCAAGTGATGTCTCCTTCCACTTTACCTTGCTGACCAATTATGACACGACCTTTACAATCCAACTTACCTGTTAATGATCCATCAATTCTTATATCATTAGATGCAACGATATTACCGTCAATACTTGTTCCTTCAACAATACTGTTACTGACATTGGTTGAAACCTGAACTCCATTTGATGCAGTCTGCTTATCATTCTTACTACCAAACATAATTTTGTTTTTTTATTGAGGATGTTTTGGGGAAACATCTCTTTTTTTAAAAATAACTATGATATGAATTTTATGGAACGCTCCAATCCGTCTTATATAAAGCAGAGATATCGGCTTAAGAAAAAAGTTAGAATCTCGGACAATACACACCGCGACTTTCCGGGCCACAAATATTGTAGATCAAAGAAAACTCAAACGCCCCATTGGCTGGTGATGCTGCTCTCAATCCAGAAACGTTGATGTCATAACTAAACCCAATTCCGAATTCTTCGTAATTAAATCTGGTAGACAAAATAACCGCATCAGAGTGCAAACCTGAAGGAACTTTATTTCCTATTCTGTACCAGGCACCTGCTTCCCATGATTGATTGGAAGTTTTAGAAGGCCCCATGGCAAATCTAAAGTTAGCACCTGCATTAAGTGATCTGTGTGGTCCTTGAGCCATATATACGGCAAAAGGTAAAAGAGATATCTTTCTTTCGAGCTCAAACTGTAATCCTGCATGCACAGTATATCTGCTATATAGATTTACTGTTGAACCAAGAAAAGAAACATTTGGTCTGTTAAGGTGGTGTATTGCTGCACCAACATACCAGTTTGTGTTTTTATCAATAATACTAAACCATAATAAACCTGCAGAAATATCAGGGTAAATAAAGGCAAAATCATTAAACTGGGTTTCTCCATTTCCTAATGTCGGATCAAATCCTTTTCCTGTGATTTGGCTAGGCCATCTTAAATCAGAATTGCTGATGCTTCTGTTAGACAAAGCTGCATCTGCACCAATCACCAGGTAACTGGCTTTTTTTCTATACCCAGCCATTTTTTTGCTATAAGACAAAGATATTCTACCTTGTGTAGTACCAAATCTGGACTCGCCGGCAACATCACCCCATATAGATCCACCTATCCCAAAATAATCTTCTCTACCTACCGGTATTTTCTGATCATACGAAACAGAATAGGTATTATATGCATTGGCAGCCAATACAGCAGCCCATTGATTACGATAATTTGCCACCATTCTGGTTTTACAATTCATCACACCTGTCATGGCAGGATTAAGATTTAGCGGTGACATATAAAACTGTGTAAAGTGTATATCCTGTGCACTTATGGCAAAAGATGACAACAATAAAAACATTACACTAACTCTTGATACTAAAGTATTCATATTATAATTAATTAAAATGTGCTTAAAAAAAGCTGTATTTCTAATTCGAATGGAAGGTTAAAAATAGAAATAATATTTAAACCGACCTACGATCAATGAGAAAAAAAATCAAAATCTTAAATAATTAACATATCAGCTTATTTCCTTTTTCCACTTTGCTCCATAAACATCTGTTAAAATATTATCATATTTATCGGCGGTAAGTAACAGGTTTTCAAATAACTTAAACATCGTGTTAGCGTTCAGATATTGGTCATATATCAATAATGACAAAATAATATCCTGTCCTCTAACTGAAAAAGTAGTACCTTCCAAAAGGTAATTCTGTTTCAATAAAAAAGCATACAACTCATCGATGTTGTTCCCGGGCAAAGAACTCATAAAAACATCCCCAACCAAAAGCCCTGTTTTGTCATAATAAGAAATATTTATCGTTGCGCTTCCTTTTTTTAAAGTCCAGTTATTAGGCCCCTTTCTTGTTATCGCTACATTATATCCTAACCTCGAAATCATGTTTTCAACAGTATTGCAAATACCACTTGGTTCATAATCTTCAATTTGAGATATCACTTGAATCGCTGATCCGCAAATAAGACAATGTTTTGATTTATCACCCAAGTTTTCGAAACTCACCTGTCTGCATGAATTACACCGAACCCCTTTTGCACCGTTTCCTTGTTTAAACTCATTCAAACAAGTAATCAGATAGCTTACAGGTAAGGCAAAACCGATATTATGACCATCCTTCATGATAAAGGTATTCACTCCTATGACTTCTCCTTTCGAATTGACCAAAGGGCCACCGCTATTGCCAGGATTGAGTGCAGCATCGTGTTGAATATAATCAATATCTCTTTCATGATGATGTAAACTCGAAATAATACCCTGCGTTACCGTATATTTTAAATCAAATGGATGTCCTATTGCAATAACGCTATCTCCTTTTTCAGATTTTGCCTCTAAATCCAAACTTACTTCCTTTTGGAGTTCAAAGGGGGCTTCAATAAATGCCAAATCGTACATCGCATCTAAATAAACGACCGATCCGAGAAATTTTGAAACTCCTTTACCTGCAATCACAACACTTTTATTTCCTCTGATTACATGTTCATTAGTAACTATTACGTCAAAGGATTTTACATAAAAGCCTGTCCCTGTACTGTAAGGTGTTGCGATTTGGATAATCACATCTTCAAAATCCAGAATAATGCCTTTAACTTCCACTTACTTTTGTTATTCAGGATAGTACATATTATTTATCATCATCAAGTAACTTTTAGAAAAGACACATTTGTCCTTAAAGTCTAAGTAATTAGTATCAATCTTTATGCCAGAATCCTTACTATCATATGTTAAAAATATCTTTTTTATCGAATTGATTACATTTGTCTTATTTATACTACCATTTAATTCAAAATCATCCTTAAATCCTATAGAAATAAAATAAGCATTTTCTGTAATTCTATAATATAATTTTAGTAATGCTTTGGATATATCCGGCAAAACATAGGAATATAAAGAAAAGCCAACAATATAGCCGCAAATCGCTTGCGCATATACTTTATAATTATTTTCGGTATACCAATCAAGGTCTGTCATTTGAGCCATGATGATCTCACAAAGTCGCCTGTGGCCTTCAGGCATGGAAGTTCCAAAAGTGGAGTTAACTTCATACAATTCCTTTTCCAATTGTATAAAATCAATATCCCGTAAAGATTTTACCTTTTTTATAATTTCTTTATTTTTGTCATGCACGTTTGTCATTTTATCATTAAAATAGATATCATGACATTCTTTAATGGTTTCCATGACGAAGCCCTCCGGCTTAATCAGATAGTCAATACTGTACAATAAATCCAATAATAAAAAAGAAACCCCACCCGGGTACAAATTGGGGTTTACATCGGCACGATTCAACTCATCTATTACTTCATTAACTTTGTTTCTCAGGAATTCAAATTTTGCTTTTTTTTCCTCAATAGAGAGCTGACGGGTGTGATTAAAATTTATTGGTAACAAATCTTCAAACCTGTCAATTAAAACATCATCTTTCCTATCTGCTTCGGTAGCCAATTCTTTTAATGCCTGATATATTTTATGTGGTGACCCATCCTCTACAAAAGTATCAAAAACGAGACAGATATTATTATCTTCATCGATAGCGTATTTTGTATATTTTAAATTGAAATTTTGCTCTAGTAAAAATCGCATAAGTCCTAAATTCAGTTTTTGAACTTTAACTATTTTTGCTTCTGCTTTAAATTTGGAATAGTCAGCTTCCCCTGTAATAATTTTTGAACCTTGGTATATAGTAAACTGAATCTTTCCGATATTGACCAAAAATTGCACGTTCTTATGCGCTTCGTTGGAAATAAAATCGAGGAATTGAGTATATGCAGCAATATATTTTTCGTTTTCAAAAAAATCTATGGCAGCATCCCAATGTTTATATTTTTCATCTGATTTATATGAGTCTGTAAATCTTCCAAATTGGATATCAGGTTCAGGTTTTTCAGGATGAATATTAAATAGTTTTGAAAAAAGACCCATGTAAAAAATTTGTGTTGATATCTTTTGTGAAGCCTAAAATTCAAAAATAGCATCGCAGTTGCAAAAATAACACATAAAGCCAGATTATCCGATATAAAAATTTTCCAAAAAAAATTACATTTTATAATTATATCCGGGCTTCATTTACCTTTCTGTCATAGATCGCATATATTGTATTTGAAAACTCGAACGCTTATTACTATTTTATGTAAAAAATCATTTCAAGTCTGATATATGTTTCGGCATCATTAAAATTTTTAAAAAAGTTTAATGATCTGATTCAGCAGATGAATATCCATATTATTTATCATCTTCATCACTATGATGCAGATTTTGGTCTTTGGGGTCAATCTTGTGTTTTGCTTTCAGATTACCTTCTTTAATTGACTCTCCAATTTGATTACTGGCCGCAAAACTGGCCACCATATTATTCAGCATATCGATTCCTGCCTGAGGAGAATTAGGCAATAAAATCAGATTTGAATTGGCATCTGCCCCTATTGCCTGCAAAGTATCATAATGCTGAGTCACCACAATCAATGCTGAAGCTTCCTGTGAACTGATTCCAACCCTATTTAATACTTCCACACTATCTACGAGACCTCTGGCAATTTCTCTTCTCTGATCGGCAATACCCTGACCTTGTAGCCGCTTACTCTCGGCCTCTGCCTTGGCTTTGGCCACAATTCTTATTCTGGATGCTTCGGCTTCAAATTCTGCAGCTGTTTTCTCACGATCCGCTGCATTGATCCTATTCATAGCATTTTTGACCTGTATATCAGGGTCTATATCTGTGACCAATGTATTAATGATGTCATAGCCATAAGTCATCATTGCTTCATTTAATTCACGTTTGACAGCGATGGCTATATCATCCTTACGTTCAAATACATCATCAAGTTTCAATTTTGGTACTTCCGCCCTGACCACATCAAACACATATGCAGTAATTTGATCATGTGGATATTCCAGTTTATAAAATGCATCGTACACTTTTTCCTGAATGACCTTAAATTGTACCGAAACCTTCATTTTAACAAAAACGTTGTCTTTGGTTTTCGTTTCGATAATAACATCCAATTGCTGGATTCTAAGATTTACCCTGCTTGCTACCCTATCCACTATAGGGATCTTAATTTGTAAGCCTGAACTACGAATACCCAAAAATTTTCCAAATCGTTCTACAACGGCGGCTGTTTGTTGATTCACTGTAAAAAATGAGAGCAATAATATAATCGCAAAAAATGCTCCTACAATGGCTAATAATGGCATGATATCTTTTTTTGTTTGAACAACAAAATCAAATAGATTAAAGTTTCTGGTGAAATAAAACAGGTCCATATATTTATGGTTTATGCTACAATAAAGCATAAATTTTGTGACATTTGTGTTTTGTGCGTCGCTTAAATTATTGAATATGGATTTCAGAACGATATTAAACATTGGTCCTTCAGATAATAAAATCGATCATGGCTGTAAATTTTTATTAATAGGCTCATGCTTTTCACAAAATATAGGACTGAGACTTAAACACAATAAATTTGATTGTTTGGTAAATCCATTCGGCACTATATTCAATCCAGTCTCTATTGCTAAAGTCATCACAAGAGCCTGTAAGAACGATAAAATAAATCTCAATGATTTAATTGTTTCTCAGGATATATATGTCCATTCAGAATATCATAGTCAGCTTTCTGATGTTAATCCTGAAGTAACATCTTATAAAATAAATGAAGCAATCGGTCAGACGTATGAATATTTGTCCGATACAAATATCATTTTTATTACCCTGGGGACTTCCACTGCATATCGATCACTTTTAACTGGTGAGATTGTCGCAAATTGCCACAAAATACCTGCAGCATCATTTAAGAAGGTAGACATATCGATTGAAGAAAGTTTTTATATTCTGAAAGAAATGATTTCAGAAGTTAAATTATTAAATCCTAAAATTAGAGTTATTTTTACTATAAGTCCGGTAAGACACACAAAAGACGGCATTATACAGAATTCGAGAAGCAAAGCAAAACTTGTTGAAACCATATGCAGATTACAGGATTCAGATGAAAGTATTGAATATTTTCCTGCTTTTGAATGGATGATGGATGATCTAAGGGATTATAGATTTTATGAAAAAGATCTAATTCACCCGAATGAAATAGCAATCGATTATTTATGGGAAAAATTTTGCCATCATTTTTTTGACCCCGAAACAATAATTATTAATAAAAAAATTGAAAATCTTATGCATTCTATACACCATCGACCATTAAATCCGGCATCTGAAAATCACAGGGCTTTTATAAACCAGCTCATCCATGAAATTGAAAATTTAAAATTATTGCATTCATTTATACATTTTGATGAAGAATTAGCTGAATTATCGGCTACACTAAAGGTAGATAAAGATTAAGTATTTTTTTAAAAATCTGAGTTATTTATATTAATCTTTTTGGGTTACTTTTCATTATTTCTTCACCATCTACTTGCACCAAACCAGGCGTCTTCCCTATTTCTATCGAACCAAGTCGGTCATCATATCCTAAAGCCTTAGCACCATTTAGCGTAGCCCATGTAATCATCGTTTCAAGGGGCACATAAGATGCGTACTTATAGATCGTTTTTATTTCCTCCCATATCGACAATTGCCAATTGGAGGAAAGACTGTCGGTCCCAATAGCAACCATTGCATTTTCATTCAGAAAAAAAGAATAATTTGGAAGCCTGTTTTCAATATACAAATTGGCATTGGGACATGTGACCCAATACACATCATTATTCCACATTTTGGCAGCATGTATATCGGCTTGTGATGTCAATGTATTGTGCACAAAAATAGTCTTGAAGACAGGCAATATATGTTCCATACTATAATAAATGGACGATTTATTGATAGGTTTAAAATGGTCAAGCGAAAAGCCAAAATTTGTATAGAAGTCTCTGAATTCGCCGGTGCCATATAAAAATAATTCATCTTCACTTGGAGTCTCCTGATTATGGATGCTTATTGTTTGCCCCTTTATGTTATGATTATTTATAAAATTTAGTAAATTGGGGCTCACTGTATATGGGGCATGTGGTACATAACTTTTTTTATCATTACCTGAAATACTCTGGACATCCATAACAGATTGATATTGAGCAATCGTAGCTTCCGTCATTGTTGGCTGTAAAAAATCAAACATTTCTACAAAAGTGTAATAATCTATCTTACTATGGGATTTAGTGTAGGCTGTGTCAATTTTATTTGAGATATCTCCCACCGCCACTATGCCATTGTTATACATATCAATATCGCTGTCCTTAATACCTTGTTGAATGATGTCCTGATTGGCATCCCGAAAACCAACCACCTTATTAAGAAAAGGAAGAAGTCCTGTTCCTGAATCTACTTTTCCCTTCATGTGAGACAATTCCAGGTGACAATGGGCGTTTATAAATCCAGGACAAATGAAACCGGACACTTTCTGAACAGAGGCAGTATCATGATCTGATAATTTATCTATAGCAAGAATTTTACCCGATTCATCAGTTATTATGACTGAGTCAATAAGGGGTTTGCCAATAGACGTGTATATTGTCTTCGAATTAAATTTTCTAACCATGATTACACTACGAGCCTACTTAATAATTTTTCAAGAAGTCGTCCATTCATAGTCAACTTTTATTTTTTGCTGATGCCCGTCTTAAACGGTCATTTATAGCGACACCCAGGTCATGTTCAGGCAATACTTCAGCCAAAATGATATCAATATTACAATTATCGAGATACCTCATGCCTGCAAACAAATTTCGGGCAGCCTCTTTGTAGTCGCCGGAAAGTGACAAAATAACCTGATGTTTGTGTGGAACTCCCGGCTGAATCTTTGTATATGACATAATTCCTGTAGTCTCCGGATTATATTTGGCAATCTCCTGATCAATATCTACAATAAGTAAAGGTACGCGAGGAGCATAATGACTTTCTAACATTCCCGGAGCCTTTGGATTAGACGTCGAATTGTCTTTTACGGTTATATGTCCTGCAATACGACGAATTTCTTCCAGAGGCAGTCCCCCTTTACGCAATATTTCAAGTTCGCCATTATCATTTAAACCAGCGATAGTGCTTTCGACACCAATTGTACAAGGTCCCCCATCAAGTATGTATGGCAGTACATTTCCCAACTGGTCTGCCACATGTTGTGCCGTAGTAGGGCTGATATATCCAAAAGGATTCGCACTTGGCGCAGCAAGAGGAAAATCCAACATTTCCAATAATGCTCTTGTCACAGGGTGAGCAGGTATTCGCACAGCAACATATGGAGAACCCGAGGTCACTAAATCGGGTATAAGGTCATTCTTTTTTAACAATAAGGTCAAGGGGCCCGGACAAAAGGCATCCGCCAATTTTTTTATGACATCAGGAATATCAAGGACGTACGGTCCTATCTTATCAAAAGAAGGCAAATGTATGATTAATGGATCAAAATTTGGTCTGTTTTTGAACTGGAATACCTTAGCAACAGCAGTAGCCCTTAACGCATTGGCAGCGAGCCCATATACTGTTTCTGTAGGAATAGCTACAACTTCACCCTTCTGTAAAAGTTCGGCTGCTATAGAAATATTTTTACCAATAAATGACAATGTAAATAATTTAAACAAAAATAAAGCAAAGGAACAAATTTAACTAATATTCAGTTAAAAAAGCTAATATATATGCTAAATATTTAAGATGTATATAATAATAAAAAATAATGCCTGGTTGAGGTTAATATAATTCAATATATATTCCTAATTTTAAACCTAAACGTGAAACATCTGTCTAATTTATAAAATTTTGTGCCATGAAATTTTATGTTGTACTTTTATGCCTGTTTATCGACCAGAATTTAATTAGTCAATCAAGTTATTTTCCTCCGCTTACAGGCGATCAATGGGAGACGATCAGCCCAAGTGATCTGGGATGGTGTCAACAAGAAATAAATAATTTAGATTCCTTTCTGATAGAAAAAGGGACAAAAGCTATTATAATTTTAAAAAAAGGCAAGATCGTAAAAGAGACTTATTATGGTACTTTCACGAGAGATAGTTCTTGGTATTGGGCATCAGCCGGCAAGTCCCTAACCTCTTTTTTAGTGGGTATGGCTCAGGAAAAAGGATTGTTAAACATTCAGGATAAAACATCTGAATATCTTGGTAAGGCCTGGACTAGTCTGACTTCGGATCAGGAAGACAAAATTACTTTGTGGCATCAAATGACAATGACAACCGGCCTTAATGATAATGTTCCGGATGACAATTGTATGACACCCTTATGTTTGCAATATAAGGCTGATGCCGGCACAAGATGGGCATACCATAATGCCCCTTACCGATTGATACAAGATGTGGTAGCAAAAGCCTGGGGAAAAAGTTATCAGAATTTTATGACGACTCAATTGTCACCAAAAACGGGCATTAATGGTTTCTGGTATGATTATATCATGTACAGCAAACCACGTAGTATGGCCCGGTTTGGACTTTTGGTTTTAAATAAAGGCATATGGAATGGACAAAAAATATTAAGTGATGAGGCTTTTTTAAATGCTTCTGTTAGTCCTTCACAAAACATTAATAAATCATATGGTTTGCTTTGGTGGCTTAATGGGCAAACCTCCTTTATGATTCCCGATTTACAAACCGTATTTAGTGGATCCTTGATTCCGAATGCTCCGAATGATATGTATTGTGCTTTGGGTAAAAATGATCAGAAAATTTATATCATTCCTTCTCAGGATATGGTCATTATTCGCATGGGAAATGATGGTGGTCAAATTACAGGCGCAGTCAGTTCTTTTGATAATTTATTATGGGCCAAAATAAACGCACTGTCTTGTGTCTCATCAGTTTCCGGATACTTTCACAATAGGGAATTTATTATTTCGCCAAACCCATTTAGCCAAAATGTTTCCATTACATACCCCACAAGTGATGACCTTATTTACGATATTAAGAATATTTATGGAAAAGTCCATGCAAGCGGCGTCTTAAATATGGCACAAAAGGTTGATTTGGACCTGAACATTCCTTCCGGCATTTATTTTTTCTGTGTAAAAAATAGCTTTGGAAAACAAATATTCGTTAAAAAAATGATAAAAATTTAAACAAAAGGTGAAGGACGTACCTTATAAAAAAAATGCACTGCAAAAATAAAATTGCAGTGCATTTAGTATTTTGTTCAAATTTGCTGATTAATTATCTGGATATTTTTATGAAACTTCCCGGTTTCAATTCATCATTTTCACCAAGGTCATTAATCGCCAGTAATTCAGTAATTGACATATTATTTGCCTGAGCAACGTCTGAGAGTGATTCCTTGCGCTTTAGTTGATATAACAACTTTTTGTCATTTGACTCAAAAGTCATTCCTTTATTCACAGCTTGAATAAAATCAGATTGTTTCATATTGTCTCTGGTTGCATGTGAGCGGTTGATCACGCTTGACACATATTGAACTATGATTTGATTTCTGCTTTCAATTATAACTTCTTCAATGGGCTCTGTAGCGGCCAAAGCTATAGGTTTGTACAAGAGATTATCGTATGAATTATATTTTTCAATGTATGCATACATTTTTTGTTGCGGTAAGGTTAAAAAGAATTCTCCTTCAGATTGTGGTATAAAATCTTTTTTATACATTGGATTCAACCACTTTATCAAATCAACCTCAATGTCAAATTCCTCACTTATTTTTTTAAACTCAATTTTGTCAAAAACTTTGACTGTTGCTACATATTTAAGATCATCAGAAGGTTCAACAGGTTGAAGATCATGTTCAAAATAATAGTTCATCAAATAAGAAGCAGCAATAAATCTTGGTATATATTTTTGTGTTTCTTTAGGAAGATGTTTTTGGATTTCCCAATAATCAATGCTGCCATTTGCTTTTTTAATGGCCTTATTGATATTTCCGGGACCACAATTATATGCTGCGAGAGCTAATGTCCAATTGCCATATCCTTCATATAAAAGTTTAAGATAATCAAGGGCTTTATCCGTGGACTTAACCATGTCTTTCCTTTCATCTATATGCTTATCTATTTTTAAACCATACAATTCGGCAGTACCCCTCATGAATTGCCATATACCGGCAGCACCTTGGTGAGATACGACATCAGGCATCAGGCTGGACTCGATGACAGCTATATATTTAAGTTCGTCCGGAAGGTTTTTTTCTCTTAAAGCGTTTTCAATCATTGGAAAATAGAGAGATGTTCTTCCAAGTATTGTCTGACTGTCCCTTCGTTTTTGTTCAAATAATGAAGTGACTTGTTCCATTACTTCGTCAGTAATTCTTAATTCTATTACAGTATTTAAATTTTCGATCCTTCTGGCAATTTCAGCAGTATTAGGGGACTTTGCAAAAGCTGAAACAGGCACAATAAGTATCAAAAAAATCAATACCACAAGATGTCCTGTGAATAATTTGAATTTGTCCATGGTAAAATTTTAAAAATCAGTTTATTTTGGTAGAAAAATAATATTCAAAGATAATGCTTTTTTTATTTGGAAGCAAAAATTGATGTAAATTACTTTGGGGATACAAAGATAAGCATATAAATTATTTTTTATCAAACAATTACACTTATTAACAAATTATTATTTGTAATTAACATTAAATAAGATGTTCAGCAAAATTTAATTTCTTAGCAAACCAGAGTAATTTTTTGTCTTCTTTTGCAGCACCTAATAATTGAATACCAAACGGCATATTTTCTATATTATTGCCTAATGGTATTGAAATTGCCGGTATGCCGGCCAGATTGGCCAATACCGTATATATGTCAGACATATAAATTTCCAACGGGTCATCGGGCTTTTCAGCCAGAGGCCAGGCCACTTTGGGCGCTGTAGGCATAACAATAAAATCATAATC
Organism: Saprospiraceae bacterium; assembly: GCA_016717145.1. Taxonomy (GTDB): domain Bacteria; phylum Bacteroidota; class Bacteroidia; order Chitinophagales; family Saprospiraceae; genus OLB9. The sequence continues at coordinate 131,217 of JADKGD010000017.1, read as the reverse complement.
TCTAAAAATTAGGATTAAATGATCAATGACCATCTGCCGTATCTGCTGCGCCTTAGTGAAGTACGCCTCATAATAGGCTTCACTTAAAACAAAACTGCCCAGCATGATTCTTTTTTTGACTTCTTGTCCGAACCCTTCTGTACGGGACAAAACGTACATATCATCAAGAGTCACTGCATTTGGAGAGCGATACCCATATCTTACCCCATCGTACCTGCTGAGATTGGACGAAGCTTCAGCGGTTGTAAGAATGTAATAACATGGCACCAGATATTCAAGTAATGGAAATTGAATTTTATGCACCAAAACCCCTTCTGATTGAAGACTATCAAGGCGATTGGAAATTTCATTTTTTATCAACGGGTCCAAAACTTCATTATCAAATGCCTCTTCAATATAGGCAATTTTTATATCAGACAATTGTTTTGCTTTAAATGATTCGTCCTTGTAAAGCGCTTTTTGAAACATAGTTGAATCATAGTCGTCGAGGACAGAAATGATTGACATGATACAGTCAATATCTTCAGTTTGCCGTGCAATTATTCCTATTTGATCAAAAGACGAAGCATATGCTATCAAACCATGTCTTGATACCATGCCATAAGTAGGTTTATAGCCAACAACCCCGCAAAATGATGCAGGTTGCCTGACTGAGCCGCCTGTGTCTGTGCCAAGCGCAATAAGGCAGGTATTTGTTTGTACAGATACCGCTGCTCCCCCACTTGAGCCTCCTGAAATTCTAGTATCGTCCGCCCCATTTTTTACAGGACCAAAATAACTATTCGTGTTGGCAGATCCCATACCGAACTCGTCACAATTTGTCCGCCCAATAATGATGGCATCTTCATTTACGATCGCCTGAACAGCAGTGGCGCTAAACTGACTTTCAAAACCATCAAGTATTTTTGATCCTGCACTAATATAGTGATTTTTGTAACAAATCAGATCTTTTATAGAAACAATACAGCCAAATAGCTTCCCCAGGGAATCAGGAGTTTCTTTAATTTTGATATCGAGTGTCTTTGCATTTTCCATTGCTTCATCGGAAAATACTTCTACATAAGCGTTCAGATGTACGTTTTCTTCAATATTTTTAAGGTAATCTTTAACGAGGCCCAATACAGAAGTTTCGCCTGATTTTAATGCCGATTGGATGTGTCTGAGTGAAGTATATTGCATGGAAACTTATTCAATATTTAATTAGACTGTTAGCAAGAAATGAGTACAACTCCATGTTTACTTCTTAACAAACATTTCTGCCAGATAAGTTAACGTAACATCTTTCTGTTCACCTGTTTTCATATTTTTAAGACTTACCAAGTCCGCCGCCCTCTCTGTCTCCCCAATAATCGCCACATAAGGTACTTTCCTGGCATTGGCGTAATTCATTTGTTTTTTCAGTTTTGATGGTTCAGGATATAAATCACATGATATTCCTGAAAGCCTAAGTATTGAAATGTGTTTAAATGCATATTTGTGGCTTTCTTCATCCAGTGCAATAAAGAGCACTTCAATATCTTTCTGAACTTCTGCCGGAAATAATTTTAATTCTTCCATCACATCATAAATACGCTCAGCACCGAATGACACACCAACCCCAGATACACCTTCAAGGCCAAAAACACCTGTTAGATTGTCATATCGTCCCCCACCTCCTATACTGCCCATATTGAACCCTGTATAAAAATCTGTGTCGACTTTTACTTCAAAAATGCATCCTGTATAATAGGTCAGCCCTCTGGCCAGAGAAATATCAAATGTTAACTCAGGAATATCTCCGTCCAGATAATCAAAGACCGCTTCTATCTCCCGAATTCCTTTACTTCCCTCTTCAAGACCAGTAAATGCTTTTTTTAGTGCTGCCAAGTCTTTAATAACAAGAAGGTCCAATATTTTAATTGCTTTTGATTCTGATATGTCTCTTAAAATCATTTCTTTAACTACTCCCTCTCTTCCAATTTTATCAAGTTTGTCTATGGAGATGGTCATTTCCATAAATTTATCTGTGATACCGGCTGCTTCTGCCAATCCAAAAAGCACTTTGCGATTGTTGATTAATATCCTGGTTTTAACATCCAGTTTTCTGAATACCTGGCTATAAATCTGCATCAGTTCAGCTTCATACATCAACGAATCAGAACCAACCACATCCACATCACATTGGTAAAACTCCTGATATCTGCCCCGTTGGGGACGATCGGCTCGCCAAACCTGCTGGATCTGATATCTTTTAAATGGAAGATTGATTTCGTTTTGGTTCATTACTACGAACCTCGCAAAAGGCACGGTAAGGTCATATCTCAAACCACGCTTGGAAATAGATGAAAGGACTTTATTTGAATCCAGTCTTTCTAGCGCATCCTTATCTGCACCTGAAAGGAAGTCACCATTATTAAGCACTTTAAATAACAATCTATCCCCTTCCTCTCCATATTTTCCTGTAAGTGTAGACAAATTTTCCATTGTTGGTGTCTCTATAGGCAGATATCCAAACGTCTTAAATACAGATTCTATAACATTGAATATATATTTACGTTTGATAACCTGTGAGGGCAAAAAATCACGGGTTCCTTTTGGGATTGATGGTTTTGATGACATATATTTAGCTTAAAAATATATTTTGTTGTACTATGAAATTAGACCTTTTTATCCACCTTCACTTCCAGACAAAGTTCTTTCAACTGTACATCATGGATAGCTGACGGCGCATCGATCATCATGTCACGTCCCTGATTGTTTTTAGGGAAAGCGATAAAATCTCTGATAGATGACTGACCATTCATCACAGCACATAATCTATCAAACCCAAATGCCAATCCGCCATGGGGAGGAGCTCCGTATTCAAAAGCACCTAAGAGAAATCCGAACTGTGCTTCAGCTTCCTCTTTACTGAATCCTAAAAGATCAAAATTTCTGGATTGTAGTGCCCTATCGTGTATCCTAATTGATCCTCCTCCTATCTCAGCGCCATTTATGACCAAATCATAAGCATCGGCCTTTAGAGATTTCATTGTGTCGTGGTCGCCATTTAACATACGTGGTATATCATCTTTTTTAGGCGATGTAAACGGATGGTGCATAGCATGGAATCTACCTGCTTCTTCATCCCATTCCAATAATGGAAAATCCAATACCCACAGAGGTTTAAAGTCCACTGCTTTCATCAATCCAAGATTGCGCCCTAATTCGAGACGCAACTCTGAAAGTTGTTTTCTTGTTTTTTCCGTTTCTCCGCAAAGTATAAAAAGGATATCTCCTTTTGTAGCACCAAATTTTTCGGCCCATGATAACAATACTTCATCTGAATAAAACTTACCTATCGTAGATTTTATACTGCCATCGGCCTGGTATTTAACATAAACCAGACCCTTTGCACCTATCTGTGGTCGCTGGAGCCATTCAGTAAGGTCTTTTAAATCTTTATTTGAATATTGTTCTGCAATACCTTTGGCACAAATACCAACTATAAGTTCCGCCTCATCAAACAATGAAAATCCCGGATGTTTAGCAAAAGTGTTCATTTCAACAAATGACATATCAAATCTCAGATCCGGCTTATCTGAGCCATATTTTTGAAGTGCCTCATCATAAGAAATACGTGGAAAATCCTCCAGCTGAATTCCAAGCGTATGTTTAAACAAATGTTTGGCCAGTCCTTCGAAAGTGCTTAAAATGTCTTCGATGTGAACAAATGACATCTCGCAATCGATTTGAGTGAATTCAGGTTGTCTGTCCGCTCTGAGATCTTCATCTCTGAAACATTTGACAATCTGAAAATATTTGTCAATGCCGGCTACCATCAATATTTGCTTAAAAGTCTGTGGTGATTGTGGCAATGCATAAAACTGTCCTTGATTCAACCTACTTGGCACAACAAAATCTCTTGCACCTTCAGGAGTGCTTTTTATAAGAAACGGTGTTTCTACTTCTATAAAACCCTGATCACTAAGGTACTTTCTGGTCTCTAGAGATAGCTTTGATCTGAAAATAATATTATTTTGTATCGGTGATCTGCGGATATCAAGGTATCTGAACTTCATCCGTAAATCATCACCTCCATCCGTTTCATCTTCTATTGAAAATGGAGGAACTTTGGATTCATTGAGTACATTAAATGAACTGACTTCAATCTCAATGTCGCCTGTGGCTCTGTTTGGATTTTTACTCGATCTTTCTTTAACCATGCCAGTTGCCTGAACAACATACTCGCGCCCCATTTTTCTGGCCTTTGTACAGAGATCATCATCTTCGTCCATATTAAAAACCAGTTGAGTGATACCATATCTATCCCGTAAATCCACGAAAGTTAAACCACCCAAATCTCTTCCTTTTTGCACCCAGCCGCTGAGCGTAACTTCACTACCTACATCTGACATTCTTAACTGACCACAATTATGACTTCTGTACATATATCTTAAATTTTTTACAATTTGACCACAAAGGTACGATTAGTGCACAAAGTATTAAAACCTATTACAATAAGATTTTCTCCCCTTAATGAAATTTATGTATTTGGAATGTATGGTTTACTATTATGTTATCTTTAACACACCTTTATTATGTATAATAAATATATGCATATAAATTTGCCTTTTCAAAATACTATCATTGAAGTCTTTCCAATTACAAACAATCGGTTTATTACTGATTTCAGAAATAATTTTTGGAAGTGGAATTATAAATCCTGAAAAAAGCCTTAAAGCTTCGAGGGTAGTGGAAGAAATTAAAATAGATGGCATACTTTCGGAAGGGTCCTGGTACGAAGCTGAAAAAGCATCCAACTTTATTCAAAATGAGCCTCTAGTTGGCATGCCCGCGACTTTTGATACGGAAACATATATTTTATATGACAATAACGCCATCTACATTGGTGCCCGAATGTATGATTCAAATCCTGAGAAAATTTTAAAGGAATTGTCACTTAGAGATCAAATAGGAAACGCCGACAACTTCAGAGTTTTTTTGATACGTATAATAGTGGTTTAAATGGGTTTAAGTTTTCCGTAACTGCTTCAGGTGTTCAATATGAGGCCATAGTCTCCAATAATGAAGACGACACAAAATGGAACGCAGTGTGGCAAAGTGCTGTATCTATTGATAGTGCTGGCTGGATTGTCGAAATACGAATCCCCTATTCATCATTGAGATTTCCAAGTGCTGATATACAAGAATGGAAGGTTCAATTTAGCCGGGAAATAAGAAGGCTGAGGGAGACCTCAAATTGGAGCCCTATTGATCCTCTGATCAGCGGTTGGGTCCAACAATCGGGAAAAGTCACACATCTGGAAAATATTAAATCTCCCGTAAGGTTATCACTTACCCCGTATGTTTCAGGATATGTTAAATCAAGCTATGATCCTAATCTGGCAGATAATAAACTTTCATCCGGCACAGCATATAGTGCCGGACTTGACCTTAAGTATGGTCTTAATGATGCTTATACCTTGGATATGACAATAGTTCCGGATTTTGGACAGGTAATTTCTGATAAACAAGTATTAAACCTTGGGCCTTTTGAAGTTTTTTTTGAAGAAAACAGGCAGTTTTTTACAGAAGGTACAGAATTATTTAATCGTGGGCGGTTATTTTATTCGAGGAGAGTTGGGGGACTACCATTACATTATTCTGACGTTGGCAATAAGTTAAATGGAGGAGAAAAAATTATAAAAAATCCTGATGTAACCCAACTTTTTAATGCTACAAAAATCTCCGGAAGGAATGCCGGAGGTACGGGAATTGGCGTGTTTAATGCCATCGTAGGTGAGTCATTCGCATTGATCAGAGCTGAAGATGGGAAAGAAAGAAACATTAATACAAACCCCATTACAAATTACAATGTGTTTGTAATAGACCAAAATCTAAAAAACAATTCTTCTATAAGTTTTATAAATACAAACGTTCTGAGGAATGGCAGTGATTATGATGCTAATGTTACCGGATCGTTTTTTAATTTAAAAACCAAGAACCAACAATTTGGGTTATCAGGAAATGGTGTACTAACACAAAAATATATACTGAATCAACAGATTTAGGCCATTCTTATAATATTTCTTTAGGTAAAATAAGTGGAAATGTAACCTATAGAATTTATCATGGTATCGAATCGGACAACTACGACCCAAATGACATGGGCTTTAATTACAGCCCCAACAAAAAATTTATTGGTATTGCAGGCGGATATACACAGTACAAGCCAAAAAATCAGAAAATACAACAGTATCGCTTTACCGGCAGCACTGTTTATGCACTTTTATTCAAACCAAATTCGTTTACTGAGTATGCTATAAATCTATCAAATTTTATCCTTTGGAAATCCAGATTTGCCTTGGGATTGAATAGCAGACTGGTTCCTGTCACCAGCTATGATTATTTCGAACCCCGTACCATAGATTTTAGCAGATTTTTAAGCATTCCGGTGAATTATCAGGCAGGTGGATTCGTATCATCAGATTATCGCAAAGCATTTGCTTATGATATCAATTTTAGCTATACCCACTTTAATGCCAACACAAGAAAAAACTTTACTTTAGGTATAAATCCGAGGATCAGGTTTAATGATAAATTTTCCATTTTTTCATCAACCAGTATCACAAAAATATATGCTGAACCCGGTTATGTAAATAAAAAATTTAATGCCGAGCCAATATCTGGTTTAGAGACCAATGACATTTTAATGGGTGTTCGGAACAGGCTTATTATCGAAAATTCCATATCCGGAAAATTTACTTTTAATAGTGTGATGAATGTAAATATAAGAATTCGCCACTACTGGGACAAAGTAAGATATCAATCATTTGGAAGACTAAATGAAGATGGATATTTAGACAGGTTGACTTACAATGGTTTTGACAACATTGGAAAAGCAGTTTACGACCGGAATGTAAACATATTTAATATCGACCTTCAGTACAACTGGCGTTTTGCTCCTGGCAGTGATATTATATTTGTATGGAAAAACCAGATACTCAATTCTGACCGACAATATCAACGTGACTATCTGTCAAATTTGTCAGGTTTATTTGAATCCCCCCAGACCAATAGTTTTTCTGTCCGATTTTTATATTTTCTGGATTATTTATATCTTTTCCCTAGAAAAAATGTTTGAATACAGCCGTCTTATTTTTGAAAATCCGTCAGGATACTAATTTATATGCTGAATCAGTTTTTTTTCAATACCCAATAATCCTGTTCTATTCCCCAGTTTTTTGTAGTTCCTTCTTTTAATTCCAAAACGGAAAATTTATTCAAAATAAGATTTTTGAAATAAGATATCGGTTGAAATGAAGCAAAAACTCTATGGCCTTCTTTAGCCTGTAATCTTGTAACTAATTTTCCTGAGTTGAAAAGCACTTTTTCATCAGCTGTCAATACTTTTGAAAATGCTTTGCCGGCAGTTGTAACGATCAAAATTCCATCATTTTTGATAATTCTATACAATTCTTCAATCCAATTTTTGTGGTTTTGTTCAGAAAGATGGGTAAAAATAGAAATACTAATTACTACGTCAAACATTTTTGCCTCATATGTAAGAGGTGGCTCCATACCGTTGATCACAAAGTTAACATTTGACACATTTTCAGCGCACCAGTCAATTGTTTTTTTGTTATAATCTGTCCCACACACAAATGAGTTTCCTGCCAGCAAATCAGGTAAATGTCTGGTTACCCTGGCAGGGCCACATCCCCAATCAAGTATATGAATGTTTTCAGTCTTTTTATATTTTTTCACTAGATTTATTACCCATTCAGCTACTTCTTTGCCGCCATAATAGTACTTTTCGTAATCCAATTTAAATGCTTCAAACATCATATAATCAGGCGGCAATATAATATTTGGATGCCCTTCTTTGAATTTTTTATTCCTGATTCTATTAACATTCTTTTTGATCAGGAATTTTACTTTATCAGTGAAATGGATCAAGCCAAATTTTCTAAATATGAATGTTAAGTATCCTGTATTAATCATAGTTATCATTTTTAGTATAAATTCCAAAAACAAATTGTGAAGGGTTTGATTTAAGATATTCGTCTTCAATGTTGCAAAGTTGTTCCAGACAATCTTTTCCGCCATCTATAAAATGATGAGATATATGCTTTAAGACGGGCATTAAAATGTTACCACCGAGTGCTTTTTCCTCCACTATATTAAAATGTTTATGAATGACCGGTAAGATGTTTTCTGAATCAATACATTCTGATGGATCAGAAATCGTCATTCTAATGGTGCCGTGTCTGTAAACTTTATTTTTTAATATATTGGTTGATAAAATTTTACGGAAAGATTCGGGAACATTTTTTTCCAGTACTTCGTTGCAAAAAGCAATTTGTTGGTTTGAAAAATGCATCCTGTTTGGACCAACGTATTCATTGATGATTAACAATCCATCCTTTTTAAGGGCAGGCAAAATGGAATTAGTGATAAAATGTTCGATATCCTTAAAATGGTGCAACGCCGCATTAAACAAAAAAAAATCTACAGACTCATTTTCAAACGATAATTTATACACATCAGCTACTAAAAAGTCAACATTTTTTAGTCCTTCTTTTTCAGCTTTTAAATTCGCAGTTTTTATAAGCTGTTCTGATAAATCATATCCATTTACAGACAAAGTTTTATTTATATTTGCAAAAGTTATTTCATGACTACCGGCACCGCAACCAAGGGAAATCATGACTTTTGGAGTATCTTGATCAAAATATTTACCAGAAACATATTGTTCATAACCAACACTTATATCTCCCGAAATTTTAGCATTCATTCTTTGTTTCAGATGTGGTATTATCCACCAGTTAGCATGTTCAAAATTTGTATTGAAAGCAGAAATCGTTCTTTTATTCGAATTAAAATTAAATTTTGATAATATAAAATTTGTTCCCCGTTGTTTAAGTTTAATCCAAATTTCCTGAAAATCATCCAGATATATCAATCCTCCAAACATAAATAAAGTATCTGTTTTATCTTTAATTTTACCCCGCAAGGTAGCAGTTTTCTATTTATTATCGGTTTAATAAAATTCAAGCTTGGTGTCCGTCGTCTTTTTGAATAGACCAGACTTCATTTTTTGTCGAAGTTTATATCATTTTTGTCTTTAAATATATTGATTTTTTTTCATTTTAGACGAATGAAACCAATTTTTTGGACATTATGATTATCTTCACTCCGTTATTTTACAATTAAAACATTAGATATGATTTCCAAAACAATAAAAGCCACTTTAATTTTATGCGTATTGATTTGCTCTATTGTCTCCAATGCACAAAAAACCAAAGATAATAAAATAGAAAAAAAGGTAGAAAAAATTGAAGACCCTTATAATTCAGGCTTATTTTCTGCATTGTCTTTTCGGAGCATAGGTCCTGCAGTTACATCAGGAAGAGTGTCTGATTTTGCCGTCAATCCCAATAATAGCAGCGAATATTATGTTGCCACATCTTCGGGAGGTGTCTGGAAAACAACCAATCGAGGCGTTACCTATCGTCCTGTCTTTGACGGTGAAGGTTCATATTCAATTGGCTGTGTTTCTCTTGATCCAAATAATGCAAGTCATGTTTGGGTAGGTACCGGTGAAAATAACAATCAGCGCTCGGTTGCTTATGGCGATGGCATCTATAAGTCTTCTGACGGAGGTTCAAGCTGGAAAAATATGGGACTTAAAAATTCTGAACATATTTCACAAATCATAATCGATCCAAAAGACCCAAATATAGTGTATGTTGCAGCCTACGGCCCGGTATGGACTGAAGGCGGCGAACGAGGAGTGTATAAAACTACAGACGGTGGATTAACATGGTCTTGCATTAAAACTATCAGTTCATTTACAGGATGTAATGATTTGGTTATGGACCCTAGAGATAATCGCGTACTTTATGCCGCTTTTCATCAGCGTATGCGAAAAGTATTCACTTATATTGGAGGTGGACCGGAATCGGCCTTATATAAATCTACTGACAGTGGAGTCACCTGGAGTAAACTAGAGGGCGGGTTGCCAACTGGTGATATCGGTAGGATTGGTCTTGACATCAGCACTGTAAATCCTGATATTTTATTTGCAATTGTAGAAGCAAAAGATAGTAAGGGTGGTATTTACCGGTCAACAAATAAAGGAGCCAGCTGGGAAAAACGTAGTGGTACTTTTACTTCAGGAAACTATTATCAGGAAATAAGCTGTGACCCACATAATTCAGATAAAATTTATATAACTGACAGTTATTACAAAGTAAGTTATGATGGGGGCAAAACAGTATCAAATCTCGGAGAGATTAATAAACACATTGACAATCATGCGATTTGGGTTGACCCAAAGGACCCAAATCATTTATTAGTGGGATGTGATGGTGGGATTTATGAAACATTTGATCATGCAAAAACATACGATTATAAATCAAATCTACCTGTCACTCAATTTTATAAAGTGTCAACAGATAATGATTATCCATTTTATGGGGTTCATGGAGGAACTCAGGACAACCTAAGTCTTGGTGGGCCTAGTCGTACCACTTCAGCAAATGGTATCACCAATGCTGATTGGTATGTGACATCTCAAGGTGATGGATTCGAGACCCAGGTTGACCAGAGCGATCCTAATATTATATATGCACAAAGTCAATATGGAGGTCTTGTCAGATTTGATAAAAAAAATGGAGAATATCTTCCTATCAAACCTGTAGAAGGAGAAAATGAAGACGCATATAGATGGAACTGGGACGCACCATTACTTATTAGCCATTTTGATAACAAAAGATTGTATTTCGGATCAAATAAAGTTTTCCGCACAGACGACCGAGGAAATAATTGGAAAATCATAAGCCCGGATCTTTCCAGACAACTGGATAGAAATAAGATGGAAGCAATGGGCAGGGTATGGTCAGTTGATGCCGTTGCAAAAAACCAAAGTACAGATATTTATGGCCAAACAACAAGCATAGCTGAATCCGTTATGGATGAAAATATTATTTGGGTAGGTACCGATGATGGCTTAATACAATTAACGACAGATGGAGGAAAAAGCTGGACAAAATTTGATAACCTGTCAGGTGTGCCTTCTCAAAGTTACGTTCATCAGATCATTGCTTCAAATCATGACAAAAATACTGCCTTTGTTTGTTTTAACCACCACAGATACGGAGATTTTAAACCCTATGTCCTTAAGACTTCAGATGCCGGGCAAACATGGAAAAATATTTCATCTGACCTTCCGGTAAGAGGTAGTGTGTATACCATAGCAGAAGATCATGTAGATAAAGATCTATTGTTTGTGGGTACTGAATTCGGTTGTTATTTTAGTTCGAATGGTGGAAGCAACTGGATAAAGTTGGCTGCAGGTCTACCTACTGTTGCTGTTCGGGATATTGAAATCCAAAAACGTGAAAATGACCTTGTTTTAGCCACATTTGGTCGGGGATTTTATGTACTTGATGATTATACACCGCTTAGGAATATTAAAAAAGAAGATCTCAAAAAGGAAGCTTTTATTTGTCCGGTCAAAGATGCCCTAATGTTTATACCTCGTTTGCCCCTTGGTTTAAGAGACAAAGGACATTTAGGCAGTAGTTACTACAGCACACCAAATCCTGAAATGGGTGCTGTGTTTACTTATTATTTAAAAGATGATATCAAAAAACTCAAAGACTTAAGAAAAGAAAAAGAAAAAATCGCATACGAAAAGAAAGAAAAAGTTTTTTACCCCACATTAGACAGCCTTAGTCTGGAAGACAACCAAGTCGAACCATTTATATTGTTTACTATAACTGATGATGCCGGACTTGTGGTAAGACACATCAAAACTCCTGCCTCCAAAGGTCTGCACAGAATAACCTGGGATTTAAGGTTTGCTCCTGACGATGCCGTTGTAGGTCGATTTACGCCTGCACCGGATCAGTTGTTTGGCTCAGGTCCACAAGGGCATCTGGCAATGCCTGGGAATTATAAAATTTCCATGGCCAAGTATCACGATGGGGTATTAACGCCAATATCAGACTCTAAAGTATTCGCAATAAATCTACTCAATCAATCCAGTCTGCCATCAAAAGATATGGCTTTAAATGTCGCATTTTACAAAAAAGTGAGCGATGTAAGCAGAGAACTCAGCGCATCCAATGACTTACTTGGCAAACTTGAAGAAAGGATAAAGAATGCCGAATTGGCCATATTGGACATGTCAGCTCCTGCATCTGATTTACTGTCAAAAACGTATGCTGCATATAAAGACCTTGAACCTTTAAAAACCGCACTGTTTGGTGACAGAACAAGATCAAGCAGAGAGTTTGAAACAAAATCATCGATTAATGATCGCATTGGCGGCATAGCAAATAGCATTTGGAACTCTACATCTGAGATCCCGGAATCTTTTAACAACTCTTTTAATATTGCAGTAAAACAATATAATGAAGTTTACCCGAAGATAAAATCTCTGGGTTCAGCCGTTGAAGCCATAGAAGCTGAACTGAATAAAAATAAAGCCCCTTATACACCAGGCAGATGGCCGGATAAAAAATAAAATTATACATTTATAAAAGCCAAAAAACAATATTATCCGGGTTTAACAAAACATACACAATACATTGTATACTGTTAATGTTATAGGCATTGGCTAAAGACATTTGTATTCCATTGAACCTGTACACTTATTACATATTGTATCTTATCTCATATTTACAAAACATAATATTATGTACAGGTGGATTATCATTTCAACAGCCTTTTGGTCTACATCGTTTACTGCACAAATAGATTCTTTGGTTAAAATTTCCAATCAATACGCTGAAATTGATCATAAACAAATTGCTGTTAACAAAAGAATTACAAAGCCTCTTAGTCAGCTTGGTTTCCCTGCCCGAAAATACAATCTTTTTTCCTCCGGAGAATTGGATTTTATTTCTGATGGTCTATTACGATCCAGTGCCAAAGTAATTGAAATCAATATTGGTGATCCTGACAAATTTTTTATACCATTATATGTCATGATTGGCGCAACTTCAGCCACAAATCAGAAAAATTGGTTTGAAAACAAGCTAAGTGCAATTGAAATTTTAAATAACAAAGGTGGATTGTTTGGTATTGGTATTGATGGATCTAGCTCTGTATTTAAAATTGGGAAAAACACAGAAATATCTGTTATTTATCAATTCTCAGGAAAGTCTGTCAATAGTGTAATGCTGGATACAGAAGAAAATGTCTCCATTTTTTCCAAGATTATCGCCTCAGGTTTACGGCTGGATACCAAAGCATGGAAAAACGATCAAACCGACGCTCCGGGTAATGCCTGGATTAAAGGATGCATCTCTTATTCCATTAATGACAAAGATAGCATAAGCAATATCTTCGGTCCGGAATCGGCATCAAATTTTGTAGGAAGCAATATCGAAGGAGGCATCGATATACAAGACTTCATGGCAATCAAAATCGGTTACTACAAATATCTTAATAACCAAAATATGCCCATTTTCCAGGATGGGTTTTATATCTTTTCGGCTGATTTTAATATTAGCCAGGACTAAACTATTAAACCATTTAACATCCTATGCCGGCTTCCGCAAATCCAAATAAAACACTTCTTTACTGGAGCTTCATGATTATAGGTATACATTGAACATAAGAAATGTATTGACATCATCACTTAGCTATATATATCAATTCACTACAGTTTTCTCTTCTGAATATCTTTCTTGCTGCATTCCTTATATCTTTTGCTGTTATTTTGTGATATCTGTCCCCTTCCACATTAATTAGCCCGGCATCTCCCAGCATTTCAAAATATGCAAGACTGATCGCCTTATTGAGTATGCTGACTTCTCCAAATACCAAACTACTCTCGACGCAATTTTTAAGCTTTGTAAGTTCATCATCTGATATCAATTCAGATTTCAAAATTTCTATCTCAATGTTTATTGCTTTTTTTGCTGCTTCTATTGTGACGCCAGGCATCGTTTTACCTTCAATAATAAATAATCCCGGATCAGTAGTGCCGGAAATAAACGCATCAATAGTACTAAAAAGTTGTTGCTCTTTATACAATCGCTGGTAAAATCTGGCCGATCTCCCGTTTGCCATTACATCTGAAAGTAAATCGCAGGCATAAAACTCATCAGACATTCTCTCTGCCATATGAAATCCCTGAAAAATAGCATCATGTGGCACCTCCTCATTCAATATCTCTTGTCTGAATTCGTTTTGTACCGGCTCGATAGGCAAAACATGTTTTTTATAATTTCCGCGAGGTATGTCCCCAAACCATTTTTCTACCAATTCAATGCCCTTTTTGGGCTCTATGTTTCCTGCAAGTACAATAACGGCATTATCCGGTCTGTAATAACTATAAAAAAAAGCTTCCACCTGCTCGAGCGTCGCCTCGGAAATATGACTCATTTCCCTGCCAATAGTAGGCCATCGATAAGGGTGGGTTTTATAAGCAAGTTTACTTAAATGATGCCACATGTCGCCATATGGCTCATTAAGACATGTTTCTTTAAATTCTTCTATGACAACCTTTTTTTGGGTTTGCAGCGATCTCTTGCTAAATTTTAATTGCATCATTCTATCAGCTTCGAGCCAAAGAGCCGTTTCTATATTTTGAGCAGGTAAAACCTCATGAAAATTGGTCATATCTGTATTGGTAAAAGCATTGTTTTCTCCCCCGGCCATCTGAATAGGGTCGTCAAAATCAGGTACATTTATCGAGCCACCAAACATAAGATGTTCAAATAAATGTGCAAACCCTGTCTTATTTGGATCTTCATATTTTGATCCCACATCATAAACGACATTCACAGCTACCATTGGTGTAGATGTATCCTGGTGAACAATAAGTTTCAGTCCATTGGCAAGCGTATGTCTTACAAATTCAATCAAAATTCAGATTTTATAGGTTCCTTCATTTTATTTCATAACAATTTTAATTATCTGTGTATTCTTTATTTTTTGCATCTTTTTGTTTTCCTTCGATAACAATTACAATTTCACCTTTAGCAGGATGAGCTGTATAATGAACGATCAAATCACTTACAGACATGGTAATAAATTCTTCATAAATTTTACTGATTTCCCTTGCAATACAAACTCTGCGATGCTCACCAACAAATTCTTTTATCTCTTCAAGGCACTTCATTAACCTGTGTGGCGACTCATACAAAATGATAGTGACATCAAGTAAGCAAAGAAACTTCCACCTGGTTTGCCTTCCTTTTTTATGGGGCAGAAATCCCTCAAAATAAAACTTGTCCGTTGTCATACCCGAAGCCACCAATGCCGGAACAAATGCTGTTGCTCCCGGTAAACAAGAAACTTTAATATCATTTGACTGACATTCTCTTACCAACAGAAAACCAGGATCTGAGATGCCTGGTGTACCGGCATCAGAGATCAACACAATATTTTTCCCTTGTTTTAGGTGATCAATAATATTTTTCAACGCTTTATGTTCGTTAAAAGCATGAAAAGACCATAATGGTTTGTCAATATTATAATGCTTCAATAATTTTCCACTTGTTCTTGTATCCTCTGATAGAACTACATCACAATCATTTAAAGTTTTGATCGCTCTAAGCGTAATATCATCAAGGTTGCCAATGGGTGTCGGTACTAAAAACAGCATTTCCGCATATTAAATTATTTAAAGCTGTAAGCAATTCATACACAAATGTAATCATATCTGTTTGAGAAGAAACAAAAACATTACACTACAGGCAAAAATATTTTCCTTCTTTAAAGATATATTCAACTCATTTGTATGTGCGAGAAATTGTGGCATAATTTAATGAATCATTTATTTAAAAAAATTGTTTACTATTTAGACCAACCAGACTGTAAAAAATTTCGTCTTTTTGGTTAAAGCATGAATGGTCATGTGGAATTTATCAATTAAAAATCCTAAATTATGAAAATGTATGTATTACTTGTGATTATGTCAGTTGCCTTAGGTTGCAACAAACAAGAAGCAAACAATTGTATTGACATCCAATACAATAAAAATTTTGTTGCCGAAGTGGGTAAGCAATACTGTCTGGATCAGGATAATTATATCTTCATCAAAGAGGTACAAAATTCATTATGTCCTTGTGATGTTGAATGTTTCTGGGAAGGTGAATACATTCTAAAAATGAGTGTTTTGGCTAATGGAAAATTATTTGATTACGATTTTGGCACTTCAAACTCAACCCCAGATTTGCCATTGTTTGACAACTTTAAAATCAACTTTGTATCCATAACGCCAAATTCCTGTGATTCAAATGTTCAGAAAGATTACAGAGTAACACTAGTATTAAAAAAAGAATAATCCACTCAATATCGTCATTTAGAATAATGTCTTAATGGTGTTGTAGAAATATTTATTTAAAAATAAGGAAATTTGACCGTAAATTGTTACTTGTGGTCGTGTCACTTGTCTTTGGTTGCAGCAAACAAGTAACAAATAATTGTATCAGAAATTGTAATCCAATCTTTTCATCAGATAACCAAAATATTTAATATCTTTGTGGTGTATTTGTGATGATTAATATCAATAAAAATACATGTCACAGGAAAAATTAATGGGATCTTCTTTTTTTAACAGCAGATATTTCAAATTATCAATTTATAGTATTCTAGGACTTTTTGTGCTGGTAGTCTGCTTTTTTTTTATAATCTCCAAAACTCAGCTTCCGGACACTGAAGAGCTTGAAAATCCAAAATACGAGATAGCGTCTCAATTTATTTCAGCAGATGGAGAAGCCTTCGGTAAGGTATTTAAATATAATCGGGAATGGTTGGATTTTAAAGATATCAATCCGTTGATTATACGTGCATTGATCGCAACCGAAGATAAAAGGTATTTTTCTCATTCGGGTATCGATTTCAAAGGAACCGCCAGAGCCATATTTTTTCTTGGTAATAAAGGTGGCGCCAGCACCATCACCCAGCAAATGGCAAAGTTGTTTTTTACCCAACGATCCAAATCATTTCCCAAGAGAATCTGGCAAAAACTAAAAGAATGGGTCATAGCCATAGAATTTGAAAAAAGATATACCAAAGAAGAAATTCTGGCTATGTATCTCAACAAGAGTGATTTCCTTTATGATGCGGTAGGCATTGGAGCTGCTGCAAAAACATATTTTGGTAAAGATCAAAAACTGCTTGCTGTCGAAGAGGTCGCCGTTCTTATCGGCATGCTTAAAAATCCCAGAGTATTTAATCCCATAATTAATCCTCAAAACTGCAGTAACAGACGTTCAGTCGTTTTAAGCCAAATGGTAAAAATGGACTTCTTAACTAAAGATGAATACCTGAATAAACGCATCAAACCTATAAATACCAAAAATTTCAGACGAGAAATTCATCATGATGGTCTTGCACCTTATTTCAGATCAGAGCTTACAAAATGGCTTAAGAAGATGCTTGATGAAGATAAATACCGTAAACCTGACGGAAGTAAATACAATCTATATCTCGACGGTTTAAAAATATATACCACCATAGACACCAGAATCCAGAAGTACGCTGAGTCATCAATGCAGGAACATATGTCACAATTGCAAACAAAGTATTTTGATAGGTGGAAAGGTAAAGACTTCATGACCTATAAAGCCGATAAAGAAAAGATAGATTTGAGAAAAAAACAACTAATACAAATGATGAAGGATTCTGATCGTTACAAACAGATCAAATCCCGCCATATGACCCAGGTGTTTGGGGAAATAACAAACCTTATGGATAATCCACCTTTGGATGATACAGACATCTTCAGAATGTTTGAAGAAGAAGAACATCCGGGTCATTTGAAAAAATTACTAAAAAACAAGTCCATTGACCAGTCTCAGGCTGATGGATATTCAACCATCATGGATAGCAAACAATGGCCATTACTCAAGAAGCAGTGGATAAAAATGCAAAAAGCAATTAATATATCTTTCAACACTAAAACCAGAATGCAAATCTTTTCTTATAATGAAATAAGTGGTGAAAAAGTAGTTGAAATGACCCCAATGGATTCCATTAAGTACCACCTCCAGCATATGCAAATGGGGTCAATTACGGTAGATCCCAAGACTGGAAACATACTTTCCTGGATTGGCGGCATTGGTCATAAATATTTCCAATACGATCATGTAAATTCGAACCGTCAGGTAGGCTCTACCTTTAAACCATTTATATATTCCACTGCAATCATAGAAAATGCCTTGTCTCCTTGTTTTAAAGTGGAAGATGTCAAACAGTGTATCCAGGCTCATGATCCCAATTTTAATTTGTCTTCAACATGGTGTCCCGGTAATTCAGATAACAAATTTACCGGTTTATCATTCACGCTTCGCCAAGCATTAAAAGAGTCAAAAAACTCGGTTTCTGTCTATCTTATGAAAGAAATAGGCAATGTACAAAGCGTAAAAAACCTTGTTGGTAATTTGGGTATTGATAAAACAAAAATACCTGATTTCCCATCTATATGTTTGGGTACTCCTGAATTGTCGGTGATGGATATGGCTTGCGCATATACTGCTTTTGCTAATGATGGAATTGTAACTAAGCCAATATTTGTTTCACGTATTGAAGATAAGAATGGCAGAATCATCTACACTGCAGTGCCCGAGCAGAAACGCGCCATTAACCCGGCATATAATTTTGTTATCGTTGACATGCTAAAATATGTCGCAAGCATTATACAATCTAAATTTAAATCAGAAGTGGCAGGAAAAACAGGAACAACCAATGATTATAAGGATGGGTGGTTTGTCGGTTTTACTCCGGAACTTGTTATTTCTACCTGGGTAGGTGGAGATCAGGAATTCATCAGATTCAATACATTGTCAGACGGGCAGGGAGCAGTAATGGCGAGGCCATTTTTTGAAAAATTATTGTTGAAGATAGAAGCAGATAACAGGCTTGGTTTTGGAAAAAATTCTGTTTTTATGAGGCCGGAGGAAGAAATGATAGAAATAGATTGTAGCAAATATGAAACAGCACTTCCTGCTCAAGGTGGGGAAGATGCAAAATCAAAGCCTTCTGACTTTGATGAAGAATTTTAAAATAAAATAGCCATAATTCGTTTTAACCTCCATAGTATTATGACTTTTTATTAATAGAGTATTCGTGCAGAAATGGATTACTGATTTCTTATATTATGTGTCTGATAATCAATTAAAAATTTTCAAATTGCTGCTCCTTCATGATTGAAAGGTTATGGTACTTGGTCATTAAACAATAATTGTAACACTGGCTTAGTGATATTATAGCCAGTGCTGGTTTTGACATCCATAACACCAAATGTTTATACTGATTATATCAAAAATGTCATAAATTTTTCAAGCCATCTTACCTTAAAATAAGCCATATTCACATTTCCTACATGTTTTTCAAATACAGCTTCAGATTTATCAATATATTTGAGTAATTATAAACTAGGTTAACCCTTAGTGGATTATACTGAATTTGTATAATATTATGAATATTTATAATTTATCAAATGTAAATTCATTAAATTGGCATAATTTTCAATGATTAGATATTTAAGTTCAATCTTAGTATTTCTTATAAAATGAAGTCCATTATTTTTATCCTTTTTATTATTATTTCATGTTGGCCAAATGAGTTCGTTTTCACTCAGGTCAATGCAGATTTTGTATATGATAAAGCCGAAGGTTGTGGTTCGTTGGCAGTAAATTTTAAGGATCAGTCTACTACAAATTCTGGATCTATCATTGATTGGAAATGGAATATGGGTGGTGTGATTTCATCAAAACAAAATCCCGGAATTATTTTTACATCACCTGGACAGTATACGATATGCCTGACCATTACTACATCATCAGGAGCTACATCAAGTACTTGTAAAAACAATATCATACATGTTTATGAGCAACCTGTTGCCAATTTTAGCGTTGATCAAATATCGGGTTGTAACCCTTTATTTGTTTCTTTTACGGATCTGTCTGCTTCTCAAAATGGTAATATAGTTTCCTGGACATGGGACATCGGGGGGTCGTCTAATGTGATTACTACTTCCGATGGCCAACAGGACATACACACAACATATAGTTCTGCTGGAAATTATACCGGCACCTTATCTATAACAGATGTGAAAGGTTGTAAAAATATCATTACTAAACCTAACATTGTACAAGTAATTGAGATTCCAAAGTTAAACATTGACTATTCGTTTCTTAGTTCGTGTGCCTTGCCCTGGGATGTATCATTTACAAATCTGGACCCTGATCTAACAGCAACATACAAATGGGATTTTGGTAATGGGCAAACTTTTACCGGTGCCAGCCCAAATATTGTTACTTATAGTGAATCAAAAAAATATACTATTCGTGTCATTGTAACTAAGGGTCCATGCATTGATACAATAATTTTTGAAAATCTTATTAATACAAACAGAAATACCGATTTTTTTATTCAATCAGATGTACTCTGCGAAGATCAGGTAATACATTTAAGAGACACTTCAAATTATGTAGCAGATAGCCTCATTTGGGATTTTGGAGACGGCAACAAATCCAAAGAAAATCATCCGCAACATATTTATTCATCTCCCGGATGTTATACTGTGAAACTGACTAAGTACGTAGGAACTTGCATCCAAATGGTTGAAAAACCATGTATTAACATTGTGCCTAAACCGGAAGTCACTTTTAATATACTCAATGAATTTTCATGTATTATCCCTGCAAATCTTAACATGCAATCTTCATCAAACGAAAAAGGCCAATTTTCCTGGCATTTATTAGGGGTAGATTTAGATACAACATTCAATACTCAGAATCAACAATTTGTTTTGGACAAATTTGGAAACTATACAGTGAGTTTGGCATTCATGAGTGAAAAAGGCTGCAATGTTCAATTTGACAACATAAAGGTTGATATTGCTAAATTTGAGGCCAGTTTGCCTTTTCTTGGGCCAAGAGGATGTGTACCTTATGAGGCAATATTGACAGATAGCATAGTAAGTAACACGCCTGTTATAAAGTGGCAATGGGATGTTGGAAATCCGATTATTTTTACATCTGCAGAAAAAAATCCTGTTTTCCCCATTTCTGAAGTTGGCAGATGGGATCTTAGGCTCATAGTTGAGAACATATATGGCTGTAAGGATACTATTTTACTCCCTGAGTACATAAGGGGTGGAACAAAACCAATAATTGATTTTGACGCTGATCCACTATTAGGTTGTCTGGATGTATCCAGGCAATTTACTAGTTTATGCAGTTCCAACGCAGATTTTTGGATTTGGAGTCAGAATGGGACTTTTTTTTCATTTGAAGAAAATCCTGCATATGTATTTCCGGATTTTGGAGTTTTTGATGTCGGTTTGACAGCAATGCACAATGGATGTAGTTCTTCCTTAACTAAAGAGGATTTCATTACTGTATACAAACCAAAATCAGCATTTAAAGTAGACTATAATTGCGATGACCCATATACAATAAACATAACAAATCAATCCATCGGAGCCGACAGTTTATATTGGGTAGTAAGATTATCTTCGTCAATAAAAGATACCATTAGAGATTCCCTATTACATTCCTATACTTTCCCTGGCAGAGGGCTTTATTTTTTGTCTCATTTTGCAAAAAGTTTTGAAACAGGTTGCGAACATATATTTACGGATTCTATATTTATTGTGGACTTGGATGCTTCTTATACTTTGGATACAATTCGAGGTTGTGCACCTCTGGACATAAGGGTTTCTTCCATTGTTCAGGATGCCATATCTTCTGAATTTTTACCTGGAGAATATTCTATTTCAGATCCATCAGGCCAAGATGTAATTGTTACATTCAACAAAGGTGGTATTTTGCAGGGTCCTGTTTTACTTGTCACCGACAGACATGGATGTAAAGATACTTTTCAAACAAGTGTACCTATTGAAGTAAGCAAAATTAAAGCACAAATTGCATCTGATAATGTGATTTGTATTCCAGTTACAGCACAATTTTTTGATGAAAGTGTACCTGGCCTCGGTAATTTAATACATAGAAGATGGTCACTTTCATATGAAAACCAAATCTCCGATTTGCCAAATCCTTCTTTTGAATTTCAGATACAGGGCAATTATAATATCAGGCTATTTTTGGAAGATTCCTGGGGATGTAAGGATTCGGTTCAAAAAGAAATTTTAGCGGTACCTTTGATTCCCGGATTTTCTTCAGATACTATCTCCTGCACTGCAAGGGAAGTAAGGTTAAAAACAGAGACAGATAATTCATTTGTGAATGCATATCTTTGGAATTTTGGCGATGGCAGTGTATCGACCGAAAAGAACCCATTACACCAATTCAGTCAGGAAGGAATTTATGACATTTGTGTTGAGATGTTTGACTCCAGAGGTTGCTCTAAAAGTATTTGCAAAAAAAATCATATCAGGATTGTTAATCCTACTGCAGCTTTCAAAGGTGATCCGCTTTCCGCTCCGTGTCCTCCTTTGTTAACAAATTTTTTAAATGAATCCACCATTGCAAATAAATTTACCTGGGATTTTGGTGACAATAGTGGGCTTTCTTATAATGCAAATCCGTCACATGTCTATACTCTACCCGGTAGTTTTAATGTAGTGCTCTACGCTGAAATGATGCCGGGCTGTGTGGATACACTTGTCAGAAATGCTTATGTAAATCTTTTAGGTCCAAAAGCAGACATGGATTTTAATATTACCGGCAATTGTGTACCTCTTGAAGTAAAATTGTCTGCAACCGCTGACAAACTTTATACTTTTATATGGGATTATGGTGATGGAAAAATAAATGAAGTACCTACATTAATCAAAACAGATACCACAACATATCTGTATGAAACCCCTGGGAAATATGCACCAAAACTATTGGTTTCTGATGATGCAGGTTGTTCAAGAACATTTACAATTGACCCCATTATAGTCAATGAAATAAAAACATCATTTGTAACTAACCCTGAACCTATATGTGGCCTGCCTGCACAAATTGATATAGTTAATCTGACAACTTCTTCCTCAACTGACTTAAATTTTAAGTGGCTTTTATCAGGAGGATCGACATATGAAAGTAATACTAAGGATCCCGCTTTTACTATTGAATCATACGGAAAATACACTATTAGTCTGATATCATCAACTATCAATTGTATAGATACCCTAGTAAAAGATTCAATAATTGAAGTGGCTGCAATACCCGATTTGAGCTTCGCAATGCAATCGATGCTCAATTGCGAAAACACACCTTTACTTATTACAAATACATCTGAAATTGAATACGGCAATGTGATTGATTGGACGTGGGATTTCGGTAATGGTTCATTTTCGAAGGAGCAACAACCGGAGATCATCTTTACAAAAAGTGGTCAATACAACATCAAACTAAAGGCAATAACAAATAAGGGTTGCAAAGACTCTACAGAACAATATTTTAACATTCTACCTAATACGTTACTAACGCTTTCAGATGATAAAACTATTTGTTTGGGTGATAGCATCGATATTTCTGCAAAAATAATCAGTAATTTACCGGATTATACCTTCCATTGGATAAATGACCCCACTATTTTATGTATTCTTTGTGAAAATGCAAATGTAAAACCACTAAAAACAACCACATATTTCTTTGAAACTGAATCACAAAATGGCTGCATTAATTCAGATTCCATAGTAGTTACCGTTATACCTATTGCTGGCCCAACATTGGTTTTATCTGCTGACACCATTACTTGTGAAGGAGGTTCTGTTGAAATATCTGTAACTAATGTTGATCCGAATTATGACTACCAGTGGGATACAAAAGATGCGGGATTAAATTGTTATGACAATTGTACAAAAGTCAAAGCATCCCCTTTAGAAAATACATATTATAGCATACTTGTTACTAATATTTACGGATGTTACAAAGAGGATTCCATCCTTGTAAATGTTGAAAAAGTATATCTGATTTTCTAAAACCTTCTAAAACCATTTGCGAAGGATCCTCAACTTTGTTAGAAGTCACTGGGGGATTTAACCCAATATGGTTGTCTGATTCCAGCTTGAGTTGTAATCAATGTTATACCCCAAATGCAACACCCTTGATTTCGCAAACATATTATGTCAATGTCACTTCTGCAATAGGATGTCATTATTTGGATTCCATATTTGTTGACCTTATCCCTATATCAAGCATTGAGGCTGGAAATGACATCACAATATGCAAAGGTGAAACTGTCTTACTTAAAGGAAGGGCTTTAGGTGCAGCTACCTGGACGTCAAATACCAATGAAATTACAAATCAAAATTCGCTTTCCATCACTGCACAACCGGATCAGTCAAGTACATATTTTTTACAATCCATTTCAGACGAATGTGTCCTCAATGATTCAATTGTTGTCAAAGTCATAACAAAAACAGAAGTGTCCGCCATTGGCGATACTATATGTCCTACTTCCATCGCTCAAGTCAGTGCGTTTGGTTTCTCAGAATCTTACGTCTGGTATCAAGGAGCACAAATAGTAGGCACTGGAGACACGCTAAGATACACGCCGGCAGAAACTACATCACTTGTTGTAATTGGTTCAAAAGGTTTATGTCAGACTGATACTGCAGACGTAAATATTTTCGTCTTCCCCTCCATCAATTATACGATAATTGAAAAGGAATTTGATTTGTTTTTAAATAGCAAAGTTAATATTAAAGCACAATATGACAAAGATGCTGATTACCTGTTTACATGGACCCCTAAGCTTGGCTTGAGTTGTGATGATTGTCCTGAACCTTCTATAAAAAATATCGAAAATTCGACAAATTATACTGTTGAAATTGTTGATGAGTTCGGTTGTCTGAAGGAAGACCAGGTTTTTGTTCGTTTTACAAATGAATGCAGTCGGAAAGGATTTTATATACCGAATATATTTAATCCGAATAGTGGCGATGGTACAAACGAATTGTTTAAAGTATTTGCTGAAAATGAAAATGAATTTCTTGCCATTTCAATTTTTGACAGATGGGGTAATTTAGTATTTACTGCAGATGATATTGACAAGCCATGGAATGGGATGTATCGAGGCAGAGCTTTGGGTCAGGGTGTATACACCTATATAATAACTGCAAAATGTCCAAAGTCAAATGAAACTTACAACTTTGTCGGCGATATTACCATTATCAATTAACGAAGTGATTAATTTTATTATTTTTCTGTATCCTGCCCTAAAATAATGTTATTCATTATTATATGGCAAAGAACCTGCTAATCACAAATACCAAAGGAAAATAAAATACAAATTTCTGACAACACAATCGACAAATACATTAAATTAACGTTAAAATTGTAACTTTGTACCAGCCTTTTAGTGAATATTGGTCTCTTTGATGTATAATACACAAACACTCAACAATCAAATTGTGTTATATGTCAAGTTGTTTGCAAATTCAAATAATTGTTATGAATCAAAATATTAAAAAAATACAAGAAAAAATATTACACATTTTGATATTTTGTTCCATCGGTTTTTCACAAATATCAGGTCAGGTGCTCAACGACGATTGCCAATTTGCAAAAGCACTGCCATCAACAGACAATTTCTGTTCTGCAGATGGAGCCTTTACAAATGTTGGTGCAAAACCTGATACCGAATTTAATCAAGGCACAGCTGATTGTATATCCTTAAAATGGGCAAATGGTGTCTGGTTTTCATTTGTTCCCAGAGAACCGGCAATATTAATCCGGGTTTTGGGCTTGGGCAATGGTGGAACAATGAGGAGTCCAAAAATTATTTTATTTGAAAAATGCGGTAAATACTTGACGTGTTCTCCAGGTAAGGATGTTGGCGTTGACGAATTGGTATTTGATGACCTGAATATTGGTCAGGTATATTTTATTATGGTAGAATCTTCTACAGATGGCCCGGGAACTTTTAAAATTTGTCTTGATGATTTTATTCCGGTAAAATCTCCTGAAAGTGACTGTAAGGATGGTGTTGTTTTGTGCGATAAATCTTCATTCAAAGTAAATGATTTGCAAGGAAACGGAAACAACCAAAATGAGCTCGAAAAAGATATTTGTGTAGGTGGAGAATTTGCTTCTGCATGGTACAAATGGACTTGTGATGTATCCGGCAGTCTTACCTTTACTTTGACACCAAACAATAATTTCCTAAACCAAATAACAGATGATATTGACTTTGCACTATATGAATTACCAAATGGCCTTGATGATTGTAATAATAAAAAACTCTTGCGGTGTGAAGGAGCAGGAGCAAATACAGATGGTTTTGGTAATATAAGGCCATTATCTGAATGGAGCCTGTGTAACGGACCAACGGGACTAAGATCCGGAGAATCAGATATTTCAGAGCCAGGCGGGTGTGTAGGAAGAAATAACAATTTTGTCCAACCAATTGATATGGTAGCTGGTAAATCATATGTACTGATCATAAATAATTTCAGTAGATCCGGACTAGGTTTTGCCATTGAATTTGGTGGTACAGGCACCTTTTTAGGACCCAATCCGGATTTTGAAATAAATGCCAACAAGGCATTTGAGTGTGACAAATCTGTTATTTATACCAATAAGTCTCAATCTGATACAGACCCTATTATTAAATACAGCTGGAATTTTGGAGACAGATCTGTACCAAGCAGAGCTACAGGGTTTGGTCCTTATAATGTTTCTTACGAATCATTCGGCAATAAAACGGCAGCACTAACAGTAGAAAGCAGCAGAGGATGTACTGTTACAAAAATAGTAGATTTTTTTGTGGATGCCTGTTGCAAGGATACTAGTACCCTTGCTTTGAATGCTGAAATCATAGATCTTAGATGTTATCAAATACCTGAAGGTCAAATTATTGCTAAAGGAGTAAGAGGTGCTCCTGACTATCAGTATAGTCTTAATGGAGGGCCTTTTCAGCCAAGTCCACTATTCGGTGATCTTGATATTGGAAACTACACACTCACTGTGCAGGATATAAAAGGATGTACAGAATCACTAAACAGAATAATCAATCAACCACCTCCTATTATTATTGATGCCGGAATGGATAGCGAAATAGAACTGGGAGATGTATTTCAGTTGAATGGAAGCTATACTTCTTTTAATGGTGCTGATACACTATATTGGAATCCAAGTGCTGATTTTGCCATTAACGGTATAGAAGACCCAATTGTATTTCCTAAAACGACGACAACTTATACATTTACTGTAATTGATACCAATGGATGTATTAAGGAGGATATCGTAACTATCAGAGTTATAAAAGATTATAAATTGTTCACACCAAATATTTTTACACCTGCTGAAGGTAAAACAAATAGTCCTTTTAATGATTTCTTTAATGTTTGGGGAACAAAAGGTGTAAAATTTATTGAACTTCTCGAAGTTTATGACAGATGGGGCAACCTGGTTTATCAAGGCATAGATGTTAGAATACCCGATGCTAATGGCAAACTAGAGACAAATACCGATCAAAATGGATGGGATGGTACCTTCAAATCTCTTCCGGCTGTCGCAGGCGTGTATGTCTGGCGGGCAAGGGTAAGGTACATTGATGATTTTGTTAAAGATTATGCGGGTGATTTGACCTTAGTAAGATAACCTCTTCTATAATTGATTCAATATGAAGAATATAAGTGCATGACTAAGGAAAACAGAACTTTTTTGAGGCAATTTTTTTATATATTTTTGGGTATTTTGTGCATTTCCTGTAGCAATAATGTTGAAGAAATTGACTCATTGTTGGCTGAAGATCTTCAAACTAATATCGAACGAGGTAAAAACATCAGAATTATCTATAGCGATTCGGCAGTGGCAAAAGTCATTATTAATGCCCCGGTCCTTGAACGATATATTTCATACAATGAAAGAAAAGATGTTTTTCCTAAAGGCATATTGGTAGAATTTCTTGACGCCAATAAAAAAGTATACAGCTGGCTCAAAGCCGATAAGGCTATACGTGAGGATCGTACATCAAAAGTAACCGCAAAAGGCAATGTAATTTTCTATAATGAAAAAAATGAAAAACTGGAAAGCGCTGAATTAATCTGGGATGAAAAAGAACGAATAGTGTATACTGAAAAACTAATCAGAATAACTCAGGCAGAAAAAGGTGATACTACCTACGGCTTTGGGTCTAAAGCAAATCAGGACTTATCCAGAATAGAAATCAAAAGAAAAGTCCAGGGGAAAATAAATGTTTCTGATTTTGTCACCGCAATTAACTAATTTTGCGATATAAAATCTGAATTATGCTCACCACAATATCGTTAGTTATCATAACGATTATTTTATCAGCCTTTTTCTCAGGAAGTGAAATTGCTTACCTCTCAGCTAATAAGTTAAGTATAGAAGTACTCAAAAATAAAGGCTCAAAAAAAGGCCTGGTACTTACAGATCTGTACAAAGACCCAAAAACATTTTTAAGCACCATGTTAGTGGGTAATAATATCGTTCTTGTTATGTATACGATATTTTTCAGTCCACTTATTACACCAGTTATCCAAATGATATTACCCTTTGGATCCTTTGGTGTTTCTTTAACCACAACAATAATACTAACCATTGTCATTCTTATTTTTGGTGAATTTATACCCAAAACACTATGTCGGCTTTATGCAAACGAATTGATATTTAGATTGGCATATCCACTGAGATTTGCCAAATGGATTTTATCCGCTCCAAGTTGGATTATGACCAAAACATCCAATTCCATCATAAAATTAATATTTGGCAGAATAGAGTCTGATCAGGAAAACAGCATCACTAAGTTGGACCTAGAGCACTATATACAGTCAAATAATGTCAATGAAGATAAAGACATTGATAAAGAAATTTTAACTAACGCTTTAAATCTAAATCTTCTTAAAGTTAGGGAATGTATGATACCTCGGAATGAAATCGTTTTTATAGATAAAAACGATGATCTTGCCACCACAAAACAAGCATTTATATCTTCCAAACATTCAAGACTCATCGTAGTAGATGGAGATGTCGAAAATATAGTTGGCTACATACATCATCAACAATTATTTAAAAATATAACCAGTATTAAGCGGCATATTATGGACATTGATTACGTACCTGATGTAATGAATGTTCAGGATCTTATGTATAAATTTATTAAGAATAGTACTAATATTGCTTGCGTCGTTGATGAGTTTGGTGGCACGGCTGGTATGATCACATTAGAAGACATTTTAGAGGAAATATTTGGTGAAATTGCCGATGAACATGATGATGAAGATTTTACTGAAACGATAATTTCTGAAAACGAATTTATCTTTTCCGGTAGACTGGAACTTGGTTATTTGAATAGTAAATATGAAAATCTGAATCTTCCGGAAGAAGAATATGTTACACTTTCTGGGTATATTGTCATGACTCATGGCAGTATCCCGGAAGAAGGAGAAGAAATAGAATTGGAAAATTATAAGTTTATCATCATTTCCAAATCAGATACCAAAATAGAAGAAGTCAAAGTGATCAAAACTATGAAACATTCTGAAAAAAACATATCCGAACAGCATTAATATTAGAAAAAATATTTTTACAATCATCAGTCATATAAAAAATAAGCATACTATATAAGTCCCTGCTTTATGGTGGATAAAATATATTATTCATGTTAATCTCAAAACCTTCAGATTAAACAATGTTAATTATTATTCAAAGTTTAATGAAAAGCCAAACTAAATTAAACAAAATAGCATTATATTTGTATTTAGATTAAATATAATTAGTGATAATGGACGATAAAAGATTAATTTATTTAGATAATAATGCTACAACGCCTACTGATCCTCGTGTAGTTCAGACGATGTTGCCATATTTTTATGAGATTCCAGGTAATGCTGCAAGCAGAAATCACCCGTTTGGCTGGAAAGCTGAGGAAGCTGTAGAGTATGCTCGTGAGCAAATTGCTGATTTGATTGATGTAGATCCAAAAGAAATTATTTTTACTTCAGGTGCCACTGAATCAGATAATCTGGCTATTAAAGGCATTTTTGAAATGTATTCTGAAAAGGGAAATCATATTATAACAACAAAGACCGAGCACAAAGCTGTACTTGATGCCTGTAAGAAAGTTGAAAAAATGGGAGGTCAGGTAACATATTTAAATGTCAAAAACGACGGTCTCATTGATCTTAAAGAGTTGGAAGCTGCGATTACGGAAAAAACAATATTGATCTCAATCATGTGGGCCAATAATGAAACCGGCGTCATTCAGCCTATGAAAGAAATAGGTGATATATGCAGAAAGCATGGTATCTTATTCATGAGCGATGCTACTCAGGTTGTAGGAAAAATAACAGCCCATCCAAAAGAAGTTGGTGTTCACTTAATGGCTTTTACTTCTCATAAAATGTACGGCCCAAAGGGAGTAGGGGCGCTTTTTGTAAATAGAAAAAACCCAAGGGTAAAAGTTACGGCTCAAATGGATGGAGGCGGTCATGAAAGAGGGATGAGATCAGGCACACTTAATGTACCGGGTATTGTAGGTTTTGGTGCTGCTGCTGCCATAGCCAAAGCAGAAATGGAAACAGACGGGGTTAGATTGGCCATATTAAGAGATAAACTTGAGAAAGCATTCGTGGCCAACCTGGAAGAGATTTATATTAATGGAAATATAGAACACAGAATGCCTCATGTAACTAACATTTCTTTCAAGCACGTTGAAGGCGAAGGGCTTATGATGACATTTAATCAAAACATTGCAGTTTCATCAGGATCTGCCTGTACTTCTGCCTCTTTGGAACCATCTTGCGTATTGGTTGCATTAGGTTTGGGTGATGACTTAGCCCATTCTTCTATAAGATTTAGTTTAGGTAGGTTCACAACTGAAGAAGAGATTGATTTTACCATAGACTTAGTCACTAAAGGTGTCAACCACATGAGAGATCTTAGCCCCATCTGGGAGATGTATAAAGAAGGAGTGGACCTTGAATCTGTAATCTGGTCAGAACATTAATAGACGAAATATTATTTTAAATTTAAATGTAAAACAATAACACATGGCATATTCAGAAAAATTGCTTGACCATTTTAAGCATCCTAAAAATGTAGGTACCCTGGACAAAAATAAAAAAAATGTTGGCACCGGTCTTGTTGGAGCTCCCGAATGTGGAGACGTTATGAGGTTACAGATAGAAGTAGATGAGGCCACCAATACTATTATTGATGCTAAGTTCAAAACATTTGGTTGTGGCTCAGCGATTGCTTCTTCTTCGTTGGCAACAGAATGGCTAAAAGGCAAGTCTATTGATGCTGCATTAGCTATTGACAATATGGATATTGTAGAAGAATTGGCTTTACCGCCAGTCAAAATTCATTGCTCGGTATTGGCTGAAGATGCCATAAAAAGTGCAATTGCGGACTACAAAAGTAAAAATGTTGAAGTTGTTCCTGCATAATTAAATGCTTAATTCTAATCAATTTATATGTTGTTTGTAGCAGATAGTGCAAAAGATAAAATATTGGAAGTCATCAAAACTAAAAATCTTGACGAAAGATTTTTTGTAAGGGTAAGTGTAACAAGTGGCGGTTGTTCAGGGCTGAGTTATGTATTGGATTTTGATAATGAAAACAAACCTAACGATCAGGTATTTGATGATAATGGCATCAGAGTAGTCACAGATCTTAAAAGTTTTTTATATCTATGCAATACAACACTGGAGTTTTCAGGCGGCCTTGAAGGAAAAGGATTTTACTTCAATAATCCAAATGCTGCCAGAACTTGTGGTTGTGGCGAAAGTTTCGCTGTTTAAAAAAGGGATAAATATTATATCATTAAGGCATTGAATAGCAATATTTAATGCCTATTTTTTTTAACTACATACAAAGTTTTTGAAAACTGTTTCGAATTAATATTATACGGGAGAAGTCTTAACTTATGTAGTTTAAAACTATTATTATGCCTTTTACTGGAAAATAGTTCTGCTTATTGTATATCTTGATAAACTTGGTGTTTAAAATAAAAAGCAGAAGGTTCCGACACCTTCTGCTTAAATTAATTTTACTTTCACTCCTTTAAGTGAACCTAAAATTTGAGAATACTTCTTTGAAACCGACATCCTTTTTTTGAATGCCGGTTTATGACTTAAACTTATTCGATTCTGATCAATTTTTTCTGCGTTGCTATTCCGTCGATGGTAATAATTACATTGTATACTCCTGCAGCAACATCTTCCAGATTTACATTGTATAATGTATTTCCTGATTGCTGTGTGCTTACTTTCCGTATGACTTTTATAAGCTTGGATGCTGCATCAAATAATTCTATCCTGACCTCTCCGTCTACTGGTAATACTACTTCAATAGTGGTCTCAGATTTTGCAGGATTAGGATACATGTCTACGATCGTCTCTCCATTGTTGCTTACTTTCACCAACTTGCTGTAGGTAAATTGTCCATCCAGGTCTACTTGTTTTACTTTGTAAATATATATTCCAGACTTATCCACATCCAAATCTACCAAGCTATATTTACTTATAGTATTTGAATTACCATTGGCAGGTACCTTTCCTGGAATAACCTTAAACTCAGTTTCATTTTCCATTCTTCTCTCAACAAGATAATATGCAGTATTAACCTCTTTTGCAGTGCTCCAGGATACTATATGTGTATTGTTTTCTCTGACTGCACTCACATCAAGCCATGATACCGGCAATGGCCCAAAGGCAAGACCCATATCTATATTTTGATTTATCATTGTGGGCAACATGGAAAACATCCTTGTGGTATTTAGTCCATATGAATGATCTACGTCACTATCGACTGCATCATTGATCGTTGCCCTAGGTAGCGTAGCACTAAATCCAGCAGGTGGATAAAATTTAAGGAAAATATCCAACTTCTGCAATTCATCAAGTTCAAAGGTACCATCTGCGTCTGTTACAGCGGTCCTAAGCACTGTTCCGGTTGCCATTTCTATAGCTTCAACTGTAACACCTTCAACCCGGTCTTCTCCTTCGTCTTGAATTCCATTTGAGTTATTATCTTCCCACACAAGATTTCCAACGACAGCTTGTGGATAGTAGCCAGCTCCAAGATCACACTTCATCTGACCCGATGTTAATGTAAATCTGGCAGATGTACCAATACCGTTTGAATTATCAATATCACTATCTATTTCTTCATCGTTTCCTACATTGTGTAGTGCTCTGACAAGTCCCAATGGTGGAAGTAAGACCTCGATATAATATTGTCCAGGAGGAGCACAGAATTTAAAGTACCCATCATCAGAAGGTGTACCTGGCTTGTGCCCAGTTATCTGATAATCCCAGATTATCCACGTACCGAAGTGATTCCTCCAGAGATTTACCCTCAACCCATTGATACCATTTTCATATGAATCCCAAACGTCATTTGTATTAATATCATACCAAACAAGATCTCCAATCGGTACGCACATGTAATATCCGGCATTCCATGTAATATCTATTTCTCCTGATACAAGATATATTGTCTGTGTGGTACCTGGACCATTACTGCCCGAAACATCTGAATCCGTATTATCACTTTCTTTATCAGAGAAAGTATTTTCATATCCTGTAGGATCTATGAATTCCAGATAGTAACTACCCGGATATAGGAAATCAAAACGGTAATATCCATTGTCATCTGTGTAAGTGGTACCTATAAGCGTTCCGTCTTCTTTATACAGATTGACCTGTACTCCTGGTATTCCCGGTTCACCCGGGGACTGCTGTCCATCTGCATTTATATCGTGCCATACAAAGTCTCCTATTGCCGCTTTCAGACAAGACCAGGTGTAAGTTACCGTCTTAACGTCCGTATTACCACATCTATCCGTAGCTGTCACTGTAAAGACTTGTGATTTGTCACAATCTCCTAATATTTCTCCGGCTGTCGCAGAAATGGATACCTGGCAATTATCAATTACAGACGAAGCTGCAATTATACTTTCTATAGAGGGTAAAACGGAAGGATTCTCTCCTAGGTTTAAACCGGTTACCGGTACCGTTAATACAGGAATAACTACATCTTCTACCCATGTATAGCTTACACTTACCGGTACCGCTGCATTGGTACAGGCATCGGTATAGTTGGCTGTCCACGTTTGTGTTCTTGCACAGGCCGGACCTGTCGGACCGGCTGTCGTGGGTATTACACTTAATGCTGAAGCTAAACAATTGTCTGTCGCTTCAAACGTTGGTGCTGTTATTGACGCTGGGATTACATGCTCCCGCCGGATCTGAACCCGTCACAACGGCGATTACCGGAATGGTGACATCTTCTACCCAGGTATAGCTTACACTTACCGGTACCGCTGCATTGGTACAGGCATCGGTATAGTTGGCTGTCCACGTTTGTGTTCTTGCACAGGCCGGACCTGTCGGACCGGCTGTAGTGGGTATACATCTTCTACCCATGTATAGCTTACACTTACCGGTACCGCTGCATTGGTACAGGCATCGGTATAGTTGGCTGTCCACGTTTGTGTTCTTGCACAGGCCGGACCTGTCGGACCGGCTGTCGTTGGTATTACACTTAATGCTGAAGCTAAACAATTGTCTGTCGCTTCAAACGTTGGTGCTGTTATTGACGTTGGATTACATGCTCCCGCCGGGTCTGAACCCGTCACAACGGCGATTACCGGAATAACTACATCTTCTACCCAGGTATAGGTGACACTTACCGGTACCGCTGCATTGGTACAGGCATCGGTATAGTTGGCTGTCCACGTTTGTGTTCTTGCACAGGCCGGACCTGTCGGACCGGCTGTCGTTGGTATTACACTTAATGCTGAAGCTAAACAATTGTCTGTCGCTTCAAACGTTGGTGCTGTTATTGACGTTGGATTACATGCTCCCGCCGGATCTGCACTCGTCACAACGGCGATTACCGGAATAACTACATCTTCTACCCAGGTATAGCTTACACTTACCGGTACCGCGGCATTGGTACAGGCATCGGTATAGTTGGCTGTCCACGTTTGTGTTCTTGCACAGGCCGGACCTGTCGGACCGGCTGTCGTTGGTATTACACTTAATGCTGAAGCTAAACAATTGTCTGTCGCTTCAAACGTTGGTGCTGTTATTGACGTTGGATTACATGCTCCCGCCGGATCTGAACTCGTCACAACGGCGATTACCGGAATAACTACATCTTCTACCCAGGTATAGCTTACACTTACCGGTACCGCTGCATTGGTACAGGCATCGGTATAGTTGGCTGTCCACGTTTGTGTTCTTGCACAGGCCGGACCTGTCGGACCGGCTGTAGTGGGTATTACAGTTAATGCTGAAGCTAAACAATTGTCTGTCGCTTCAAACGTTGGTGCTGTTATTGACGTTGGATTACATGCTCCTGCCGGGTCTGAACCCGTCACAACGGCGATTACCGGAATAACTACATCTTCTACCCAGGTATAGCTTACACTTACCGGTACCGCTGCATTGGTACAGGCATCGGTATAGTTGGCTGTCCACGTTTGTGTTCTTGCACAGGCCGGACCTGTCGGACCGGCTGTCGTTGGTATTACACTTAATGCTGAAGCTAAACAATTGTCTGTCGCTTCAAACGTTGGTGCTGTTATTGACGCAGGATTACATGCTCCCGCCGGGTCTGAACCCGTAACAACGGCGATTACCGGAATAACTACATCTTCTACCCATGTATAGGTGACACTTACCGGTACCGCTGCATTGGTACAGGCATCGGTATAGTTGGCTGTCCACGTTTGTGTTCTTGCACAGGCCGGACCTGTCGGACCGGCTGTCGTTGGTATTACACTTAATGCTGAAGCTAAACAATTGTCTGTCGCTTCAAACGTTGGTGCTGTTATTGACGTTGGATTACATGCTCCCGCCGGATCTGAACCCGTCACAACGGCGATTACCGGAATAACTACATCTTCTACCCAGGTATAGGTGACACTTACCGGTACCGCTGCATTGGTACAGGCATCGGTATAGTTGGCTGTCCACGTTTGTGTTCTTGCACAGGCCGGACCTGTCGGACCGGCTGTAGTGGGTATTACACTTAATGCTGAAGCTAAACAATTGTCTGTCGCTTCAAACGTTGGTGCTGTTATTGACGTTGGATTACATGCTCCTGCCGGATCTGAACCCGTCACAACGGCGATTACCGGAATAACTACATCTTCTACCCAGGTATAGCTTACACTTACCGGTACCGCTGCATTGGTACAGGCATCGGTATAGTTGGCTGTCCACGTTTGTGTTCTTGCACAGGCCGGACCTGTCGGACCGGCTGTAGTGGGTATTACACTTAATGCTGAAGCTAAACAATTGTCTGTCGCTTCAAACGTTGGTGCTGTTATTGACGTTGGATTACATGCTCCTGCCGGATCTGCACCTGTCACAACGGCGATTACCGGAATAACTACATCTTCTACCCATGTATAGCTTACACTTACCGGTACTGCTGCATTGGTACAGGCATCGGTATAGTTGGCTGTCCACGTTTGTGTTCTTGCACAGGCCGGACCTGTCGGACCGGCTGTCGTTGGTATTACACTTAATGCTGAAGCTAAACAATTGTCTGTCGCTTCAAACGTTGGTGCTGTTATTGACGTTGGATTACATGCTCCTGCCGGATCTGAACCCGTAACAACGGCGATTACCGGAATAACTACATCTTCTACCCATGTATAGCTTACACTTACCGGTACTGCTGCATTGGTACAGGCATCGGTATAGTTGGCTGTCCACGTTTGTGGTCTTGCACAGGCCGGACCTGTCGGACCGGCTGTAGTGGGTATTACACTTAATGCTGAAGCTAAACAATTATCTGTCGCTTCAAACGTTGGTGCTGTTATTGACGTTGGATTACATGCTCCTGCCGGGTCTGCACCCGTAACAACGGCGATTACCGGAATAACTACATCTTCTACCCATGTATAGCTTACACTTACCGGTACTGCTGCATTGGTACAGGCATCGGTATAGTTGGCTGTCCACGTTTGTGTTCTCGCACAGGCCGGACCTGTCGGACCGGCTGTAGTTGGTATTACACTTAATGCTGAAGCTAAACAATTGTCTGTCGCTTCAAACGTTGGTGCTGTTATTGACGTTGGATTACACGCTCCTGCCGGGTCTGCACCCGTCACAACGGCGATTACCGGAATAACTACATCTTCTACCCATGTATAGCTTACACTTACCGGTACTGCTGCATTGGTACAGGCATCGGTATAGTTGGCTGTCCACGTTTGTGTTCTTGCACAGGCCGGACCTGTCGGACCGTCTGTAGTGGGTATTACACTTAATGCTGAAGCTAAACAATTATCTGTCGCTTCAAACGTTGGTGCTGTTATTGACGTTGGATTACATGCTCCTGCCGGGTCTGAACCCGTCACAACGGCGATTACCGGAATAACTACATCTTCTACCCAGGTATAGGTGACACTTTACCGGTACCGCTGCATTGGTACAGGCATCGGTATAGTTGGCTGTCCACGTTTGTGTTCTTGCACAGGCCGGACCTGTCGGACCGGCTGTCGTTGGTATTACACTTAATGCTGAAGCTAAACAATTGTCTGTCGCTTCAAACGTTGGTGCTGTTATTGACGTTGGATTACATGCTCCCGCCGGATCTGAACCCGTCACAACGGCGATTACCGGAATAACTACATCTTCTACCCAGGTATAGCTTACACTTACCGGTACCGCTGCATTGGTACAGGCATCGGTATAGTTGGCTGTCCACGTTTGTGTTCTTGCACAGGCCGGACCTGTCGGACCTGCTGTCGTGGGTATTACACTTAATGCTGAAGCTAAACAATTGTCTGTCGCTTCAAACGTTGGTGCTGTTATTGACGTTGGATTACATGCTCCCGCCGGATCTGAACCCGTCACAACGGCGATTACCGGAAACTCTCTTCTGTTAGTTACCTTACCTCCCTTACAGCCTTTTGTCCACGTTTGTGTTCTCCAGCGTCTGTTTATGTTTAATTTGGTCACGTACATTGTAGTACTTCCCGCGTCGTGTGGTTCTGATTTTTCCGGGCGCCGTGCGGGTGTAGCAGCGCCTCAAACTTTGTGTTTGACGTTGATTCCGCCCGCCGGGTCTGAACCGTCACAACGGCGATTACCGGAATAACTACATCTTCTACCCAGGTATAGGTGACACTTACCGGTACCGCTGCATTGGTACAGGCATCGGTATAGTTGGCTGTCCACGTTTGTGTTCTTGCACAGGCCGGACCTGTCGGACCGGCTGTAGTACCAAACGTTGGTGCTGTTATTGACGTTGGATTACATGCTCCTGCCGGATCTGCGCTTGTAACAACGGCGATTACCGGAATAACTACATCTTCTACCCAGGTATAGGTGACACTTACCGGTACCGCTGCATTGGTACAGGCATCGGTATAGTTGGCTGTCCACGTTTGTGTTCTTGCACAGGCCGGACCTGTCGGACCGGCTGTCGTGGGTATTACACTTAATGCTGAAGCTAAACAATTGTCTGTCGCTTCAAACGTTGGAGCTGTTATTGACGTTGGATTACATGCTCCTGCCGGGTCTGGCTCGTCCACGCTACCAAACTCTTTTTGGGTGTGGGTTTTGTATGGCGTTGTTCCAACCCGTCACAACGGCGATTACCGGAATGGCGACATCTTCTACCCATGTATAGCTTACACTTACCGGTACCGCTGCATTGGTACAGGCATCGGTATAGTTGGGCTGTCCACGTTTGTGTTTCTTGCACAGGCCGGACCTGTCGGACCGGCTGTCGTTGGTATTACACTTAATGCTGAAGCTAAACAATTGTCTGTCGCTTCAAACGTTGGTGCTGTTATTGACGTTGGATTACATGCTCCTGCCGGATCTGCACCTGTAACAACGGCGATTACCGGAATAACTCCATCTTGTACCCATGTATAGCTTACACTTACCGGTACTGCTGCATTGGTACAGGCATCGGTATAGTTGGCTGTCCACGTTTGTGTTCTTGCACAGGCCGTACCTGTCGGACCGGCTGTCGTTGGTATTACACTTAATGCTGAAGCTAAACAATTATCTGTCGCTTCAAACGTTGGTGCTGTTATTGACGTTGGATTACATGCTCCTGCCGGATCTGAACCCGTAACAACGGCGATTACCGGAATAACTACATCTTCTACCCATGTATAGCTTACACTTACCGGTACTGCTGCATTGGTACAGGCATCGGTATAGTTGGCTGTCCACGTTTGTGTTCTTGCACAGGCCGGACCTGTCGGACCGGCTGTCGTTGGTATTACACTTAATGCTGAAGCTAAACAATTATCTGTCGCTTCAAACGTTGGTGCTGTTATTGACGTTGGATTACATGCTCCCGCCGGATCTGAACCCGTCACAACGGCGATTACCGGAATAACTACATCTTCTACCCATGTATAGCTTACACTTACCGGTACCGCTGCATTGGTACAGGCATCGGTATAGTTGGCTGTCCACGTTTGTGTTCTTGCACAGGCCGGACCTGTCGGACCGGCTGTAGTGGGTATTACACTTAATGCTGAAGCTAAACAATTATCTGTCGCTTCAAACGTTGGTGCTGTTATTGACGTTGGATTACATGCTCCTGCCGGATCTGAACCCGTCACAACGGCGATTACCGGAATAACTACATCTTCTACCCAGGTATAGCTTACACTTACCGGTACCGCTGCATTGGTACAGGCATCGGTATAGTTGGCTGTCCACGTTTGTGTTCTTGCACAGGCCGGACCTGTCGGACCGGCTGTCGTTGGTATTACACTTAATGCTGAAGCTAAACAATTGTCTGTCGCTTCAAACGTTGGTGCTGTTATTGACGTTGGATTACATGCTCCCGCCGGGTCTGAACCCGTCACAACGGCGATTACCGGAATAACTACATCTTCTACCCATGTATAGCTTACACTTACCGGTACCGCTGCATTGGTACAGGCATCGGTATAGTTGGCTGTCCACGTTTGTGTTCTTGCACAGGCCGGACCTGTCGGACCGGCTGTAGTGGGTATTACACTTAATGCTGAAGCTAAACAATTGTCTGTCGCTTCAAACGTTGGTGCTGTTATTGACGTTGGATTACATGCTCCTGCCGGATCTGCACTTGTAACAACGGCGATTACCGGAATAACTACATCTTCTACCCATGTATAGCTTACACTTACCGGTACCGCTGCATTGGTGCAGGCATCGGTATAGTTGGCTGTCCACGTTTGTGTTCTTGCACAGGCCGGACCTGTCGGACCGGCTGTCGTTGGTATTACACTTAATGCTGAAGCTAAACAATTGTCTGTCGCTTCAAACGTTGGTGCTGTTATTGACGTTGGATTACATGCTCCTGCCGGGTCTGCACTCGTCACAACGGCGATTACCGGAATAACTACATCTTCTACCCATGTATAGCTTACACTTACCGGTACTGCTGCATTGGTACAGGCATCGGTATAGTTGGCTGTCCACGTTTGTGTTCTTGCACAGGCCGGACCTGTCGGACCGGCTGTAGTGGGTATTACACTTAATGCTGAAGCTAAACAATTGTCTGTCGCTTCAAACGTTGGTGCTGTTATTGACGTTGGATTACATGCTCCTGCCGGGTCTGCACTCGTCACAACGGCGATTACCGGAATAACTACATCTTCTACCCAGGTATAGCTTACACTTACCGGTACCGCTGCATTGGTACAGGCATCGGTATAGTTGGCTGTCCACGTTTGTGTTCTTGCACAGGCCGGACCTGTCGGACCGGCTGTCGTTGGTATTACACTTAATGCTGAAGCTAAACAATTGTCTGTCGCTTCAAACGTTGGTGCTGTTATTGACGTTGGATTACATGCTCCCGCCGGGTCTGAACCCGTCACAACGGCGATTACCGGAATGGTGACATCTTCTACCCATGTATAGCTTACACTTACCGGTACCGCTGCATTGGTACAGGCATCGGTATAGTTGGCTGTCCACGTTTGTGTTCTTGCACAGGCCGGACCTGTCGGACCGGCTGTCGTTGGTATTACACTTAATGCTGAAGCTAAACAATTATCTGTCGCTTCAAACGTTGGTGCTGTTATTGACGTTGGATTACATGCTCCTGCCGGGTCTGCACTCGTCACAACGGCGATTACCGGAATAACTACATCTTCTACCCAGGTATAGCTTACACTTACCGGTACCGCTGCATTGGTACAGGCATCGGTATAGTTGGCTGTCCACGTTTGTGTTCTTGCACAGGCCGGACCTGTCGGACCGGCTGTAGTTGGTATTACACTTAATGCTGAAGCTAAACAATTGTCTGTCGCTTCAAACGTTGGTGCTGTTATTGACGTTGGGTTACATGCTCCTGCCGGATCTGCGCTTGTAACAACGGCGATTACCGGAATAACTACATCTTCTACCCAGGTATAGCTTACACTTACCGGTACCGCTGCATTGGTACAGGCATCGGTATAGTTGGCTGTCCACGTTTGTGTTCTTGCACAGGCCGGACCTGTCGGACCGGCTGTAGTGGGTATTACACTTAATGCTGAAGCTAAACAATTGTCTGTCGCTTCAAACGTTGGTGCTGTTATTGACGTTGGATTACATGCTCCTGCCGGGTCTGCACTCGTCACAACGGCGATTACCGGAATAACTACATCTTCTACCCAGGTATAGCTTACACTTACCGGTACCGCTGCATTGGTACAGGCATCGGTATAGTTGGCTGTCCACGTTTGTGTTCTTGCACAGGCCGGACCTGTCGGACCGGCTGTCGTTGGTATTACACTTAATGCTGAAGCTAAACAATTGTCTGTCGCTTCAAACGTTGGTGCTGTTATTGACGTTGGATTACACGCTCCTGCCGGGTCTG
This sequence comes from Saprospiraceae bacterium, assembly GCA_016717145.1. Lineage (GTDB taxonomy): Bacteria > Bacteroidota > Bacteroidia > Chitinophagales > Saprospiraceae > OLB9. The sequence continues at coordinate 89,515 of JADKGD010000017.1, read as the reverse complement.
CACTCGTAACAACGGCGATTACCGGAATGACTACATCTTCTACCCATGTATAGCTTACACTTACCGGTACTGCTGCATTGGTACAGGCATCGGTATAGTTGGCTGTCCACGTTTGTGTTCTTGCACAGGCCGGACCTGTCGGACCGGCTGTAGTGGGTATTACACTTAATGCTGAAGCTAAACAATTGTCTGTCGCTTCAAACGTTGGTGCTGTTATTGACGTTGGATTACATGCTCCTGCCGGATCTGCACTTGTAACAACGGCGATTACCGGAATAACTACATCTTCTACCCATGTATAGCTTACACTTACCGGTACTGCTGCATTGGTACAGGCATCGGTATAGTTGGCTGTCCACGTTTGTGTTCTTGCACAGGCCGGACCTGTCGGACCGGCTGTCGTGGGTATTACACTTAATGCTGAAGCTAAACAATTGTCTGTCGCTTCAAACGTTGGTGCTGTTATTGACGTTGGATTACATGCTCCTGCCGGGTCTGAACCCGTCACAACGGCGATTACCGGAATAACTACATCTTCTACCCATGTATAGCTTACACTTACCGGTACTGCTGCATTGGTACAGGCATCGGTATAGTTGGCTGTCCACGTTTGTGTTCTTGCACAGGCCGGACCTGTCGGACCGGCTCGCGGTGGGTATTACACTTAATGCTGAAGCTAAACAATTGTGTGTCGCTTCAAACGTTGGTGCTGTTATTGACGTTGGATTACATGCTCCTGCCGGATCTGCACTCGTCACAACGGCGATTACCGGAATAACTACATCTTCTACCCAGGTATAGCTTACACACTTACCGGTACTGCTGCATTGGTACAGGCATCGGTATAGTTGGCTGTCCACGTTTGTGTTCTTGCACAGGCCGGACCTGTCGGACCGGCTGTAGTGGGTATTACACTTAATGCTGAAGCTAAACAATTGTCTGTCGCTTCAAACGTTGGTGCTGTTATTGACGTTGGATTACATGCTCCTGCCGGGTCTGAACCCGTCACAACGGCGATTACCGGAATAACTACATCTTCTACCCATGTATAGCTTACACTTACCGGTACTGCTGCATTGGTACAGGCATCGGTATAGTTGGCTGTCCACGTTTGTGTTCTTGCACAGGCCGGACCTGTCGGACCGGCTGTAGTGGGTATTACACTTAATGCTGAAGCTAAACAATTATCTGTCGCTTCAAACGTTGGTGCTGTTATTGACGTTGGATTACATGCTCCTGCCGGATCTGCACTTGTAACAACGGCGATTACCGGAATAACTACATCTTCTACCCAGGTATAGCTTACACTTACCGGTACCGCTGCATTGGTACAGGCATCGGTATAGTTGGCTGTCCACGTTTGTGTTCTTGCACAGGCCGGACCTGTCGGACCGGCTGTCGTTGGTATTACACTTAATGCTGAAGCTAAACAATTGTCTGTCGCTTCAAACGTTGGTGCTGTTATTGACGTTGGATTACATGCTCCTGCCGGGTCTGCACTCGTCACAACGGCGATTACCGGAATAACTACATCTTCTACCCAGGTATAGCTTACACTTACCGGTACTGCTGCATTGGTACAGGCATCGGTATAGTTGGCTGTCCACGTTTGTGTTCTTGCACAGGCCGGACCTGTCGGACCGGCTGTAGTGGGTATTACACTTAATGCTGAAGCTAAACAATTGTCTGTCGCTTCAAACGTTGGTGCTGTTATTGACGTTGGATTACATGCTCCCGCCGGATCTGAACCCGTCACAACGGCGATTACCGGAATAACTACATCTTCTACCCATGTATAGCTTACACTTACCGGTACCGCTGCATTGGTACAGGCATCGGTATAGTTGGCTGTCCACGTTTGTGTTCTTGCACAGGCCGGACCTGTCGGACCGGCTGTAGTGGGTATTACAATTAATGCTGAAGCTAAACAGTTATCTGTCGCTTCAAACGTGGGGGCTGTTATTGACGTTGGGTTACATGCTCCTGCCGGATGTGAAGACGTAACAACGGCGATTACCGGAATAACTACATCTTCTACCCAGGTATAGCTTACACTTACCGGTACTGCTGCATTGGTACAGGCATCGGTATAGTTGGCTGTCCACGTTTGTGTTCTTGCACAGGCCGGACCTGTCGGACCGGCTGTAGTGGGTATTACACTTAATGCTGAAGCTAAACAATTGTCTGTCGCTTCAAACGTTGGTGCTGTTATTGACGTTGGATTACATGCTCCTGCCGGATCTGAACCTGTCACAACGGCGATTACCGGAATAACTACATCTTCTACCCATGTATAGCTTACACTTACCGGTACTGCTGCATTGGTACAGGCATCGGTATAGTTGGCTGTCCACGTTTGTGTTCTTGCACAGGCCGGACCTGTCGGACCGGCTGTCGTTGGTATTACACTTAATGCTGAAGCTAAACAATTGTCTGTCGCTTCAAACGTTGGTGCTGTTATTGACGTTGGATTACATGCTCCCGCCGGGTCTGAACCCGTCACAACGGCGATTACCGGAATAACTACATCTTCTACCCATGTATAGCTTACACTTACCGGTACTGCTGCATTGGTACAGGCATCGGTATAGTTGGCTGTCCACGTTTGTGTTCTCGCACAGGCCGGACCTGTCGGACCGGCTGTAGTGGGTATTACACTTAATGCTGAAGCTAAACAATTGTCTGTCGCTTCAAACGTTGGTGCTGTTATTGACGTTGGATTACATGCTCCTGCCGGATCTGCACTTGTAACAACGGCGATTACCGGAATAACTACATCTTCTACCCAGGTATAGCTTACACTTACCGGTACTGCTGCATTGGTACAGGCATCGGTATAGTTGGCTGTCCACGTTTGTGTTCTTGCACAGGCCGGACCTGTCGGACCGGCTGTAGTTGGTATTACACTTAATGCTGAAGCTAAACAATTATCTGTCGCTTCAAACGTTGGTGCTGTTATTGACGTTGGATTACATGCTCCTGCCGGATCTGCACTCGTAACAACGGCGATTACCGGAATAACTACATCTTCTACCCAGGTATAGCTTACATACCGGTACCGCTGCATTGGTACAGGCATCGGTATAGTTGGCTGTCCACGTTTGTGTTCTCGCACAGGCCGGACCTGTCGGACCGGCTGTAGTGGGTATTACACTTAATGCTGAAGCTAAACAATTGTCTGTCGCTTCAAACGTTGGTGCTGTTATTGACGTTGGATTACATGCTCCTGCCGGATCTGCACTTGTAACAACGGCGATTACCGGAATAACTACATCTTCTACCCATGTATAGCTTACACTTACCGGTACTGCTGCATTGGTACAGGCATCGGTATAGTTGGCTGTCCACGTTTGTGTTCTTGCACAGGCCGGACCTGTCGGACCGGCTGTAGTGGGTATTGCACTTAATGCTGAAGCTAAACAATTGTCTGTCGCTTCAAACGTTGGTGCTGTTATTGACGTTGGATTACATGCTCCCGCCGGATCTGCGCTTGTAACAACGGCGATTACCGGAATAACTACATCTTCTACCCAGGTATAGCTTACACTTACCGGTACCGCTGCATTGGTACAGGCATCGGTATAGTTGGCTGTCCACGTTTGTGTTCTTGCACAGGCCGGACCTGTCGGACCGGCTGTCGTTGGTAATACACTTAATGCTGAAGCTAAACAATTGTCTGTCGCTTCAAACGTTGGTGCTGTATTGACGTTGGATTACATGCTCCCGCCGGATCTGCACTCGTCACAACGGCGATTACCGGAATGACTACATCTTCTACCCAGGTATAGCTTACACTTACCGGTACCGCTGCATTGGTACAGGCATCGGTAAGTTGGCTGTCCACGTTTGTGTTCTCGCACAGGCCGGACCTGTCGGACCGGCTGTCGTTGGTATTACACTTAATGCTGAAGCTAAACAATTGTCTGTCGCTTCAAACGTTGGTGCTGTTATTGACGTTGGATTACATGCTCCTGCCGGATCTGCACTTGTAACAACGGCGATTACCGGAATAACTACATCTTCTACCCAGGTATAGCTTACACTTACCGGTACCGCTGCATTGGTACAGGCATCGGTATAGTTGGCTGTCCACGTTTGTGTTCTCGCACAGGCCGGACCTGTCGGACCGGCTGTCGTTGGTATTACACTTAATGCTGAAGCTAAGCAATTATCTGTCGCTTCAAACGTTGGTGCTGTTATTGACGTTGGATTACATGCTCCTGCCGGATCTGCACTTGTAACAACGGCGATTACCGGAATAACTACATCTTCTACCCAGGTATAGCTTACACTACCGGTACTGCGGCATTGGTACAGGCATCGGTATAGTTGGCTGTCCACGTTTGTGTTCTTGCACAGGCCGGACCTGTCGGACCGGCTGTAGTGGGTATTACACTTAATGCTGAAGCTAAACAATTGTCTGTCGCTTCAAACGTTGGAGCTGTTATTGACGTTGGATTACATGCTCCCCGCCGGATCTGAACCCGTCACAACGGCGATTACCGGAATGGTGACATCTTCTACCCATGTATAGCTTACACTACCGGTACCGCTGCATTGGTACAGGCATCGGTATAGTTGGCTGTCCACGTTTGTGTTCTTGCACAGGCCGGACCTGTCGGACCGGCTGTCGTTGGTATTACACTTAATGCTGAAGCTAAACAATTGTCTGTCGCTTCAAACGTTGGTGCTGTTATTGACGTTGGGTTACATGCTCCAGGCCGGATCTGCGCTTGTAACAACGGCGATTACCGGAATAACTACATCTTCTACCCAGGTATAGGTGACCTTCCGGTACCGCTGCATTGTTACAGCCATCGGTATAGTGACGGTCAACCTTTGTGATTTTGAACATAGGCCGGTCCTGTCGCACCGCTATTGCTGTTATGGTATAAAGGTACCATCACAATTGTCGGTGCACTCGAAAGGTTGGATATCACACTTGGATTGTCGGAAGTGTCGGATTCCAACTGCAAGACCGGTGACGTAGTGCTGATAATGCCGGTTATACCACATCCTGTTTCCATGTATACGTCACCGTCTTCACATCGGTATTGTTACATCCATCTGTAGCAGTGACGGTAAAGCTTTGCGATTTTGAACATATACCGGTTATCGCTCCCGCTACTGCTGTTATCGTTGGGGTACCACAATTGTCAGTAGCACTCGAGGCTACTATCACACCTCGCTATTGTCGGAAGTGTCGGATTACAACCTAAGGCAAGACCGGTGGTAGGTACTGTTAATGCCGGTTTTACGACATCGTCGCTCCAGGTATACGTCACCGTCTTCACATCGGTATTGTTACATCCATCTGTAGCAGTGACGGTAAAGCTTTGTGATTTTGAACATATACCGGTTATCACTCCCGCTACTGCTGTTATCGTTGGGGTACCACAATTGTCGGTAGCACTCGAGGCTGCTATCACACTCGCTATTGTCGGAAGTGTCGGATTACAACCTAAGGCAAGACCGGTGGTAGGTACTGTTAATGCCGGTTTTACGACATCGTCGCTCCAGGTATACGTCACCGTCTTCACATCGGTATTGTTACATCCATCTGTAGCAGTGACGGTAAAGCTTTGTGATTTTGAACATATACCGGTTATCACTCCCGCTACTGCTGTTATCGTTGGGGTACCACAATTGTCGGTAGCACTCGAGGCTGCTATCACACTCGCTATTGTCGGAAGTGTCGGATTACAACCTAAGGCAAGACCGGTGGTAGGTACTGTTAATGCTGGTTTTACAGCATCAGTTACAACAGTTGCTGCTGAAACAGGACTCACACACTTACCTGGAGCGGTTGCCGTTACAGTGTAACTATCACCACATACCAGGGAAGCAGTATTAAAAGTCCATGTGCCACCAGAAACTGTAGCATTTCCTAGAGATGTTCCATTTTTAAAAATTGTTATTGTTGTACCAATAACTTCTGAACTGGTACCAGAGATAGATGTACTTCCCGGGCAAAGAGTAGAATTGATAACAGGTATATTTGATATTGCCTGAACTGTAACTGTCACGTTTTGAGATGATGTGGTACCGCATGTACCGTTTGTACAAGGAATACAGTTTGCACCATCACATTGAACTTTTACATTATATACATATGTGCCTGGAGTGGCCGTTGAAGGTGTGTATGTATCTCCTACAACATTAACTGCCCCGGGGCCATTCCAAACAACTGTTCGTACAGGTGGTACAATTACTGGTGTAAAACTTACAGTTGCTGCAGACAAAGAAGAACATGAATTATCGTTTATAGTAGCAGTTCCAGAAAATGTAAATGTCATAGTGCCTGCTGTGGTACTACCTCCACAACCGATACAGTTGGAATTGCAATTGGGATTGGTCAAAGTCAAAGTGACAGAAGTAATTGCTCCTACATCTGATCCAACACAGTCAAAAACCTGAGCAGTCCAATTGTAAGACGCTATATCAACCCCATTCAATACTGATTCTGTTGTCTCTGGTTGATGGGTTCCCGTCAGTCTAGGTGTACCGGTTGTAAAAGAACAAATACTCGGCATAATGGCAGCTGCACTATAACTGAAAGTAATATTAAAATTATCACCATTATTACAATTACCCGTATAATCATTGGCAGTGGAGGGATTAGTTGTACCGGCTACTCCAGCATTATATAACACAATTTGTTTACTTCCTTGAGGTCCTGTACCATTCAGGACCCAGTATCTTAGATCTGAAACAAATGTATGCGTCCCCACAATGTTGATGCTTAAATTGGAAGTAGCAGCATCATAACAGCAGACGGGTCGTGTACAATTACCTGAAACATTCGAATTAATGGTCAAAGGGACATTCTGGCAGACAGTTATGTTGGCAGGTGCTGAAGTGGTCGGACAAGTCCTGTTTCCTGAAACACATTGGCCGCTTATATTAAAACATAAAAAGTTATGTTACCAATCGCAAACAGTACTTTTAATAATAGCTTCATCTTGGAAAGTTTTTTAATAAATATGATACTAAAATAAAAATCAGAAAAGAAAATTATTTCATTGACATACGCTTGAAGACCTTGGGACAATCACAAACTAAATGCAAATATATTAAATTAATTTTTATATATAAAATAATTTAATGTATAATTTCAAATACTAAGTACGCCTTTCATATAAAAGAATTAGCGCTCTCTCAATTTCTTATTTAAAACACTGAATTTCAATCTTTTGACGTTGATATACATAAAAGTAACTTTAACAAATACAGTAACTTTATCTAAATAAAAAAGCAGAAGGTTCCGACACCTTCTGCTTAAATTAATTTTATTTTCACTCCTTTAAGTGAACCTAAAATTTGAGAATACTTCTTTGAAACCGACATCCTTTTTTTTTAATGCCGGTTTATGACTTAAACTTATTCGATTCTGATCAATTTTTTCTGCGTTGCTATTCCGTCGATGGTAATAGTTACATTGTATACTCCCGCAGCAACATCTTCCAGATTTACATTGTATAATGTATTTCCTGATTGCTGTGTGCTTACTTTCCGTATGACTTTTATAAGCTTGGATGCTGCATCAAATAATTCTATCCTGACCTCTCCGTCTACTGGTAATACTACTTCAATAGTGGTCTCAGATTTTGCAGGATTAGGATACATGTCTACGATCGTCTCCATTGTTGCTTACTTTCACCAACTTGCTGTAGGTAAATTGTCCATCCAGGTCTACTTGTTTTACTTTGTAAATATATATTCCAGACTTATCCACATCCAAATCTACCAAGCTATATTTACTTATAGTATTTGAATTACCATTGGCAGGTACCTTTCCTGGAATAACCTTAAACTCAGTTTCATTTTCCATTCTTCTCTCAACAAGATAATATGCAGTATTAACCTCTTTTGCAGTGCTCCAGGATACTATATGTGTATTGTTTTCTCTGACTGCACTCACATCAAGCCATGATACCGGCAATGGCCCAAAGGCAAGACCCATATCTATATTTTCATTTACCATTGCTGGCAACATGGAAAACATCCTTGTGGTATTAAGTCCATATGAATGATCTACGTCACTATCGGCTGCATCGTTGATCGTTGCCCTAGGTAGCGTAGCACTAAATCCAGCAGGTGGGTAAAATTTAAGGAAGATATCCAACTTCTGCAATTCATCAAGTTCAAAGGTACCATCTGCGTCTGTCACAGCGGTCCTAAGCACTGTTCCGGTTGCCATTTCTATAGCTTCAACTGTAACACCTTCAACCCGGTCTTCTCCTTCGTCTTGAATTCCATTTGAGTTATTATCTTCCCACACAAGATTTCCAACGACAGCTTGTGGATAGTAGCCAGCTCCAAGATCACACTTCATCTGACCCGATGTTAATGTAAATCTGGCAGATGTACCAATACCGTTTGAATTATCAATATCACTATCTATTTCTTCGTCGTTTCCTACATTGTGTAGTGCTCTGACAAGTCCCAATGGTGGAAGTAAGACCTCGATATAATATTGTCCAGGAGGAGCACAGAATTTAAAGTACCCATCATCAGAAGGCGTACCTGGCTTGTGTCCGGTATATTCATAATCCCAAATCAACCATGAACCAAAATGATTTCTCCAAAGATTGACTTTCAGACCATTTATACCATTTTCATTTGAGTCCCACTTATCGTTTTTATTGATATCATACCATACTAAATCTCCGATCGGAACACACTTATAATATCCTGCATCCCATGTCATATCTCTCTCTCCCGGAGCGAGATATGTAGTTGCAGTAGTCCCGGGACCATTAAGACCATCAATATCGCTATCGCTTAAATCACTTCCCCTATTTGAAAACGTTGATTCAAAATCTGCAGGATCTATGAATTTAAGATAATAATCGCCAGGATATAAGAAGTCAAATAAATAATAACCACTTCCATTTGTAAATGTGGTCGCTACATAAGTTCCGTCTCCTTTGTACAAATTAACCTGCACTCCAGGTAATCCTGGTTCTACACCGCCTTGCTGGCCATCAGCATTCAAATCATGCCATACATAATCACCTATTGCAGCCAGGATTAATAATCCTGCATCGTAAGTACTATCATAATCACCACCGGTTATATTTGTGCATGGTCCAAGGCCATTCAGATTCACGTCACTATCCCTCTCATCATCATTTCCTTGATCCTGGAATGTGAAAGCACACCCTACAGGTAGATTACTGATGTCAAATTGCACCTGATAATCTCCAGGTATCAAATTATTGAAGAAATAGAATCCATTATTGTCTGTAGTCCTGGTATCTATAATACGACCATTACAGTCAGTCAATGTAGCAATTACATTAGCAACTCCAGGTTCACCTGGATCCTGAATTCCATCACCATCCAGATCTTTCCACACTGTATCTCCCAATCCTCCTACTACAATTACCTTTTCAGGGTCATGATCATCTTCATCCTGATTAAAGTTTGGCCCGTTACCGTTAATAACATTATCCCAAAGTCCATCAGGTTCTACGTTGTTTTCATAAGGGCTATTCGAATTTGGTGTACTATCAGCATCATCATTTCTATTATTGTTAAGCAAATCCTGTGCGGCAGCAATTTCAGCATAATTCCACCAATCTTTCACCCCAGGATTAATGTCAAGAGTTACATCAAGATTTAATGTTATCACAATACTTTGACCCGGATTAAGAACAGATAAAATTGTATAGTTCAATAAACCGTCAGCAAATGGCGTAGCCGGAGTTGTTAATGTCCAATTTGGATTTGATGCACCTACAAAGGTAAATCCACTACGCACATAGTCATTAATTTTGATGTTCTTTGCAGCTACATTTCCCTGATTGAATACCTCTATTCTGAAAGTAGCTGTTTGTCCTATCATGTAAGGGCCTCTGAAATCAACTGTTTTGCGTAAAGCAAGATCAAAAACCTGAATTTCGTGTGGATCCTGATCATCTTCATCCTGAGGTGCTGCCGGATTGCTTGGATTGTTTGGATCACCATTAACCTCATCATCTGAAGGTGTGTTAGGAATTCCTCCCGGGTCATTATTGATATCTCCATTTGGTGAACTATCTATATCAACTGGTGGGTTTGGAGTATTCGGATCATTATCATTTGCATTTTCGATTTCTGCAAAATTTGTCCATGCCCTGTTCAAATTTGTATAACAAGGAATCACCCTTAAATCAAGCATTACCTGCACATTTGCACCTGCTAAAAGAACATTCCGATAAGTGGTTTTTACCTCTCTGGTAGCCGCATTATATATCCATCCAGCAGTGATATTTACTCCTGATGATGGTAAATATTCCAGCCCGCAAGGTATTGTATCAACAAGGACTATATCTTTTGCGTCAACATTTCCCTGATTGAATAATTGAATGCCATACATTACATTCTGACCATAACTAAAGCTCGGTAAAGCTGTCAACTGTACCTTTCTAAGTGCAAGGTCAAAAACTTTAGGACCGGCAGGGTCGTGATCATCTTCCTCACCACCTTTATCGTGACCATCTATATAGTTGTCTGCTAAGTCTCCCGGAAATACGGAATTTTCAGCAGGATTGTTACTACCTGGATTACTGTCAATGTCCCAGGCATCCCTATTCAGACCATCTTTGTTATCTGCTCCCGTGATTTCAGCATAATTAACCCAATTTTTGTCGTCACCCGACGTCTGAATCATCTTTAATATTAGTGGAATATCAATACATGTATTTGGAAGCAATATGGTTGATATCGTATAATTAGGCCATGAAGTCCAGTTTGGATTATTGACAGGATCGAATATTAATCCTGCCGGTAAATAATCTCTTATGTCAATGTTTGTAGCGCCAATATTACCTTGATTGCAAACCTTAATATTAAAGGTTAAATTTTGTCCATATCTGTAAGGTGCTGCAGTAAGCAATTCTTTTTTTAATGCCAGGTCAAATATTTCTATTCTCTCCGGATCCTGGTCATCTTCATCACCTGCAGCCGTTCCACCTCCTACCGGACCACTACCATCTCCATCTGTATAGTCATCAGATAAGCCTTCAGGTTCGCCTCCCGCATCATTATTCTGATTTTGGTCAGGATCGCTATCAATATCCATTGAGCTTACATCATTTCCATTTATATCCTGAAAAGCAAATATTTCGGCCACATTGTCCCAACCTGTAACATAATTTGTTGTAGGTTGAACTTGTAGATTTATACTAATTACAACACTTTGTCCTGGTTGAATTGTTTGTAAAATTCTGGCGGTTGCATTAGTTCCATTATATGTCCAAAGCGGGATGTTCCCTGCGTTGACAAAAGCAAAACCAGATGGGATGTAATCGATCACATCAATATTTTTAATAGGGAAGTTACCCTGATTATATACTGTAAAGTCAAATTTTACTATTTGACCAAAGTTAAACGGACCTGTAGCTGTCGTCGTCTTTATAAGCGCTACATCATAAAGACTTGGGCCGGCAGGGTCATGATCATCTTCATCTTCACCCACATTAGGTCCACCACCGTTTATATTGTCATCGTCAGGACTTCCCGGAAGAACTGAATTCTCCTCCAATGAATTTGTTCCAGTATTACTATCAACATCCGCTGGTGATATTGTAGAAGGATTATTATCATCATCTGCACCTCCTATCTCTGCATAATTGATCCAATTTCTGCTACCACCAGTTGTCATATTTATATTCAGATAAATAGATACTGTTGTGGAAGTACCAGGTGCAAGCGGAGTATTTACAGCCCTGTTGACTGCAAGAGGAGTTACCCCAGAACCAAGCCATCCCGCATTGAGTGGATTTAATGAATTATAAACATAACCAACAGGAATGAAATCATTGACCACAAAATTACTTGCAGTTATATTACCCTGATTGTATATTGTAATATCAAATTTTATCAATTGACCATCAGTATACGGTGCGGGTGTTGTCAACACTTTCTTAAGCGCCAGATCAAAGACTCTTACGAATTCCGGGTCATGATCATCCTCATCAGTTGCAGCCACTGTGTCACCTGCTACACCTGTCCCATTTCCATTTAGGATATCATCACTGCCAGGATAGCTTCCGCCCTCACTATCGGGTAGTGGCGAACCACCTGCATCATTACCAAAATTATTGTCAGGGCTACTGTCTATGTCTACTATTCCAACTTCAGTGGCTATAGGTTCGTCATCTGTGATTTCAGCATATACCGTCCATGCACCTGCGCCATTAGAAGGTTGTGAAACAAGTACAAGGTTAAAATTATCTGTCTCTCCCGGATTGATTATATCTGTGGTCGTGTATGTTGCTATGCCTCCACTATAACTCCAAAGCGGATTAGTGCCAAATGAGAAGCCCGATGGAACCAATACACTAACCGTATATCCCTGACTACTTAAATTACCCTGATTGACCAACGTTACCGGGAAAGTAACGTTTTGTCCATAACTCGTTATTATATCAGTGTTATTCTCAATAATTACTGCCAAATCAAATAACCATGGCGCTGCAGGATCATGATCATCCTCATCCTCATTTACATTATTCCCACCGCCTAATATATTATCATCATCCGCATCTCCCGGTCCTACAGGATTATCATTATTCGGATCATTATCTGATACGCTGTCAGCATCGTCATTTCTATTGTTATTCAATGTATCCTGTACTGCAGAAATTTCTGCATAGTTATCCCATGCTGTGCCGCCTAATGCATTCATCTCCAATGTCAATACCAATGGTAACTGACCGGTGCTTGCACCAGGTACCAATGGTCCTGCATATGACTGTGTAACCACAGTCGGGCCAACTGACCATCCGTTATTTACAGCATAACTATAGCCGACCGGTATATAATCTGTTATTTCTATATTCTTCGCAATTACATTACCCTGATTAAATACTTCTATATTGAATGTCAATGCCTGTCCATATGTATATGGCCCAGCAGTGGTTAATACTTTTCGCAATGCAAGATCCAACACTTCAATCTTATGCGGATCCTGATCATCCTCATCATTATTTTCATTATCGATCGTATTGTCCGTTCCGCTCACACTGCCATTAAAATCAGGCACTCCTCCATTGTCATTTGTTAAATCACTGTCCGGTGTACTATCAACATCTATTGGTGCAGTCGTTGTATTAGGATCCGTATCATCCGCTTTTGATATTTCAGCATGATTAGTCCATGCATCATCCAAATTGGTATAACACTGCGTTACGATCAGATCAAGAAACAATGATGTACTTTGACCTGGCTGTAGTACGCCTGCATAAGTTGTTGTAACCTTATTACCATTTACCGTCCAGGCACTGTTTACAGCTGATAATGGCGCAAACTGAAGTCCACACGGCAAATCATCCATTACTTCTATATTGGTGGCAGCGATATTACCCTGATTGAATATTTCAATACGATACATAACAGTCTGTCCATATCCAAAACTAGGCAATGCTGTCTCTTTGGTTTTCCTAAGCGCTAAATCAAATATAGCCGGTCCCGCAGGGTCATGATCATCCTGACTTCCTACACCCGCATCCGATGTGCTACTGACATCATTGTCTCCTACTGTGCCAGGCAATACATTATTTTCATTTGTACCATTACTGTCTGGTGTACTATCAACATCAAATGCAGGGTCGCCCGCTGCATCCTGGGCTGAAGTAATTTCAGCATAGTTGACCCATGATTTATTTGTTGTAGCCGAAACTATACTCGTAAATATAAGATTTAGGTCTACCGTAACTGACGCTCCAGGTGCCAGTGGTCCGGCTAAAGTTTGTGTCACACTACTTGGACCGCCTACCCAGTTATTGTTTGCAACAAATGTGTATCCAGCTGGAATATAGTCTTTTAACGCAATGTTGGTTGCTGTAACATTGCCCTGATTATACACTGTGATCGTGAAATTGTGCGTTTGACCATAGCTATATGGTGCAACTGTATTTAACACTTTTGTTAAGGCTAAATCAAAGACTCTTACGAATTCCGGGTCATGATCATCCTCATCAGTTGCAGCCACTGTGCCGCCTGCTACACCTGTCCCATTTCCATTTAAGATATCATCGCTGCCAGGATAGCTACCGCCTTCACTGTCAGGTAATGGCGAACCACCTGCATCATTACCAAAATTATTGTCAGGGCTACTGTCTATGTCTACTATACCAACTTCAGTGGCTATTGGATTGTCATCCGTGATTTCAGCATATACCGTCCATGCACCTGCGCCATTAGAAGGTTGTGAAACAAGTACAAGGTTAAAATTATCTGTCTCTCCCGGATTGATTATATCTGTGGTCGTGTATGTTGCTATGCCTCCACTATAACTCCAAAGCGGATTAGTGCCAAATGAGAAGCCCGATGGAACCAATACACTAACCGTATATCCCTGACTACTTAAATTACCCTGATTGACCAACGTTACCGGGAAAGTAACGTTTTGTCCATAACTCGTTATTATATCAGTGCTATTCTCAATAATTACTGCCAAATCAAATAACCATGGCGCTGCAGGATCATGATCATCCTCATCCTCATTTACATTATTCCCACCGCCTAATATATTATCATCATCCGCATCTCCCGGTCCTACAGGATTATCATTATTCGGATCATTATCTGATACGCTGTCAGCATCGTCATTTCTATTGTTATTCAATGTATCCTGTACTGCAGAAATTTCTGCATAGTTATCCCATGCTGTGCCGCCTAATGCATTCATCTCCAATGTCAATACCAATGGTAACTGACCGGTGCTTGCACCAGGTACCAATGGTCCTGCATATGACTGTGTAACCACAGTCGGGCCAACTGACCATCCGTTATTTACAGCATAACTATAGCCGACCGGTATATAATCTGTTATTTCTATATTCTTCGCAATTACATTACCCTGATTAAATACTTCTATATTGAATGTCAATGCCTGTCCATATGTATATGGCCCAGCAGTGGTTAATACTTTTCGCAATGCAAGATCCAACACTTCAATCTTATGTGGATCCTGATCATCCTCATCATTATTTTCATTATCGATCGTATTGTCCGTTCCGCTCACACTGCCATTAAAATCAGGCACTCCTCCATTGTCATTTGTTAAATCACTGTCCGGTGTACTATCAACATCTATTGGAGCATTCGCCGTATTAGGATCCGTATCATCCGCTTTTGATATTTCAGCATGATTAGTCCATGCATCATCCAAATTGGTATAACACTGCGTTACGATCAGATCAAGAAACAATGATGTACTTTGACCTGGCTGTAGTACGCCTGCATAAGTTGTTGTAACCTTATTACCATTTACCGTCCAGGCACTGTTTACAGCTGATAATGGCGCAAACTGAAGTCCACACGGCAAATCATCCATTACTTCTATATTGGTGGCAGCGATATTACCCTGATTGAATATTTCAATACGATACATAACAGTCTGTCCATATCCAAAACTAGGCAATGCTGTCTCTTTGGTTTTCCTAAGCGCTAAATCAAATATTGCCGGTCCCGCAGGGTCATGATCATCCTGACTTCCTACACCCGCATCCGATGTGCTACTGACATCATTGTCTCCTACTGTGCCAGGCAATACATTATTTTCATTTGTACCATTACTGTCTGGTGTACTATCAACATCAAATGCAGGGTCGCCCGCTGCATCCTGGGCTGAAGTAATTTCAGCATAGTTGACCCATGATTTATTTGTTGTAGCCGAAACTATACTCGTAAATATAAGATTTAGGTCTACCGTAACTGACGCTCCAGGTGCCAGTGGTCCGGCTAAAGTTTGTGTCACACTACTTGGACCGCCTACCCAGTTATTGTTTGCAACAAATGTGTATCCAGCTGGAATATAGTCTTTTAACGCAATGTTGGTTGCTGTAACATTGCCCTGATTATACACGGTGATCGTGAAATTGTGTGTCTGACCATAGCTATATGGTGCAACTGTATTTAACACTTTTGTTAATGCTAAATCAAAGATATTAATGAGCGCGGGATCCTGGTCATCTTCATCTGTTGCAGCCACTCCATCACCAATGGCCCCAGTGCCATCACCTCCCAAATAATCATCTGCAGGGCTCTCAGCCAATCCGCCAGAATCATTATTCGGGTTTTGGTCCGGATTACTATCTATGTCAAAAGATCCGATGGGATTTCCTGAAATATCATTAAATGAACTGATTTCCGAAACATTCAGCCATGCATTAACATCAGCACTTTGCTTTATCGTCAACACAAGGTCTAATGAAGTTGAACCTCCGGATGCAAGTGGCCCGGCAATAGTAGCTGTAATCAATGGTGCTGACCCAGTCCAACCATTGTTAGCCACAAAAGAATAACCATCAGGAACATAATCAGAAACAACAATATCTGTTGCTGTCTCATTCCCTTGATTTTCAACTGTTACCTTAAAGGTCACATTTTGGCCGTATAAATAGGGACCTGCAGTGAGAATTTCTTTTTTTAGAGCAAGGTCGATTAATCTAACTGTTGCAGGATCCTGATCGTCTTCATCCGTTGCTGCGTTAGTATCGCCGACAGAACCGGATCCGTCTCCCGTTAAAACATCATCACTTGGGGTGTTTACAACTCCTCCAGCGTCATTTCCAGGTACCGAGTCAGGTGCACTATCTATATCATTTGTACGACTTCTTGTATCTGTTCCAGCTGAAATTTCAGCAACATTAAGAATATTCGTAATATTTGCACTGGAATTTACAGTGAGGTCAATAGGAACAATTATGCAAGCCCCCGGCAGTAATCCGCCTGCTGCTATTCCATTACCAACAGTTAAGGTTCTCACAGCATTACTCCCTGAAGCATTCCAACCATTGTTAGGTGCAAATGAAAATCCTGCCGGAATATAATCAACTAAACTCACACTTGTAGCAGGATCTGTACCTTGATTACACACCTGAATATTAAAGGTTACATTTTGACCATAACTAACTGGAATATTATCACTTTTTTGTTTTATTAATGCCAGGTCAAAATACCCGCAGTCCCTTTTACTTACGGTTACTGGGCAACAAAGTGTCACAACACAACCATTTGCATCATTTGCAGTATAGTAGAATTGCTCCTGACCATCCCCCATTCCAGGGGTATTAATGTCAACGTTTAAACTATCCGAGGCAACTTGAACATTCGCTTCATTAAACCATTTTACGCTACTTATTGCCCCTGATGGATATAATGTAACTGAGTGAGGACCTAAGTGATTTGGATCATCACAAATAAACTGGATAGGTGTTGAGCAGCCTACGCTACAACTTGCGATTGGACCTACATTAAATGTTGTTGAGCAGCTCAAATCAGATTTGTCTGTCAAAGTGATTGTATATCCAGAACCGCTACCGGCTGAACCATTTCCAAGTTGTAAACTTAGTGGGCTTCCATAATTACCAGTCTGCGGCGACACCGTGGTACCACCATTGACATCTATCCAAAATCCCAGGCTGCTTCCAGACACTGCTGTGACATTTAGATTAAACCGAATGGCATCATCTGTGTTTGATTCAGTTCCCTGATCAAAACATGAAATACTTGTTACCGTGGGCGTATTAATGCTGCACTGTGCCCAAAGGCTATGTGATGAGGTAAACATTAGTAAAAAAACAAATATTTGTAAAATACGCTTCATAGCATTGAGATTTAGTAAATGGAAAAAATTATTTTCCCCAACCTGAGGCTTTTCCTGAAATTTAATGCTTTCATTTGAAGTAGGCCAGAGAAACATAATGGAATTATTTGATTGTGAAGAAAAAAATATAGTTGAAAATGATTTCAAATCGAAACCAGAAAATTTACGTTTTACATACAAAATGGGGAATTATCTATCAATGAGGCAACTTGAGTGTTGCCTATACATGACACTAGTTTTTGTGTAAAAGACACAAAAACAAATGGTTTAGTATTAGAAAAAATTTTATTTAATTTGCTCATTTTGAAATAATTATACTAGATTTATAAGTATGAAACTTATTTATTCTATTATCTCAAAAAAGCACCTGCGGAGCCTTTAGTCTAGGTTTGTTGGAGCAAATATATTATTATTAACTTTAATATAAAAATTATTTTGATTTTTTTTTATATATTTTTTTTATTATATGTTTTTTATCTTAAAGACAAAAGCAAAAAAAAATGAAAGATTACGTATAATTTTATATGAATCAATTCTATCAGAATATGTAAAACCAAACAAATTCAACTCAAAATATTAGGATTGATCCATATTTTTAATTTACATTCGCTCCCAAGAAAAATTTATTATGCTTTTTTTAAATAAGTACTTAAAATTCACGATCTTCTTTGGAGTAGTTTTTATTTTGAATTTACTATTTTTTGTTTACTTAACTGAATACCGTGTTGTTGCGAAGCCAATGATAATGGCTAGTCTAATAGGTTTCTACATTAGTGTGGAGAGAAGACAGTCAAATGCGTTTATCCTTGCTATGATTTTTGCTTTATTTGGAGATGTATTTTTACTTTTTACATCAGAAGTCTTTTTTTTGTTAGGCTTGTGTTGCTTTCTTGGGATGCAAATTTTATATGCTTTTATTTTTTCTAAAGAATCATCTCACAATACTAAACAACTTATGTTTTCAATACTTGTGGCTGGTATCGCCGGGACATTATTAATAACATATATCTGGCCTGGTCTAGGAGATTTGAAAATTGCGGTTTTGGTTTATTGTTTTGCCATATCTTCAATGATCGTTACCGCTTTAAACAGAAAAAAATCTCAACGTGGATACTACAATGTGGCAATTGGTGTTATGTTGTTTCTAATATCTGATGCTTTACTTGCCATTACAAAATTTAAAACACCTTTTAATGGCGCAGACTATATCATAATGGCAACTTATATGCTCGGTCAATTTTTAATAGTTTCCGGAATGATTGAAGCCCACTCAGATCAATCTTAAATAGATCGTAAGATCTCAGCTGCACTTGATAATAAATCGTCAGTCTTTGCAAAACAAAAACGGATGAGCCGATTTTGTTGTTTCTCTGTATAAAAAACCGATAATGGTATAGAAGCTACTCCATGCTTAACGGTCAACTCCTTTGTAAACGCTCCGTCTTCCATATCACTTATATTACTGTAGTCACATAATTGAAAAAAAGTACCTTCGCTTTTTAAAAATTGAAATTTTGATCCTGCCATTCTATTTTTAAAATAATCCCTCTTCTTCTGATAAAAATCAGGTAATCCATCATAATGGGATGATTCTTTCAAAAAATCTGAGAGTGCATGCTGAATAAACGAGTTAACTGAAAATACATTCCATTGATGTATATTTCTAAATTCATGCATAAGATAAGAAGGAGCCACACAATATCCAACTTTCCATCCGGTACAATGAAAAGTTTTACCAAATGAAAATACAGCTATGCTTCGTTCGTACAATTCAGAATAATTAAGTATGCTTTCATGTCTATGCCCTTCAAAAATTAAATGTTCATAAACTTCGTCACTCAATATAATGATATCAGTATCTTTTACAATTTGAGATAGCTTTTGTAAATCATCCGACTTGAAGATGGTGCCTGTAGGGTTGTGCGGCGTATTAATAAGAATCATTTTGGTCATCGGAGTGATCATAGCACCCACAAGACTCCAGTTGATTTTAAATTCGGGGGCTTCCATAGCATATACAACCACTTTACCACCTGCAATTTCAATAGCAGGTCGGTAGCTATCATATGCAGGTTCAAAAATAATAACTTCGTCACCGTCGTGAATTAAGGCTGTAATGGCGGTAAAAATAGCTTGAGTTGCCCCGGCAGTAATGGTTATTTCATGATCAGGATGCACATATCTATTGTAAGACGTCAGAATTTTTAAGGAGATTGCTTCTCTGAGCGCCATTACCCCGGCCATAGGGGCGTATTGATTTTTAGCATTATTTAAATAAAAATTGACTAATTCCAATAACGGTTTTGGCGGCTCAAAATTTGGAAAACCCTGGCCAAGATTTATGGCATTATATTGGGCAGATAATGCAGACATCTCAGTGAAGATGGTAGTTTGTTGAGATGAAATTTTGGAAGGAATATGCTGCATTAAACTGATTTAATTAATAAGAAATCCCTTCGCCAATTATTATGGAAGGGATTTCTTAGATACTTTTATAAACTACAAATCAAATTTTATACCCTGAGCCAATGGCAGACTTGTACTGTAATTAATGGTATTTGTTTGTCGCCTCATATAGGCTTTCCAGCTGTCCGAACCTGACTCCCTGCCCCCTCCAGTTTCTTTTTCCCCACCAAAAGCCCCTCCGATTTCTGCTCCACTAGTTCCTATATTGACATTGGCAATACCACAATCAGAGCCAGCCGCTGATAAAAACCGCTCAGCCTCCCTAAGATTTGTGGTCATGATAGCAGATGACAGCCCCTGGGGTACTCCATTCTGCAGTGATAATGCATTTTCTACACCTCCTTTATACTTCACAATATACAATATTGGTGCAAATGTCTCATGCTGAACGATCGGCATACTATTTTCAGCTTCAATAATACATGGTTTTACATAACATCCACTTTCATATTCTTTGCCTTTTAATATACCGCCTTTTACCAAAATAGTTGCACGCTGTTCTTCTGCTGACATTAATGCCTGTAAATAGTTTTCAACTGCCAGCATATCAATCAAAGGTCCAACATGATTTTTACCATCCAATGGGTTACCAATACGCAGTTGTTTATATGCTTTAATTAATTTACTTTTTACTTCTTCATAAACATGCTCATGAACGATCAACCTTCTTGTAGAAGTACATCGCTGACCACAGGTACCAACAGCTCCGAATAAGGCACCTGTCAATACCAGATCTAAATCTGCTGAATCAGACACAATAATGGCATTATTTCCACCTAATTCAAGGAGGCTTCTACCCAATCTTTGTGCCACTGCAACACCTACAATTTTGCCCATTCGTGTACTTCCAGTGGCTGATATCAACGGCACTCTGGCATCATGGGTCATCCACTCCCCTACTGTATAGTCACCCGTAATGATGCTACTTACACCTTCAGGTATTTTGTTTTCTTTAAAAACTTTTTGCAGAATGTTCTGACAAGCTATGGCACAAAGTGGTGTTTTCTCACTTGCCTTCCATAAACAAACATCGCCACACACCATAGCAATCATAGCATTCCAGGACCAAACAGCAACAGGAAAATTGAAGGCGGAAATAATACCTATTACACCTAATGGGTGCCATTGTTCGTACATCCGATGGTAAGGTCGCTCTGAATGCATTGTAAGACCATACAATTGCCTGGACAGGCCCACAGCAAAATCACATATATCAATCATCTCTTGTACCTCGCCGAGCCCTTCCTGAAGCGACTTCCCCATTTCGTATGAAACTAACTGACCGAGCGCTTCCTTATGTTTGCGAAGTTCATTGCCATATTGCCTGACAATCTCCCCACGTGCGGGGGCTGGTGTCTCTCTCCAGATTAAAAATGCTTTTTGAGCTGTTTTTATGACTTTTTCATAATCTTTTTTAGAAGTAATACTTACGCTTCCGATCAGTTCACCATCTACAGGAGAATAGGAATCAAGATAAGTATCCGATTTCATGGATTTCTGTCCAGTCCAGGTACCTTCATTTTTTTTGTGAAGGTCCAGCTTTTTTAAGAATGATGTATTCATTTTTTAAAGTATTATTGTGAGGTACTAGTTGACTGCTTTTAGCAATCTACTTTTTGAGTGACTATATTCAAAATTTCTTTTTCGAAATCTATGGCTTTAAGAAATATGTCGTCAGCTTCTATGATTGATTTATCCACAAAAGCCTTATCATCAAAACCACTGCAATTAATTTTAACATTTAAGTAAGCTCCCTGAATGGCTGTACGAGCGCATAACGCACCCACTCCAGCATCCGAGACTGAATTTGGATTTCCTTTTATGGCCATTTGTTTAATCAGGTCCATGGTCATCAAACTAGATCGCATTACGCTTAACGGTACTTCTATGGCTAGTATTGTAGCTGAGTGCAAAGCCTTTTTTCTGGCGATCTTCTCTTCATCAGTAGATTTTGGCATTTTGATGGCATCCATAATTTTATTGAATGCCTGCGTATCTGCATCTACCATTCTGAGCAAATCATCTTTCAATTTTTGGCCTTTATCTGCTATATCAGAAAAATATTCAATCTGATCATCCCAGCCTACTTTATGTGCACTTAGATTTGCTACCATGGTACCCAGTGAAATGCCCAACGCACCAACATAGGCAGAAATGCTGCCTCCGCCTGGAGCTGGGCTTTCGGAAGCTGTTTCATCAGCAAACTGAATAAGTGTTTTTTGAACTAGCGTATTACCTGATATATCTTCCAACAAATATTCGATTATTTTTTTCTTTGGGTCAAATGGCGATAACTCATCCAAACCTAAGGTCTTAACTGCTATGTGAATCAACTCAGATTCGGAGACACCTACGGATCGTTTTTGTTTACGCAAAAAATGTTTCCCAGCATCAATAATTACACATTTAGGAACCAATCCTACTAGTTCTGATCCGGTCACCCGCATGCCTCTTTCGTACGCACTATCGCAACATGCGTCAAAAGCAATGTGCAATGGTGTAGCATTAATATTAGTAAGATTCATAGATATTTGGGCAATACCGTATTCTTCAATGTACCATCCAATGGCTTTTACCGATTTGCATTTGCCCGGAATTCTGATCAGCTCGCCCGTGTGATCAACCATATTTTTCCCTTTATCATCGGTTTTTATGCGACCATTTTCTCTGATGTCGAAAGCGACCGAGTTTGCTCGCCGGACAGAAGTAGTATTAATATTGACATTGTATGCCACCAGAAAATCTCTTGCCCCAATTACAGTAGCGCCTGACCGAGCATTAAAAACGTTGGCGCCATAATCAGGTGACCATTTAGGATCTTTTAGTTTGGCAGAAAGTCCCTCATATTCACCCGCTCGTATTGTAGCCAGATTTTGTCTTTCAGGGCTTGTTGCTGCTGCCTCATACATAAACACAGGAATGGACAGCTCCTCTCCAACTTTTTTACCAAGCAGGTGTGCATAAGACGCCACTTCTTCCATTGTGATGCCAGCTATCGGTATAAGCGGACAAACATCTGTGGCACCCATACGAGGATGTTCGCCCTTGTGATGTGTCATATCAATCAATTCCGCTGCTTTTTTAATAGCAAAAAAAGCTGCTTCTATGACTGCCTCTGGGTTGCCTACGAATGTCACCACTGTTCGATTGGTAGTCTTTCCGGGGTCCACATCAAGAAGTTTGACCCCATCAATCTTCTCAATCTCTTCAGTAATTTGTTTTATAATAGTCATATCACAACCCTCGCTAAAATTGGGCACACACTCTATTAATTGCTCTGACGCCATGCTAATTTTTGATTATAAAAAATTATTTTTAAAATTTAAGTATCTTATACTATGCCGGAACTTTTATCCATTTTCATATTTAGGTTCGTTCAAGCATAAAGACTACCATATTTTTCTTCATTATATATAAAAATTTTTTCTTCCGAATTTCACACAATTTAAATCTTACTTTCCATGACTTAGACATGATAAAATTGATTTTAATCTTCATTTACTAAAAAATTATCCGCTTTAATATGAATTTCTTAATTACCTGCAGATTATATCATCTTCTAAAAAAATTACAATCTCAAAAGCAAAATTACGAAATAATGCTGTCGTGTTGTCGGGTGAGTGATAAAAATTAAATATATTTGAGATAAATTAGCTTTTGATAATGAAAATCAAAAATACAACGGCTGTCATTATTCTGTTTTTATTTACCTCAACAATATTATCAGGTCAAAAAGTTACCGTTTCGAATGAAATTAACATAAGAAATAATTATGCTTATGATATCCTACCTAGCATAGGAGGTCATATAAT
Organism: Saprospiraceae bacterium; assembly: GCA_016717145.1. GTDB lineage: Bacteria > Bacteroidota > Bacteroidia > Chitinophagales > Saprospiraceae > OLB9. The sequence goes on along the minus strand of JADKGD010000017.1, from coordinate 65,635 downwards.
ATTTTATCATGATCGTGGATACGAACAAAGTTTTGAGATTTATGACCAGAATTTAAGATACAAAACGTCCAGAACACCTGAGTTCGAAAAAAAGAATATAAGTCCGATTGGTGTAATCCCTATGGATAGCAGTTTTAATTTCTATTATGCCTACCGAGATGAAGGCAAAACTTTTATCAGAGCAAACACGTATGATGAAAATGTAAGTCTCATCGATTCCGTTACATTGGTAATTAAAGATAAGAGATCAACTGAAGGAAATCCAAGATTTGTATTCTCGAAAGATAAATCAAAAGTATTAATTTTTACTCCAGACGATAGAAGTCTTATTCTTCACCTTATAGATAATAAAAAGCTTAAGACTATTTATGAGTTTATTATTACTATCAAAGATTTTAACTTTAAATCTGATTTTGAAAAAATTTTGTTGACAAATAGCGGAACCATATTTATTTTAGGCAAAAAAAACTCTATCTGGAATAATGATGATGATGCTTTCACCCTGATAAATGTAGTGAACAAAGAAAATATTGGTGTTCATAGATTTTCAGCAGAAACTGACAAAATATCGGAACTTAAGATTGATTTTGATGAAAAAAATCAAAAACTTGTGATGGCAGGTCTAACCACGGAAAATGATGAAAGCAACGCCAACGGTTATTTCGGTTTTTCATTAAATAGTACTGAAATCCCAGACGATGCAGAAATTTTAATTAATAAATTTTCTATAGATTTTATGGCCGATGTCACGGGGAAAAAGCCGGGAAAAATAAAAGAGCTATCAAATTTTAAAATTAAAGACCTGGTTATTCGAAATGATGGTGGTGTAGTAATCATTTCGGAAATGGAAAGGGAATTTACCAGGCGTACACAAATGAGTAGCCCGGGACAGTTTGGTGATATTTTCCCCGGACGCGGTTTTATTGATTATTATCATGAAGATTTAATACTTCTGGCAACATATCCAGATGGAAAAGAACATTGGAAAAAAGTACTTTTCAAAAAACAGTTTTCACAAGATGATGAGGGCATTTATTCGTCTTATTATCTATTGAAAACACCTTCAAGGCTCCGCATACTATACAATGATGAGATAAAAAACTCCAACACAGTAAGTGAGTATGTACTTGATGCAGTTGGAAACACTGAACGTAAAAGTGTGTTGAGCACAGAATATCAAAACCTGAAACTACGTTTTACCGCAGCTATTCAAATTGGTCCTCAAGCCATAATAGTTCCAAGTGAAAAAAATTGGAAAATAAATTTAGTGAAAATAGAATTTCAATAAATAGAAACCAATATGGTTTAGTTTAGACCATCGTAATGATTTTACCCATTAAACATCTCGAAATGACTAAATATTCAATGTTAATATTCTAAGATTAAAAATCATTCAGGTTTTATGATTACCAGCTTCCGCCGCCGCCGCCGCCAAATCCACCTCCGGAACTTCCGCCGCCACCACTAAAACCTCCCCCTGAACTTTCGGGTGCGCTGGTAAATACTGTTTGAATATCCTTAATGCTCTCATCGAAACTGGCTCCGAATTCAGAAGGTGAAAAGGTTCCACCACCATAATACATTCCTCCAGGTCCAATATACCACTTTGGCGCTTCTGTGAGTAAGCCATCAAATTTTTTACTCCATTGCTTGGCATATCCAAATATCATAGCATATGGAAGTGTCTTTTCAAAATAATCAGGATCTTCTTTCAGCATCATTTCCAGCTTGTCTTTCTCTGCCGCTTTTACAAACATTTTGAAACCTAATATTTGCTGATACAAATGAACACCTTTTTCGTTTTTCTTCAGCATATAATTGGAAAACAAAAAGCCAATCACACTACTCAGTCCCAAAGCTCCACCAAGTAAAATAGAGTTAAACAAAATACCCAGACCTAACGCTGCTACAGCCAAAACAAATGATGCCAATCCTGTATAAAACTGAAGTTTAATGGAAACGGGATAATATATACCCATTGTATTCAGATGTGTCTTTAAGGATGTTTTTGCAGCTTGAAGATGTTCATAAAAAGTATTTTCAAGACTGCTTACCAAAACAGTGTCACATGAATCAAACAAAGCGCTAAACATTATTTTTTCATAGGGCCCTGAATCCGTTGGGAGGTTCGCAATCTTAATAAGTTCATGATCATCCTTGCCAGTGGATTTGGGAATACGCCTGATATTGATTATTCCTTTGTGGGCCCAATATGGTAGTAATGCAAGGATATCCACATTGTCAGCTTTCTCATCAATAATAACCCCTCCTTCAGCAGGGTTTATATTTTTAGGAATGGTATACTGTACCATTTTTACAATAGGATAATCTTTTCCATATCTTCTCCATGTGGCGTAAAAAAACCTGTCATGATGCTGAAGAATAATGCACCAATACTGCCAAGACCATATTTTTTCCAGAATATTTCCCATTCTGTAGGTCTCCTGACATAACTTAAAGGTAGGTTAATTGCAAAAGTAATGCCCTCGCCTGGTTGAAAAACACGATTGGACATACCTTCGAACTTATTCAGATAATAACTGATCGATGCATCTTTTCCTTTTTCTCCTTCCGCCCCGGTATATATACTATAATCTGACTCGGTCATAGGAAGAGATTCGTCCAGAGTAACAGAATATTTAATCGATTGAATTTCTGTTTCCCATGTATTTCCGAGAATATTCCAATAAAATTCTGAATGATCCTTAAGAAAAATCCAGGCACCTTTTACTTTGTACGTTATCTTATAGGTTTGAGCTCCTTCAACATATTCATCTTTATCTCCTATCCTGATCACATACTGGCTACCCTTTTTACTTTCTTTGTAGGCAAATCCTTCCACATCCACATCATAAATATCGATATTTACATCTTCACCATTTATTCTGTATTTGTAAGGAATATTTCTATAAATGCCATGACGTGGTTCACTGAACGTGACGTTTATGACTTCAGTAACTTCAAACATGGCTTGACTTCCGTATACTTTTATGTCAACTTTGTAGTCATTTATGACAAAATACTCAGCCTTAGTATACGTAGTCAATAAAGCAAAGACCAGAATTAAAAAATGTCTGCAAAAGCCCATGCCCATTTTATTTGTATGTATTTAAATTGATTAAAATACCTTGAAAATAATATAGTTTTGGGACATATAATTTTTACATCCAAATGTCCCGAAAGTATTATTGTGTCATTCAAAATGACAATAAAAATTAAAACTGAACTACAGGGTTTTGTCTTTCTGCATCATTTTCGATTTCGAAAAAATCATATTTCCCAAATCCAAAGTTATTGGCTATCAGATTTGATGGAAAACTCTCTACTGCAGTATTATTATCCCTTACAAGCGCATTGTAATATCTTCTTGCATTCTGCAACGTTTCTTCAATATCCCCCAGACTACCCTGTAAGGCAAGAAAACTAGTATTAGCCTTCAAGTCAGGATAATTTTCTGACAAAGCAAACAATGACTTTAGTGTACCAGAGAGCGCATTCTCTGCTTGTACCTGATCTCCAATTGATCCACTGCTACTAGCTGCCATAGCCTGATTACGTGCTTGAATGACCTTCTCTAAAGTGCCACTTTCGTGAGATGCATACCCTTTTACAGTGTTTACCAGATTGGGGATGAGGTCATATCTTTTTTTCAATTGGACATCAATGCCACTCCAAGCCTCAAGGACCTTGTTTTTAAGAGATACCAGTTTGTTGTATAAAGACATTACAATCAAACCAAAAACAACAATTACAATTAAAGTTATTAACATATTGAATATATTTTATTTGTTCGCGATTAAAAACATGAAATAGACAACCTTAGTTCCAAATATAAAAAAATGATTTAAAAAATCTGATAAACTAAAGCAATAAAACGATCAAATACCCTAAATAAGGTATAAAATCTTATTGATTTTTTTACTCCTGTCTGACAAAAGCACTAACCTGACCTCCCCTGATAGATGGTAATAAAGAAGCTACATAACCTATGGTCATTACCGTGCATGTGACAATAATAAAATCTATCCAACGTAATTCGATCGGATATGCATCTATTAAGAATCCATCAGGAATAGATATCAAGCCATATGTCTTTTGCAACCAATACATAATTAGAGAAAGTATAAAACCAGCGCCTAATCCTATAAACGAAACCAATAAGCCCAAAGAAAGAAAGATTGCTTTAATAGCTGTCTTTGTCAATCCCATAGACTTGAGTATAGCGATGTCTTTTTTCTTTTCGAGAACGATCATCCACAATGACCCAACAAGATTGAAAGCGATGATCAATAATGTAAGACAGGCGATCAGATAACTAATCCATTTTTCGATATTCATAATTTTTAGAAAACCTTCATCTTGTTGATATCGGTTTTTGATTATAAACTTTTTGCCCAGTTCAGTTTTCAAAGCATCAATAACATTACTTTCACTAGCACCTGATGTCAGTTTTATCTCGATACTACTGAAATGATTGTCAAGTTCGAGCAACTCATTTGCAGCCTCAAAATCTACAATGACATACTGCATATCTACATCACTACCTACTGAGAAACTTCCTGATGGATAAAACTGTAAAGTATTAAAGTCCTTATCCAATGGGCCTTTTGAAATTTTGGAAGGCATATATACTTTTATGGCAGTAAATCCATCTGATGGGTTAATAGACAGCTTTGTGTTCATGCCTGAACCTAATAATGCATAAGGCACATCGCTCCCTAATTTTGCTTCACCGGTTACAATGGATGAGTCGAGACCGGTAGTTTTCAAAAAATTTGTTTCTACACCTTTAATGATTCCGACTTCCTGAGAACCTTTATATTCAAAAAATGACGTTTCTTCAAGCGTAAATGATATCAATTCAATTCCCTTTATTTGCATTAAATCAGGTCTGTCTATACTGTCCATACTTATGTATTTTCCTTCAGCAAGACACACTTTAATATCCGGATTGAAGGTATTCAGCATGCCTGAAAGCAAACTTTCAAATCCATTAAATACAGAGAGTATTAACACCAAAGCTGCTGTGCCTATGGACATGCCCACAATAGAAATCCATGTAATGATATTGATGGCATTTGTTGTTTTTTTTCCAAACAAATATCTTATTGCTATGGTAAATATTAACTTCATAGTACAAAAATACTGGAATAACCATACACTTCGCCTAAAAGCCACTTTTTTCTGATATTTACAAAATCAAAGTCTATGAAAATATTATACGAATTACAAATAGGCATTGGCCAGATAGCCCTTCATTGCTTTATAAATGATGGATTGGATTCTAGGACGATATTCCCTGTTATTAAACAATGAACTGTTGGCACTCGAATAAGTTCTATTTGCACAAAACACAAAGATTATATTGTTTTCCGGATCAGCAAATACAGCAGTGCCGGTGAAGCCTGTGTGGCCGAAAGTGGACGATGGTGCAAGAGATGACATGTTTTTTATTTTGGATAAATCTAACTCTTTCATATCAAATCCAATACCCCTCCTGGTAGATTTTCGAAATCTGGTCGTAAACAATTTGACCGTCTCGGCTTTGATATAACGTGTCCCGCCATAGGAGCCTTTGTTTAATAGCATCTGCATTATTACTGCCATATCATGAGCATTGGAAAACAAACCCGCATGGCCGCTGACGCCACCCATCATTGCAGCTGCCATATCGTGAACATTGCCTTGTAATGTTTGAAGTCTGAAATAATTATCTACTTCTGAAGGAGCGATATTAAATGCCGGATGTTTTTCAAGCGGGCGAAACGTAGTATACTTCAGTCCTAAAGGTTTATAAAAATTGGTCATTGCATATTCATCCAATTTTTTTCCTGCTTGATTTTCTATGACTTTTTGGATAATATCAAGACCAAGGTCGCTATACTTATAACCATCATTATCCCGCAGCTTGCTTGTCCAAATGGCGTGCCAGATTGTATCCCGATAGTCAGTTCTCATAAACATGCCTCTGGCTACAGGTATAGTATAATTTTCCTGCAACATTCCACTATAATATTGAGGGTTGTATCCAAAACTTTTTTTTGGTAAGGTTGTCTTTTCGAAAAAAGGAATATATGCCATAAGACGACTATGATGTGCCATGATATCTTCTATTTTTAATAACGCTTTATCTGTGGTATCAATGCCTGCTATATATTTGTTTATCGGATCTGTAATGTTTATTTTACGATCATCAACCAGTTTCATTGTCGAAATGGTAGTTGCCAGAATTTTTGTAATAGAAGCTATATCATAAATGGTATTCTTAGAAACATAATATCCATCCGGGCTCAATTTCCCGTAGGCTTTCTCAAAGACAATTTTACCATCTTTTGCGATTAATACCTGACCTCCAGGTGCTGCGTTTAATTGTATCATTTGGTTCATGACTGAATCAATCAACATCAATGAATCACTGCTTAAGTTTACTCTCTCCGGCAATGAATACCCCAATCTACCCAACGATTCCCTGACCAGTCCATGGCCATTTGGCCACTTTCCATTAATCGTTACTGGTAATTTGCCATTTAAAGTGCTAACCCCAAATAAAGCCTGAGCACTAATATCCTGGGTCATCAAATCATTGTCATAACATAACAAAACATTATCCATGTCTGGAATCTTTTTAAGCAAATAAGGACTTCCAAACAGCACAATGACCACATTGTCTTTATGATTTATTTCATTCAAAAACTTAATTACATCATCAGGCAGGTCCCTAGTAAAATCATTCAATTTTCCTGAAGTATGGATGGAAATAAGAATCCTGTCAAACTGTGTCAAGCTTTGTAAAAGATCATTGTATTTAATTTTCATTTGTTGCGGCATCAACTGATAATGTCTGGCATTAACATAATCGTCTACACGATCTTGAAATGGGGTTTTATGATTTACATTTATACTTAATGTTCCAAAGTTCAATCCTTCCGTATTGCGAAAAGGAATAATGTCACTATTGTCCGAAACCAAGGTTATGGATGCTTCAATAAGTTTTTGTTTGATAGCTAAAGCATGATTTCTATTGAGATATTTAATCATTCCTTCTGCGTTGTGATTGGGAATGGTATTTAAACCAAGTTTGTATTTTGCCCTTAAAATTCGTTCAACACTTTCATTCAATCGCTGCTCAGAAATCTTGCCGGCATTCATATAATCTTTGATAGCATCAATTGCCTTTGAAAGATTTTCAGGAAGCAATATGACATCATTTCCGGCCAAAAAAGCCTCCGCTTCAGCTATGCCGTTTGGATAATATTTAGTAATACTTTTCATATCCATGGCATCGGTAAAAATCAGACCATTGTAGCCCATATCGTCCCTGATGATATTTTTTACAACCTTTTCTGAGAGGGTTGTCGGTCGATTGATTCTGTCATCAAGTGTTGGCACCCTAAGATGTCCAACCATTAGTCCACTTACGCCTTGACTGGCCAGTCGCCTGAATGGATAAAATTCTGTTTGTTCAAGGCGTTCACGACTATGAGAAAGTTGAGGCAAATCATCATGAGAATCTACATTAGTATCTCCGTGTCCCGGAAAGTGTTTGATACACGCCATGATGCCCTCATCCTCCATAGCTTTCATAAACATATACCCCTTTTCAGTTACATTCAACGGTGATTCCCCAAATGATCGGTCATAAATTACAGGATTGTCAGGATTGTTGTTTATATCCAATGACGGGGCAAAATTAATATTGATACCGGCCTTTTTACACTGCTTGGCGATCTCACGACCCATATCATATATCAATGCATTGTTCTGAACTGCCCCAAGCATAAGCTGATGGGGAAAAGAAATGGTTTCTTTTGGGAATCTCATACCCAAGCCCCACTCGCCATCAATTCCCATAAACAATGGAATCCTTGACTTTTGCTGATATTTATTAATTAATGAAACCTGTTCCAATGGAGATCCTTGAAAAAAGCAAATACCTCCGATATTGTATTTTAATATAAGATCCGAAATGGCATTTTCTTCTCCGACATTACCTCTTGAGTACGTCCGGATCATAAAAATCTGACCTATTTTATGGTCGATTGACATATTGGACATTACTGAAGATACCCATTGATCTTCCCTTTCAAGATAACCCTGCCCATTTAATAAAACTGAATTCCAACTGGTCAGCATTATAAAAATATAAATCACCTTCTTAAACATTCCGCTCATTTTGAAACCTGCTTTTCTTTATCTTCAACGATTCGAGATCGCATAAAGATATTTTCATAACGTTAAAAAAACGTAAAAATCTTTTAAAAAATGAATAAAACTATTACTTAGCATGATTTTTTAATATATTTGGATCCAGTTCAATGGCTTTTTGCAGGTATTTATCCGCATTTGCAGGGTCACCTGAATTCCTGTATGCATTGCTGAGGTTTAAAAACCCTGATGCATTTTTAGGGTCCAATTGAATTACTTTTTCAAAATATTTAATGGCTTCCATATGATTGCCTTTTATTCCATTTACAACACCCAACAACCTTAGCGTCTCACTATCATTTGGAGAAATATCTATTGATTTTCGCAATAACTCTTCCGCCTTTTGTAGATTTTGAGCTACTTCTCCTGCCTGTCTGCCTCCATCTCTGAGTGCAATTGCTAAGTTGGTCCTGGCATCGGCAAAATCTGAATCAATATTTAATGAATTTTCATAAGCACCAACAGCATTATCATATTCTTTGATATAGTAATATGCATTACCCATGATTAAATATGCATTTTTGTAGGTCGGGTGAATCCTGACTGCCTGATTTAAATAAATCAGCGCTTGTTTACACATTTCTTGTTTTTTTACTTCATCCTTTTCACTAAATGCCTTCGTTGTAAGCGCCCCACCTGCTGCATTAAGTACTTTTGCACTATTTACGGATGTTTTAACGTCCGTGGTAAATAAACTAAAATCACTTTCCCAAACAAAATTTCTTGTTATGGTTTTCAAACAATACATTGAAATAATAATACCCAGTAAAATAAAGAAAGCCCGGTTACCGAATTTATCCAATATATATTTTTTCAACAAGTAACCAACAACTATTGCGAACCCTAATGAGGGCATAAACATAAATCGTTCAGACATATTTGTGCCAATTGGGAAAACGATATTTGATACGATAGATAATGTTATGATAAAATAAACTGCTCCAAAAGCAATTATTTGTTTTGATTTGAATCCACTGATGATAAGAAAAATCAAAAATAGATATAGCCCTAAGCTAAGCAGAACAGAAACATCACCAAACGACATTATATCTATATACCTTGGATAATAATCATGGGTTAAAGGATGAGGTAAAATTAATAGCTGAACGTATTTTCCCAAGGTATATATAATAGTTGCCATTTTTTCATTCACATCAAACGGAACGTATACACCATTTACTAATTTCAGATATGGATTATTCATCAGTTCCATCGGAGGACCACCAAAATCATTACCTAGTACTGCTGACCGGATTAAAAGAAAGAAAATGGTTGGTACCAATAACGGTAAGCTACGCAATACCGCATCTTTTAGGGTTAAATCTCTAAAAAAATAGAGGCTTAATGGTATTACAGCAAGAAACGTAATGGTATTTTCTTTGGACAAAAGTCCAATAAAAAAAACCAAACAAGCCCAAAAAATGAGTTTTATATTGCCATCGTCAAAATATTTTACAATGCCATATAAAGCGAATACACTGCATAACATGCTGACAATCTCGTCGCGTCCTTTAATGTTTGCAACAGCTTCTGTATGAATGGGATGACATGCATATATCAAAGCAGCTGCCAAAACCAAATACAAATTAGATTCACTTTTATCTTTGTAACAAAATAACAATAACAACATTTTATACACTATAAAACATAAAAATCCATACATCAAAATATTGATTAAATGCCCTAACCATGGATGTTTACCCACCAATTGATATTCAAAAGCAAACATAGCTGGTGTCATAGGCCGGTACCTGCCTCCAGACACAAGTTTTGCTTTTCCTTCTTCTTTAAAAAAACCAAAAAAAGTATCCTTTGTAAACAGTCCTTTAAGCCCTGCTATACCTTTGGTAGTATACATATTATCATAAATGACGATTGCATCATCCTGTGTAAATTGATGTGTCAGCGTATTGGCATACAAGAATGCACCAAATAAAAACACAATCCATGCATGCCATTTAAAATGATCAGGCAATGATGTCTCTACCTTTCTTACATCCGAAGTTATTTTTGTTGGTACATTTTTATGCTTCATAACGACAAAGATATAAATTAAATATTTTTATAATATGAAAAAAGGTAAAAATTACAAAATATAAGTTTTTCGGACACAAATTTAAAATTAATGTTTGATTCCAAAAAACTATTTACAAACAGAAAAAACTCTAAAATAAAATAATGCATGTAAAACTTTGATCAAAAGTAACCAAAACATATCTTTAACCTCGAAAATGTTATATGTTCAAAATCTATGTTAGTATTTTATTTTAAAGCCATAAATAATTCAGGACATGCAAGCCACAAGATTATTTGATTATATCACAAATCAGTACGATAATGGACCTGTTGACAGGTTTGTTGGATCAAATGTAAATGGGAGTTGGAAATTTTACAGCACTGCTCAAGTCATCGAGATGTCCAGGAAACTGGCTTCAGGGCTCATCGATCTTGGTTTGAACGTTGGGGATAAAGTTGGTATTGTCATTTACAAAAACAGACCTGAGTGGGTTATTGCCGATCTAGCTATACAATACATTGGAGCCATTGGAGTGCCTATGTATGCAACCATATCTTCAAGGGAATATGAATATATAATGAACGAAGCAGAAATAAAAGTTTGTTTCGTCGGTGAAGGTGACCTTTATGACAAAGTATCGTTAGCTCAGGCAAATGTGAATTCACTTAAAGAAATCATATGTTTTGACAGACAAGGAGGGCGACCATTTTGGGAAGATATGATGAGTGATACTAATCTGGTAGTGGTAGAATCTATTTGCCAAAAAATAAAAACAAATGATCTGGCCACTATAATATACACCTCCGGAACAACCGGAAATCCAAAAGGTGTTATGCTTACTCATGCTAATATCATAAGCATCGTAGAAGGTTGTATGGATTTGTTACCAGTTAAAAAAGGTTTCAGGGTCTTATCATTTTTACCCCTTTGTCATATTTTTGAGCGAGCAGTAATCTATATATATTCTAATATAGGGCCTGAAATTTATTGCACCGGGACAGATAACTTAGGTGGTGAAACAGGTGACCTGATGAACATAAAACCACATTTTTTACTACGGTACCCAGATTGCTTGAAAAGGTTTACGAAAAAATAATTAATAAAGGATTATTATTGACCGGAATTAAGAAAAAATTATTTTTTTGGGCGCTTAGTCTAACTGATGATTTTGAACATGATAAAAAGTATTCGACAATTGATAGCATAAAACTAAACATTGCAGACAAACTTATTTTCAGTAAATGGAGGGCTGCACTCGGCGGCAATGTACTTTCTATCGCTACAGGTGCTGCCGCCTGCCCTGCAAAAATTGCTCGAGTTTTTTCAGCCGCTGGTGTCACGATTACAGAAGGTTACGGACTGACTGAGACGTCACCCGTGTTGACCCTAAACCACTATACTGGTGGATGTAACAAGATAGGCACCGTTGGTGTACCCCTTGATTGTGTGGAAATTTTGATCGATGAATCTGATGGCACGTATAATCCGGGTGAAGGTGAGATTCTTGCAGCAGGACCAAATATAATGCTCGGATATTATAAACAACCGGAGCAAACTGCTGAGGTCTTCAAAATCATTAATGGTAAACAATATTTCAAAACCGGAGATATAGGCATGTGGGTAGATGGCCCAAATAAAAGAAAATACCTCAAAATAACGGACCGCAAAAAGGAATTATTAAAAACTTCAGGTGGCAAATATGTTGCTCCTGCCCCGATAGAAAGCAAACTTAAAGAAGATTTTCTAATAGAACAGGTGATGGTTGTAGGTGATAGTAAAAAATTTGTATCCGCCTTAATTGTACCCGCAGAGGAAGCTCTTAAAATGTGGTGCTCAGAAAATGAAATCCAATGGTCTTCACTTTCTGATATTATTAAGAACGAAAAAGTACTAAACCGATATCAGCAAGCCATTGATAATATCAATAAAAATTTTAGCCATATTGAACAAATCAAAAAATTTATACTTACTGCAAATACCTGGGAAGCTGTCAGAGCTGACGGAACAGAATCAGAGCTGACTCCAACAATGAAATTGAAACGAAGAGTTATATTAACCAAATATGCCCGTGAAATAGAAAAAATGTATGTATAAGTGGATTGATTCATGGGTATAAGATTCCTATCAAGAGATAAAATAGACGACAAAAAATGGGACGACTGTATTAATCGTTCTTCATCGAATATTGTATATGGTTTGACGTGGTATTTAGATGCGATAACGTCTAAAAAATGGAGCGCCTATATTCTGGATGATTATGAAGCGGTAATGCCATTCATTCGAAATTATACTTTTTTATTTCCCAATGTGACAACGCCTTTACTGTGTCAGCAATTAGGGATATTTTTAAAAAAAGTTTCCTTAAGTCAAAAAGTGTGCGATACATTCTATGCTAAACTTAAGTCATATGGTTGGAAGTATGATATCAAGACTAAGGCCAATTTGCCTGATAAGGTGGAAAAAAACGAAAAAATAAATCACATTTTGTGGATTAATAAACCATATCAAGAAATTGAAACAAAGTATAACAGGAATACAAAAAGAAATATTTCACAAGCAAAAGAAGCTCAATTAACCCTGGTTAAAACGTCAGATTATTCTGAAACTTTATCTTTTCTACTAAAAAACGATCCCAGTGGCATAATTTTAAAAAACAAAAAACAATTCAAGGATTTTATGACATCTGTTCATTTAATCAATAAAGGATTTTGTGTCCTGGCTTTAGAAAACGAAGAAATAAGAGCCGCCGCATTTTTTATTGATGAAGGAGACAGATTATATTTTATGTTGTGTGCTTCAGACGATAGGGGCAAAAAAACAAAAGCCATGTATCTTATTATCGATGATATGATCAGAAATCATGCTGGGATAAAAAATATATTTGATTTTACCGGATCCAGTATTGACAGTATAGCTCAAAGAAATGAAGGATTCGGGGGGGCCAAAGAGATTTATTATCATTTGACATGGAAGCTATTTTAATTCTGATTTAATGTGAGTTTGATGTGATTTTGTCATGATTTTTGCATATTTTAGCAAAAATCTCACCAAAATTATGTGTATTTGCATTTGTGACCCTGGGTTTAAACCCAGGATTACAAATATTTAACCCTTTCAGGGTTTTATGGTAAAAATCTAGCACTGACTTTAATATATAGCATTATAAATGATTGTTTTATTCGCCGAACTCACGTTAATTTATATGATTTTTGTATGTAAATTATCTGCTAACCATATGATCTTGGTCACCAAATTGTCCTGTAAATATTCCTAACTTCGCCGATTGTAAAATAAATTGTCGTGGAGAATTTTAAATTTTGGCTTGTTATTATTTTTTTTATGTCTATCTTTTCTTGCAAAAAAGAAATACCTTTTATTACACCTGAAATAAAATCTATAACTGAATCTGTATATGCCTCAGGCATTGTCAAGAGTGACCGTCAGTATAATATTTTTTCTGCAAGCAGTGGTGTGATCAAAAAAGTATTGGTCAAAGTTGGGGATGTAGTTGAAAAAGGAAGCCCTATAATAATCATTCAAAACCAAACCGCTCAATTTAATGCTGAAAATGCATCAATTTATGCGCAATACAATGCCTATTCCAAAAATGATGACAAGCTGGCTCAAATTAAACAAGACATTCAGTTTGTTAGAATCAAACTATCATCAGACTCACTTTTTCTATCTCGACAAAATAAACTTTGGTCCCAAGGCATAGGTACAAAAACTGAATTAGAACAGAGAGAATTGACATATCAAAATACTAAAACGAATCTTGAAAGTCTTAAAATGAAACTGCGTGACACTCAGAGGCAATTAAAATTTGCTGAAGCTCAATCAAAAAAAAACCTGCAAATCAGTCAAGCCTTGTTGCAGGATTTTACTGTTAGAAGTGAAATACCGGGCAGAATATATGCCATTTCAAAAGAAGTTGGTGAATTTGTTGGTCCTACTTCTCAGCTTGGGGTTATCGGAGACGACAAGTCCTTTCAAATCGAACTGCAACTGGATGAATATGATATTATTAAAATAAAAAAAAGTCAGGAAGTAGTTGTGAAGCTGGACAGTTATAACAACAATGTTTTGAGGCCATTGTGGATAAAATTAATCCTATAATGAATGAAAAAACCAGGACATTTACAGTCATTGCAACATTTGTAAAGAAACCCGAAGTATTATATCCAAATCTGTCAGTAGAAGCCAATATCATACTTAACAAAAAAGAAAAAACAATGACAATTCCTTCATCTTACATTACAGATGATACATATGTAATGCTTAAAGACGGATCAAAAAAGCGAGTCGTCATCGGCCTTAAAGATTATCAATTCGTTGAAATCACGGGAGGAATTGATGCAACTACAGAAATAATCCTTCCAAAATGAAAACAAGACTTATTCCTGACATCGCTTTTGCTTTGCTCACCGCAAGGTTAAGACAGACCTTAATTGCTGCAGTAGGTGTCACATTCAGCATTACGATGTTTGTCACTTTGCTCGGTTTTATGAATGGTCTTAATGGTTTGTTGGATAACCTTGTACTCAATCGAACACCACACATAAGGTTATTTAATGATATTAAACCATCAGAAAATCAACCTGTCAGTCAATCCTTAAAATATATCAATTCATATCATTTTATTTCTTCCATAAAGCCTGGGAACAACAGAAAAGAATTATATAATGTAGGCGCTATACTTCAGGCATTGCGTAGCGATAGCAGAGTTAAAGGCGTTGCTCCAAAAGTATCTGCACAGGTATTTTATAACATTGGTCCAATCGAAATGACCGGAGTAGTAAATGGTATAGATGTCGTGAATGAACAAAATTTATTTTTTTTTAATGACTATGTCGTAACAGGGAAAGCACTCTCGCTCAGAGATATTCCAAATAGTATTATTCTTGGGAAAACAGCTGCTGAAAAAATGTTGGCAAAAATGGGTGATATTATTCAAGTCACCTCCAATACAGGTGAACAATATCCACTAAAAGTAGTCGGTTTTTTCCAGTCAGGTCTGGCCGAAATTGATAAAGTACAAAGCTATGCTTCACTTAAAACCACTCAAAAAATTCTAGGTAAATCGAGCAACTTTATCACAGACCTCCAAATAAAATTGTATGACATGTCACTTGCTCCAGTACTGGCCAAAGAGTATCGCTCACTTTTCAGATGTGACGCCGAGGATATTCAATCAGCCAATGCACAATTTGAGACAGGAAGCTCCGTAAGGTCTTTAATATCTTATGCGGTGGGCATTACATTACTTATAGTTTCAGGTTTTGGTATTTATAATATTTTAAACATGATGATTTATGAAAAAATGGATACCATTGCCATACTTAAAGCGACAGGATTTTCAGGATGGGACATTAAAAGAATATTTATTACTATCGCCTTGAGTATTGGTTTTTTTGGAGGCTTGGCCGGCCTTTTTTTTGGATTTTTACTTTCAAAAATAATTGATAATATTCCTTTTGTAACTGCTGCACTTCCCACCATACATACATATCCTATTGATTATAATCCAAAATACTATGCCATAGCCACCATATTTTCATTGGTCACAACCTATCTTGCCGGCTGGTTTCCAGCACGTAAAGCGAGCAAAATTGATCCCGTTATCATTATAAGAGGTAAATAGCATGAAAGATAATATCGTCCTTGAAGCCCAATCTATAGAAAAATATTTTACTGACCCGATTTCAGTCAAAGTGTTGGATGATATTAGCTTTACAGTCGAAAAAGGAGAATTTACGTCTGTGGTTGGAAAATCAGGATGCGGCAAATCTACATTGTTGTACATTTTATCTACTATGGATACTGATTATAAGGGAAATTTATGGATAGGAGGTGAGGATATGAAAACTAAAAATGAAAAAGAACTAGCAGCAGTCAGGAACGAAAAGATAGGATTTGTTTTTCAGTTTCATTATTTACTTCATGAGTTTAGTGTCCTGAAGAATGTCATGCTGCCGGGCCTAAAATTAGGAAAACTTGAAGAAAAAGAATTGGAATCAAAGGCAATGTTCCATCTAAAACAACTTGGCATTGAATCTCTGGCAAACAAAAAAGCCAATCAGATTTCTGGGGGCGAAAAACAAAGGGTAGCCATTGCACGGGCACTAATCAATGATCCAATCATTATCATGGGAGACGAACCTACAGGAAATCTGGACAAAAAAAACAGTGACATAGTGTTTGATATTTTTGGAAAATTAGCGGAAGAATATGGTCAATCACTTTTGATTGTGACCCATGATGAAGAATTTGCAAAAAGGACCAAACGGACAATTGTCATGGAAGATGGAAAAATCCTGAGTTTAGCTTAACTCATGTAAACAAAAAGCATGGTTAAAAATAGTTTTTCATCAATTCGCTTATCTTTGTATATATAGTAATCAAAATTCAAAGATGTCAATCCAATTTCAAAAAAATATTGAACAATTTCATAACGACATTGCGCTTAAATTTCAATTGTACAACAGTCTGTTTTTATCTTTACCCTTCGTAAAAATAGAAAAAACAGGCATTTTGTTATCCCTTCTTCTGAATCATTGTGAAGAAGGTTACGAGGCAGGTCAGCACGTAGAAGAAATTATTGATACATTTTTCAGAAATCATACATCCTTTAAAACCGAGACTGAAAAATCGGATATGATGTTTAAGTCCATACAATATATAGAGCGCCAGATTGTATTATTTGATGCCCTGGAAGATGCGGCCTATGCTAGAATCAATGATTTAAAAGGCCCTGGAACCCTCAAACAACTTGAGTCTGAATTTGCTTCACACGAGTATAGCGCTGAAGATAAAAAAAAGCTTCAGGACTTTTGTGTGCGGTTGGTTTTGACAGCTCACCCTACCCAATTTTATCCCGGGTCAGTACTTGGCATAATAAACGACTTAACCGAATCTCTTAAAACAAATGACACTGCAACCATTAATTTGTTATTGCAACAACTTGGTAAAACACCGTTTTTAAACAAACAAAAACCAAGTCCTTATGATGAAGCGGTTAGTCTGATATGGTTTCTTGAAAACGTATTTTATCACAGTGTTGGAGAAATTATTGCTGAATACAAAGGGAGTCTACCGTTTATGGATCCTGTAGTTAGTCCTATCATCAGGATGGGATTTTGGCCTGGTGGTGATAGGGATGGCAACCCATTTGTCAATGCATCAACTACTTATAAAGTAGCTACTTCCCTTCATATCGCACTACTCAAGTGTTATTACCGAGACATTCGAAAACTCAAACGCAGATTGACATTCAAAGGTCTCGATGTCATTATTTCTAAACTTGAATCAGATCTTTATGAACAAGCATTCCTGCGTACGAAACAGTGGATTACCGACATAGAAGATCTGATTAAACCACTGGTGTCTATAAAAGAAATATTATTAACAGTACACAATGGGCTGTTTATTGATCAGGTAGAAAATTTAATAAATAAAGCCTATTGTTTTGGGCTTCACTTCGCATTCATAGATATCAGACAAGAAAATGAGATACATACTAAGCTTATAGAAACGATTTTACAACAAAAAACAAAAGATGCCACATTGTATCAAGTTTGGGACGAAAATCAAAAAATAGCTTATCTCAATATGTCAAAAATTCAAATCGAAGCCAAAGATTTGGAAGATGAGCTACAAAGCGATATGATATTGACTATAAAAACTATGCAAAAGATTCAACAAGAGTTTGGGGAAGCTGCTTGCCATAGATTTATAATCAGTCAATGTTCAAGCGCGCTGAATGTTATAGAAGTAATGAGTCTATTCAAAATGTCAGGATGGGATGAAGCTCATATCTCGGTGGATATTGTACCACTTTTCGAGACAATTGATGACCTGATTAATGCCCCAATCATTATGCAGCAGTTATATGAATTGGATATGTATAAAAAACATCTTGGATTACGCAGGAATAAACAGACAATCATGCTTGGCTTTTCTGACGGGACTAAAGATGGTGGATACCTCATGGCAAACTGGATGATATATAAGGCTAAAGAGGAGTTAAGTCATCTATCAAAAAAATATGGTATAGATGTACTGTTTTTTGATGGTCGTGGAGGCCCACCTGCTCGAGGCGGCGGTAAAACCCACAAATTTTATGCCTCGATGGATAAAGATATTTCCAGTAAAGAAATACAACTAACCATTCAGGGGCAAACGATCAGTTCTAATTTTGGTATCATAGATTCTGCCAGATATAACATAGAGCAACTTGTAAATGCAGGTGTTACAAATAATATATTTGCAGATACTAAAGGAAATTTTACTGATGCTGAAGAAGCGCTTATACTTAGGGTTGCAGAGATCAGTTTAAAATCATACCTGGATCTTAAAAACCACCCGGATTTTATCACCTACATGGCTGATGTGACTCCGCTCAAATATTTCGGAATGACCAATATTGGCAGCCGGCCAGCAAAAAGGGGGAAAACGGAAAAACTAACCATCAAAGATCTGAGAGCCATTCCTTTTGTGGCGTCCTGGAACATGATCAAACAAAACGTTCCCGGATTTTATGGATTAGGTACTGCTATTGAACAATTAAAAGTAGAAGGTAAATTTGACGAACTAAAGGCCATCTACCACAAATCCCTGTTTTTCAGAACACTAATTGACAACAGTGAAATGACACTTTTTAAAACATTTATGCCCCTTACAGCTCATGTGGCAAATCATCCTGTATATGGTCCAATACGCAAAAGCATTGAAAATGAATATCATCTTACAAAATCTAATTTGTTGCAACTTGGAAATCATACCAGTCTGATGCAGGAATATCCCGTGGATCAACTTTCTGTGCAAATGCGTGAACGAATAGTTTTGCCATTGGTCTCTATCCAACAATATGCATTGTCAAAATTGAGAGAAGATGAAAAAAGTATACCCATAGAAATGAAGGCAATCTATGAAAAAATGGTAGTACGTTGTGCTTTTGGCATCATCAATGCCGGGAGAAATTCGGCTTAGACAAATCCGTTTTAAATATGTTCAGTTTGTCATGATTATCATTTCCATCTCTTTTTGACCCATTCTGTCTGTTGTTTTGGATTCAGAAAAGTCCAGGCCAAAATTCTGCTTGTTTTATTTCCCTGACCCATTGGAATGGTTCTGCTTTCCTGAATTCCTGCTTTTTCCTGAGCTTGGTAAGCCCTTTTCAAATTGGATTGTTTTGAGATCAATGTGGTAAACCAAAAACAATTATCTCTATACATTTTACTTTCGACAATCATATTTTGTACAAATTCGTGTTCGCCGCCTTTACACCAAAGTTCATGCTGTTGGCCGCCAAAATTCAGGGTTGATTTTTCCTCCTTTCCAAGTTTTAGGTTCTTAACTTTTCGAAGATTTCCTAATAATGCTTCTTCGGGTGAAGCGTGGAAAGGTGGATTACAAATAGTCAAATCAACGCATTCATTTTCTTTGATAATGTTTTTAAATATATCTTCAGGATTGGCTTGAATCCTAATTTCTATTTTATTTTGCAACACCGGATTTGATGCAACTATTTTTTTAGCGGCAGCAATCGAAACCTGATCTATATCACTACCTATGAATGTCCAGCCATATTCCCTTATGCCTATGATGGGGTATATACAGCTGGCTCCGACGCCAATATCCAAACAAGTGATATTGCTGCCTTTAGGAACTTTACCAAAGTTTTTTTGAGAAAGCAGATCAGCTGCGTAGTGAATATAATCAGCTCTTCCAGGGATCGGAGGACACAAATAACCGCTTGCAAGATCCCATTCTTTAATGTCATAATATTGCATTAAAAGTGCTTTATTAAGCATTCGTACCGCTTCCGGATTTGAAAAGTCAATTGACTCATCACCATATTTATTAAAAGAAACAAATGGAATTAATTCAGGACATTTGTGGGACAATAAGGTAAAATCGTACCGCTCCCTATGTCTGTTACGACGATGTAGCCTCGTTTTTTCGACCGGATGTTCCTTTTTTGTATCCTCTTTGGAAGCATTTTTAGCAGGCATAAGAATCAGAATATACCAAGGTAAATTATATTAAAATTATTATTTACATTGAATTTGGTAACCCATACTTTTCTCCGGATTTTTAACCATATGTAAAACAGATAAAAAGTCAATAATCCGTCTTAATACTACCATCAAAAGGTAACTTGAGCTGATAGCCAAGATCATCGGCTTTAGTATGGTCAAGAACATCCAGTCCATATGCTATTTTTTGTGGATTGTCATATACCAAAGTACCAAATAACCGGTCCCAAATGGAAAATATGTTTCCAAAATTAGTATCCGTCCATGGTCTTTCAAAATGATGGTGAAATTTATGCATATTGGGAGATATAAAGACCCACGATATCGCTTTGTCAAACCATGAAGGCAAATTTATATTGGCATGTGTAAAATAGGTACAAAAAATAGTCAAAATCCGATATATAAGGTAAAAAGCTACCGGCATACCAAATATAAAAATTGCCATCAATGCAAATGTTTCTCTCATGACAAAATCTCCCGGATGATGTCTGGTCCCAGTTGACGCGTCTACCTTCGTATCACTGTGGTGTACCATATGAAACCTCCACATAAATTTAACCCTATGTAAAAGATAATGAACTATAAACTGAGCGATCAGGTCCAAAGCCATGACAGAAAGTACCAACTCTAACCACAGAGGAAGGTCAACCATATGAAATATTCCGAAATTATGCAATGATGTCCATTCAAATATCCCTGTAGTAGCCATTCCAAATACAACATTTATAATTATAGTTGAAGCCAAAAGAACCAGATTAACTTTACTATGCTTCCATTTATTATACGTAAAAGGTATAAGTGGATAGATTCCTTCTGCTATCCAAAAAAAAGAAAGACACGCTATAATCCAAATTAGTTTATGGAGTGCAGTCAGGTTTTCAAAAAAATCAATAATAGCAGTGAGCATTGAATATTATGGTTTAAAAGTGACTTGATGACATACTAACATAATTTGTCATGTAAACATACAAATACAATTACACACTTCATTTATTTGGGTTATCGATTTTTTATAAATACTAAGAAAAGTGGACTTTTGGTGTGACATAAATGTTTTGGAAATTTAACTTATGCTAACTATGTACCTATTAAAACTTTCTGATTCTCACTATCAAGACCTAATGAATTTTTTTGTGATTACTTTTTTGGTTTTATCGTCTGTCAATTGTAAAAAATAGGCTCCTGGGGGAAACTGACTGATGTCTATGCCAGTAGACAATTGTGGTCTGGGAAGCATAGTCATTACCTTACCATTTGTATTAGTGATGGTGATATAATAAGGGTTAATATTTGTGTTTAGGAGTGTTACAAATATTCGCTGATTGGCAGGATTTGGACTTAAGACAAAACTATTTTCATCAGGAATTTGGTCTCTGGTAGCATTTATGATATCTACAACTACCGATTTTGTTTCACTACAATTATGTGCATCTGTGATAACCACCATGTATGTGCCACCGGACAAACCATTTACCTGATTGCCTATGGCTCCATTGCTCCACTCAAAACTATAGGGCGGAGTGCCGCCAGTTACCGTGGCAGAAGCTGTACCATTATTATTACTATCAGTGGATGCTGTAGACTGCACGAACAAGTTTATTGCTTCTGGTTGAGTGATGTTTATAGTTCGTGTAGATGTTTTGGCTAGCGCATCTGTAATAGTTATTGTATAGGTACCTGCAGCCAAATTTGTTCTGTTTTGTGTTGTGGTACCGTTTTCCCATTTATAAGTGTACGGGCTTAAACCACCTACCACATTTACGGAGATATTGCCGGTAGACTGACCATAACAAGCTACATTTTTAGCAGTAATAAATGAAGTAAGATTTAATGTAATATCCGGACTACACAGACTGGGTTTATTGAGTAATATGCTCATTTCACTACATAGATACAAGTAGTTTGCCTTATCTGTGTCTGTCATAGTAGTGTTTAGTAGATTGAGTGTTTCATTTGGGTCGATGGACAAATGATAGAACTCCTGATGTCCATCATCAAATTGAAAAAGTTTATAATCCGGACTTCTTATTGCTTTTCCGTCAGCCTCATCAGGGGTAATCTTAAACATCTCTACAAACAACCAGGGCCTGATATCCGTTGCCTGATTTTTTATAATAGGCAAAATACTTTTGGCATCTACAGGTTGGGACGCAGATATCTGCGATTGCCAATTTGAGTATCCAAATAACTCAATAATGGTTGCAAACAAATCGGCAGTATTGACCAATGCATTAGAAGTTCTACCAGGATTTACCACTGAAGGACCGGAAACGATAAATGGCACATCGACTCCATACTCATAAATGGTACCTTTAGCCCTGTCTGTATCAGCAATTTGAGCAGTTTGTTTGGTGTTGCCATTGTCACCAATAAAAATGACATCCGTACTATCCATTCTTCCATTGACGCTAAGAGAATCAAAAAGCCTTCCTATTTCGGTATCCAAAGATTGGAGCATCGCCTTAAAATATAATTTAGGGTTGGACATAATGTCTTGTTGGGTACCGGATAAATTATCGTAGTTGTGTAAGTCTTTTGGAGGAAGATGGTAAGGTGAATGAGGTGCATTATAAGCAAGCCATAGGAAGAAGGGTTTTTGTCTGTCCTGGCTTTTTACCCATGAAATGGCATTATTTGTTGTCTCAGTCGTAGCGTATGCAGTTACTGTTGATGACACTCCGTTTTTTACTTTAGTCCAATTGGTATAACTGGTGAGTGCTCCTATAAAATTGCCTTCAAAATGGTCGTAACCCATGATATTAGGGTTGTTAAGATTGGATGATGGCATGGCGGATTGAAGATGCCATTTACCGATATTTGCCTTGGCAATGCCATTGGGTTTATATAGATTAAGCATCCTTGGTATCGTCATTTCGGCAACGTCCAATGGTCCTGATCCACCTATTCCGCCCACAATGTTGCCTACTCCAGTACGAAAACTATATCTTCCTGTCAAAATACCTGCTCGAGTGGATGAACACACAGGGTTGGAAGCTGCATTGGTAAACTTAACACCTTTGCGCAATAACTTCCTAATATTTGGGACATCTACTGTATCCTTATGATCATAAAATCCAAGATAATCTGAACCAAGATCGTCTGCTATGATCAATAGGACATTGCGCTGTGCATAAGTTGGTATACTTACCATTATAACACAAAACATCAAACCTAAAACATATTTATTCATGTTTAAAATAATTGACAAGTTAAGTTGTTTTTCTCAATTATAAATAATACATATATCTACCGGAAATATCCAGTAGGAAGAACTTATGTAATACAAAGTCAGGAAATACGTTTTTGTACTCATTACAATGAAATCAACTTACTTTTTCCTAAATATATTTGACACCTATTTGTGGATAACCTGGTAGACTGTATAATTTACGGTAAAACAAAAAAGAGATTAAATCAGTTGAATGTATGATTTTTTATTCAACTTAACAAACCTTAAATCATTATTAAGTTTAAAACAATAGTGGAAATATGAAAAAAATTATGTTACTTTTTGCTTTTTTAATCCTTACAATACATTTGCCGGGTCAGGATTATAAAGCCATTGATGCCCATTCAAAATCCGTAAAATACTCGAAAGACTTAGCAAAACTGACAAACAGATTAATTGCGCCATATCAGGATGAAGAATCGAAAGTCAGGGCCATATTCGTATGGATAGCCACAAACATTGAGTACGATCATAAAAAACTCAATAAAATGAAACAATCAGGATTTCAAAAAACAAGATTTGAGGGATCCAAAGAGGAAATAAAATTGCAAAGACTGGCTCAAATACAAGGATTTATAGAAGAAACCTTGGATGATAAAAAAGGAGTATGTCAGGACTTTTCATTTTTGTTTCAAGCTATGTGTATCCATGCAGGTATAGAATGTGCCTTTGTCACAGGAGTTGGAAAAACAAAACCCACATTGATAGGTCACCCTAATATTCAGGCAAAACATGCCTGGAATGCTGTCAAAATAAATAACAAATGGGCACTAATGGACGTCACCTGGTCCACAGGCATGGGAGAAAAAGTCGATTTTGGCAAAGGGTTTTTTAATATCGAACCAAAGATTATGATTATGTCCCATTTTCCTGATGATACAGAATGGCAGTTACTGGACTCTGTTTACAGTAAAACTACTTTTGCCAATTTACCATATCTATATCCGGGATTTATCAAATATGACGTGTCAGAAATAAGTCCGTTTGACGGTAGAGTACATAAAAAAGATAACATTGGTTTAAAAATAAAACTACCCGATGGGGCAAAACTTACCATAACAAAAAATAAAAAAAATATGGATGTTCCTGTAAGTTTTGATGGAGAGAAGTATAGATTCGATTTATCATCAAAGTCACTCTCAGGTAATATAGACGTCTGTATCAAATCATCTGACGGTTATGTTGAACCACTTTATGGTCTGTCAGTAGTTACTAAGTAACATGTGCCTTTAGGAATAATGTTATGAAAGATGGTTTGTGAGAAATACTATCAGCTCGGCTGTCAGCTATTTTAGATACATAGTTGTTTTAAAGTTTAATGGACATAAACCCTTAATTGAATATGACCATTTATTAATTAATCATCATAATTAAACAAAATTTTGTTTCAAAATTGATAGTATTGTTGTATATTTATAAAGTGAAAATTATCCGTAAGTACGTAATTACATTGTTTTTACAGTATTATTCAAATTTTATAACTTTTTTAAACTATTTATCATGAAAAACGTATTTTTATTCTTTAAAAAATATTTATGGCATAATTTAATTCTATTTTTGTTAATTTTTATTCCTTACTTAAAAATTGAAGCTCAATCAAATTTATGTGATGATATCCCGTATAATGTGTCAGTCTATCAAAACTTTGGAATCACCCAATCAGCTCCACCAATATCAACTACAACTATAAAAGTATATTTTATGGTATATAGGGACAATGATGGTTCTAATGGTGTCAGTAATCAACGACTTCAGGATATCATGGATCGATTGAATACTAATTACCAGTCTGCCGGTTTTGCTTTTGTTTGGCGGCTATGCGAAACAATTTATACTAACGATACCGAATTAAATAATTCAACCAATTCTTGTATATTTGAAGAAATTCATACCGATGGATTAAATATCCATGTAAGGGGAGATAGTAAACCACACAGAGCAAGAGTAAATAGTATTCCTGGTACTGTGGTCTTTGTTGGGGGCACTTTTACTATTAATCAAAATAGCACTTTTATTGGGGATGTGCCTTCAGCAACCAATAGTATTGTTCATGAAGTAGGACACTGTTTAGGTTTGTTTCATACGCATCATGGAAGTTGTGCCAGTGAGGTTCCGACTAGTATGTGTCCAAGTGACATAAACTCTATGATTTCAAGTAATGGAGATATGGTTGATGATACGCCACGAGATCCGAATTTAGAAGAAAAAATGATTATTAATTCTTGTACTTGGAATGAAGATAAATGTGAAGATAACATGAACATTCCAATTACTAATCCTTTGACCAACAATTTTATGTCTTATACAAGACCTACTTGTATGACTTCTTTTACTGCAGGTCAGATCACAAGAATGCAGGCCCTATGTCCTTCAAATATTAAATATAATGGTCCTACCGGGGTGCCAACTCTAAGCGGTGATGAAGTATCAAATCAATGTCCTGTAAGGGCTTTTGACTTGAATACATTAGTAAACTCGCTACTCCCATGTGGCGCTGAAGTTAGGTGGTCTACAGACAGTGGTCCTTTAAACAGTATCAGCCCTATTGTTTCAAATTTAGTATCTCAAACAGGGTTTTATTACGCTTACTATTATTATGCTGATGAAAATAGTTATGGACCAGCCAGCCAGCCTGTTTATTTTTTTAAAAATAAGTGTTGCGGGGATCTCGAAGATTTAATAATAACCAGCAACACGGACATAATCCTAAATCAGGATATGGGTAATATTAAAGTGAAATCCGGATATACATTGACTATAAAATCTAAACTTCAATTTGCTGAAGATAAAGGAATTGAAGTGGAGTATGGTGCAAAACTCATCATTGATGGCGGTACTTTGACAAAATGTCCATTGGTAGCATCTTGGAAAGGCATAAAAGTCCAAGGCGATTTATCTTACATATGGGGATTTGGCCAGCCAACTACTGAAGTTATTGTCAAAAATGCAGGAAGTATTGAGTATGCATATATAGCAATAAATGCAGTAAGTCAAATTACATTTTTTACAACCACTGATATAGGAGGCGCAAAGATTACAATAAATGGAAATTCAATCATTTCACATTGTAATATAGGTGTCAAACTTGGGCCAATATATGGACTGAATGATCTTTCATCCATTGATGATGCCACATTTAGTAACAATGACAAAGCTATCTTATTGAGTGGTAACAATGGCCTCAAAGTCAGTAACTCTGTATTTGATCACAATGCTATGGATATTGAAGGAGGCACATCCTCACTTATAGCTGATCACAATGTATTTAATGGTGGCGTGTTGATGGATGCTGAATATCCTACATACACAGGGAGTACATTTATCAATAATGAATTTTTTGACGATGTTACAATAGGCGCATTGTCCAATGCTACTGATTTTATTATCCAAAACAATCAATTTTTAGTACTGGGATACAGATTGTTGGTGAGTTGGATTTTGACATACGTAATAATGATTTCATGAATCGCCGGAAGGCACTTGGATCTATGAGTCTGGTGACAATATTCAAAATTTTGTCACTGCAAATAATTTTATGACAATGATTACGGCAATAGTGCATCCGGTGTCAATGATGCAGAGTATGAAAAATTGTTTTAATGGTACAGATAGCTGGGATATTGAGGTCACTGAATCTTCATCCATCCACGAAACTCAAGGTATCGCCGATGATGCAGCCGGCAACTGTTTTTCAAAAAAAGTCGCCACTGGCAGTACCTCAGACCACTTTGACTACTATGTATTGCAAAACACCATCCCTCAGAGTTGCAAAAAACCAGGCGACGCTGGGAATTTTACTGAGAGACAAGCAACTCAAGATATTTCTAATCCATGTGGTACGGGAGGCATTAACATCTATGGCTCATTACTTCCGAGGTATAGAGACTGTATGATTACCAATGCAGCAGACTTCAAGCCTATGATCACCTTACTCAGAGCTGAGATCATTGCGCTTGAAAACAATACGACGTTGAGCCCATGGATCAAACGATGGCTCATCGCCAAATACAAACGATGTCTCGACAAAGTCATCAAACAAAAATCAAAAGACGACAGAGATCAGAAAGGGAAAGACAGTACAGTGGTATTTCTGACAGCACAGCCGGAATTCAGATATCAGGCAGCCGCATATGGGATACTCATGGATCATAATGAAACCGCCAAAGCTAGAACTATACTTAATAGCCTATCAGCTAAGGACGCAGGAGAAACGGATTTCGTGGATGTTCAAAACATATTTTTTAGATTATTTATCAGATAAGGCCAATTATACCTTAAGTACAACAGATGCCTCTAAAATTTATAATGCAGGACTGAGAAAACACCCATTAGCAGGTTTTGCACGGGCTATTCATTATACATTGACTAGTCAGAAAGTACCTGTCACATTGACCCATTTGAATGGTAATACACAGATCAGAGCAAAGGAACCTATGGAATCAAGTGTATCAATTTATCCCAATCCTACAGCAATTGGTATATTCAATGTAGATATTGCTAAATATAATGATGGTGATCACGTAATATGTACAGTGTATAATATTTATGGGCAGCAGATTCATACTCAAAAAATAAATCAAAAAATTACCTTGGTAGAGATACCAAATGCGAACAACGCTTTGTATTTAGTACAGATATTTGTCAATAAAATTAATATACAAACTGCAAAATTGATTGTGAAGTAACAATATTATAAAATTAAGAGAGAACATGAATCGTTCATGTTCTCTTATTAAATTTAACAGATGAAATTGATAATGTGTTTTTTAGTATTTATTCAATTACAGATAATTAGTCAGGATTATTTCTATAAAGTTAACAAAGTTGAAACTAATTCAGTTTATTATCAAAGTATATATTTTTATCAAAGCATTTTTACTATAACTTCAAATATTTGTCAGTTTAGAGAATGTGGCACCGTTAGCGAATTGGATTTGTTGGGTAATATAAAATGGTCTTTGGAATTGCCAAATACTGATGTTGCACCACATTCTAGCTCTATCTATAATGATACATTGTATGTAGCTGGTAATTATTCTCCAGGTGATGGTATAACAATATTGCATAAAATATCATTGGATGGTGTTTTACAAAAAAGTTATCTATATTCTGATCCTAGAAAAAAAATAAATAGAAGTTTAATTCTTGATCTGAGTAGATTTAAAGATAAATTTATTATAACTGGTCAAGGATTCACCGATGAAAAAAGTAAAGGAATAATCATTTCGATAGACTCATTGATGCAATTAGATACTATCCTTATAGATACAACATTAGAAATTTCTACAGTTTGGGATAATTTTATAGGTCCAGATAGTTTACTTACTTGTTTCTACTATCAAGTCAATGAATTTTGGCCTAACCAAGTACGACGTATAATAAAATACGATGCAGGCTTCAATCAAGTATGGTCTTACACATCAGATACTTTGGGGGTTAACACTTCCTACCCATATGGCACAGTACTAAGAGATGGCCGTGTAGCCTTCGTAGATTTTAGACCCGGATGGCCTACAGGATTAAATGCCCTGCGCTGTCTCGATACCATCACAAAACAAAATTCGTGGATGTATAGCTACCCGTTTATACAGTCATGGGTACGAAAACTACGCAGTGTCAAACAACTCAGAAACGGAGACATCATATGTACCGGAGAGTACACTACTAAGGCAACAGTGCCCCGAATCGAAGGATCACCGTATATGATGCGTCTTGATATCAATGGCAACCTGCTCTGGGAGCATGCCTACGTAGAGATCGCTCCCGACGGAGAGGATAAAGGGGGCAATCTGTGGGACGTCATAGAGCTCGACAATGGCGACCTCATGGCTGTAGGTTTTGTAACTAACAACAATAAGTGGGATCCCCTCATCATCCGTACCGATCATCGTGGCTGTATGGATGGTGGTAGTACCAATTGTCCTACGGTCAGGATTATAGACCTTTCAAGCGGTGCGGAAGATGAAATATCAGCACATAATAACAAAAAAATATCTATTTATCCAAATCCTACAGCAATTGGTTTGTTCAATGTAGATGTAGCAAAATATAGTGATGGTGATGATGTAGTTTGTGCGGTGTACAATATCTATGGGCAGCAGATTCATACTCAAAATATATATCAAAAAACCACCATGGTAGAGATACCAAATGCTACCAGCGGTTTGTATTTAGTGCAGATTTTTGTCAATAACAAAACCTTTTATACTGAAAAATTGATCCTTAGATAGGAATACATGAATTGTTGTTGTACTGTTAAAACTTACCTAAGTGTCCAATTATTATGTAAATGTTGGGTTAACCCAACATTTGTGAGCCAGTTTTTCAAATATAACTCGTTTCTTTTATTAAAAATCATTTATTTGTTGGAAGCTTACATCTAGATAAAGGGTATTTTGAAGTGAATTTTATGAAGTTGACAAAGTAGCAGTAGTCAATATTGATGTCTGTATCAAAGCACCCTATTTATATAGAAACTTTGATGTCAAAAAAAATGGGCCATTAATTATGGTACATCATACCACAATCTTTGTATACTTTTGGATTGGAAATCACCATATTTAAAAATAAATAAATCACTCCTCCAAATGAATAAAGTATCATTTTTTTTATTCCCACTCTTTTTATTCCTTTTTTTATGTTCCTCAAGTTTTGCACAAGTATCATCCCAACAAATTGATGCTTTAATGGATGATGCTTTAATAAAATTTAAAGTTGCGGGTGCATCGATAGCTGTTGTTAAAGATGGCAAGATAATTCACCAAAAAGGCTATGGCGTGGCATCCATTGAATCTAATAAAGCAGTCAACGAAAACACTAATTTTCAGATTGCATCAAACAGCAAAGCATTTACGACAGCGGCACTTGCGATCTTAGAAGACGAAGGCAAATTACTATGGACTGATAAAGTAAAAGATCATCTACCCGAGTTTAAAATGTACAACGATTATGTAACAGAAAATTTCAACATCCAGGATTTATTAACCCATCGCAGTGGATTAGGATTGGGTGTCGGTGATTTGACGTTTTTTCCGGATGGTTCAAACTTTACCGTCAAGGATATTTTGACTAGCTTTCAGTATTTCAAACCGGTTTCTGCTTTTCGAACCAAATTTGACTACGACAATTTACTTTACATTGTAGCCGGCGAA
Source organism: Saprospiraceae bacterium (assembly GCA_016717145.1). Lineage (GTDB taxonomy): Bacteria > Bacteroidota > Bacteroidia > Chitinophagales > Saprospiraceae > OLB9. The sequence goes on along the minus strand of JADKGD010000017.1, from coordinate 34,996 downwards.
GTCATTGCCCGAGTGAGTGGCTTGAGTTATGAATCGTTTGTACAAAAACGAATCATCGAGCCATTGGAAATGAACCATACTTTTGTCGGAAGTCTATTGAAAGATAAAAACAATCTTGCGTTTCCACATTCCGCAGAATCAGGAACGATAAAGACAATTGATTACTATGACATCGGCATAGGTAGTGCTGCCGGTGGCATTTTCTCAAATGTGGCGGATATGGCAAAATGGATGATAACACGTTTAAACAAAGGTATGTATGGACCTAATTTAAAAACAGCTCTATTCTCCCTTAAAAATCATAACGAAATGTGGAAAATACACACTGTTGAAGAAACAAATCCCAACCCTAGATATAATTCCCATTTTAACGGCTATGGATTAGGATGGGGTTTGACTGATGTAAAAGGAAATCTAAAAGTATCACACACCGGCGGATTACCGGGCATGTTGTCCAAAGTAACTATGTATCCGGATTTGAATCTGGGTATTGTTATATTAACCAATACCGAAATTGGCGGAAGCGGCTTATTTTCAGCAGTTACCAACACGATTTCGGATAGTTATTTAGGACTTGACGATTTTAACTGGACAGATAAAATCGTCGCCCGACAGATGGAACAAAAAAACACGGGTGATGATGTAACCAAAAAAGTATGGGAAAAAGTGGAATCTGTAAAAGCCGTAAAAGTAAAAAACGAAGACTACATCGGAATATATCAGGACAACTGGTTTGGCAAAATAGAAGTGTTTGAAAAGGACAAACAATTATGGTTCAAATCTTTTCGCTCTCCAAAATTAAACGGTCCGATGGCTTTTTACAATGCCAATACTTTTGCAATAAAATGGGAATATCAAGCTATGAATTGTGATGCCTTTGCCATGTTTTCACTAGACGAAACAGGTAAAGCACAATCCATTAAAATGAAAGGCATTTCACCAAATATTGACTTTAGTTTTGATTTCCATGATTTAGACCTGAAAAGAATTGAAAAATAAATGATCTATCCTCAATCTTTTTCAACCAATATCTTTTTTGATATCATTTGTCCGTTCAGGTCTAATGTAATAATATAGGTGCCGGCATAGATCGTAGTCAGATCAAAATATGCTATGGTGCTACCCTGATGTATCGTGGTCTTGGTAATAATATGACCGTTGATATCCATCAGCGTAATCTCCTGATCATTTCTGACAATATCACCCAGTTGAATGGCTACAAAATCTTTAGCAGGGCTTGGAAAAACACTGACTTTCATTTCCTTATCATAATAAGTACCGCTGGGTGTGGAGATATAAGTTGTTACGGATTCCGAAATGGTGTTTACTTTACTTGCTGACTTAACTCCATAAAAAGCAGGTCCTACCACATAAGGATATGCAGAATTCCAATTTTCATCTACTGTTGTAAAATAACAGTATGTTCCGTTGGGATACTCCGGTGTCACACAAAAACGACCATTATGTTCGTCAAGATAATCAGCCGAAGAGCCAACATTAAACTGATAGTCTTCTTTAAAATAGCCTATTGGATAAGTGGTGCTTACGTCCGGTCCTGATTTTGAAGATGCACCTGAAGGTAGCGTATTTCGCATCGTAATATTTCTGTAAGTATACGATGATTTCATTCTGGTAATACCTCCGCTGCCATCAACATTTTTATACCCATATGCGCCATAAATAGGAAAACCATCATAAGCAAAACCAAGCAAAGGAGCGTGTGCTGTTGAGTCAATCACATAAAGACCATCAGATGGATATAAGTCACAGACATTGGATATGACGGCTTTATCAAGGCCAAAAGCACTTGGATTCTGGTGATGGTGGTAATTGCCCATAGCTGGATGTGCTTTAGCACAATCAAAGCCATTGCGCTCGGCGACTACTGCATCCCTATTCCATACATTATCACCCATACCACCTAATGGGCCTCCCTTAAGTGAATTGGAAGCCGTGCTCCATGAGACACCATCGCGGTAGTCAAATAATGCAACACCATTTATAAAGATACCTATATTGCCGCCTGTAGTCGGTGTAGCTGCAGCGTTGCTTTTTATTGGCAAAACCGGAAACCTAAAATGGCATTTCTGTCAGTAGCGATCGAAGGATTCCCGTCCAGAAATGGCCCGGTGATATATGCCGGGATACCTCTGGTATTGATGTAAGACCAATCATTTGAATATTGAACTTTCTGCACATTTGCCAATACATTGTCCTGGATCGGTGTAGAATTGCCTTTGACATAATGACGGCCCATCACTGTATTGTTTTGTAACCAGCTGGTGATGGCTGGATTGGTCTGCGCCTGCAACATGTTCAGGACAGACATAAATAGCATTATGGTTAAAATATGTTTCATAAAAAAAAGATGATTTATTAAAATTATAAATGATTAATTATAGTAAAATGATTTTTCTGATGCCTTGATTATTAACTTGTATAAAATACATAAAATTGAATTAAGCGTGGTTTGTGTTTAGACGATTTAACAATTGTATTTCGTCGTTATTCTTGTATTTCCTTTGGATATTGATATTTTTTATTGAAAACAAAATTCTTATCTGATAATGTTAGCAGAAATGCTGTAATATCAACTTTTTCATTGGAAGTCAATAAAATAGGTTGCTGAAGTTCCTTAGCCAGTGTGGGTGAATCTTTTATTCCTTTTGCATAGTGATTAAGTACATTAGAAAGTTTTTTAAATCTTCCATCATGCATGTAAGGGTAAGTATACTCTATATTGCGCAGTGTAGGAATTTTAAACTTGAGTTCATCTTTTTTATCCAATGTTACTTTTGATCTTCCAAAATCCTGAAGCAGGCTATCAATAGGTAAACCATTATTTGCAAATTCATGGGTAGTAAACAATGGTTCCTTATGGCATGAGCCACAATGAATCTTAAAGAGTCGATATCCATTTGCTTCCATAACTGTAAATGTATCCTTTTGTCTCATAACCCTGTCATATTTTGCTTCAGCACTGATAAGTGTCAACATAAATTGTGACATTGCTTTTAAAGTGTTTTCTCCTGTAATGTTAGAATCCCCAAATGCTTCCAAAAACAGTTTCTGATATAAAAGTTTTTCCTTTAGTCTATGTACTACTGAATCTATGGAGCTAGCCATTTCGTCCGGGTGTGATAAGGGTGCAAGCGCCTGGACATCCAAATGGTTTACTGACCCATCCCACATAAAAACAGGCTGCCACGCCAGATTCATAAGCGCCGGAGCATTTCTGTTACCTATACTATCTTGTATGCCGTGACTGAGATCATGATCCGTATGCGCAAAAGCTGAATAAGGCGAATGGCAGCTTGCACATGAAATGGTCCCATCAGCTGATAAAATAGGGTCGTAAAAAAGTACTCTGCCAAGATATATTTTTGCTTCTGTAAGGGAATTTTTATTAAAGTCGTATGTTGGTTTTGGCCATTGGTCCGGAATATAAAAGAGATCAGAAATCTGGAGTAGCAGAAAAAGATCAGAATGAAAACAAAACATAAAATACCTCATGATTTGTTTATAATTTAATATTTTGAGCTACAATTCCCAGCAATCGCTTTGCATCGGCAGATGGAGACATAATGTGATTTTGTTGGGCCAAATCGATTGATGTTATTGTTGAATATACATCAAAATTAACTACTATCGTATTATTATGGATTACAATGGGCAACTCAATCGTTTTACATTCGTCAAAAGGTTTTAAATAACCTCCAAGATGAAAAATAAAAGCATTATTTCTGCTTGCACAAAGGCTGCTTTTGCCCTCTAACTTAACATTAATATAGCCACTTTGCCATGTCCAGTACATGCCTTTAGTTGGGTCCAGATCACCGCCCATGGCACCGGATATATTTGTGATACTGTCTATTCCCAGTTGAAACCTTATTTTATTGATTTTTTTGGTCTCCTCAATCAATAAATTAAACTTAAACGACTCCGGAATAGCCGCATCCATTAGGTGGTAACTGTAATCTTCTCTAAAAACTATTTCATCATCATACAAGAAAATAAGTCCTGAAATATAAAACTTTAAAACCTCTATGGAAACATGTTGATTTGATGGTAATTCATATATGGAGTCCAAAACAAAAGCCTCTCCTTGCCAAATGGGAACCAAAGAAAAGTTTATACTTTTTTGACAAAAGACTGTTTGAATATGAAATAGAAAAAATATGATTACTGGCTTCATTTATATTGGCTAGGTTTACTATGTTTTTTGTATTCATAGCTACAATTTCTGACAGACGTTTATCAAATTTTGTTAATTGTTCGGGTGTGCAAAGTTTTTATTTAAAATCCTCAAATTGTCTAAAATGCAAAGCCAAACTACACCAAATTCAGAACATGTTTACAACTTTGCACTCTGTTCCTGAAATGATAAGTACTTTTTTATGTTTTTGTACTTATTAATATATTAAAAAATTGATACCTTGACCATACATTATCGTTTGTTTATAACTGCGACAATCTGGATTTAACATCCTCATTGTTTGGATTGAGGGTGAGTGCCTGGTTAAAATCAAGTGTTGCATCTTTTTTATTGCCCATTCCCAGATTAGCCAATCCCCTGTAATAAAATATTGCGTCGGTTTTAATACCTGAATCAATAGCTTTAGAAAGTGTTTTTATTGCATCTGCATAATTACCCGAGTTGAGTTGACTAAGTCCTAAAACCGGAAGGATATCAGCTTCTTTATATGGCATGAGTCTTAATGCTTCGGTAAAGGCAATAACTGAGGCGGCAGGATTTGTTTGCAACTGGGCGATTCCAAGATTAAAATGTACATTTCCCCTGCCAGGTTCCAGTTCTAAGGCTTTTTTGTACATGGCAATAGCTTTTGCCACATACGATTCTTTTTTATCTCCTTGTTTTTCGCTTATGGTTCCATAACTGTTGCCTAAACCTTCATACACATCGGCACGTAAACATCCGTCTGAAATTGCTTTTTCAAAATCCAGCATTGCACCATCAATATTGCCGGTTTTACCCCGATGATTACCACGATTAGCTAATGCAAGATCTTCTGTTGGATTGAATTCCAATACCTGAGTCCAGAGTGCTTCACTATCTTGCCATACTTCAAGCTGTGACTTAGTTTTATTTGTCAGAAAAACAAGAAATAACAGAACGATACCTATAGATGCATACTTAAAAGTGGGCATACGACTACTTACCCATTTTTCACCAATATAAATCAACATAAATGAAAGCCCAATATACGGGACATAGGTATATCTATCAGCCATTATAGCCAAACCTACAGACATAAACTGTAGTACGAGTGCTACCGTTATAAAATAAAAGCCTATGCCGAATGCAAAGATTCTTGTTTTAATTGATGACCAAATTGTTAAACCTAATATACCAACAAATGATATTGGATATAGCAGTCCTGATAAACCTTTAAGTGTATTTTCAGTCGGGTAAGGATAAAAAGCATGTATCCTTAAAGGGTAAAAAAATGTAATGATATATTCGATAAATCCATAGGCAGCAAATTGAATTTTTTGCCAAATACTAAAAATTTTTGGATCAGCCAGAGCCTTGGTTTTTTCCCCATATAAAGTCAGCAGGCCACCAAAATCTCCTCCACTTTGTACACTTACCGCCATCATTCCAATAAACAAGGACACCATAAAAAAAGGTATTTTTTCAAAAAAAACAATCGGTTGTCCTAGTTTCCTTCCGCGCCAATAGTCCATTAAAATAAATACTAACGGAAGAACAACGGCTACAGCTTTTGATAAGACACTAAAAAGAAAAAACAAAAAGGCAAATCCCAACCATCTTTTTTTGTTGGTATTCAGGTATTTCCAGTAAGTGACTGATGACAACAGAAAAAAAAATGTATACAACACGTCTTTGCGCTCGGAAACCCAGACTACTGACTCAACATGCGTCGGATGCAAAGCAAAAATTGATGCAGTAATAAGAGCTATAACCCATTTCCTTTCATTTATCACCCAAATAAGAAAAAATACCAACAGGCTATTAAAAATGTGCAGCCATACATTGAGTTGTATAAACGGCTTTGGTGTCAATTTTTTAATGTCCTTAGGCACTTGTAAGGCAAGTGACATCATGGTTAATGGGTGGTAATTAAGGGATATCGGAGTTGTCCATAAAGACGTGTAATTTTTCTTAAGCACCAGAGGCTGCTCTTCTACATATACCTGATCGTCCCAATTTACAAACTGATTATTGAATGCCGATTTATAAATAAAAAAAGTTGTCACCACCAAGACAAATAGTAAGCTCAAACAAACGATGTCCAAACCAAAAAAAGTCAAGGGTGACTTTACTTTCTGAACGTTATTCTCAATAACTTTTTCCTGAATTATTTTTTTTTGATTTACCTTTTGTTTCATGGTGCTGAATACTACTTTGTTGGGCAAAAGTAATATTAATTTTTATGTTAATGAAGCATAAGATGGCTTTCTACAAGGATCAAAAAGTGAATTTTGTGCCTTTTGCAATAGCTTTCAAATGAAGAGCTGAATCTGTTTTAAAAATTATAATTTGCAAACTGATTCCATGACATTTCCTGTCAACTCATCTGTAGGTGTATTAATAATTATCTTAGAAATTTCATACCCTAATTTTAACCCTTTATCACAATCTTCTTTAAAATGAACGCCAAGAAGCATTCTTGAATATGCATTTTCCTGAGCCATTTCCCGGAATGAATGAAAAGTACGCTCTTTACCCTCAAATTCAATTCTGGAAGCATGGCTTTTGTCAACGACTGAAAAGTACGCTCCAAACTGTGCCTCAAGTATGTTGGAAGCCACAGCGCCAAAAACTGCATGTCCTGATGGATAAGATGGGAAAGAAGGTGTGGCGTGCAAAGGTTCCCATGATTTCGAAATATTGGCCTTTATATAGCTTTCAGGCCTCCCCAGCATATAAGTATATTTTTCCTGCCAACAGATGATACCGGCATCATACAATCCAACTCCCAGTTTAAGGTATAAGGTCATTAGATCCTGAGCGCCTATTTCTTTTTTTGTTACTATTTGATTAGAAATTGAGATCCATCTGCTGGAAGGAGAAAAAGTTAAACCACGCACATCATCACTCCAGAATTCGGCAACCCAAATGTCTTCCTTTGACAGATTCATAGATAAGGTATATATAGCTAAAGCATCATCAAATATTGCATTTTCAAACGATGTGGCATTATGATAAGGTGACGTACAATATGATTTGTTTTTTCTGGTTATAATGGTGTTTTTTTCACCCCAATTTGGTAAAATTGGATTTGTAGATTTGAAAATATATTTTTCAGTAATTTTATTTATTTCATGATTTACTGGCCTTTGATCCGAAAACCCACACAAAACCTTCTCTGCCTGGGCACAAATTTTGATCGCTTTACTTGTTTCGTCATTATTCAATATGACTGACTTTATTAAAGAATTTTCGATATCCTCATGAAGTTTAAGTATTTTCAGTTCAGAAGATTTATTCTGAATTTTATAATATTTAAGCAACAAAAAACTATACACATTATTCAAAACAAAAAGTGAAGAGTGATTTTTATAGTTTAGTTCATGACCTGAAAATATTGCCTGATAGCCACCAATTCCCATTTCAGCAAGTCTTTCGGATGATACCACCGGATAAGCCGATACATCACTTTGTTCCAAGTCAAGATAAAGAGCGTACCATTGAATAACAATTGACTTTAATTCATTGTCATAATTGTCTGATCTACTCTTCACAGGGTTAAAAAATGCAAAAAAAAGCAGGAAAAATATTAACACACTAATCTTCATCATCGCTAACAAAAACTTGCTTAATATTTTATTTGTATGGTTTGCGTTTATCACAGCACAAAATTACACTAATTAAAATATACAAAAAATTAGAATTGTATTAGTATTTATATACTCATCTTAAACAAAATGGTAAAAATATTGCCCTTCTCCGCATTATCTTTTACTTCCAACCGTGCATCATGAATTTTAATAATGCTTGCCACAAGTGATAGTCCTATACCGGTACCCTTAAATTTGCTTGTGGCACTCATCCTGTAAAATGGTTTAAAAATTTGTTCCTTTTCTGATTCAGGTATTAGAGGTGCGGTGTCCTTTATTTCCAGTGATAGCATATTATTTTTCAAAACGGATAATTTTATAATTGCCTTGTGATCAGGTGAAAATTTACATGCATTTTCTAACAAATTTACAATTGCTGTTTTAAGTAATGCTTCATTTGCATTAATCATTAGTTTGTCAGACTCTTCGGGCAACTCATCAATTTCAAACTTAAAACTATACCCTGGATTTGATTTTCTTACTATTGCTTTGGACTGCCAGATGATCTCATCAAGCCTGGTCTTTCCAAATAATATTGTATCAGATTTGGATGAAATTCGTGCAAGCTCCAATAGGTGTGTGGAAGTATGTTCAAGATCAGTGGCATCTTCCAAAACTGAATGCAGGCATTGTTTGTACTCTTCAGTTGACCTTTCTTTTGAAAGATTGACCTGTATTCCGGAAATGATGGATGCAAGTGGATTACGCAACTCGTGAGCCACATTGGATAAAAATCCTTTTTGAATATTGAAAGCTTCTTCCAATCTATCCAAAAGCCTATTGAAAGTCAATGAAAGTCGGGCTAATTCATCTTTATTTTCATCAACTCTAAGCCTGTTAGATAAATCTTTGGGTAGTATGCCATCAAGCTCATTCATAGTATTGGTGATGGGTTGAAGCGCCTTTCCTGCAAAATAAAAACCCCCGTAAGCTGTCAAAGTCAAAAACAAAAGAAAGGTAATTATCATAATTTGAGCCAGTCTCAATAACTCATCAGATAAAAACATGCCTTTAGAAATAATAATAAGTTGTTTTCCAAAACTGGTAGTATAATTAATGCCTATTGCGTCGTATTGTCCAATACGAAATCGCAGTTCGCCCTTTTGTTGAATAGTTCGCAATGTTGACTCAGATATGTCATCGCCTTTATTAAATGAAAAAAGATTTTTTAACGCTGCATCATAAACAATTACATTTTCCTTTGTTGGTAAAATATTTTCGTCATCGATATGCTGTTCATCTTGTCTTTCAAAATTATGGTTATCTTTTACCAGCATTGCCACAGTCATCAATGCTTTAGTCTGCAAAGTTTTATAAAATTCTGCCTTTACACTGTTGCTAAAATTTATATAAATAAAGATGAACGATAGTAATAATAATAATGTGGTGACAAAAATAAACCACAAAGTCAGTCTTGTTCGTATCTGCATGCTATTTCGGATTAAATATATATCCGATGCCAAATTTAGTGTGAATTAGTTTTTTATCATAACCTTTGTCCAATTTATTCCTTAAATAATTTACGTACACTTCAACAACATTTGTTCCCATATCAAAGTCAATGTCCCATACTTTATCGGCAATTAAATTTTTAGATAAAACCTTGTCTTCATTTTGAACAAAAAATTCGAGGAGTCTGAATTCCTTTGGTGTAAGATCAATATTTATTTTGTTTCTGTAGACCGTCTTATTATCAAAATTAATTTCCAGATCGTCAATGACTTTAATTTTACTTGCCTGGTAATTAATATTATTTCGTCTTTCAAGAGCCTTGATCCGGGCCAAAAATTCAAAAAATTCAAAAGGTTTTGCCAAATAATCATCCGCACCCGCATTAAGGCCTAATATTTTATCATCCACAGCGTCTAAAGCTGAAATCATCAATATCGGTACACTATTACCTACAGATCTTAGGCTTTGACAAAGTTCAATGCCATTCAGTCCAGGCATCATTACATCCAATATGATTACATTATATTTGTTTTTGATCGCAAGTTCTTTACCAGCTATTCCATTGTCAGCGATATCGACCTTCAGCCCATTTTCCTCCAATCCCTGTTTGAGGGAATGTATCATACTTACCTGATCTTCAACTAAAAGAATATGCATTTCAGTACTTAAGTCATTAAAAACGAAGTAAATATATAACGTATTTCCATATATATTGAGAAGTTATTTGATTTCTAATAAAATTCTAAGAAAATATAACCCAAAAATCATTTCGGGGGCCCTACTTTTGCAACTGTTTTTATTCCTTAATCCTAATTTTATTCTTATGAATCGAACATTAAAATCTTTTATTGGATTGTTTATTTTAACAATTTTTATTTCTTCCTGCAAAAAAGATATAGTCTCAGGCGATGAAACGACCACATTAAAAAATGTATCAGACTATAATAACGATGTTATATTCGAATGGAACGAAACTTTTTTAGCAGTTGAAAAATATGCCGCAGGATATCGACCGGGACCTGCACCCAGGGCAGTAGCATACTTAGGCTTGTCTGCGTATGAAGCATCTATCTCAGGAATGCCTGATTTTAATTCTTTTAACCAATATTGGTCCGGGTTCAATATTCCTGTTGCTGACGCAAATAAAGAATATTGCTGGCCATTGGTTATCAATGCCAGTTATGATTATCTAATGCCCAAATTTTTTGTCAAAGCAAATGCAGAAAATCAGGAATTGATGGCAAATACAGCCAAAAGGTTTTATGAAAAATATAAGTCTGAAGTTCCTCAGGAAGTATATGACAGATCTGTACTTAGAGGTAAAGATGTTGCTGAGGCAGTTTGGAACTGGTCAAAAACTGATGCTGTCGGTCATGATCACTACCTTGATCCATTTCAAGGATATGATTGGACAACAAAATATAAAAAGGACGGAGACTGGTTACCAACAGTACCAGGTCCCGGCAAACCAATGGGAGGAGTTTGGGGTAAAGCGAGAACTTTAGCCATCAAAGAAGATTTGAGAGTTTGTCGGCCACCCATCGTATACAGCGCAGATTCCAAGTCTCATTTGTATGCTCAGGCTGTAGAAGTTTATGCACAAAATACACCGACCTTATCATATGAAGGGGAGTGGATTGGCGAATTTTGGAGTGATGACCTTGTCGGACTTACATTCAGTCCTGGTGTAAGATTTCTTGCTATAGGAAATCAGGTTTTAAAACTTGAAAAAAGTAATCTGGAGACTGCAGTATTTATGACTGCATTGGTAGGTGTTTCAAGTAATGATGCCGGGATAGCTTGTTGGAATTCAAAATATTATTACAATGTTGAAAGACCGGAGTCATATATTAAAAGAGTAATCGACCCTACATGGGAACCAGCACTTTACAATCCATTGACTGGTGATGCAGGTATTTCTCCATCATTTCCAGCATATCCATCCGGGCATTCTACAATGGGTGCTGCAGGTGCAGAAGCATTGGGCTACATATTTGGCTATAACTATAGTATGACGGACAATTGTCACAAAAACGCAACTGGATTTGAAGGTACACCAAGAACATTCTCCAGTTTTGAGGAGATGGCGAATGAAAATGGGTGGTCAAGAGTTCCCCTGGGTGTACACTTTAGAATGGATTGTGAAGAAGGCGTAAGATACGGTAAAGAAATAGGAAGAGCGACCCACAATCTTCCCTGGAAAAAATAGAACGCAATTATATAAAAATTACTCTGAAGGAGGTTGAATCTAAAAGACTCAACCTCCTTTACTTTTATAGGACGTCGCTGTGAGATTAGTCACTAAAAATATTTGTCAATAATTTCATAATAATTCGGATATTTGCGCACCTAATCAAAATATTATGCCTACCATTCCAAGCGACATCGACATTGCTCAGCATGCAGATATAAAACATATCAAAGTTATTGCAGCCACCATAAATATTCCTGAAGATGATCTGGAATATTATGGTAAATATAAAGCGAAGTTGCCATTATCTTTACAAAAAGAAAATCCAAAAGGTAAATTAATTCTGGTAACTGCGCTTTCTCCAACTAAATATGGTGAAGGGAAAACCACCATGACAATAGGTTTGGCAGATGGTCTGAATTATAACGGGAAAAAGGCAATTGCTGTACTTAGAGAACCTTCTCTTGGCCCTGTTTTCGGAGTCAAAGGTGGAGCTGCCGGTGGTGGATATTCTCAGGTAATACCTATGGAAGACATCAATCTTCATTTTACCGGTGACTTCTCCGCTATTGAAAAAGCCAACAATCTACTTTCTGCATTGATAGATAATAACATTCAGAATAAACAAAATAACCTTAATATTGATCCTCGTACCGTTGCCTGGAAACGTGTAATGGACATGAATGACAGATCGCTTCGTCAGATCATCATCGGCATAGGTGGCAAGGCAAATGGCATTATGCGTGAAGATGGATTTAACATTACCCCAGCCTCAGAAGTTATGGCCATACTTTGTCTTGCAAATGATTTAAGAGACCTTAAAAGAAGACTTGGCAATATTTATATAGGTCAGACCTTTGAAGGAAAACCCATATTTGCCAGAGACCTTAAAGCTGTGGGTGCGATGGCAGTCCTTCTTAAAGATGCTATTAAACCAAATCTGGTTCAAACGCTGGAAGGTAATCCTGCCATTTTACATGGAGGCCCATTTGCAAGCATTGCGCAAGGTACCAATACAGTCATCGCTACACGGACAGGCCTTTCTCTGGGTGAATACGTGGTAACTGAAGCAGGTTTTGGCGCTGATTTAGGTGCTGAAAAATTTCTTCATATCAAATGTATTTCTTCTGGCCTCAAACCTGATGGTGTAGTCGTTGTCGCTACAATCAGGGCACTAAAACATCATGGCGGGGTACATAAAGACTTTTTGACTGAATCCAATCCTGAGGCTGTAAAAAAAGGATTTTGCAATCTGGAAAAACATATTGAGAATGTAAAAAAATTTGGTCTAAACCCTATTGTAGCCATAAATGCTTTCCCTACAGATACAGCAGAGGAATATGACATTGTTAAAATGCTTTGTCAAACAAAAGGTACTAAGGCTATTGTCAGTACTTCCTTTGCAGAAGGTGGAAAAGGTTCATCAGAACTGGCTACTGCAATTGTTGAGAGTGTAGAAAAAGGTGAAAACAATTTTAAACCATTATATCAGCTTTCAGATTCGATAGAGCACAAAATTAAAACCATAGCTATGGAAATTTACGGTGCTGATGGTGTGGAGTATTCTTCTAAAGCAAAAACACAAATTGCTCAAATTACAAAACTGGGCTTTAATGAGTTTCCGGTTTGTATGGTAAAAACACCTGCTAGTTTTACGGATGATGAAAAGAAAATTGGCAGACCATCAGGATTTAAGGTAACTGTCAGAGAATTTGAATATGCGGGGGGAGCTGAATTTGTCATTCCGTTACTTGGAGATGTCATGCGGATGCCTGGATTGCCCGTGATTCCAAGTGCTGAGCATATTGATATTGATGATGATGGTAAAATAACCGGTCTCTCCTGATGAATACTTAATGAGTATCATTATTTGCGGCCTACTCTGATGGACTTATTTTTTCAATATCTGATTCAATAGATCTTAGTTTAGTTTTACAAAATTCTGAAAGTTCAACCGCCTTTTTAAGTTTTTCACTCAAATGATCAAGTCCGGAATCTTCTGTCTGCAGCGAAGTTAGGATTTCATTCAATTCAGCATATGCTGTATCATATGTCATTTTTTTACTCATTTTGTTTAATTTTTATTTGGCCATCATAAAATTCTATCTCCACTTCATGTTTCTTTGCAAGTTCAAAACGTCGTTTTATAATTTTTCCATCCTGTCTCACTATACTGAAGCCACGTTTTAATATATTTTTGGGATCCATCAATTGAAGTTGATGATCAATACTTATTAATTTTTCTTTATGTCTTTGGATTAGATTCGTAACTGCAAACGAAATATTTAGGTGAACATTGGCGATATCTGATTTTTGTTTCCGAATGATCTCTGAGGGCAAAAGTTTTAAAATTTGGATGACTTGATTTAATCCCAATTCTTTTTGTCTGAATAGCTGTTTTGCCATCTGGCCTATCCAATATGTCAACTCGAGTATTTTTGATTCAAAATTAAAATTATGCTCGATAACGTAATCAGCTACAGCAGTAGGTGTTTTTAAGGATTGAAAAGCAACAACATCTGCCACCGTAGAATCAACATCATGTCCTATACCGGTAATAACCGGTAATTTACATTTACTGATTTTTGCCCCAATATTAAAACTATCAAATCCTGACAAGTCCAGTTTTGAGCCTCCTCCTCTGATAATAATGACACAATCATACAGCTCATATTGTTCATCAATAAGGTCAAATGCATGGCATACTTCCCGTTCAGTATTTTGTCCCTGCAACGCTACCTGAAACATGGTAATGTCGATGACATATCCATACGAATTGGTTCGGATGTGGCTCTCAAAATCTATATATCCGGCAGCTCCCGGTGATGAAATGACAGCAACCCGACTGATAACAGTCGACAACTTTCTCCGCTTGTTTATCTCTAATAACCCTTCATTTGATAACTTTTGTAATATCTTTTGTCTGTTCATTTCCATCTGCCCAATGGTAAAAGACGGATCAATATCCTCAATGATTAATTTTAATCCATATCTTTCATTAAATTCTACCTGAACTTTCATCATGACATGCGTTCCTTCTTTAAGTAATGAAGGAAGCAAATCTCCTAATTTGTTTTTGAGAAACAAAAACGATTTATACCAAATATTTGCTGAAATTTGTGCCGTAATTTCATTGGTTTTTTCGTCATGGTGTATAAGGTCAAGGTACACATTACCCCTGACTTCTTTAATCTGGGCAATTTCGCAATTAACCCATATCGGTTCCGTAAAGTTGAGTGCCAGAACTCTTCGTATATATTCATTGAGTTCATAAAGAGAGTACGATGCCGGCATTGTTAATTATTTTATTTACCGCATAAATATCCAAATCTGGCTATGGAAGATTTATGTGATTTACCTAGGATAACATTTTTTTAACCAGATCTGCTGCTTCCTGCAATTGAATGGCTGAATGGAATTCCAGTCCACTTTCGTCGATAAGTTTTTTGGCTATATCTGCATTGGTTCCCTGGAGTCTGACTATAATAGGCACTTTAATATTTCCCATATTTTTATATGCATCTACAATACCTTGTGCCACCCGGTCACATCTTACTATTCCTCCAAAAATATTTATCAAAATAGCTTTTACCTCATGATCGCGTAATATCAATCTGAATGCCTGTTCAACTCTGGCGGCATCTGCGGTTCCTCCAACATCAAGAAAATTGGCTGGAGATCCACCTGATAATTTTATAATGTCCATAGTAGCCATGGCCAAACCAGCCCCATTGACCATACAACCAACATTACCGTCCAGATTTACATAATTAAGTCCATAACTTTTAGCTTCTACTTCGGTAGCATCCTCTTCATCAGTATCACGCATAGCTTCCAGTTCCGGGTGTCTGAAAAGTCCATTTTCGTCCAGCGTAACTTTAGCATCAACAGCTATAATCCGATCATCAGCTGTTTTCAGACATGGATTTATTTCAAAAAGTGCTGCATCAGAACCAATAAAAGCTTTATAAAGATTCCCAATAAATTTTAAAAATTCCTTATAAACATTACCTGATAAGCCAAGATTAAAAGCAATGTTTCTTTTTTGAAAATCTCTTAATCCGACTAATGGATCAATATATTCTTTGTGTATAAGATGAGGCGTTTTCTCAGCAACTTCTTCTATATTCATACCACCCTCGGTTGAATAGATGATGACATTGCGTTTTTTTTCTCTATCCATCAGAATAGAAACATAGTATTCCTTACATTTATCATAATCTGCATAACAATCTTCAGCAATCAAAACTTTTCGGACTAGTTTACCATCTCCTTCCATTCCGCCCGGAGTCTGGGGTGTTTTCAACATCATACCAAGAATATTACCTGCATGTTGTTTAAGATCATCCATATTTTTGGCCAGTTTTACTCCTCCGCCTTTCCCTCTTCCTCCTGCATGAATTTGAGCTTTAACTACACAGTATGCGGTATTGGTTTCCGCTTGTAATTGTTGATATGCCATCACAGCTTCTTCTACTGTACGCGCCAATTTACCTCTCTGTACGACCACACCATAAGTGGCGAGCATTTCCTTACCTTGATATTCGTGTAAATTCATCTGTTGATATTTATTGATTAAATTAAGGACAATCAACCGCCTCTATAAAGTTAAATCTTACAGCCTTATACTGATTGTAATAACCGGGAATACATCTTAATGAAAAGCGATAGGCATTGCGGGTATTTTGTCCCTTTAATCCTGTTGGCGCAAAATTAAGTTTAATATACTTAAATGCAAATTATAGTCTTATAAAAAAAAACTTTGTGCAAAGATTTTCTAAAATCTCTTTTTATTGAATTATAAACTTACTTATTGTATTGTGGCCTGCTATATTTGTATTAAGAAAATAAATGCCATTTTCTGAAAAAGGCAAATTAATCTCAACATTATTTGTACCTGAAATTAATGTTTGTTCTTTTCGGAATACCGATATACCATAAACCGAAAAAATACTTATTTCTGCCATGGCATGAATGGAGTTTTTTATGACAACGGTTACCACTCCTCCTTTTTGAACAGGATTGGGTACAATTTGAATAAAGTTCTGTGCATATTCCGTTTCATCATTTATTGACACTGTTCCGTCTCCGGTTTTAAAGATTGATGACTTAGAAATTGAACATGAATTTCCTTCATTATATGGCTTAACAGACCAGGAATAAAAACTATTTTTCTTCAGTTCTGTTGAGGTATATTCAGACTTTTTAACAATAGACCAAATATATTGACACTGGCCCCTTATTTCAATGAGGTAATTTGAAGCGCCGGGTACATCCTCCCAATCAAATTTTACATTATTAAACATGTCTATTTTTTCGCTCGGTTGAGGCGTCAAAAAAGAAGGTGCTGAAACAATTTCTGTAGTATTTGGTGTATAATTCGCTCGCAAATAAGCTCGACTTGATGAATTTACGCTGGTAAACATTCTGTTTGACTGACCCTCTGTAAACTTAAAAGTATCACAATTTGAAAAATAGCTCATTTGATTATTTTTCATTGGTACAACCTTGTCACCATTTTTATCAAAAACTATTTTATTAAATACACAATTGCCAGCGGTCAGACCAAAATTATAATCCGGTGGTGTGTCGCAAATCAAATCTGCTGCAGTTGTACAATTTGACCCATTGACCAGTTCTACTGCAATTCCTTCAATTCCTCCCGGAACAGTATTAAATGTTACAGTCTCTCCATGTTTAGTTTTATCGTAAGGAACACCTTCCCATCCGTAAAATGTATGTCTGAGGTTAAAAAAGTGTCCAATTTCATGGCTTAATATATTTGATTGATCTGCCAGCTCTTTTTTACGAATGATGATATAATCGCCTTGAGGACTATAGAAACCCAATACAGTTCCGATGCTTCCTTCCTGAGTATTCGCATTCTCAGTTATAAAAACATTTACAGCTCTGTTATTTTTTTTTGCCTGAACTGCATTAGGATTCAATCCCGGATTTTGATAAATATTTGTCTGGTTTATAAAGTTTATTCCCTCATAAATATAGAAGACCATATTAGATTTTTCATAATCCTGATTCAATATACAAAGTTGGTTCAATACATGAACTGTTTCAAGTCTCCCGGTACCATCTGTATTTGCAGTAATATGGAATTTTATTGGGATATAAATAATGGCATTTCTATTTGAATTTCCTTTGAAATCATTAGGATGGATCTTTTCATTTAACTGCTGATCTTCAATAGATACACCACATCTATCAGAATGGACATGCTGACCTATCATGGATGAAGCATACAAACAAATGATTAAAATAAAATATTTTTTTAAACTCATTTTTATAAGGTAAGAATTAAGAAGTAGGGTAAATGATTGAAATGACTATTATCATACAATTAATATTAAGGAAATGTTCCCAAGGATTTAATTTTAAACATTTGATAACGTAAATTTGCCGTGCAAAATTAATGAATTAATATCAATTGAAAATTCATCAATAATTATATCATAAAATAAAAATAAGATAATGAGTAAAGTTACCGTAATCGGAGCGGGAAATGTTGGGGCTACTGTAGCAAATGTTCTTGCCCATAAAGATATTGTAAAACAAATTGTATTGGTAGACATCGTGGGAGATCTGGCCAAAGGTAAGGCTTTGGATACCTGGCAACAGGCGCCCATCGACAATTACAGCACTTCTTTAATGGGTACCAATGATTATAAAGATACTGCAAATTCTGACATAGTTGTTATTACTGCCGGAATACCACGCAAACCAGGTATGAGCAGAGATGACCTTATTTCTACAAATGCCAATATTGTAACTTCTGTTGTAAAGTCAGTATTGGAACATTCCAAAAATCCAATTATAATAGTTGTTTCCAATCCGCTTGATGTTATGACTTATGCCGCGTTTAAAGCAGCAGGTTTGGATAGCAGTAAAGTATTCGGCATGGCAGGTATTCTGGATACTGCGAGATACAGAGCCTTCATTGCCACTGAACTCAATGTATCTCCAAAAGATATACAGGCCATCCTAATGGGTGGTCATGGAGATACTATGGTACCACTTCCAAGATATACCACAGTTAGTGGCATCCCGGTAACTGAGCTCATTGAATCAACAGTGCTTGATGCCATTGTGGAGAGAACAAAAGGCGGAGGCGGCGAACTTGTAAAACTTATGGGAACATCGGCCTGGTATGCTCCCGGAGCTGCGGCGGCACAAATGGTTGAAGCCATTGTAAAGGATGAAAATAGAATATTTCCAGTTTGTGCAAAACTGGATGGCCAATATGGTTTGAATAATATTTTTGTTGGTGTACCGGTTGTTTTGGGAAAAGGTGGAATTAAAAAAATTATTGAGCTTAAACTTGATAAAGACGAAATGAAATTACTTCATGATTCTGCAGATGCAGTAAAAGAAGTCATGGAAGTTTTTGATAAAATGTAATGACATTTTTAAACATTTGAACAGGACTTTGGTTATGTATTGTCTACTAAAGGTTATAAAATGGTAAACAGACTTAATCTGTCGTTAATCAAGACTAATAAAGGTAACAGTATTACCGACCTTTCTGACCAAAGCCCTGTTCTTTTAGTTTTTCTCAGACATTTTGGGTGTGTTTTCTGCAAAGAATCTCTTTTGGATATTTCCAAACTTAAAGAAAAATTTTTAAAGGAAGGCATTAAAATAGTTTTTGTACATATGTCTGACAATGATACTGCAGAAGCATATTTTAAGAAATATAACTTCAAAAATTTGGAGCATGTATCAGATGGAGAGTGTAAAGTATATGGACTTTTTGGGTTGGTAAAAGGTACCTTTAGTCAACTTTTCGGTTTAAAAACATGGATCAGAGGTTTTGAAATAGCAGCAACAAAACAAATAATGCCTACTATGCAGAAAATTGGTGACGGCTTCCAAATGCCGGGTATCTTTCTTATCAAAGATGGAGCAATCATCGATGGTTTTAAGCACCACTCCGTAGCAGACAAACCGGACTACGAGACCTTTATTCAAATGTGCCACATCTGAATAATAATTTTAACATTATATTTGTAATAGTTCTTTCATTTGAAACGTTTCATGCTTATAGATAATGACATTATGAGCGTAAAAAAATATTACTTGATCGTAGCCTTCCTTTGGCTTCATTTAGCTGCCAAAGCACAGTTTGATTTTAAAACTGTTGAAATGGAACTAGCTTATCAATGCGATGTTATGGTCAATGCAGATGAAGCAAAACATCGTGTTATTGCACACAAGTTATTTTTAACCCAATTTACAGAAGTATTAAAAGCAGATAAATCATTTGAATATCCTTTCGATTCTTTAAAGTGGATCTCTAAAAAATATCCTATTGATAAGTCTTTCAGAATATTTACCTGGGAAATAAAAATTTCGGATGCTGAATATACATATTTTGGTTTCATTCAAATGGAAGACGGCCGTGTATACCCTCTTGAAGATCATTTTAAAGAAGCGGAATCGGTTATCGATGAAGAATTTACTACTGATACATGGCTAGGTGCACTGTATTACAATTTAATGGATGTTAAAACTGAAAATGACCAAACATACTACTTACTTTTTGGCTTAAACCGATGGTCAAAATTTGAAAATAGAAAACTTGTGGATGTGCTGTTTTTTACCAGGGAAAAAATACCTGTGTTTGGCAAACCTGTTTTTCGCAATGCAGAAAAGGGCGAAGCTAACGTTTTTTACAACAGACTGGTGTTTGCGTATGCCGCTGATGGCCAGATGACTGTCAATTACAATCCCGGCATGGAAATGATTATGTACGACAACCTGATTCCCAAAATGAGCAGAATACCAGGATATGGCGAAACCATGGTTCCTGACGGTAGTTATGTCGGATATGCGTTCGACAAAAAATATTGGAATAAAGTCGATAAGATAGCAACAGAAATTATGGATACGGCCCCAAGACCAAATCCCATCCTTGACCAAAGAAAAGGAAAAAAGATTTTTGGAAATTAATGGATCAATTCTCTATAAATTGTTTAATCTTGTGGTGAAATCTGCCTGTTAAATTTACAAAATCGTATAAAATGAAACACATAAACATTGCCCTGTTTTTGCTCTTTGTTATTTCTGCTTCCGGACAAAAGGCTCTAAAACCCAATCAGTTTGAAGGATATACCATCTCATTTGATGGGGTACGGACAGATGGTATTATTGAAATTGCCGATATCAATCAACCATGGGATTTTCAGGAAAAAGTTAAATTTTTTGATAAATCACTGCTTGCACATTCAAGGATAAAAAGAGAAGATAAGATTGTAGTTACTCCCGGAGAAATTGTAGAATATGGCATTAACGGAAAGCGGTATGTTCATGTCCATTATTACGTCAAAAGTAAGGGCGAAGACAATATCTTCAAATCTACACTTGGTAAAATCAAAGATGAAAAAATAACAGATTTTTTTGCAGAAGTATATAAAGACGGAAAAATATCATGGATGAAATTCTATTTGCCGCCAACTATCTCAGAAGAGGATGAGGACAGTGAAGAGACCATGAAAGAATATATCGAAACCTCTTTAGCTACTTATGAAATTTTGGTTTCTAAAGAAGGCGAGAAACCAAAATCACTTGAAGATATTAATGTGGGAGATTTTTTTAGTGACTGTGAACTTATTGGAAAAAAATACAGCGAAGGAAAATATAAAATGAAACCAAATAAAAGCATCAAAAAAATCTGAAATCTGATAGATTGAGTGGCAAAGCACTGGAAGATGTAGCTGAAGCTATGATGAAAGACTATCAGACAAATTGTGCCAAATAAAAAATTTCCATTTCAAAATAAAAACGGCATCAAACATTGATGCCGTTTTTATTTTAGAATAGCTCAATTGAGGCAATTATCTGCCTTTTAAAGTCACTGAGGTAGACTTTTCTTTACCATCTCTAATGTACTTCACCTTTACTTTTTCATTGACATTAAAGGGATTTAAGGTGTTTAGCAAACCATTTGATGTAAATATGTATTTGTCATTAATCTTGAGGATGACATCTCCACGTCTCAGGCCAGCAGCTTCTGCCGCTGAACCATTGACAATGTCAGTTATAACAACACCAGAATCTGAATCTTCTATCATGACACCCAGGCTTACTTTATTATGGTTTGGCATGTCCATTTTTGGGAAGAGGCCTCGCATAAATATATCTTCCTTCGTCATTTTATGCCTATTGACTCGTTCCCGATTTCGATCGATATAAACGATCTTAGGGTCCTCATCACCATCAATATCGATATCGTCCGCATCTATCGTAATGCGCACATCATCACCATCGATTTCCTTTTTAATATCGATATTACCAAGCTCCTTTGCAAGTTCGGCAGGCATTTCACCTTCCCCATCCCACTCCAGAACTTTCTCTTCATTGCCATCTTTTGTAATGATTATATAATGCTCTTTTTCATTTCCGTTTATTATTTTAGTCGTGACCTGAATATCTTTTTCGCTGCCATTATCATCTGACGAGTTGATACGCTTTTCAGTTTTGGATGTTTCTATCCGGATAATTTTTTTGCCATCTTTTGTCGATTCATCCATTTTTATATCATTTTCGGCTTCCATATTTTTGATAAGTTCTTCAGCTTCTTTGCCTTCTGCTTCAGTTTTGGTTTCAGATATTTTGCCGTTATCATCTATTTTTTTGATGATGGTAACTTTTTTTAATGGTTTGCTCTCCTGAGCATTTGCGAAGACCATTGACATACAAATGGTCATTAAGGTTAAAACTTTTTTGATATTCATTTTTTACAATTTTTGATGTTACAATATTAATTAAAAGGAAAAATTATATGGCTTGTTAATAAACTCTGTATTTTCTCTTTGATTCTTTGCCCTGGAATTTAAACTCTAGTTTAGAATTTTTTTGAAGTGTCGTACCAGAATTTTCTTCAAAGATTCTTTTATATTTATTCCAGATATTGCCCGGTTGTTTCTCGCCGTTTATCTTAAGGTGTTTGCCGCTTAGTTCAATTTTATTTTCCTGCCCGGGGATAAGTAAACCATCACGATTTAAGGCATTGCCAATGGTTTCAGAAAAGTTTGCTTCCCCTTCTCTTCTGTCAAAGCGAGGGAAATCCTCATTGTCAAAGTCCGGAAAATCTCCCCCTGTTTCGTCTCTGAATTGAAAATTACCGGGACCATTATCATCAAATCTAAAAAGTTTCATGCCGTGGTTGTTTTTTAATTCTTCCCATTTTGGAAAAGCCAGATTTCCAAAATTAAAATTGAAACTATCTAAACCCTTAAAATTAAAGTTCATAGAATCAAGCTTACCCAATTCAAATTGCATACCGCCCAATTTGCCCTGCAATTTTTCCATCTGCTCATTCAATCGGGACTGGTCGAAATATAACTCGTCCAAATTTCCAAGGTTGCCCTTAAACATATCCATATCAAATTCTTCGGGCATTTTACCATCTCCAAAATAAAACATATGTGTATTTCCTTTGCCCATTCTTCCGGGTTTCACTTCTGCAATGATGTCTTTATATTTGTCATAATCTTCTTCGGCGATCTTTTTACCATCTACCTCCAGGTCGGTAACTTTGCCGTTTTCCATTGCAATCTTAACTTCCCGGTCATTGGTTTTCTTTTGAATGGTAATGGATTCTCTCCTCTGTGGCATCGTATCAGAAGTGACCATTACTTCTACTTCAGCTTGTACAGCTTTGGCCTCTGCCTTTTGTTTTGAGATGTCATTTTTGTTGCTTCCTGTCAGGTCTTTTGAAAAAATCATCACCAATAGCACAAGGGCAAGCGAAGTAACAATTTTTTCCTTTAGATAATTTCTTGTCTGTGTCATGTTTAAAATTCTTTTGATTCGGTTTGAAAAATAACTATTTCTATTACTAAAATTTAAAGCAAGTACCGGGCTAATATTGCTATTCATTTCCTGCATTTTTACCAATGTTTTTGCATATTGGATATTATTTCCTACGTATTGTATGGCAAGATCATCGCAGCAATTTTCACGTTCGACTTTAATATTTGTCGAAATCCACCAGATCGCCGGATGATAATAAAACAAAACTTCGATGATGGTCTGAATGACATTTACATAGATATCTTTACGTACAAAATGCGCCAGCTCGTGCGCCAAAATGGCTTCCACCTCAACTACATCCAATTGATTAATGACACCAAGTGGAAACAGAATAATCGGTTTTAAGAAACCTAAAATCATAGGTGATTTTACATATGAACTTTCACCTATCTTTATGTTTTGTCTGATCTGTAGATGTTTGTATAGTTTTTCAAATGACTGTTGCGTCTGTAATGATAAGATGGGTTTGGATGTACGTGACAAAAACTCCACATAGCCCAATGCAAATATAAACCGCATTGAAAATAATGCTATACCCATCAGCCATATATTAAATATGGTCAGGCGATGCTGATCGATCCAGCTGTAAAGGTGATGTAATCCATCGTTTTCAAGTGCTACAAGGTCACTTGTTGTAAGGCCCATGTTAGTAACCAAAATAGGAAATATGTCTGACTCCTGAGCATCCAGATAGTATAAAAAAGTAGCTGCTGCTGTCAGAAATGCCATAACCAAACTAGCTAAAGCAATATTATATCTGATAGATGCACGATGGTTTTGGTATTTTTTAAGGAGGAAAGACATGGCCAATGCGATAGAACCAAATTGCCATATTGAATGGATAATCATCCAAACCAGCGCCTGTACATGATGGTCCGCAGGTATCGAAAATAGGTTCATATCATGCTTGTTTTTCGAGTTTGGAAATCAGGGCTTTCAGGTCATTGAGTTCTTCGGGTGATGACTTGGTATTGCCAAGTGCCTGCATAACCAGATTCATCGCTGATCCATGGAATGTTACATTTACAAAGTCCGCCACCAAATTATTTTTAGTATCGTTTTCTTTTGCTATGGCTTTATAGATGTGGGTTTTGGCTGCGGTATCACGTTTTACAAGGCCTTTTTCGTTCATGATTTGCATAAGCTTGAGTGTCGTCGTGTAGCCTACTTCTCTGCGGCCATTGAGTACATCATTGATCAATCTGACGGGTGAGGGACCTTCCTTCCATAAGATGTGAAGGATCTCCAGTTCTGAATCTGTGGGTTTAAATAAGGACATAAATATTAGTATTTTAAGGATACGATTACAAAGATATACGAAGCCCTTCGTATTGTCAAATTTTTTTACGAATAGTTTCGTACATTTAAGAAAAATTTAACTAAAACGGTAAGAAAAATATTAGCAGATTGATATTAGGGAGTATTTCTGTTGTCAAAATGTAAATAAAAGTAAATTACGTTATCGATCTTTTGTATATTTGACTCATTATAAAAAAATAGAGGCCTATCCAACCAAAACAATTTTAAGCTATACACTGATTTATTTATTTAGGATGTCAAAACTATTATATTAATTTATAAAAAATATTATTTATGAGAAACTAGTCCTAATGGTTTCTTTTGGGGACATCAGTTAAAGATTTTAGAAACAGGAAGCCAGTTCATTTGCTGTAACCACTTATTTTGATGCTTACAGCCAAATTGAAATAAAATGCTGATTAGGTACAAAACCGCTGACCCGGTATTTTGAACAAGGCTTTCATTTCATGTGGCCTTACACGTCAAAACTAAGTCCTATCAAGATGTCTTTCTAACATACTTATGATATTTATTAGGAATTCACAGTCACATTTTACAAATTTGTGATTAAAATAAATTTACCATGTTTTAATGCTTATAAATTTTTAATATCAAAATACCATGTTTAAAACTTTACCATTTGTTATTTTTTTGTGCTATGTAAGTCTTTCTAGTGCCCAAATCATCACCTTCCCTGATGCCAATTTTAAGAATGCATTGGTTAATTCATTTTGTGTGGATACGGATGGTGATAGTAGTGGTGACGCTGATGCAGATATTAATAATGATGGGGAGATAGAAGTCAGTGAAGCTAATAAAGTTAAGTCATTAATAGTAAGCAATTTTAACATTATAAGTTTAGAAGGTATAAATAATTTTCAATCATTAGAAGTTTTAGATTGTAGCGCAAATACAATATCAACATTAAATATTGAAAAATTTCTTTTATTGACAAGTCTAAACTGTAGTAAAAACATACTATTAACAAAGTTAACATTAACAAATTTGCCTAAACTGTCTGTATTATTCTGTAGTAATTCAGGACTAATTTCATTAGATCTTAAAGATTTGCCTCTGCTAACATATTTATATTGTAATAATATAAGCTCGTTAAATAGTTTAACACTTGCAAATCTTCCTAAACTAGGAAATTTGAATAGTTCGGCTACTGGATTATTCTTCTTGGAATTGAAAGATTTGCCTTCATTGTCCAACATAACTTGTACTAACAACAGTTCACTAATAAGTTTAGAATTAGCAAATTTACCTAAACTATTTGATTTGAATTGTTCAAATTCAAGCTTAATTGAGCTAAAAATAATTTTCGAAAATAAACTTACTAACATTTTTTTTAAAAATGATCCAAATTTAAAATATATATGTTGTTCAGAAAAAAATGTTTCATATTTTAAGGACAGATTAGTATCTTATGGTTATACAAATGTCAATGTTAATACCTACTGTACATTTGAACCTTTTAGTGATTTTGGAATTATCAAAGGACAAGTTAGATTTGATGGGAATAATAATGGATGTGATGACAATGATAAAAATATTTCATCTGTTAAATTAGACATCTCAAGTGAAACTAAATCGGGAATATTTCTTGTAAATAACGTCAATTACAAACTTCCACTCTATGTTGGCAATAATACAATTGTACCTATTTTCGAAAAGCAAGGATTTGCTCTATTTCCGGAGCTTATAAATATTTATGTAGAAAAAGGGGACATGATTACCCAAGACTTCTGCATCGCCCCAAAAGGCATTTTCCGACAAATCAACATCACAGTCATCCCACTCTCACCACCAGCACGACCAGGATTCGATGCTAAGTACAAGATCGTATGGGAGAATGTTGGCAATCAATTAGAAAGTGGTACGCTCAATTTTACTTATGATGAAACATTGTTGGATTATATCTCAGCCACTCAGACAGCAGATCAAATCGCAGATGGCATCCTAAAGTGGAATTTTACCAATCTTCTCCCTTTCGAAAAACGAGAAATCACCGTCACCTTAAAAGTTAACAGACCTACAGACACTCCTCCTGTAAATGCCGGTTATAAACTGTATCTCACGGCATCGATCTTAGACAATATCTTCATTCTCGAAAATACGGTCGTCGGTTCTTATGATCCCAATGACAAAACCTGTCTCCAGGGCGATCGAGTAAAACCAGATATGGTAGGCGAGTACGTGGACTATCTCATCCGCTTCGAAAATACTGGCAACTATGCTGCAGAAAATGTAGTTGTCAAAGACATCATCGATACCAGAAGATTTGATGTTTCCAGTCTGCAGATCACAGATGCCAGCCATGAAGTATATACCCGTATCGAAAGCAATAAGGTAGAGTTCATCTTTGAAAACATACAGTTGCCTTTTGATGATGCTACCAATGATGGATACATCGCTTTTAAGATCAAGACATTACCAACGCTCGTACTTGGTGATTCACTCAAAAATCTGGCTGACATTTACTTTGATTATAACTTTCCGATCCGTACTAATGAAGCAAAGACAACCATTAATTATCAGTCTCTTCCGTTGATATTACAATAGACTACAGTCTTTATCCCAATCCTGTTAAAGATATCTTAAACATAAACCGATGAAATCTGGACCAAAGCAGAGATCTTTTGATATTTCAGGCAGGATTTTGAGATCAATATCCTTGATGAGCAACCAGATTGATTTGAGGGTCGTTGGAAAGTGGGACGTACGTTGTCAAGCTTAGAAATAATAAAGGCAGAAATCTTTAAAATTTGTGAAATTTAAAAATTTATTGCCGATGAAAAATGTATTAATCCTTTGCTTTTGGCCTTTGGTAGTACATCATTATTTGCACAGATCATCAACTTCCCTGATGCTAATTTTAAGAAAGCTTTGGTGAATACGAAGTGTGCTAATTTATACGCTTTTTCTGGGAGCTTTGTAAATCCTGACACCAACAATGATGGCGAAATTCAACAAAGTGAAGCAGATGTGGTAGTAAGATTAAAAATGGCAAATCAATCCATTTCGAATCTAAAAGGAATAGAAAATTTTGTGAATTTATTGCGACTGGAATGTACTGGAAATAATATAGATTCAATTGAGTTTGTAAATATTCCTAAACTCAATTATGTAGACCTCGATTATAATAAAATTACATACCTGAAGCTGAATAATTGTAAAAATTTAAGTAATGTTAGCATTAATTCCTGCCCGATTAAAAATGAAAATATTCATTTGATCGAAGTGGACAGCCTTATCTCTTTTTCCTGCACCGGAACGTTAATAGATACATTCAACCTGAATATTCCAAACCTGACTAGCTTATATTGTAATAATTTAAATTTTATCGATGTTTCTAAATATAAAAAAATGACCTCTTTAACATGCACCGGCTTTAAACGGAATATTTTAGATCTGAGAGAGTTACATGACCTGGAATTTTTAAATTGTGAACAGGGAAGCATAAAGAAACTTAAAATAAATGGTTTAAACAGGCTGGATTACCTCCGATGTTTTTTGAATCAGATTGATAGTTTAGATTTAAGTGGAAAAGTCAATTTAACCGATATTTTATGTTCAAATAATCAAATTGAATTTTTAGATTTAAACGACTGTAGTTCTTTAAAGAGTTTATTCTGTAATACAAATAAACTAAAATTGATCGATGTTTCTAAATGCAGGAATTTTGAAAAACTATACTGCTATTATAACAATATTGAATACATTAATACAAAAAATGGAAGTAAAGAAAAAGATATACTGATACACAATATACCACTCAAATATGTTTGTTGTGATGAAAATGAATTAAATTTTTACTCGGAATATTTAGCAGCCAGCAGCAGCCTCCAATCATTTAAAGATAATATTAACACATATTGCTCCTTCACACCTGGTGGAAAGTTCTACATCATAAAGGGAGAAAATATCTTCGATGGAAACAACAACGGATGTGATGATTTGGACACTAAGTTGCTATTTACAAAATTTAACATAACTAACGGTAGCGTCACAGGTTCGTTCATAGCTAACACTACAGGAAGGTACACCATTCCTGTTCAAGATGGGACTCACACCGTAACGCCAATTATAGAAAACCCACAAGCATTCACAATCACACCAGCAACCTTTACTGTCTCCTTCCCATCCATCTCCGACACCATCACCCAAGACTTCTGCATCACGCCCAAAGGCATTTTCCGCCAAACCAATATCACAGTCCTACCACTCACACCACCAGCTAGACCAGGCTTCGAAGCCAAGTACAAAATCGTCTGGGAGAATGCAGGTAATCAGATAGAAAGTGGTACACTCAATTTTACTTATGATGAGACGTTGCTCGATTATATCTCAGCAACTCAGACGGCAGATCAGATTGCCGATGGCATCGTTAAGTGGAATTTTACAAATCTTCTTCCTTTCGAAAAACGAGAAATCACTGTCACCTTAAAAGTTAACAGACCTTCAGACACTCCTCCTGTAAATGCCAGTGATAAACTGTATCTCACAGCATCGATCTTAGATAATATCTTCACACTCGAAAACACCGTCGTTGGTTCTTATGACCCCAATGACAAAACTTGTCTCCAGGGCGATCGTGTAAAACCAGATATGGTAGGAGAATATGTGGACTATGTCATCCGCTTCGAGAATACGGGCAACTTTGCCGCTGAAAATGTTGTCGTCAAAGACATCATCGATAACAAACGTTTTGATGTTTCGACATTGCAAATCACCGTTGCCAGCCACGAAGTATATACCCGCATCGAAGGCAACAAAGTAGAGTTCATCTTTGAGAATATCCAATTACCTTTCGACGAAACCAATAATGATGGCTACATCGCTTTTAAAATCAAGACCTTACCAACACTTATCATAGGCGATTCACTCAAAAACCTTGCGGACATCTACTTTGATTACAACTTCCCGATTCGTACCAATGAAGCGCAAACAACCATAGCATTGTCGGTACCCACAGCTGATATTATAACAGACATTAGTATCTATCCGAATCCCGTCAGAGATATTTTACACATATCCACCGAAGAAAAATGGACAAAAGCGGAGATATTTGATATTTCAGGAAGGATAATAAGATCAGTGTCTTTAAATGAGTTGAATATGGACGTGAGTAGATTGGGAAGTGGGACGTATTTTTTGAGATTGAGGAATGGGGATAGGGTTGGACTTGTAAAGTTTGTTAAGATATAAGTTTAATAGGGTAAATGTTTAAATATAAGATTATGAAAATTTTATTCGTGTTGTCTTTTTTAGCTTTTTGGTTTGTGGGTTATGGGCAGATAATTGACTTTAATGATGTTAATTTTAAAAATGCTTTATTTAATAGTAAGTGTGTAGATATTGATGGTAATGGTGTGGGTGATGCAGATGCAGATTTAAATAATGATGGGGAGATAGATTTAAGCGAGGCCCTAAAAGCAAATATTTTATATCTTCATGCCAGAGGTATTTCCAGTCTTTCTGGAATTGAAAATTTTAAAATTTGACAGCCTTAACTTGTTATTTAAATCAACTTACTTCCTTAAATGTACAAGGTTTGACCAATTTGACATACTTATCTTGTTTTTCTAACCAACTGACCTCCTTAAATGTACAAGGTTTGACCAATTTGACATACTTATATTGTGGTATTAACAAACTGGAGTCCTTAAATATTAAAGGAGCAAAACTTACGGTAAGCTTATATTATGAACAAAACTTAAGTTTAAATTATATCTGTTGCAATGAAGAACGTATAACTGACATAAAAAATAAGGCTATATCCAATGGGCAACTAAACTGTGAAGTTAACGCCTACTGCTCTTTCACACCTGGTGGCAAGTTTTATGTTTTAAAAGGAAAAAACACCTACGATAACAATAATAATGGATGTGATGAACTGGACACAAAACTAACAAACACAACATATAACATTTCAAATGGTACCATCGCTGGAACTTTCATTTCAAACACATCAGGAAATTACCAAATTCCATTGCAAGAAGGCAATCACAACATTACGCCAATTTTAGTAAACCCTCAGGCATTTACAGTCACACCTTCCTCCTTTCAAGTCACCTTCCCAAACTCATCCGACACCGTCACCCAAAACTTCTGCATCACTCCAAAAAGTACCATCTTCCGCCAAACCAATATCACCGTTTTACCACTCACACCACCAGCACGTCCAGGATTCGAAGCCAAATACAAGATCGTTTGCGAGAATGCAGGAAATCAAATAGAGAGCGGAGCGCTCAATTTTACTTATGATGAGACATTATTAGATTATATTTCTGCTACTTTGACAGCAGATCAAATAGCAGATGGCATTGTCAAGTGGAATTTCTCTAATCTATTGCCTTTTGAAAAAAGAGAAATCACCGTCACACTCAAAGTCAACAGACCTACAGATTTACCAGCAGTAAATGCAGGAGATAAGTTATATCTTACAGCATCTATCCTGGACAATATCTTCACCCTCGAAAATACTGTCGTTGGTTCTTACGACCCAAATGACAAAACCTGTCTCCAGGGCGATCGAATCAAGCCTGATATGATCGGTAAGTATGTCGACTATCTCATCCGCTTCGAAAATACGGGCAACTACGCCGCAGAAAATGTAGTAGTCAAAGACATCATCGATACCAAAAGATTTGATGTTTCTAGTCTGCAGATCACTGATGCCAGCCACGAAGTATATACACGTATAGAAGGCAATAAAGTAGAGTTCATTTTTGAAAATATCCAACTACCTTTCGACGATGCCAACAATGATGGTTACATCGCTTTTAAGATCAAGACATTACCAACACTAGTACTTGGTGACTCACTCAAAAATATGGCAGAAATTTACTTTGACTATAATTTCCCTATCCGTACCAATGAAGCGAAAACAACCATAGCATTGTCGGTACCCACGGCTGATGTTACAACAGACATCAGTATCTATCCGAATCCCGTCAGAGATATTTTACACATATCCACCAAAGAAACCTGGACCAAAGCAGAAATTTATGATATTTCGGGCAGGATCATGCGGTCTGTGGCATTGGATACTCAGACTATTGATGTTAGTAATCTGGAAAGTGGGACCTATATAATCAAGCTTAGAAATGGTGATAAGTCAGGAAATGTGAAATTTGTGAAAATGTAAGATATTATAGATATGAAAAACGGGTTTCATCCTTTTTGTTTTTGGTCTTTTGTAGTGTGGCTAATGCCCAAATAATCCACTTTCCGGATGCTAATTTGAAAAATGCATTGGTGAATACGAAATGTGTGGATACCGATGGAGATGGTTCTGGTGATACTGATGCGGATTCGAATAATGATGGGGAGATAGAAGTAGATGAAGCGATAAATGTTACTATTCTGAATGTTGAGAGCAAACAGATTTCTCGTTTGGATGGTATAGAACATTTTAAAAATTTGAGGGAATTTTCATGTGGAAAAAATCATTTATCTTATTTATCCACGGATTTTTGGCCTAATTTAACTTACTTAAATTGTTACCAAAATAATATTAATCAGATCAAAATAGATAAAAGTAAACAATTGAGGACATTGTCTTGCAGAGAAAACTTACTAGAAACTCTAGATCTATCTAACAATAAATCATTAAGGTTTTAACTTGTAGTTTTAATCAATTGAAGGAAATCAATTTAAATGGACTAAGTAATTTAAATTATCTCTATTGCGAATCTAATCAATTAACCTCCTTAAATTTAGACTATCTAGTAACGTTAACCCATTTAAGTTGTAGTGACAATAATCTTAAAAGGTTAGATTTAGAAAAATTAGAAAATCTCTTATTGCTAAATTGTGGTGAAAATCAATTAAAAGAATTATTTCTTGACAATTTGGTTAATTTGCGCAGCTTGGAATGTGAGAAAAATAGTATTATACATTTGAACTTAAATTTTCTAAAAGATCTCGAGGATTTATTTTGTTCATCAAACAATATAGAAACTTTAAATACCTGTAATTTAAAAAAAATTAGAAGGTTAAGGTGTGATAGCGCTAAATTAGAAAATTTAATTATTGATACAGATCAAAATCTTGATTTTAGTTTTAATAATAATCCTAATCTGAAATATATTTGCTGTAATCCTGAATTGGTAGAAATGATTAGTGACTCAGTTGTGAGTTACGGATTAAATAATTGCGAAATTGATTCAATTTGTTGTATTTCAAATAATTTAAATTTTACTGTCAGCAATACTAACATCTATCCAAATCCCGTCAGAGATATCTTACATATATCCACCAAAGAAACCTGGACCAAAGCGGAAATCTATGATATTTCAGGCAGGATTATGCGGTCTGTGATATTGGATAGTCAGTCTATTGATGTCAGTAGTTTGGAACGTGGAACGTATTTCATAAGATTGAGGAATGGAAATAAGATAGGTTGTGTTAAATTTGTGAAGATTTAAAAAATTATGGTCATGAAAAACGAATTAATCCTTTTGTTTTTGGTCTTTGGTAGCATAACTTCTGCTCAGATTATCAATTTTCCGGATGCTAATTTTAAGAAAGCTTTGGTGAATACGAAGTGTGGGATTTGAACGGAGACCTTGTAGGTGATATTGATGCTGATTTGAATAATGATGGAGAGATAGATGTAGCTGAAGCTCTTATGGTAGTTACTTTAATTGTTACTGATAAACAGATTTCAAATTTGAATGGTATTGAAAATTTCAAGAATTTGGCAGTGTTATTTTGTAATAATAATCAGCTTACATCTCTTCATCTTCATGGATTATTGAATTTGAAATCTTTACATTGTTCACGAAATCAATTAACATTATTAAATGTTCAAGAATTGAAAAATTTGACATATTTATCATGTAATTTTAATCATTTGACATCCTTAGAAGTACAAGAGTTGATTAAATTGTCATATCTTAATTGCGATTATAACACACTGAAAGCCTTAAATGTGAAAGGATTGACTAATTTGAGCTCTTTACATTGTTATTCCAATCAACTGACATCATTAGATGTTCAAGGATTATCCAATTTGATAACTTTGGCTTGTGGTGATAATCAACTGATATCATTAAATGTACAAGGTTTAACAAATTTGGGAATTTTATTTTGTTATTACAATCAACTTACATACTTAAACATAAAAGGGACAAAACTTGGTCAAGACCTAATTTTTTCTGCAAATGAAAATCTAAGCTATATTTGTTGTAATGAAGAAATAATTTCTGATGTAAAAAATAAAGCTATATCAAATGGACAACTAAACTGTGAAGTAAACTCCTATTGCACCTTTACGCCAGGCGGTAAGTTTTACATAATCCAAGGAAATAATACCTATGATAGAAATATCAATGGTTGTGATGAACAAGACATTAATCTTCCAAATTTTAAATATAAAATCACAGATGGAAATACATCAGGTTCTTTAATAACAAATTCAACAGGAAACTACTCCATTCCTGTCCAAGAAGGCACCTACACCATCACACCAATTGTAGAAAATCCAAACCACCTCGAAGTAACACCACCATCAATTACTACCACTTTCCCATCCACTTCAGACACCATCACCCAAAACTTCTGCATCACTCCAAAAAGTACCATCTTCCGTCAAACCAACATCACCATAATCCCACTTACACCTCCAGCCAGACCAGGCTTCGAAGCCAAGTATAAAATCGTATGGAAAAACGAAGGCAATCAGATAGAAAGCGGTACACTCAATTTTACTTATAACGAAACATTGCTGGATTTTATCTCCGCAACACAGACGGCAGATCAGGTAGCGGATGGCATCGTAAAATGGAATTTTACCAATCTGCTACCATTCGAAAAAAGAGAAATCACTGTCACCTTAAAAGTTAACAGACCTACAGAAACTCCTCCTGTAAATGCAGGTGATAAACTGTATCTCACAGCATCAATCTTAGACAATATCTTTACACTCGAAAATACCATCGTAGGTTCATACGACCCGAATGACAAAACTTGCCTCCGGGGCGATCGTGTAAGACCTGACATGATAGGTGAGTATGTGGACTATCTCATTCGCTTCGAAAATACGGGCAACTATGCAGCCGAAAACGTAGTCGTCAAAGACATCATCGATACCAAAAGATTTGATGTTTCCAGTCTTCAGATTACAGATGCAAGCCACGAAGTATACACACGTATAGAAGGCAATAAGGTAGAGTTCATCTTCGAAAACATCCAACTCCCATTTGACGACACCAATAATGATGGCTACATCGCTTTTAAGATCAAGACATTACCATCGCTCGTCCTTGGTGATTCACTCAAAAATCTGGCAGACATCTATTTTGATTATAACTTCCCCATCCGTACCAACGAAGCACAGACAACCATTAATAATCCAATCTCTTCCATTGACGATGTCATTGAGTCTAC
>JADKGD010000016.1 GCA_016717145.1 Saprospiraceae bacterium | reverse complement strand
AGTTTTGATTGGATTAATTAAAAACCTTGAACTCAAGTGTCTAAATGTTTTTATAAAAAATTGATTACCATATATTTAACTCATTGAAAGCAGTCCTTCTTCCAGTGGTTTAGATAACCAGAAATTATCATTATATTTATATTGGTAAAATACTACAAATCAATAACTTTGATCACAACTAAATATTCTCGTCATACCGAGAATTGAGTGCATCCAAGTCTTATTCCTTCATTCATCTCATTGTTATGCTCTACCTTAATTTAGCCCTTAGTCTTATGCTTTGTCCCCTGTTTTTTGAACAATGACTTTGGAAATATTTGATGCCATTTTTTGAAGCTGACTTTTTCAGCTAGCTCAAAATAAGTCTCAAATAATAATTTGAGGCATGATTAAAACAAAACATTATAACCTTTGTCTTGTCAGTATTCATCATTAATCAAAAATTAAAAAAAAGTGAAAAAGTTAATCTTGTCTTTTACGCTTATGACTTTGTTTTTTTTTTCCTGTCATATGTTTAGCAAACTTCATTCGGTTACTACCATAGGTCCTATGGATAGTTTTATACTTGGCAATAATGAACATGGCTCTTTTAGTGTAAAATTAAAAAATATTTCAGCAGATGACCTGGAGGTATTTCATGCACCTATCAGGAGGGGAAGGCATTCTCTATCATCGTCAAACCAGCTCAATCCGCCAAAGTTAAGGTAGACAAAATACTGCGCTTCATATTGTAAATGACACGAAAGACATTGTCAATGTGGAACTCAATGTCACCGGGGATACCGGGCTTTCTATGGGTTATAATAAATAATAATGCCATTTTTAGTTATTGATATATCACCATAGGATCTGTTTAAATCTACTTTATCTGTTTTATTGGGATATGCCGTAAATTTGTAAATTGATGATTTGACTTGTTGAGTACAAAAATTTGGAGTGATCGAGATGCTTAGGTTGCACAATGTGGTTAGAAAATGGATTTTGCAAGATAAATTTTTCAATTTTTTTTACAAAAATCACCAACATGAAAAAAAAATATCAGTAATTTATGTTTTAGTGTTAGCTGATTGTGATTTATTTCATACCTAAATGTTATTATTATTATACACATGTCATTGTAATATAGTATATTATATATTTATAAAATGTTAATTAAATCTCATCTAACTCTACATTAAAATATATAATAAAAAAATGAATACACCCAACCAACTTGAAAACGTTCGTTATTTGCGTAATTATTATCATTTCCTTTTTACCTCAATGGATACACGCTCAAAGCGTCGGTATTGGTACCCTCACACCCAATGCCAATGCAGCACTGGATGTAGTCGCCACCAACAAAGGACTACTCATCCCTAGAGTAGCTTTGACCTCTACTACGTCCAATGCTCCTGTTGGGGCTTTTGTAGCTGGGATGATGGTGTATAATACGGCTACCGCAGGAGACGTAACTCCTGGTTTTTATTTTTGTAATGGAAGTAAATGGGAGAAAGCAGTGGGTGGTTGGAGTCTTACAGGTAATGGTGGCACAAATCCTGCAACTAATTTTATAGGGACGACGGATAATCAGGATATTTTATTTAAAAGAAACAATCTAATAGCTGGGTTACTAAACAATTCTTCAGGTAATACTGCTTTCGGAGTTGAATCATTTAATCTTACAACAACAAGTACGGGCAATACAGCTATAGGTAAAGTGGTACTTTCTTCAATTCAATCAGGAAGCAATAACACAGTAATTGGTGCTCAGAGTCTTAACAATACTACAACAGGTTTTCAAAATAGTACACTAGGACATTCTGCGATGCTTCTCAATACAACTGGATCTGAAAATATTGCAATTGGTGTATCATCGCTTGGACAAAATTCAGCTGGAAGTAATGCCATTGCTATAGGCTCATGGGCAATGTTTCTGGCCAACAATACGACTACACCTTTTGCCAATACCAACATTGCAATAGGGTCATGGGCATTAGCAGGTTCACCAACAGCAGCAAATAATTCTGGGCTTGGTAATAACGGCATTGGGTTTTTTGCTTTAAGAAACAATTCGTCAGGTAGTCGAAATAATACATTAGGAACAGAGACCTTATTAAATAACACCACAGGCTCGGTAATATAGCTATTGGCTACCGTTCATTATTCAGCAACACTATCTAACGGTAATACTAAGCTGTTGGTGATCTACGCTGTACAATAATGGTATTGGAGCTGTTGTAGCAGATGACGGAGCATTCAATACTGCCATAGGAAGCAATGCAATGAAATCAAATACTACAGGTTGGTGGGGTACAGCAGTGGGATACAAAGCTCTTATGAAGAATACAAGTGGTAGATTTAATACCGCAGTTGGTTATGAAGCACTTGTAGAAAATACAACTGGTAGTGCCAATGCTGCTTTTGGTCAAGGAGCATTAAATAAAACTACAGCTGGTGCTAACTCCGCATTTGGCGTTCAATCAATGCCTTTTAATACTACTGGTGGAAACAATATTGCTATGGGATGGAGATCAGGATTTAATAATACAACAGGAAGTGGAAATGTTTTCCTCGGCACATTAGCAGCATTTAGAAATACAGATAAATCTGATCTTATTGCTATCGGAGATTCTTCCCTTTACAATAATGGACTTGGTGCTACCTTTTGAAGATGGAACATTAACACTGCTATTGGTGCTAGAAGCCATGAGGGATAATACAGTAGGCTATAATAATACTGCTGTAGGTCACAAAGCATTGATGAAAATACAATCGAAGATTTAACACAGCTTTCGGTCAAGAAGCTTGATGAACGGTAACCCAAAGTAGTGCCAATGCAGCTTTTGGTCAAGGTGCATTATTCACTCAAACTGGTGGTAATGGTGCAAATACTGCTATTGGTGTACAATCACTGGCATTTATAACCACTGGAAGTTTGAATACTGCTTTAGGATGGCGATGAGGATTCACAAATCAAACTGGTGAAAAAAATATTTACATCGGCCCTGAAGCTGGGTATTATGACACTGGATCAAATAAATTATTTATTGAAAATAGCAATGCCGACTCTACCAATGCCTTGATCTTTGGAAATTTTGCGACCAATAGATTGAGAGTAAATGGAAAACAGAAAGTGTCTATAATGTAACCAGCAATGATGAACCCGCAATTTATGGAGAGAATGACAATACCGATTGGTATGGAGTAGGAGTACTTGGAAAAGGAGGATATATCGGTGTACAGGGTAAAACAGTAGGTGTGGGTGGA
Source organism: Saprospiraceae bacterium (assembly GCA_016717145.1). Classification (GTDB taxonomy): domain Bacteria; phylum Bacteroidota; class Bacteroidia; order Chitinophagales; family Saprospiraceae; genus OLB9. The sequence goes on along the minus strand of JADKGD010000016.1, from coordinate 165,033 downwards.
CATCAATATTTTGGTACTCTAGGAATTTCAGAAGGGACGAATTCAGGTAATAATTATGGGGTATATGGAGATGCCAGTCATTCTTCTTTTAGTAATTATGGAGTATATGGAATCTCTTCATTCTCTAATTCAGGAGTGAATTACGGTGTTTTTGGAGAAGCTTCAAATTCTTCAAATCTAAATATTGGAGTTTATGGAAAATCAACACTAGAAACCAACAGCTATGCAGGATACTTTGATGGTCAGGTTGCTATAGGTGACAATACACCAAAGAAAGCAATTGGATATATGTTATCTGTTGATGGTAGAATAGCAGCAGAAGAAATACTCGTTGACTTAGATGCAGACTGGCCTGATTATGTTTTTAAAAATGATTATGATCTAAAACCATTGGATGAAGTAAAATCATTTATCGAAAAAAATGGACACTTACCAAATGTACCTTCTGCAAAAGAAGTAGAAGATAATGGCATACTACTTGGCAATATGAATAAGATTTGATGGAAAAAATTGAAGAGTTGATATTGTATATTTTGAAACAGGAGGAAAGAATTAAAAGTGAAGAGTTAAGAGTGAAAAGTTTAGAAGAGAGATTGGAAAAATTGGAGAGAAATGAGTTCAATTTATTTAATAAGTTCAATAAGTACAATTTTCTAAAAATTTATTCAATGAGAAATATATTTTCAATAATAATAACGATAATTCTTGTTATACAATTTGCCTTAGGTCAAAACAAAGATTTTAGACAAAGTCCAGCTGTAAGAAGTATTGTAAAACAAAATGAAATTAATGCTGCTCTTGAATCATTGAGACCTGATGACAGCATCATTGTTAATCAAAATTCTTTGGGGGAGCAACTCAAAAGAAAGCTTGTAAATAAGACAAAACTTAATGACATTATGTTTGTAGTTGATTCATTTTATTATACCATCTCTCCGGAAATAAAAAATAATGGAGGCGATGGATTAGTCAAATACAAACAATGGAAGCGATGGGAATATATGATGAGTAAGCAGGTAAATCCCGATGGTAGTTTCGTAAACTCAGCTAAACTCATAATGAGAGCAGATGAAGAAGAAACAAGAAAAAATAATGGTAAAAACAGATCACAACTACCAGGCTCATGGAATAATATTGGTGTTAAAAAGTGAATACTCACCTTCAAATAGTAATTTTATGCTAATGGAGTAGGACGGGTAGATCGTATTGCATTTCATCCTTCAAGTGCAAATACAATTTTTGTAGGAACTCCTTATGGTGGATTATGGAAAACAACCAATGGTGGTACTACATGGCAATGTATGACTGATACACTTCCAGCACTTGGCATAAGTGGTGTTGTAGTTGATAAATCTCAATGCAAACACTATTTATATTCTTACTGGCACTGGAGATAATTCCGCTACTTCATTTGTAACCCTTCACGAATATGCTCAACCATCTATAGGTGTAATGAAATCTACTGATGGAGGAATAAACTGGACTCTTCAAGCTTTACCTTCAACTCCAAATACTAATTATATAGGCTATGATTTAGTACAAAACCCTGTTTTTGGCAGTGAACTTTTAGCAGCTACAAGTGATGGAGTATTTCTAACTCTGAATGGTGGCAGTACCTGGACAAAAGTAAAGAAGTGGCAACCATTTCGATGTAAAGTTAAGCCTAATGATTCTGATATTTGTTATTGCTCAGATGCCAACAATTTTTATCGAAGTATAGATTTTGGACAAACATGGACAGCTTCAACTTTAACTCCTACTGTTACTGGCAATAATAGAATTGCTATGGGTGTTACATCTTTAAATACAAGTGAAGTTTATCTCTTGTGCGGAAGTGCTAATGGAGTCGGGGCATTTAAAGGTGTTTATAAATCAACTGATTCAGGACTAAATTTTACAAGACAGGCAACGACACCCAATATCTTGGGTTATGAAACAAATGGACAGGACGATGATAGTCAAGGTGGTTATGACTTATGTATTGCCGCTTCTCCCACTGTTAGTAACAGAGTAGTATACGGAATTAATATATGGACAACAACAAACAGAAGTACTATAACAAATCAAACCAAATGGTATGAAAACTACAGTGATCCAAATGCATTTTATACATCCTGATCATCATGCTTTGGCTTATAATCCATTGGATCAAAACCTTATAATAGTAATGATGGTGGCATATATTACAGTACCAATCATGGTGACATGGACAAATATTACTGAAGGATTAGTTGTGAGTCAGTTCTATCATTTAGCACAATCTAAAATAAATTCCTAAGTGCTATATCAGGTGGGCTTATATAATGGAGTTAAATCTTAGAAACAGAGGATCTAAAAATCATGTTCATCTTTATGGTGCCGATGGCTTTAGTCCAGCTTTTCAACCTAACAATAGCAATGTTGTATATTCTACAGTTAATGATGGTGGTCTTAGAGTCAATGCAATTACAGGTGCAAGTTTACCTTTCAGTATGCCTGATGCAGGTGGAGCATATTTTAAAACATATTAAGACTCATCCTAATGGATAAGCAATACCGTTTATGTTGGAGGTAATGCAGCTTTTTTTACATCTACAGATAAAGGAGTAAATTGGACTACAAATTCAACCGTACAAGGTTACTGGTCTATGGATATTTCTCAAAGTAACCCTCAGAGAATATATATTGCAGGTGGAGCAAACTTTTCAGGTGCTGGGGGAATGTGGACATCTTCTAATGGTGGAAGTAGCGGACAACCATAAGTGGAAATTCAGGTTTTCCATCTGCTTATAATAGAGTAACAGATATTGCTAAAATCCTACTTAACTCCAATGAAGTATATGCAGCTGTAGGTGGTTTTACAAATGGAAGTAAGGTATTCTTTTCAAATAATTCTGGAGCTACGTGGGGAAATTATTCTTTCAATTTACCTAATGTGGTTGTTCATAGCATCAAAGTTGCCGGTGCAAAAGTATATGCAGGTACAGACTTAGGCTTGTATGTAAGAAACTTTGGTAGTAGTACATGGACATCGATAAGAGACAATATGCCTAAGACACCTGTTAGTGATATATATGTAGATGAAAATACTGGCAATATCATTTGTTCTACCTTCGGAAGAGGAGTTTGGCAAAGAGATTTTTGTGTAAATAACATAGCACTTAATTATCCTTTAAAGGGAAAACTTGATTTTGAAAGCAACAATGAAATTTCATCTACATCATTTATTCCAGGCATGAATAATATAGATAGTATAATGATGACCTCAGGAAAAGTAATACTACAGCCAGGCTTCAGAGCTAAAGAAGGTACTCATATGAAAGCCGTTATTGGTGGCTGTGATAATGGACCACAACCACGACAAGGAGGTAGTGGTACTAATAATAATTTAGTAAGAAGAGAGGATGGTGTTATGGAAAAGAAAGAGTAGAATGTAAATTCTTGAAAAGAAAAAATGTGTGGAGGTTAATAAATGATGGTGTAATTTATAAGTGGGAAGTATTGAAGCAAAACAAAAATGCAATTTGAAAATTTGATTATTGAATGTGGTTTTATGATTTAGAAAAATTGAATGTTTTCTTTAATTAAAAGATTAAGCATTAAATTTCAAAATTATTGGCAACTTTAAGGGAGAGAAATGTTTTAGAGTTTCTAAATTTAGAAACTCAATATATAAAATATGGTATTGAATAGTGCTTTGCTTAATAACAATACTACTTAATGCCGGTGTGATTGGTAAAATACGCTGAAGTCCTACTATTTCAACTGTCTTGTATACCCGAGTTGCTCCTGACAATTATTCATCAAGGTGATTCACAAGAAAATCATCTAACACAAAATCAATTACTCAAAACTCCAAAGCTTTATGATAAGCCACCACAGCTTTGTAATAATTGACAGTCGGTGTGGAAAGATATCTTGATAATGTGGGAGATGCAAAATCCCATTTATTGGAATAGGGCCTTTTATACATTACATGTTTTGGATGTGCCAAAATATATTCATTTTTAGCACTGTCAATCCTCTTATTACTTTCTAAAATAAGCTTACGTATTTTTATTATATCAATACTGTCTTTCGGGTCTCCACCCAATGCTGATACAAAGTCTCCATAGTGCAAATAATATGGCAGACAGATTCTTCTGGATTTCATATGATCATTTGGATAAGAACCGTAACCATCTGTCAAAAAATTCCCCAATCTGTCGTTGGTTAATATTCCTTTAAAAATGGCACCATAATCACTTTCGCCTTTAAGTTTTATGTCAATATAGGGTAATGATTCTGATAACAATTGAAGGATAAAATTACTTTTGGAATTGCCCAAAATAATGAGTGAATCGATTCTACCTTTGGCAAGTTGATTACGATTAATATAATTCCTAAGATTCATTAATGAAGTCAAACCAGAATTATCAAAATATCCTCCATCGATGTAATGGCCTTGACCCCGAATACTTGCGGTTGCGCTGAATAAAGGGAATCTTTCTGTAGTAGACATAGCTTCAAAAAAACTGAGTGATATATTATCTTTGTTGAGCGACAAAATATTTGTGGCACCCTTGAATATTTCTCGAAATTTTTTACCATCCGCATAAGCACTGCAAGCGATGCCATAGTTGCCGGATGTTTTTGTGGTATTTGTAATCAGCAACGGAAAGTAGCCCATCGTATCATAACCTTCTTTCCAATAGGTCTGATACGGCGTTGTATTGAATGGTGAGCGTCCTGACGTAATCAACGACCAATAATTTTGCATACCTACTATCGATCGGTCCCTACTAAGCCATTTATTAAAAGGCAATCGGTCCCTGCCTAATAAATAAGCCAGATCAGTTGATGCAAAGTTAGCATGACCGATCCTGTCATATATGTCAGACAGCGTATCACCATTTCCCTTATTTTCTTTTTTGACAACAAAAAATAAATCCAGACCCAATGCCCCACCGGATACCCCTGACATGGCTACAACATTATTCAAAAGGTATCTTTAGTTTGCCGTTGCTTTTATCAAGCATTAAGAGATCCAAATAAGTAGCACGAAGCCCTCCACCCCATGAAGCGATATAATAATTTACTTTTGTATGGCTTGTATCCATACGATCGTAGTTTTTTATAAATGTGTCAATGTCTATAGTTTCATTTTTATCAAAAGCATATTCATTGAGATATTGCAAAGTATTATAATTCGAATTCCAATACTTTTTAGCAAAAAACAAGAGTAAAAGTATGATCAGTATATTTCTGAATAACAATGCCACCGTTTTGGAAAAGTTTGTAGATTGAATGCTGGAATAATATAAATAATTTTTCAATATAATGATAACAAAGCCATAAAATATATGAATATAACATAATATGATACATATGGGATTTATTTGCATACCTAAACTTGGTATATGAGACAAACCAAATACTAAAAATGAAAGGAAGCCTGTCCATTTGATAAAGGCTAACTTAGCATCTATTTTGCCTGTAAGGTTATATTCCCATCGATGTACGGATGCAGGAATAAAATATATCCAATGATTTGACATACTATCAAAGACTAAATCTTTCGGAATGGTCTGAAAAAACGTTGGTACGCTCTGCATGATAAAAAAAGCACAAAGGCTGTAAAGGTGGTCCAGTACCATCCATGGTATATACTAAATATTACTGCCAAAAGCAGTGAAAGCCATGAACATCCGTAAATGATCAAATAGGTTTTAATAAATAAATTTGATGTGTGTTCAGTGGCCCTAAACTGGATAAACAACAATATTGCGATGAATAAAAGCAACAATTTATCACCTATGCCGGGATGCACAATATATTTGTCGAAAGTAAAAAACATAGCATATAAAAAAGATACAAAAACCAAGGCACCAATAAAGTATCTATAAGGTACAAATGATTTGTCTACATCATGATAGCCACTAATTTTATTCTCAGGAATTTTGTCGTCATATTTAATGATACCTCCATTCAGTAAGCCTGTCATCCTAACCCATGCATTGGGCGGCATGTTATTTCTGTAAAAATTATAAAATAAAAATAAACCGGATAATGTGAAAAATAATACTTAGTATCACAAGCATCATGCCCACAACAAACATATTGACGGGACTGCTGAGTAAGGCTATAACCAAAGAACTACCTTGTTCCATTTGGGTTAGCAAGGCAGCGATTACAATCAAAAAGAGTAAAGAGATGGATGCGCTCTTTGTAAATATTTTAAAATTTTTTGAATTAGGTACAACGTATTTTTTATATAAAACCAATAACCACAACACCAAACAAAGTGCATAAAATCCTAATTTTATATTAACTACTATTTCTAAATATTTTGGCGCATGGACTTCATCCTGACAAAAAAGATATCCAAGATTTTCCATCGCATCGAATACCCATGTAGCCGTAAAAATCAGTACATATGTCGTCTTATTGGTAATAAAAGAAATGAAGGTATATGTGTAATACTTTTTTTTTTGTTCTGTCACTAGATATGATGTCACCATATTAAACACAAGAATAAGTACACTAGCTGCCCATAGTACATCTATTAAAAAATACAAGTTATACCAGATATTTTTGCCTTCATCTTGAATTACTTTCAAGGAATATTGCCATAAATCAAAATGTGCAAATTGTGCTGCCGGTATAAAATCATCAATATAAAAAAAGTGATTTATCACCACCATGATTAAAGACAAACATATAAATATGGTCAAGACATATTTATTTAATAATTGGGTAATAGCGATGTTTATGGTTTGAAACATGGTATGAATTATTTAAAATTATCAGTATGGACAAGGATTGAAGCCTCGCAGATACCCGAAATCAGTTCTATTTTTTATTAATTAATGTAAACAACGGTACATTGATACTGGCACCTAGGGTATAACCTGATTTGGGTATGCCCAATATTTTGTTTTGGTCGCCATCGATACTTTGCAATGAAGTAAACTTCTGCCAACTTCCGTTTATATTAAAAATAAAACTTTTACCAATGCCATAAGACACATGAATGCCGGGCGAATACAGTTCTTTAAGATATATTTTTGCTATCAAATCATCCGTGTTTCTAAACCTGAATGCAGTCAACGGGCCAATATCCAGTATGCTGCCCAAAATCGTTAGCGAACCCCATTTACCTAAGCCGGCAGACATAGATAATCCTACAGGTGTAGAAATGGCAAAGTATGAACTGTCACTACTATTCAAATATGTTCCCCCCACATAGGTATCAAAAGCCATATTAAAATTTGCTATTCGTTTATCGCGCCAGGAGCCGATAGGTGCTATAACTTTATCAATTATATCAACAAGCTCATCTGTTGTTTCTGCCTTCTGAATTTCTGAAATAAACGTGGCTTTACTTTTAATAAACCCAAGCAATCTTTTAAAGTCCGCATCCTGATTGTCAATACAAGTAAGAAAATTTACCAATGCCAGCATAGATGTAGTCGGATCAGCCGTTTCTACCCCTAATAATACACTATTGATGGATTGAAACATACAGTTAAATTTAGTTATCAATGGATCATTTTGTAAAAAAAGACTATTAATATCATTGGATATTTCAAACAAATCAACTAAAGAGTGATAGTAATTAAGCAAACTACGTATCTTATCATCGTCGTTAACTAAGCTAGTATGTTCTGCAATGGTGTTATTAATATTTGAGGTTGATTTTCTGACATGGAGCAACAGATTGTTGAAACTTTCGATATTATCCGCTTTGGCATTCATAAATTCATACAAGGAAGTCCCGTTAAAATTGATGCCATTATCATTGGCTTTTGCAGCTACCAAACCCAAAAATACTTTTAATAATTCTTTGTTATCCAGCAATTCGTCAATTTCCTTTTCACTAATCCAATAATTGCCATCAAAATGATTTTTAAACGCCTCAGAAAATAATTGAACTGTTGAAAGTGTACCCATCAGATTTCTGTCTACACCGGTCGCATTCAAATTAAAATTCATATCGGAAATGGCTTTTCCAATATTTTTTTTATTTTTAATCTCGTCCAACAGAGTTAGTGAATTGAAAGCAATGTATTTAAGGTTTGCCTTTTTTTCTAATACCAATCCAATTTGGCTGTTCTTATCTGACAGTAAAGATTTAAATCTCACCGGCAATGCCTTGAAATCGTTGTGTAAATTAAATCTTAAGTCTTTGATGTAATTTTCATAATCATAGATATTATCACCTATCAAATCAAAAGTATGATAGGTATGGAAAAATAATACCTGCAGATCTTTTAATTTTTTGTCTCTGATTGTTGTACTAAAATGGTTAAAGAAGTTGATGGCCAGTTTCCTTTTTGCTCTTTTGACCAGGATGCGGGCTAGAATATCTGCGGGCTTGGACACGTTGTAATCACTAAATATCGATGATGCCGAACTTTGTAATGTGCCTTCAAATGGCGTGATTTCCCGACTAATCGGTATAAACTTATTCGAATTGTCAATACTATAAGTAAAGATGATAACATCTCTTGAGTCCGGATTATGTATATATTCCCGCGCATCCTTAAATATTGATTGTTTCAAGGATAATTGTCCGGAGAGGTCAGCAACTAAAGAAATTAAAAATAATAATAAAAATAATTTTTTCATGTTAATTGATTTAAAGGTGAAGCGTGTAATATTTCTAAAACGGTTTTTATTTTTATGGCCAATGAGAAATTTCTTTGGATCCGTCCGCATTTGAGTTGCTGCCTCCTCCTATCAATATACCCATCGGAATATCATTTTGATCAGTAACTAAAGCGCCCGAGTCTCCTCCCTCAGTCGAGGTGTTTTCACATTTAATATACAACAATTCATAAAATCGATAGGCTGAATAATCTATGCTGTCTGCTACGTTGGATTGTCTGTTTATGCTTAAAATCAAACCGGTTACCGGGCTATCTTTTTTGAGAATGGTTTTGATTTTACAAGAAGTTGTATTTTGATCATTTTCAGTAAGTTCCCTATATTGTGTAATGAGGGGAATATTATTTTTATACAAGTCGAAGGTTTCATTACTTATATCAATCAATGCACAGTCAGAAAAACTGGACAGGTTAATATTTTTAATATCACCAACAGGAATGACCTTTTTGTTTATAATAATTTGTGCTTCCTTTTTTATCATCGAGAAAACCAAGTTTATCGGTTTTGATTACATGGGCACACGTGAGAATGGCATAATTTCCGGTCTTTAAATTTTTTACTATGCCACATGGCGTCCCAACAACTTTCCTGTGTGGATTATACAGCATATGATCAGGATAGTCCAATGTTAGGTTTGGCAAAATTTCTTCCGGCTGCATCTTGGGTATTTCTCCTTTAATGGAAAATACTTTGACGATTTTATGTTTACCGGCTATATCAACGGTCATTTCATGATCAATGTGATGGTCGTACTTGCTTTCGAAAACTAATTCAATACCTTGAATGCCATCCTTAATTTTTTTATCCAAACTAATAAATCCCGGCAAGCCTTCCCAATACTTTCTGTTTTCTGCAATCGCTCTTTCTACCGGATCGACATTGTCTATATGGAGTCCGTCACTCACAAGTTGCGCAGTTGCAGTCGGGTCAGGTTTTGTTTGCGTTTTTTCTTCAGGTTTTACGCCGGCACTGCGGATAGACACCAGCTTTTTGAGCAGATCAAACCAAAAATTGGCACCAAGACTCAAAGCAAGTGCAGACAGGATGATGCCCCATAATTTAGTTTGGGCAGGCGAAAGCTGAGAAATAATGTAGGTACATTTTTTCCACATGCCAGGATGCGAAATCGTTGCCATCTTTTTATTTTTATTGTCCAGCAATTCGATACTGACAATGTTACCGTGTGAAAATCCAAAAAATATAAAGCTGTTATTTTTTACAAGATCGTATATGCCTCTTGCCTTAATCCCAAGAGTATCCTTTGATATTTTGATAACATCATTTAATTCTTTTACCTCTTTGATGGTCAAGCTTGTATTTGCAATTTTTTGTTTTAAAACATCAATTTTACCTGCATAAGCTTTGTAAGCTGACAGCATTTTTGTCATTTCTACTGTGTCAATATCTCTAAATTTTTTCCAGGATAGTGAATCCTTAACCATAACAAATTCCCAGCCATTTGCCATAAGGCCTTCAGCATTTTTAGTATCCTGGACAGCTTTACTATAGCTCTCCTTCAAAAATTCATAATTTTTAATACTGTCTTGCTGACTTAGTAAAATTTTAGAAATTCTTGTGCTGTCCTTTGCTACTGATTCCGCAAGTCTGACCATATCTTCCCTTACTTTTGCGTCTTTTGACAGTATATCCACGATCTGAAAAGTATCCACATTCAGAGCAGCACACAAAACAAAACCAATCCAAAACAGGATAAAACCTATTTTTCGTTTATACCAACCATTTACCCTATCCATCATTTCATCATAACTATTTTCCAATCCCTTGACAAAAAGTTGGTATTGTCCATTGGCTTCTGTGAGCAAGTCTCTGAATCTCTGAAGCGTATCTGGTTCAAAATGAAGCGCATTGGTTTCGATGGCAAATTTTATTCGCTCCCATTCGTTTATGCCCTGACCTTTACGCTGCAACATACTAAGTATGGTAGCGGCAAAGTGCGATTTTGAAATATACGAAGGTTTGGTATTACGTATTGAGTACCAAATGCTTTCTCCTCGTTTAGCCAGGCTACGAATGCCAGGTTCCTGATAAAACTTGGCTGCATGTGTAAATTTAAATTCTGCAGGTTCAACCATAAAAATGTCTTTAATCCACCTGGTCAGATCGACACGAAATGCTTCAATTCGTTTATCATTCAGCATGTTGTCCAGACCTTGTCTCAAGACCCTTGCCCTCATGCCTATCCAGGATGCTATCATTTCACCGATGATGCTGATCAAAAGGCTATACAGAAAGTAGATCAAAACGAGTCCGATGACTATATCCAAAGCTTTCATATCCTGTGTATTTTAAGTTTTATAATAATGTACATTTAAGAAAAAAGTAACCCACATCTCTGCTATCCGGCAGCAAAATTATATCAAATCCAAATCAGACTAATATAACGTTTGTTACACTTGGAAAAACAAGACTGCGTAAATAAAATTTGTAACCAAAAAATTAATAATATTGCTGGAGATAGTTTTTTAAGCTTAGGAATGTATGATTCTTTGCTATCACATATGCACCCGATATTTTCGCAACTTGCAGGCTCCATAGTGCATAGAACTGAAGTTGCAGTTTGTTGGTTTTATTCATTACTATGATACACTGGTGACCAATTGTCTTACCACTAAATCATGAAGACGGGTGCAAGCTTCATTGATATTAATAATAAGATGTACAAATATATTTAAATTATTTCAAAATACAAATAATACCTATATTATTTTAATAATGTATGAAATGACAAATTTATAATAATTTTCTACTTGTAAAAGTAAAATTATATCAAGGTGATCAATGAGTGCATACAGTTGAATTTTCGATTCTACAATGTTCAATTTGCAATTAGTTGAATTGTGCCAAAGGCCATTGCATCCAAAGGACAATTGCGCCGAAGGCAATTGACTCCGAAGGACTATCATGTCCGATGGGCAATTGGTTGCGAAGTACCTTTGCGTCCAAAGGGCAATTGCGCCGAAGGCAATTGCGTCCGAAGGACAATTGATAGTTAAAGCTATTTATGGCGCAAAAGATCTAAAAAAATTGACCTGTCTTCTCCTGTATATTTCTTTTGAAATAATAAACAGCAATTTGCAAATAAATCCTTACTTGTTTTAGATACCAACACTTTATTACCCTCATGCCTTATGGTGTACAAGGCGTAAATATCAAAATCAATGTTTAAATAAGAGAAAGAAAATCCTAATTCACCCATTTTGGCTTCGTAATTATCGAGCTTTGATTTTTGTTGATTTAATACCAAAACGGACAATATTCCAGATTCTTCCAATGATAGGGCAACTTTCGGATTTTCTCTACCTGAAAAAAAAATAAGTTTTAAATAATGCACATTATCAATTTATATAATTCTTACACTTTTTCCGGCATAAAAATAACCACAAAAATCAGTATAATTCAATGGCGTACCCACGCCTCTGTCACAAGTTTCCGGATTAGTAATAACAACGTTGCTATTATCAACATTTCTGGCATTAGTGCCTCCCGGTTTATGGCCCCAGTAACCATTGGTTTGTTTTCTGTACCAATGGTAATCCCTATTAGGTGCGATCACTAATGCCATCAATCTTCGAGGTTGTTCTGAAGCCGGTAAGCATACACATCGCTCTTTAAGACCATCTCTTAGAGCCGCAGCTTTGACTTCGGCGCATGACATCGTAGCAGCCGTTTGACCTGTAAATCTACCAGGCTGCGCAAAAGTATTTGTTTTCCAATTTCTACCATAATTATAACAATTATTATTTTGTCGGACATTAGTATTTGAATTCCAAAAAGATGGATTAAATTTACTTTCTTCGTATTGACAAGAAGTACATTTAGCATCATTCACCGTAACCCTGATAGGGCCCGCGGCAGCTGCTGCCTTGATTCTTTCTTCAGTCTTACGCTGTATGGCTTTTAGATTTTTTTCATAATATTCCAAATTTTCAAATATGATCTTTTGTATGTTTTTATCAATAGGCGTAATTCCCAGAAGATCCAGATTTAGTTTTTCATACCTAAGCATCTGATCAACAATAATTTTGGCGAGATTGATACCTTCTGTTTGGTTTTTATTTGATCCATTGGCTATGGCAAACTGACTGGGGATTCCCCTGACACTTTCGTCCCCCATTAAATCAATGTGAACACCACGATATCCTAATCCATCGTATCCTTTGTCCTGGTCAGACACAATATCACCGAATTTCTGAATTTGCTTTATTATATCATTTGCCCTCTCATCATCGATCAGCCAGGAAGGATTGGGTCTTCCTGAAAAAATGTCAACCGTTATTTTTAACATGATAAAAAAATTTAACATTACGCCTACTCTATACAGTTTTCAGCATCCCTGTTGTACAACGAGCATGTTTCTATACCACATAATTCACCATTATGTGCAGCATATTAATTCAAAAATGGTTGTTCAACGACCTAATAATCCACTTTACTATTATTGCTTGAACAGATTAAAATTATTACATTGTTTACTATGTATAAGTCAGGATGATGACGGTATTTTTTACCTGAAATAAATTTTATTATCAATGAAAAAAAGAAGTCCAAATCAATATTCCACACATAAATTATCGTGTTTTTGTACAAATTTAAAAGTGAGTTCGTTTTTAACATATTTTAGCAAAATTCCCGCCAAAATTATATGCATTATGTATTTGTAGCTCTGGGTTTAAACCAAGGATTATTTTATGTAAAAATCCAGCACTGGTTATCATAAGGCATTATATATGAGTGTTTTATTCATCAAACTAACCTTGTACACAGTTTATTCTATATTTCGCCATTGGTGGATTTTTATTAGTACAATTAAACAAAATGGACTTTCATGTATAGCGGAAATCATTACAAATAAAAATTAATATAAAATATCTTACCACTAAAGGTAACAACTTTATTGTCTTTGTTGACTATTATGTAATAGCAGCAAGATTCATTCTCCACTTATTTTAATTAAATCACGGCTTTGATCGATTGCTCCAAAAAGTAATGTCTGATCTGCCAATTTAACATATAAATCAAATGTTTTTTCTATTACCTTAAATTTAAATATTATGATAAATCAATTGCAGTTCATGATGGACAAACACCCTGATATTATCAAGGGCGAACCTCCTTATATTGTTGTCAAATTTAACAAAAAGTTGAAACTGACATATGAAAAACCTATTATTGAACAATTAAAGTCAAAAAATTTTGATGGCTGGGAGAAACTCGAAAAACGTTATCCGGGTGCTGAAATAGTTGCCCATTTTACAGCAGTTTCGCCAAAAGAGCTCAATAGTTGGGTCGAAAAAGCTCAAAAACTGGATGAGACTTATCGCCCTACTGATTTTTTCTCCTACTTCCGCATCGAGCACAAAGATCCGTTCAAGCTACTTGAAATAGAAAAAGAAATAAAGTCTTGGAAGGAATTTATTGATACGGCCTACCTTTATGTGCCTGCTCCTTCACCTGCAGTAAACCCGGGAAACGATCCGCGGTCAACAAACCAAGGCTACCTCGATGTAGCTCCCGGTGGCATTGATGCCCGTTATGCATGGACATTTGTAGGCGGCGATGGTGCCGGTATCCAGCTCGTGGATATAGAAAGAGGATGGACTTTCAACCATGAAGACCTTACTGCCCATGGCATCACACATATTCACGGCAACATTCTTGATTCTGACCGATTTCATGGTACATCGGTCCTTGGTGAGCTTTGTGCTGTAGACAATACAATCGGTTGCGTCGGAATAGCTCCCCATTTGGCTTTGGTGCGGGGTTCATCTTTTCACGATAGTACTCAATCCGATTCCATTCTCGCGGCCATCGGCATTCTTAAATTCGGCGATGCCATACTCCTGGAAGCTCAAAACTGGGTGCCTGAAATTTCCATGATGCTTGGGCCTATCGAATTAACTGACGACGTATTTGAGACAATCCGATTGGCCACGGCCCTTGGTATGATCGTCGTAGAGGCTGGAGGCAACGGTACAGATAACGGATCCACACCACCCTTCGATCTGGATGCCTACATTAATTCAGCAGGCAATGCCATCTTCAATCCTCTCGCAGCCACCTTCAGGGATTCCGGGGCCATCATCGTCACGGCAGCTACTTCAGCAGCGCCGCATACACGACTTGCCTATGGCCCACATGGCCGACGTATTGATTGTTATGCATGGGGCCAAAACATAAATACCTTAAATTCTAACGCTGCATCAGCTACCAATCTGTATACTACATCTTTCAGCGGCACTTCCGGCGCTTCGCCCATTATAACAGGGGCAGCCTTGCTTGTCCAAGGGATAGCAGAAGCTTCACTTGGATTTAGATTTAGTCCGCGACAAATGAGGGCGATTCTGCGTGATCCGGCCAACGGTACGCCAAGGGCTGCTACGGAGACAACCAGGATAAATGTGATGCCTAATTTGAGGCTTATTATAGACAATGTGCTGGGCATAGTGCCCGATATATACATTAGGGACTTTGTCGGCGATGTTGGTGCGCCACATACCGGAGCGATTTCCGCCAGTCCGGATATCATAGTCAGAAGTACTCCGGTAGTCAACCCACAAACATCATTTGGTGAAGGCAGTGGCACGGAAAATAGCGCCACCTTAGGTAGCACGGTCACCAATGGTGTGGCACACTCCATTTATGCACGAGTACGCAACCGGGGAGGCGCTGCAGCCAATAATGTTACAGCTACCATTTATTGGTCACCAGTCGCTTCACTTGTCACTCCAAACCTATGGAATCTTATAGGCACTACGCCATCATTTAATGTGCCAACCGGCGACCAATTGACTGTTTCTCCCGCTTTGAACTGGCCTGCCGGCAGCGTACCAGCTTCCGGTCATTACTGTTTTGTAGGGCTGATTGATCATGCTCTGGATCCCGCTCCGCTTAGGGCCTATTTTGAGAACTGGACCAACTTCCAATTGTATATCCGTAACAACAACAATGTAACCTGGCGCAATTTTAATGTGGTTCCAGCCGCACCATCACCTTCCGCAAATCCGGCGGAATACCTGGATCTACGATTTCTGCTTGTTGGTGCCGGTGACAAGGCAAGACCATTTGATGTAGCTATCGATGCAAGGTTGCCTGAAGGGGCCAAACTCCAGTTTGAGTTCCCTGCCGAACTTCAAAAACAACTTAAGCGCCTATTTCCCGATGCCAGGTATCAACTGGAAACGAAGTCGTACAAGGCAGTATTAAGCCCACATTCACCCATTAGGATGAAAGCACTCAAACTTAGTGCAAAATTCCAGGGTCAATGCAGGATATTGGTATATATCCCCAAGGAAGCCCGCAAAAAGACATACAATGTCCGACTAAGCCAGTTTTTTAAGGAAACACAGGTAGGTGGCATCACCTGGCAGATTGGAGGCAAAGAACAGTAATGCCCTACCCTTTTTAGTAAATTTTGCAGCTGATCTTATACTATAAGGTTGGCTGCATTATTTAATGGCTTAGTGTACAGAAGGTCAAAGTTTGATTTTTTTATGATATAAGGCTTGTTATGGTGTCTTTAAATTTTTTGGCTACCATCTCAAACCCGGTATCATTCGGATGTATTTCATCATGCCAAAATCTTCTGTCCTGGGGTACGGTACCCCTCAAATCCAGGTAGGTTACATTATTTCGTAATGTTGGTATTAATGCTATTTTTTGAAGAAAAGAATTGAATTCATCCATTACAAATTTTATAAGTTGTTTTTGCTCTTCATGGTTATTTATACCTATGTCAACCATAGGTTTGCCAATCCATTTTCCATCAGGTCTGGGCATGATATAATCATAGCCATGAATAATAATTTTCAGATCAGGATGTTTATCAATCACTTCAGTCAATAAGGCAATATAGTATTGACTAAGCACTTCAAGTTCAGTTTTGTAATTTGGACCCAACCATTCTTTAATGTTTGAAGCGGTGCCATTCTTTTTTAACATCTTTGGAAAAACTGCAAAAAAGTCATTTCCTCCTGCACTTAAAAGCATTATTTGGGGCTCTGATCAACTACTTCTTGTAAATATTCACGCCCATGATACATATTCCGGACAATATCGCCACCGGCATCCAAACTTTTACAGCATATCGATCATCTTCTATCAAATGATCAATGATATCTTTGACATCTTTGGTCAAACGAATTCCAATGATGCTAAATTTGGGATACTGGAACCAGAATCCCCTTCTGACACTATTCGAATTCTGTTTACTTCATTTTTTACTTTTTCATACTTTTTATTTCTTTTTCTCTGGAATCATTGTTGGCTTTGTCCATCGCTTCCAAAATCAAACCTGATCCTATGAAGCCTTCATCCTCTTCAAGGTCGACTGATATTGATGTAAGCATGATGGTCTCCTTTAGTTTGTATTCGCCTTCAAAAGGAGATGTTTGAACATAATAAAAATAATTCTGAATCGTTTGTGCTTTTGTCGCTTCATTTGACAATAAGGCCATTAACTCTTCAATCGAAATTGGATTTTTCATATTTTTTTGGTTTTTTGAAGGGTAATTAAATTGCAAGTCCTTTATTTTTCAAATCTGTTATAATATTTTTTATCAATATACCTCTGTTACTTGGCCTTATGTCTCCTTGCTCATTTATGGCCATACCTCCTTCTGCAGATTGTTCATTTTTACCTGCATGATGTAATGCTACAACTCTCCAGTCCTGGCTAAAAACCGGAGAACCACTTGAACCTCCTTTAGTATCTGCAATGTAGAAAATATAATTGTTCCAAAGGCTAATAACTTCATCCGGCAAAGCCATTTTCATGTAATTTCCTTCGGGATGCTGGATAATATTTACTTTATCTCCTAGTTTAGGATCAGTAAAATCGTCCAACTCTAAAAAGCCCCATTCTGATAATGGAATATCAGTATTGTCTTTTACTTTGACTACAGTATAATCCAGTGTATCTTCGCTTGCGGTGATAAATGCATTAGTATCCAATCTATACTCTGCCCTATCCTGAACATTATCTTTTTCATCTACTCGATAATTAAAAATAATCTTTGCACTTGCCGCCGTGGCTGGATTATTAATGACGTGATTGTTAGTCATCAAATAACCACCTTTTAATAAAAAGCCTGTTCCTGACGAGCCATCAGATAATTGTACTTTACACACACTTTTTGATGCCTTGAGAGCCTTTGACAACCAGCTGATTTCAAACAATTCTTCTTTGCCGATGACTTTTTCAAATTCTGATTTTTCAGGTATAAGTAAGTCAACTTTTTTACTTGAAGATTCTGTTGTCTGGCTGTTAATCATTGCCTTAATTTTTAATTCATTGGGCACATCATCCAATAAACTCAATAAAGCATGATTAATTTTGGCAATACCGACAGCATAATCCTGAGGATAGATAACACCATTCAACTTATCATTTTCTTAAACTTTTAAATCTGGCAGACTGCATGATCACTGAAGTATAAAAATCAGAAGAAATACTTTCGCCAATATCCAAAAGTGTTTTGATGGTTTCTTTGGTTTTTCCTTCAGCAATTAAAAATTTTAAATTGTCTAACTTATAACTACTTGCAGTTTGCATAAGGGGCTCAGCATTAACTTCTTTGTATAGATTTTTTAAGTCCTCATTTTCAGGATATTCACTTGATGCAATTTGTACAATCAAATCAACCTGACCTCTTTTATTTGCTTCGTTCAAAATGTTATACCAATTGTCCAGGGCCGCATCTTTAAAGCTATATTTCCGGATTGAAGCCTGCCATAGCCACAATTCTGAATGATTGATCCTTTTTGCGTGTAAAGGCTGGCAAGTATTTTGTTAAGTTGGGTAAGGTGTACATTCCAGGATGACATATTTTTAGATATTATAAGATTACAAAATCCGGGATATTCTTTAATTAATAAGTCTACTAATTCTTCGGTTTGCCTTTGTCTGTACAGTAATTCAAAAATAGCTGTCTCATCAACAACGGCCTCTCCTTATACCATGCATTGGTTTTTTTAATGTAATCCAGTTGTCATGAATGGTTGTAATTTTAGTCAGCTTAATTTGATATACCTCCTTAAACTTTGTACGGAATAGATAGAATTTGGTTACCCTTAAAATGACATACAAATTCAACAAAATCAGAACTAAGAAAATATTGTGTATTAGCTTATCAACATACAAAAATATCCTAAGCTGTTGAAACTAACAAATATATTGTAGTTTATTTTTAAATATTTGTGTAAAATATGTTAGCGATATAATTATACATAAACAAGGTCTAATGTTTAATAAAGAGCAAAACCATAAAATTTGGAATTAAGGTTAAGTGTTCGATTTTTGACCTTTGCCTAATTGGCAGATTTTGTGTAAGTGTTTTTTTTGCCTTACTTTCAGTCATTAAATACGGATTTGGAATTTACATGAACTCCTATATTAATGAATCAATTTACAAGGTATTCTGTATTTTGTCTCTTTAGTACATTGCTTCAAAATATTTGGCAATTTAATTAATAATAATACTTTAATTACATAAATATATCATTACACTTCTATATATTTGTTATAAAATTTGCCATATAAATTAAAATTACAACCAAACCTTATGACTGAACGCGAATATATTGCACTCATCAGAGAACTGATCACTGATGGCAAACTTGATAAGGCACTTGATCAATTGATAGGTTTTGGTAAAGAAATTTAATAATACATTGCTTGATGACGAAGCAAGACAACTTAGTGGTCGGTTTTCCCACATAGATAGAGAAAATAATCTTGGGCTTTTAAAAAATGAAGACTACAATCTCGAGATAAATAACATTCAATGGGCGATGCTTGATTTGTTGAGAAGGTATGAAAAAGGTGAATTGATGACTACTATCGGAAAAGGCAATGGTAGATTTGTACATAATATTCCATCCAGAATGGAAAAAAAGTGGAGGCTATATGTAGTGTCAGAATAGCAAAAGATGATGAAAAACTACTCAAAAATTTTGAACTGTCTGACGCCAGTAAACCGGAAGATGTGGAGATTTCTCCCACTATGTCTGTAGAATTAATAGATCCTTCCGGAGGAAAAGTATTTGGAATCAGGATGGTAAGTCCATTACAGGTACAAAAAATAACCGAACATACCTTTACAGAATGGGATTTTGCCATTACCCCTTTATCGGCCGGTAAACACTTAATCTATTTATATGCTCATTTTATAGAAGACTTCGATGGCGAAGAAACCAGAAGAACCATATCATTCAAAAGAAGTATTGAGATAACAACTGAAAAAGTTGAGGAACTTCATGAGTGGCAACCTACTAATATCATCATAAGCCAAAAGTAAGGATAAATTTCTACCTGGAATAGATATAAAAAATGAAGATAAAAATGATACAGAAAAGAAAAATGAAGTTAAAAATAATGAACATCCAATAGAAAAAGCCACTGATTCATCTCCTGCCCAAATTAGTTTCGGCAAAAAATCCTGAGTTCAATGCTTTTAAAAGCTGCTATTTACCATTACATTCGGTATGGCAGGTTGGTTTATGATCAACAGGATGTCAAACGATGCAAATACAGCTAGCCAGCGTATAAGTAAAAGTGTCACTTTTAATATTGATAAAACTATTAAAGCGCACACATTAAAATTAGGGGGAGACACCATTACCTGCTGGAAGTTTAATTCCGATTCATCACAAATAATTTTAGATGAATTATTGATAGAAAAGTGTCTTATTGCCTTGCACAATAAAGATTATTTCCATTTCTATATCAGGTAAATATGGTTCATGCAGTAGCAGACTATTGATAAGATTTGACACCATATCGGTATATGATCTTGCTTGCCATCAGGAACCAAAAGTAAAAAAATACAGCAAATTAAAAATTACAAGTCCAATTAATCCGGTCATATATCTTAATAATATCGAATCATACCCGGACTCAACTTACAAATTGGCCTCTTCGAATGGTCAGGTAGTCTCTTGTTTTATTTTAGAAAACGGTTTGTACGATATTGAATTAAAATATTCCAATAATGTTTATTTATGTATTAAAAAATCAATAGACTTAATCTCAGACATTAATATAGATGTATCGTGTGACAAAAATTCGAATGGTGCACCATTAGCCCAGGAAACATTTTTTATTAAATTGATAACACCATTTAAAATAACGAACTTAAGTATTGACAATAAAAATACCATATTCAACAATGGTCCTTCTACAATTATCGATGGAAATCTGACATATTCTGCAAAAGTCAAAGTCAGTAAAGGTCAGCATTCATTTTCAGTTTCCGATTCAAAAACAATTTCAAGTGCGCTTCTCAAAAAGTCAAGGTAGAAAAAAACATTGAAATGGTATTTGATTGTGTCTCCTTGATTCCAAGCTATCAAACAAAAAATCCGTTTTGTTAATGGTACTAAGTATGACCATGAATTGGTGATAATAAAATTTGATGGAAAGGTGTTACCAATAAAAGCTATAAACGTAGAGCCAAAAGAACTGCTTTTCACAATTGAGAACGTCAAAAAAGGACCCCACATTTATACGATAGAAGCCTTAAAAAATAATAAAAAATATACTGAATTGTCAATCGGAAAGAATCGAGGTATCTGACAGCAGAGAATATAAATTTGCGTGCAAACCGAACCATGGTGATCAACCATCCAAATACAAGATAAAGCTTAGGTTAACGGGCGGGGGAAAGTTCATTAAAGACGATATTTCGGTATGGATGGATGATAAAAAGGTAAATAGCAAAACGAATGTAGATAATTCCGGAAGTGGATATATAAGACAAACACAAAGTGATTTGATTTTTACCATAGAAGACGTACTAAGAGGCAGCCATACTTTTAAAGTAATTCATGAAGGAAGTGTTACATCCTGTGATCAAATCACAGTTTTGATTACCAAGTCTGAAGAGTTCAAATATAAATGTGAATTCAGTATTATAAATTAACTGGCAAATGGTATTGACATTAAAAAGTGATTATTTTAACCATCCTTTCATGCTTGCAAATATATAAATGCGTATCTCCTAATAAACCACCGAAACCCCAAAAATTAAAGAAAAACTTTTTGTAAAACCATTGCCCATGGCATCGGGAAATATGGCTTTTGTGGCAAAGTCCTGTCTGATCTCAGGCATAAAAAGGAAGTTTCCGTACCTAAGTTTTCCGGTAAGGGTAAAGTCAGTGATGCGGTTATTTATCGTTCCAAAAAACAGGCCATCGTCATCAACAAAATACTCATTTCTAAGACAAATAGCGGTGTGCTCCGTAAAGTTGTGCATAAGTACAGATTTACGGCCCTATACAATTTAGAGCTGACCACATTACTGAATCCTGATTGATACAGTTCAAGCCCTATGGCATTTGATTCTGTGACTTTATAGTCAGCCAGCAGGTCTATGGTATTTAGCCTTCCCGGTACTTCCTGACCATTAATAAGCGATAGTGATATGTTGAATGGTACTGAAACGTAAGCAAGCATACCAGCCAAATGAACGCCTGGCGTGACATCAATTTTATGATCAGTATCTTTGAACACGCCTGCTGTAAGTGTCCACTTATCATTTAAAGCATAGGTAGACTTGATGCCTGTATATGTGGCTGGTGCAGATGAATTGAGATAACTTGCTGAATAATTTGGATTTTTACAAGCTTCATCAAACTCATAGCCAATGATAGCAGTAGATGTGCCAAGATAAAAGGTAAGTTTTTGAACAGGTACATAATAGACATATGCCTGTTTAATATATTTTAGTACTTTTTTTCCATCTAAAGCATAAAATTGATCAGCTCTGGGACCCGCAGCTAAATTGAGCATGCCACCTATCTTTTTTGTGTTATAAGACAACTCCAGATTGATAGAGCCCATAGCAATCTGCCCATGTTTTAAGATCATTGAAGTCAGCGATGATTGTTTTAGGTCACTTATACGATAATAAAAATCTGCATTGCCGGCTATAATAAATGGTGAAGCCACAGTGTCTTTTATAGTTTTTTGCTGATCAAGGCCCTCAACCTGAGTCTTGCCGAACTGGCACGATAACATCATTATTACAGGTAGTACTAAACGAATTTTATTTTTTAAGCGCATAATTGCTTCATTTAATTACTTCCCTGTATTATCAGGCTGGAGTATTCCATCTAAGGAGGTAAAGATATAAAAAAAATTATGGTATATTCATTGTTCAATTTTTCCAGTTGTTCAAATCATTTACCTTTCTTCCACTTCATGTCCAATGCTACTGCTTCGGAAAGTAAAGCAAGAATTGCTTGCTCATCAATCTGTTCTGCATCGGTATAAATTTTATAAAAAATCTGTTTATTGGTGCCGTGTGTCAGATATCCGTCAACATCTGGTAATCTGTTTCCATACCAGAATCCGAGTAATACACCTTCCTTAATGCCACCACGAGGTATAGAAGCCGGCCAAATGATACAAATGCCTTTATAACCATAAAAAAACGGTACATTGTATGAAATTTTTTCTTTACAATATGATGGAAGATGCGCTGTAACAATCTGTCGTAATATATCAGTGATGATACGTTCATTTTCAGCAAGCAGATCATACAATTGTAAAAGAGATGTTATTTTCAAGATGTCAATATGTATTAATTATCTTTATCAACCTGTAAAATATGCAATATCCTATGTACAAAAGGAGATAAAAACACGGCAGTAATGGTCAGAAAAGCCACTCCGCTATATAAGGCATAAAATGACGAAAAAAGTTTTGCAGCATCTGATTCCATTGTAATGGTTGGCCCCATTCCGGTAAGAATCATACATGTCATATGGAAGCTGTCAATAAGTTCCAAACCTCCAAAATAACAATATCCACTCATTCCTATGGCGATAGAAACACCTATCAGCAAGCCACAAAAAAGGGCATATCGAAATAACCTGAATAAAAATCCAGGTAGGGGTACAACTTTTTGTTTAAAATTTTCAAGCTTCATCTTTTAAACGGATGTAAAATTCTAAACGCGTTATATAAACTCTGATGCAGAATAGTAGCGTGATTTTCATCTGGTAAATATTGAAAATGAGTCACTATGTTTTTATTTCTCTTAAGCACTTCATGCAGTGACTTGGCTCCTTTTTCCATAGTTTCACCTTCTTTACCAACCGCCAGATATATCGTTTTTTTATTGGACGCATCCAGGTATGCCTTAATAGCATCCTCCTGAATTACAGAAGCATTATCCCACCATAAACTTGGGCTGACTATGATGTATCGTCCAAACATATCCGGATTATTCATTAATATTTCTGTGACCAAAAGCCCGCCCAAAGATTGTCCAATAATGGTAGCCATACCATTTGTACGGAAATTATTGGTAACAAATGGCTTCACTTCCTTTGATAAAAAAGAGATAAATGGTGCTGATCCTCCGGTAGATGGAAAATCTATTCGATCCTGAACCACGCTGGTGGGATAAGTAAAATCTCTTTTTCTGTTTACATTTGAAATGCCAACCAGAATGGTCTTAGGCATCATATTCATCATATTAAAAATTGGACAAGACCAGCAACATGCAAAAAATCTTCATTGGTTGAGCCATCAAGCAGATAGATCACAGGAAACTTTGCGGTATCTTCCCGTTCATAGCCTTCAGGCAAATAAATGTTTAAGAGTCTTGGTTCAGATAACTCAGTAGAAAAGATCTCATAACTTTGACCGATTACGATGGGCGCTGTTGGTTTTATATTGGTATTTTGCTGACTATTAAGTCTAACTACTAAAAGCAAACCAATCAAGGGTATCAATATTTTTTGCATATGTAATATTTGGCAACAAAAATATTAAATTATCCTCACATTTAACTAATTACATCTTACAGATATTTATATTATTACATTTTTTTAATATTTGTATCTTACATATGTGTATTTTAAGGACAATACACCTGTAACTAAAAAATAATGTCGTCAAAATATTTACTTTCTGTTACATTTGTGCAGATTATTTTTATTGTATAGATAAATATAAAATATGAATCAGCCGCTGGCAGAACGGATGCGCCCCAAAACACTGGACGATTACATCGGTCAGGAACATCTCGTAGGTCAGGGAGCCATCCTTAGGAAAGTAATTGAATCCGGAAGTTTACCTTCGTTTATTCTTTGGGGTCCGCCAGGTGTAGGCAAAACGACTCTGGCTTCCATCATTGCCAATACTCAGGAAAGGCCATTTCATAGTTTATCAGCCATAAACAGCGGTGTAAAAGACATTAGGGATACCATAGAAAAAGCAAAGTCGCAACAGTTTTTTAATCGGGCCAATCCCATTTTATTTATCGACGAGATACACAGATTCAGTAAATCTCAGCAGGATTCATTATTGGGTGCCGTAGAAAAAGGCATTGTGACACTGATCGGAGCCACAACGGAAAATCCATCATTTGAAGTGATCTCTGCCTTACTTTCCCGTTGTCAGGTCTACATTCTAAAACCACTTGAAAAACATCATCTGATCGCTATGGTCGATAAAGCGGTGAAAGAAGATTATACGCTGAAAACCAGAAAAATAACCATTGAGTCTTATGATGCTATGATTCAACTTTCGGGTGGTGACGGCCGTAAATTATACAATTGTCTGGAACTGGTAGTAAACCAATTTTCAAAAACCGAAGATATCGTCATTTCTGATGAGATCGTAATGTCTTCCATCCAGCAAAATCTCGCCCTATATGATAAAGCAGGGGAACAACACTACGACATCATTTCTGCTTTCATAAAGTCAATGCGGGCATCTGATCCCAATGCGACAGTGTACTATATGGCTCGCATGATTGCAGGCGGCGAAGACCCCATTTTTATTTGTCGCCGTATGGTCATACTGGCATCAGAAGATATAGGTCTGGCAAACCCAAATGCATTACTTATGGCAAATAGTTGTTTTCAGGCTGTCCATCAAATTGGAATGCCGGAGGGCAGAATTATTATGTCACAAACAGCCATCTATCTTGCTTGCTCTCCGAAGAGCAACGCAGCTTATCTTGCCATCGATAATGCATTAAATCTTGTAAGACAAACCGGAGATCTGTCAATTCCTTTGCATTTGAGAAATGCACCTACCAAGCTTATGAAAAACCTGGGTTATGGTAAAGAATATAAATATGCCCACGATTATAAAGATGGTGTATCTGATATGGAGTGCCTTCCTGAGGATATCAGGGGGACTGTCCTATATTCACCAGGTGCAAATGCTTCAGAACAAAAATATGCCGACTTATTACGCCATATATGGAAGGGGAAATATGGCTGATAACTTGTTGGAAAGCCTTTGATCAAAAATCTAAAATTGGAGAGCATCACTTCGTCCACTTTAAGCAATGAGCCTGTCTCTTCATAGTGTCCGGCTGTGGAAGCGAGACATTTTAGTATTTGTGAAATTTATTTTCAGACAAAATGGCTACATTTGTTTAAATAAATGAACAATCATTGTCACAAGTAATTACTAATATTGATGGTATCAACGTAAAACTATCCAATCTGGATAAAGTATTATGGCCGGAAGATGGCATTACCAAAGCAGAAATCATTCAATATTACTTGTCTGTGTTTAATGATATATCACCTTTGATAAATGACAGACCTCTCACGCTGATCAGGTATCCGGACGGCATACATGGCAATAAATTTTATTCTAAAAACGCTCCGGATTTTACGCCTGAATGGGTGAGTTGTTGTCTTATTGACGATATTAACTATGTCTGTGTTCAAAAATCAGCTGATTTGGTCTATTTGGCTAATCTGGCTTCACTTGAATTGCACGCCATGACAATCAGGTGTCCCAAGACGCTTTATCCTGATACTATGATCTTTGATCTGGATCCATCTGTAGGTGTTTCGTTTGAGCTGGTAAAAGAAATATGTATCGAACTATCTGGACAGCTGATTGACCTTGGCTATCATGCCCATATAAAAACAAGTGGTAGTAAAGGTTTGCACATTTATGTTCCCATTATACCACAATATACAAAGGATCAGGTCTTTGATACGGCAAAAGAGATCGGTCAGAAATTTATTGAAAAAAATAAGATGACTACGCTCAGGATTAATAAAGAAAAAAGGCAAGGAAAAATCCTTATCGACATATATAGAAACCATCAGGGACAAACATGTGTTGCCCCTCTTAGTACTAGAGCAAAAAAAAATGCTCCCGTAAGTATGCCTCTTAATATTGATGATCTGAGTTGGGTTATGTCTGCTGACCAGTTTAACATCCACAACGCTTTGGAATATCTAAATAAACAAAAACCCTGGAATAATTATTCGCAATTACAGACAATATTACATGGCCAAAAAAATATACCTCATTACGATATTTCTCAGTCATCATTGGAAGAATATAATCTAAAAAGAGATTTCTCAAAAACTTCGGAGCCAAAATTTAATAGACCGGTTACTTCAGAAATGACAAGTAAACGATATGTCATTCAAAAACATGATGCTCAGAATCTTCACTACGATCTTAGGCTGGAAGAAAATGGTGCCCTCGTCTCATGGGCCATTCCCAAATGCCTTCCTACCAAACCCGGTATAAAAAGACTCGCTGTACGCACTGAAGATCATCCTTTGGAGTATTTAACTTTCGAAGGAGTGATACCAAAGGGAGAGTATGGAGGCGGCACAATGTGGGTATTTGACCATGGAAGTTATCATGTAATAAAAAAAGACAACACCTCATATAGAATTATATTGTCCGGAGGTGCCATCACGGGCGAATATGTTATATACCATACACAAGATAATAAATGGATCATCGAACGCAGTTCTGCAGAAAAAGAAATGGTCAGGAATCTAAGTCCAATGCTAGCGGAGCAAAGTTTAAAAATTCCGGATGCACACGACTTCTTTTTTGAATTAAAATGGGATGGCATAAGGGCCACTGTCATCAAGCAAGGTCAAAGTGCAAAAATTTTAAGCAGGACAGGAAAAGATATTACGTCACAGTTTCCTGAAATAACTGAAAAACTGCTTGCCCTGGACGCCGAAGAAACCATCTTGGATGGAGAACTTATATCACCTGATGAAAAAGGAGCTCCCATCTTTGCCAATATCATCAGTAGAATGCACACAAAACATCCTTCTTTTATAGCCTCAATGGTTCATTCCTGTCCTGTTGTTTTATATCTTTTTGACCTCTTATATCTGGATGGCATTGACTGCCAAAATCTACCGATCGAAAGACGAAGAGAATGGATGGAAGTAATCGTTCAAAAAAGTGATAAAATAAGAATAAGTGAATCAATGGAAGATGGAAAAGCACTTTTTGAGGCTGCAAAATCCTTGGGACTGGAAGGTATAATGGCCAAAAAAAAACAAAGTAAATACACAGCAGGTAAGAGAAGTTCAGATTGGTTAAAAATTAAAATTCGGGCTTTGATGGATACCGTAATCATTGGATACACCAAAGGTAAAGGTGACCGGATCGAACGATTTGGAGCGATGCATATTGGTAAATATGAAAACGGGAAATTGGTATATCTAGGAAAAGTTGGAACAGGCTTTGACACTTCAAAAATGAAGGAATTGGATACCTTGCTTAAAACACAAAAAATCATTTCAAAACCAATTCAGGAATTTGTGGAAGAAGAATACAATACTGTTTGGATAGAACCAGCTTTGGAATGTGAAGTTCAATATGCCTCCATAACACCAAATGGAACACTTAGAGAACCCGTTTTTTATAGGCTAAAAGAATACGAAGGCTAAATTGGCAATAAAATTGATTTAATAAAAATAAATTCAGCTTATGAGATCTATTTGGAAAGGTCATATCAGATTTTCTTTGGTCACGATTCCTGTACAGGTATTTAATGGTCTTGAAACTGAAAAAGAATTATCTTTTAAACAATTGCATGATCATGACAACGGAAAGATAAATTACAAAAAAGTTTGTTCAATATGTCATGAAGAGGTACCATTCGGAAACATAACCAAAGGATATGAATATGAACCTGACAAATATGTTGTTTTCAAAAAAGATGAATTGGAAAATGTAAAACTAAAAAGTACTAAAATCATCGATATAGAAGCATTTGTAAATATTGCTGAAGTGCATCCCTCCAGATTTGAGGCTTTATACTTCGTTGGACCGAACGGTGACATTGCAAATCCAACGTTTAACTTACTTAAGCAGGCACTTTTAAATTCCGGTAAAGCAGGTGTTGGAAAGTTGGTCTTGCGCGAACGCGAAGATGTAGTGCTTCTAATGCCCGAAAAAGATGGCATTATCATGTATAAACTAAGGTATCCTTATGAAGTCAGAAACATCAGCGAAGTACCTGATATTAAAGAATTGCCAGTTGATCAAAAAAAACTTGAACTGGTAAATACACTAATTAATTCGATGGTAAAGCCATTTTCAGAGGTAGAATTTATTGATCATTACCGTGATGCTGTAATGGAAATGGTCTCAGAAAAAGTAAGTGGAAAAGAAGTAATCAACATAGATACGCCTGACGAAGAAGCTCCTGTTGTTGATATTATGGAAGCGTTGCGAAAAAGCATCGAAGCGTCCAAAGAAAAAAAAGGTGCCTAATCAACAATATTTATATGTTTTCAATCCTTTCGTGGAATATACTTCAGGGTGGAGGTAGTAGATGTGCAGAAATATTGCATCAAATATTATTGCTTAAACCTACGGTTTGTGTTTTGTCAGAATACAGAAATAATGCGCGGGGAGACAAACTTAGAAAAGGATTATTAAGCGGCGGTTATACCTATCAGTTTACTACTTTCTCATCAGAAAATGAAAACAGCGTATTGATAGTATCAAGGATTCCATGTATTCATGAGATACACCCATCAGCAGACCCTATTTTTTCCGGAAATATACTCAGCATTCATTTTGATATTTTTAGTATTATGGGAGTATATTTGCCGCACAAAAAAAAACATGTTTTATTTGACTATATACTTGAACACATCAATAACTTCAAAAAGCATTATATCATCACGGGTGATTTTAATACAGGCAAAAATTTAATCGACCAGAATGGGCAATCCTTTTGGTATGAAGATAAATTATTTGCTTTGGAAAAGGCCGGTTTTGTGGATGCCTTCAGACATATCCATGGAGATACAAGACAATATAGCTGGTATAGCCATCAAGGTAATGGTTTCAGATATGATCAATCATATATGCATCATTCTTTGTTACCAATACTTAAAGAATGTCATTATATTCATGAATGGCGTAAAGCTGGACTTTCAGACCATTCACCCATGTATTTGGAATTGGGATAAAGTCTTGGTCAAAATTTCTTCATGTCTATTTTTTCTAAAAAAATAATTTAGTGAATATTAATTTATATATTTGCACTTTATATAATATATATAGTGATGATATTGTTATACTTTCATTAAAAATGCAGCACCAATATGTTTAATATATTCAAATCAAAACATTCAAAAAATAATGTGATTTCTGCAAGTATTGTGGCGCTGTTGATTGCAATGTTATGTTGGCCGATATTGTCATATCAAAAAAAGTCAAATACATTCAACATTTCCAAACAGGGAGAATCAGATATATCATTTATAGATACTGCCTTTGCTAGAATGTTTGATAAGCAGATTAAAGAAAATATTACATTTCACCAATGCCCTGGCATAGCTGTTATGATCATGAAAGACAATCATACCATATTCCAAAAACAATATGGAACCAAGTCAGTCAAAAATACAGAACCAATAGATCAGGAGACTGTTTTCAGACTGGGATCTGTTTCCAAAGGTTTTGCCGGAATCCTTGCTGCTTTGCTTATAGATAAAAATATAATTAGTCTTGACGACCCTGTATCAATGTATGTACCTGAATTGTCAATGAAGGCTAAAACAAAAGACAAAATATTAAGGGTCAGGCATATACTCACACACACATCAGGTCTTACCGAACATGCTTTTTCAAATTTAGTAGATGAGAATCATCCAATGTCGACCATTATAGCCAATCTCAATCGCATTACACCCAGAGATAGTACCGGCAAAACATATGCATATCAAAACGCAACTTACGGCCTTATTGAAAAAGTGATTGAACAGGCGACAGGAATGACTTATCAGCAAGCCCTCGATTTTTATTTATTGTCACCACTTGATATGTGTGGCACATCTTGTACATATGAAGCTTTATGTCATGCACCTAATGTAAGTCGCGGGCATAAATATGGTGGAAAAAGAGCTGGGTTTGTAAATATTCCTTATAGTCCCCATTATTATAATGTGCCTTCAGCAGGTGGAATTAATGCTCCAATGGCAGACATGAAAAAGTGGTTAAGTGCTATAATGGGATACCAAAATAATGCCATACCCCAAAGCGCACTTAATATTGCTTTCACACCTTATGTCAGTACAGCAGATGATGACAAATACTTTAATAGCTGGCCAGGTGCAGTAGATAGCCACTATGGTCTTGGTTGGCGAATTATTAATACTAAACTAAATCATGTCATTTACCACGGTGGTATGGTAAATGGTTTTAGAAGTGAAATCGCCTTTGATCCTGATAAAAAATTGGGTATAGTCTTACTTTTTAATTCTACTTGTTCTTATAGTAACCAGGCAGTACCATTATTTTTTCAACTATGGGAAGAATATACAAATCCCTTTAATCCTAAACTTTTATAATATCATGTATTGGACATGAAAGCATGTATTTTAGTTATGGGCATTTGTGGTACAGGAAAAACGACAATTGCTTCCCGTTTGGCTACCCATTTGAATCTTCCATTTATTGAAGCTGATGAATTTCATCCTCCGGAAAACATTCAAAAAATGACAGCTGGCATACCCTTGGATGATGAGGACCGTATAATCTGGCTTGACCGACTTTCTCAGGAATTGCAATTGTCTGAAGCAAACGGCTTTGTACTTGCTTGTTCTGCTTTAAAAAAAAAATATAGAAAACAATTGGCTAAAGGCTTAATGCATAAAATGTTGGTATTTCATCTTCAAGGCAGTAAACATATCATTACAGATAGGATGAAAGCCAGAAATCATTTTATGCCTGCCACCTTGATAGATAGCCAGTTAGAAATATTAGAACTAAGTCCTGATCTTATTTCAATCGACATCAATCAGTCAGTGGAAAATATTTTGGAACAAATTAGATTTCAAATTGACCTAAAATAAAATAGATTAAATAGCATATCCTTGTATATTTGTCTGCCATAATAAAATTTAATGATCTTTTTTTATTCTTAATCATTTGAAAGCAGATATTGGTATTTTAGGTTTAGGGGTAATGGGCAAAAGTCTGGCAAGAAACTTTGCATCAAAAGGTTTTAAAGTGGCTGTATACAATCTGCCTTTACCTGGAGAAGAAAATTTTGCTTCCGAATTTGTCAAAACCTATAGCGACCTTCCTTTTATTGGATCCAACGATATTGAGGAATTTATTGCGCATTTATCAAGACAGAGAATCATTTTGTTAATGGTTAAATCGGGTGAAGCCATTGACCAACTCATCACATTGTTAAACCCATATCTTGAAGAAGGTGATATTATAATCGATGCCGGAAATTCATTTTACAAAGATACCATCAGGCGTATAAATTATCTAAAACCGCTTAATATCCAATTCGTAGGCATGGGTGTTTCAGGTGGTGAAAAAGGTGCGTTGAATGGACCGTCAATTATGCCGGCCGGATCAATAGAAGTAAGAAATAGCTTGCTTCCAATATTACAAAAAATAGCAGCAAAAGCAGATGATAAGCCTTGTGTTGCATGGATGGGTACAGATGGGGCGGGCCACTTTGTTAAAATGGTACATAATGGCATCGAATATGCAGATATGCAGATTTTAAGTGAGGTGTATGGCATTTCAAAAAGCATGTTGGGCTTTACCAATGTACAAATTGTCCAAATGATGCAAAAATGGCAAAAAAGTATTCTTAAAAGTTACCTTATTGAAATAACCATTGATATTTTAAAATTCAAAGATGTTGATGGAGACATATTACTTGAAAAGATATTGGATGTAGCCGGTCATAAGGGTACCGGACAGTGGGCTATTTCAGAAGCCATGCATTTTGGAATTGCTATACCTTCAATTTGTGCGGCTATGAATGAAAGAATTATATCAGGCCAAAAAGAACTGAGACAATCATTGTCAAAAAAGAATCAAAAAGCAAATTTATCAAAAATAAAACTCACTGAAAATACACTGAAAGGTGCGTTGATTTTTTCACGAATTTGTGCCCTTGCTGAAGGTTTTCACCTCATGAGACATGCTGCTCAACATTATAACTGGAAAACCAATCTGGCTGATATTGCTCAAATTTGGCGCGGCGGATGTATCATTAGATCTGACATGTTGATACCTATTATGAAAGCATTTGCTCAAAATCCTGATTATCGTCATTTATTTGAAATTCCCGAAATAGCTGATTTACTCATTACATACAAGCCTGCTGCCGAACGTCTGATTGCAGCAACCTTAAAAAGTAATATAGCATGTCCAACAATTTCTGCCTCCGTCCAATATTACAGATCAATGCACACAGAATTTTTACCTGTCAATCTAATTCAGGCACAACGGGATTATTTTGGTGCACATACGTATAAACGTATAGATGATAAAAGTGCACAATCATATCATACTATCTGGGATAAATAAGCTATGGATAATTTGCTACTTGCATTTCTTGGCGGTATAACCATGCTTTTGGTACTAATTTTATGGTTTAAAATCAATGCATTTATCTCATTACTTATAGCTAGTATAGTTATTGGATTTTTTGCAGGTATGCCGCCTGAACGTATTTTAGAAAATATAACCAAAGGTATGGGGAGTACCCTTGGCTTTGTAGCCATTGTAGTGGGTTTAGGTTCCATTTTTGGCTCAATCCTTGAGCATTCGGGTGCTACAACTATATTATCTGACTCCATGATAAAAAAATTTGGTTTGCAAAATTCCGGATTGGCACTTTCTTTTTCTGGTTTCCTTATAGCAATTCCTGTTTTTTTTGACGTAGCATTTATAATCCTTGTCCCTGTATTGTATGCTTTACAGATAAAAACAGGTAAGTCGCTTCTATATTTTGCCTTGCCGCTATTATCAAGCCTTGCAATCGCGCATGCTTTTATTCCACCTACTCCGGGTCCAATTGCAGTGGCTGACATCATACACGCAAATTTAGGTTGGGTTATATTTTATGGTGTAATTATAGGTCTGCCTACGACCATTATTTGTGGAATTTTTTTTGGAAAATTTATTGCTGAAAAAATATTCGTTACGGCACCGCATGACAAGATTGAACTTAGGACAGAAAACATAAAAGCTAAACCTTCGGTTTCTTTGATATTGTGGTTGATTGTATTACCTCTCGTTTTAATCTTGCTGAATACCGTTGCAACAAGCTTATATGACAAAGAAGATACCATTCCTGAATGTATACAGTTCCTTACCTTCTTAGGCCATCCATATTCTGCTTTGCTTATCAGCACTTTTTTAGCTATGTATTTTCTTGGTATTAAATATGGCGCTACTGCCTCAGAACTACAGGAAATAAGTATCAAAGCACTTGGGCCTGCAGGCATCATTATTTTGATCACCGGCGCGGGAGGTGTATTTAAACAAATGCTCATAGAAACAGGCGCGGGTGTAATGTTGGCAAAGTCTATTTCAAGCTATCATCTCTCTCCGATTATTTTATCATTTATCATTGCATTGGTTATCAGGATATTGCAGGGCTCTGCCACGGTTGCTATGATAACTGCCGCTGGTATGGTAGCACCGATAATTTCTTTATTGCCTATTTCAGATCAACAATTAGCTTTGATTGTATTAAGTATTGCTGCAGGTGCAACAGGTTTTTCACATGTGAATGATAGTGGGTTTTGGTTGGTCAACAGATATCTCGGTTTGACCGAATCACAAACATTACGCACATGGACGGTTATGACCGGAATGATATCTTTTGTTTCAATTATATTCATCTGGTTACTAAGTCAAACCATTTCTTAGCTTCTATTTCTCAAGTATCATCAACTTTTGCCAAATTTTGGCAGATAAGCCATGTGTTAAATTTTCGACATCATTGACAGTTTCGAGTACTTGTGGATCCTGCAAATACTGGACATGAATGGCCGCAAGTTTGCTGATCACCGCAAGTAATTCAGAACAATAATCCAGATATCTGGCTAATTCAAATTTTGTCATTGTCCTGTCGGGAGATGTAGCTGTAGGTTTGTGTTCGACCAATAGATAAAATGGATCCTTAGTCAATTGATGCATATCTACTACGTGGGCAATACTACGCAATCTATGTAGGGATTTTAAGGCCATTTTCCTTTTTACCCTACTTTCGATGGTGATTAAAAATAAGATTGCAAGTGATAAAAATATTAACTCATTGATAGCAGATTCTACACTTTGAACAATCTCTGTCAAATCCGGGTTTGTTCCCACAGGGATCAGTTTGAATGATAAAACTACCATCCAGACAAAGGTGCCTACTAAAAGTAAAATCGCAAAAATCGTATAAAATCGAATGGTCCAAAACGGCTTTCTTAGTTTTTCGGACAATAATACTACATCATCAGCCGAAGATCTTAGTTCCTTTGCAACATTGGATAAGCCAGAACCAGGAAACCTTTCCACTACCCTACTTTCCAATCTGGCTAATGTTGTCAACAAAGCCTCAGGTTTTAGCACAATATAGGCGGGATGTTGGGATTCAGATTTGTTTGTCATACATAGTATATTAATCTATTAAATTGCTCCCTAACTTATGCCCTCAACTTCAAAAGACAAAGTTTCCCATTCAAGCATTTTTGCTTCAAGTTTGTCTTGAATTTCTTTGTACTTTTTGTTTGTCTCCATAAATTTCGGATCTGAATAAAATCCAGGATCTGACAACTTGATTTCAAGCAATTGCTGTTCGGATTCCAGTTTTTCAATGTCCCGTTCTACGTATTGAATTTGTTTTTTAATTTTTTTTGCATCTTCGGAATCAACAACTTTTACCGTATGCGTCTGAGATTGTATTTTAATCTCGTCTGTTTTCTGAAGTTCAACATCCCGCATGGAATCCAGTCTTTTCTTATCCAGAAAGTACTCGATATCACCCAAAAATTCTCTGGTTTTACCATCCTTAAATTCGATGATCTTGGACGTAAGTCCATCTGATAAAAATTCCTGTCGTGAGATATGACCAGTAAGGTCCCTCCATAATCTTTTAATGCCGATTTTAAGATTTCCTTGGAATAGATATCAAGATGGTTTGTAGGTTCGTCCAGGATCAAAAAGTTACAAGGCCTCATGATCAAAGAAGCCATTGCAAGCCTGGCTCGCTCTCCTCCTGATAATACAGAAACCTTTTTTTCAGCATCATCACCTGAAAACAAAAAAGAACCAAGGATGTTTCTTATTCGTGGCCGCATTTCTTCCGGAGCTCTGTCTTCCATTACTTGCATTACGGTACTTTTAAGATCAAGCAGTTCGGATTGATTTTGAGCATAATAAGACAAATGCATATTAGATCCTTCTTCGACTGTACCTGATGAAGGCGGCAGTAATTTGGCTATTATCTTGGCCATAGTGGTTTTACCCTGACCATTTTGACCGACAAATGCCAATCTATCTCCCCTTTCAATGGTTATATCAATGTCTGAAAATACTTTTTTATCTCCAAATGATTTTGATACCTTAACAGTACGAATGACATCTCTCCCTGATCTTGGAACTTCAGCAAACCTGATGGTCATTGCTTTTCCTGATTCAGCCGGTATCTCAATCCTATCGGTTTTATCTAATAGCTTTTGCATACTTTGCGCCATTTTGGTCTTAGTAGCGCTCGCCATAAATCGACTAATAGTCTTTTCCTTTTGGGCAATATCTCTTTGTTGGTTCTCGTATGCTGCTATCTGTATTGTCTTTTGTTTCTCCTTTTCAAGCAGAAATTTTTTGTATGTCAATTTATAATCTACTACATTACCCATTTCTACCTCGATGATTCTATTACACACATTTTCCAAAAATTGTATGTCGTGAGAAATTACCATAACTGTTCCGGGATAATCCACTAAATAGTTTTCCAACCAAATAATGGACTCTATATCAAGATGGTTGGTAGGCTCATCGAGTAACAGTAAATCGGGTGTACGAAGCAGTAGTTTGGCCAATTCAATTCTCATCTTCCAGCCTCCGCTTAATGCTGCCACCTGTTTGGAAAAATCTTCATTGGTGAATCCGAGTCCTTTAAGAATCTTTATAGTTTCAATTTCCAGGGCCGTGATATCAAAATGCTCCAGCCGGCCGCTCAGATCTGCCAAAGTTTCCAGCATTTTGCTATATGAATCACTTTCATAGTCTTCTCTGGTTTCCAGTTGCCTGTTGATATCATCCAATTGTCCTTGCAATGCAAGTGCTTCAGCATGACATGTCATAGTCTCTTCGAGTACCGTTTGTGCTTCGTTAAGTTCAAACTCCTGTCTAAGGTAGCCTACAGTAGTCTTGGTGGGAAACTCCAATGCGCCTTCATCAGCATTACTTTGTCCTGCAATTATCTTAAGTAACGTCGATTTACCAGCTCCGTTTCGTCCAATCAATCCAATACGTTCCTTGGTGCTTATCATAAAACTTATGCTATCCAGAAGCACTCTTTCGCCATATTTGACAGATATATTTCTCAAATAATACATACCCTTAATTATTTTTACTTGCTCGTGTTTAAATCCTGATGCACACTAATTCAAACTCACAGAATCAGGCATCTGAGCAATGACTGAGTAAGTATTTCCTTTATTATGAAGAACCGTTTGCCAAAGAACAAATGGTTTAATTTTAAATAAATAATTGGCGTCCATGTCATCAACCAACCACGAACTATCTTTCAATTCTTCTTCCAGCTGATTGTCTGACCAACCTGAATATCCAACAAAAAATCTGATATTGTCTTCTTTAATCAGACCACTCTCAATAAGAAATTTAAGTTTCTCAAAATCGCCTCCCCAGTACACTCCGGAACAAACCTCAACACTGTCATCGAGTAAATCGCCTACATTATGGAGATAATGAACACTATCCACTGCAACTGGTCCTCCTATTTGTACCCGTGCTTTGAACTCCGGAAAATCAGATATCAAATCACCTATCTTAATGTCTAAAATTTTATTCAGGATAAAACCTGTTGTACCATGAGCGGCATGCTCACAAATTAGAATAACTGCCCTTTTAAAATTAGGGTCGAGCATAAATGGTTCTGCAATGAGTAATTTTCCTGCCTTCAACTCCATAAATTACAATGTTTCTGTGTCGATAGATCTGTCCACTTTTTTTATCAATCCTGATAATACCTTACCGGAACCACCGACTTCGATAAATTTATTAAAGCCATCTGAATGCATTTGAGCTATGGTTTGAGTCCACTTTACTGCTCCGGTAAGTTGCGATATCAGATTTAATTTGATTTTTTCAGGATCTGTTTCAGGTTTTGCTGTGACATTCTGGTAAATGGGGCAAACCGGTATATTAAAATTTGTATTTTTAATGGCATCTGCCAACTCAAGTCCTGCCGGCTCCATTAGTGGACTATGGAAAGCTCCTCCAACCTCGAGTTGAATGGCCCGCTTTGCCCCGGCTAATGTAAGTTTTTCCATGGCTTCAGAAACCCCTTTCAGTGATCCCGAAATTACGAGTTGACCAGGACAATTATAATTTGCAGCGACTACGATTTCATCTATTTCACCACAAATGTTTTCAACAATATGATCATCGAGACCAAGTATGGCAGCCATTGTACCCGGGATGGCTTCACATGCTGCCTGCATAGCTATAGCTCTCTTGTAGACCAGACGCAATCCATCTTCAAAAGATAGGCAGCCATTGGCCACTAAGGCTGAAAATTCTCCCAGTGAATGACCTGCAACTGCATCAGGACGACCTTTGGCATTTGTTGACCAAATAGCCATGGAATGGACAAACAGGGCCGGTTGGGTGACCCGGGTTTGTTTTAACTCTTCAGCCGTACCATAAAACATAATTTTTGACAATTCAAAACCAAGGACCTGATCTCCAATATCAAATATCTTTTTGGCTGAATTATTTTCCTGATACTGAATAAGGCCCATACCTTCAAACTGAGCTCCCTGTCCGGGAAAAACAAAAGCAGTCATACTTATCTTAATTTTGTGCCGATTAAACTTAAAAATTCGCTACGGGTCTCCATCTTTCTGAATTCACCGGTAAAAGCAGATGTTGTGGTTGAAGAATTTTGTTTTTGCACACCACGCATCATCATACACATATGAACAGCCTCGATAACAATTGCTACACCCAATGGTTTTAATTCAGTATCTATAGCATGCAAAATTTCATGCGTCATTCTTTCCTGTACTTGAAGTCTTCTGGCAAAAACATCAATCACTCTAGGTATTTTGCTCAAACCCACCACATAACCATTCGGTATATAAGCCACATGGGCTTTACCGAAAAAAGGGAGCAAATGGTGTTCACAAAGTGAATATACTTCTATGTCTTTAATGATAACCATCTCGCTGTATTCCTCCTTAAAAAGTGCAGACCTCAATATTTCTCCTGCATCCTGATGATAACCTTGCGTCATGAACTGCAGTGCTTTTGCTGCACGTTCAGGGGTTTTCTGAAGTCCTTCCCTTAATACATCTTCACTTAATAAACCAATGATATCAGTATACTTCTCAACTAGGCCAGATGTAACAGCATCATCAAAAATGTCTTTTTTCTTATATCCCATCACATATTATTTTTCTCCATAATACTCAGCATATATGGTATCAGTTTCCTGAAGTTTGATACAATGAAGCACACAACCGGTAATATGCGGCTCAAGTTGTTCCCAAATCAAGTATGCCATGTTTTCAGTTGTAGGCATTATGTTTTCCGGCAAAAAATCAATATCCAAATTGAGGTTGCTGTGATCCAGTTTATCAGTTATTACTTCTCTGATGATTTTACTCAACTTTTTTGCATCATGCACAAAACCAATAACAGGATCAGGTTGGCCTTTAACCGTCACGAACAGTGTATAATTATGCCCGTGCCAGTTCTTATTGGCACATTTGCCAAAAAAAGCAAAATTTTCTTCTTCTGACCACTGGTTTATCCAAAGTTTATGAGCTGCATTAAATTTTTCTATCCTCGTCAAATAAACAATTGCCATATTATTTATTAAAATTGGGTGCAAAAATACAACAAACTCATGAGAATAATGATCGAATTAGTGCTTAAATATAAATTGACCGAAAATTAAATACAGGATTACTTTTAAAAACCTGTTGGTAATATGTATGTCTGGAATATATTAGTATTTTCAAAAGTTTAATATCATAGACTGTATCTTAGATTATATTTAAGTAAGTAAATTTTAATAAAAACACAATAATAATTAACAGTAAAGTAAATTATAATATATGTATATACCTGTATTACAATTAAATACATATATTTTAAGATATTTAAATACATATTATATATTTTTATATGTTATTATTACAATATTTTGTATTTGCAGGGCATTATAAAAGATGTCATATTTGTATCATGAAAAGGTTTGAATAATGGCCTTTTCAAAACTGGTTAAAGAATCAGGATTAATATTCGGTCGGCATGAGTGGTTAATAAACATCTCAATAAGTATCTACTAGTAGGATCAAGTGCAGTCTTACTTAATAAAGATACAACCGAATCAATAAATTTGTAATTGAGTTTTAGTTATAAAAGAGATTGAAAGTGTGAACGTGAGATACTCACACAAAAAGTTTTGGTAAAGTTTATTGGATCGAAAGATCAAAAAAAATGGTCGTCTGGGGAGATGACCATTTTTTTTTGCCTCAAAAATTGGTCAAAATAGGTAGCTTAGATATCATTTTTCATAAAGCTTCTGTAGGCCAATCCTAAAAAAAGTGTAATGTATAACGTTGACATGCCCATAGCCTGGCCGTAGGTCAAAAGCAAGCTAAAATCCCATTCCTTATTTACAAAGTAATCAGGCATTCTAAACAATGGACAAGGCATCAAATCTTCTATACAATTCATCGGCCAGTAATTTCTACTGGAATTCTGAAAATAATAGACATGGATTGACATAAGAATTGGTTCAAGTATCATTAGGTAAAAAAAATATATAAGTATGGCTAATGTTCCTTTTCGAATGACAAATGAAAGTAACAAAGCAAAACTCATATATCCGACACACATCATAAAAAAGCGAATAATTGCCCAGTTATTATCAAAAACCAATTCCAAATCAAATCCTTCTGTATGAATCATGCCGATAGTAATGGTTGATACAACATAAAGAAATGTAGCTATCAAAGCCATACAAATCAAAGAAAGAAGTTTTGAAGCAAAAAATGACTTTCTAGTCATACCGGTTAGTATGTTTTGTCGCATGGTACGACTGCTAACTTCAGAAGTAATCATATGAATGATCAAAAAACCAAGGCAAAATGGAACCAACCAATTGCCAACATAACCCTGATAATCCCAAACAGTGGGAAATTCATAAAAATTTTTTGAACTGGGAAACGGAGGCGGAATATCTTTAATGAGATCCTTTCCTGCAAGGATAATCAATGGTGCCAGCAGTATATAAATCAATGCCAACACTCTGAAAACAGCATTGGACTTAAATTTTTTCCATTCCAGAATTAAAAGATCCTTCATCGGTTATTTTTTTTTTGTATTACAAATGTCATCCCTAACTGATGATAGACATATGAAAAGCTCACTTTTACAAAAGCCATAAATATATGGTGAAATATAATTCATTCGTTTTTTGTTAACGTCCTAAGTTTTTGACCAATTTTTTTCAAATAATTGACAAAAAATTTATACTGACCAAGTGGAATGCTTACACACAAAACACATACCGGCCAGAGTAAACTGATTAAAGGTATATAGACAATCCAATATAAAATATGCTCTTCACTAATTACAAAATTAAGAAGCCAATTTCCCGTTCGGGCGCAAAGACTACCTCCCAAAGCAAATGTGGTAAAAATTAATACGAATTGAAACCAATTTACATTCCATTTTTCCTTAAGTTTTCCAAACATGTATCAGATTTCTTTTTTGTTCTCTGTGTATAAAATATTGTATTGGGATTAACCTGCTTTCGCTGTTATTTCAAGAAATTCGGTTTCTAATTTTTTCTTTCGAGCTACAAAATGTGTTAGTAATATACCTTGCTCAAAAGCCAACTTATTGATTACACTATGGTCAGTATGCTGATCGATTCCGATTTCAATAATGTTTTTATCAACATGAATTCTTTTGACAAAAGGAAGCGAAGCAACAAATGATTTTAAAGCTTCAATATTTTCTGCTGCAAGTTCTACTGTAATATCACTATTAATAATTGAACCTACTGGTCCTGTTGCTAATAAATGTCCTTTTTTAATGATGGCAACGTGAGAACAAATCTTTTCCACTTCATCCAGAATATGTGATGCCATTATGACTGTTTTGCCTCTATCCGCAATTTTTTTAAGAATGTCCCGTACTTCGGCAATACCCTGAGGATCCAGCCCGTTTGTTGGCTCATCAAAAATCAAAACTTCCGGATTTCCTATCAATGTGGCAGCAATGGCCAGTCTCTGTTTCATCCCTAATGAATAAGTACTAAACCTTGACTTGCGGCGTTCTTTAAGGTTTACCAGTTCCAATAAAGCCCCCAAATCTGCTTTCTTATCCTTTTTTATGTGACAAATTATTTCGAGATTTTCATCAGCATTTAAATACGGGTAAAAATTTGGTGTTTCCAATATTGCGCCAATCTTAAGTCGGTGATCTTCCCCATAATTTCCATCAAACCATTCAAACGTTCCTGAATCCTGTCCAAGGATTCCAAGTATTATGCCCAATGTTGTAGTTTTACCACTTCCATTAGGTCCTAAGAGTCCATAAATATTTCCTGCCTCAATAGTAAGATTTAAGTCTGCCAAAGCAGTTATCTTTCCATATCTTTTTGTAAGACCTCTTATCGTCAAAACACTCATAAATCATTAATTTGGGTATAAAGCTAAAATCATTTTAGGAGATTTTATTAATTTTTAGATTAATCCATTGATTAAACACATAAACAATTAAAATTATCGTGTCAATACCTACCTTTACACTTTGAAATTGAAGTTAGTTTATGTTGTACCAGATAAAATCTTTTTTGAGTTTTTACGCAAAGGCAGTTACAAGATATAATGTTCAATCACCTTTTTTATTTGATTTTGTAAGCCATGTTCTAGATACTAAAAAGGATTATTATTGTTTTAAAAGCATTGAAATTGAAAGAAAAAGACTTCAAATGTCCAAAAATTCAATTGAAATGTTGGACTATGGACAAGGAAGACAGTCTTTAAAAACGGAAAGACGTTCCATATCTGGTATAGCTTTCAAATCACTCTCCAATAAAGTTAAGTGTAGAATCTTATTTAACCTTGTAAATCAATATAAAACACAACATATTCTTGAACTGGGAACTTCTTTAGGTATTTCGTCATCATATCTGGCTTCTGCCAACGGTGAAGCAACGGTAATCAGTCTGGATGGAGATCCTTCTGTCGTCCAAATTGCCAGAGAAGTCCATCAAAATTTAGGTTTAAAAAATATTGAAGTCATTGAAGGCCCATTTAATGAGACGCTTATTGGCGCATTAAAAAAAATACAAACTGTTGACCTGGCTTTTCTGGATGGTCATCATCAAAAAAAATCAACACTTGAGTATTATGATAATATTTACCCATATTGTCACCAAAACAGCATAATCGTGGTAGATGATATCTATTGGTCCGAAGATATGAATGAAGCATGGAATATTCTGACTTCAAAACCTGAAGTTATGTTAAGCATTGATCTCTTTGATGTTGGCATCCTATTTTTTAAAAAGGAACTAAGTAAAATGGATGTATCGTATATTTCATACAAATACAAACCATGGAAGATTGGTTTGTTTGGGTGAAAAACTACATTTAAAAATTAATTTACATTTTAAGGGCGTCTTGTGATGTAAATTCGGCATCTTATTCCGGAAATTGCGATTATTCATTCTGTTAAACCCCTAATGGTCTGCACTAATGAGAAAATACCAATTTTATTATAAGCGTTATATTATTATGGATAATAACATCTCGTAAAAAAAAGTCAATTTAATAATCTGGGTTAAACCCAGAATCCGCATTAGAAATTTATTCCGAGAATATCTGACTTTATATTTGATGGCAATGACTAGCCACGA
This sequence comes from Saprospiraceae bacterium, assembly GCA_016717145.1. Taxonomy (GTDB): domain Bacteria; phylum Bacteroidota; class Bacteroidia; order Chitinophagales; family Saprospiraceae; genus OLB9. The sequence continues at coordinate 121,186 of JADKGD010000016.1, read as the reverse complement.
TCGGCAGGTCGTGGTTCCTTCATTTTAAAGCTACTTCGTGTAGCTTTAATCGCTTCGCGACCATTCAGTCATGTCCTCAATGTAGCTAAGGCTATGTAAACAACTGCCTATGCCACGAGCCAGTTGTTCGTGGTTCAGGCCTTTAAAGCCATTTCGTATGGCTTTTCTTAACGGCCTTCTTGTGCATCACAACTATTTTGCCGCATATTCTCTCATTACAAAGTCCAATGCGGAATCTGGGTTAAACTTAAAAAGGGCGCAAGGTTCCGATTCCTGCGACCCTATGATTTTTACATTTTCTCCAAAAAGAAAACCTAAAAACTTAAGAAACTGTGTTTACAACTTGATATTGATTTTTTATAAAATTAATATCTTTAAATGTAGCCGGAGAATTAGGTAATTCCCCGGCTATATTAAATCAATCGGATGGATAAAATAGGATGGAAATCCTATTTTATCAACTTATTCTATAATGATCAATTTATGTGATGATATTGCACCATCTATGTTGACCATAATAAAGTATACTCCCTCTCTTAAGATGCCTGAATCGATCGTTGCTGATAAACTATAATTCGTTACTTTACTGTTTATCAAACTTCTTATTACAAGTCTGCCAGTATTGTCATATACATCCGCACGTACATCTGATCCTTCAAGAGCACTAATTTCAATACTTACATTTCCCGCAGACGGATTAGGATAGATACTTGTTTTTACGAGTGAATTTCGATCAACTCTCACTATAACTTCATCTGAATATTGAGCTCTTCCATCAAGATCCACTTGTCTCAGTCTGTAAATATACACGCCATCTTTAGCTATTTCCTCATCATCGAAGCTATAATTTAAAGCACTGTTTGAATTACCACTACCTGCAATTTTTCCTATTTTCTCGAAAGTACCACCCTCAAAGCTTCGTTCAATTTCGAAATATGCATTATTAATCTCAAGTAATGTGATCCAATCCAACTCATTTACATCTCTCTCTTTATTCCACCTACCGGTAAATGATTTCATGTCAACAGGCAGTGGTGCATATTTAAGACCAGCATCAATATCTGTTATAACAGCGGCATATAATACTGTGAACGTAAGTGTACGCTTATTAATAAAGTCAACGATATCACTGTCAATTGCATCATCTGGTCCAATATTAGGTGTTACAAAATTTAAAGAATCATTCTTTAAGACTTTTATAAAATAAGTACCTACCTGACAAACCTCAAAGGTGTAATATCCTTTTTTGCCAGGGTTACGAGGATCATCTATAGTCAACATGCTTTGAACAGGGCTGGCAGGATTTGCAGTTGAATAGAGTTCAACTTTGACGTTATTCAACCCAACATCTCCGGCATCCTGAAGATTGTTTGCATTAACATCCAACCAAACAAAATCTCCTACATAAGCACATCTGTAAAATCCTGCATCAATCGTTTCATTGTTATCACCGGAGACTAAAACTGTTACAGGTGATGTTCCTGTTAATACATTTGCATCACTATCTTTGGCGTCGTTAGCCGGCGTATCTGCAGGAGATGCTTTATATGCTACCCCTGGTTTAACAAATGTTACTGTGTATGAACCAGGTACAAGGTTTACAAATTCATAAAGCCCGGTGCCGTTTGTTGTTGTAGACTGAGTGACTGATCTGCCAAATGCATCAGTACCAGCCAAATTAACCGTTACGTTTGGTATTCCTGGCTCAAGGTTATCTTGAATACCATCTGCATCTCTATCTTCCCACACAAAATCACCTAACCTAGCAAGTTTGTAATATCCCGCATCGATCGTAAGATCGTTTTCACCAGCATCAAGAACTATTGGAGCTGTAATACCGTTGATCAAATCAGCATCGCTGTCTTTAGCATCATCTCCCAATCTATCCTTTTGTGTAGGTTCGTATCCAATTGGTTTATCAAATTTAACTGTGTAAGTCCCTGGTCCCAGATTGGTAAATAAGTAGAACCCATTTGTATCGGTAACTTTAGTGGATATTTGTGTTCCAACGGAATTAAACAATCTTACAAGTACACTCCCAATACCAGGCTCTCCACCATCTTGAATTCCGTTCGCATTTAAGTCGTCCCATACAAAATTGCCTATTGAACCAGGTAAATCTCCACATGCATCATCAGTAAGATCTGTTTGCCCATCACCTGTCCAATCAAGGTCAGCTTTGTTATATAAGCCCTGTCCTGGCTCGCTGCCAGATTCTTCACATGGTGTGTACACATTGTCTCCGGTTAATCCTACTGCATCATCAAGTTTTAATGTCACATTAAATGTAATATTGTATGTATGTGTCGCAGATATTGCGATAGATACTCCAGTTCCCAATGTAGTCGAACCACTTGTATTCATGCCTCCTGATGCCTGACCTCCGTATGTGCCGCTATTGATCACTACATCCGCATCAAATAATGGTGTGTCTTTAAGGCTATATGTGCCTGTTGCACCTCCGTTATTATTGACTATGATCTTGTATGATACATCATAAGTTCCATTGTTTTTGGCCACTGCGCTTACAAAATCTTTCCTTAATGTAATATTTGGTATGTCGCCGCATGCATCATCAGTAATATCTGTTTGGCCATCTCCTGTTTTGTCAAGTTCTGCTTTGTTATACAAACCTTGTCCAGGTCCGCTGCCAGGTCCGTTGCCGGATACAGCACATGATGTATACACATTGTCTCCGGTTAATCCTACTGCATCATCCAATTTCAATGTCACATTAAATGTTACATTATACGTTTGTGTTGCTGCTGCAGCGATTGACACTCCTGTTCCTAATGTTGTTGGACCACTTGTAAGCATACTTCCTGATGCCTGACCTCCGTATGTACCGCTATTGATCACTACATCTGTATCAAATAATGGGGTATCTTTCAGACTGTAGGTACCTGTTGCGCCTCCTGTATTGTTAACAACGATCGCATAACTAACATCAAAGCTACCATTGGCTTTCGCTACTGTTCCTACAAAATCCTTACGCATTATTACATTCGGTAAGTCACCGCATGCATCATCAGTAATGTCTGTTTGGCCATCTCCTGTTTTGTCAAGTTCTGCTTTGTTATACAAACCTTGTCCAGGTCCGCTGCCAGGTCCGTTGCCGGATACAGCACATGATGTGTACAAATTGTCTCCGGTTAATCCTATTGCATCATCCAATTTCAATGTCACATTAAATGTTACATTGTATGTTTGAGTTGCAGCTGCTGCAATTGACACTCCTGTTCCTAATGTTGTCGGACCACTTGTAAGCATACTTCCTGATGCCTGACCTCCATATGTTCCACTATTGATCACTACATCTGTATCAAATAATGGGGTATCTTTCAGACTGTAGGTACCTGTTGCGCCTCCGGTATTGTTAACTATGATGGCATAACTAACATCAAAACTACCATTGGCTTTCGCTACTGTTCCTACAAAATCCTTACGCATTATTACATTCGGTAAGTCACCGCATGCATCATCTGTAATATCAGTAACGCCATCTCCTGTTCTGTCAACTTCTGCTTTGTTATACAAACCTTGTCCAGGTCCACTGCCAGGTCCGTTGCCGGATACAGCACATGATGTATACAAATTGTCTCCCGGATCATTCGATCCTGGCTCCAGATTCAGTCTGACTCGGAAACTTATGTTGTAAATATGGCTATTTCCGGCTGTAAGTAATCCACCTCCTAAATTGATTGGGATTATTGGTGCTCCAATAAATGCAGGACCATTTCCAATTCCAGCATCAACATCAACAAATGTATAATCCCACGATTCGATAGTTACATCATTGTCAAATAATGGAGAATCTTTAAGAGAATATTGACCACTCGCACCACCAATATTCTTTACCCTTATCTCATATCTTACAATGTAGCTACCGTCAGCAAATGGAGTAACTTGTACCAGATCTTTAACCATCGTAATGAATGGTAAGTCACCGCATGCATCATCTGTAATGTCAGTAACGCCATCTCCTGTTCTGTCAAGTTCTGCTTTGTTATACAAACCTTGTCCAGGTCCGCTGCCAGGTCCGTTGCCGGATACAGCACATGATGTGTACACATTGTCTCCGGTTAATCCTACTGCATCATCCAACTTCAATGTCACATTAAATGTTACATTGTATGTTTGAGTTGCTAACGCTGCAATTGATACTCCAGTTCCTAATGTTGTTGATCCACCTGTATTCATGTTTCCTGATGCCTGACCTCCGTATGTACCGCTATTGATCACTACATCTGTATCAAATAATGGAGTGTCTTTCAGACTGTAGGTACCTGTCGCACCTCCGGTATTGTTGACAATGATCGCATAACTTACATCAAAGCTACCATTAGCTTTTGCTACTGTTCCTACAAAATCCTTACGCATTATTACATTCGGTATATCACCGCATGCATCATCTGTAATGTCTGTTTGTCCATCTCCTGTTTTGTCAAGCTCTGCTTTATTGTACAAACCTTGTCCAGGTCCGCTGCCAGGTCCGTTGCCGGATACAGCACATGATGTATACACATTGTCTCCGTTAATCCTCTGCATCATCCAATTTCAATGTCACATTAAATGTTACATTATACGTTTGTGTTGCTGCTGCAGGGGATTGACACTCCTGTTCCTAATGTTGTTGGACCACTTGTAAGCTACTTCCTGATGCCTGACCTCCGTATGTACCGCTATTGATCACTACATCTGTATCAAATAATGGGGTATCTTTCAGACTGTAGGTACCTGTTGCGCCTCCTGTATTGTTAACTATGATCGCATAACTAACATCAAAACTACCATTGGCTTTCGCTACTGTTCCTACAAAATCCTTACGCATTATTACATTCGGTAAGTCACCGCATGCATCATCTGTAATGTCTGTTTGTCCATCTCCTGTTTTGTCAAGCTCTGCTTTATTATACAAACCTTGTCCAGGTCCGCTGCCAGGTCCGTTGCCGGACACCGCACAAGATGTGTACACATTGTCTCCGGTTAATCCTACTGCATCATCCAATTTCAATGTCACATTAAATGTTACATTGTATGTTTGCGTTGCTGCCGCAGCGATTGACACTCCTGTTCCTAATGTTGTCGGACCACTTGTAAGCATACTTCCTGATGCCTGACCTCCGTATGTACCGCTATTGATCACTACATCTGTATCAAATAATGGCGTGTCTTTCAGACTGTATGTGCCAGTTGCACCTCCGGTATTGTTAACTATGATCGCATAACTAACATCAAAACTACCATTGGCTTTCGCTACTGTTCCTACAAAATCTTTCCTCATTATTACATTCGGTAAGTCACCGCACGCATCATCTGTAATGTCTGTTTGTCCATCTCCTGTTTTGTCAAGTTCTGCTTTATTATACAAACCTTGTCCAGGTCCGCTGCCAGGTCCGTTTCCGGATACCACACATGATGTGTACACATTGTCTCCGGTTAATCCTACTGCATCATCCAACTTCAATGTCACATTAAATGTTACATTGTATGTTTGCGTTGCTGCCGCAGCGATTGACACTCCTGTTCCTAATGTTGTCGGACCACTTGTAAGCATACTTCCTGATGCCTGACCTCCGTATGTACCGCTATTGATCACTACATCTGTATCAAATAATGGGGTATCTTTCAGACTGTAGGTACCTGTTGCACCTCCGGTGTTGTTAACTATGATCGCATAACTAACATCAAAACTACCATTGGCTTTCGCTACTGTTCCTACAAAATCTTTCCTCATTATTACATTCGGAATATCACCGCAATCGAAAGCTTCATCCTCTGGAATTCCATCTTCGTTTGTATCAACACTGGCTTTATTATATAAACCCTCGCCATTAGTTGGTATTTGCGTTGTTGAACCACATTTTTTATATGTGTTGTCTCCTGTCGCATCTTCTAAATTCAAAGAAACATTTACCTTAAGCGTATAAGTGTGTGATGCAAAAGCAACAATTGAAATATCGTTACCAAGCGTCCAAGGACCACTGCCTGCAAGAGCACCGGCTAAATTTCCCGGAGCATTACTTGTGTAAGAGGCACTATTAATTGAAATATCGCTATCAAACCCAGGTGTATCTTTTAAATCATATTTTCCAGGTCCTCCAATATTATTCACCGTAATAGTATATGTAACATTGAAAGTACCGTTAGGTTGAATGGCAGCACTAACAAAAGTTTTATTTAATTCAACTTTGATTTCAGGATAAATTCCAGCGTCATAAGTCAAATTAACCTCACCACTTACCAAAGTTTCTTCTGGCATAACACCGGTTAAAGGGTCACTATCACTATCTTTTGTGTCGTTACCGCCTTGATCTTTTGGAGAATATAAGTATCCCGAAGGTTTATTTACGACTACTGTGTATCTACCTGGGGTCAGGTTAGAAAATAAATATTCCCCATTTGGACCTGTGGATTGTACTGAAGGCGGAATTAAAGTACCATCCGCCAGGATTCCTGTTATGGATACAGTAACACCAGGCACACCTAATTCTCCTATATCCTGAATTCCATTAGCATTAATATCATTCCATACAAAGTCTCCAATTGATGCTTTCTTATAGAAACCTGCATCCCATGTAAGATCCGATTCTCCTGAAGTCAATACTGTATTGATCGTCATCAGTGTTCCCGGTGCAGCATCACTATCTGTTGCGTCATTACCGCCAAGATCCTGTCCTGTAAGGAAGTACGTTGCTCCAGGTGAACTGAATGTTACCTTATAAGTGCCCGGTTGTAGGTTATCAAACAGGTATAAGCCTGATCCATTGGTCGTCGTGCTGGCACTTACCGGTACGCCTCCACCTGTAGTGCCTGTTAAGGTCACTGTCAGATTCGCTATGCCCGGTTCTCCTAAGTCCTGTACACCATTGGCATTCAGATCTTCCCATACATAATCTCCCAATTTCGCTTTCGCAACAAATCCAGCATCCCATGTAAGGTCTGTTTCTCCTGAGGTCAATACTGTATTGATCGTCATCAGGGTAGTTGCATTTATATCACTGTCTGTTGCATCATTTCCGCCCTGATCCTGTGGTGATACCGTATAGTTGGCTCCAGGCGACGCAAATGTCAATTTATACGTTCCCGGTACTAAATTAGGGAAGATATACAAGCCACTACCATTTGATGTCGTTGTAAGAATTACAGGATTGCCCAGTCCGTCCGTTCCTGTAAGGGTTACCAATATATTTGGTATGCCCAATTCTCCCGGATCCTGTACGCCATTACCATTAGTATCTTCAAATACAAAGTCTCCGATGGTTGCTTTCTGGTAGAGGCCTGCATCTAAATTGCTAATGATCTGACCGGGAGCTAAAACAACGGTTTGTGTATTTCCTGATGTTGTATTAGCATCTGAATCTGTATCTACATCCCCACATACCTTCTCACCAGTAAAGAAATAGCCGGTTGGTTTACCAAAATTAACATAATAGCTTCCAGGACAAACTTCAAACTGATAATAACCTTTTGCCCCGGTTGTAGGGTTATTTATAGTGGTGGTTGATGCCACTTCGACACCTGCACTTGAAAATAATTTTACTGTAACTCCATTAAGGCCTTCTTCATTTGCTTCCTGACAACCATTAGCATTTAAATCAGTCCAAACATAGTCACCAATCTTTCCTTTTGGTTCAATAATAAAATTAACATAATCCGTATCCGAACATCCTGTTAATAATGAAAATACAATAACCTGATAAGAATAATTTCCAGGTGTTGAAATATTAAGTGTTGGATTTGCAACCGTAGTACTATTTAATCCTGTCGGTGGGCTCCAAATATATCCTAATTGAGCATTTGGTGTTGCCGGAGGAGGCGTGCCAGTTGGGTTTCCACCAATAATATGATCATCCTTTGCACAATATGTTTTGTCCATCCCAGCATTTGCAATTGGGTTATTATTAACATTTACAACAACAACAACTTCATCAATTCTAGTACATCCGTTTTGGGTCACTGTTAATCTGTATGTTGTAGTTACCAAAGGAGAAACCAAAATACCGCTTGTCGCGCCACCATTGTCAATTGACGTTGGGTCACCTGAAACAACTGTCCATGTATAATTTGCACCAGCTGGTCCACTGCCATTTATGGTAACATTACCTCCTTGACAAATTTCCTTGTCAGGGCCTGCAACCGCAAACACATTTTGAGTTATTACTATCGAAGTATTATATGTCGATACACATTCATTCAAAGTTACCTTAAGTGTAATGGCATATTCGCCTATAGCACTCCATTGTGATGTTGCACTTGATCCAGTTGCAGAGGCTGGTGTTCCACCACTAAATGTCCACTGATAAATTGAACCTACCCCTGCTCCTGTAGCTGTAAACAAAACTGGCTCCAAAGCACATATGGTTGCAGGTCCAGTTATGGCAGAGACAGGTAATGGTTTTACAATAACCTGAACCTGATCAGAAGCTGTACATCCATTGCTACCTGTAACGGTGACAGTATAAGTTGTTGTAGCTAAAGGTGTAACAGTTATAGCTGCAGTAGTTTGATTTGTACTCCAATTATACAAAACACCTCCAGTTGCAGTCAAATTTGCACTTGTATTAATACAAATACTTTGATCAGGGCCAGCATTTGGTACTGGAGGAGTAATATCTTGTAACACAACAGTACTTGCAGTGGCACTACATCCATTTGAATTATTTGTAACCGTAACGGTATATGTTCCCGGTACTGTTACAGATTTTGTCTGGTTTGTTCCTCCTCCTGACCAAGCGTAAGTCACACCTGTAGCCGGCAACGCTGTCATTACAACAGTTGTTTTACTACACGTCAACGGTCCATCATTTGATGCGGAAGGAGTCGGATTTGTTATATCCTGCAATACAATGGTACTTGCAGTGGCACTACATCCATTTGAATTATTGGTAACCGTAACGGTATATGTTCCCGGTACTGTTACAGATTTTGTCTGGTTTGTTCCTCCTCCTGACCAGGCGTAAGTCACACCTGTAGCCGGCAACGCTGTCATTACAACAGTCGTTTTACTACATGTCAACGGACCATCATTTGATGCAGAAGGAGTTGGATTTGTTATATCCTGCATTACAACAGTACTCGCAGTGGCACTACATCCATTTGAATTATTGGTAACCGTAACGGTATATGTTCCCGGTACCGTTACAGATTTTGTCTGGTTTGTTCCTCCTCCTGACCAGGCGTAAGTTACACCTGTAGCCGGCAACGCTGTCATTACAACAGTCGTTTTACTACACGTCAACGGACCATCATTTGATGCAGAAGGAGTTGGATTTGTTATATCCTGCAATACAACAGTACTTGCAGTGGCGCTACATCCATTTGAATTATTGGTAACTGTAACGGTATATGTTCCCGGTACCGTTACAGATTTTGTCTGGTTTGTTCCTCCTCCTGACCAGGCGTAAGTCACACCTGTAGCCGGCAACGCTGTCATTACGTTGTTACACGTCAACGGACCATCATTTGATGCGGAAGGAGTCGGATTTGTTATATCCTGCAATACAATGGTACTTGCAGTGGCACATCCATTTGAATTATTGTAACCGTAACGGTATATGTTCCCGGTACTGTTACAGATTTTGTCTGGTTTGTTCCTCCTCCTGACCAGGCGTAAGTTACACCTGTAGCCGGCAACGCTGTCATTACTACAGTTGTTTTACTACATGTCAATGGACCATCATTTGATGCGGAAGGAGTCGGATTTGTTATATCCTGCAATACAATGGTACTTGCAGTGGCACTACATCCATTTGAATTATTGGTAACCGTAACGGTATATGTTCCCGGTACTGTTACAGATTTTGTCTGGTTTGTTCCTCCTCCTGACCAGGCGTAAGTCACACCTGTAGCCGGCAACGCTGTCATAACTACAGTTGTTTTACTACATGTCAATGGACCATCATTTGATGCAGAAGGAGTTGGATTTGTTATATCCTGCAATACAATGGTACTTGCAGTGGCACTACATCCATTTGAATTATTGGTAACCGTAACGGTATATGTTCCAGGTATTGTTACAGATTTTGTCTGGTTTGTTCCTCCTCCTGACCAGGCGTAAGTCACACCTGTAGCCGGCAACGCTGTCATTACAACAGTTGTTTTACTACATGTCAATGGACCATCATTTGATGCGGAAGGAGTCGGATTTGTTATATCCTGCAATACAATGGTACTTGCAGTGGCAGTACATCCATTTGAATTATTGGTAACCGTAACGGTATATGTTCCCGGTACTGTTACAGATTTTGTCTGGTTTGTTCCTCCTCCTGACCAGGCGTAAGTCACACCCGTAGCCGGTAACGCTGTCATTACAACAGTCGTTTTAATACATGTCAACGGACCATCATTTGATGCTGTAGGAGTTGGAGTGGTTATATTTTGGGTAACTGTTGTTGTTGCGGTTTCAGAACATCCGTTACTTATATTGGTAACTGTGACCGTATAAGTCCCTGCGACTGTAACCGTTTTTGTCTGATTGGTTCCACCACCGCTCCAAACATATGTAACCCCGGTAACCGGCGTCACGGACAAGACTACTGATGTTTTTGAGCAGGTAAGTGGTCCATCATTGCTTGCAATTGGTGTTGGTTTGCCTGTATTGGATTCAACAACAGTCGATGCCGTCGCAGAACAACCATTGGTTGTACTGGTAACCGTAACGGTATATGTCCCGGCAACACTTACTGTTTTTGTCTGGTTTGTTCCACCTCCTGACCAGGCGTAAGTTACCCCAGAGGCTGGTAATGCAGTCATAACAACACTGGTTTTACTACACGTCAGCGGACCATCATTTGATGCACTGGCAGATGGAGTGGTTATATTTTGGGTAACAATGGTGGTTGTCGTTTCAGAACATCCGTTACTTATGTTGGTAACTGTGACTGTATAAGTCCCTGCGACTGTAACCGTTTTTGTCTGATTGGTTCCGCCACCGCTCCATGCATATGTAACCCCGGTAACCGGAGTAACGGACAAGATTACTGATGTTTTTAAGCAGGTTAGTGGTCCATCATTGCTTGCAATTGGTGTTGGTTTACCGGTATTAGAACCTACAACAGTTGAAGCAGTTGCGGTACATCCAGCTGATGAAGTTACAGTAACTGTATAAGTTCCGGCGACTGTAACCGATTTGGTAGCACCCGTTCCACCTCCGCTCCAACTATATGTACCACCACCTGTAGCGGTTAATAAAACAGAAGTTTTACTACAAGTTAATGGTCCATCATTAGTTGCAGCAGCAACAGGTAATAAATTAACATTAACTATCCCGTCATCTGAATCTTCACAACCATTATTTCTAACAGTAAGGATATATGATTTTGTAGAAGTTGGTGTAACACTATAATTTTGCATTGTTGATAATATAGTTGAAGATCCATTTTCGCGCCACTCATACATTCCACCTGTTACTGTGGCCGCAGATAATGTCACTGATTGACCTAAACAAATATTTTTATCAACTCCTGCATCTGCTACTACACCTCCGTTTATGGTTAATACTTTTGAATCCGACGCATCACATCCTGTGCAGTCTGTCACAACCAAAGTGTAGGTTCCTGAAGCATTTGCAATAATGCTAGGTCCAGTTGTTGAACCCAAAATACCTGGCCCGGACCAAAAGTATGTAATGGTATTGTTGAAGGTATTAGGCGTAGTATATTTTACATAATCTACTCTAAAGGCACATTTGCCATTATCGGATATTTTTACATATCGTGCAGTACTTGTTATTGTATAACAAAATTCACTATATGTAGGATTGCTAAATAATCTTGATGCTACCAACGTCGAAAATCCGGTTCCAACAGCCAATGATGTTTCAATCCTGGCGTCTGAATTGGATGAAGAAGAGTTATTGCAATGTTCCAATTTAGTATTAAAACATAAAGTAGTGCCAACTGGAAGAACACTGCCAAAATCAAGCGTAATAAATGATGTACCTTGGCCTGATTGTGTCCACAATTTTGTGCCGGCATTATCACCACAAATTGTTGAAGCCGGAGGGTTTTCCAACCAACCACCTGAAGTTGCCAGAGTGTTGTTACAATTTGTAATACCTGGTGTCCCACAAGTTGGTATTCCTGTTACGGTAGAATTAATAACTGTTTGATCACCATTACAAATGGTCATATCCGGACCAATATCGACTGTCGCACTAGCTCCAACTGTTACTACTACATTATCAGTTGCAGTACATCCCAGTGCATCAGTTACTGTGACAATATATGTGGTTGTGACTGTTGGTGATACTGTTTTACTGGACCCGGCTCCCAAACCATTATTCCAATTATAAGTGTAGCCTGGAGTACCACCGGCACCACTTGCCGTTAATATGATAGATTGATTTCCACAAATGTTGGCATCAGCTCCGGCGGATACAGTCGGAGGCGGCGCAACAGTAATGACTACCTCATCTATTGAAGTGCAACTGTTTGCATCAGTAATGGTAACTGTATAGGTAGTAGTTACTGATGGATTAACAGATTTTGTTTGGGAATTTCCACCACCACTCCAACTATAAGTATAATTTGGTTTTCCTCCAACAGCATACGCCGTTAGTGTAGTAGATGCTCCCGAACAGATTTTACCACAAGCTGATGCTTGAGTTGATGTTAAATCACCTCCAGATAGATAAAAATTCAAATCCATTTGACAGGAAGGAGCAAAATTAAACGCTGTTGGTTGACTGATTATAGCACTATTCAACCATCCACTTGCACCAAACTGACCTAAAACAGATTGATACAAACTAGCATTTGTACCAAGTTGGAAAGAAGTCATACTCCTACTAACAGAAATATTTCCTCCTGCAAGCCCTTCTATACCGATCAGAGATCCATTTGAGCCTGTGTAATAATACCAATTTCCAGCTGCTACTGTGGTACATCCTTCAATATGAGGGGACCCTGAAGGCGCAGTATAAGTCCGTCCGGTAAATACTAATGAAAAATTGAATTTATATGTAGCTACAGCTAAGTTTTGAATTTGCATATCAACCCGAGCCGTTCCATCACAATATTCTTTAAATTCGCCACCACCAATAATCTTCCAATAATTAATATTTGGGGCTGTTGGGTTTGGTGCATTATCCAATAGACAATCCGCATAAAAAACTCTGCTGACTGCAGTATTGCCGCACAAAATTTCATTTGTTATTGTTCTTGTTTTTACCAAATTCAATTCTGATTGGGCGAGTACGACCGGAGGACCACTTAAAGTTATTGACACAACATTCGATTCACCGTCATAATTTGTACATCCTGCTCTTCTTGAACAACGCAAAAAACATGTGTTTTGGCTTAGGGCAGGAGGACTGTAAGTAGCTGAATTGGTACCGGATATTGGAGACCACTCTGCATCATTTGTGCCATTAGGTGCGATACAAGTTGTTGTACTTTTTAACCATAGATATTCCAAGGTTCCGGAACCTCCTGATGGGGATGTCACATTGGTTAACGTTGCCGGTGTAAAACTGCTTGAGCACGAATTTTGATTAGAACCTATTGTTCCCCCAGAAGTTACGTTAGAACATGAACTTGTAAGACACCAGTTGTCTGTTTTTATCCAATCGCCATTTCCGCTGAATGCAACAGTGATGTAATATGTATTTGCTGGCACTGTACCATTAATAGTATATTCCGTCATCGTCGGCAGCATGCTGTTTACCGCAACGGCATTTTCGCTAATATATGTCCAATCGCTTTTAAAATATTGGATGGCCACATAATGATTAAATGAAGGATTATGTGTTCCCGCATATACTTTAAGCAATAGTGAAGTACCGCTCGAAATAGTACCGGAAGCAATGGTTTGAGTAACCCTATTATTGCTTGTATTGGTAATTTGAAAATGACCTGCATAGGTTCCGCATACGGCAGCATATGTTGCTTGTGTAAAATTTCCACCACTTGAACTCCAGTTCGTACCACCATTTTCAAATGAAGGATTTTGAACAAGATTATTCGGACAGGTACAGTTTGCTTCCGGACCAACATACACACCACTTGTACCAGATGTCATGCTGAATTCAGTTGTTTTACTATACCAACCACCAACAAAAATACCATTGCTCAGTGGAGATGTTTTTCCAGTTAACGGGTCTCCTGTTGTGAGCCAATATCCAGTAAAAAAACCTCCACCACCAAAATCTGAAGCACCTGATATTAAGGCCCCTGTTCCATTATTTAATCGAGGACCCTGAGGATAAGGTCCTGATGGATTGCTTCCCCCACCACTCGAGTTTATGTTACCAGCTACATTGATAAAATTAGATGGTTTCAACCCACCCAATGGCACAATGGCTCCACCACTTTGCGGCTTTACTTCACCCTGATAACCATTATTAGGATTTCCGTCTGAATCCCATCTCAATATAAAAACATCGCCAGCATCACCAGTGATATTAATTTTGCTTGAAAAGCCAAGACCAGACGTGATATTAATCACAAATGTTTCCACAATACTATTTTGGGTATTGAGCCCATTAAGAGATGTGGAAGAAACACTGCTGTATCCTGCTGTAGTTGACAGAGCATTGATTTGAGTGAATGCATTATTTAACTGAGACTCCAGCTGTGTAAGCTGTGTTGTTTGTCCAGTACTTGCTGTTGCTTGTCCGGCATTTTGAGTAACTATATTTTGCCAGGCACCTAAGGATCCATCATTGGTAGAAATCGTACCAGCATAAGGTACTCCGCCAGATGTTCTTTCAGCTGCCTGAATGCCGTCAATAGCTACATTTCCTACAAATCCCTTGGTGGCACCTTGCCAGTTGGCATCGGCGTTAGCATCTGTAAATACAAATAAATAATCAGTGAGATTACCCATATTGATAGGCCCTATAGTAGTTTGGGCCGTCACGGACTGGGTTAAAAAGAAAAAGCCCATAAAAATCAGCCATAATAATGAATTACTAATGGATGCTTTTACAGACTTGATAAGTGTATTGGAATACAATCCAATACACATTGAAGTGTACAAAGTTTTCATTCTCAAATTTTTAGGTTCAAATAAAGTCGATTAAAAGGGTCGGAATCCTTTTAATCGAATATCATAAATTATTAATTCCAATTTCATCTGACGCAGGATAAATCCTTTGTCACTCTTTACAAACATTTTTAATACTTACTTTACAGATTTAAATTTGATGTAAAACAAAAGTATTAAAAACACGTCCCAATAAACACATCTTAAGCCAACTGCTCCAATTGGGAATATAATGTAAAATCTAACATTATTTTTTTAAAGAAATTACTATTAAAGTAGAGAAAATTGTAACGCGGTACGTATAGTGCTAAATCAAGGTTGAATTAACAAATAAATAAATGCTGTTTTTGGTTACGACTTTCGAATATACCTTAAAGGTCTCTTTAAACCCAATAAAATTCATTCGTTTATAAATTCAAAGGTCAAAAATAACACACATCTGTTAAAATTTTTTAAAAAACATTTAAATTGTATATAATTTTACAAAACTAAATTTCTATTTCATTTCAATTTTTATTTTAAATAAATAAGTAAAATTTAAGATTTACTAGATATGATTATTTCTCTTTAGGACTTGTGATTACAATTCATCAAGTCTTTGTTTAAAATAATCTCTAATGAAGGAAATATGAAAAAAATTTCTAAAACTCGCTGAATTAACGCAATATATTAAATTAACTGCTACTGACAAGTCATAAGGTTACAATGTTTTTATCAAAAAATCCAAGGTTTCTGAAAGTAAATTATAAAAATATTTCTTTTCTTGTGAAAAAATTCAAAGTATGCACAGAGAGATACAAAAATGGTACAGTCCATCATTAAATAAAAATATGGAAATTGTGGAATATGGGCACCATGGAATTGCATTGCTTTTGCTGCCAACAGCCGCTGCGGACTATCTTGAATATGAAAGATTTTTAATGATAGACGCTATTTCAAAATATATTGATCAGGGGAAAGTTAAAGTTTATTCCATCAATTCGATAAATAACGAAAGCTGGTTAAATAATAAAATGGAAGGTCGTCATAAAATAATACGACACAAACAGTTTAATGATTATGTGTATAATGAAGTAGTACCTTTTATAAAAGGCCGAACTAGCGAGGAAACACCTATCATAACTTGTGGTGCATCGTTTGGTGCGTTACATGCAGCCAATTTATTTTTCAAAAACCCAACAGCTATTCGAGGATGTATCGCTATGTCAGGAGTATATGATTTAGGCGATTATACAAAAAGTTATTGGGATGATGACTGTTATTGGAATAGTCCATTACATTACCTTAAGGATTTAACGGATGAATGGCACTTAGACTCTATAAGAAGTTCCGGTCATATTCACATTCTTACCGGTTCAGGAGATTATGAAGATCCTGACGGATCCCGATATTTATCAGGACTCTTACATCACCGTTCTATACATCACCACCTGGATGTATGGGGATATGATATCAAACATGACTGGCCTACCTGGAGATCGATGATGCCATATTTGCTCGAAACAAAGTTTTAGTATTGAATGATCAAATGACTCTTAGAGCAAGTCGTGCAGTTAAAACTAATTAAAACACATTGTCCTCATTCCCTTAAAATTATATAGTTGGTATACCACTGATACCCAATAAGTAATCCAAAAGGAATAATCGAAAAGTTTGTATAAAACTGATTGTTTAATATGGCAAAAAACCCATGTAAACATACGCTGATAACTATGGCGATAGAAAAATATATCAGTTTACGTTTATTTGCCTCAATCAATGGATTGTACATTGAACCAAGTGGAATCATTAGAAAAAATAATAAAATTGAAGTTGATATCAATCCTTCATTTTGTGATATTAAAAAATAAGTCAACATACTCAATCCTGAAAAAACTAAACATAAGCCTACTAATTTGGCCGAAGTTTTTTGTTCCTTCGACAAAGTATAAGATCCAAATTTATTTGTCAACAAATAAAGATTCATAATTGGTGAAAATATCCATGTCGAAACAAAAAACAAAACTACTATAATAATTAAAGGAATAAGATAAGGAAATAGCCATTCATTGTTTTGGGCGATGTTACTTAAAACCCGAAGACCTATGTAGGTGCCGATGATAAATATCCATTGATTTTTTCCTTTCATCTTACCAAGCCACAACATGAGGGTAAGAAAGTATCTATATAAAGGAAACTTCGCTTTCATTGCTTCAAGCATTCCGGATTTAGCATATTCATGCATCGGATCTTCAGCTAATGCTGTTTTGAAGTGAATGAGCGCTTCGTCAGATCTTCCATGATGCAAGAGTCCCCAACCCATGTTTGCATGCGTATTTGGATTATTGGGGTCAGTAGCCAACGATTTGTCAATTGTTTCAAAAGCTTCCTCCTTCCGACCTAATCCTACGAGTGCAGATGATCTTGCGTTCAGAGAGGCAATATTCTCAGCATCTGCCCGTAGCCCTGTATCTGCACTCTCCAAGGCAAGGTCAAAATCTTTTGTCTGCAAAAATAAATTTGCTTTGAAGGCAAAAAAATCAGCGTTTGAAGGGTCAATATAAATGGCTTTATCCATAAGTGATTTTGCCTCATCAAATTGGCGATCATAAGCTTTAATATTGGACATGATATAATATGCAAATGCTTCATTGGGGTTTTGTTCGATGATGATCGTGCAAAGCTGAGAAGCATCTTCATATTTATGAAGTCCCATTTTGGCAATTGCCATCATCTTGAAGATTTCAACGTTTTCAACGCCCACGCTCATTAATCTTTCCAATAGTTCTTCAGCCTGTGTAAACCTGGATTGACCTAAAAGTACATCAGCTCTGGAGATCTGTCTGAAAAGATCCATATCATTCATGTGTTGATTTTTTTTATTTAAAATTATTAGTCATGTTAATAGAAAGGTAAATAAGAATTATAAAGTAAACCAAAATATTCTTGTCGATTTGAATACCATTGATGTAGAAAACAATGCCAATTCCTTAGAATTTTTATTCTATTTTATATATTTTAAAATCTCATCGTAAATCCCTGACTCATTAGCAAAAAGTGCATAATTTTTAGCCGTATTAAACCACTCACGAGTACTTGCATGATGTCTTTTTGCAGCTTTAATAAGGTCATCAGTATTTATCGGTTCAGGTATACCTGTCTTGAAGGCAATTTTAAGTTTATCTTCAATAGCAATATCTATCATAGCTTTTAAATCTGCTCCTGAATAAAATTTTGTATGCTCAACGACTTTTTGATAATCTATTTTTTCTTTTGGCTTTTCCTGCATGATGATTTCAAGAATTTTTTCCTTACTGGTATTGTCAGGTGGTGGTACAAAAATAATGCGGTCAAATCTACCTGGTCGTCTGAATGCAGGATCAAGATGCCACGGTGCATTTGTCGCACCCATCACCAGGATACCCTCATTATTGCCTTCTATGCCATCAAGTTCTGACAGAAACTGATTAATCACATGCCTTCCCGACGAATTTTTCATATCTGATCTACTGGCACCTAATGCATCGACCTCATCAAAAAATAAAACACATGGCGTATTACGTCGAGCTACTTCAAATATATAACCCATGTTTTTTTCGCTTCGACCTATCCACATATCCAGGATATCACTTATACCAACACTTATAAAATTGGCCTTGATTTCGCCGGCAGTTGCTTTAGCCAGATATGTTTTACCACAGCCCGGCGGTCCATACAATAGGATTCCTCCACCGATCTTTTTACCATATGCGGCATATAAATCAGCATTTTCAAGAGGTTTTATGATTTTCAAATCTATTTCTTCCTTCAGCTTTTCCATGCCACCTACATCCTTAAAAGATATGTCGGGCTTCTCCAAAATAAAGTCTTTGTCATCAGGTCCGTTTACGAAACCAAAACCAAATGGATCCTCTTCATCAAAGTCTTCGTCATCATCCACATCAAAAGACGGCATTCTTAGATTTTCATCCAGTTCTTTATCCTCAAAATCAGGATTTTCATCCAGAATTTTTTCATAAACTTCCTGAGCTTCTTCAATCGACTTTTCACGGACAAAAGACTTTGCACAAATAACCATCATTCGTTCGGATGCCATGTCGCGTTTCATAAGTTCCTCAACGATCACAATAACGCCTGAGTATCTTCCTCTTCTAAAGTAAATTTCAGCCAGACCTTCTTTGGCCTTCACATGATTACTGTCATAATTCAATACTGTTTGAAATTCAGTTTCCGCTTCTTCAAGTCTTCCGAAATGAAGATATTTGCCGGCTAGCATAATACGCAAAGGAATATTATCCGGTGATCTCTCAATGGCTTCTTTTAAAGAGTCAATATCATTCATTTTTTATAGACATTTGATAGTTTAACAATTTTGATGTACTCAGTGTTTCATAAGATACCTCATTAAGGTTTTTTTTCATTAAATCCATTGTTTCCTTTATTCTTATCATGGTCATTTCAAGAATTTTATCAGAAAATTTTGACTTTCCATTTGTGCTGTGACGCTTGATGGCTTTGTCCCTAATGTCCATTAAGAAGTATTTAAACATTTCATTAGTTTTTTCCTTGCCCCACTTGTGCAATGAAATTAAAAAACGATTGCCATTTATAAAATCAAGATCTTCAAAAACATCTTCTACATCATCATTTACTTCTGTAACCAGGTCATAATATCTCCAATCTGCCAAACTTCCCGCCTGTCCATTAAGATTAAAATTTTCATAAATCAATCTTCTTAATAACTTCACATCACATGATTTATAAAAATAAAAATATTCCATGTCAAATCTTAATGGCGACTTGTACTGTCGAAGTTCAAGTTCGTGTTTTTCATACTTTTTGATGTGATTAAGGTATTCCTGGTGTTTTTCGAAAGGTATTCCGAGTCGTACCATATATTTTGAGATGTTTTTCCAATGCCAATCAAGTGTCACTTCATTCACATCCCAATGGGCTTCCAGATGCGCATCAAGATAATAAATAGCTTTTTGAAGTGAAATAAGGTGTTCAGTAAACTGGTCCTTCATAGATGTTGGAAATGAAGACGCCATTACCATTAGTTCAGGAAACAATCTATACTCAAATAAACTGATTATTTTTTCACGAAGTTCAATTTCATCAATATGCTGTTCAACCATTAAATTATATTTACTGTTTTTGTATTTTACCGTAAAATTGTATATAATATTCAGATCATCATAAATTAATCAGACTAAAATATCATATTACAGGATAAATCTCCATTTTCTAAAGCGAGTTCATGGCAGGTTTTTCCTGATTGAATGCTTAAAAATATGACTTTACAGGCAAAAAGTGTTAAAATTACATTAAGCAGAAGGCTTATTAAATCCTTTTATCTTATTAATTGGTTTACAACAACAATATAGCTAATACAGCGCTTTGAAGATGAAAAAATTTTTTTATTTGTTAACCTTTCTATTGATTTCTCTGCAATCAAGCCAGTTATTTGCTCAAAATAAAATAAAATGGTTGAGTTGGGAGGAAGCTTTAGAAAAGTCAAAAAAAGACAAAAAGAAGATATTCATTGACGTATACACTGACTGGTGTGGCTGGTGTAAAAAGATGGATAAAACTACTTTTTCTGAGGATCATATTGCCAGATACGTTAACGCTAATTATTATGCTGTCAAATTTGATGCTGAAATGAAAATTCCGGTAACATTAAAAGGCAAAACGTACAATTTTGTGAAAAGTGGCACGTCAGGATACCACGAATTCGCAGCACATATCCTACAAGGTAAAATGAGTTATCCTTCAATGGTTTTTATGGATGAAGACGTTTCCATGATTCAGGCCATACCAGGGTATCAGGATAGTCCTACTTTTGAAATGATAATTACCTACTTTGGCAGCAATAGCCACAAGTCCATTCCCTGGAACAAATACATGAATCTTTTTGTCAGGGATCAGTATTTTATTTCACCTATGCCGGGCAAAAATTAATCTTTGCTATTTAATTATTTACCTCTTTATTATTATTAAAATTTCAGTTTTAAAAGCTATCATTGTGTGATTAAAATCAAGCTTGATGCTGTACACACGTATGCCTATTGAAATAGAATCACCTGAAGAAATAGGCTATGAAAAGATAAAATATAATCTATCAGAAAGCTCGATGATGGACCTTAACATGGGTGATTTACATCTGTCTCTGGATGACTTAAAGCTGGAATATGTCGCTCACCGTGGCCATAACGGCTTACGTAAACTAATTGCGTCTGAATCCAATAATATAAATGAAGATCATGTTTTATTGACAAATGGCGCAGCTGGTGCATTGTTTATCATCAATACTTCGATTTTGACACCTCAGGATCATCTTATTATTGTGCGTCCAAATTATGCCACAAACATTGAAGTACCGAAAGTTATAGGCTGTGATATTTCATATATTGACCTTACTTTTGAAGAAGAATGGCAACTGGATGTTCAAAAAATTAAAGCAGCCATCAGACCCAATACCGCACTTATCAGCATCACTTCACCTCACAATCCTACTGGCATTTTGGTGAGCGAGCTGGCTATTGATAAAATTATTACCATCGCAGAAGCACATAATATATATGTATTAATCGATGAAACATACCGCGACACTTGCTTTAAAACACCCTATCCGATTACTGCTGCTAAAAGCCTGAAAGTCATAAGTGTATCCTCTATTTCCAAGGCTTATGGCTTGCCTGGATTGCGGATTGGATGGTTGATCACACAAGACAATTGGATCATGGAACGTTTTCTGGCCGCTAAGGAAATGATATATATCAGCAATTCAGCATTGGACGAAGCCGTCGCTTATCAGTTTTATGTAAATAAAAAAAGTTTTGCAAAAAAACACAATGAAAGGGCTATACGAAATTATACATTATTGTCATTATGGCTGTCTACTGAAAGCCGATTGGAGGCAATACTACCTCAAGGTGGTGTAGTATGTTTTGTCCGATTTACAAATGAAACATTTATTGATCTAACAATATTTTATGACATATTAGTAAATCAATTTTTGACAATGGTAGGCCCCGGGCATTGGTTCGAGATGTCTGACAGATATATGAGGATTGGGTTTGGGTGGACAGATGAAGAAATTTTCAAACAAGGGTTAACCAATATCAGCATGGCTATTGATGAATGTTTGAATCAAAAATAATTTGAATAAATGTTAAAAAGGCCGGAAACGAAACGGCACATAACAAACAAAAACCTAGTGGCAATATTTAATATAAAAAATAATACCATTAAATTATGAAGGTATAAAAAGGCTGTGTGTAACACGAAATATTTTTTACTATATTTGACTTTTTTTATATGCTCTTTTTAAAAGTGCAATCACATATTAATACCAACACATGTCTTACAAGCCAGCTAAACAGAGGTATGACGCTATGATTTATAATCGATGTGGTCATAGCGGCATATTATTACCAGCCATTTCATTCGGACTTTGGCATAACTTCGGATCTGTAGATAATTTTAAAAATGGCAGAAGCATCATACGTCGGGCTTTTGATTGTGGAATCACACTCTTTGATCTTGCCAATAACTACGGCCCCGAAGCCGGCTCGGCTGAGGAGAATTTTGGTAAAATCCTAAAAAAGGATTTTGGAGGTAATTTACGAGACGAGTTGATCATTTCTACAAAAGCAGGATACTTTATGTGGCCCGGACCATACGGTGAATGGGGATCCCGCAAGTACTTACTTTCAAGTCTGGATCAAAGCCTCAAGCGCATGCAAATTGATTATGTAGATATTTTTTATTCTCATCGCCCGGATCCAAATACCCCTTTGGAAGAAACAATGATGGCACTGGATACTGCAGTAAAGAGTGGCCGGGCATTATATGCAGGTATTTCCAGTTACAATGCCATTGATACACGGAAAGCAATAAATATATTGAAGGAACTTGGTTGTCCTTGTCTTATCCACCAACCTAAATATTCTATGTTTGACAGATGGGTGGAAGATGCATCCAGTGGGCAAAGTCTTCTTGAAGTGCTTGACGAAATGAATGTAGGTTGTATTCCATTTTCTCCCTTAGCGCAAGGTATGCTCACTAATAAATATCTTCTTGGAATACCTGCTGATTCAAGGGCTGCAAAATCGACCGGATTTTTACACGCAAATGAAATTACTGATGCTAAAATTCAACAAATCAACTTACTGAATATTATTGCTCAAAATAGAAATCAATCACTTGCCCAAATGGCTCTGGCATGGGTTCTCAAGGATAAAAGAATTACAACCGTACTGATAGGGGCAAGCTCTGTATCCCAACTAGAAGATAATCTGGCATGCCTTGACAACCTCAAATTTTCAAATGAAGAATTGAAAAAAATAGAAAAAGTATTGGCATCTTAGAAATTAAATCTCGTGATTTTCTGATCAAATGCTTCATTAACCAAAAATATTGGTTGTGACCTGCTCATAATGTTTTTATTATCAAGTCTGGAGTTGGTACATAATATCTAAGTTGAATTTTCAAGAATAAACCTAATTACAATTCATTGAAAAAATAAAAAAATTATCATAGAAACTATTAAAGCAAAATTTGTGTTTAAATTGTTCTTTTTGACATTAAAAGTTCATCTCATATTGTTAAGCTTAACCAAATTAAGGTAAACCAATTCAAAATGAGTAACTTTGACCCTCAATTGATATGATAATATATTTCCCAAATGAGTGACCAAATAAAACACGAATGTGGACTGGCATTGATCAGATTATTGAAACCACTCGATTTCTATCACAAAAAATACGGTACAGCGCTGTATGGGCTTAACAAAATGAACCTTTTGTTACAAAAGCAACGCAACAGAGGTCAGGATGGAGCCGGCTTGGTCACAATTAAATTAGATTCTCAACCGGGTACCAGATATATCAGCCGCAAGCGGAGCAATAGCCCTCAATACCTTAAGGATTTATTTGAAGGAGTATTTTCACATTTTAATGACTTATCAAAAGAACAACTTAACGACCCAGTCTGGCTAAAAGAAAATAAACCATATACGGGTGAATTATTGCTTGGTCACCTAAGATATGGTACTCATGGTGTAAATACCATTGAAACTGTACACCCATTTCTCCGCCAAAATAATTATATAACCAGAAATCTTGTCCTGGCAGGAAATTTTAACCTTACAAATGTCGATGAATTATTTTCCGAATTACTTGCCTTCGGTCAATATCCCAAAGAAAAGTCTGATACCGTAACGGTACTTGAAAAGATCGGTCACTTTTTGGATGACGAGGTCCAACGACTCTTCTCCTGGTTTAAACCGGAGGGATATACAAATCAGCAAATCAACGGTTTGATTGCTGAACATCTGGATTTGCAGCGATTGTTACAACGTGCAAGCAGAAAATTTGATGGTGGCTATGTGATGGCGGGATTAATAGGACATGGAGATGCCTTTGTGTTGAGAGACCCAAGTGGAATCCGACCGGCGTTTTATTATTATGATGACGAAATTGTTGTTGTAGCCTCCGAAAGGCCAGCTATTCAAACCAGTCTCAAAATCAAATTTAACGAGGTCAAAGAATTAAAACGAGGGCATGCCCTTATTATAAAGAAAAATGGTACCATAACAGAAGAACTGTGTAAGGACCAAATGGAATCAACGCCATGTAGTTTCGAACGTATTTATTTTAGTCGGGGTACTGACCGTGATATATATTTAGAGCGCAAAAAACTTGGTAATTTATTGGCTGACAAAATTATGAAAGCCATTAACAACGAAGTTGAAAATACTCTTTTTTCATTTATACCAAATACCGCTGAAGTTGCTTTTTATGGAATGATCAAAGGTCTGGAATCAAAATTAAACGAAATTAAACAGGAGCAGATCAAAGAGCTGGCTATAACTGGTTCTTTAAATGATGAAAATTTAAATAATATTCTCTCTCAAACAATACGAGTAGAAAAACTGGCAGTAAAGGACGAAAAATTACGAACATTCATTGCAGACGACGCTTCAAGGGGAGAAATGATCGCCCATGTATATGATGTGACATACGGTATCGTAAAAAATGAGGTCGATACGCTTGTTTTGATTGATGACTCTATTGTGAGAGGTACCACTTTAAGAGACAGCATCATATATATATTATCTACCCTTAAACCTAAAAAGATAATCATCGTTTCATCAGCTCCTCAGATCAGATATCCTGATTGTTATGGCATAGATATGAGCAGAATGAAAGAGTTTGTAGCCTTCAGGGCTTTGGTTGAATTGCTTGAAGAAGACGGAAAAAGTTATATGATGCAGGAAGTATATCAAAAGTGTAAAGAACATGAACTCTTGCCTATTGATCTGGTCGAAAACCAAGTAAAAGTACTATATGCCCAGTATACAGATGAACAGATCTCTGCCAAGATTTCTCAGTTGGTTACACCAAAAAATATTGTACCTGAAATTGAAGTAATTTATCAAAGTGTGGAAGATTTACATATAGCATGTCCAAATAATAAAGGTGATTGGTACTTCTCAGGCAATTATCCTACACCAGGAGGTATGCGTGTTGTAAATAGAGCCTTTATAAATTATATGGAAAATAACGATGAAAGAGCTTATTAGGTAAATATCTGTCATTTAAAATCAGCTTCAATATAAGGTTTTTTATGGTTTATTAATGGAATGATATGAATTGATATTAAACCAACTCCAGGATGCCAAAGCAATTTCAATACCCAAACCAATACAAAATGTAAGGGACGGAATTCCATCGACGATCATGCTAAATAATCGACCTGAAGCAAGACCTCCCATAAAAAACACTAAGCACCAAGATGCTGCCAGCCAGTAGGATTGAAAAAAAACACCCATCAACCAAAAAATGACTATGCCAAGATATAAACCCATTATGCCTCTGAAAATATTGTTCAGATCAATGGTAAAAATATCTAAATCAGTGATTTTTGACAATAGTGTCTCAGGCGCCAAACCATAACATAAAGCAACAGGAAAAACTACACCAATCGCTGTCAAAAGATGAAAATTCCGTTGTGTAAAAATCGATTTTGGTAAATAATTATAAGCCATTAGATGATTTATTGCGGATTTTTAAACCCAGATTCCGCATTGGACTTTGTAATGAGAGAATATCCGGCAAAATAGTTGTGATGCACGGAATTTTTTACCCGGAAATGTAGCCTTAGCTACATTGAGGACGGAAAAATGAGTACAGAAACAAATATAAAGTCAGATATTCTCGGAATAAATTTCTAATGCGGATTCTGGGTTAAACCCTTCCTGTTTGTTTATAGTGTGTTATGAACATAATTAATAAGAGTCCCGGCAGAGCAAGTTTAAATAAATCTGTCTCTCTACCGGAAATAAAATATGAAGCTAAAAGTGCCATTATAGAAAATCCACTAAGCACCATTCCTCCTATCAATAATGGCCTGACCCGATTTTTATCTTTAATGCCGGCTACATTTCTGAATCGACCGATTACACCCAAAATCAATGATAAAATGATAAAGAAAAAGAATAATATTTTCATGTCGATATAATTGTTTATTTTATTGATAATTAATTATTATTTTGGTATTCTTTGATAAAGTAAAAGTTTTATGTTCAAGCTCAATGACGACAATGGTTTGTACTTAATAAATCAAAACAGCTGTTTCATCTAAGGGCCATTTTTCTTTCAGTAAAAATTAAATGGCTACCAATTGTCTTTTTTGATCAGGCTGAAGTAAAGATTGCATCAAATAATATTGATAAAATAAATATTGACTTCATGGTTATTTGATTTTTAATTCTACATACACAGGTAAGTGGTCGGATGGATATTTTAAATGATCAGAATCGCTTAAGACAGCATATTTATTTACTGTGATGTTTGCAGATTTAGAGACAAAAATATAATCAATCAACTTTGTAACTGGTTTATTATGTTCAAAATTATTGAATGTACCATAAGGGCCAAATGGCTTTTCCCTTGAAACATCCCTACAATCGTTCATTTCCTTTTTCAAATCAATAATTCTTTGAGTAGTTGGTTCGGAGTTTAAATCTCCCATAAATATTACAGGGTAATTCTTTTTATTTACCAAATCTATTCTGGATAAAATAAGCTGAATCCCTTGTGTTCTTGCCTGTTCACCAATATGGTCTAAATGTGTATTGAAAATCCAGAAATGCCTCTTACTATTTTTATCCTTAAATAATCCATATGTACAAACTCTGTTATAAGCAGCATCCCAGCCTTTTGAAATAGTATCAGGTGTTTGAGATATCCAAAATGTATTTTCTTCTTTTAAAATTAAATTTTCTTTTAAATAAAAAATATTAGAAGATTCACCCTTTCCAATGCCATCCCGTCCAGTGCCGATATAACTGTATTCAAAAAGAGCATTAGCTATATCCGTTACTTGATTTGGCTTTGCTTCCTGAACACCAAAAATATTTGGTTTGTAAAACTGTATTTGGGATGTAAAAAAATCTTTGCGGCTTGCCCAGTCATTTTCACCATCGCTGGCAACATCAAGTCGGATATTATATGTCATTACCTTTAGTGATTGAGCAATTACCTGATGATTGCTTATAACTACCAATAAAAAGAGAAAACATTTATTTTTCATGTGCATAAATATTGCTAAGTCCTTGATTTTATTTAAGTTATAAAATAAATCTTAATTTTTTTTAAAACCATCGGACGTAATCGTTTTCAATTGTCAACTTTTATAATGGGAGTTGTCTAATTTTTGTATACTCATAAAAAATATTTACCTGCCCATTCATTATGGTGTAAAAATACATTTTTTTTAAGCTAATGCCCATAAAACTGCTTTTTCAGCATGTAATCTACTTGTCTCAAATAAAGGAACAGAAATATCCTGAGGCTTTATCAATATTTCAATCTCTGTACAGCCGGCAATAATACCTTCAGCACCACGGTCTATCAGTTTTTGGATGATGGTTTGATACTTTTGTTTTGAAGATAAAGAGACGATACCTTTTATCAATTCATTATAAATTATATCATGAATAATAATTCTGTCTGTTTCATCTGGTATGATGGTTTCTATCTGATGTACATTATGGTACCTATCACGGATAAAACCCTGCTCCATTGAAAAACGAGTACCTAAAAATCCTACTTTATTGATAGATTTACCCAAAATAAGTTCAGCTGTAGGGTCAACAATATGAAGAAAAGGGATTTGAATATTCGACTCAATTTCATGAGCAGCCTTGTGCATTGTATTTGTACACAGCACAATAAAGTCAGCCCCACCCCGCTCAAGCCGTTGCGCTGCCAATATCATTTTTTCTTCCAATTTTTCCCACTCACCAATCAATTGCAACGTTGCAACTTCGTGTAAATCAAAAGAATATATTAAACATTCACATGAATGCATACCTCCTAATATTTCCTGAAATGAGGCCGGCTACTTTCATATTATTTGTATTTTTGAAATATAAAAAAAAATCAAACCTAATGAATCATTTTGGTAACCATTGATGTCTTACAAGTTCAACAATATGTTTGTACCAAAAACTATGTTATACTGGCCAAACAAAAATGATTGTTTGGCGCCATCTTTTACATCAGATGTTGTACGCACATCAGGCAAAGTAATATATCCTCCTTTAACTTCTGTCTGTATAAAAAAATGATTCCAAAACTTAATATTTAGCCCTGCCATAACACTTACACCAAATCCTGATACATGAAATTTATCATGTCTTGGTTTTCCCAAAAGGGTCGCATCTGTCCTTGGTATCAGTATGCCTGCACCAATGCCACTTGTACCACTTATAGTTATCGCTCCATATGAATATAATTCATTAAAACGTCTGACATCTAAATTGATAAAATTCAGTCCGTCTGTATGCTCAAGTTTTAAAAAATCCGGCTTCAGGATGATATCAACACCGCCATAATTGCCTGTATATCCAGTCTTAACATCATTAATATGTCCATCAATTTTTACAACCTGGTTTTGTCTTACCACATATTTCATATGATCAATGCCAAAAGAAATACTGTAATTACGCTTAAAATAATATCCAATTCTGAAGTTGTATTGAGGAACCGTGGCTTTGGAAGGATTGAGATACGTATCAAATCCAATGTTAGATTGTCTGTCATCGGCCATAACGTTCTGTAGCGTAAAATCATAATCCGTACCAGTAAAGTGGATGTTTGAATTTGTATATGATTCCCAGTTCCATCCCCAGTATATAAACAAGTTTCCCTGGCGGCTTTCACTTTGTTTACCAACAACTTTCTGTGCATACATTGATGTGGATAAACTAAGTAAGATCCATGATAATATAAATATTTTGTTTAAACGCATGATGTTTGTTAAACGATAAAATAAATGATAAAACTTGTCCAATTTAAAAACAAGCACCAAAATGTAAGCATAAAAACGCGCTTACAAAAGAAATAAACTTCACATTAAGAAGTCACTATTACAATAAACTTATTTTTCTTGCCATTCTCAATCATAATGTACTTATCCATGTAATAAGTCGATGTTAGATATTTCATATTCATAGCTATGTATTTTTATTTTATTCACGGAAACTGCATTGTTTTGAATGGCTTTTCTTCCTTCTGTCTTTGATGACATTATGCCCGTGATGGCTAAAAAATCAGTGATATTCAATCCTTTACCTAAAATATTGGAATCAATCGAGTAGTTAGGTATTTCTTCTGCAATCATGTTCAATTCATCGGCAGACATTCTGTTTAATGAATCAACATTGACATCCTTACCAAATAAAATATTACTAACAGCCAAAACAGAGTCATAATCCATATCCGAATGAACTCTTCTTGTCAATTCTTCTGCCAGGATAGCTTTTAATTCGCGAGGATTATCTGTAAATCTGGCTTCCAGATTTTCTATTTCGGTTCTGGATTTAAGTGAAAAATATCTCAGATATTTTGCCAGGTCAGCATCATCAGCATTCAACCAAAACTGATAAAACCGATATGCGGAGGTAAGTTTTGGGTCCAACCAAATATTGCCTTTCTCTGATTTTCCAAATTTACTTCCATCTGCCTTTGTTAGTAACGGAGTCGTGACGGCGTAAGCTTTACCCTCACAATTGCGCCGAATGAATTCTGTACCGGAAGTAATATTGCCCCACTGATCAGAACCGCCCATTTGTAATACACAATTATGTTTTTGAAACAAAACCTGAAAATCATATGACTGTAACAACTGATAACTAAATTCTGTAAAAGATAGTCCTGTTTCCAATCGGTTTTTAACAGAATCCTTTGACATCATATAACTCACTGTCAGAGTCTTGCCAACATCCCTCAAAAAATCCAATACATTCATCTTTTCATAAAAGTCGTAATTATTTACAATTATGGCTGCATTTGGACCTTCAAAATCAAGAAATTTTTTAACCTGCTCTTTCTGAAATGAAAGATTAGCGTCCAATTCTTCGTATGATTTTAATTCGCGCTCTTTTTCTTTTCCGGAAGGATCACCTACCCTACCAGTTGCACCTCCCATAAGAACAATGGGTGAATGTCCTGACAGTTGAAATAGTTTTAACAGCATGATCTGGACAAAATTACCTATTGTCATGCTTGGTGCTGTCGGATCAAAACCAATATAACCGCAAACCTTTTTGTCTTTCAATAATTCTTCAACACCTGGTGTAGCATCATGCAACATTCCCCGCCATGTCAATTCTTCAATAAAATTCAACATTTGTATTTAATTATGAATTACGAATAACCAAGTAACAATGAAAAAGCTTTAATATTTCAAACATCCATCATCGTACTTTGTGTATCTTTGTTTTTTGAAAAAACAAAAGTAGAACTTTATACCGAAACGGACGAAAAGCATTAATGAATATTGAACATTTTATAGCAAAAAGGATTTCTTTGACCAATTCGGGTTCATTTACGAGAGTTATTATAAGTATCGCTATAGCGGCGATAACTGTGAGCCTTACTGTAATGATTCTGACTACTGCCATAATTTCAGGATTTAAAAAAGAGATTACCCAAAAGATTTTTGGATTCTGGGGCCACATTCACATAACAGACAGCAACATAAACCGAAATTTTGAGTTGAAACCGATTTCAAAAGATGATATTTATTTTGATCAGATTCGGGACATCAAACAACTGGATTATGAGGAAGAAGCCAGTATATTGGGGTTCAAACTTCCCGGAAAAAGCGTATCCAAAACGACAAAGGGTGGCGTAAAAGGAGTGTATCCGTATGTCATTCTACCAGGATTACTAAACACAAAAGAAGATTTTCACGGGGTTTTGCTCAAAGGCATAGACGAAAAATATGACTGGCAAGCTATGCAAAAGTTTATAGTCGAAGGATCTCAGATTCGCTATATAAAAGATTCAGTTTCTTCTGATATGATGATATCAAAAAATATCGCAGACAAAATGAAGATTAAAACCGGAGATAAAGTTGTCATGAGTTTTATTAGGGAAAATACTCAGTTTAAAAAACGGTTTCAAATATGTGGCATTTATAACACTGGGCTTGAAGAATATGATAAAAGATTTGGCTTAATAGATATTCATAAAGTCAGGGACATTCTGGGCTGGCTACCTGATCAGGTTCAAGGCATGGAAGTTGTACTCGATGATGTAAAAGATTTGGATCTGTTTTCTGAATATATTTATTATGAAATTCTGCCGCAACAATACTATGCCGAATCTATCAGATCAAAATTTCCAAGCATCTTCGAATGGTTAAATCTTCAGGACATCAATGAAAAAATCATCCTTCAGTTAATGGTGCTGGTAGCTATAATAAATATGATCACAGTATTGCTCATCTTAATACTGGAACGTACTCAAATGATAGGTATCCTCAAATCTTTGGGTATGAACAATTGGCGGATTAGAAAAATATTTATGTATAATGCCGGTTATATTATATTTTTTGGTCTTCTGGTTGGAAATATTTTAGGGCTAAGTATTGCTTTTTTACAGCAACATTTTCATTTTATCAAGTTGGATGAAGCAAATTACTATTTAAATACTGCTCCAATAAATATAAATTGGACAACGATTTTTCTTTTAAATATAGGGACTTTTATTGTAACATTGATATTTCTGATTTTACCCACTATGCTGGTAACAAGAATCACTCCCGTCAAAGCGTTAAGATTCGAATAATAAATAATGTCCGAAATAAAATATTTTTTTAAGTCCTATCCCACTCGTCTTAAAAGATTAGCCATACATATATCTTATCCGTTTTACCGCTCTGTTACCAATGATTTTCCACCTGCTAACATTCCGGAATGGTTTGGAGATGTAGTTTTTTATTTGATGGATACGTTGGCTATTCCTGAACTTCACTTGTTTATTTGTTCAATTTTTAAATGGAATATTAGAAAGCTTACTAAACATGAAGAAAGTCTTGCCAAATCGGTTTTTGGACAAACTATAGACTTTGACTTAGTTAGAATAGATGCAAAAGCAAGATTAGGCACAAAAAAAATGGCCCATGCTTACGTCAGTTTTAATATTATAAATTATATGAAAGAAATAAAGCATGAGATACTCATCCATGAAATGGTTCATATCTGGCAGTATCAGCATTTTGGATGTATTTATATAGCCAGAGCTATAAAAGCTCAACGAAGTAAAGAGGGATATGATTATGGGGGTATAGCCAATCTGTATAAAGTTATGTTGAGGGGCGGAAGTTTATTGGAATTCAATTTTGAGCAACAAGCTGATATTATTGAAGATTACTTCAGAATTTGCCTGACGCACTCTGACACAGCTCCAATGAATAAAACCATTTACAATTATTTTGTTGCTCAATTAAGGGAAAAAAGTAAACCTTTTTGACGTTGATCATGCTGAATTTAGTTTAACGACTTATTTATTTTACTAATTAAAAAAATTTTATAAACCATTCTCTATTTGCACATTTTCACACTTATTCTCTATTTTTGCCCTAAACCCTTGTCGAATGAAGATTAAAAACCTTAAAGTAATCGGATTTGATGCAGATGATACCCTATGGATAAATGAACCATACTTTAGAGAAGCTGAAGAATCGTTTTGCGATTTAATGGAATCATTTATGCCACGACATGATATAAATAGGGCATTGTTTTCAAGAGAGATTTCCAATTTGCCTTTGTATGGGTATGGGATAAAAGCATTTATGTTGTCTATGATAGAAGCGGCTATTCATATTTCAGGTCGTAATCTGCCGATTGACGTGGTGTCAAAAATTATTGATATCGGCAGGCGCCAGTTAGACCAACCTGTTGAAGTAATCGAAAATGTGGAGTATGTCCTGCAGTCACTGCAAAAAACATATAGATTGGTCATTGTAACCAAAGGAGACTTGCTGGACCAGGAAAAAAAATTAGAAAAATCTGGATTGGCACCATATTTCCATCACATCGAAATTGTCTCTGAAAAAGGCCCGGCCAATTATCAAAAACTGATAAAACACCTGGACATTCAAGCATCACATTTTATGATGGTAGGCAATTCACTAAAATCAGACATTATGCCAGTACTCGAGATAGGTGGCTATGGTATTCACGTACCATTTCATACGACATGGGAACATGAGCACGTTGATATTAAGATTACTGATCCTAAATTTCGTCAGATAGAGCAGATCTCAGAAATTTTAAACATGATGTAAATGTACTCGAAATTAAATATTGAAACCTGGAATCGAAAAGAACACTTTCATTTTTTCTGTAAATTTGATGAACCCTATTTTGGGCTTACATCGTTGGTAGATGTAACCAAAGCATACGCTCAGGCAAAAGAGCGTAAAATTTCTTTTTTTATCTATTATCTGCACAAGTCTCTTATTGCCATAAACCGGTTGCAAGCAATGAAATATAGAATCTTCGGCAATGAGGTACACTTATATGATAAAATTCATGCTTCTGCTACAATTAACAGAGATGATGGAACTTTTGGGTTTAGCTTTATAATTTATGATGAAGATTTTAGTGTTTTTGAAAAAAATGCACATGCAGAAATTGAGAGAATCAGAAAATCAACCAATCTGTTTCCCGAGAGAAATGGTCAGGATGCTGTCCATTATTCTTCCATTCCATGGGTAAGATTTACTTCACTGAGCCATGCCCGACATTTTGCCGCACCCGATTCAGCTCCAAAAATTTCATTTGGCAAAACAGAAACAAATTTTGGTCAAATAACTATGCCCTGTTCTATTCATGTCCATCACGCTTTGGCAGATGGAAAAGATGTAGGCGATTACTTTGACTTATTTCAGACTTTGCTTGATATTTGATCACTTCCCTACTGTAAATGTTTTTTTATCTTTTCCCACCCCGGTAATGATCATAGAATTCCATCCTTTTGGTAAGACAGTTTTCCGTTGTGTGAATCCTGTTTTATCAATTTCCAGGCCTCCAAAACCGGCTAATACAGCTTGAAGCATTCCACCTGCGCCGGTAGCAAAATATGGATTGGTTCCACCTGCACATTCTGAAAGGACACCAAATGGTGGTACCTCATTAGGTTTATAACTGTCAGAAAAAATAGATGCAGCTTTTTCTGTATCTCCCAGTCTATTGTACATGACGCATAAAATTGCAGTACCCATAGCAGGGCCATCTTTAGCGTACTTTGGTAAATAATAGTTTAAATCCTTCCTGATTTGTTTTTCATCTGTGACAATATTTAGAGGATATGCCAAAAGGTTAGCATCAGCTTGTTTAATAATCTCGCCGTCATAACTCGAATTTTCTTTAGTGGTTCCATCAGGAAAAACAAGAATTGGAATGTTATCAGATACATGATTCCAGTCAGGATCAGGCGTTAAACCTAATTCAAGCGCAGCCAGGGAAGCATATTTAAGCACAGTTTTAGCCATACCATTTGTAAAAGCATTATTATCAATATTTTCCTGCCATTCATTGGCACCTATGACATTATTAATATCATATTTGCCATGTCCATTACGCTCAACTCTGCTCGCCCAAAACGTGGCCACTTCTTTCAATACCGGCCATCCTCTATCCCTCAGCCATTGTTTATCTCCTGTGACCTCATAATACTTCCAAAACGCCCAACCTATACAGCCCGTGATATGGTGCTGAAATGGTCCTGTGAGTGCCCATACGGGTGTATCTTCTGAACCGTTGGCTGATGACTCCCAAGGAAACATAGCGCCCTTATATCCATGCGAAAATGCATTTTGTTTGGCAGCTTCCAATCTTTCGAATCTATATTCCAGAAGAGACCTGGCCATATCAGGATGTAAGGTGAGCAAAGGAGGATACATCCACAATTCAGTATCCCAAAATACGTGCCCGTTATATCCTAATCCGGAAAGACCCATAGGACTTAGGCTAAAAGATGTTTCAGCTCGGGCAAAAGAGTACAAATGATATAATGCAAACCGAATATCCCGGGTTATCTCAGGGTTACCTGTTATTTCTATATCACTTTTCCATATATCAACCCAGGCTTCACGGTGCCGTCTTAATAATCTTTCTTTACCTTCCAGCATTGCAAATATAGTTAACCTTTCTGCTTCATTATGAGGGTCTTCATATTGTGCACTTGATACAGTAGTCGATACTATACTAAAGGAATATTTTTCACCGGCTTTTATTTTTTTATAAAACTTAGCAAGATGCATATTATAGTCCCAATCCTCATGAATAATCGTTGGTTCAGAACCATGTTTTTCTTCAAATATAAAACTATTGCTGGCAGCCACTTTTAACCTGCCTGAAGGACTCATACCTACTGAGGTCAAAAGTGGAATTTTTACATGCGGACGATCTATTTCAGCATAATAATTGCGTACATCCATAAGATGGTTTGGGGCTTCAATAACGCTCATTGGCGTTATTGTAATATCTTTGAGTGCTGTTACTTCAATTATAGTCAGGGCCGAATATGGTAAATGCCTAAGGGACATCATAGTAGAAGAAACTCTTGCCTTTGTACCTATATCAAAAGAAGTCGTTAAAGCAGCTTTTTTCATATCCAAAGTCTGCCGGTAATTTTGAATTTCTTTGCTTCCAATTCGCTGGCCATCAATATCCAGATTCATATTCACATGGTTGAATGTTTTGAGAATATTTGATACCCTTCCTCTTTGATAGTAATCATAAGCGCCATTGAGTACTACGTCTTTGACTTTAAGTGGCTCCGGTGAGGAAACAATGCCTACAACACCGTTAGCAAGTGTGACTCCATAATAATTATTGGCATCAATTTTATTTGCCACTATTTCCCACGAATTCTGTGAGACCAAAATGACAGAAAAATGTATAAACAGAAGAATACTTAGTAAATATCTCATTTCAATATAGGTTCTTGAATAAAAAAACAAATATAGCAAATCTACATTCCTTAAGAAAATAATCAGCGTAAACAAAAAAGGATTGACACTCCATGTGACAATCATTTTTTAAATTTAACAGACAAAAACTAAAACATATATTATTTTGAATGGTAGATGGTATTCACCCTAACACCGTTGTCATATACGGCGACAAAGGCATCCCGAAATCCTAGTTTTCTAACTTTGTATACATCTGTTGCGGCCTGCTTGATATCACCATATCCTCCTAAAGTATATCGGTACACGGATTTATTTGGAAAAAATTCTGTTTCAATATCTCCAACTGTAGCTACTCTAGGGAAATTGGCATTGGATTTTTTCATTGCAATAAACTGAATTTTATAGCTTCTTCCTGAAATCACTTTATCTTTATCTTCCTTTTCCTTTATAGTTTTGTTCTTTGTCATGATAGGGTCGGTAATTTTACCTGTTGTTTTACACCTTTCAGAATGAGACGCAAAAATGATTTCGAGTGTCCGTTTATCATCCCCTTTGTAAGTTTTTGAAAATTCCCTGTATTCTTTTTTTGCTTCTTCACAATTACCCATAGCACATAGAGACAGTGCAAACATATATTTTGCCCGTGGGTAATTAACGTCTGCTTTAAGTTTATTAAAACATGGCAAAGCATTTTCGAAATCATTCGTCGCAAAATAAGATTCTCCTGCCTTATATAAAAATTGTGCCGCCTCCACATCATATTTTGCTTCAGGAGCATCATAAGTTGTTAATGGAATTTCAATAGTTTCCAATATCGGCTCTATTTTTACAGCAAGGGACATTACATTTTCTTCATTTTTTTTGAGTTCTTCCTTAGGCGCTTCATGTGCATTTATCAAGGGGATTTCTGTTTTAGCAGCTTCTTGAATTTTCACATCTTCCACTTTTACAACAACTTCTTCTACAGGTTTAACCTGGGATACAAGATCATCGTTAAGAGGCTCCGGTCTTTCGGGTAGCATTTGTGTAGGTTTAGAAAACTTGCTTCTACCTATCTGAAATAAAAGACCCATACTTACATTGACAACACTAACAGGCGTTACACCTTTATTGCTAATCTTTTGGGATTCAAAATATTCAGCATCATCAATTACTCCATTTCTATTGCCGTCAGTAGCATCTCTATATGAATTATTATAACTAACGTCACTGATGTAAGAAGTCGTAAAGTAGTCTGCTTTGGTTTGTATCCCTAACCAATGATTTACCTTATATATCAGTCGACCTCCACCCGACCAGGCAAATTGCCAATCTTCGGTAACCCCTGTAAATCTATATACATCATAAGTTTGATTAAAAAACGATTTATTAAATGCTAATGTTGGTACAACAATCTGACTGTAGCCCCCCTTTATAAAAAAATCAAACTCAAATTTTTTATATCCAAATTTATATACAGGACCTAGCATACCATATATATTATTCCATGATTGACCATAAGGAGCAGAAATTTTTTCAAGATATTTATGTTCAATATAATCAGCAAAAAGCTTAGAAGTAGGATTGGAAAAGTATCCTGCATTAAATCCTAAACCAATTTTTCCAAAAAAATAATCAAAACCACCGCCAGCCGCAGTGCCCTGACCGGCAAACATCAGTGTTGACTTAAATCCTTGAATCGGAATCGAAATGCCACCATTAAAATCTAATTGTAAATAGCGCTTTTGTTGTCCGCTAACGCAAAAGCACATAAAAAGGAATAAAAAACTAATAATAGTTTGTCTGAATAAATTCATTTCTAGAAAATTTTGATTACCTAAAATTCATGAAAATAAATTGATACTTATCAACTTAAACACATAATTATCAAATTACAATGGTTGGTAATTATTCAACTGAATTAAATGATCTATTATCGGGTCAAAGATAAAATAAATTATTTAAATATTTTCATATTAAATAAAAATAAAATTTCAAATAACTAAAAGACAGTGATTTGAGTATCAAATTACAGAAATAATTAATAGATATTTACATATTAAATATTTTTGGCATATGTTTTGATATATTATTATATTATCTAATATTTTATGCGCCTTACATTATGAAATTCAAGATTTTTTTTCTTTCTTTTGGTTTCCTATTTCTGCACTCCTGTCAAAAAGACGATACGGATTCAGGTCAACAAAATGAACCCACCGAAAATAAGGTGTCGAATTTTGATTCAGAATTAATTTCAACCTGGACCGAAGTGTATCTGAAGATAGAAAAAGATCTTCCGGGGTTCCGCCCATCTGCTACTTGCAGAGCCATAGGATATATCAATCTCGCAGCATATGAAACTGCCCTACCTGGCATGAAAGGTTACAAATCAAACGCAGAATATCTACCTGAACTTAATTTGCCCAAACCACGCTTTCAAATAAATGACATAAACTGGAATGTAGCACTAAATGCTTGTTACAGCGCTACTTTGAATCACTTTCTGCTCAACAAAACGAGCGATCATCAGGCACTCTTATTCAAAACTGATCAGGATATGAATGCCCGTCTGAAAGGACAAGTATTTTCAGATGTGTATTTCAATTCGATAACATGGGGTAATAGCATAGCTGATGCTGTCATAAAATATGCCAATTCAGATTTAGAAGGATATGAACAGTCAAGAAATCCTTTTCCATCAAACTATGTTCCTCCAGTGGGTGAGGGAAAATGGGTTCCTACTGCACCTGACTTCACGAAAGCACTTTTTCCTTATTGGGGCAAAACACGAACTTTTATAGCAAAGGCGGAAGATCTGATAGCGCTAAAACCGATTGAATACAGCACATCTCCTTCAAGTGAATATTACAAACAACACAAGTCATTAAATGACATTGTAAAAAACTTGTCTTATGAAGACCGTTCCATAGCTGAATTCTGGAGTGATGACATAGTAGGCCTGACTTACTCCCCTCCGGCACGACTATTATCTTTAGCAAATCAAATGCTTCATCTTGAAAAAATGAATCTTGAAGATGGACTATATTTTTATTGCAAACTTGGTATGGCCATCAATGATGCTGCGGTTGTAACCTGGAATTCGAAATACATATACAACACAGAACGTCCTGAGACATTTATAAAAAAATACATCAATCCTGATTTTGAATCAATCCTTGGTGAAGCAATAGGTAAAAAAGGTCTTGAACCACCTTTCCCAGGGTATCCTTCAGGCCACTCAACTTTTGCAGGCGTACAAGCTGAAATTTTTACAGCGTTTTTTGGTAAAAAATATCCGTTTACAGACCATTCTCATGAAGGCAGGGTTGAATTCATCAGCACGCCAAGATCTTACAATACATGGGATGAAATGGCAGCAGAAAATGCCTATTCAAGAATTCCTTTGGGTGTTCACATCAAAATGGATTGTGACGAAGGTTTAAGATTAGGTTCATTGATAGGAAAAAGAGTCATCAGTCACGACCTTAAAAAATAAACTGTTTAGTTGTAAGAAGAACAAAAAGAAGAAGGTCATCCGGATAAGTTCCGAATGACCTTCTATATTTACTTCAGCCTGACGTATAATAAACTTAACTCGTTATAATAACGTGTCTATTTAATAGAAATAACTTTCGGCTTACTTTCTTTTTTAGGCTCTTTTTTACCAATACTTACATTCAAAATGCCATCATTGTACTTGGCAACGATACTATCTTCTTTAGTATTTTCAGGCATCGTAAATGAACGATAAAATGATTGATAATTAAATTCCTTTCTCAAAAAATTACCGTCCTTACCTTTTTCCTCTTTCTCTTCCTGTTTCTCAGAACTGATGGTTAATACATTGTTTTCCAACTCAATTTTAAAATCGTCTTTTTTCATTCCAGGAACAGCAAGTTCAATATGATACTCTTTGTCGGTTTCTTTTAAATTCACTGAAGGCAAAGTAGCACCGATCTCAGCAAAATTTTTGTCATTCCAATCGAATAAATCTCTCCTGAAAAAATCATCAAAAAACGCCGGGAAATTTGGGAAAACTGAAGTTGTCGGAAACCCATTTGATTTTTTTACTAAATTACTCATAATTCAATGTTTTAATTGTTATTAAATTAACTTCATTGCAAAGGTATTATATGATCCAGGCAGATGCAATGACATTTGTCATTTGGCAATATGATCATAACATCTGAAAACCAGGAAAATTAATTAAGTGACGTTTTTATTCCAATCTGCAGGGAAGCAGTATGAATCTTGTCTTTATTCGGGCCGATACCAATATCAGAACTTAAGATATGTCTTTGGTAAGATGGCTGAATGTACATTGAAAATTTGTTGGCAATCTTTTTTTCAATCCCAAAACCAAATCCTGCGCTAGCAAAATAATTATCTTTAAAGCTATCATTATGCAACACACCGTGTATAAAACCCTTTTCGTCCAATCGTGCCTGATCCGGAGCGTATCTATTATATGGCTTGCCTTCTTTAAGTCGATTTTCAATACCATAATTAGCATTCATAACCACATTTAATGCAGCACCAACCATAATGTAAGTGCTCCATTGACTGTTATTAATAAAATGATATTTTATATTTAAAGGTAAACTTACGATGTCATATGTTATTTTCTTCAAACTTTTTTCAAAGTAATTATTACCAAATCTACCATATGCTTCGGTAATTATTTCAGGTTGATAAATTCGTTTTGAATATCCTAGTCCAGTTTCAAATTCAATATTATTTTTTTCAGTAGAAATATGTATACCATATGAATTGTTGAGTGCTTCTTTATTATAAGAAGCCAGGGAATATAACTTATCGAATGGTGTATTAATCAAATTTACGTCAGCCGTTGTATATACTGACAAAGCGTATTTGGATGGTAAGACAGTAGATGGTAACTCCATTGGAAAGGACAGAGCGATCTCAGAATAGACCTCCTTTGGGTCATTGACAATTTTATCAATTGTTACTTTTTCCAGAACCATATCCGGTTCATCAGGCAAATAGGTGGTAACGATATCTTCATCAGTCATCTCTGATTTCAATTTTTTACTACCCTGATCCATGTTATTTACAAAAATTGGTAATATGTTGATATTCTGATGTATTTTATTATCATCTGAAATCAAGTTTATTTTATGGCTCGCAGCCAGCAGTTTCAACTCCGGAATTGGCTTTCTGTTTCTTAAAACGGGCTTATCATATTCTGATGATTTGGTCTCAACCATGGCGGCATCTGAAGTATTAATGGAGTTATCAACTTGTTTTGCCTTGCTTATAATTTTAGGGACGTCTTTTATATTTTGTAAAGCATATTGTAATTCAGTGGAGACAGGTTTAACTGATTTTTCCGGGCGATGCACATAATCAGGCATATGAAAAAAAGTAAACACAATTAATAATATGCCCGCAAATTCCATTATTTTTGAAACGAGTATGGAATGCATTCTTTGTTCAATTGTAATCAACTGGCTCTTTAGTAATTCCCAGTGTTTTTCTTTAAATGACGGATGAATCGTATTTACCTCAACCTTTATTTGATGATCAAAATCAATATCATTGGTTAATTGGTCAAAGTCAGTTTCTGAAGATAGTCTTTTTTCAAATAACGTCCAGTTACCATCACTGGAAAATGGTGATAATTGATCAAGTTTTTTTCGAATGATATTATCAAAATTATTTGGCGTCATTCTATTTTAATATCAATGCTAAACAAAATTTGTTTTAGCTTCGTTCTTGCTTTCACAAGATTGGATCTGCATGTGCTTTCGGTTATATTCAACA
The DNA here is from genome assembly GCA_016717145.1 of Saprospiraceae bacterium. Lineage (GTDB taxonomy): Bacteria > Bacteroidota > Bacteroidia > Chitinophagales > Saprospiraceae > OLB9. The sequence continues at coordinate 79,168 of JADKGD010000016.1, read as the reverse complement.
TTTCAGAAATTTCCCGGTGGGAATACCCTTCAATCACATAAAGATTAAATACAGAACGATATGAAAGAGATAATTGCTGCAAGGCCTTTAATATTTCTTCACTTGACATGGTAGATATTGCATCGGCGTCATCGGTATGAAGATAGTAAGCACTATCCAGATCTTCGACTTTTCTCCTCAGTTCTTTACGATAATAATCAATAGCTGTATTGATCACAATACGTCGCATCCATGCCTGAAGCGAGGATCCTGTTTGATATTTACCTATATTTTTAAATATTTTTATAAAACCTTCATGCAGGATGTCTAATGCATCATCATTACAATTTGCATACCTCATGGTCAATGCCATCATTGAAGCATAGTTGTCTTCATACAACTTCTTTTGAGCCCATCTCTCATTGTTGAGGCACGCGGCTATAAAATCAGTTTCATGAAAATCATTATGTAAGGTAAGATCCATACGCTAAAGGTAATCAATTGTTAAATTGGATGTTAATAAATGTACGTTAAAAAAAACAAAACGTATCCACACCTGACAATTTTTAACATTTTTTTAGGAGTTATCCCATCTTAACCTTCAATTTATAGGTCTTCTATATCTCTTACAAAATTAAAATATGGCCAACGTCCTAATAAACATTCAGCAATCCAACTAGTTCTTTTACTTCCGTGAGGGTTTGTTGTGCCCGTTTTCTTATGTCGGCTGAAGATTGTTTTACCAAATCTTTTAGTCTTTTTTTATCGGCATTTATTTCTTTACGGCGCTCTACAAAAACACCGGTCAATTGTACCAATGCATCTGCAGTTACTTGTTTCAGATCCATATACTTCAAGGTGCCTGCCTGATAATGATCCATAAGCTGATCGTGTTCTGTAAGCCATTTGGCTGCTTTTATCAACTCAAACAAATTCTGAACACCTTCGGCCATCGAGCCTTCATTCGTATTACCGGAGTCTGTAACTGCTGACTTAATTTGTCTTCTTATGGTAGCTTCATCAGCAAATACATTGATGTAATGTTTTTCTCCGGCTGATTTGCTCATCTTTTTGATGGGATCAGCAGTAGATCTGATCTTTGGTGTTTCTGTATATAATGGCGCGGGTAAAACAAAATACTCCTTTCCTACCTGAGCATTAAAGCGCTGTGCAATATCCCGGGATAACTCAAGATGTTGTTCCTGATCCTTACCTACCGGGACAAAATCAGCCTTATAAATAAGTATATCCGCTGTCTGCAATACAGGATAATCCAATAAGCCTGCAGAAATAAAGTCTTCTTTGCCACCATCTTTAACCTGGTTACTTTTATCTTTAAACTGCGTCATCCGGGTAAGTTGCCCGTAAGAGCAAAAACAATTCAAAATCCAACCAAGTTCGGTATGTTCAGGCACAAGAGATTGTATAAACAGGTTTTCAGGTTTAACTCCTACGGCAACCAGGTTGGTGATGATGTCCCAGGTATTGGTTCTTAGTTTATTGACATCATAAGGCATAGTCATCGCATGGTAATCAACCACACCATAAAAACATTTGTATTTTTCCTGGAGATTTACCCAGTTTTCCACTGCTCCAAAATAATTGCCCAAATGCATATCGCCCGTCGGTTGGATACAAGAAAGTACTGTTTTCATTACTACACTTTTTATCAATGCTTTTATAAAAGTGCAAAGGTAGGGCTATTCGCCCACTTTCACAAAATTTCATTTCAATTCATTGATAAGCGACGTACCGCAGCCACCACAAAATTTATCATTTTCATCATTGAGGTGACTACATGACGTGCAACGAATTTTAATAATGGTCTCACTTGCTTGTGGAAATAATTTTTCGATATTTACTTTTTCAAGGACATCGTTTATTTGCTCGCCTATCAAATAGTTTTGTGGTCGTCGGTCTTCGCGTTCCTGGGCTGTATCCAAAATCAAACCTGATCCGGCTAAACCTGATCTGCCTAAAGCAGTCAAAGCAAATCCTCCGGCAATAAATATAAAGCCAATTATAAAGAAAGTCACAGAATGATCTTCCGGTGGCGTATTTTGATGGTCAAGCATATTATAAGGAGGAAAAATAGGTGTGTTCTTTTGAAAAAATTCACTATTGGCTTTATTTGCATCGTTGATTTCTTTCACACCTGCTAACCCAAATAAGACGCCACAAAATATAAAGGTTAAGCCGATATAGTATAGCGTTTGTCTTGATTTAGGATAATAATTTGGACTTTGATTCATAAGAAAAAAATAATTTGTTTTTTATATTATATTATACTATTTACCGTACTTTCAAACCGGAAAGTGTTTGTAATCAAACTAAATCAAATTTTAATTATTCTTTTGCTCCACCAAAAGTATATCTTATGCCCCATAATTGACGCAGAACAACATTATACGTTTCGATGGCATCAAAACCAAACCATTGTGGCGCCAACTCCAATATAATCGACATCTTTTTTGTATCTTTTAATGGAAAAATATGAAGTTGAAAAGGGATTTGTATGCTATTTATTTCTCCTGCCAGTACATTGCCATTAACACCAGCGCCCAATTTAATTTGATGAAATGTGCTTTGTTTTAAGGTCAGATAAAATTGTAATTCTACATTTGTATTATCAAGGATATCATTGGTGTACATTCTGAATTCGCCGCTAAACTTTTTATAAATCTTGCTTTCAGCACCAACAGCAAAAGTAGAATACCCTGTCAATGATACTTGTGATAAAGTTTTTGAAGTAAAACAACACGCCAATAGTAATAAAAGTAAATACTTATTCATTGTTTTTTTTATTAGTTTAGTCAAAGATAATATAATTTTGAAATTCCATTACATCTTATAAGCCATTCCAAAAAAAAAATCATTTCCTTCCAAACAAAAAAGCTATATCCGGGCCACCACCAGAGATCATGGCTTTGAGTGAGTCACCGACAATGGCATAACTTATTTTTTTTGGAAATTCGTTAACTGGATTTTCACATGTAAAAGTGGACGCTGTTATATTTGTCAAAACAAAATCTGTGGGCATTGTTTCTCCTTTGCCTATGACTGAAAAAACCCATGAAGTGTCAACTTTCATCAATTTTACATTTTCCCGCCAGATGGTGTCTTGTAGTTTCATAGTATAAGCCATGCCAATGTATAAAGAATCATTAGCTTTTAACCATTGTTCATAGGTAGTTTGTCCAGCTTCTTCATTTGAACGTTGCCAGTTTCCTGCGAGCCAGTCAAAGTGAATGACAGCTTCATTATTGACAGCTTCAGTAACTTTTGTTTCTTTGCAAGCAAAACATAAAGTAATCAATAAGATGAGGATGTTGGTTTTCATAATCTGTTACAACAAATTTTTAAACCTGGGCCTTCTGGGTGTTACATTGCCCAATCGTTCGATTTTTGCTTTTTCATAATCACTAAAGTTGCCTTCAAAAAATATGACCTGTGAGTCATCTTCAAATGCCAGAATATGTGTTGCCAATCTATCGATAAACCATCTGTCGTGTGAGATAACCAGCACACATCCGGCAAAATTTTCTATTGCTTCTTCCAACGCCCGAAGTGTATTAATATCAATATCGTTGGTAGGCTCATCCAATAAAAGTACATTGCCACCTTCCTTTAAAGTCATAGCAAGATGAAGGCGATTGCGCTCACCACCGGACAAAACACCTACTTTTTTCTGTTGGTCAGATCCGGCAATATTAAACTTACTTAAATAAGCTCTGACATTAACCTGAGTTTTTCCAACCATGATAAGTTCCTGACCTTTTCCTATGGCTTCCATTACTGTCAGATCAGGTTTAAGATCGGCATGAGATTGGTCCACATAACTAAGGTGAACGGTATCACCTATCGTAATCGTACCGCTATCAGGCTTTTCATCCCCCATAATCATCCTAAACAATGTGGACTTACCTACCCCATTTGGACCAATAATGCCTACAATGGCATTCTTAGGGATTGACACTGAAAAGTTATCTATCAAAACGCGTTTACCATATGCTTTTGAGACACCGTTGATCTCAATTACTTTGTCACCCAATCTATCTCCCGGTGGTATAAACAATTCAAGTTTGGCTTCTTTTTCCTTCGATTCTTCATTCTGAAGTTTATCATATGCACCAAGACGCGCTTTGCCTTTTGCTTGACGTGCTTTTGGAGCCATACGCACCCATTCCAGTTCACGTTCGAGGGTTTTACGTCGTTTTGATTCTGTCTTTTCTTCCATTGCAAGCCTGTTTGCTTTTTGTTCAAGCCATGATGAATAATTGCCTTCCCATGGGATGCCTTCTCCCCTATCGAGTTCCAAAATCCATCCGGCTACATTGTCCAGGAAGTATCGGTCGTGGGTTACAGCAATCACTGTGCCGGGGAAACTTTTCAGGTATTGTTCCAACCAATGCACACTCTCGGCATCAAGGTGATTGGTAGGTTCGTCGAGAAGTAAAATATCAGGCTGGCTGAGTAACAGACGACATAAAGCAACCCTGCGTCGCTCACCACCTGAGCATACTTTTATAAGCACTTCTCCTTCAGGACATCTGAGAGACTCCATAGCTGTTTCAAGCTTATGGTCGAGATTCCAGGCATCAAAATGATCCATTTTTTCCATGAGTTCACCCTGGACTTCGATGGCTTTCATCATGGCATCATCATCCATAGGTTGACCAAGTTTGTCATTGATATCCTCATATGCATTAATGACATCAACGATATGCTGTACACCTTCCTGTACGATCTGACGAACTGTCTTATTATCATCAAGATTTGGCTCCTGCTCCAGGTATCCAATTTTATAATCCTTATCAAAAGTAACTTTACCCTGATGGTTTGTATCCAGTCCGGAAATAATTTTTAATAAACTGGATTTACCGGAACCATTAAGTCCAAGAACTCCAATCTTGGCCCCATAATAAAAGATAACCAGATATTTTTTAATACGGTTTTCTGCGGTGGGAAGGTTTTTGTGACACCTTCCATTGCAAATATAATTTTATGATCTGCCATTAGGATAAATATTTTTTATGGATGGCAAAGATAGCCGACGATTTCGGAATTAGGAAATTAGAACAATGAATAATAAGAAACTCGTTACACCTTTTTTGGAGGTAGATCAAATGCAACGGCATTATGTTCAAAATGACCATTGTGGGCTCCATCACAAAATGGTTTGTTTTTGGAAAGACCACATCGGCATATACCAACCGCCATTCTGCCCATTAAACCATATTCGGTACCTGATGCGTCTGTGATAATAAAATCGCCTTCTATTTTTAGTGAGCCATTAGAATTTACGGTTATCTTTGTTGGTGTTGACATTATGTTATTATTTTTATGCACTATTTAACCAGTAAACCGGAATTATGTTCAATAAAAAATAGTGAGGTGTAACGATTAGGCGTTTTTAGTGATTATTTATCACGACATCACTAAAGCATTGACATGCTTACCTTCCAGTTTAGTTTTACCCATAAGGAATTGGTCGACTGCTCTTGCTGCTTCCCGGCCTTCATTGATCGCCCAGACAACCAAAGATTGCCCCTACGTATGTCTCCTGCTGCGAATACATGTGAAAGATTTGTTTGATAATTTTGAGTAGCTACATTTCCGCGATTATCCAGCTCAATACCTAACTGATCAAGGATGCCTACTTTTTGAGGATGTAAAAAACCTGCTGCAATAAACACTACATCACAATCAATAATTGTTGTACTATCTGCTATTTCAATAAAATCATATCTTCCCGTTTTAGAGTCAATTGCCCATTCGATCTTCACAATTTCCAGGCCATTGAGCATTCCACTTTCATTTTTAATAAACTTTTTAGTCTGAATGGACCATTCACGTTGACAACCTTCTTCATGTGAAGTTGAAGTTCGCAAAATCATAGGCCATAAGGGCCAAGGATCATTGTCGCCGCGTTGCAAATCAGGTTTTGACAAGAGTTCTATTTGAGTGATGGATGCAGCACATTGACGATTGGCTGTACCCACACAATCTGCACCTGTATCACCACCGCCGATGACAATGACCTTTTTATCTTTTACATGTATAGCAGGCAATTGTTGCAAACCGCCATCTATATACTTGTTGGATTTTTCCAAAAAATCCATAGCAAAATGAACGCCTGTAGCTTCTCTTCCCGGTATATTCAGATCTCTTGGTATTGTACTCCCCCCGCATAAAACGATAGCATCGTGATCCGCCTCAATCTCCGCTATATCAATATCAAATCCAATATTGGCATTACATCTAAAGGAAATCCCTGACGACTTCATCAAATCTACACGACGATCTACAACCGACTTTTCAAGTTTAAAATCAGGTATACCATATCTAAGCAGGCCTCCGGGCTTTTCATTTCGTTCAAACACTGTAACCTGGTGACCTGCTTTATTTAGTTGGTCTGCTACTGCCAATCCGGCAGGTCCCGAACCTATTACTGCAATTTTTTTTCCTGATTCTTCACTAATATTATTAGGTTTAACCCAGCCTTCAGTAAATGCATGCTCTATGATTTGTTTTTCGATATTTTCAATGGTTACAGGCAGATTATTAAGACCAAGAACACAGGCAGCTTCGCAAGGTGCCGGGCATATGCGACCTGTGAACTCAGGAAAATTATTTGTTTGGATCAATATTTCATATGCCTTCTGCCATTCATCCATGTGCACTGCATCATTAAACTCAGGAATCAGATTGCCTAATGGACAACCACTATTACAAAAAGGTACACCACAATCCATGCACCTTGAAGCTTGTTTTGCTACAAATTTTTCTGTTGTCGGTTTATAAATTTCCTTATAATCCTTAAGTCTTTCCAAAACATTTCTTGGCTCTATGCCTTCTCTCGATATTTTTAAAAACCCTTTTGGATCTCCCATTATTTTACATTTAAAAGCGCGTAATGTTAAAATCAGAATCCATATTTTATGGAGTGTTCGGTCTTGGTCCTCCTTACCGATCCGGTTTCGTTTTTTAACTCAAGTATAGTTTTATATTCTATTGGTATTATTTTGGTAAACAACGTTTTCTCTTCTTCCCAATTTGTCAATATTTCCAATGCAGTACTTGACCCTGTATACCTAAAATGATCTCTAAGCTGTTCCTTTAGCCAAACTTCATCTGATATGGTCAACTGATCAACAATCACCATCTCTTTATTGAGCTTGGCATTCAGATCTGATTTCTGATCATAAAGAAAGGCTATACCTCCGCTCATTCCGGCAGCAAAATTTAATCCTACTGAACCTAGAATCGTTACCCTTCCTCCCGTCATATATTCGCAAGCATTGTCTCCTACCCCTTCAACCACCGCAGATGCACCACTATTACGGACCGCAAATCTCTGACCTGCCCGACCTTTAACAAATATTTCGCCTGAAGTCGCCCCAAACAAAGCTACATTGCCTATGATGATGTTATCAGATGGATCTCCATTAAAATGTCGATCAGGTGTGATGATCAATGTAGCGCCGGACAAGCCTTTACCAAAATAATCATTTGCCTCTCCTTCTAAGATAAAATGCAGTCCTTTGATCCCAAAAGCACCAAAACTTTGCCCTGCCGACCCTTTAAATCTAAAATCAAGGGAACCACCAATCAAACCAATTGCTCCATACTTTTTTGCAATATTACCCGACATCATGGTGCCTACAGATCTGTCCGTACTTTTTATAGCAAAAATACTATTGATATTTATTCTGTCATTAATTGCAAGTTCAGCATATTTAATTAATTATCTGTCAATCACATGTTCAATAACATGATCCTGATCCACGGATTTAAATAACGTATGGTCTTTATCATCATCAACCTTAAATAATACGGGTGAAAGATCCAGTTCCCTATATTTCCAAAATTTATTTTTTACATCATAAGATAATTTATCTGAACGACCCACCATCTCATTTACCGTTCTAAAACCAAGTTCAGCCATGATTTCTCTTAATTCTTCAGCTAAAAATCTAAAATAGCTGATAAGATGTTCTACTTTACCAGTATACTTTGCCCTTAGCGTTTCATCTTGGGTGGCAATACCAACAGGGCAGGTATTGAGATGACACTTGCGCATCAGAATACACCCACTCACAACAAGTGCAGCAGTAGCTATACCCCACTCTTCTGCGCCGAGCATGGTTGCTATTGCTATGTCCCTTCCACTTCTGATCTGTCCATCTGTTTGTAAGGTGACACGATCTCTGAGTCGGTTTTTTTACTAATGTCTGATGTGTTTCGGCGAGTCCAAGTTCCCAAGGCAAACCTGCATGCATGATTGAGCTTAATGGTGAAGCACCTGTACCTCCGTCAAAACCTGATATCAGGATATGGTCAGCATGTGCTTTTGCAACACCAGATGCAATGATACCTACGCCTGCTTTGGCAACAAGTTTCACACTTATGCGGGCTTGCGGATTGGCGTTTTTAAGATCAAAAATCAACTGAGACAGATCTTCTATGCTGTATATATCATGATGTGGTGGGGGAGATATAAGTCCTACGCCCTCAATAGAATGTCTGATCCGTGCTATATTTGCATCCACTTTGTGGCCTGGCAACTGGCCACCTTCACCTGGTTTTGCGCCTTGAGCCATTTTAATCTGAAGGTCATCAGCATTGGTCAGATAATCTATTGTAACGCCAAAACGCCCCGAAGCAACTTGTTTTATTGCCGACCTTGAGGAATCTCCATTTTCCAATTTTACGTATCTTGCAGCATCTTCTCCACCTTCACCGCTATTACTTTTGCCTCCTATTCTATTCATCGCTATTGCCAATGTGGTATGCGCTTCTTCAGAAATTGACCCAAAAGACATAGCTCCGGTTGCAAATCTTTTCATAATATTTTCTATCGGCTCTACCTCTTCCAAAGGCACTCCTGTTCCCTTTTTAAAATCGAATAAGCTCCTTAAAGTACATGCCCTTTCTGCCTGATTATTAACCTCATTGGTGTACTTCTTAAACAAATTATAATTATTGGTTTTTGTGGAATGTTGCAGTAAATGAACAGAAGATGGGTTAAATAAATGAAACTCACCATTTTGTTTCCATTGAAATTTTCCTGATCCAATAAGGTCAGATGATTGAAGACTGAAGGCAAAAAAATGTTTGTGGAGCTGTTCTTTTGCCAGCATGTCAAAGGTCATTCCGCCAATCCTGGAAACTGCCCCTTGAAACAAACATTCATCACTTCCTTATGAATGCCCAATGCCTCAAACGTCTGTGCTCCCTTGTATGAATTGACTGTAGAAATTCCCAACTTAGACATAATTTTTAATAAGCCATTGTCCATTGCTTTAAAATAATTTTTAGCCAGAAGATTTATGTCTTCTTTATTTTCAATGGCCATTTGCGTTAATGTCTCAATTGCAAAAGACGGAAATACGGCATCAGCACCAAATGACAAAAGACATGCCACATGATGAGCTTCTATGATATCTCCTCCGTTTACAACCAGAGAAACTCTTTTACGCAGACCTTTACTGATTAAATAATGATGTACTGCACCAACGATAAGTAAAGAAGGAATGGCCGCTCTTTTAATTGATATAAGAGTATTATCTATCGTTAATATATTACATCCATCCAATACTTTTTCTGCAGCCAATACACTAAGTGTATGTATCATTCTTTGTAAGTCCGATGTATCATCAGCATTAAAAGTGGCGGACAAATTTATAATAGAATATCCTGCCTTTTCGCAATTAAGCAGCTTATTGTATTTTATAGCATCCAATAATGGTGAGTGCAAAAATATTTTTTTTGCGTTCTCCTTCTTTATTGCCAAGATATCACCTTCCGGTCCTAAATAACAATCTAATGTCATATAGAATTTTTCTCTCAAAGGATCAATAGGTGGATTTGTAACCTGAGCAAATTCCTGTTTAAAATAATTGGTTATATGTTGCGCTTGTGTAGACAAAATAGCTAATGGTATATCAGAACCCATAGAACTGGTAGCTTCATACGCCGTAGAGCCCATGGTTGCCAACAAAAGATTCCTATCTTCCTTAGTAAATCCAAGTGCAGTCTGACGGGTCAAAAGCTCAGGTGAAGATGGATTTGAAAATTTAATATGATCTTCCAAATTATTAATATCAATGGTATGTTCTGCATTCCATTTACCGTAAGGGTATCTATTGCAAATGATGGCCTTTAATTCCTCATCACCAATAATTCTACCTTCATCAAGATCAGCAATTAAAATCTTTCCAGGACTTAAATTTGCTTTATATATAATATTTTCCTGGGGCAAAGCTAGAACCCCAGACTCTGAAGCCAATACAATCCTATCATCATTTGTCAAACAATATTTTGATGGACGTAGTCCATTCCTATCTACGGTTGCCCCTACAAGGACACCATCTGAAAAACAAATAGAGGCAGGTCCATCCCAAGGCTCCATCATGGATTCGTAATATGAATAAAAATCCTTTTTAGCCGCATCCATCGTGTCATCATTCTGAAAAGCTTCAGGAATCATCATCATTAAGGCATGTGGCATACTGTAACCATTTCTGAATAAAAACTCAAGTACAGCATCAAAATTACCTGAATCAGATAAGGTTGAACTACAAACCGGAAATAATTTTTTAAGATCGTCAGAAGTAAATATGGTCGATTTCAGATCCTTCTCTCTAGCCAACCACCAGTTGACATTACCCTGAACTGTATTAATTTCGCCATTGTGGGCAATACATCTGAAAGGTTGGGCCAATTTCCACTTTGGTACCGTATTGGTAGAAAACCTTGAATGAACCAATGCAATGGCAGAAGTAAAATCTTGATTGCTTAAATCAGGATAATACTTCCTCAGCTGACTTGCAGTAAGCTGCCCTTTATAAATGATCGTTCTGGATGATAAAGAAGCGAAATAAAATACTTCTTTCAAAAAATCAAAAACACCAACAATGGTACGCAAAATATGATTTCTCACCACATATAACCTCCTTTCCAGATCTTGTCCTGATATTTCATTAAAAGTAGGTTGAATAAATATCTGTACCATCATAGGCTCTGTGGACAAAGCACTTTTACCTATCATGGAGTTGTCAACAGGTACATCCCTAACAAACAAGAGTTTAAAATAATTTTGTTCCAGTACCTGATTGATAATTATAAAGATTTCTTCATTTAATGTTTTATCTTTTGGCAAAAAAAGGAATCCTACACCATATAAGCCCAATTGTGGTAGAGAACACTTATTTTCTATCGCATATTTTTCAAAAAAAAGATGTGGAATCTGGGTCAGGATTCCGGCCCCGTCGCCGGTATTTTCTTCACATCCACATGCACCTCTATGCTCCATGTTTTCAAGCATAGTAAGTCCATCCGCTACTATGTTATTGGACCTGACTGACTTTAAATGTGCTATTAAACCTATTCCACAGGCATCTTTTTCATGTTGTGGTGTATATAAACTAAGATTGTAATCTGCTGACAACATAATAATTAGATTAAAATAATCATTTATACTCCAAATGAAATTTTTAATATCCTATTTAAAGTAACGAGTACAATTTTATACTATATTTACCTTACAATACCATACATTTGAAATAATTTTGTCATTCTCAGCAGATATATAATAATCATAATAAGCTGTATTTCAATATATTATATTTAAAAATCATGTTATGCCTATTTCACAATCAGATCAACTGTTTAATCTGGTTAAATCACTAACCAAAGCTGAAAAAAGAAATTTTACATTTTACGCTACTAGAATTCAAGATGGTGAATCGCTTAAATATATCCAGTTATTTGAGCTATTGGATAAACAAAAAGTATTTAAAGAATCACAAATATTATCCAGGCTAAAGGATTCAGACAAAACACAATATTCCAATTTAAAGCGACATTTGTACAAACAGCTTATGGTCAGTCTTCGTATGATTCATATACAAAAGAAAAAAGATATTCAGGTGAGGGAATATCTGGACTTTGTGGACATACTCTATGGAAAAGGTTTGTACATACAAAGTTTAAAAATTCTTGATAAAGCCAAAATTCTAGCAGAAAAAGCAAATAATGATCTTTTGTATCTTGCCATTCTGGAAACAGAAAAAAATATCGAATCCCGTCATATCACACGCAGCGGAGCTGACATTGTACCAGCTTTAATAGCAAAAAGCAATGATAAGATAAAAACCATTGAAAGCACAAATAAATTATCCAATTTTAGAATTCTGATTCATAGCCATTATATTAAACATGGACATGTAAAAAACAATGCAGAGTTGGATGATTTTACACAAAAGTACCACTGGCTAAAAAATTATCAAACTGATGACAAGTTATCATATTATGAGAAAATATATTTGTACCAAGCTTTGGTATGGTACTATTATATATACTTGATTTTAAAAATTGTTTGTTAAATGCAGAAAACTGGGTACATTTATTTAATCAGAGCCCGGAATTAATAGATGAAGATCCTGATTTATATATGAGGGGATATCATTATATGTTGACCTGCACTTTTAATTTGCAAGATAATGAAAAGTATAATAAATACTTGGAAGAACTTGAAGATTTCAGGACTTCAAAATATAGTCAATTTAATAATAATTCACAGATTATTTCATTCCTATACGTTCATTATGGGAGATTGAACAAATATTTTTTAAACAAAAATTACACTGAAGGTTTAAAAGTTATCCCGGGTACTTTAAAAAGAATACAACGATATAAACTAAAACTTGATGCTCATCGCATTCTTGTATTTTACTTCAAAATAGCATGGATGCATTTGATGGCAGGGGATCATTCTACTGCTATCAAATATCTTAACCTCATCATCAATATGGAAATGGGATCTCTTCGGGAAGATATTCAGGGATACACACAGCTTATGTTTTTGATGGCGCATTATGATGCAGGAAATTATGAACTGATGCCATATCTTATTAATGGTGCAAAACAGTTTTTTGACAAAATGCACGAAACCAATAAATTACAAACTCTTACCATCAAATTTTTTAAAAAAATTGTGTCAGTTCCATTGGGGGAACGAAAGACAATCATCACATATTTTTACGATTCCTTAACAGCTTTAGAACCGGACACTTTTGAAAAGAGATCATTTATTTACCTTGATATCAAGTCATGGTTAAAGAAAAAAATGTAAAGGAACATTTTATTCATACATTTCAAGAAAATAATAAAATTGATATAGATTCTTTATAAGTAAAGTTTGGGAAATCCGATTCTTAAGAAAAAAAGCTGACTATTTTATATAAAAAAAAAGACCCCCTCCGACTTTTCGAAGAGGGGTCCCATCCCAAAAACAGTAAATTCTTTATAGAAAATTATTCTATGACAACCATTTTTCGGGTAGCCTTGAAGTCACCTGCTTCAAGTGTGTAATAAAGTACACCTGCACTACCCAGTTCGTTTCTGTTAATTTCAATACTATTGTAACCTTTGTTGAAAGTATTATTGATTACTTTCAAGGCTTTACCGGTTACATCATAAATGGTAACTTTTGCATTCATTGCATTTGGAAGGTCGAAACCTATCATTGTATTTGCTTTGAATGGGTTCGGCGTATTCTGATACAATACAACAGATGCTGAAGATCTGCCATTTACATTGAAATCGATGTCCATTACAGTATTATCGATTGCGTATGCCTCAGCAGGCGTTAACGCTGAATCTATCCATAGGCCCTGAGAAACAAGACCATTATCCTTTGCCTTCAAAGTAAGTGTAAAGACAAGGTTGCCCTTTGCTAATTCAATAGCCTGATCTTTATTATAACTTACTGTAACAATACCTTCTGAAAGTTTCGAGAACCCAAAGTTGTTATCTGTCATTCCAATAAATCCTCCGTTTACTGATTCCAAACCAAAAAGCTCGGTATCAAAATTAACCGTAAACTGGAATCCTGTAACTTCTGCATTTTCAGCAATCTGTACGGGTACCTGAATCAATTGACCTGTAGTAAAACTTTGATTATCAGTTGATAAACTAAGTTTCTGTGCAGACCTTGACTCAACATTAGCATTAGCATTAACATTAGCAACCACATTGCCATTTACATCACCAATTTTGATCGAGGTAAAGTTCACTGTCATATCCTGATTCAGGTTTGCTACATTGTAGATTTCAGGGAATGACTCAGCCTGTGCATTTGCCATATCCTGGAAATTGTACATCTTATCTATAAATCTCCATGATTCATTAGTGGAGAAACCTGAAACAATACCAAGGATCAGCTTTCTTAGCTCAGTAAGATCTGATGCAGTTATTTTCTGATCTTTATTTACATCAGCCGCAATCAATTTGTATGGAGAAGTTAATTTCTCAATGCCCAGAATATGTCTTTGAATCATAACAAGATCCAGAGTAGAAACACCATTCAGGTGGTCATCATTTTATTTGGCTTAACTGTATATGTACCACCGTCAACCATATTTGGAAACGAATAAGTACCAGCTTGACTGGTTACCGCGTTCATTTCGCTACCTTCAAGTTTGACATTTACATCCTTAACCGGCATATCTGACTCTGTGGTCAACAAACCGTTGATCGCTCTGCCTGATGTAGGTGGACAAACTCTGTTATTATCCTGAATGTTGATAAAAGTGGAGCAGAAATCCTGTACGACAGTACCCATAGGTGTAATAACGGCTGCATATAACTTAACTGTCACATTCTTTCCAGCATCAGCACAAGTAAATGTTCTTGACGGAACAATTACCGGCGCACCTTGTGCATCAATTGTGACCGGTGCAAATGATAACCATACCCGATATCCACATGGATGAGAGCTACCATTGTCAAAGTCTTTTGCCCATATGTCTATCATTCCTGTATCGGCTATTCCATCATTATTTGTATCTACCGGCATAAGGCTGGTTGATAAACCATTCAAACAGTAAGGTGTTGGTGCTTTACAGTTGAAGATATCAAATAATTGTTCACATTTTGTTACGTTGCCACATTTGTCCTCAAAAGCCCAGACAATTTTATGACTCCCTATCGGATAATTTCCACTTGCACTAACTGAGTTTCCTAATCCTGATTTTGAGACATTAGATTCGAAAGAGCCATCGTTGTTTAAATCGACTTTGTACCAGTAACTTAATTCTCTAGTACAAATATCTGTTGCGGTAGCTGTAAGTTCTATATACCCTTCCTTACAAGTAGCATCATAAGTGCAGACAGATTTTCGTGCACAACTACTGGTAATAACAGGTTTTACCGGATCAATAACTTTAATTACCTGTGTATGGTACCAGAATCTGTAATCATAACCTCCGCCATCATTTAATATTTGCTGACACCAGTCAACTACAGTCCAATGTCTGAATATCTTAAAGCATGCTTCTCCATTGTTATTGTTGAACGTAAATATCTGATCTTCAAAGTCAGCACCCACCAAGCTACAGATGTTATCGGAATTTAGATTTGGTCTACCCAATCTATCTACACCAAAAGCTGCATCACTTGGATCTTCACATCCTGATATTAATGTATCTTTGGCCATCTTCTTTGGATCCATCTCAAAAGGATTATTTGAACCTCTTACTATAATGATTTGTGTACATTTTGCAGTTTTTCCACCTGCATCTGTTGCCGTAAAGTTTCTGGTAATTTTACCAATCCTACATCCATTTAATTCTACCAGTGAGTCCTGGGTAATAACAGGATTCTCACAATTGTCGTATGCCGTCGGCCATCCAAACGTATGTCTCAATTTGGCAGTATCAAAGTAGTCATTGCACGTCACTGTCATGTGAGGCGGACAAGTGATCGAAGGAGGCAATTTGTCCTGAATGGTTGCATTAACCATACAATCATTCCAGTTTCCTGCTTTATCGATGACTCTGAATTGTACCATTTGAGCCCTTGGTATGTCTGAACAACAGAATTGTGCATAAGCGCTGAATCCGCAAGGATCCGTAATTTCTACTACATACAGCCATTCTACTTCTTCGCATTTTTCAGAAGCAAAGTCTAACCATTTTCCATTATTATCCTTTACTCTGACATAATCATAAGAATTATGTCCATCTAAAACATCTTGTGGGCTTCCAGTCTCCCAGTTTCTGTAGCTAGAAGTTTCACCGCTCAACCATGCAAATATTCCTTTTTTCTTTAGATCTCTAAGACCAATCAAATAGTCAATACCAAGATGCCATGCCTCTACTTTGTCATACAACCATTTGTCTTCAGCAGCTGTATTGATCGCTACCACATAACCTCCCATTGCCTGAGCAGTTTTAATGGCAACATCAGGAGTTGATCTATGCTTGGAAATATAATAATAATGTTTAGCTTCATTTCCAGATGCTTCGTAGTCACCTAAATAGGTAAATCCGGGAAATTCAGGTGTTTTACATGGCTTACAAGCTGTGGCATCCATTCTCCTCACCAACATTTTTGCAAGATCGCATTCGTCATAACTTCCATTATCAAAAACTGTAGCAGGAACCCACGCCTTACCATCCAAAGTAAGTGAAATAACTGTATTGGCATCACAAATGGCAACCGGTGCAGTGTTGTCTTCTACTACTACATTTACGGTGCACGTAGTGCTGTTGTAACATGCATCATATGCAGTATATGTTACTGTATGACATCCCACTGGAAGTTTTCCCAAACCACCGTTTACACTCTTTATAAATCCATCAGGATAGGTAATGTCAACTGTGGTAACCGCACTGCAATTATCCTTTACGAGCGCCGCAGGGAAATACACATTGGCTTCACAAGAGTGACCATTTGTAGATACTGTAAAATCAGCAGGACAAGTAATCGTCGGTCCAACTTTGTCTACGATCTCAATCATCTGTAAGTGTGTTCTTATCCTTTGTGTTTGTCTGCAAGACCATTCAAGTATTTGCCAGGTTCTCAATATCTTTGTTACACATCCTATTGCTGCTAAATTAACATCTGAAAAAGATACTAAAATATTACAATATAAATCAGGTGTAGGATATGCAGGTAAGTAGAAATGAGGTGTTGCTGCCTCCACTGTTGATCTGATATTTGATACATTTAATACTGTATAAAAGGTTTGATTCATAGTTTTAACTATAAAACAAAATCTGTCACCTTTTATTAAAGAAACTGAAGTACCGGTTCCGGAAGCAGATGAATTTGCTGAGTTTGTCATAGCAAATTCCACACCATTAACTGAAGTGTAAGGAACTTCAGTATTAAACGGACCAGTATTAATGTTTCCATTATTGCGAATCATGTATGCATTCCAGTCAAATGAAATAGTTTGTGTTGTTGTTGAGTTAAAACAAAACTGCGCACCTACAATAAGTGTATTTGGTAACGTATTGTCAGTTCCTCCTGTTAGGGTTACTGTACCAGGGGCGTTACCATCCACATTTCCGTCTGCATTTTTAACAGGATCCCAAAGCAACAAATGGGGAACACCTGTTCCATATTTTGTTACCTCTCCAACTTTAATATCATATGGAGATGGGTTGCCGGCGAAAGGCTGACCTGCAGGTATTTTTGCATAGTCTTCATCGCATCTTAATTCATTCGATCCTGCTAACCATCTGTTTATTGGCATATTTACATATGTATTCCCAAGATTTGGCAGCCCTAAAACAGTTATTTTCATCGTACAAGGTTCAGACTTGTTTCCACTTTCATCTACTGCCTGATAAGTCCTTGTAATTACTTTCAATACTTCCGGTGGCAAATTTGTAGCCGGTTTACAATCATTTACCTGAATTGTTTCTCCGATTATATTTAACGTATAATGGGAACAATTTTCTGTTACCACCGGACAATATGTCTTGGTCTGATAACAAGTCAATGTTAAATCACGTGGGCATTCAATAGTTGGTGCCAGTTTGTCTTCAATTTTAATAGTAGTCCAGCAGGAATTAATTCCACTGGCTTCTGTGACCTTACCGTATATTGTTTTACCACTATACAGGTATCCTTCTTCAAGATCAGCTGATCCTGTTCCCATACTAATGACTCCACCTGTTGGTGTTTTCATTAGTGTAACTAAAGCACTAGTCGAACCACTACATGTAGCTCCATTAGTAAGTATCATATCTGCAGTAATTGCGGCTTCGCAATTTTCATCTACAGAAACCTGAATAGAGCCTTTACATGCGCAAGCTGTCTGGGCAAGCGACACATTGATGGCTCCAAAAAGAAATACCACACAAAACGCTAGCGTTCTGAACATGGTATTTAAATGTGTTGAATTTGATTCATTCATGAGATCCAAATTTTGAGTTTTAAGAAATAAAATTTTTACTGTTATGAGAGTTAGTGATATGTGTATATACCTAAGCCCCAGTAACTTATTGGTTAAATAAAATAAAAGTACTATAAAAGCGAATGAACGCTTTTAGTCTTTTGTTTCTAAAATCAAAATTCAGGTTGGAAAAAAATAAATAATATTAAAATAAATGAGATGTATAATGTAAAAATAACATTCACATCAATAGAAAACATATAAGAATGAATTCTATCTATAACTTGTTGTAGGAAAATCTATTATTAAATGCAGGTTGGATTCAAAAGAAGGTTCTGAATAGTTTCTCACGCTATTCTAAGGCAAAGATATAATAGATTATATATATAAAAAAATATTATACTAAATAAATACATATATTTATATTTATAACTTATAATTAACTGATTATTAATAATTTAAAAATTAAATATATGTAAACAAAAATATAAGATCCTTCCTTAAAACATAAATATTTGCACTGAACTCGCTTTACTAGTTAAAATAATTTGTCCAAAAACAAGCCGATTCATCATTAATAAATATGTATATTTCATGTCAGCAGACATACTCATTATCTTTATTATTTGTGTATATATGTATAAAAAATATATTTTACATTTTCAATATTCTAACAACAATGACAGACAACCCAATGTTATTCTATAATATTAAGAGATGTCAAATATGCAATTAAGGCTGATTGTTTTATTTTTAATGATTAATTTATCTATGAAAAGTCAAATGTTGCACTTTCCACATTTCTACATCTATGATTCAGGCACACTTGATGCGCAGAATCCATCGTACGAATTTGGTGATTATGATATCGTCAAGGATAAACTGATAAAAGCAAGACAGACAAAAGATAAAGCTACTTTCCTAACATCTGTTATTGATAGTATAAGTTCATTAGATAAGACAAGGGCAGGGTTGATCATATACATACATGGATTTCAGGGCGATAATAAACAATTTGTTCAAAGCAGTGGCTACATCCTCCAGAAAGAGGTATTTGATCAGGCTTCCAGCCCCTATGGCATGGCCATATCACTTCAGTGGAAGTCTCCTATGTCATACAATGATGCAGTAAAGACAGCAAGAAGTAAAGGACAGACATCCGCAACAATACTACACCAAATATACTCAGCTTGGAAAAAAAGCCATCCTGAAGCTCCGTTGACCATTATCTGTCACTCTATGGGGAATCGGGTATGGCAGGGCTTGTATGAATCCTGGATTACATTAGACCATGATTTAAGCATTACTAATGTGCTGATCATGGCGGCTGATCTTGAAACAGATGTTTTGACTACTTCATTTAAAGATATACAACTACATTGTCATCATTTGTATATCTACCACAGTCTGGCTGACAGGACACTTCAAATGGCAAATGCCTTAAATGAACATAAAAGATTAGGTATCTATGGACCTATTATTGATACCTCATCGAATACAAACTCTGTACATCTTCAAGCACAGAATACTGTTTTGCCAATTTATACCCATGAAGTGATCATTAGAGATGTTACAAAAATTCAGGATGATGAGACATTTGCCGGCAAATTGAGTAAACACAGATATTACTACGGCAGTCCAACAATCAGAAAAGAAATTGTGGGTATTTTGATTAATAATAATTAGTTAATGAATAGGCACAAGTTGCAAACTTGCGCCAGAACTGAAAAGTGGGCCAGAAAAGCTCACAGGTCACTTCGGCTCTGGCTTGCTCTGCGGTCAAAAAAGCTTTTCAACCGAGGAGCACGCAGTGACCCTGAGGAAAAGGGGCACTTTTTGCCTGCGGTCAAAAAAATGCTTTTCAACCGAGGAGCACGTAGTGGTGCTTTAGTGAAAAGTGGGTGCTCCGGTTAAAAAATGCTCACAGGTCACTTCGTGCTCTGCGGTCATTTTTTGCTCACAGGTCACTTCGTGCTCTGCGGTCATTTTTTCTGCGGTCATTTTTTTTAAGAAAATAATAAATTGTTCCTAGATTTGATTTATTTTTGACTAAAATTACAAATATGTCATTCAACTACTGGCAGGATTTTGAAGAAAATGAATATTATCACATTTATAATAAAGCAATAAATGGAATTACTTTATTCAAGTGTGATCAGGAATATGTAGATTTTTTATTTAAGTATAAAAAATATGTATCTCCGTGTTTTAACACTTATGCCTATTGTCTCATGCCAAATCATTTCCATTTTTTGATAAGGGTAAAACAGGTTGAAGTCGTTAAAAAATTTTCAAAAACACAAAAAACAAAAAAGGCACTTGCCTTCATGTATGATCATGAATATTTTAATGATTTCATTTCTGACCAATTCAAAAGAATGTTTAGCTCTGTTGCAATTAGATATAAAAATCGGTACAATCATAAGGGAGCCGTATTTATAGAAAAATATAAAAGAATTCAGTCTCAGGATATTTTTAAAAATATTTATTGGTTGACGTATATTCATCATAATCCAATCCATCATCATTATACGAAAGAGTACTCAGAATGGATATACTCATCATATAACACATATATCATTAATTCTGAATCAGAAATTTGCAGAGAAGAAGTATATGAGTGGTTTGGGGGAAAACAATATTTTCTGCAATATCATGATGATTTTAAATATGTAGCAGATGAATTTGAATAGTTTTTTTTGCTCACAGGTCACTTCGTGCTCTGCGGTCAAAAAATGCTCTGCGGTCATTTTTTGCGGTGCGGCAAAAAAATGCTTTTCAACCGAGGAGCACGCAGTGACCCTTGAGTGAAAAGTGGGGGCACCAGTTTAAAAAATGCTCACAGGTCACTTCGTGCTCTGCGGTCATTTTGCGCTGCTGTCAAAATGGTGTGCGGCTTTAAAAAGCGGTCCTGCGGTCATTTTTTGCTCTGCGGTCATTTTTTGAGCTGCGGCAAAAAAAAAGAGCTGTCTA
Source organism: Saprospiraceae bacterium (assembly GCA_016717145.1). Lineage (GTDB taxonomy): Bacteria > Bacteroidota > Bacteroidia > Chitinophagales > Saprospiraceae > OLB9. Next base: position 58,023 of record JADKGD010000016.1, on the reverse strand, counting down.
GGTTACCAGACAGCTCTTTTTATTTCAGTAAGTAGATTAGTCAAAAGCTAACCATCTCTGTATAATTTTTAATCTATTTTAATAACTTTTTGTTGGTGTATTTGCTCTCCCTGACGTACTACAAAGTTGTATATGTCTGTAGGTAACTGATCTATGTTGATCAACTCTATTCCATTACCAAGTACTTGTCTTTTAAGCACCAGACTTCCTTTCATGTCATACACCAAAACACTTACCGGTCCACTATTTAATTCAACTGAGGACAAATCTACATTTACTTTGTCAGTTGTAGGGTTTGGATAAATGCTGATTAGGTCAAGTGTAGCTCTTTCAAAATTGATACCACGTGTATCAGAATATTTAAAATCACCATCCAGATCCGTTAACCTGAGTCTGTAATAAAAGATCTGGTCTTTGCTTCTATTGAGTGGCAATGTTTTATCTATAAATTGATATGCCAAGTCGCTATTAAGTATTCCAGCTGCTTTTACAGTACCGATTGATTCCCAGTTATCACCATCCTCGCTACGCTCGATACCGAAGTAATCGCTGTTTTTTTCTGAGGAAGTTGTCCAGTTCAGCCTTGCATTCTTAGCATTAATTTTAGTAACATCAAAAGAAGAAAGAGAAATTGGAAAAACAAAGTTGTTTATAATTGGTTGGAAATAAGAATTTACTGTTGGAGAATTATTTATGTTAATATCAGATCCAAATACGGCACCAGAAGTTCCACCTCCTAATGCTTGATCAATTAAAATATCACTAAAAGAATCATCTGCTAGTTCGACTGTTCCAACATTAGCTCCATGATTTATATCAAAGCTAATTAATACCACATTTGATCCTGTTCCACCATTTGGAGCAATAAACGCATCATTATTTATCCAAATCTGGTATAAATGAGTTGCTGAACTTGTTTGACCTCCAAATACTAATCCACTAGTTAAGCCAAGTGGGGCAACAAAACTTGCTGGTGTTGGGCCTGATGGTACTGCGCTATTATTTGCTATTGGCGTCCTTAAAACAAAAATATCCAAGAACGGTCTGTCCAGTATAACTACTAAGATAATTTATCTTAATTGTTACTTCCCTACCTTCTGCTGTCCCTGGGATAATTCCCATTGATATTTGACTCATTCCTAAATGAGAAAAATAAAGTAACATTAATGTGATTAAAATATTTTTATTTTTCATCTTTATATTATTGATGTTGATTAATTGTTGTTGTTTGATTATTTCCTAAAACTGAGCTTAACAAAAATGTTCTATCTGAACCAAATGGTCCATAATTGATTGTACCATTCATATTTAAGTCATTATTACTGTAAACAGATGATATGGTTATTGTTTGATCATTTCCTAAACCTCTTGTAATTAAACCTGGAGTATTTGTTGAAGACAATAAAATGTTCTGTCAGAACCAAAAGGGCCGTAATTTACAACTGTGTTTCCATTTCCATTTCCGGCCCAAAGTCCAAATACACCACCACCTAAATCTTTCATATTTGCATTTGGTAGCACAGGTACTACAGAAGTAAAAGCTTGTGATGTGGCAGTACTAAAATTATGCTGAGAAGCTGGGTTAACTACATCTAAGCCAGCATCTATTGTTCTGATTGGTAAATGGTTTCGATGACTTAAAACTATTACTGAAGTAGCGAATCCATTTTTTACTCTTGGCAAAGAAGTACCATCTAAGCCAACTACGTCACCATTTTGTTTAATAAAAGCACTTGCTTTAAAAGATGTGGGTGTACTTGGAGCAGAAGGATTACGAAGTTCTAATTTAACCCAATCCACTATAGTAGGGTACATTGCAAAAAAACCTGGGCCTACTGATGCCATGATGCCACATCCATAGACTTGTAGTTGCCTGTGCTTGCAATATTCCACTAGTATTAAGCGTATTTGTCATTGAACCTCCTAAATAAGCACCTTGAAGGAAAGCACGAATGTTGACCTTACCAAAGAAATTCTGACCGGATAATTTACTTGCTGAAGCTGTAGTGCTTGCAGTCACAGTGTTTAATGGTGCATCACCCGCCGAATTGTCAAAAAACCAATCTGTTGTATAAACTGATCCTTTGATTAATGCTTCAGCACCAACTAACATTAAATCTGTAGGGTCTATATATGTACCTGTCATGGTATTGGAGGTAACATTTGTAGTGGCTACAACCCACTCACGATTTATCTTTTCTGTGGCTTCAGCGTACTTTGCTTGAGAAGTAATTTGTTGTGACCAGCGCCTTAGCTGTGCCCGCGGAAGAAGCATTCAAAGCCATAGAAACAGGTGTATAATTTGTTGCATCACCCACTTCAAAATTCCTTGTACTCACACCTGAAGCTATAGTTTTTACAAAACTACCGGTACGCCAGTAGCTGTTACTACATATCCATTGGTAGTGTGATTAGTTGTTGCTGTTACTGTTGCTGCAGGAGCAGTCATTGTCAAATCAAAGTTCCCAAGGCAAGTCTACTACCAGTCCCTAGTGTCCTGTAAAACTAAGATGCTGCTCATTGATGCAGCAGCCAAAACGTCGTAGTAGCACTGGCAGTTTTGGCCATCTCAACCTTATTTAAGGCATCACCACCCGTATTGACAGTTGATGGGTGTGCCAATGAATAAATCCTAACAAAGACCAGTACCTGATGAAAGGATACCATTTATAGGGTCATTTACAAAATTACCCTGTACTTCCAATGTACCAAGATTGGTAATGGTACCACTCATATTCGTAAAATCGGTCTCTACCCTTAGTGTAGCTCCTGCCTGAATGGTCACAGTTGCTCCCAAATTGACGAACTGTGCACTTAGCGCTCCAGTCACCAAACATAGAAACAATAATAGGTTAAATCTTCTCATGCTGATTCATTTATTTAAATGATTTAAAAATATAATGTAAAAATATAAATATAATATTAAATGACAAAATAAAAAATGCAAAACGTTACTTTTTATTATTAAAAGGCGCATTCTAATGAGTGAACGGCAATTTTACAAATAAAATTTATTGATGAACACAAAACAAAATAATTAGTTCAGCCCCATCATAAACCAGGTTTATAACGTTGAATATACGACGTTTTAATGGTAAAAATCCCTAAAATATATTTGTCTATCCTAATTAAATTATCAATTTTTTTTGTAGCAAATAAAACCTGATAATCTGTAAAAGAATCCGAAAAGAGCCATTGATTTTGTACTCCTTTTAAAACTTATTTAACGTACCGTGTATATTCTATCATTACAAAGTCCAATGTAAGGAATCCAGCTTACTGATGAGCCGCATTAAATGCCTTAAAAAAATAAAGAATAAAATTCTTCAAAATAACCTTCGACCATCGGGGTATTGTCAATCGCTTCAAAAAGCTATTTTTGCGGCAATAAAAGCGAGACGCATGCGTGAAAATATCCTTCGATTGCAGGAATTAAAAAAAACAGCCTTAATTGGTGGCGGGATTGACCGAATAGAAAAACAGCACAAAAAAGGCAAGCTTACAGCACGTGAGCGCGTGGAGCTGTTGATGGATCGAGGTTCGTTTGAGGAGATCGGTATGCTTAAAGAACACAGGTCATTTGATTTCGGCATGGAAAATCAGCAATTTCCAGGCGATGGTGTGGTGACAGGTTATGGTACAATCAGTGGGAGATTGGTTTATGTATTTGCCCAGGATTTTACAGTTTTTGGTGGAGCCTTATCTGAAACGCATGCTGAAAAGATATGCAAGATTATGGATCTCGCCGTAGAAAATGGTGCACCCGTCATAGGCCTGAATGATTCCGGTGGTGCCAGAATTCAGGAAGGCGTCAATAGCCTTGGTGGTTATGCAGATATTTTTTACAGGAACACCAGAGCTTCCGGTGTCATTCCTCAGCTTTCTGCCATTATGGGCCCTTGTGCAGGTGGAGCCGTTTATTCGCCTGCCATAACAGATTTTATCATCATGGTGGAACAATCGTCCTACATGTTCGTAACCGGTCCCAATGTTGTTAAAACCGTTACCAACGAGGAAGTTAGTTCTGAAGATCTTGGCGGTGCATCTGCACATTCTATAAAAAGTGGCGTCACACATCTGACTGCTGCCAATGATCTCGAATGTATACAAAAGTTAAAAACTTTATTCTTATATACCACAAAACAGTCAGGAAAAGACCATCAAATTAGATTATACCTTAGGCAATGAATACAGAGATGGCTTAGCAGGATTTATACCTGCCAACCCTATGCATCCTTATGATATGAAACAAGTCATCAGTGGCATTGTCGATGATGAAAGTTTTTTTGAGATCCATGAATCATATGCAGAAAATATCGTTGTTGGGTTCGCCAGACTTGCAGGCCGGAGTATAGGTATTGTGGCCAATCAGCCTTATACATTGGCTGGTGTTCTCGACGTGGATAGTTCAAAAAAAGGGGCCAGATTCGTTCGGTTTTGTGATTGTTTTAACATACCATTGCTTGTTCTTGTAGACGTGCCTGGTTTTTTACCCGGGACAGATCAGGAGTGGAATGGAATCATCACCAACGGTGCTAAACTTCTTTATGCTTTCAGTGACGCCACTGTGGCCAGAATTACCGTAATCACCAGAAAGGCTTATGGTGGTGCGTATGATGTTATGAATTCCAAACATATTGGTGCAGATATGAATTATGCATGGCCTACGGCCGAAATAGCTGTAATGGGAGCCAAAGGAGCGAGTGAAATCATATTTAAAAGTGAAATATCCAGGGCGGCTGATCCGGTGGAAAAGCTTAAAGAAAAAGAAGCAGAATTTCAGGAAAAATTTGCCAATCCTATGCGGGCCGCAGCGAGAGGTTTTATAGATGAAGTGATAGATCCCAGGGAAACAAGGAGAAAACTAATCAAATCTTTTGCCATGCTGGAAAACAAAAAAGTTTCTTTACCAAACAGAAAACACGGCAACATGCCTCTATAACGGTGGTGTCAGTAATGACTACTTGTAACGCTCAAACAAATGCAATCAGACAATAATAAGATACAGATTTTTGTTACCGGGGGAACCTTTGATAAAGAATACAATTATATCACGGGACAGCTATATTTTAAAGATACTCATTTACATAAAATGTTTGAAAGGGGACGAAGCACCCTTGATATAGACATCAAAACACTCATGATGGTAGACAGCATGGAAATGACGGATGCTGACAGAGAAATCATCATTTATAGTTGTAAAAACAGTCAATTTGATAAAATACTCATTACACACGGAACCGATACCATCGTAAAAACTGCCAGTCAAATTGCGCAACATAATATACCAAAGACGATAATATTAACCGGTGCTATGATACCTTACGCCTTTGGGAATTCGTCGGATGGATTTTTTAATCTTGGCGCTGCGCTGGCTTTTTCACAAACCTTAGCTCACGGCGTTTTTGTAGCTATGAATGGTCGGTATTACAATTGGGATAAAGTCAAAAAGAATACCAAAACAGGATATTTTGAAGCCATCTGATCGCTGAAATCACATCATCCCTCTTGCTTTAATCTCTAGATACTTGTTGATGGTGTCTATAGTCAGATTTTCAGGTTTTGAGAGAATACAATGGATGCCATATTTTTTTAACTCGTGTACTATAAGTTTCTTCTCAAAGGCAAATTTTTCGGCAATGATCTTATCAAATATTTCCTGAGTATTATTTGCCGGTTTATTTATTAGCAATTCCAATTCTGTATTTTGAAAAAATATGACCACAAGCAGGTGATTTCTTGCAATGGCTTTGAGGAATGGTAATTGTCTTGAAAGTCCATCCATGGTTTCAAAATTTGTAAATAACAGGAGTAAACTTCTATGTGGAATGTTTTTGCGGACATCACCATACAACCTTCCGAAATCAGATTCTAAATAATCAGTTTTGACATTATATAGTGCTTCCATAATACGTTGCATTTGGGTACTTTTTCGGTCAGCAACTACCCTATTATCGATTCTTTTTGAAAATGATAAAAAGCCCATATAATCCTGTTTTCGCAAAACAACATTACTGATGACAAGACTTGCATTAATGGCATAATCAAGTAAACTAAGCCCCTCAAAAGGCATTTTCATAACCCGGCCACGATCTATAATACAATATACGGCCTGGGATCTTTCATCCTGATACTGATTGACCATTAATTTATTGGCCTTGGAAGTTGCTTTCCAATTAACTGTCCTGAAATCATCTCCGGTCACATATTCTTTAATCTTTTCAAATTCCATAGAGTGGCCCAAACGTCGCACCTTTTTCATACCATGTTGTACCAATCTGTTAGAAAATGCGATAAGTTCATATTTTTTCATCTGGATGAAGGAAGGATAAACAGGTACTACTGCTGAATCACAAAAAGTGAATCGTCTTTGCACAAAACAAAGCGGTGATGTGACAAAAATGATTAACCGACCAAAGGAAACATTACCGCGAAAAGTTGGCCTGAGTTTATAATATATTGTCGAAGATTCTTTTGCATTAAAGGGCCTTGAAATAAGAAAATCCCTGACCTGAAATTCTTCGGGTATTTCATCTATAACATCACAAATTATCTTAAATGTATATTGATTATTGATAAATAATTCAACATTATTTTGATCTCCGTTTGACATTTTTTCAGGTAGTTTCCTATCTGCAACAATACCTTTTTTTGTATTAAAAAGAAGCAGAATATCAAAAATCAGTAATAAAAACAGTACAGCCAGCAGTAGCTTTGCGATCAAAAAAAATATTGGAATAAAAAATCCAATTACAAACACTATTACAACACCGATTCCGGCAAAGTAGAAACGATTGTGAACGTACAGATTAAAAAATATGCTTTTAATTACTTGCATTTATGATCTGATTGATGTGATCCAAAAAACTACGTAATGGTTTAATGTTACAATATTGCCCAAACATTACCTCGGTATTTCTACAGATTCAATAATTTGTCTGATGATTTGTTTGGCTGTGATGCCTTCCATTTCCTTTTCAGGAGCGACAACAATCCTATGGCCAAGCACTGCATAAGATACTTCTTTGATGTCATCAGGGGTTACAAAGTCTCTGCCTTTCAAGGCGGCGAGTCCCTTGGATGCATTAAGTAAGGCAATTGATGCTCTCGGCGAGGCTCCCAGATACAGGAGGGCATTTTGTCTGGTATTTAAAACCACTTTTGCGATATAAGCAATGATCTGCGGCTCTATTCGGACCTGTCTGACAAGTTTCTGAAAACTAAGGATCTCTTCCGGACTGACCAGGGCATGAATCTGAGATATTTTATCGGTATTGACCATATTGTGTTCCCTGTGAATGATTTCAATTTCTTCTTCAAGATTGGGATAATCAATTTCTATCTTGAGCAGAAATCTGTCCAATTGTGCCTCAGGTAAACGATATGTACCTTCCTGTTCGATAGGATTTTGCGTGGCAAGCACTAAGAAGGGAAGAGACATAAGGTGTGCATCTCCGTCAATGGTAATCTGACGTTCTTCCATGACTTCAAATAATGCTGCCTGTGTTTTGGCCGGGGCTCTGTTTATCTCGTCAATCAGGATGATATTGGAAAAAATAGGACCCTTTCTGTATTCAAAATCTGATTTTTTGACATCAAATACCAGTGTACCAAGAATATCAGAAGGCATTAAATCAGGTGTAAACTGAATCCGTGAAAATCCGACGTCGAGGGTTCTTGCCAATAATTTTGCCGTAATGGTTTTTGCGACTCCGGGTACGCCTTCGAGGAGGACATGTCCATTGGCCAGAATAGACACAAGCAATAAATCCAGCATACGCTCCTGACCTACGATCACTTTATTTATTTCCTGCCTTACGGCAAGTAATTTGTCATGAATCGGAGCCGTATCCAAACGGCTTTCGAAATGTAATTGTTCGTTTTGTGGTAAATCGTCCATATTTATTTATTGATTAAAAACATTTTCAATAGCAGTATTCAATCGTTTAAGATCATCTTCTGTACAAGTGTAATCCGTATTTAAATGTTTATTGATGAGAAATATCATTTTTTTAATTTTTGTTGCATCATGACCTGTCCTGGCTTGAAGCAGATATTCAAATTTTTCATCCAGGATATCAGTATTAATATGAAAATCGGATCTTATTTTTTCCAATAAGTATATTATTTGTTTATCCATAATATTTCTGATATCACCCTCCAGGTAATAAAGGTTACCAATTGTTTTGGCAAATTCTATTGATGTATTGGGGAGTTTGGGTAAAATTTTAATAACTCTTTGTATCCTTCTGATGTTAAATAAGACAAACATACATCCACCAAATATTAACAACAGCCAAGCCCAATACAAGGGTGGTTGTGATTTAATAAAGCCGAATGGCGAATCAGAAATTACCTTTGATGTCTGATCATACAAAGACCAAATAATATCATGATATGCGGGAATGTAATTTAATGCCGTTTCTGCATATCGGTGATAATTATCAGTCAATAAATAATAATTTGTAAATACAGCTGGTTCAAGATGTATATAAAATAATCCTGAGCCATATTGAACTTCTATAAAATTTACGTTGTCGCTACCAAAATTGTTACTTACATTACCAAGTTCAGTAGTCTTAATAGTATCGTATGATGTAAAATAAGAACCACCAAAACCCTTAGCATTTATTACGTAAGCCACATAAGAACATGTATCATAAAAGGATAATTGAAAGGTATCCTGTTTAAAAAGATAAGATGCCGGATCATATGAAATGGAAACGTAAGTAAGTCCCAGAGAATCCATTAATTCCGAAGATAGCTCTGCTGAACTTAAAAAGACAGAATTACCTTCGCGAACAAAGTGACATATATTCTCAACTTCTTGTTTTCCCCATCTGTTTTGCTGGTTGATATACAATAGGTTGTAATTGTATAATGTAGAATCTTCAAAAATGCCTGTATAAAAATAGTCATTTAGAGGTGTTTTTATTCGTTTCCACATAGCCCGTAAAAATGAATCGATCTCCTGATCCAGCACAAACAATCCTAGAGGGTCCTTGTCTTTTGTATTGTATTTGGGAGACCAGTCAAGTGGCTTTGGTGCAAATTGTGCCATAACAATAAATGCCACTATCAAAATAGCCAAAATGACCAATATGGTTTTTGTTGATTTATCCATCTTAGATCATATTAGTGGTTTCATCAAAAGCACCTGAGGCCATTTCATACTCAAATCTCCCCATATCAAAAGCACCATACCATGTGTAATCATAAATATATGAGATGTAACCAAATGATTGATTTAGTTTTTTATCCTTTATTTCGTATCTGTAATCGCTGTTGGTTTTATCCTGGTGAAGGGTTATTATTCCTTTGGCTGCAAGTTTTTGTAAAACAAGAAGATAATGATACCTTACTGCCAATCTAAAATCACCGGATGCTATTGCTGAGTTGATAAGGGCATTATAATCGGTCTCCAGAATAGCCTCCTCATCATCACCATAAAAAACACCTTTGTCATCTGACTTTTTAAATATAAGCCATGCACCTTTTTTGCCCAACAGCACGCTCACCAAAATGTATATGGTATAAATTAATGCAATACCAATGATACCATAAATAAGCCAGGCCCAAAAAGCCGAAAAACTGCCTTTTGACTCAGACTTTGAGGGATTGTTAAATAACCATTCCAAAAACTTTTCAAAGGCGCTCTTTTTATGTTTCGGTTCGACATAGTCAAAAGACTTATCCGTGTATTTTTGCTTAAAATCTGCTTTAAAAGTTCTGTCAACTATTGAATCTTTTTGTGTTGGTAAAGTTTCTGCTTCATGTTCAAGATATGTTGTATCATCCAAATGGATAGGTTGTGCAGCATCCTGAGCATTGAGTAACATACCGGAAAGAAGATATAAAAGGATACAAACAAAAATGTTAACTAACTTTATTTTCACGATGCAGGAATTTCATACTTCACATGCTGAAAAGGAAAAACAAGGTAGTACCAGGAGATGCAGCCGAGTGTAATTAATATGATGCCAATGCTCAATACATTTGGCATTACATTAGAATATCTGGTGATGAAGCCTTCGAGAAAGCCCGCAGCAATGGTAAACGGCATGGTGCTAAGCCAAATTTTAAGTCCTGTCATGAAGCCACGTTTAAAAGACTCCATTCTGGCATAAGTGCCCGGAAACAGGATGCTTGCGCCAAGGATTAATCCGGCCATAGTTTCAATAACGATGGCAAATATTTCCATGGATCCATGAATCCATACCCCTCTGATGCTTTCCCACAAAACGCCTTCTTTGCCAAAAAAAGTCTGAAATGCACCAATCATGATGCCATTGTGCAGCATGATGTACAAAGTGCCGACACCGCCCGAAATACCATACAGAAAACATTTAATGCCAACCAAAAGATTATTCATTGTAATGCCTATAAAACTGCCCCAATTAGACCCTGATTTGTATACTGCTACCGGATCTCCGGCCTTTATGTTTGTTAATGTCATTTCGACATATTCATCACCAAGTATTAAACGAACAAAAGACGGATCATAAAAGGCTGACACAACGCCTAAGCCAACAGACACAAAAAACAATAGAAATGCATATATCAAAAATCTTCTGTTTTCCCTGATAATAGCAGGAATGTCGACTTTAAAAAACTTAATCAACTTATTGCTTTCTTCCCTTTTAGTTTTATATATTTGTTGGAAAGCAGTAGCTGCCAGATGGTTGAGATAAATTACAGTTTTGCTTTTGGGATAATAGGTTTGTGCAAACGACAGATCATTTACCAATTGAACATACAATCCTGCTAAATCATCAGGATTCATTTTTATTTTACCCAAAATAGCCTGTTCAAATGCAAGCCACTTATCTTTGTTCCGTTTTATAAATGCAACCTCCCTCATTGGGTGTAAAAATAATTGTTTTATGTCAGAAATCAGTATCAATACAACCCAAAATGTTAATTTAAATTTTACTGCAGCCAATATTGGACATAGACTGGCGGCTTATTTATTGGATTTACTGATAAAATTCAGCTATATGTTTTTTATCAACTGGGCCATTATTTCAAATATGGGTCTTGGAGAATTTAACATAGATAATTGGTCGGTTACGGCCATTTATATCATTTTTTATTCACCGGCAATGGTTTATACTTTAGTACTTGAATCACTCATGGAAGGTCAGACAATAGGAAAAAAAATAATGTCCATAAAGGTCGTCAAAATTGATGGCTATCAAGCCTCATTTATGGATTATCTGATCAGATGGGTTTGCAGACTGATTGACATGAGCGGCACAATGTACCTGGTCGGGGTCTCCAGTATGTCTATCTCAAAAATCCATCAGCGCATTGGCGACATGGCAGCAGGAACGGCAGTCATCACTTTAAAAAATGACATAAATATCAGCCATACTATCCTCGAAAATATTGCAACAGATTATAAGCCCAGTTATGAGCAAGTCATCAAATTTTCTGACAATGATATGCGCATCATCAAAGAAACATTTATCAATGCACGTAAAGTCCATGATTATGTGTTGATAAGAAAGCTGGTAGATAAGATTGAAGAGGTCAGTGGTATAAAGTGTGAAGGGAATGAAGCCGTTTTTATATCAAAAGTGATCAGGGATTATAATTATTATACAGGGGAATGATAAAAACGAATGAGCTTCCTGGTTTCGTTCATTGTTATTATTCTTAGTCCGTCAATCTCGAATCATCATTCATATTCCGGCGTTCTTATTTCGTCTTGTATAATCCGTCATTCACAATTTGTCATTTTACTCGTTAAAATCACGTATGTATAACATATTGTATTTCTATCAGGAAAAGTATGAAGACGAGTTAAACATACTTTTTGAGAATTTGTCTAGATGGAATATTTCCTCTATTTACCCCCAACCCCTAAAGGGGAGATCATCCGTCTGATGGGAGGTTTTCCTGGGGCTTGCCTTATCGGACAGGGTGAAGCGGAGGCATTTCCTGTTTTCCGCACTTCTAGAAATTTAAATCGTATATTACTGATTATCAGTGATATATGATTATTAAAAGCTAAATTCGGGTGACCCATCGATATTTTAAGTACTTTTGGGTATGTTTATAAGACAAAAGGTGAACAATTCGGGTAGTACTAGTGTCCAGATTTTAATGAAAAAAAATGGGCGCAATAGACTTATTAAATCTATTGGTTGTAGCACTGACCCAAAAGAATTAGCTATCTTAAATGAGAGAGCAAAGCAAGAGCTCGAAAGATTAAGAGGTCAAAGTAGCATGTTTGTTTTTGAGAAAGATATTCACATAGAAAGTTTCATATCAGAATTGAGTAATGCTCAAATTCGAACTATTGGCCCGGAGTTAGTATTTGGGAAGGTTTATAATCATATTGGCTATAATAAAATAAATAGTGATCTATTTCGACACCTGGTCATAGCGAGATTAGCTTTTCCTCTCAGCAAACTAAAAACTATAGAATACTTATATAGATATCAGGGCATAATACTTGATTTAGACACTGTTTATCGGTTCATGGATAAATTGAATACGGAGCTAAAGGATCAGGTAGAACAAATAAGTTTTAAGCATACACTCAAGGTTTTAGATGGCAATTTGAGTATCATGTTTTATGACATGACGACATTGTATTTTGAAGCAAGTGATGAGGATGATTTACGTAAAACTGGGTTTAGTAAGGACGGTAAACATAGTAATCCGCAAATTTATCTTGGATTATTAGTAGGATTGGGAGGGTATGCTATAGGATATGATATTTTTGAAGGTAATATCTATGAAGGACACACACTTATACCCACAATTGAGAAGATTAGCAAAAAATTCAACTTATCAAAACCAATCATAGTAGCTGATGCAGGGCTATTAAATAACGATAATATAAAAGCTTTAGAATCGCAGGAGTACGAATACATTTTAGGTGCTAAAATAAAGAATGAGAGTAAAGAAAATAAAGAAAAGATACTCTCTGCAAGCTTTGAAAACGAATCATTTATAACTTTAGAAAGTGGTAACACTAGGCTAATTGTCCAGTACTCGTCAAAAAGAGCAAAAAAGGATGAGCATAACCGCAAAAGAGGCCTGAAAAGTCTGGAGAAGAAAATTAAATCTGGTAAGTTAACAAAGCAGAACATCAACAATCGAGGGTACAATAAATATTTAAAAATGGAAGGCGAGATTGCCATTTCCATAGATAAAGAAAAATTTAAATCAGATCAAAAATGGGATGGGCTGAAAGGGTATGTTACCAATTGCAATCATGCGCCTTCAATAATAATTGAAAACTATAAAAATCTGTGGCATATTGAGAAGGCATTTAGAATGTCAAAAACAGATCTTAGAATACGACCCATTTACCATCGAGTACGGAAGCGAATAGAAGCACATATCTGTCTTTCATTTGTAGCATATTCCATATATAAAGAACTAGAGAGAGTGTTAAAGGAAGAAAATTATAGATTATCTGTAGAAAAAGCTTCAGAAATAACTCACAATATGTATCAAATGGAAATAACACTGCCTGAATCAAGACATTCAAAAAAAATCCTCCTTAAAATGGATAAATATCAAACGGAATTAATCAGAATTATCAATAATAAATTTTAGGGTGACCCATTGCGGAAAACAGGTGGTTTCGTTCATTGTTATTATTCTTAGTCCGTCAATCTCGAATCATCATTCATATTCCGGCGTTCTTAATTCGTCTTGCATGCTCTGTCATTCACAATTTGTCATTTTACTCGTTAAAATCACGTATGTATAACATATTGTACTTCTTTCAGGAAAAGTATGAAGACGAGTTAAACATACTTTTGAGAATTTGTCTAGATGGAATATTTCCTCTATTTACCCCCAACCCCTAAAGGGGAGATCATCCGTCTGATGGGAGGTTTTCCTGGGGCTTGCCTTATCGGACAGGGGTAGCGAGGCATTTAATTATTTGTACAATATGTTATACACACTAAAATCACTCAATGGTCGTCAGCCTCGTTCATAATTCATAATTTTGCCTACCTTTACATCCTGTAAATACAACACATGTACAAGTACCTGCTGAAACCTCTCATGTTTCTTCTCGATGCCGAACGGGCACACCATCTGACTATTTTGCTGCTTAAGCTGCTCTTGTTTATACCAGGGACTAAATGGGTATTTAAAAAACTTTATGCTACAAATCATCCTTCTTTACACAGGCATATCTGGGGTTTGGATTTTCCAAATCCTGTCGGTCTTGCTGCAGGTTTTGACAAGGACGGTACATGTTTTGATGCTATGGCACATCTTGGATTTGGATTTATAGAAATAGGTACGGTGACACCAAAACCACAAGCAGGAAATGATACACCAAGATTATTTCGTTTGCCACAGGATGGTGCTTTGATCAATCGAATGGGTTTCAACAATGACGGTGTGGAAGCGCTTGTAAAAAGGCTCCAAAATCGCAAAAATACGGGTATTATTATTGGCGGAAATATCGGGAAAAACAAAACAACACCTAATGAACATGCGGTTGATGATTATTTGATCTGTTTTGAAGCATTGTATCCATATGTCGATTATTTTGTAGTGAATGTTAGTTCGCCAAATACGCCCGGATTAAGGGAATTGCAGGAAAAAGAGCCTTTAACAAAATTGCTGACAAGTTTGATGGCAACAAACAATGCCAAATCATCACCTAAACCAATCCTGCTTAAGATAGCGCCTGACCTGACTTTAGGGCAACTTGATGATATTGTCGACATTGTATTAACCACACAAATAGCCGGTGTGATAGCGACCAATACAACGATAGACCGCAGTGAATTGCGGACAGACACATCCTCCATCGGTATGGGAGGATTGAGTGGTCGTCCACTACAAAACAAATCAACGGAAGTCATACGATACCTGAACAAAAAGTCAAATGGTACTATAAAAATCATAGGCGTAGGAGGCATCGAATGTCCTGAAGATGCCATTGAAAAATTGGAAGCCGGTGCTTGCCTTGTGCAGGTCTATTCCGGAATGGTTTATACCGGGCCGGGCTTAGTTAAAAGCATTAACAAAGCTTTGATCAATAAAGCTTATTAAGGTAAAATATTAATTATTTCCAATATAATAAATACATTAATAATAAAGCGATGTAATCCAATTTGTTTACACGTAATGGATATTAATTATTACATCATACGCTCTAAAAAATGCAGCAGTTCCTTCTCCATGACATTGTAATCCATGTCGGCGTCAAAAAGTTCTCTCATTTTTTCCAATAAAGCATTTTTTTTATCTTTTGTAGGGAAGTATGTGTCTTTGTAGCCCAGAATGGTTTCATATGCCTTATAATCACTCATATCATTAAACAAATCAAACATTTTTGAAAATGTTGGCTCGCCCACACTCTTTTTGATCATTTCTTTTTCCTCATCCCCAAATTCCATATCCACATGTGAAATGTAGATAAGCAAGAAGGCAAAAAATTCGTTGTAAGTCCATTTAAGATCACCCATATTATGTTTTTAAAAAGTTATTTAAGAAGTTCTAATTTTGTTAAATATGAAGGAGTTGCGATATGACGTTCATTGGGAAAAATCTCCTTGACCATCAATGAATATATACATTTTGCACCATCAATACTCATTGTCTCAGGCATATTACAAGCAATGTAACGGTTGTTGCCATCCTTTGAAATCAACAAGTATAAGTCAGCAACTTTAACTATGGTCCCTGCTTCGTTTTTGATGATAGCCACATCCTTTCTTTCGGGCAAACAATCCTTGGTGATTAAAGTCGTCATATTGCCCAATTTATTATTTTTCTGACAGGCCGGAAGCATACCAAACATCACAATTCCAATAAACAAATAAACATATTTTTGTTTCATATACTACCGATATTATATTTACTTAAGGTGATCGTTCAGCATAACAATAACTTTGTCCAATCCTGAAATATCCGTTCCACCAGCGGTAGCAAAAAATGCCTGACCTCCGCCACCACCATTGATTTCTTTGGCCAAAGCTTTTACAATATTGCCGGCATGCCATCCTCTGGAATTTGTCAGAGACTCTGAAACAGTAAGCATAATACTCGGTTTGCCGTGATCATCCAGCGCAAATAGTACTACCGATTCTCCCAAAGCAGCCTGAATATTTGAAGCTAGTGTTTTGGCAGATTTTCCATCCAGGTCTGTGAGTTTCACTGCCAGTACTTTAACGCCCAGGTAATCTTTTGCACTTTGAACCAGATCGTCTTTAAGGGAAGCCGCCTGAATCGTTCTGAGTTTTTCGATTTCACGATGGAGTTCTTTATTCTCTTCCTGAAGATCAGAAATATTTTTTACAGTATGTTGATTATTTTTAAAAAATGTTTTGATCTGTTCCAATTCTTCCAGCTTACTGTTTATATAAACTTCTGCTTTAGTTGACGTGATGGCTTCAATCCTTCTGACGCCTGCCGCAATACCGGATTCCGAAATAATCTTAAAGAAACCCAATTGTCCTGTAGCTTTCACATGGCATCCTCCGCAAAGTTCCCGGGAATAGCCTGGATCAAAGGTAATCATACGAACATTGTCTCCATATTTCTCTCCAAAAAGCATCATAGCGCCCGCCTTTTTTGCTTCTTCTATGGGCAAAGATCTGGCTTCTTCGAGATGGATGTTTTCCCGTATTTTTTCATTGACAATTTTTTCTATCTGAAGCAATTCAGCATGCGTCATTTTTTGAAAATGTGACACATCAAATCTGAGATAATCTTCTTTTACCAATGAACCTTTCTGATGGACATGGTTGCCCAGGACTTTCCTGAGCGCTGCATGAAGCAAGTGTGTAGCAGAATGATTGTTTTCTGTCTCTTTGCGTTTTACAGCATCTATCTCGCCATAAATATCGGCTGTAATATTATCAGGAATTCTATCAATAAAATGGATAATCAGGTCATTTTCCTTTTTGGTATCCAGTACTTTAATAACTTCCCCGTCAAAAATTAAAAACCCAGTATCTCCTACCTGGCCTCCGCCTTCGGGATAAAATGGTGTCTTGCTCAACACCAGTTGATACAGTTCTTTTTCTTTTTGTTTCAGTACCCGGTATTTTACAGCTCTGGTATGATCGACCGTAAGATTATCATATCCTATAAATTCAGTTTGCACTTCCGCTCCTACAATAACCCAATCACCTGTTTCTCTTTTTGCGTCGGCACGTGAACGTTCTTTTTGAATGTTGAGCGCAGTTTGAAAACCTGCTTCATCGACTGTCCATGATTTTTCCTGTGCAATCAACCTGGTCAAATCAACCGGAAAACCATAGGTGTCATATAATTCAAAAACATCATTTCCATCTACAATATTATTGAGCACCTTCATATCATCCATTCTTCGCAAGCCGCCTTCAAGTGTTTTTAGAAATGATTTTTCTTCTTCTTTAATTACCTTTTCGACAAATGATTTCTGAAGGAATAGTTCAGGGAATACGTGTTCAAATTGTGAAGATAAAGCATCAATAAGTTGATGTAACAATGGCTGTTTGTAATCGAGATAGGTATAATAATATCTCACTGCCCGCCTTAATATCCTGCGGATAACGTAGCCGGCACCGTTATTTGCCGGCAATTGGCCATCTGCAATCGTAAATGATATGGCTCTGATATGATCTGCCAGCACTCTGAAAGCTATATCCTTTTTGTCATCCTGAAAGGTATACTTTTTACCGGTAATGCGTTCAACTTCAGCAATAGTACCAGTAAATACGTCAGTATCGTAATTGCTTGTTTTGCGTTGAATGACACGGACCAAACGCTCAAAACCCATACCAGTATCCACATGTGCAGACGGAAGTAATTCAAGGGAGCCGTCAGCTTTTCGATTATATTGGATGAATACATTATTCCATATTTCTATGACTTGCGGATGATCATGATTGACCAGATCTCTGCCAGGAATAATTAGGCGTTCTTCATCTGATCTGTTGTCAAAATGTATCTCACTACATGGACCGCATGGACCGGTATCGCCCATCTCCCAAAAATTATCTTTTTTATTTCCAAAGATAATGTGGTCCTGAGGAACAATTTTAGTCCACTCCTTAAGTGCAATCTGAGATGGAGGCAAGTTTTCCTTAGGGTCGCCTTCAAATACGGTCACATATAATCTGTCTTTTGGCAATTTGTACACTTCTGTGAGCAATTCCCAACTCCAGGCAATAGCTTCTGCTTTAAAATAGTCACCAATGCTCCAATTGCCCAGCATTTCAAACATGGTATGGTGATAAGTATCGACACCAACTTCTTCAAGATCATTGTGTTTACCACTGACCCTCAGACATTTTTGTGTATCTGCAATTCTGGGATTATCAGGTGTTTTATTTCCAAGAAAATAATCTTTAAACTGATTCATGCCTGCATTAGTAAACATTAATGTCGGATCATCTTTCACTACAATGGGGGCAGAGCCCACTATTTTATGGTTTTTGCCTGCAAAAAAATCCAAAAACTTCTGCCTTATCTCATTTGCTGTCATCTAATTCTAACTATTTTCTTAGCGCTAATTAATATAAAATCGCAAATATAAGCGATAATGAATAGCTAACTAAGATGATGTGAAATAATTGTGCATTTAACGTAAAAAGTCGTTCTAATTAAACCACAAAAACTTATCATATCTCATTAAAATAAAATATTACATTACAATAATATATTATATATTAAAGTTTAATAGTGAGATTAATACAATATATAAACTTTAAAATTTTAAATAAAGTGCAGTTTTTCAATATATTATCCATATTGATTGCAAATATATGAGTAATAAAAATATTTTTATGTTATATTTTGGTAATATGAATTAATAGGCTATTTTTACATCGTTTTTAATCCAAATAGTATTCGTATTTTCTGACGATTCGCTGACCAACCGAATTTTGTCAAGATAAATTTTTAGAGAATGAAGCATTTAAAATACGTTTACAACGAGCACACTTTAAAATATGAAGAACATAAACTTACGAGAAAAGAAAAGCTTCGTAAGAGTCTGTATTTTATGTCTGCCGTTGTAGTTACTGCTGTTCTGATGTTTATTGCAGCTTACCAGTATTTCCCTACGCCAAAAGAAAGGGTGATGCAAAAAGATAAGGAACAACTTGAGTTCTATCTTAGCACACTTAATGATGAATATGAAATCCTTTCAAAAAAAATCGAAGACTTACACGTTAAAGATGGAGAGATCAACAGGATGATACTTGGCGCAAAACCAATAGATGATGGCATATGGAACGGTGGTACAGGTGGACATGACAAGTATGCTTTTCTTGAAAACTTTAAGGAAACCGGAATAATGTTAAAAGCCAATCTTGTCAGGGTAGACCTTTTAAAAATGAAAGTGGACATTCAGCGTAAATCATTGGATAGTTTGTATAAAGTGGCCGTTATAAAAGAAAAAAAGCTTGCGAGTATACCTTCTATAAAGCCTGTCAAAGAAACTGCGCTTAAAAAAGATGTTAAGTTTTTGTCCGGATTTGGAACCAGGATACACCCTATTCATAAAATGAGGAGATTTCATAAAGGAATTGATTTTACGGCTCCACAAGGGACGGATATTCAGGCAACAGGAGACGGTCGTATTGTATCTATAAATAAAACAGGTAGTGGATATGGAAAACATGTTTTGATAGATCATGGATATGGCTACAAAACTTTATATGCACATATGCACGCTATAACTGCTAAAGAAGGGGATATAGTAAAGAAAGGTCATAAAATCGGTATTGTGGGAAGTACCGGTTCATCAACTGGTGCACATTTGCATTATGAAGTGTGGCTAAATGGTGTTGCTATCAACCCCATCGATTATTGTCTGGATGGACTTACAGCAAAGGAGTATCAGGATTTGGTAAAGAGGGCTTCTACTGACAATCAGTCACTGGATTAATCAAAACAAATTATAATAGAAAAAAAGTTCTGGAAAGTTATTTTCAGGGCTTTTTTTTATGTATTATCTAAAGGCGATATTTAATCCTGCTTAATTTATACTGTTATTTATTTCGGTTAAAACAGCAAACATAATTAAACATGCACACTGTTGATTTTACTTCAGCATACTTAAATATCAAGATTACATTTTTTAAGCTGCGATTGTTTTTCTATTCGAATTAGCGCCTTGAATTTTTCAGCATATCAAAATTAATTTGCAACTGTTTATTCAAAAACAGGAAGCCCGTTAAAAGTCTGTGATATTAGATAATTAAACGGAAGGATTGATTAATCAAATGAGATTTAAGTAACTATAGGTACAGTAAAGAGGTAATGTATACTATATTCGTACTAATATAAAAGAAAATAGCAATGCTTAAACTCAAAAAATACAAGTTATTATTTTTCAGGTCCAACTACTGATTTACTGAAGATAGGGAAAGCAGCGCTACCGTAATGAGAAAATCCGGTAGAATATTTAAGAGGAGACTGATAATCATGTATAAAGTTTACCAAAACATTTTTAACTAAGTCATAATTAAGGTTCTTGGAATTTGGTTTAGGATAAAAAACGATATGTTTGATAGTCCCATTTTTATCCCAAAAAACATTCAACCATAATTTCACACCTTTAAGATCAACATTAGATTTGTTAGCAAATTCCTCAAGATCTTTTAATAATGAAGTCCAGTTATCAAAAGCTTTATCCATATCATCATTACACACTGTAAATAAAAGTGTATTGTAATTCTGAACAAGTTTTTCATAATTTTTTTCAGCTTCACCAATATAAAAAACAGATGCTACCTGAGCATCAGTTCCATTTTTTTGTTGACCAAACATTACTACATTACCTAAGAAGGATATAAAAATCAGTAGGGAAATCCTGAAATTTGACATATGTAAAAATATTATAAGACGAAATTAATAATTTTTATGATATAACACCATTTAATATGCATATTTGTTACAAAAAATTGTGTTATTTTCTAAAAAGGTTTAAATAATAAGGTTTTGTCAACATAATTAACAAAACCTTATTATCATTGAAGCATCAGACCAACTCGTCCTTGCCAATATCGGCTATCTCTTCGCCATCGCCTTTCGGATCCGGACCATACTCATTTGTCCCTTTTTGACCTTCTGTTAATGCAAGGATAAGATTATATATTGGTATCAATATAAACCATCCACTTTTACCTACATCATGCATTCTCCTGATAGCTACCGCAATAGCAGGTACGAGCACAGCAAGTTGAAATATCAAGCCAATAAAGCCAATGGATTCAGGACCTGAAAGCATATTATCAATTATTCCGGTAAAAAAGCTTACAACAAATGTAAACAGAAAAAACATCCAATATTCTTTTCTTCGGGCCCTACCCTCAAAATCAGCATATTTTTTTAAAGGCACAAACATGTATTCCATAAAATTAAAATTTAAGTTAGTAAATATTTTGTTAATGTAAAAATAATCAAAATTTACTAACCTAGTAAACATTCAATTAAAATATTTAAAATTATTTTATATATATCACTCAGGTCTATCCTTATTTAATAATTAAACATCCCAAATCCTTCTGTTAAATGATAAGGGCATCATGATCGAGTCTTGAATAAACGATGTAAATTATTTTTCGAATGGGCAATGTCTGCATCCACTGACACAACAATAGCCTCGATTCAGGTGATACTTTTCGGTAAAGACCATTAGACCATTTTCAATATAATACAAGCCTGAAACTGGCATTTCATGAGCTTTAACATTGGATTGGTTGTCAGTTTTTTGAAACTGCTGAGCTTCTTTTGGTTTCAATTGACTTTATGATTTCAAAACTACCAAATAAAATTCCCGTGAATATTAGATTGCTAAGCAATGATGTCCTGAAAAATGGCAATGCCGCTGTATATGAAGCCAACAGACCACTTACATCTTTGCTGTAAGGTATTACACCATCGATCCAGGAACCAAAATTTGTAATCAGAAAAAAGACGACAGAAGCAATCAATGCAGCACCTGTTACGGAAGTAAAACTTATTTTATGCAATACTTTACTACATATTAATACAATAGCGATAATAGATAAAATATTAAAAATCATATATGGTGCAAACCATACAATACCTTCATGATCAGGAAAATATGATCTTGCCACGGTATTGTTGAGGATAAAATCAGATACTATCAGCATTAAAACAGGTAATAAAATAGCCCAATATTTCCGACCAAGATATGCAGTTCCTAAGAGTGTCATACCTTCAGTAGGGGTGAAATTCGGCACATGTGGGATAAATCTGCTCAAAGCCGCTACTAACATAAGTAAAACTGCAAGTTTTATGTCTTTACTATTATTCATCGATCAATTTTTCCATGCAAATATATGACTAATAATCAAATTTTATATTTTTACACCATGGACTTTTCTAAAATCCGCTTAATGACGATCAATGATGTCGAATACCTGTCTGAGTTATTTGTCAAGGTAACCGATCAAATGATCATTCAGAACATACACCAATGGAATTATACCTACCCAAAACAAGTTCATATTTTGCAAGACATCAAAAATGAATCCGGGTTTGTCTGGGTTGAAAATGGCATCATAGCTGCCTGTATTTCTTTGGATACCAATCAGGATAGTCAGTATACACAAATAAGATGGCATTCTGATGAGCATCTTGCTCTTGTCATACATCGACTTGCTGTCCATCCCGACTTTCAAGGACTTGGTATAAGTAAAAAACTATGTCATTTTGCGGAGTTTTATGCTCATAAAATGGGTATTAATTGCATCCGGCTCGACGCTTACAGCGAAAATAAAATTTCCAATCAACTCTACCTTGCTTTAGGATATAAACAAGCGGATGGCTTTTGTTATTTCCATGGAAACGACGTCCCGTTTTATTGTTACGATAAAATAATTGGAAAATAATTAAGATAATTCTTTTACTTTTGACAAAAATAAAATACTGATACTATGTTTTTACAACAGGGATTTAAAGGATTGAACGAGATATGGAGGTACCTTGTCGGAATCATAATTATATTATTATCCTATTTTTTAGGACAGTTTATATTTGTTTATGGCGCTATCTATTATAAAATGAGTGTAGATAAATCATTGGGTAGTGAAGAATGGGAATTATTTACAAAAACAACTGATTTTTCTATCTATGGCATTGGTAAAAACACAGGTTTCCTGATCCTTTTATCAATGTTTTTTGTGGCTATGATAGGTTTATATCTGGTAGTTATCAAATTGCATGACAAAAAAATAAAAGATCTGATTACACCTTTTGAGACAATTAATTATCGAAAGATATTTTTTGGATTTGGTTTGTGGATGATATTGTCTCTGGTTGTGGAGGCTATAAGTTATGTGATGGATCCCGGCAACTATACATTCCGATTTGATGCAGCCACGTTTGTTCCCCTGCTTTTTATTTCACTAATTTTATTACCTGTTCAAAGCAGTTTTGAAGAATTATTTTTCAGAGGATACATTATGCAGGGCGTCGCCTTTCTGACAAAAAACAAATGGCTTAGTATGCTGGTACCTTCATTACTTTTTGGTCTAATGCACGCGACTAATCCGGAAACCATAAAATACGGTCTTTTTACTATGGAAATATATTATATTTCTGCAGCTGTTTTTTTAGGCCTTATTACTATAATGGATGATGGTTTAGAGTTGGCATTAGGCATTCATGCTGCTACCAATATATTTGGTTCTACTTTATTTACCTACGAAGGCAGTGTTCTTCAGACAGATAGTTTATTTGTAAGTCATGAAGTTAAACCATGGGTAATGATTTTTAGTTTTATAGTAATGGCAATTGTTTTTATGGCCATTTGTTTTAAAAAATATGCCTGGCCTTCGTTTACTTCATTACTTCTGCCTGTTACAAATGACGCTATAGACGAGATTGGCCTGGTAGATAAAAAATAATATTCCCAACATCATAGATAATATTAATTTATAATGACAAAATTTTGTTTAATATTAATGGCTTCATTGTGCATTTCGGTCATAATACAAGCCCAGCCTGAGAGATGGCAACAAAGTGTAAAATATAAAATGGATATTGATTTCATTTTAAAAAAACATCAGATAAAAGGTACGCAAAACCTTCAATTTACAAATAATAGTCCCGATACGCTTGACAAGGTGTTTTACCATCTATATTTTAATGCTTTCCAGCCTAATAGTATGATGGATGTCAGGTCAAGAACCATTATTGATCCTGATAAACGGATCGGAGACCGCATAGCCCAACTTAGCAAAAGTGAACAAGGTTTTTCAAAAGTTAATTCACTAAAAATGAATGGCAAAGATGTCAAATTTGAGACTGTAGGAACCATCCTCGAAGTCAGTCTTAAAGATCCTATACTGCCACATAGCATGGTTACCTTTGATATGGAGTTTGTAGCGCAGATTCCTGATCAGGTCAGAAGGTCAGGGAGGTTTAATAAAGAAGGTATAGAGTATAGTATGGCCCAATGGTATCCAAAAATGTGTAATTATGATTATCAGGGATGGCATGCAAATCCTTATGTAGGAAGAGAATTTTATGGTATCTGGGGTGATTTTGATGTGACGATCCATATGCCAAAAGAATATGTTATTGCAGGTACAGGCATTCTCCAAAACAAAGATGACATAGGTTATGGTTATAGTGAAAAAGAACCAGGCAACAAAGCCGATAAACTGACCTGGCATTTCAAAGCAGAAAATGTGCATGATTTTGTGTGGGCAGCAGATCCGGATTACAAACAAATAGTGCATAAAACAAGTGACGGCACCATCCTTAGATTTTTCTTCCAACCCGGTGAAAAAACGAGCGAAAACTGGGAAAAATTGCCGGTAATCATGGCCGAATGTCTGACATTTATAAATCAAAAATATGGTAAGTATGTTTATTCTGAATACTCCTTCATCCAGGGCGGAGATGGTGGAATGGAATACCCTATGGCTACTTTAATTACCGGTGAGCGCAATATGATCAGCCTTGTAGGTGTAGCAGTCCATGAGTGGATGCATAGTTGGTATCAAATGATGCTGGGCTCTAATGAAGCTTTGTATCACTGGATGGATGAAGGATTTACCTCTTATGCCAGCAATGAGGTTATGAATATGTTGAAAATCAAAAAGCTTATACCCGGCGAGGCCCAGTCAAACCCACATCTTAAAGAAGTTAATGGATATTGTACATTCGCTTTAGGAGGAACAGAAGAGGCGCTAATCACTCATGCAGACCATTTCCAGACTAATACTGCTTATGGCGTTGCATCATACACAAAGGGAGAAGTTCTACTGGAGGAACTCAGATATATAATCGGTGAACACGCATTTGATAAAGGAATGTTGAGATATTATGATACCTGGAAATTTAAACATCCCAATACGAATGATTTTTTCAGAATCATGGAAAAAACAAGTGGTCTTGAATTGGACTGGTTTAAGGAATATTTTGTCAACACGACCCATACCATAGATTATGCCATTGAAGATATGAAAGGTAAATCTTTGATATTACGTAGAGAAGGCAAAATACCAATGCCTCTGGATATCACGGTCAAAGCAAAAAATGGTAAAACATACCAATATTATATCCCACTGGACATCATGCGCGGAGAAAAAAATGGTGACCGGTTTTTTGATAATTTCAAAGTGATGGAAGACTGGCCATGGGTCAATCCGACATATAAACTCGATATCGATCTGAATCTTGAAGACATTGAACGCATTGACATAGATGCATCAAAAAGACTTGCTGATGTAAATAGAGAAAATAATGTTTATCCGAGGGTCATGATGCAAAAGGTTGAAGATAAATAAATTCGATTTTACGAGTTGAAATCATTACTTTGAATGATGTTGATATTTGTAACTTCAACAGTGTTATAAAATTATTTATTCCTTAAAAATACATCTTGACATACATCACAAGAACCATTTGGATTTTATCGCTGGTCAGTTTATTTACGGATATGGCCAGCGAGATGCTGTATCCGATTATGCCTATATATCTTAAAAGCATTGGGTTTTCTATTGTTCTCATTGGTCTGCTGCAAGGTATTGCAGAAGCAACAGCAGGACTCAGTAAAGGATATTTTGGAAAGCTATCGGACATATCCGGAAAACGCAAACCATTTGTTCAACTGGGCTATACGCTAAGTGCTTTGTCAAAGCCGATGATGGCTTTGTTTGTGTTTCCACTGTGGATTTTTCTTTCGAGGACGTTGGATCGTTTTGGTAAAGGTATTCGTACAGGAGCCAGAGACGCCATGCTATCTGACGAAGCTACACCGGAAACTAAAGGAAAAATTTTTGGCTTTCACAGGTCTATGGATACAATGGGTGCTGTACTGGGACCGCTAATTGCACTTGTATATTTATATTTTTATCCGGAACATTACAAGACTCTTTTTTTAATTGCATTTATCCCCGGACTTCTGGCTGTTATTGCTACTATTTTTTTGAAAGAGAAAAATAAGTCGATTTCGACTGAAAAAGTAAATGTTCATTTTTTTTCGTTTCTTCATTATTGGAAAGAGAGCAGCCCTGAATATAGAACATTGATTGCCGGCTTACTCGCATTTACACTTTTTAACAGTTCGGATATTTTTTTATTACTTAAGGCGAAGGATGCAGGACTTAGCGATACTATGACCATTGGCATTTACATTTTCTACAACCTTGTTTATGTCATTTTTGCATTTCCTTTAGGTATAGTGTCTGATAAGATCGGGTTCAAAAAAATGTTCATTTTTGGTTTATGTATGTTTGCCCTGGTATACTTTGGTATGGTATTTTCTAAAAGTATCTTCCAATTTATTGTAATATTTTTCCTATATGGCATTTATGCCGCCGCTACAGAAGGCATATCCAAAGCATGGATCAGCAATATTTCCAAAAAACAGGATACAGCTACCGCCATTGGTACTTACACAGCTTTTCAGAGCATTTGTGCCATGATAGCCAGTTCAATGGCTGGTCTGATCTGGTATAATTTTGGAGCTTCAGCAACATTTATGATAACCGGTATTTTTTGTTTGTTCATAATAGCTTATTTTCTTTTTAATGTTAAGGAAATAAAAAATCCCTTGGGGGAATGATTAAATTAATTTGATCCGGCGGAAACTATTCTTTATTAATTTAACATGATGGCTTAAGAAAAAACAAAAAAGGGTATAAATTTGTCTTAGTTAAGTATTAAACAAAACCCTACCCCAATTAATCTTCATGCAATTACTTTTTCAATATCTCAAAAACTATAAAGGCCTTATTTTCCTGGCGCTTGTTTTGGCAGCTGTAAATCAGATTTTTTCGTTGCTTGATCCATATATTTTTGGTAAAATTATTGACAGATTTGCATCCAAACCTGCAGCCTATACACAGCACGATTTTGTTTATGGTGTAGGCCTGCTTATACTTGCCGCAATCGGAGTCGCAATGGTAAGTCGCATTGCCAAAGCATTTCAGGACTATGTCACCAGCCTTGTAATTCAGAAATTTGGTGCACGAGTGTATACCGATGGACTCAGACATTCACTTAAATTACCATTTCAACAATTTGAAGATCAGCGAAGTGGGGAGACATTAAATATTCTCCAAAAGGTAAGGTCGGATTCTGAAAAATTTATTTCCAATTGTATCAATGTACTTTTTGCATCAGTGGTGGGTATTGTATTTGTAATGATTTATGCTTTTTCGGTAGAACCACGGCTGGTTTTTATATATTTTATTGCTTCCTTCCTACTTTTTGCACTGACCAATTTTCTAAGCAAAAAGATTAAGATTATTCAAAAAAATATTGTGAAAGAAACCAATATTCTGGCTGGAGCTACGACCGAAAGTCTAAGGAATATTGAATTGGTAAAGAGTTTAGGTCTAACCGATCAGGAAATCAAACGACTCAATCTTTCGACCATGAAAATCCTGCAACTCGAGTTAAAAAAAGTAAAGGACATCCGTTCGATCAGTTTTGTGCAGGGTACTTTTGTAAATTTCCTGAGGCAATCCATCATGTTTTTTTTATTGGTCTTAATTTTCAAAAATGAGCTTACTGTAGGACAATTAATGACCTTACAATTTTATTCTTTTTTCATTTTTGGTCCCTTACAAGAGATGGGCAATGTTATACTTTCCTACAGAGAAGCAGAGGCATCATTAAATAATTTTAAATCTATCATGTCTTCTCCGATTGAGATAAAACCTGAGAACCCGGTTAAAATCAACAATCTTGAACGTTTTGCTTTTGACCATGTTTCTTTCAGACATAAATCCGGATCTACAAATGCATTGGAAAACATTCATTTTGAGGTTAAAAAAGGAGAAACGATAGCATTTGTAGGACCTTCAGGATCCGGTAAAACTACGCTGGTAAAACTGCTAGTAGGCCTTTACACGCCCGAAGAAGGAAAAATATATTACAATAGTGTGCCTTCCCTTAGTCTGGACATGGAAGAAGTAAGACATCAGATCGGTTTTGTCACTCAGGATACCCAACTGTTTTCGGGTACTATAAAAGAAAATCTTTGTTTGTAAATCCTCGCGCCACTGATGAAGACATCTTAAGTGTACTTCAAAAATCTGCCTGCCAAAATTTACTTGACAGAAGTGAAAATGGCATCAATTCGATCATTGGTGAAGGTGGTATAAAGATATCAGGAGGCGAAAAACAAAGGCTTTCTATAGCCAGAGCATTATTAAGATCGCCAAAACTTATTGTATTTGATGAGGCAACATCAGCATTGGATTCCATTACTGAAACCGAAATTACAGATACCATAAAAGAAATTTCAGAAACCAAAGAACATATGATGGTATTGATTGCACATAGATTGTCTACTATAATGCATGCAGATCGGATTTTTGTACTCGAAAAAGGTCATGTAATCGAAATGGGAAGCCACGAAAAATTGATTGAAGAAAAAGGGCTATATTACGCCATGTGGAGACAACAAATCGGAGAAAGAAAAGGATAAAAGTCTTCAAAATCTATTTTCAAGTATCATTCCCATAAAATTACCTTTATACAATGCGCCAATCGGAATTTCTTTGATTCTTCCCGCTTCATTGATTTCCACTTTACGCGTACTGACAGCACAAATTTTGTCCATATTGACGATGTAAGATTTATGTACCCTTTTAAAAATGGATGAAGGCAGTTTTTCTTCCAAAAACTTCATTGTTTGTAGAGAAACCAATTGACCATTTTGTTTTTTGATGATGACATAATCCTTCAATCCTTTAATGTACAACACTTCACTATAATTAATTTGTACAAGTTGTTTGTCAACATTTAAGTTAAAACTTGTTTCCACATCCGGTATTGCCATGGCAGCGTCATCATTTGTGTGACCACGAAGTATATCTGACGCTTTCTGACAAGCTTTTGAAAAGCGTTCAAAAGAAATTGGCTTTAGTAAATAATCCGCTGCATTGAGTTCAAAACCTTCGACAGCATAATCAGAAGATGCTGTTGTAAATATTACAATTGGCGGGTTCTCCAGTGATCGCAGCAACTCAATGCCAGATATACCCGGCATAAAAATATCGAGAAACATAAGATCAATGTCCATCGTCATTAAGGCTTCATAAGCCTCGATGGCATTGGTACATTTTTTAACAAGATTGATGTCAGGCGATTTTGTAATATACATTTCAAGGATTTCCATCGCTAATGGCTCGTCTTCTACTATGATTGATCTGATCATTTTTGATACTTTATATGTATCAAAAGTAGGTCTTTTAATTTTATGCCATTTGTCAAATCCTGCTAAAAAACAATAGATGTGTTTTGTCTTATGATTTTTGCAGCTACGATGGTTTTGTTATTACATCTTTAGTAAAAAGCAGATATTAAAATCATAAGGATTAGTTCAGCGCCTTACCACTTTCCAGCATTTTAATGGAGGTTTCCAGATTTTTTTTATTGATATCATCGGGTGCCTGTGCCAGGGCAAGTTTTGCATGCTCCAGCGCTTTTTTGAGGTTGCCATTGGCAGCGTATCCCCGCATCATACCAACATTTGAAGGCCATGCCCCTTTATTTTTGGTATAATTTTTTTCAAACACAGCCATTGCTTCAGCTAGCTTTTTTTGCCCTAAAAGCTGTCTGCCGTATTGATGCAACTCAATAGATGTGGCATTATCCATAGCCTGGGCCATCATTTGATCTGCTTCGACTTTTTTTCCAAGTTTTATCAATAATCCTGATTTAGTGGACAAGGCATTAAAATTATCGACACCACCCAGACTTGGGTCAGTAGCTGAAGTAATCCAGCCAAGTGCCTGGTCAAAATTCACATTATTATTCAAACACCAGTTGGCTGCTGTTTGCAGACTTGGGGGATCAAAACCTATTGCACCACTCATCTGCATTTGTATATTGGCAAGTGTCGCCGAAACAGGGTCTATTTCTATGGTAAGAGGTATACGCCAATATTCCCATTCCAGAGCAAGTTCGACGGATCGGTCTGTCTGTTTGTCAAAAATAAATTCAAGTCTTTCTTTACTGGTCTTTTGGTCTTTTTGTTGTTTGGTAATCACACGTAATACATCTTTGCTTTTATCATAAAAGTAACTACCCCAACCAGCTGTGTTGCTGTTGAATATCAGAATGGAAGAATCCGGATAGAGTTCAATAAAAAACCCATAATTACCTGCAGCCAATTTATTTCCGTTGACAGACACGTCTGTACTAAAAGACATTGTAGTTGACTCATCTGCTCCGGCTCGCCATGGAGAAGATACATTTGACCCAAAACCAAGCACGGCAGTGCCAAAATAAGCAATGTCGGTGCCCCATATTTTGCCTTCACGGCCCTTTACACCAGGTGCATTCCATTTGATTTGAATATCCGTCGTGCAAAGTCTTCTACCGGTCATACAAGGAAGATTGGTAGTACCAGGCAGGCGTAATGCCTGACCACTTGTCTCGGTGCAAAAAAAACTAAGGGACATTAAAGCCACAAAAAAGGGCACATATTTGGTCATAATTATAAGGTTTTGAGTATGAATGAATAAACAAAAATACAATAAATAATTGATATTAATCGAGATTAATTATCGACAGTCTACACTATTGAGTGAATGCTTTTCAACCGAGGAGCACGGAGTATACCTTTTGTTACTTTTTTGCTCACAGGTCACTTCGTGCCGCGCAACCGTCAAAAAAATTTCAACCGAGGAGCACGACAGTGACCCTTGAGTGAAAAGAGGGCGTCTTTGCCCGAACCAACCAGGAGCACGCAAGTGACCCTTGAGTGAAAAGAATGGGGTCGTTTATTTTTTGCTCACAGGTCACTTCGTGCTCTGCGGTCAAAAAATACGCTGCGGTCAAAAAGTAACTAGATATTTAAACAAAAAACATTGTTTTCATCATGAAAAGTTTAGAAATAATTTTAGTTTTAAATCTTCATGATGAGCAAAATTTTTTCGGTTTTGGTGATATAAAACGTAAATCTTATATTTAACTTTGGCCTGATATTCAATTTTTTTTATACATAAAAATCTGTGTTTGGTGATTAAGAACAATTTGGGCAAATCAGGGTTATGTAATAATTATCTTAGAATTGGGACATGGTCTAATCTAATCCCATAAAAAACTCAGAAGAACATGATGCAGAAGGATTGTTTATCAAAAAATGGATTCCTGAACTTAAACATATACCGTCTGATTTAATTCACGAGCCGCACAAGCTCAGTTTAATTGAACAACAGTTGTACCATTGCGAAATTGGAAAGGATTACCCTATTCCCATCGTTGATGTGGAGGCAACCAGAAAAAAAGCAAGCGAATTAGTCTGGAGTTTCAGAAAAAATGAAGACGTGAAAACAGAAGGAAAAAGAATATTGGCAAAACATGTAAATAATCCAAACTCACGAAATAATAACTAAAACACAACCTAACATGGATACTTTTCTAAAAGCGAAATGGCAAAATTTAATCATGGCAAATTATGAAATAGAAGCCTCAGTGCTGTTGCCCTATTTGCCAAAAGGCGTTGAGTTGGACTACTTCGAAGGCAAAACATATGTGAGTTTGGTTGGTTTTTTATTCAAGGATACTTCTGTTTTTAACATACCCATTCCTTTTATGGGTACTTTTGAAGAAGTGAATCTTCGTTTTTATGTAGTACGAAAAGTAGATAATGAGGTAAGACGAGGCGTAGTTTTTATCAATGAAACAGTACCCAGTAAAATAGTCGCTTGGGTCGCCAATAAACTATACAAGGAACATTATATCGCGATTCCTACCACTCATAAATGGGCATTTACCAACGATAAAAAGGAAATAGCATATCATTGGAAAGTACAATCCAAATGGAACAGTATTAAAGTAGATGCTTCGACTGTCAAAATGAAAATGGAAGAAGAAAGCGTGGAGGAATTTATTTTTGAGCACTATTTTGGATATACCAAAGTGAATCCTGCACAAAGTATTGAATATAAAGTCAACCACCCAAGATGGGAGATAAATTCGATACTCCATAGCGAAATTGAATGCGATTTTACTGCCCTTTACGGGCATGATTTTGAGATATTAAATACAATAAAGCCACATTCAGTAATGCTGGCAGAAGGTTCAGAGATTAGTGTGGACTGGAAAAGGGTAAGCTTTTAAAATTCATCGCAAATGAAAAGTGTTAAAAAAGAAAACCTGCCATCTAAAATTTGTGCATCCTGCAATAAACCATTCGTATGGAGAAAAAAATGGGAAAAATGCTGGAATGAAGTAAAATATTGTAGTGATAGATGCAGGAATAAAAAATCGATATGAGTGTAAAAAAACCTAAGACATTACGTTTGGTATTGGGTGATCAACTCAACATAAATCATAGTTGGTTTAAGACAATTGATGCATCAGTAACTTATATCCTAATGGAAATAAGAAGTGAAACCGATTATGCGCAACACCATATCCAAAAGGTAATCGGATTTTTTGCGGCTATGCAAAATTTTGCTAAAGAATTGGAGTTGCAAAAACATCAGGTAATATATATACATCTGAATGATGAAAATAATTTGCAATGCTTTGATAAAAATTGTTCGGCATTAATTACTGAACAAAAATTCATGAATTTTGAATATCAACTGCCTGACGAATTCAGATTGGATGAACATTTAAAACAATTTACCGGCAAATTAAACATAAAAAATAGTGTATGTGATACGGAGCACTTTTACAGTACCCGTGATGAATTGAGCGATTTATTTGATGGCAAAAAAAATTATTTGATGGAAACCTTTTATCGCTACATGCGCAAAAAGCACCACGTGCTGCTGGTGGATGGCGATAAACCGCTGTTTGGTAAATGGAATTTTGATGAGGACAATCGCCAGAAATTACCTAAAGAGCATAAACCTGTTATCCCGTTTCTATGTACAAATGATGTAAGTGCTATCGAAGAAGAGATCATAAAAGCTAAAGTAAAAACGATTGGAACAGTTGACAGCAAAAACTTTATTTGGCCCATAAACAGAACACAATCACTTGAGTTGCTGGATTTTTTTACTGAAAATTGTTTGTCATTGTTTGGAACCTTTCAAGATGCCATGGCACCCAACGAATGGTCTGTTTACCATTCGAGATTATCATTTTCTATGAACACAAAATTACTAGCACCATCAGAAGTAGTCGATAAAGCTATTGAAGCCTACACCAAAAATCCAGCGTCAATTGCCTATCATCAACTGGAAGGTTTTGTAAGGCAAATCATTGGTTGGAGAGAATATATGCGGGGTATTTATTGGTTGAAAATGCCTGATTATGCTAAGCTTAACTATTTTGAACATACAGAATCATTACCAAACTGGTTTTGGACAGGTAAAACTAAAATGAACTGTTTAAAAAATGCAATTACACAATCTTTGGATTTTGCATACGCCCACCATATTCAACGTCTTATGATAACCGGCAATTTTGCATTGCTGACAGGCATACATCCTGACGAAGTGGATGGCTGGTACTTAGGCATGTATATTGATGCCATCGAATGGGTAGAAATCACAAATACAAGGGGTATGAGTCAGTTTGCGGATGGTGGTATAGTAGGTACAAAACCTTATGTAAGTTCTGCTTCCTACATCCATAAAATGAGTTCTTATTGTACAGGATGTTATTATGACAAATCAAAAAAAACAGGCGATAAAGCTTGCCCTTTTAATAGTTTGTATTGGCATTTTTATGACAGACATGAAGCTAAACTGGCTAAAAATCCACGTATAGGAATGATGTATCATGTGTGGCACAAAATGCAACCTAAAACAAAAACGGAACTACTTGAACAAGCTGAACATTATCTCGTACACATCAACGAATTATAGATGAAACTTACCTCAATAACAACAAAATTATTCGACATTACAAACAAAAAATAAAAATCTTATGGACGAAAAAGATTTAATATGTGCATATAGTGGTTTACCCTCTTTGTCCAGTTATATAAAAAAACAAGACCTGGAAGATGCTGCGTTAGTGCCCTCAGAAAAATTGCCATTTAATGAGGTGGATATGGACAGAATCATTCAAATGGCATGGGAAGATCGCACACCTTTCGAGGCTATTGAATTTCAGTTTGGGTTGAAGGAAAAAGATGTCATTGAATTAATGCGAAAAAATTCTCTTCCTTCGAGTTTTCGCATGTGGCGTAAAAGAATGAAATCGCGCAAAACAAAACATTCATATTTGCGTGATACTGAAATAATTAGGTTTAAATGCAATCGGCAAAGAGGTACCGGAAATAAAATTTCCAAACGTTAGTTTAACCTTTCAAACAAATATTTCAACCGAGGAGCACGCCAGTGACCCTTGAGTGAATGCTTTTCAACCGAGGAGCGCGGCGTATACCTTTTGTTACTTTTTTGCTCACAGGTCACTTCGTGCTCTGCGGTCAAAAAATATTTTGCGGTCAAAAAAAAAAAATCAACGGAGGAGCATGACATTGACCCTTGAGTGAATGCTTTTCAACCGAGGAGCACGCCAGTGACCCTTGAGTGAAAAGAATGGGGGCGTTTATTTTTTGCTCACAGGTCACTTCGTGCTCTGCGGTCAAAAAATACTCTGCGGTCAAAAATGCTCTGCGGTCAAAAAATACTTTGCGGTCAAAAAAAGACTCAGAAAAAAAATTGGAATTTATGTTTTTTAGCAAGTTGATTTTACTTATTTTTGGTCTGGGAATATTTTGTATATAAATTGGTCGGCTTATGTTGTAAGACTCACTTGGCGGCCTTCAATTGTTTAAACATTATGCCAAAAAAAAATAAAAACGAATTGTCACACCAAGAACAAGAAGCGCTATTAAGCACATTAAAAAGTCGTTTTGTAAAAAACATTGATCGACACAAAGATATTGAATGGGCTAAAGTGCAGGCAAAATTGGAAACTGCGCGTGAAAAAATGTGGTCGCTCAATGAGATGGAAAAAACAGGTGGTGAACCTGACGTAGTAGGTTACGATAAAACAACAGGCGAATATATTTTTTATGATTGTTCGGCTGAAAGTCCTAAAGGGCGCAGAAGCCTTTGTTACGATCGCCTGGCTCTGGAGTCAAGAAAGGAATATAAACCTGAAAATAACGTTTTGGATATGGCAACAGATATGGGTATAGAAATTCTGACAGAAGAACAATATCGGGCGTTACAGAAGCTTGGGCATTTTGATACAAAAACATCGAGCTGGGTGAAAACGCCTTCAGAGATCAGAAAGCTAGGTGGTGCTATTTTTGCTGACTTCCGTTATGGTCAAGTCTTTGTATATCACAATGGAGCAGAATCATATTATGGCGCCAGAGCATTCAGAGGCTCACTAAGGGTGTGAAAAATGCAATACGCCAACGTTATAATATAAAAAATGTCTCTTATTCGTTTTTTAGCCCCAATTTGGCACACCATTTAATATACAAATGGTTTATTAAGCGTGTATGGTATTTAGCTTTTGCCTGAGGTGATTACCTTTTTTGTGGCTCATAATTGCCTTAATTTCTGCCAAAATTGACAGTGCAATTTCCTCTGAAGTCTCTGCACCTATGTCCAAACCTGCCGGACTATAGACTAATGAAATTTCGTCGTTTGTCAGTGGTCTTCCTTCTTCTTCAAACTCTAATACCATCCTTTCCAGTTTTTTCTTTGGGCCCAACATGGCAATGTATCTGACATTTTTTTTACACAGTTCATAAAGTAAAGCTTTATCGTAGTTGTAGTTATGGGTCATTAAAATAAAACACGTATAATTGTCTACTGATATATTTTCCAATACTTGTTGCGGTTTAGCCAAAATGACATCACATGCTTTCGGGAATCTGTCCTTCCTGGCATAGTTGGGTCGGCCATCAATGATCTTTGTTTCCCAACCAAGTACATCTGCCATATCTACCAAAGGTTTGACATCGTTGCCGGCACCTGCTATTACCAAAGTAATCACCGGAGGAACAAATTCCAAAAATACGGTCATTTCTTCATCATTGAAAGTAAAATCCAACCATTCACTTTTACCATTCTCAAGTACATCAGCAGCTCTTTTTTTCAGAGCAGTGTTATTGGCCAAAAAAAACATATCTCCATACATTTCACCATGCTGATCCATATACAGTCTGGTACCTGCGTGAATCTGTTTTGTTTGTTTGAATGAAAAAAAGTAGCTATCACCAACTTTTGTCTTTGATCATGGATAGCATTTAAAATTTTTAATGGGTTGAATTTTCCATTCATATCCACTGGTTCAATCAGGATTTTTATGATGCCGTTACATCCCAGACCAATACCAATAACTGCATCGTCATCATCCATCGTATCATAAGTGACAAGGCAAGGTATTTGTTGGTTTATTACATGTAGGGCCTTTCTCATGGCATCACCTTCCAGGCAACCACCACTTATGGCACCTGTCAGATTTCCGTCTTCGGATATCAGCATTCTTGCTCCGGGACGACGATATGAAGAACCTTCTACGTGTACTACGGTTGCTAAAGCACATTTTTTGCCATTTAACAGCAATTGATTATAACTGCTAATGATGTCCCTTTTTTCTTTCATAACAATGATACGTCAAAGCTGACTTTATCCTATTATATTTTGTTGGCCAACAAATGGTTGATCATAAAACCTTTTTCCTGTCGCTTTATAAAGTGCATTGGCCAGGGCACCAATGATTGGTGGATTTATCGGTTCGCCCAATCCTGTTGGGTCAATATCGTTACTTACAAAAAAAACTTCAATTTCTTTCGGTGCTTCATTATGTCTGATAAGTCGATAAGTATTAAAATTATTTTGTTGGGGCACACCGTCTTTTATTGTAATGGCACTATACATGCTATGACCAATACCATCTATAATACCTCCTTCAGTAAGGTTTGCGGCAGCTACAGGATTTACGACTATGCCACAATCCACAGCTGCAGTGACCTTTCTGATCACCGGTATATTGTCTACCATTTCAATATCCAGGACCTGCGCTACATAAGTATTGTGGCAGAAATAAGCAGCAAGCCCGCGATGTATCCCTGCTGACTTTGTACCCCATGAAGCTTTTTCTTTTACCAACTCAAGGACACCGGCATATCTCTTGGGGTCGTAATCATTGTCTTTTCCAACAGGGTTTTTTTCCGCCCTTGCCAACAATTCCAATCTTAAAGCTAAAGGATCTTTTCCCATTTCTTCAGCCAATTCGTCAAGAAAAGCTTGTTCTGCACCAGCAATAAAATTGGAGCCCGGAGCTCTGAATGCACCTACGCTGATATTGGATGACACTTGCCATTCCTCTGCAAGATAATTATCTACAGCTCCTGCAGGAAATCGATTGGCAGATAATGGGCTTTCGCCCACCCCGCCGCATCTGACATGAAAAGCAATCAGATTTTTATTTGCATCAAGTCCCGCTTTGTAGGTCGCTTGATAGGCAGGCCGGTAAATACCTGTCGTCATATCATCCTCCCGTGAATAAATCAATTTGACAGGGGCTTTCATTTTTTGTGAAATCACAGCAGCTTCTACCAGAAAATGACCATATAACCTTCTGCCAAATCCACCACCCATTCTGGTCATCTTGATGTCGATTTTTTCCAACGGCAAACCAAGACGCTCGGCTACTGATTTCTCCATATATTCAGGAGTCTGTATAGGGCCAACCAACTCAGCTTTTTCGGCAGTAACATTAGCAAAAAAGTTCATCGGTTCGAGTGTGCTATGTGCTAAAAATGGTGCTGTATAGCTTCGTTCTATAATTTTTGCGGCTTTTTTAAACATTTTAAGCGGATCTCCATCCTTTCTGACTACTTTTGAAGAAGTTAAAGCCGCTGATTTCATCTTTTTCGAATGAATTTCAGTGCTTTCTAAATCTTTTAAAGTGACATCTTTAACATCGTTGTTGGCTTCCCACTCCAGTTTAAGTGCTTTTTTGGCATTCATGACTTCCCAGGTTGAATTACCTATCACAACCACTAATTCATTAAATGATATTGTATCGCACCATTGAAGTTCGTAATCATTTTCAAATACGTTGATTTTGATTACATCTTTGATACCGGGCATAGATCTGGCTTCTCCATCATCAAATGACTTTAGCTTCAATCCAAAGGCTGGTGGATGTGCTATCATAGCAACCAGCATACCTTCCTGTGTATAGTCAATACCAAAGAGTGGTTTTCCAGTGACGATTTTTTGACCATCCACGTTATTTCTGGAAGTACCTATTATTTTAAAGTCTTTTTTTTCCTTAAGCTTGACCTCTTTGGGTACTATTATTTTTGCAGCTGCTGAAGCCATTTCACCATAACCAGCTGATTTACCACTTGCTTTATGTGACAAAATTCCTGCCTCAGTTGTCACTTCATCCACGGAAATACTCCATGCTTTTGCAGCAGCTTCTTTTAGCATGTGACGTGCTGTTGCGCCTGCCATACGAAGTCCTTCCCATCCTTGTCGGATGGACTGGCTGCCTCCTGCAATCTGCCTGGTAAAAATAGCTGTGTCCAGGGGTGCTTGCTCAACAATAACATTTTTCCAATCAATGTCAAGTTCTTCAGCCACAATCATTGGCATCGATGTTTTTATATTCTGCCCAATCTCAGGATTAGGTGACATTATGGTCACAATGCCGTTTTCCCCAATTTTTAAAAAACCGTTGATATTAAACCACTCTTTCGGCAAAGTAATCAGGTCACCGGATGATGGTTTGCACGATGCTAACCAACTAAATCCTAACATCATTCCTCCACCCGCCAAGGCGGTACTTTTAATAAATGACCTTCTCCCAAAAGATGTTTTTATAATTGTCATGTGCTTACTTTATTAAAATAATTGAATTATTTCAGATTACATTTTATTTGCAGCGGTTTTTATAGCTGCTTTAATCCTGACATACGTACCGCATCTGCAGATATTACCCGTCATAGCAGCGTCTATATCTTCGTCAGTGGGCCTGGCTTTGCCTTTAAGTAGTGCCGCAGCAGACATAATCTGACCTGCCTGACAATAGCCACACTGAGGTACATCGTGCTCCAGCCATGCTTGCTGTACAATATGATCTCCGTCTTCAGAAAGACCTTCTATTGTTGTAATGACTTTGGATCCAACCGCACTCACGGGTAGCACACATGACCTCGTAGCATCATCATCCAGATGAATGGTACATGCACCACAGGCTGCTATACCACATCCATATTTTGTTCCTAAAAGATTGAGATGATCTCTTAATACCCAAAGTATTGGCGTGGATGGATCTACATCTACATTATAGGATTTACCGTTGACACTCAGATTAAAAATTGCCATAATTATACTATTCCTTTGATTCAAAATTTGAAACACAAATATATCTATAAATCTGATGAAATCATAAAAATAAAATAAAGGGTGTGTAGACGATTTGACCGAGGAGGCACACCCCGCATCAGCAATTTGTCAGCAACCCACCCGAAAAACCCAACCAAAAACAACCCCCCAAACAAAAACAACTTTCCTCAATTTTCCAATATCCTCTTTTGATTTTTTCCAGGGGCCCCTTTCCCCAATTTTTTTGGGGGGGGGGGTCTTAAAGCCCTTTGATTAGGTCTGCATGTCTTGCTCCTCGCACGGCCACGATCGGCCTTCACTGTCTTTGACCGGACAGATTGCGCCAGGCAACCTTGAGCAAATCGTCATAGCAATCTACAATCGAAGTAATTTGTTCATTTTGCCTGTGCTATATTTAGGCATCGTTCTGTAAAAAACTTTGATAATCCGCGGTGGTATCAATATCGATGTTTCCTTTTGGGAAGTCAACATGAGTTACATTGTGAGCACATTCCTGTACTATACTTTTAGCACCCTGACTTGAAGTAAGTTCCATCAACTTTGGAAACATACTTTTGTAAAATAATGTAGGCGGACCAAATGATAAATCGTAGCAACAGTTTACGATCTCCTTGCCGGTTTCGATATGTTTTGTAATGATCTCATTCAGGACTTCTGCTGATAAAAAGGGTTGATCACACAAGACTAAAATGACGGCCTCCACCTGAGGATATATCTGAAGCATTGTCTCTAGTCCGGTGCGAATGGAAGATGACAGTCCGTCTTTCCATATGTGATTCTGTACTACATTAATATCATGTACATCTATTTGGTTCTGAATTTTTTTTGCATTTGCTCCGAGGACTAAAACTGTTTTTTCAGCGTCAGATGCAGTAGCGATATCAATCATATATTGCAAAAGATTTTTACCCTTAAAATCAAGTAATTGTTTGGGTGATCCAAATCTTGAAGATTCGCCCGCAGCAAGCAGGATGATACCAATATTATGTGCTTTTCTTATCAATATTTTAATGGTCCCTTTTACATTAATAAAAATTCATAAAATTATATAAACCCAAATGTAGAAAATTACAACCATCACTAGGTTTAAATGCCATTTTATTCTATGACATTTAATACAAAATTTGAAATCAACATATGTATGAAAATTTGTAAGCCTCAAAATGACAAACAAAACCAGGTACATGCTGTTTAATTTCAACACCTTAAATTTTTAGTATAATATTACCTCTTAAAATACTGTAACTAAATCATATATAAAATGGATTTATTTAATACTTTACCGGATAGTTCTAAAAACATTTTGCCCAAAGATGGTACAGTAAACTATTTCGGTAAGATAATGACTACTCCGGAATCTAATCAGTACTTTGATTCTTTATTCAATACGATCGAATGGAAAAACGATCAGGCAGTAATGTATGGTAAACTGATCATCACAAAACGAAAAGTGGGTTGGTATGGCGACTCAGATTTTGATTATACATACTCAAATATTACAAAAAAAGCATTGCCCTGGACAGAAGAATTATTAAGGTTAAAAACCATAGCAGAGCAACATACCGGTGAAAAATTTAACTCCTGCTTACTCAACTTATACCACAACGGAAGTGAAGGAATGGCATTTCATAGTGATGCCGAAAAAGCGCTCAAAAAAAACGGGGCCATTGCATCATTTAGTTTTGGAGCGGAACGAAAATTTGTTTTCAAACACAAATATTCAAAAGAAACCGTATCTGTTTTGCTTGAAAATGGAAGTTTACTGGTCATGAAAGACACCACACAAAGCTACTGGCTGCATAGACTTCCGCCAACCAAACTAATTAGGCAAGCTAGAATAAATTTGACATTCAGGACGATTGTTTTGTAATAAATAATACTTTTGCCTGTTCTCTATCTGTCTCTATTTGTCCACAATATGTCCGGCCAAAACAAATCTTTTATAGTAAATTTGTGGCATCATAACAATAAAGTATGCAATTTAAAGAAGATATTATTTTAGAAGACGATTTTGTGATGCTGAGACCACTATTATCAAGTGATATTGACAATTTGCAATCATTTGTCATCAACGAACCGGATATATGGAAATATAGTCTGCTACAAATTAAAACGGTCGATGATTTACAAAAATATATTGTCAAAGCGGTAGAAGCCAGAGCACAGGAAAAAGAATATCCATTTATTGTTTTTGACAAAAGAAGTAAATCATATGCCGGATGCACGCGATTTTATGATATTCAATTGGAATACAAGTCAATGCAACTTGGCTATACATGGTACGGGTCGTCATTTCAAGGTACCGGTCTGAATAAACATTGCAAACTACTTCTATTGACCTATGCTTTTGAAAATATGGGTTTGGAAAGGGTAGAATTCAGAGCTGACAATCGAAATGAACGCAGCAAACATGCTATGCAAAGCATTGGTTGTGTGGTTGAAGGAATTTTTCGAAACCATTTACCAACCATTGAAGGAGGAAGAAGGGATAGCATCGTGTTGAGTATTTTGAAAGAAGAATGGTTGGGAGGCGTAAAACAAAAGCTGATACATAAAATAAATAAGCTATAATTTATATGTCATAAATGCCGTTGTAGTAAAAATTGACGGATGACAATAAGAAACAATGTGCCCACACTACTTTTTTTGGTTATCATGCTATTTGTAATTGGGAAAGGGCATACTTGCAGTATGTATAAAATAAGCTACGCCGGCAAAACTATCGTAGGAACAAATTTTGATGCCTATTATCTAACGCCAAGAATCTGGTTTGAAAACGCCGGTGACAACATGTTTTATGGCGCTGTATTCAGTGGAGGAAGATTGGATGGTTCAAATGGATTTGCACCTCAATCAGGTATGAATGATGCTGGTTTGGCTTTTTCCAGGTTGGCATCACCCACTCCCATCACCGGCATGGTGGATATGCGGCATAGATTGCCTATTTCAAACCCAAATTTTTACCTAAAAAACATATTACACAATTGTAAAAATATTGAGGAGGTAGAAAGTTATGTACTTAAATATGATCATAGTTATTTTATTGAAGATGTATTTATTTACATCGAAAAAACAGGTAGATATATCATTGTAGAACCATATACAACAAGTAAAGGAAATGATGCCAATTATGTATTATCCAACTTTTGTCCCACAGTGACATCACCCGAATACGCACACAAAATGATTCGATATCACAATGGCGTAACGTTTCTAAAAAACGAAACTGACACAACGCTCGCATTTGCAACAGCACTTTCAGATACTATGCATGTATGCCGGGAAAAGTTGGGCGATGGTACCCTGCTGTCTTCCATATGGGATTTGAAACAGGGTATGGTGTCGATGTACTTTTATCATGATTACAAAAACCTGGTTCAGTTTAATCTAAAAGAAGCATTAAAAAAAGGAGACCATATGCTGGACATCACCAATCTATTTCCGCTCAACGGAGAATTTGAAAAACTCAAA
Organism: Saprospiraceae bacterium; assembly: GCA_016717145.1. GTDB lineage: Bacteria > Bacteroidota > Bacteroidia > Chitinophagales > Saprospiraceae > OLB9. The sequence continues at coordinate 14,839 of JADKGD010000016.1, read as the reverse complement.
AACTACCAACTACCCAAAAACAATCTTTATATTTTGACTTTCTTTTTTTTCAGTTGTGGATTATTTTTTCTATCCGGGCTGTATTATATGTATGGCTATGTCAGATTCCGAAAAGTTTCCAATCACACATCTGCTATGGGCTGGGTGATCGCATTGAGTGTAATCCTGTTTTATTATTTGTATGTGTTGCTGAGATACAACAATATTTTGTACTACGCTGCACCTTATAAACATTATACGTTTTCCTTATTGGATATTGCTGCTTATATACCGGTTTTTACGCTGCCTGTCATGTTGTATTTGTGTTTCCTAAATATTAAAATACTAAAAAACAATTCGTGGAATATCGTGTCAAAGATATTATTTGTTTCAAACGGCGGGACATATTTAATTCTTATTGGACTTTTTTTTTATTGGAAGCTTTATAGTATATTTTAAATTCGTCTGCTATGTGTCGGATAAATTATAGATTAACAATTTGATATGATAAAATTTTAAAGTTTTTGTGCAAAGGTTTTGTTTCATTCAAGTTAAAATATGTGCACTTTAGCCAAACTTTTGCCTTATGCAGGCGGCAGTTACTTTTTTGCATTGCAAAAAGAACCAAAATGCTAGTTCAAAAAGGCACTGCAGGCACCGTTCATTCTCGAATCAAAATGCTTTTTCTATTGCCATAAGTAGATCATTTTTAAGGTTTTATCGTTGTTTGGCAATAGACGCACTTTTGCTTCTTCACTCTCTATTGCTTGTTTTTTGAACGAATGTCTTCAAACTGTATCTGTCCAAATAAAAAAGCTTTATTTTTTAAGTATACCTTATATAATGGGGTATCTAAGACATTGCATTTTCCTTTCTTAACTATAACATCTATGCTATCTCCACAATGATTGTATCATTATAATAAATACCATATATTAATGTAATAAAAATATATAAAGGTTTTATGCATATAATTCTATAAAATAGATTAATTTTATTTGTTATATATAAAATATATTTTAGCTTTGCATAAGTTTTATAATCAATTCACATAAAAAACGTAAATATTATGACATTCAGCAGGACATTAACCTCATTATTATTTTTTTGTTTACTTTTTGTATCTGTTGTAAAAGCTCAGGTAACCGGAGTGAAATATATGTTGACTTACAATTCAAAAAGTGAAAATCTGGATTGTTACATAGTGATTACAGAAGGTAAAGCTGCGGAACTAAAACACAGGGTTCAGTTTAATTCACAGATTTCACTGGTTGTGCCAAAAGGTGTAATACCTAGAGTTGTACAAACATATATGCCCATAAATGACAATCAGACTTTTGACGGAACCAAGCCATGCAACTGGAATATTCTTTCAAAAATACTAAATCCGGCAGTTACGCCTGATAAAGATTATTACTCAGTAATTCCTGAATTAATTCCTTCGTCTTTTTACAATAAGATGAAAGCTGGAGATAAAATTAAACTTTTTAGTATTGGCATCAATGGTGATAAGTCATTATTGCGCGCGATCAGATTATTTGATAACGCAACCGACCCATCGGCAGATGTAAAAAGTATGGCTGGTGCTGACTTTACGAATTCATTTACTATAGGCAGCCTTGAATCCATTTACAAAGGAAACCAATCCGGAGAATAAGTTTAGGCTGACTTCTATATAATACTATATTATAAGGGTAAAAAGCATAAGTTTTTTACCCTTACTAATTTTATGTCTTCAACACCTTGCATCCTTCCGCTTTTTACCTACCCTACCTGCTATAAGATGCTTTTGAATGTACTCGCCAGCAGATGGCACTTTGCATGCTGTTCCATTCATATCTACAGTGACAGTACCAATTATTGTAGCCACATCCAGACACTTTTTTGTGAGATCCTTTACAAACGTGCCTACTGCAATCACAAATGCATTCATAGTCTGCCGCACCCTATTAGGTGCCTGATGTATCTCCGTAGTTACTCTGTCAAGCAAAGCTTGATACAATTTTACATCCAGATCTTTATCGTCATGTATAGCGGCACAGCTTGAAAGTGTAGCCCAACCGGCGGCAGCGATATTTTCATTTTTTGAGTTTATCCACTCCATTCCCAAATCAAAACCAAAGGCTGTTTCAGATGCTACCCACGGTACGGCAAATTCGTTCAGATATGACCAATATGCATTTTCTACCCAATCCTGAAGCTGGGCTTTGGTGATTTTTTTTTCGTCTGCCATAAGACCTGCCAGATACATGGCATCCGAATTTCCAGTGTCGTACAGTTGAAGTGATAATTCATGATTTTTTTTGGTTTTTTTTAATATAGTCTTAAGATCTGCCACTTTTACACCAAAAAAAGGTTCCTTTGCTCCGTGTCTCATAAGCGTTTTTTTAGTCTGTGCGTCACCCAATCTTTCGAGTTCCGACATGATGTCTGTTAGTGTCATTTTACTTTAATTTATCTATGAAGATTAATCAATATTTCTGAGTATACTTTTGGTAATACGAAGATAAAAATGTTTTGAAAAATGTAGATTATCTTTATGTGCATTTGTGTAAAAAACAGGGCAAGTATGAAGACTAGTAGCTACTACTATAGCTTTTGATACTCTTTTTGAGCTGAAACATGTAGCTATCTCCTGGCTGTGCGATGTGGAATCAGCCAAACATTAGCTTCTGTAGTTGCTGCGAGCCGGACTGAATGTTGCGAAGCAAAATCGTGATACGAAATCACGATTTAATGAAGGAACCAATCATGAATATGTTTGGATGGGAAGCCTTCGCAGTTCGCTGCTAAAATGTGAAACCTTTCACATTTTTTAACGCAGCTATTTAAGAAGGAGCGATCCGGAACGGTCGAGTACGACAGTGCTCGAAGCGACTTAACCGCAAAGGTTCAATAGGGAAAAGTGTGTTCGTATTTCGTTGAAACTGTTTTCGGCTAACTTCTGAATGCAACACTTGTTCAAGCCATAATTCAATTTCATTTGGAATCAAAACAAGCGTACCTTCAAAGTCTTTTGGGAAAGAATTATTTGATCCGTATTTTACTTTAGCTTTTACAACTGCTTGTGGATATTTCTCTCTTGGATTATTGCCAAAAAGAAGAATACCAAACCCTATTGGAATATACTCTCTTTATTGCTTGATTTTATTCGCTGTACGATATCTGCATGTTCAAAATGAAGCCATAATTCTTTTGAGTTTTTTCTGTTATTAATGAAATATATATCCAAAATAACATGTTACTAAATGTGGTTCCCGGTATTTTGATATTATTGAAAATAGTAACTATTCAGCTATTAGCAAAAGTATTTGATTTTGGCAAGAATTTTGCACCTTTCAGGCAAAATTCTCGCCAAAATCGGGTCATTCTTAGCACTTACCCACGGATTTTATCCGTGGTTACCAACATTTCACCCCGCTGGGGTAATAGCTGAATAGTTACAAAAAATAAAGTCTAAAACAGGTAACAATTCGACTCCATCCATTGACTTACTTAATATACTAAGTCAGGTAAAATCAATCGCTTGGGAGCGAAAAACGCAATAATCAATTTCAGGCCTAAGACCCTATGAATGGTATGACGTCGAAGTTGATAGGTAAGGTGGATAACCCATTTTTAAACATTCATATAACCACAAAATAATTTATTATGGCAGTCAAAAAATCAACCGGAAAAAAGGAAATTGTACCTCTGGTTGCCAACGCAAATGGAGCATACAGCTATTGTACACTTATTCAAACACAACCAAGGGTTTTTGCTGCAGATGTAGGGTCTCACAGAGAGGCTATGATCATCATGGTAGACAAAAAGTGGGTCAATGGTACAAAACTAAAGTATTATTTTTTTAAAGGTGGCGCGGATGGATCTCCTGCTTCCTGGAAAGGAAGTACCACGGAGATGAATGTCGTTAGACAAGCTTTTCAAACATGGAAATCTATAGGCATTGGTTTAATATTCGAAGAAACAAATGATAAAAACGAAGCAGAAATTAGAATAGGTTTTTTGCGGGGTGATGGCGCCTGGTCTTTTGTCGGAAGAGACGTTATTGATTTAGCTCCTTCACCGGACGAAAGAACAATGAATTTTGGGTGGGATATAAGTAATCAACCGGATACAGCTATCCATGAAATTGGGCATACATTAGGTGCACCACACGAACACCAAAATCCGAATGCAGGAATTGTCTGGGATGAAGAAGCTGTATATAGTTCATTAGCACAGCCTCCCAATAACTGGGACAGACAAAAAACATTTTATAACATCATACGAAAACTGCCACTTAATGAAGTAACCGGATCGACTCATGATGCAAATTCCGTTATGCATTATCCATTTGGTGCCGGGATGATACTATCTCCAGTGGCGTTTAGAAATGGAATCCGTCCGGCAGGTGGACTATCAACAAAAGATAAGGAGTACATGAAAAAATTCTACCCACCGCTTGCTGCCCAAGATTATACAGAAATTAAAGTAGCGGCTTCTCAACCCTTAGATATCAAAGCCGGGGAACAGAAAAATTTCATTTTCAAACCAAATCGTTCAAAAAAGTACCAAATCCAGACTTTCGGTACAATGGATTCTGTAATGGTTCTTTTTGAAAAAAGTAATGGTGTGGAAATTTATCTTTCCGGTGACGATGACAGTGGTACTGATCTTAATTCCATGATCAATATGAGACTAATAAAGGGTCGGGAATACATTATCAGAGTTAGATTATACTATGCTGAAGCTGGAGGTATTGGTTCTCTTATGATTTTTTAAATTGGAGAATTAAGACTGGTTTCCAGTGCACTGTCCAGAAAATAAGTTAAATTATAATGGCGGTAATTTTTTCAAAGATCAAGGCGAAAAACAAGAAGAGCGTAAAGAAATCGTCGCAAACGATTTTAGCTCTGAACTGTGGCCTCCGTGCCACAGCTAGATAGCATTTAATATTTGACACACACCTTTCTCAATTGTAAAACGGCGAGTATTTTTAACGCAGAGATTTGGAAAAAGAACAACATTTCATTAAGTTCTTTTTCTTGACAGAACACTAGGTATCGGTGATTACAAAGTATTTACTACCTGCTTCTGAGAAAAGTGTAACTGCTGTTCCTTTTACGTTTATTATTTTGTCCTTTACCATGTTAAACAGCTAACTTTTTGAATGAATAATAATATTTTTCAATTTCATCTGGCCTCAACACAACTTGAATATCTTGCGGATATGAGTTAAGCCAAATTGTCTATTTATTCCAAAATTTTTTTGAGCTGAAAAATGTAGCTAACTTCTGGCTGTGTGATGTGACCCCATCTGTAGGGTTAACCCTACAGATATACAATTTACCGTCCACTACATTCAGAGCCTGGTAATATCTGAAAATCAAAGTTTTACTTTGTTGGCATCACTTATTTAAAACAACTTTTGCACTTCCTAAAGGTATATTTTGATTTAAAAGTCTAATGATATACAAGCCTTTTTTATAGCCACTTAAATCGATTTCATTTTGAAAAGAGATTCTACCAACAAGGAGACCAAAGTAATTGTATATTTCAACCATATCCGCATTTTTACCATTTAAGGTAATATTTATTCTGCTATCGGTTGGGTTTGGAAATATGGTGAATGTTTGTATTTGATTATGGTCGTTTACCAAGGAGGAATTTACCATTTTAAGTGAATGCACATTAGTTAGGATGGGTACATTATAATCAAAAATAATTTCCGCCTGATTGTATATAATATCTCCGACAAACAATTCCTTTTTAGGCATAATTTCATAATATATATATCCGGTGTTGTATCCTTTCAGGTGAGATAAATTGATATTACTAAAATTAAATTTTACCATATTTCCTACAATCGTGGCATTTACTATATGACTGGCATCTATTAATTTAAATCTTTTTACATCCAGAAAAGTAGTATCAATTGAATTTATTATATTCACGAAAATGGCTTCCGCATTTCCTGTGTTTTCAAATTCAATAAAATATTTTAATGGCTTGATTTTATCATTATTATAAACAATATTTCCCTGAGCACAAGTTATTTGATTTGGGTCAAACGAATTTATAACTTTTTGATTCAGTTCATAAGTATTGTTGCTCATATCCAGGTCAAAATCAACCGGAGTAACATTTACGTTAAAGTACAAATTGTCTCCGCTATTTAATGGATTTGGATCAGATGGCTTGTTCAGATCAAAAAATACATGATATTTCACTGCAGAAAAAGGTGGTAACAATAACCCTTTTAGTTCAATAAAATCATTTGACTCCAGCAAATTGACTGAGTTGCCATAAGATATTTTCATTTGGGTTGAATCAAAATATAATTTCACATTCGCTGTTGTTAAAGCAGGTCCAATATTTTTTATTAACAATGTGTATTGAACCCTTTCGCCTGGTCTTGGTCTTGAAATTGGAATTAAAGCGCATTTCGCATCATTGTAGCTTGACTTCAATTTAAGATAAAAATTGATGGTATCTCTGTCTCCATGCGCTGATAAGTTAATTATTGTGTCACCACTTATGAACTCAAAATTTTCTGTATTAAACTGAGGACTAATGATTATATCAGTGTTAATATTTGGCGTAGAAAACCTATACCTGCCTTCTCCGTTGGTTAAGGTTTGGTATTCCATGGTTTTATCTTTGATCCTTAATGGTAAATATTGATCTTTAAGTAATTTTATATTGTTATTTTCATCAACAATATAAATATTTCCGGAGATTGTTGAATGGGTTAATTCCGCCACACAATCATATTCATACACAGCATTACTGAACGGACTTATTAATGACTGAATTTTTGTTTTTTCTACATCAGTGTCAACACATATGGTGTTGTAGGTAGATTGAAAGCCTCGGGGTTGCAGGTAACTGATTTTTTCATTATTATTTTTTAAGTTCAGGTGCTTTAATGAGCCTGAAAAATCTAATTGAATTGAATCTAAATTTGGGCATTCACTAAAATCCAGGGAATCAAGTGTGTAATTTCTGGTAAGGAAGTCCACTCTTGTCAATGATGGCAATTTTTTAAATAAGGAGTGTTTTTTAATGGAAGAAGGATAACTATCAAGGTTGCAAAATATTTTGGAAAGATTAGGCAGATCTACAAAAGATAGATTTTCGGAATAGCTTACGTTAATGTACATTTTGGACAAATTTGGCAAATACTGTGCTTTGATGTTTTTAGCATATACCCATTGAAAATCTATTGATTTCAAGTTTTCTAACTTTGATAAATTGATCTCTTTACGAATTGTTACATATTTCGCTGTCAGAAGTTCTAAATTGGGTAGATTTTGAAATAGCGCACTTGCAAAATGGGCCCGAAAAAGATCCAGTTGTTTAAGAGAATTTAAGTTGTATATGGCAAGTAGATTATTATCATCTTGCAGGTTGACGTATTTTATTGACAAATTCTTTAGTGAAGGCAGATTGGATATTTCTAAATCTCTGACACAAAGCGTGTTAATTGTCAGTTCGTCTAAAAGGGGAAAGTTTGAAATCTTAAGATGCCCTGCTCCTGAAACATTATTACAAGACAAATTATTCCCATTGTACAATAATCCTATATCAAGATGTTTTAAGGAAGGTAAATTATATAAATCAACATCTCCGGGAGCCAGACCATTAAGAATCAATGTATCTAAATTGTTAAGTGAATGAATGAACAATTTGATAGTTGGATTGATGGGTAAGTTTGTATATTTTAAAGAAGGCAGGTTGGAAATGTCTATTTCACCTCTGAGAAAACCAAGGGTTAAATTCTTCAAAACATCGATACCTCCATATGAAAAAGTGAGAGTATTTGCATAACTCACCTTAACAGAGCTTAACATTTTGCAGCCTTGTATATTCAAATCTAATCTTTCAATAGAGCCATTAATTAATAACTTTAAGAGTAATGGATTGTTTTTAACATAGATCTTTACAGACGAACCATTTCCAGGTCCAAAATACAGATCACTCAACATGCCTGAATTTTCAACATACAATTCTCTGCATTGTACATTACTCATTATTTTTAAATTCGATATAAAATTATCTGTAAAATGCAATTCCTTAGAAGTTGTAATATAAAAGTTTGCGTTATTAAACTGACTTATATTTTGAAGATAAATGTTGCCTTTAATATTGATTCTGGTCGAATTTAGGGTTTTTAATTCCTTAATAATTAAGTCTTTGGCAATCTCTTCGCAAGCTACATTTAAACTCTTTATAGAGGATAAATCTTGCAGAATAATTTCATTGATTTTACCTGAGGAATTAATATCTATTGATTCAAGCATTATTAATCCGGTAAAATCCAAACGCTCTAAAATACTATTAACTGAGGATTGAAAATTAAAAGTTTTTAACGGATTTCCTACAAACGTCAAATAATTAACTGGTATTGTTGATGTGACAATAGATAAATTTTGGATTAAATTGTTTTGCAAAAACATTTTTGTGCCATAAATAAACACATTGGCAATGGACTGATCAGTCAGTTGATTATTGGATAAATTAATTTCATCAAAACTCTGGTAACTTTCAAATTCTATGGTACTTAGTTTATTGTTTTTACAATTAAGATATTTATAGTTTTTCTTTTTCCAATCAAATTTTATTTTTAATGAAGTCAAATTATTGTTACCTAAATCCAGTGAATCCAAATTGTTTACGGGTTCGGAAAATTTGCTTTTAAATTCAATTTTTTGCAGTAGTGGATTATCATTTATGTAAATATTATTAACATTCTGCCCTAGTGCAAAAATACATGAGCTTAACTTTGAGAAACTTTTCATTGAAAATTTGCTCGTATTTAAGGCAAGTTCTAAGATTTCTAATTTTGAATTGTCTTTCAAATCAAATGGCTTCTCAATGTAATTAAGTGCAATGCCATAAAGTCTTTTTAAATTAGTAAAATACTTAAGATCAGAAATATCTTTAATGTCTTGAACGTTGAGCAATAAACTTTGAATCGCTTCAGCTTCTGCAAGACTTATTTCGCCATCAGCATTTTGATCTCCTTTTGCGTCCCATGTTCCATTCAGGTCGGTATCGACACAAATTTTTTGTAAGAGGTGATTTTTAAAATTCAAATCAACAAATGAAATATTTTGACAAAAAGCAAAATGACTTGTAAAAAGTAAAGCAATAAAAATTTTGTAGTGCGACATATCTTAAGTTTAATTAATATAAATATTGGGCTAAAAAAATTGGCTGATTTTCACCAAAATTAAGCTGTTCCTGAAATATTTCCCTATTGATGTTGCATCAAAAAGATGATTTTGCACAAGGTCAAAAATAGTGGAAGTATTGTTTTATTCAAAATACAAGTTGGATATTTAATATTCAGATAATTATCATTTCACAACACATACCTTTTTTTTTCAAATCATTAAATAGTTTTAACTTTATTAAAATCATTGAATTACGCATGTACATAAATGCTTATATATGTTGCAAATATATTAATATAAATGGAAGTAAAGCTTAAAATTCTATCATTTTTTGAGTTCCGGGCCAAATTTATATTTGATACAGTTGTTTAGCCAACTTAGTTGATTCGGAGTACAAAGAGCAATGCCAGTTTTTTTGTCAACCTTGGCTATTTTTTTATGATTTATGAATAGCATCGGTTAAAAACAATAATCTAAACGCTAGTAGCGCACATCCTATTTATTCCACAATAATTGATACAATAAGATGGCGATAGCAATAATCACGATCGTAGTATATATCAGTTTGTTGTATTTGGCCAGCCAATTAGGCAAATAAATGTCAAAATTGTCTTTTTGAGAATCTGAATATTTGCGTGCCACCAGGGTAATCGGGCACATGGCTTTAAACAATAGTAATATCAATCCTTCCACAACTATAAAACCCAAACATATCCACACCCAAATATCTATTTTATTAACAATAACCGCATACAACAAATAAAAAATGACTATATTAAAAAAAATCCATACGAGCGTATGCAGGAGTTTTACCAGTGTTAATTTATCATTATCAGATAGTGTCATACATTCCCATTTGTGTTCATTAATTTCTTTCCTCAAAAGGAATAACTATGCCCTTCTCCACATAGTTTTTTAAACCATTCAGCAAAATGGCCCAACAAAAAGATGTCGATTTGAAATGGTCATCACACTCTGCCCAGCCTGAGTGAGAAAAAGTTACTTTAACTCCATCATCTGTTTTTTCAAGTTCAAAACCAAAAATCGTATTTTGCCAATCCGAATCACTTTTTGTCATGCTGATAAAAAAGCTTTCATTTGGTGTACAAATCTCTACCCTTCCGAACCAATCATACATGTCCGTAAAATTAAAATTATATGCTTCGCCTGTTTTCGGAATACCGCTGCATTTTAGCGGCCACCATTGAACAAGTTGGTCAGGTTGGGATATGGCATCAAATACTTTTTTTGTATCTGCACGAATCACAAGCATATGATAAATTGTGAAACTCATAAATTATAATGTTAAATATAAGTATACGTGTGTCAGTTAATTGACAATATGTTTCTCATATAAACACACAAAGATACAATTTCCAATAACTTACAAGGCAGGTTTATTATGGATTATGACATCATAAAACAAATCTGAAATACCATTTTTGATTTTATTTGTTGCTTTGATCGTAGTTGGAAATTTTTCATCCTGAATGATCACTTTATCTTTAGTGCTGCTGTTCAGTGCCTCTAATAATGGTTTGAAAGGCATTTTCCAGTTTCTGTCTTCAGCCATTTTTTGGTCGACCGGAATCATTGCGATCAATTCGCTATTTTTCATTTTTGCCAGACCCTGATCTTTCATGGTGGCATTGTGGCTGCCATGGTGACCTACCTTATAAAAAACTGTCCTGCTGAATAAATCGTCAATTGTCACCGTTTCTTTTACACCATTCTTTTTGAATGTCCATGAATAATTTGACCATGACAACCAATTGCCTATTTGTGCATCAGCAGGAAATAATAAAACTTTGCCTGAATCAATAAATTCAAACGCAAGTGCGAGACTTGTGTTGTTTACCGCACTGTCAAGCGCAATTGCTAAGTTGCCGGCAGCATACAGCCAGTCATCATTTATTTCCCGCCAATCGTTATTGTCATCAAAATATGTAGGGTAAAACTTTTCTGCTTCACTTATCGGGATGTCATCGCTACGATCAAATGGTCTGTTGGGGTCTTGATTTGCCAAAAGCTGAGCTAAAACTACGACCCATTGACATATTGAAATCAAGTTCGTACAACTCACTTTCCTTTTTGAAGGATTCATTTTGTTTAATGATTTTACATTTTTTGGTGGACCCAAAACATAGAGTCTGACGCCGGGCAATTCTTTTAATTCAATAACTTCATCTGTAGCAGGTTGCAGAAAAACTTTATCGGAGTTTTTCCTTTTTCTTAGTGTATCAAATGCCTCACCGGTACCATTGAGGTTAACATTGATATTATGATTATCCACACCAAAAAAATTAAAAAATGAGTTGAAAGCATTCAGATATTTGGTATGACCGTCTTTTTGTCTGATGTTAAAATTATGTGTTGGCTGCTCTTTTAATTTATTATAAGCCTGACTTATGGCAGTTAATTTGTTGGCATTACTTTCTTTTAGTTCTTTGGCAAAGGTATCATTGGCATCCTCCGTCCATGCCATCCAAATCTCAGGTATGGTCATACTGTCAAAGATCTCCTGTGCCTGCTGAAAACCGGACAGATGATCCCAATGTTCATGAGTAGCTACCAGTACATCTATTTTTCCAAGGGTGACATCCTTAATGTTTTGTGCAACTTCTGCCATCTTTTTTTTATACTCATTGCCCTTTGACAGTACACCACAATCGATGAGCATATTAAATTGGCTTTGTTTATCTCCAAAAAAAGTCAACAAAAAACAATCGCCCAAGCCCTGGCGATACATACGGATTTTAACTTTAGTTACAGCCTTCATATTATTAATGTTTTTCGTTGTGTAATGAAGCAAAGGGCCCATAAAAACTATCTGTATCAAATGACATTCTCAGCGGATTATCATCGATATCTGTTTTTTTGTCCCGGATATAATTTTTTCTTTTTTCCAGTCTTGCGTTATCACGTACGTCCTTTTTTATAGCATAAATCAAACTTGTAGAATCCAGATCAAAGATTAATGTGACGCCTCCATTAAATGTAATGTCTTCCGTTCTACCATTGTCAAAAACTACCTTTTCCTTTCTCTTTTGAATGATGGAAATCACTGCCTGATTATTAATTTTACCATTAAAGTCCACCCGTCTGTTGAATGCAAGTGATTGAACAAAAAATTTCGGGAAATTATTTTTTTCACTCAATTCAATATTATAAGCCGCAAAATCATTGTCGTTAAATACCAGACCCGTTACTTCTTCAAATGGTGCCATGTTCTCAAATTTGGTATACAATTTATCGTGCAGATATTCTTTAAAATCATGATGTTCTTTGTAGTATTCATTTCTGTTTTTAAATACATTGGGTTTGTCCCTTAAAAAATTTTTCAGATAATCCTGAAGGTAGTTAAACTGATTGATCAAAGCTTCATTTTGCAAATCCATTTTTTGCCACCTCAGACTTTCGACAGAAAGCGTTTTAATACCATCAGGATAGATGCCTCTATTTCTAAATGCTTCAATAAATATTAACCGATAATTGTGATCGTCATCAGGTACTATGTCGCAATCAGCAGTAATTAAAGCCCTTAGAAAATCGCCAAAATTCATATCAACAGGTGGCAAATAATCAAGCGCCCTGATGCATATATTGAGCACGTTTTGAGCGGACCGTGAAGCTTCTTCAGACAACCTGTTGACCAAATCGGGATGCAATTCGCCCACAGGCAATATGCCGGTCCCATTTGAAGCCAGTCTGAACAGGTCCGCAACCCTTCTTTTATAAATCTGAACAAAAGCATCAAAAATTGCAGCTACTAAAATCGATCCCCTTTCATGAGGTTCGGTTTTGCGGACATAATCATTTGGGTCCGGAATTGTAGCTTCCCACTTTTTTGTTTCGGGATTAATTTTTCCGATGGCATCTCTAAGTGAACCATAATTGCCAATGGCATGTCCGAATTGTTGTGCCAACTCACCCAACAAGTTTTGGCTTTTCAAATCGCCTCTTGTTTTGGCAATCTGATTGCGGATCACTTCCCTAAACGTAAAATGCTGGAACAGGGCTATAATATCCGAAAAAGCTTCATGAAAGGCAAGGGTATCAGGATTGTAATGGTCAATCAATTTAGTATTGATACCATCAAGAATAGCGTGTGAGACTTCATGGGCAATAATGTCATGAGACAAACATGTGAACACAATACCTTCCGGCAATTGAGTTCCTGTATTGTCTGAAACCGCAGGAAAATATCCAAACAAAATGGCTTTTTTATTAGGATTATAAAATGCATTTGCCTCACGGATGGCATGTGGATAAAGCCTTAATCTTGGTACATACTCGTCATGAGCTACACTTCCTGTAGCATTGTAAATTAATCTGGGAGACCACAATATCCATCTACCTAAAGCTCTTTCAAAATTTTGAATGGTTGTCATGGCAACAGCATAAACCATTTGTTGATGAAATTGGGGATTACTCTCAGAAGGTTTTAATCCATCGGTGGCGACCACATTAATATCGTTCAGATCTACTGGTAGATAAAAACACTTGCTTGCAGGATCAAAATCGATCACTTCAAGGTACTCGCCTACAGGACCTGCACTTTGGTAATCATCCCACCGAACCTTAAAAATGAGGTTATTAAAATTTGCAGTATTTGCATTGTTTGACAAACTAGGGTCAAAGGCATAGCCCCATAGTCTTCTGTATCCGGGATATTCAATTCTTTTTGATGCCATAATAATTTGAAATTAGTGTACTAAAAATAATGCAAACCATATCAAGAAAAAACAATCATTTCCAATGCCCAAACATTCTAAGCAAGGGTATGACTTTGTATTATATTTGAATGTATCTTTTTAGCTAATTCCAGTGCCGTACTAAAGTGGTAAGGTAAAATATTATGGATAGGAGTATAAGCAAGACAAAGTTATAGTATTAATTTTAAATAACCAAAATTAATTTGTTTAAGGGAGAATAATAAATAACATTTTTTTTAAAAGAAGAAAAACGGATGTGATGTCTATATTTGAATATAAAGTAGCAGGTAGCATTGAAGCTCTACATTCGGCCTCTAATGTATCGCTTCAATTAGAAGTATTGATACTTACTTTGTTTAGGTATGTAATTTTTTAAAAGGGGCAGATTAAACTTTAACCCGATAGTGCTAAAAGGCAACACCCTTCCTCTAATTAAAGACCGAAAGGAGCGTTTTAATAAAATTTAATCTCTTATATTCGTAACTTATAATTTTGGACCTACCATGCGCTATTATATTTCTCTTATCATTTATTTATGTAGTATTGTTTTAATGCCTCAGCTCTCATCTCAGACAAGCTGGTTAAGGCAAAACAGTCCAAACGAAAGTATTTATACAATGGATGTTGGGGCCAATAATGATGTGTATGCCGCTACATCTTCATATGGTATATTCAGGTCTGTTGACGAAGGCAGTATATGGTCAAATATTAGTTTTGGCCTGCCCGACTCTACCATCAGGGTACTTAAGGTCTCCACTGACAATAAAGTTTTTGTTGGTACGGGTAGTCACGGTGTATATCAATATAATGCCGGAAGCTGGTCAGTCAAAAATAATGGATTGCCCGCCAATGTACTTGTTACCGATTTTGCGAAAGCATCAGGCGGTGTTATGTACATGATGGCAACAACAGGTTTTATCTACAAATGGGACGGCACCATCTGGACAAACATTACCTCCAATTTCCCAAGCTTGGGCAAAGCTT
>JADKGD010000015.1 GCA_016717145.1 Saprospiraceae bacterium | reverse complement strand
AATAAGCATTCATACTTTTTGCAACTTTAACCTTGTCCGGAAAAATTACAAATCTGGGTCTGGGACACCACCAAATAATCGGCTCGTTGTGATTGTACCAAGGAAAAATACCATATTGGTAGGCAAGTAAAAGGCGGTCCACAGTAAGATCTCCTCCAACAGCCAAAATACCGGATGGTTTAACATGATCAGGGTGCGGAAAGGAAACAGTATCGTCAAGATAGTAATACATAGTCTACCATATGTTAAAAAAAAAGGTGGCTTCCTGTAGAGTAACCACCTTTTTGCAATTATTATCTATTAATAATTAATTATTAATCTTCTACCAACGACTCAATAACAGCTGATAGTCCTCTTTCTACCAAAGCATCTTTCATTGGCTTTAAGATGGACATGCCACCTGTTTTTACCGTTGCCTTTCCTTTAAAATGAACTAATATCGACAGTTGTTCCGATTGTTCATGGCTGTGATCACACACTTCCATCAAACACTGTATCACCCAATCAAACGTATTGTAATCATCATTATACACTATCAATTGAGACCGCTCGCCTGAAGTGACTTCATCTTCAACCAAAACTTCCTCGAATTCATCAAATTTTATACCTGCATTCATGGATTCTCTTTGTTTATGACTACTAACAATTTTTAATAACTATTGAATCTCTTTTAAAGTTTCATTAATTACTGCAAAATTAGGAAGTTCTCCGGCATTTTCCAAAACTTCTGCGTATCTTATTTTTCCAAGTTTGTCAACTATGAACGCAGAACGCTTTGCAACCCCCTTCATTCCCAAGACAAATTCATCATAAAGCGCACCATATGCAGCAGCCGTGTCTTTATTCCAGTCAGATAATAACAAAAAGTTATACCCTTCTACTTCTTTAAATTTTTTTAAAGTAAATAGTGAATCTACAGAAATGGCCAATATTTCTGCTTCTAAACCCTCATAATCTTTTTTACTATCCCTGATTGCACATAATTCGGCCGTACAAACGCCGGTAAATGCCAGTGGGAAAAAAAGAACTACGACGTTTTTACCTTTGTAGTCACTTAGCGAGACGTCGGCCTTGTCACTTGATTTTAATGTAAATGATGGTGCTACATCTCCTATTTTTAATGTCATAATGTAATGATTTTGGTGATTTTATTTTTTAAACCTATTTTTAACAAGTTTATAACTTTAAAGTTGAAACAAAACTACAAATCTCAAAGTCTTTCATTGACATTTCCCTATATTTATTTTATTTTTGGTCAAAATATGCTCAATATGTCTATAATCAACTGTGCCAATCCAAATCTGAATCCTTTTATTCCCTCGCCTACTAAAGCCTGGGATAAACAAAGAGCCGTTCATTTGTTCAGACGTACCTCATTTGGCGCCAATATAAACATCATTAAAACAATGCTAAATCTGGACCCAGTTCAGGTGGTTAATAACATTGTTGATGATGCAAAGGCTTTGACATTGACGGCACCTCCGCTCTGGGCAAACTGGACATTGAGTAATTATAGCCCGATACCGGATCAGAGAAATACTCAGATAGCAGGTCAGATTGTTGAATGGGGTACAATGGGTCGTAGATATGAAACGTAATGGCTTACGCGACAGGATGTCATGGTTTTGGGGCAATCATTTTGTTACAAAAATAAATAGCTATGTATGTCCTTCGTGGATGTATCAATATCACAACTTGCTACAAAAATATGCCTTGGGTAATTTTAAAGACTTTGTGAGGGATATTGGTTTATCGCCTGCTATGTTGATTTATTTAAATAATATACAAAATACAAAATTTCAACCTAACGAAAATTACGCACGTGAGTTAATGGAATTGTTTACTATGGGTGTTGATAATGGATACACACAAACGGACATTGTTAATGTAGCCAGAGCAATAACCGGCTGGAATGGTATCGATCAGACAAATCTATGTGGTACAGTAGCTTTTGTTCCGGCTTTTTGGGATTCAGGGCAGAAGACCATTTTTGGCAAGACCGGACCATGGGGCTACAATGATGTAATTGATCTGCTTTTTGCTGAACGAGGCCCACAAATAAGTGAATATATATGTCGTAAATTATATAAATATTTTGTAAATCCGGAAGTCAATGAAGATGTAGTAACAGCTTTGGCAACCATATTCAGAAACAATAATTTTGAATTGGCACCTGTAATGAAAGCTATGTTTGCCAGCGAGCATTTTTTTGATGTGGCAAGTATTGGCACTATTATACCTGGACATATAGAATATTTTCTGACATTTCTGAATGAAATAGGATATATTGACGATCAAGAATTGCTGTATGCAGTCGGCTATAGTGCAAGTGATTTTGATCAGCAAATATTTTCTCCTACTGATGTGGCAGGATGGCCTGGCAACAGGAATTGGATTTCTACAGGCTCACTTCCCTATCGTGCGGGAAATATTCTAAATATCATGGCATATTATTATACAAAAAATGGGAATAAACTTGAGGAGCCACGGACTTTGGCTAAAGCGTTGACAAGTGACAATGAAAACAATGCCTCAGTTGTTAGCAATGCAATTATCAACCACTTATTGCCCAACGGACTTCAAAGTACGGATGATTATACTGATGCGCTGGTTGTGTTTAAAGGGGAGATTCCGGAAAATTATTTTCAATCCGGGCAATGGAACCTTGATTGGGAATACGCTCCCGCACAAGTATTATATTTAATCAATTATCTGGCAAATTTGCCTGAATTCCAATTAAAATAAACAACCATGACTAATAATAAAAATAGCCTGAATAAAAATGTAGATCTATCAAATAAATCAGTTCATGATCAGGAACATAGGTCTTGGAGTAGAAGAAGTTTCCTCCAGACTATCGGTATGGCAGGTGGCGTAGGTTTTGGATTAGGTGGTTTTGAAATGAATGCCCTTGCTTCATCACCTTTGTTTATGACTACTGCAATGGGGAATAATGATAGAATTTTAGTTCTTATCAGACTTAAAGGAGGTAATGACGGCTTGAATACAATCGTTCCTATTTTTGATTACGGAACATATAAAAACAATAGGCCTACCATTGCATTAAAACAATCTGATTTGATTGGCCTCGATGCAAATAATATGTTTGCTATGCCTAAAAGTATGGCAAAGTTAAAACCACTTTGGGATAGCGGTTCTATGAAAGTGATCAACTCTGTTGGGTATCCTGATCATAATCTTTCACATTTTACATCATCTGACATTTGGAATTCTGCCAATGAAACGATCGAATCAGACCAGAACAAATCCGGATGGCTGGGTCGTTTTATTCTGAACCGGAATCCCGGCTACCTTGAGAATCTTCCGGAAATCCCGGGAGCAATAAAAGTAAGTAGTGGTAGCAGCATCACTTTTCAGAATCCTGACAGGATAGACCTTGCTGTCAATTTTAACACGCCTGAAAAATTGATAGAGGTCGCCGAAAAAGGATTTCTGTTTGATACGGTCAATCTACCTGACGATTGTTACTATGGTGATCAGGTAGGATATCTCAGGTCAATTCTCAACATCACATATAAATATGCACCCAATATCAGCAAAGCTTATAATGCGGTTTCAAATGGTGTTGTTTACAGTAATAATGAACTTAGCAGACAATTGGCTATCGTAGCAAGATTGATTAAAGGAAACCTTGGCACAAGATTGTATATGGTGACCCTTGATGGTTTTGATACCCACGAAAATCAGATTGTAAGTCACACGCGACTTATGGGTGAAATTTCTGCTGCAATAAGTGAATTTTATTCAGATCTTAGCATTGGTGACAAAGCTAATGATGTCCTGTCTATGACATTTTCTGAATTTGGACGTCGAATCAAGGAAAATGAAGGCGGCACAGATCATGGCACTGCAGCACCTGTTATGTTTTTTGGTCCTGCATTAAATGGTCAGGATATTCTGGGTAAAAATCCTGATATGCAAGATGTGGACGCTGCGGGAAATCTAAAGTTTGAAACTGATTTCAGGTCGATATATGCCAGTCTTCTGGAGCAATGGTTATGTATTGAGCCTTCTGCAGTAGATAATATTCTGGGAGATAGTTATGAACGGATACCACAGTTGGGCTTTGATTGTTTAGGCGTAAATACTTATGAAGAGGCTGCAATCTTAAAAGTAAATCATAGTATAAGAATGGACGGAAATGGCTCATATATTATTGATTATGAATTGTCCAGACCATGCCCGGTTGATGTTGAAATTTTTACCATAATGGGCCAAAAGATAGTAACATTAGTCCATGGATATCAAAGTGAAGGTAAACATCAGGCAGTTTTTATAAATAGACATATCGGTCTTAGCGCCGCTTTATATGTATATAGGATTGTAGCAGGCACCTCACAATGGAGTGGCAAGTTTGTTGTCGCCGGATAGCACAAAAAAAAAAGATGTCTCGTATTCGGGACATCTTTTTTTTATATAGTATTTCAGGTAATTAATTTTGTCTTACCGGGACTTGCTCTATAATATAGCTAAAATTTGAAAGTAATTCTGTATTAAACCTGTACAGAAGTATTTGACTAAATAACATATTTTTATCGTCATTTGGATTGTCATACTTTACTTTTGCGTTCATATCGTAGTCACCCTGAAAATATCCATTTGCACCAAAAGCTTTAACCCTGGTAAAGCATAAGTTTCGACTTCAATAAACATAATGTTATGATCATCACTAGGTGGATCTAACTTCAAAGCCAAATCAGAATTAAAATCTCCTGCCCATAAAGGCGCAATTGTGCCGAAATTTTCATTTCGAGCCATGCCAGTGTAGTTAAACATTGGGAACAATGTAGTACCAAAATCAAAAACCGGTGTAGCAGGATTAGAAAAATCGATTAAACTATTTCCGTCAATTATCATAGTCATTACACCCAAATGATTTCTGTGACGAATCATAGCATAAAAACTGGTCGCATTTAAGTCAGGAAAATTCAGGTCACTTACCCCATCCATATCAACAACATCGCCATCACGCTGAAGTAATCCTGATCTTGTTGCGATCACTAAAGTATTATCAGTACTTGATCTTATTTCGACAAATACCCAATCTACAATGGCATTTCGGCCTGTAACACCAAATACAGTAACCGGATCAGAAATAGTGCTCAAAGATGGCAGAGATCCCATACCAACATGTTTATTGTGAATGGATAGATTAACCATATTCAGTGTAGTCTGATACGGATCATTCACAGGAATATAATTATTGCCGTTAAATGGACTTACCCTCAAATTGTCCCTCATTAATAGTCGACCATCTGCAGTTTCTCCCGTATTATTTAGTAATGCTCCTTCCAGATAAACCCTTATTTTAAGGGTACGACCTGCGACAGGACTATCGATGGTATAACAAAGGCCAGATTGACTACTTAGGATAATAAAAAGAATGGAAAACTGCAAAAAAGAACAAAATTTCATAACTTAAAATTTTAAATTAGGTTAAACAATTTGGTCTATTTTCTCAGTACTTTGACATGATGTAAAGATAAAACAACATCATTCAGACGCAAATGTACACATTATTTAATTATTTAATGTGTTTTCACGGTTTTTTTATAAATTTATTTTTTTTTTGAAAAAAAGTGTGCATTACTTGTCAACATTAGACCACATATTTGGATATCTATGATTTGTTAAGTTTATGTAATTTTATGCACATATCATTTTGTTTTTCTCACTATTGCATTTTAATCTTACCTTTGTAGTTGTGAGCAATATTAAAGAGCTGATCGACAGATATGAGAAGGATCAGCAAGTAAAGGAAATAAATTCCCTGACATCAGGAGAAAATCCCAACCATATACAACTTAAGGGCATGGTGGGAGCATTGGATTGTTTTGCCCTTGCCGGAGCTTTTTCAATTCAGCCAAGGTCTCATATTTACATCGCAGCCGACAAAGAAGAAGCGGCTTATGTTCAGAATACACTTCAATCCATACTTGAAAAGAGCACAATACACTTCTTTCCGGATTCATTTAAACGACCTATGCAGTATGATGAGCTGGACAAAAATAACGTGCTTATCAGGACAGAAACGATAAATAAGATTCATGTCAACAAAGGTAAAAAGTCCATTTTAGTATCTTATCCCGAAGCCATTTTTGAAAAAGCTGTTGACCCTGTGTTGCTTGATAAAGATAAAATCGAAATTGAAAAAAACGCAGCACTTGATATAAATACCATGATCGAATTGCTGGTCATGTATGGATTTGAGCGTGTGGAGTTTGTCTATCAGCCCGGGCAATTCTCGATACGTGGAGGTATTATTGATATATTTAGTTATGGTAATGAATGGCCATACAGAATTGAGATGTTTGATATAGAGGTGGAAAGTATACGTACTTTTAACCCCACTACTCAACTCTCTGTTCAGGACATTTCAAAGGTGTCTATTATTCCTAATATAAACAATAAGTTTAAACAAGATCAAAAAGTAAGTATCTTTAAAGTATTTAGTGATGACACTTGTATCTGGGTGAAAGAGATGGATATGCTGGTAGATAAGTTGCAGATCTGTTTTGAAAAAGTTGAAATATTTGCTGATAGCGTGGCTGTAAAATCAGAAGAAGAATTAAAAGAGATATTTGATGAGCGTGCATTTATTTATCCTTCCAGAATTATTGAAGAAATTTCTGATTTTAACATTATTTCATTGTCAGACGCACAGTCTAAATTGCAAATCAAAGATACTATTTCATTTAAAGCTTCTCCCCAGCCGGTTTTTAATAAAAATTTTAATTTACTTATTGAGAGTTTAAAGGAAAACACAAAACAAGAGCTTACCAATTATATCTTTACAGATAATGTCAAACAGATAGAGCGGTTTTATAATATTTTTGAAGACATGGGCGTAAAGGTGCAGTTTCACCCTTTACACAAATCCGTACATAGTGGTTTTATTGATCATTACACTAAAGTCGCTTGTTATACAGACCATCAGATATTCGAGCGTTTCCACAGATACAAACTTAGACAAGGTTTTACGCAAGAGATGGCCATCAGTCTCAAAATGCTTCGTGAATTGGTTCCCGGAGATTTTGTTACGCATATAGATCATGGCATCGGTAAATATTCCGGACTGGAGACCATCGAAATCAATGGTCACAAACAGGAATCGGTCAGGCTTATTTATCAAAATAATGACATTCTGTACGTTGGCATCAACTCATTGCATAAAATATCCCGTTATGTAGGAAAAGAAGGTACGGAGCCAAAACTCAATAAGATCGGAGGTGACGCGTGGAAGGCACTAAAACGGAAGACAAAAGCAAAAGTCAAAGACATCGCCAAGGAGTTGATCAAATTGTATGCAAAAAGAAAAGCGTCAAGAGGTTTCGCATTTCCACCTGATGGCTATCTGCAAACTGAACTTGAAGCCTCATTTATTTATGAAGATACTCCAGACCAACTGACGTCAACCCAGGCTGTAAAAGAAGATATGGAAAAGGATTATCCCATGGATCGATTGATATGTGGCGATGTAGGTTTTGGCAAGACTGAAGTAGCGATTAGAGGTGCATTCAAAGCTGTAGTAGCCGGCAAACAGGTCGCCATACTCGTGCCCACCACGATTCTGGCTTTGCAGCACTATAAGACCTTTTCGGACAGGCTAAAGGAATTTGGTGCCACTGTAGATTATATCAACAGATTCAGGAGTGCAAAAGAAAAAACACAAATTTTTAAAGATGCTGAAAGTGGTAAAATTGACATATTAATAGGCACGCATGCCATCTTGAGCAGCACACTTAAGTTTAAGGATCTGGGCTTGCTCATCATTGATGAAGAACAAAAATTTGGGGTAGCAGCCAAAGAAAAACTGCGCAGTATTCAAGTCAATGTTGATACCCTGACACTTACTGCTACACCCATACCGAGAACGCTTCAATTTTCATTGATGGCTGCACGCGACCTTTCCATCATTCGGACGCCACCACCAAACAGGCAGCCAATATATACAGAAAGACGTGTCTTTAGCAATGAATTGATCAAAGAGGCGATTTACTACGAAGTACAACGTGGAGGACAAGTATTTTTTGTGCACAACCGGGTCAAAACTTTGCATGAAGTGGCAGACCTTATCAAAGGCCTTTGTCCCGATGTCGATGTTGCCATTGCACATGGACAGATGGAGTCGCACGATCTTGAAAAAACGCTTATTTCATTTATTGACGGTGCCTTTGATGTCCTTGTTTGTACAAACATAATAGAAACGGGACTCGATATTCCTAATGCCAATACCATGATTATAAACAATGCACATCAATTTGGGATGAGCGATCTGCATCAGTTGAGAGGCAGGGTAGGGCGATCCAATAAACGTGCTTTTTGTTATTTATTTGCGCCGCCATTGTCGGTACTGACGCCGGAATCCAGAAAGAGGCTCAAGACCCTCGAAGAATTTTCAGATCTTGGAAGCGGATTTCAGATAGCCATGAAGGACATGGATATACGTGGGGCAGGCAATTTATTAGGCGCTGAACAAAGCGGGTTTATTGCCGACATCGGTTATGAAACATACCAGAAAATTCTTGAGGAAGCAGTCATTGAACTCAAAGAAAATGAATACAAAGACCTCTTTAAGGAAGAGAATGATAAAAAACAAACATTCGTAAGGGATGTCGATATAGATACGGATATCGAGATGCTGATACCGGATACATATGTCACAAATATTAATGAACGTCTTATTTTGTACACCGAACTCGACAAACTGGATTCGGAAGAAGGCATACGGAAATTCGGTGCAATGTTGAAGGATAGATTCGGTACAGTACCATTGCAAGTGGAAGAATTATTTCACGGCCTTAGGGTAAGAATGGTTTGTAAAAAACTTGGATTTGAACGACTTGTACTTAAGAACCGCAAGATGAATTGTTATTTTATTGCCAATGCACAATCTGTTTATTTTGAATCAAAGATATTCAGGGATATCATGACTTACGTCTCGAAGGATGGCCATTTTAAGGGCATCAGTATGAAACAGTCAAATACTTACCTCATTATGACCAAAGAAAATGTCAGAACGCTTAAGGACGCTCAGCTTTTGTTGCAGGGTATAGTTGAATCAATTGCGTTGAATTAATATTTTATTTTTATTTTTTTTTGTTTTCATCCACAGTATCAACAAAAAAATTGGTAAAATAAACTGAGCAAAATAAGGCATGTTATGACTTATTCACTATCTTTCGCTTGTTACCGAAGAAAAGAAAAAAGTAACAAAAAAAAGAAACGAAACATATAATAATAAATAATAATATGTTTTGTATAAAACTGTCCGTACTTTTAGGTAACTAGAGGAATATGATTAATTTTTAAAATGTCTGACATAAAAGCAAGCTGCAAGAATATGGTTTTGCTTTACAACTGGATAAAGAATTACCATAAGATTCTAAACTAATTTGATTTAATTTTCAACTAAAACCTAATCCATTAATCATGAAAAACCACAATATTTTCTGTATTTTGTTTTATAACTCCTGTAGGTCTAATTTTATGATTATAGGCTACCTTTTCGTATTTGCTTTTAATATAAATGCGCAGGACAAAATATTTATTAACCATGGTGATTGGAATGTTGCATCCAATTGGTCTCCTTCGGGCGTCCCGACAAGTACACAAACTGTTGGAATTGGATCCAACTATAATTGTACAATCCCTGCTGGATATGCGGCAGAATGCGCCAATTTATCTTTGACAACCAACGCAGATATTGTTATTCAAAATACAGGTTCACTGACAGTGACCGCCATTTTCATAACTTCTCCAGCCATGCAGGCATATAATGGTACAACCATAACTAATGCAGGTGACCTGAATGTATTTGGAATCTCAGGCGGTAGCGGGAACACCGCTCTGCAACTTAATGGTGCAACTGTAACCAACGAAAATACTGGAAAGATATATATAAATAAAGCTGCAACTGGTTTTAGTATCATTGGTACTGTCTACAATCACGGTCTTCTTAGTATTGGCAACACTAGTGATGCTATGGGTACCGCAATGTCTATTAACGGAGTATGCACAAATTACCAAAATGCTATGATTTTGATTCACAAAGCAAGCGGAACTGGTATTAGTTGTTCATCTGGAGATTTTATCAATAAAGGAACTTGTCAAATCGCCATCAGCGGAACGGTCAATACGGGTATATTTGTGGCCAACCCCATGACCAATGATACAACCGGAACCATCACAATAAGCGGTGCGGTGAATAACGGTTTCAGCGAACCCAATTTATTTTCATCGGGACATGTCACCAATAAAGGTAGTATAACCATATCCACTTGTACGTATGGTTTGGCAGCACGATTTACAAATACACATTTAGGGACAATGACCATAAACAATTGTACAAGAGGTATCAGTCTTTCTTATTCCGGAGGTGCATCATCCAATGCTGGAACAATCCATATTGGAACTACTGGAAGTATTACTACCTATGGAATACTTCAGACTACTAATGCTGATTTGACGAATACAGGGATTATTAATATAGATAATGCTAACTTCGGTATGGGTATTAATGATAGCGGCACCCAATTTGTCAATAGCGGAACGGTAAAAATCGGAAATAATGCCAACATTGGTACAACAGGAATTGAACTGTATACTTCAGCAATCCTTACTAATAATATTGGTGGGGTTATTGAAATAAATCGATGCACGGGTTATGCAGCTATGACTATAGCTAACTTCCCGACTTTAAACAATAGCGGCACTATTCGAATGGGCAACCTACAGAATATAGGTGGCGGAATTATAACATGGTGGTCCAGCCAAATAAACAATACATCAACAGGAGTTATTGAAATCAACAACAGCAGTTGGGTAGGTATTAATGTTGCTCAAAGCGGCACTTTGTTCAATAATAGCGGAACCATCACTGCTGGTAACATTGCATCGGCTGCAAAGGTAATTTATTGCGAAGACGGCGGAGATTTTAATAATAACACTTCAGGTGTAATTAACGCAAACAACTTGAGCATTTCTGGTGTCAGTGTTAGCGGTATTGGTACAATTTTTAATAATTACGGCTTAATCCAGGCTGGTAACATTGCAAATATTGTCGAATTTGGTATTCATATTTTGAACAATGGTACTTTTACCAACCAATCAAG
Source organism: Saprospiraceae bacterium (assembly GCA_016717145.1). Taxonomy (GTDB): domain Bacteria; phylum Bacteroidota; class Bacteroidia; order Chitinophagales; family Saprospiraceae; genus OLB9. The sequence goes on along the minus strand of JADKGD010000015.1, from coordinate 161,965 downwards.
TGGAACTATTAATATAAACAAAGTAAACACAAACTGGTGGTCTAGACCTATTTTTAATGAAAACGGAGTTTTTACAAATAACGGTGTAATCAATATCGGAAATATCGGCACTTTTGTCACTTGCAGCGTAGGTATTTATTCATTGTCTTCATCGACCAATAACGGTACCATCACCATTAATAATACAAATTTTGGTGCAATAGAATTGTTCAATTCATCCATTTTTCAAAACAATGGAAATATTATTATCGGAAATATTAAGGGAAGTCATGATATCGGAATCTTAATTGAACAAAATTCAACATTTACCAATGGTAATATGGGCGATATTGAAATCAACGACGTCAATTTTAATTGGTGGTCAAAAGCAATATTTGTAGCTGATGGGGTATTGAATAACAGTGGTAGTATAGATATAGGAAGCCTTGCACTTTGTAGTTTCGGAATTTATTTTAATAAAAATTTTAACAATTTAGCAGGTGGAGTAATCGACATAAACCGGATCACCTTTGCAGGCATTGAAGGCCATACTTCTCTTGGTTCAGGTTCAAACAACGGCCAGATTACCATTGGTAGTTCCATCGGTTGTGGATGGTATGGAATCAGTCTCCATGAGAATTCTTCTTTTGTAAATCAGGCTGCGGGAATCATTACCATCAATAATGGCACTACAAACTGGTGGACAGGTGGCATACTGGTCAAAACAAGTCTTTTTTCGAATCTGGGCATCATACGGTTTGGGACCCTTTCGGATCTCAACGAAGGCATTCAGTTGGGTGAAAACGCCACTGATACCGGTACATTTACAAATTCCGGGACTTTAGAGTTTGACCGGATTTCAGACATTAGCAGCGCTGGTATTTTTTGTGATGTCAATACTATTTTTACCAATAATATAACCGGGATTATAAAATTCGGATATAACCAACCGGTTCAGGTAGCCTTCAGAGGAGGTGGAACCGCAACCAATTTTGGGCAATTATTATGTAAAAACATTGTGTACTCAACCGTGATGACCGGGCAAACCTTGTACAATAAAGTCAATAGCACTTTTCAGGTATTTACTGGTTTTGTAAATTATATAGACGGAACACTTTTGCAAGCGACGGGTAGTACTTTTAAAATAGATGGTACCTTGAACAACTTTGGTACTGTGATTGCCACTGTAGACTAAAGAATATAAATTGTTTTAAATGAATTTGCTGGACGTCTATACTGAAAACCATACTTTGGATGTATCAACCTTCCAAAATGAAATATATTCAATTTAATTTGATCATGGATATATGGTTAAATTATAAAAATTTAAATACTTCTTACTACTTTAATTTGAATAATAGGTTAAATATTACTTTAAGTGAAAATAAAAATTCAACGGGATAGGATTTGCTATTAATAATTAATGTATCGATTGGATATAAATACAATCAATGTGCAACAAGGAATAGACTCAAATAATAAATAGAAAAGACATTGGCGATGATAATATCACAGATTTTCCAACCTCAACACACCTCTGGGACACACCGCACTACAAATACCACAACCTACACAACTTGACCTCAGAATGTCTTCCTGTCTTTGTGCGTAAGATTTTACATCGATGCCCATCTCGCAGTAAGTGGAACAATTGCCGCAAGAGATACACTGACCACCATTGGTGGTGATACGGAATTTGGATTCCAGTTTGTGTTCTTTTTTTCCTATTTTGAATGTCAGATTTACCTTCTGCAACAAACCAAGGTAGGCAGCCATCGGACATCCAAACCTGCACCAAACCCTGCTGCCCATCAAAGGATAGAATCCTACTCCAACCACGCCTGAAAAAGCTGAGCCAATAAAAAAGCCATACCAGGAACTCAGCTGATAACTATCTAAAAATAAGAAGCTTCCATTGCCGGTAAATCTGGTATACAATACCATTGCTGTCATAATGGTCACAAATACCAATACGCCATGTATCATCCATCTTTCTATCTTCCATGCTTTGAGTGATTTATCAGAGAGTTGTCTGAATGGATCGCCAGCCGTCTCTGCCAGCCCGCCGCAGCCGCACACCCATGAGCAATACCATCTTTTGCCATAGAAGTAGGTCATAACAGGAGTAACTACCAAAAATAAAAAAACTCCCCAGAACAATACAAAATACCCGAATAGTCCACTTTCTATCAATTCTGTGATGTGCCAGTCAAAGAAAAAATAATAATTGAGTGGCCACACGTTTTTGAAATCATTGTAAGGAAGATTTAATCCCACCAGAATCTCTGGCAATATAAAGGCAATAGCGGTCTGAAAAAACATGATAGAAATAGTCCGATATACCTGATATTTACTATGTCTGTATTTATAAATAAATTTTATGCCTAAGAGTAAAATAGCGAGCGTATATAGAGATCCATACACAAACCATTGGCTCGCTGGTTTGCCTTTCAGCATCATACTTAGTGGATCAAAAAGTCCTACCAAACCGGTATTGGCTAAACCATCCCGACCTTGTCCCAAAAGATGTGGATACCAATACAACAGCACATAAAATCCTGTAAGAAACACCCCTAACATCCAGGCCCACATACCACGTGAAGATATTGAAGTCATCCAAACTCCATTGTTCTTGATGCCCGGAAGTGTATCTTTGTACAGATCCGATGTATATAAAAGTGAACCGATGGTAATGGCAGCCAGCGATGACCACATCCATAATCCTGCTTGAGAAGAACTAAATGTAAGCCAATATACCAATTGGGCTAAAAAACCTAAAGCTACCAATGATAAGGCGACCTTTTGCATAATATTCATGCCTTCAGAATGCTGATGTGCTGTTACGGAAATGGATTTGTAAGGTTGCATTATTGTTTAAATTTAGATATAAATTCTGAGGAAGTAAATATTTTAAGACCGCTTTTTGTAAAATCTTTTTTATTTCTAGTAATTATTCCATCAGAATTGAAGGCCTTAGCAGCAGCGACTTGAACTGCATCTTCAAAATCTTTTAAACCACTATTTATTGCTTCACGAATGACACTTTTATCAACTGTTGCAATAAAAATAACTTGAAGAATATCCTTTATAAAAGAAAGAGCAATCTGGTGTCCATTCACTTATTTAATTATAAAATAAAGATCAGTAATGGTAGAAGTTGATATATACAGCCTGATATTTTTGTTTTCTGTCATATAAAAAATTTCAGAAGCATCTTTAAAATAGTTGTCACGATCTAAAGCAATATCCAGGACTACATTTGTATCTACCAGGTAATTCATGCTACCATTTATTTGTATTTATCATTCAAGTAAGATTCTCTTTGTTTGCTTATGTCAACATCCTTGATAATTCCTCGCCACTTTTCAACAAATTTTCGCCCTATCATCCCGGTTTGATTATTATATCCATTGATATTTGGAAAAATTTCCGAAATTTCTATTGCTTGAATAACTTCATTTTCTGCATCCCAGCAATCTTCCAAAGACCAAATTTTGCCTTTTAGTGCACCTGGCTTTCTTTTATTTTTTTGATCATTCATATTCTTATACAAACTCATTTATAATGTCCTTTTCAACTAATTATCAATATTTCATCTTTTTGCACCCTATATACTAATCTATGTTCTTCGGTAATCCTCCTACTCCAATATCCTTGAAGATTACCTTTTAAAGGTTCAGGTTTTCCGATTCCTACAAACGGGTCTCTTATTACATCTTTTATGATTTGAACTAATCGCTTAAAAATAATTTTATTATATAAAGGCCATTGACAAAAATCTTCAAATGAATCTTGATCAAATGATACTTTCATTTCAAAGTTTCATTGACTAATTCATCAAATTCATCCGGAGTAAAGGAAATTTTATTCCCTTCATCCACAGCACGAGCCGCTTTTTCAAGCCTTTGAAAATATTCTTCTTTGGTTTCCTTTTTGCCAATATTAAGATCAGTGCTTTTCGAAATCGTAATTTGGATCATTTGTGCGTCATGATACAAACTCCTGATACTTTCTAGAAATTTTAGATCCAATTCATCACTCCTTAATATAAATGTGCTATCCATGCTTTTTCTTTTTACTAATTTGAACAAATTACCTTTTCATTCTTCGATCAAGTCTCTAATAATATACTCTCCCTTTTTGTCCCTTTCTAACGCTTCTTTAAGCCTTTTTCTATTGGGTTCACTTTTCATTAAATGCACTGTCGCTTGCCAGTTGTTATATTCATCCAGTGATATAATGACAGCGTTTGAATTACCACGATTGACAATATACGTTTCTTGATTTTCTGATACTTTATCAAGTACTTCTTTGAGGTTATTTCTTAAAATTGAATAATTAATGACTTCCATGATGACTTATTTTAGTACTTAATAACGTACTTAAATGATTTTAAGTTCATTTTTGTATTGTTTTAAACGATATCCCCATTACCCAAATAAAAACTGTTTGACCATACTCAATTTCCTTTTCGATTTCAAGGTCAACAACTTTCCACTTTTCTGATTGTACATATTTACAAATGCACCTTCATATTCTTCAAAAAACTCGGGATCAAAATTGGCAAGTGACAAATTTTCTAATACTGATTCAATGTTCGTTTTGGCGGCTATCCATTTTTCGCAAACAGCATGTCGGTAACGAATACCCATGAGATTAAAGCCAGTCACCGCGCCTGTTGATGTGTCAAAATTGATGCGAATGGCTTTGTTTTCCGATGGATGTTGCCAGTACAAAGAAGTGATATGTTCTGGTGTTATGGCGGGTATGTCACCATATACCTGATATTCAATATCAAAAAACTTGGCAGAATTGAACCAGATACCAGGGTTATATTTTGTAGCTTCTCCGCAGATGGTTTGTGCCACCGTTTTGCCCATCATCCTACCAGTGTACCAAACAGCCTCGATAGGTCGACGTCCCTGATTTGGCATGGCCAATTCTGCACAATCACCTATCGCATAAACATCTTCGGCTGATGTTTGGAGATATTCATCCACAACTATTCCTCTATTGATGTTGATATTGGATGATTTTACAAAGTCGATATTTGGGCTAACTCCTACTGTCAAACCTACAAACTGGCAATCGATCTCTTCACCTGAATTTTTACAGATCATAGAAGATACTTTTCCATCTTTTCCTTTGAGTTCCTGTAGCTCTTCGTCTAGTCTAAGGTCGATACCATTAGCCAGAATATGCCGATTGATCATCTCAGATTCTTCAGCAGGAAGCACTATGTTCCAAAAACTTTTTTCTCTTACCAACATAGTAACAGGTATATGTCTGCTATGGAACATCTCTGCCATTTCTATACCTATCAATCCACCACCGACAATGACAGTTTTTTTAATTCCTGATTTTGTGGCTGCTTCCATACTTTCCAGATCCTGTAGATGATACAAACCTTGTACACCTTTTAAATCCTGACCCGACCAGCCAAATTTATTGGACTTGGATCCGGTAGCCAGAATGAGTTTGTCGTATGGTAACTTATCTCCATTCTCCAGGATAATAAATTTTCCTGAAGTATCAATATGTTTGACCCAGGCTTTTATCGCATTTATTCTATTTTTGGCCCAAAACCAATCTTCATACAGTTTGGTATGGTCAAACTTCAAATGACCCATGTATACATACATTAATGCAGTTCTGGAAAACGGATATTCTGTCTCGCCTGAGATCATGGTGATTTCGTGATCACTATTTTTTCTGATATATCTGGCTGCAGTTGAACCTGCGATACCGTTGCCTATGATAATGATTTTTGCCACCAATTAATTATTTTTTTACATTACTTTTTAGCAAATCCGGTACCTTTGCCAATGTCCTTTCCCGTCTTGGTATACTTTCTCCCCTTACATATCCCTGATTTGGGTTTCGTTTTACGAAGTCCTGATGATATTCTTCAGCTTCATAAAACTTCTCAAATTTTACTACCTGAGTAGCGATTGGCTTACTATACTCTGTAGATATTTCCTTTATTTTGTTTTCAATGATGACTTTCTCTTCATCATTTGAATAAAAAGCAATAGTCCTGTATTGTTTTCCAAAATCCGGCTTTTGACCATCGACAGTGGTAGGGTCAATAGATGCAAAAAATACCCTGACCAAATCTTTATAACTTATTACTGATGGATCAAAATAAACTTGAAATGCCTCGGCATGACCCGTGCTTCCACTACCAACACTTTCATAAGTTGGGTTTGTTTCTTTGCCTCCTGAATAGCCCGATATCACTTCAGTAACACCTTTGATACTTTCAAAAATGGTTTCCGTACACCAGAAACAACCTCCCGCAAAAGTAGCAACTGCTGATGATGTTTTTGTTTGTGCCGTTACAAAAAGCAAACCATCCCCATCGATACAATATCTAAGTCCGGTAGGTTTGGGGCCATCATTAAATACATGACCTAAGTGGCCATCACATCGTTTACAAGTTAGTGCATCTCTACTCATACCCATGCTATTATCAGATGCAACATTAAGACTATTATGAGAATATGGCTGAAAATAACTAGGCCAGCCTGTTCCTGAATTAAATTTTGCAGATGATGAAAATAATGGATTTTTGCAGCCTGCACATATGTAGACTCCTTCTTCTTTTACTTCATACAAATCACTACTGAAAGGACGTTCTGTTCCGTGTTCTCTTAATATATAATATTGTTTTGGGGTTAATATTTTTTTCCATTCTTCATCCGATTTGACAATTTTTGTTGTCCAATTTGTATCTAAAGCAATCTGCTCTCCTTTTATAGTTGATGCTGAACCAATTGATACTTTTTTGTTTTGTTGGGCGCAAGCGCCAAATGCCAGCAGGATACCTGTGCTTATGATTATTCTGATCATTGTTTTTTGATTTATTAAATTATTTATTTTTTATCGTTAAGTGCCCAATCATATTCTTTAAAACCGATTGTCGCATCTTTGTTGATTTTGGATTTGCTGTATTTATTTATAAAGTTGATGATATTTCCGAAATCTATTGCATACCAATCAAATATTTTTGATAAAGTTATCTTTGAAGCAGTAATAGTCTGATATTTTGAGTTGTTAATAAACTTTGTAGTAACATCATTCAACTGGACATCGATAGTATTCCCGGTATAAGCGGCATTTAATATCGGTGGACACGATTTGGCTCCGCAATTGACCGCAAAGTGGATTCTTGGGTCTTTAAACTTAGCCCTAATAATGTCATTTTCAATTTGGTTCAGAGAATATTTTGTACCTCCAATGGTAATTCTTTTGACATCCCAGGGTTTACCACCATCCAGATTTTGGATGCTTTTAAGTGGATAGTTATCTGTGATTAGTTTGATCGTAAATATATTATAAGCATTGATCCAGAAAGCCAATTGATCATTTTTTGACCAATTGTTTGCCACCTTGGTACTAGAAATATCTGCAACCAATTTATCCAGAAGACCTCTATGCGCTTTGATAGCTGTGTAATTTACCTCACCGTTTATATTTATGTGCTCCTTAAGGAATGCATCCAGGTTTTTATAGTCCGGTTGTGCGTAAATAAGATGGAAGCCAAACTGACAAAACAATATTAATATAATATACTTCATGAGTTTATAGTTTGATAAACTTTATAACTGAGAAATGTGAAGGTACAAATAAATGAATAAAATATAGTCCTGGCAGCAAATCAGTCACTTCAACTAAATAATCCTGACTGATGTTTTTTTTGTTTGAAACCAGCTGTCCCATTTGATTTAAAATTAACAAATCAGCTTTGTCCGATGTACCTGACCAGTTGATTTGTACTATGTTTGTAGCAGGATTGGGGTAAATGGATAATGTATTTTCATCTTCCTGAGTATCGCCAATAGAAGTGGTTGTTTCTTTATATAAATCAGATTGGTGGGACTGAATTATATTGTCGACCTTTTCTGAAATGATTGCTGTGGATGAAAGTCTTTTAAGATTCCATATTGATTTTTTAGAAATTTTGATGTTAAATGTATGAGTATTACCTCCTCTTTTGGTGCTATAAAAGCACTTGGATTATCTCCGGTAAAAGACTTTCTAAATACATCATAATGCACTTTTTCGCCATTAGGCGCATTATAAAAAACAGAATCTTCTGTCAGCGCCACATACAAAGTAAGATTTGTTAAACTGTGTTCGGCTACTGAAGTAATTACAACAGTCACCCCAATGGAATCGGAACCAGCTGGAAATAAGTTCATTTTTACGCTAAGTGGGGAAGTCTGGTTTTTAAATGCATTATAAATGTTTGACGACTGGACTTCACTTGAAGATTTTTCAATACCATTGATGGTAAACGTTGGTGTTCCTCCGAAAAGATCATAGTACTTTGTCCTGGCATCATTTTCAGCTTTGTTTTGTGTACTGAACAAACAAGTATTGTAAGGTGAACTGGGGTGGTAAGCAATATGCAATACGTCAGGATTTTGAGCTAGTGCCGAATAAAAACCTGGATTTCTTGATGCACATATGCTACACTTTGTATTTGTAAAATGCTCTACGAGTATTTTTTTAGTAACAACTTGGGCGTTTGGAATATTTCCTATGCCTAAGACGAGACAAGTAAAAATTATTTTTTTTAACATGTTGAATATTATTTATTTATTATGCCAATTTTATTGTTTGCCTAGTCTCTCTACCATGTAACGAATTGTAATAAAAAACCGGTTCTTTCCTTAACACAATCTGACTCAATGCCACGGTGCCAATTTCATCATTGTAATCTACATTAAGAAATTTATTGTGATCTTTACCTTTTGCAGCATGTAAATTCCAAATATCATTTTCATTGCGTTCTTGCAAAATAAAATCAGAAAACAATGCTGCTCGACTTGATGACACACTAAAATCATAAAGTGTACAAGATGAATATATTGCAGCAACATTCTGATCCAACTCAGTTACGTATTTTTTACGTTCATCCCATCCATATTCTACCAGCCTTTCTATTCCATCAAACAATATCAAAGTAAAAGGTTCATAACCCGAAGGATTGAAATTCAGGATAAAATCATCTAATCCATTAAGACCAAAAAAAGCAGGAATGATGCCTCCTCTACTTGCACGATAAGTAGTTTTTTTGACATGATTTTTTTTGAAACCATTGAGTATTGCTGCTACCATTTGTCCATCGGTTGCAATCCAGGTACCATTAGATTGTACATCTTTTGGCATCCAGACTATTTTCCCATTGATTGTAGCAGGTCTCACTTCACTTGCGGATAACTGCCTCGATATCTGCTCATCTCTATTGTGTGTGATGACGAGTTTATCATCTTTGGTTTTATATATAGTAAGACAACACATTTTTTCTGTTCTATTTAATGTTGGTGATGAAGTTCTGCTTCTACCATACTTCTATTATGCCTGGATGTGGAATGTGCTACACCAAAATCCTCAGGTACATTTATGTGTGCAAAACAATTTCTCAAAGCAATGGCTATAATGGCGTAATGATGAATACTATGTTCTATCAGATACACCATCTCTCTGCCTACGGAGCTATTAGAAGTTATAACTGCACCATTAAAATCTATCATATTTGTTAGTATTGTATCTTCTAAATTGCCTTTACAAAAAATATTGATCAACTCATCCAACATGATATTGGCATAATTAGGATCGTTTTCTATAGATAGATTTCTGGTTCGTCTGTCATAATCTACCACTCCCTGCCCGATACCCTGTGACAAACAAATATAAAATTCAAGCACATGTCTTACATGTTGGCCTATGCTACTTTGATTAAGAATTGGCAGTTTTAATGTGTATTCTTCCTGAGTAAGCTGGTCGATGACATACCGTAACTGAGATAATGTGTCTGATGTAATGATGGTGAGCATGGTATAAAGTTGAAACTGTTTTTTGTTTGTTATTTCTTATGGTTTTCTTTCTGTAAATTTTTTTATTTTAGTTCGGCACTTCCAAAAAGAACTGTGAATTGTTTGCACCATATGAGCACATATTTGTGCTTACTATAATCTACACCGGAAGGAATAGGTAAATCATACGTTCCATTTTTAGGTTTTGAGACTATTTCTATTGCATTTAAGGCTTTTTTATCCTCAGCCAGGTACAGCCTCAAATCCGGTCCATTGTCTGAAATTAAACCCTCTAACCTTAATAAGTTTTTACCATCAGTAGTTTTTACAACACTGACTTTACCGCTAGTCGTGTGAACTTCACTAGAGAAACTACCACTAAATAAAACTGCGGCAGTCATATCTATTTCTTCAATGACGGTTTCTGCTTGATCTTTGCTACACCCTATTATCATGGATATTGAAAATATCATAAAAAAAATCTGTCGTAAATGCATATATCCTTAATTATATTGTAAAAGTACTACACAGCTATCACAGAATTATCACAAAAAAATTATTTTATCCTTTTCCTCTAAAAATGTTAATCCAAAACTCAAAAACGGCTGTTCTTTTTATACCTCTTGCCTTATTTTCTTTACTGATTTCATACATGTATCTTATGTGGGTAAAAAAATCTCTGTAGGCAGTTAACAATCCGGTTTGTTGATCATAAATATGAACAGGCTCTGAATTGATGCCATTGAGTTCCACAATTTTAAATTTTTTACCTTCTTCCAATTCTTCAATCGTATTAAATTTCAGATCGTATCTTCCATAATAAAACCCATCTATCTTTTTTGAGATATCATCAAATACGGTAACTAACTTATCAGATATCAAATGATTGGAGTTGATAAATCTGGTGCCACGATTGTGATTGCCAATGGATTCGATTTTTACATATTCTTCATTTACTGGTATTCTTTTTAAAAATTCAGGACTCATTCTTTGCATCTGCAACCTGGCTCTGAATGTTGTTGACATCAATTGTCCTATATTTTGACGGCCGTTGCCAATGACGTGTAAAAACTCTTTTGTTGTAAAAGATGTAATTCTTCCACCGCTTTCCGAAGGTTTTTTAACATAAAAAATGGCGGCTTCATGCGGGAGATCACAAAACTCCTGAATGATAAAATCTTGTCTGATCTTATAAGAATATTCTTTTAATTCTTTCATATTATGCAAAATAGAGACTCCTTTGCCTCTTTCACCCATATCAGGCTTTGCAATAATTGGGAAAGAAACAAAATCTGGTAATGACTTAATATCTTCTCCCGATTTAACTAAAATTCCTTTGGGCTTAACTATTTCCGGAATCATTTCCAATATTGAAAATTTACTATACCGGATGATACCACTATCTTTAATCGATGGATTCACACCTGTAAAAAAAGTAGCAGATCGGGCTTTTAATGCAAGATAAGTAATATAAACTCCTATCGGAATATAAAAAAACCAAATAGGCCAATATTCATAATTTAGCATCTTACCTAGCCAAACAGGTGTTTTGTGGGATGGATGCATAAGTGAATAGAATTTTTAAGCAGAAATATTTTCTAATTCATATGGCTAAAAGACAATGAAATACCAGGACTAGCAGGAATATCGTCAGTCGGATACAATCCAAATCCAGCAGAAAACCAAAATGTATTATTAGGCGTCACATAATACCCAAATTTAATATTGGGAGATAAAAATGTCTGAGTGGATAAATACAAACCTGTGAACTCAGATTTTTTATCATCGTAAGTGGACTCACCCAAAGCCTGATAATATTCGATTCCGAAAATCCCTATGAGCTTTTCATGAAAAAATCGCTTCCCGATCTGAAACCCAAACATGCTCCTATTGGTATATCCATTATTTCTAGCCTCATAGCCTATCTCTAGTGCTGTAAAAAATTTGGACGCTCCCAGTCCAAAAAGTAGGGAAGGCGCAATTGTTGTCGCGTCAAATCCAGTACGAAGCCCCGTAACATCGTCATATTTTCCGGTAGGTAAACTAGTTCGTAATTTAGCAGATACTACCGCTCCGCCTTTCTGGAATAATCTTCCTGTCAGAGCAAGATTTAAATTGGACAAACCGGAAATAGATCCGTCCTTTACATTGCTGTTTTGCCCGGCAGTACTACTTGAATATTTAAAAGGCAGTTGAGCTGTCACGGTTAAGTAATCTGTTACACCATATTCTCCATACAAAGATACACTCATATCTACAAAATCCCTGCCCAAAGGCAAAACCGACTTTGTATCATTGTCAATATAACTATTGTAAGCTAAAAAAGAAGTACCGATCTGTCCGAAGTATTTTCCTTTAGTTTTTGTCCAGGCTTGTTGCGAATGAAGTGATAAAGTCAAAAAAATAAATGCTAAAGTGGAAATATATGATCTCATTTCAAAATAATATTTTTGGTTGAAGCCACAATTTAAAAGACATTTTACAAAAAAAATATCAAATGGTCATCTCTTTAATAAATAATGTACCTTCCAACTATTTTTTGACAAAATTCAGATCTGCTTTTTTAATATAACCTGCCCGATCTTTATCCCAGTCTTTTTGTACACCTTTACTGTAATTAAGGTATAATTTTCCACCTTCGATGGCCCAGGCTTCCGGTTCTATTTTGACAGCATATCCTTGCGCCCATCCGTATGCACAATACCCACCATATTGTGGAGTATACTCTTCAGGATTGGCAGTGAATAATTGTTTGTTGGTTTCAGAAGCAAAATGCCAGGTAGCACCATTCCATACATGTGAAATCGATTGCAGGCCTTTAGCGGGTTGATTTGAAACGAAGTAAGCCACCGGATCATAGCCTTTGATAGCTCCTTCTTTAGTACTGTATACAGCTGGATCTTTTGAGCTTTGAGCATGGATACTGATGGAGAAAAGTACGATAAGTGAAAAAAGAAATACCTTCATTATGTACAGGATTTTATATTTTAATAAATTTTGAAATAAGGCTTTTTAACTCATCTCTTTTAATAAAAATCACACCTAAACTACAAACAGTGACTATCATCGCGAGGAGAAATAAGCTGCCACCATCGTTTTGGACTTCTAGACCCAATACAAATAGATGAGATAATATGGCTCCGCTCATCGTACCCAAAGCTAATATGGCACCAAAAAGAGATGTCTTCGGTCTGAAAAGCAAAATACCGGAAATCAATTCCACTATTCCTGATCCTATTCTTCCCCAGGGTTCAATACCCAATGTAGAAAATATATGGACACTCACTGGTGCAGCTGTGAATTTAAAATAAAGTGTCTGAAGCAAGATGACTGCTGCAACACTGCTTAGTATACGTTCGATGTAAAAAATGGTAGTTGGTTTTGACATAAGATTTAATGTTTTAATGAATAATAGTGTAAAGATATTTCTCAAATATCACAGAAGTATCACGAGAAGGATAATTGAATACCTTTCTCTCATATTTTGAGAATAATGTTTTGAATAAATAATTGTAAATTGTCTATTGTATAAATGCCCCAAAAGAAAAGGAAGGGGCTGCCAATACATTTTGACCCTTGACAGCTCCGGCGGCTCTGAAAGACAGACCTAATTTGGGTTTTATAAAATATAGAAATTCCAAACCCGGAGAAAGAAATTCAACATTGTTGGAGAAAAGACCGGTAGATGATACTGCTTCTGTTCCATTATTTATACTTTCTATGCCTGAAAATTTAACGATGGTAAATAGTTTTTGATTGAACATTTTATATCCAAATTCTGCATCGTATCTAACTTCATCAGAAAATCCTTTGGTTCGATTGTTATACCCCAATCCAAATTGAGTCCACCATTTTGTGGCACCCACTCCTGTACTTAACTTAAGCATCTGATTAAACTCTCCATCACCTGTAAATAGTCCGGAATTTTGAGTGCTATTTCCTGTAGGTAAGCCCAGCAATAATGTAGCGCTCACAGGTAATGATCCAAAAGGAAGCGCATATCTGAAAGCGATATCTATATCACCAATATTATTCTCTTCTATGCCAGGTTCCAATAAAACGCCTGTTTGTGCACCTTTGGTTTCGTTGAGTACATTTCTCACAAAAAAAGGAATGTAAGCCTGTATCGTAAACTTATCAGTTATACCTCTTTCTCCGTACAAACTGAGTGTATGGTTGCCCAAAGTCCTGAAAGGAACAACTTTTCCTCCCGGATCATAGACTTTATTTGTCTGAATTACTGTATAATCGAATTTATAAAAACCCTGACCTTTTGGTTTTGTCCATGCCTGGGAAGATACATTTACTACAAATAGTATTGTAAAAAAAAGAAGGAATAATTGTTTCATTTTATGTTATTTTTAGATTTTCTCCAATAAATTATTAATAATTATTTTAACTCAGCATACCCAAATACTGGTCCAAGTGTGCAGTATAATAATGCATACTTATAATTTGAAACATCAACTCCTGCAGGTACATCCCAGGACATAGTTCCCTGAAAATTTGTAAGGCGTGTCAATGATATTTGAGCACTTGTACCATTGATGGCAGGATTGTTGCTCACGACCATGTAGCTACCATTGGTATGATTGGTTAGCAATAAAAATAAGCTTGGACCAATACTGGCCTTAAAGTTGTCCTTGACGGTAATTTTACTTTTCCCACCTGAAGTAGTAATGATGACATCACCGGCAACGGTATAAGACCCTGCCCCGGCAGATCTGAAAGTTCCGGATCTTAAAGTAGAAGTAGTGTCAGGTTTAATATCTGATGTTATAACTAATGTGCGCGTTGTAACTGCATTTTCTGACATAGCTTTAAGGTTGGCATTGCCAGTTTTCAGCGCTTTGACAAGGCCGGAAGATGATACACTTAGTATCTCTGGTGTCGATGTGGACCATATTATAGGTTTACTTTGGGTCATTCCATAATTATTAGTAAATATTGCATTGAACTGCACTTGCTCTCCTACTTTGATAGATGCTACGTTTGTAGAAATAAGCACTTGCGTTGGTACTTCAATCTCCTCGACCAGATCTGTACCGATACAAGAACTCAAAAGTGTGATACCTAATAATACTAAAAAAAATGGTTTCATATGACGTATATTTTATTTTTTAAATGATTTGAGTAGTTATCGATTGATTTTCAATAATTCGTCCGTCAAAGATGGGTTCTAAGTATCACAGAATTATCACAAAATCTTAAATAAATAATATCTGGATGTGTAATTTTTATTATTCCTTCTTTTCAAGTGGAGCGATGAAAAAGAATGGGTTAAGCAAGAGTGGTTTAAATAATCTTTGAATTTCGTTTTCAGCAATTGGGGAATAGTACCAAAATTCAATTTAATGTTTTTGGATAATACCTAAACAAACCGATGATATTAATCTGAATTCACTAAATCACATTACCATAGCAAAGCCTACAGTTTCTCTGTACATTTGGGGGGATACTTCTGCGTTGTTTTTAAAAAACCTGCTGAAGTAGTGTTCGTCATCGTAACCCAACTCAAAGGCAATTTCTTTTACTGCTTTATTGGTAAGGTACAATTCCCGTTTTGCTTCTATGATAATGCGCTCTGAGATCAGATCGGTCAGGGTTTTATTAAAGTGTGACTTAGTGATTTTAGCCAGGGCTTTGGGTGATATATTCAGCAGTTCTGCATATTCACCGGCTGAATGTTTGGTCTTGAAGTTCGCTTCAATATTGTCTTTTAAATCCTGTAGGATAAAAGGTTCTTTAGATGTTGTTTTAAATGGAATTTTTTCCGTTTGTTGTTGAGCTTTCAGCCTGGACGCTGTAATGAGAAATATTTTTAAATAAGAAACCAGCAATTCGTATTGCGCTAATGCTGGGTTTTGCATCTCCGACCTCATTTGATCCACCAACATTCCGAAAGTGAACTGTGCCGTTTCATCCACCAACACAAATGGAGGATCATATATATTATTGAACAGTATCCCGTTACAAGCCACTTCTTTATGATGTTTGTGAATGCAAAAAAAATCAGGATGAAAGTTTAAAACCAGTCCTGATATATTTTCATTTTCATGGATCATGAAAGGTTGATACGGCGCAAAAGCAAACAATGTATTTACGCCAAAATTGTATTCTGCAAAATCTGCTTTTACCGAACCTTTACCCTGTTGAATCCAGATGAGCGAATAATAATTGAGCCGCTGAATGTGGTCAAAAGGACTATTGTCATCAAAATTAAAAACCTTAAAAGCCAGTGAGCCACTTTTAGGGTTGATAAGTGTTAACGCGTTTGATTTTGTCATGTGTGATTTTTGTTTAAAATACCATTTTATCTCAATTGATAAAAGTCAGCCACTCCCAGATAACGGCTGACATTAAATCCTTCAGCATATTTAACATTCAGTGGTCTGCCATAAATAATGTTCATATTTTTAATCTGATCCAGAAAGGCCAAAACAGAATTCGGATTATGGTCATTGGGATCAATAAACTGAGACTTATAGGCTTTAATGCTCTCCATTTTTTTATCCATTTGATGTGTTATGTCAATGACAAAATCAGGTTGCAAAAAATAATCCTGAATGTAATGATATATAAACGCCGGTCTCCAGGGCCCCTGAAATTCTCCATCAAAAAAGGTTTCCTTCTTCTTCAGACCAGAAAGAAAACAAGCATCAGCTACCAATTTTGCCGCATTGGCGTGATCCGGATGTCTGTCATGTAGGGCATTGCACAATACAATATCCGGTTGGTACTTTCTTATTAACTCAATGACCAGCATCCTGGCAGTTTCATTATTTTCAATACCACCATCCGGTAGGCCCAGAATCTCTCTGCTTTTTAAACCCAAAATCTCCGAGGCTATCTTTGCTTCATTTTTCCTGGTTTCAACATTGCCAAAACTACCCATTTCGCCGGCTGTCAAATCAATAATTGCAACAGATTTGCCCATTGCTATATGCTTGAGTAAAACACCCGCTGCAGCACACTCCACATCGTCAGGGTGAGCACCAAAAGCCAGAATGTCCACTTTATTGCTGTTCATGGCTCTTTAATTTTTTTAGTTCAGATTCGAGTTTGGTAATGTATTCCCTTTGTGGTACAAGCGCTTTTTCAATATCTTCCCCGGTGTATCTGGGTGTGATGTGTTGCGGACAATTCCAGTCATAAGCTTCGATGTGGAATATCATCATACGCTCCGCCTTAAAATTGTAATCTTCGAGTGATAGTGATTCAAATAACTCCATATTATCTTTTAGTTCGACTATCTCAGCTTTGGCATATATTTTTTAGCCTGGCTCTATTGGGATAATCAACTATAATCAAAGCCACATTTTTATTTGTGACAAGATTTCCTACCGAAATATATTGCTTATTGCCCGTAAAATCGATGAAAGCTATTCTTTTCGAATCCAGCACCTTCAGAAATCCTCTTTGGCCACCACGATGCTGGATATAAGGAAAATCACCGGCACCAAAGGAAGCCATAAAAAAACTATCCTGATTCCTGATAAACTCAATTTCATTTACCGAAAGACCATCAACGATGTTGAGTTTTTCCATT
Organism: Saprospiraceae bacterium; assembly: GCA_016717145.1. GTDB lineage: Bacteria > Bacteroidota > Bacteroidia > Chitinophagales > Saprospiraceae > OLB9. Next base: position 144,613 of record JADKGD010000015.1, on the reverse strand, counting down.
CTTTCATATGCTCTCCGACTACCGTGCTTTTCCTGCATCTCTTTGACTGCATCCGTAAAAGCAATTTCTGCAAAATTTTTTGCCATACTATTTCAGTTTTCTGTCAGACTCATTGATAGCCAGATCATTGATACTTGCATACCTTTTCCTCATCAGTCCATGCTCATCAAACTCCCAGTTTTCATTGCCATAAGCCCTCCACCACTGGCCATTTATATCCTGATATTCATACTCAAAGCGTACCGCCATTCTATTTTCTCTAAAACCCCAGAGTTCCTTTTTTAACTTATAATGTTTCTCTTTCCCATTTTCTGGTGAGAAATGCAACAACTTCATCCCGACCATTGATAAATTCCGTTCTGTTTCTCCACTCAGTATCAACAGTGTACGCTTTTGATACCCTTTCGGGATCTTTACTATTCCAGGCGTGCTTTTTGCCATTTTTACTTTTGCAATGCTGTTTCCATAGTCCAAATGTAATAATTTTGGTGGCCCCCCCCCCCCGGTGGTCTTTGATTTTCTTATTGGCATTTCTGCTTTTAAAAAATGTCATCAATTTATATGCAAATTGTTTTGCAAATTCTGTGGTTTTGCTAATCTAATACGTGTTTTAAAAATTACAATTTATTTACTTTTTCCCAGGCACTTTCTACGGTTGTAAGGTATTTTTTCTCTGCTTTTTTCCATTCAGTCAAAGTATTGAATGGTTGACCTTCAAAATCTCCATTAAAAAATAAGTACAGTTTGCCGTCAGATACTGTAAATGTTTCGGGGTTGATTGGAAATTTACTTCCTTTTTCAGCCACGCCCCATGCACAATATCCATTGCACTGAGGAAGATATTTGGTTGGATCACTCTTGAATAATTTTTGGTTTTTTGCTGAGGCAAAATAATAGTTGGCACCATCGTGGGTAACAGTATAAACTGCATTGCCCTTTGTGGCTTTATTTGCTGTAAAGTATGAGACGACATCATAACCTCCGATAGCAAGCTGATCCTTATCTACGGGCTGAACCTGAGCTGAGATAACATCCGATACCAAAGCGAACAAGAGAACTAAAAACACTAAACTTAACTTTTTCATTTTACTAAAGTTTTATGATTAAATAATTTGTCGATATTGACACTGCAAAGGTATGGTCACTAATGAGAGCGTAAAATGGATTTTGCACGCAAGGACATGGATAATTTTCCCTTTTGAAACTTTTGAATAGAATAATGTTTAAATTTAATGAGATCTTTAGCTAATAAAAAGGTAATTCTTAGTTGATTTGATTTAACGTAATTGATAAATATATTTTAATATATCTCAGTTCTTAAGTATCATTATAAGATTATTTTAAAAATAAATTTATTTTGTTTAACATTATTACAATATATGTTAAACAAAATATATCTTTGCAACATCAAATTAGAATCATGGATACTTTAGATTTTAGCCTAAACTCATACAAATGTAAATTCTCAAACAGCTTTTCACAAAGAATGCTTCTTGGTACATTTAAACATAAACATAAATATAATCATAAGGTATGTTCTTTTATTAAACAAGGAACAACAACCACTCTAATGAATTTATTCATTAAAAATTACGAGCAAATTGATAATAAGAACATTGTAGTTGTAAGTGAAGACAATCAGTCTACAAATATATTGGTTAGTAAAACTACGGATGTCCGAGATAGAAACGAAATGATGAAAAAAATTATTAATAATATTAATTCATTAGATGTCTCTATCAGACTAGCTTTTGATATGTATCGTAATGGATACAACTACAGTCAAATTGCTGCCAGTTTTAATATACCCTTAGAAACAGTGACAGAACGTGTACTTTACGCAAAAAAAGTAGTAAGAGACACAATCATGAAAAATTATAGTGACTATTATTCTTTACCTGCATTGACAGCATAGATAGGCTTTAAAGCACTGGAAAAGAGCGTTTTATTATATCAACGAAACATATACATTAATTCTTTTTAAAATTTAAAACAAATAAATAATGATTTAAAAATTTACCATTACGGACAAGTTACTTTTTATTTCAGCTTTTCTTTCATTAATCATTCTCAGAGATATTGTATTTCAATGGTGTAGCAGATTCAGGTATATTTATAGGAATGTGGGTACCTTCCATCCTGGCATTTGGTATTTACTTAAAACTTATCAATCTTAAACAAAATGACTGAGTTAATCCAATATTTTGCAGGTTAGATCACGTTCTTATTTGGTTAGGCTTATATTTAGGGCTGCAGGAAATTAAGAACTTCAAATAACTCAAAAAATAAATATACATAATTATGCGCCACTAGGAATTATTCTAACTTTTATACAAATAAAAATTTAAATGTAATGAATAATTTGAAAAACTAAAAGTCAATTTATGATGCTATTTAGAATTTATATATGCGGCGAAACAGTTAAAGTTTGTATAAAATGGAAACAATGGATATATTTGTGCGTTGAGAGATTATTATTAATTATTAAAATACATAAAGTTGAAAACATTATTATTTATTTTATTGACCGTATTTACAGCTACTTTTACATTTTCTCAGACAAAAAATGTTGTTGAAGAAGTTATGACTTTTGCTAATCACGGTACACTAGTTAAAGCGCTTAAAGCAGCTGATCTTATAACAATGTTAAAAGAAACAGGGCCATTTACAATTTTAGCCCCAACTGACGATGCTTTTAAAACACTACCTGTAGGGGCGTTGGATAATTATCTTAAAGCTGAAAATCAGGCATTATTAGCTAACATGCTTTCTTATCATGTTTTAAAAGGAAAATATGAAGCGTCCACCATCATTACAGCCTTAAATTCAAATAATGGAAGCTTGCCTCTGAAAACTATAAATAACAGTATTATAATTGCATCCTTTGAAAATGGAAGAATAAAACTGACCGATGAAAAAGGCATGTCATCTTTTATAAAATCTGCTAACCTAAAAGCAAGCAACGGTATCATACATGTTATCGACAGGGTATTAATGCCAAAATAGTGGGAATAAGATATGTAACTTATAAAGACGCTCAGTATGTTGGGCGTCTTTTTTTTTGTTTTTTAAGATAGGAAAATATTCTCTAAGCATAATAAATGTACTTCCTGGTGCAATTTTTAAGCTTTAATATTTGGGCCTATAAACAAACTCTAACCTGCTTTATTATTCCATTTCATTTGGAAATAATCATATTGATTCTTACTTTAATAGTTATGTATATTTATTTATTCGAATCAATGTATTGTTTCTTTTCCAGAGCAATTTGTCTTTCAAATTTATTATGAACTATGATGATAAAAAGTCCAAAGGCGATTGCACTAAGTATTAATAAATTATTTAATAATCCCGATGTAGAAAATGAAATTCTGATCAGTATAGTAGAAATAATAAAACCGGAATTTCTTATTACCTTATGAAATTCGTCTGTGAGAAAAAATGAAAATAGCAACAATAAGACATCAGCAAAAATCAATATTGTAAAAAACTGTTCAAAAAATATATTATTAATATTTGAGAATGAATTATTCGAATTTTGGCCAGGGTGTATAATTTGTATAAGCCAGCTTGCAAATGAATAAATAGCCAAAATTATCAACACAGGCACTAATGATGTCGCTAACACTCTTTTTATTTTTACAAATTTTAGTGTAGCAGCAATTTGAATATCATCAATGGCTTCGAGATTGTATCTTAGTTTGTTCTGTTTGTAAAACAAATAAATAAGATAAAACATTAATATAGACGTTACCAAATCGTAAGTAAATTGTAAGTCATCTTTAATAGCAAACCAATCATTTGTCAGCGTGAGATTTGAAAGATCTTTAAACAATCTACGAATGATGATGAGTGTCATAATTTCGTATTGTTTGCTAATATAGGTGGTAAAAGATTTAGGGAGATAATAGATCAATAGATAAACTTCGTAAAGTAGAATGAATGAAAAAGGTGTGTAAATAGCAGCGATAGGATTATTAATTAGGTCAGAAGAAGTGCCTAAAGAAATAAACCCAAAATCAACTAAATAAATAATCACGAGGTGAATAATGAAACTCGCTATAGCTATTGATAAAATGACCTTTTCACTACTTTCTTTTGTTTTTTCAGAAAGAAATTTGTTAAAAAGACTATGCAATAATTTTGAACGGGTCATGTTGGTCTACTTTTGACTGTAAATCAATGGTTAACAAAAAGACGTGGTGTTTGTTTCCATATTTTTTGGTTCAGTATTTAGTGTCGAAACTGAAGAGTCGTAGTAAATTTTTATATTAATATAAAAATAAATTTTACAAGTTAAGTTTGATTTACTTCATTCGTCTTCTTTGATTTTTTTGTAAAATTATCTAAACGTTAAATATATCATAAAATGAAAACAATACTTCAATCATCACGTTTGTTTAACATTATTAACATAAAAATTAAACAAAAAATGAAATCATTAATGATTGTTTTGCTTGTGAGTGTTGCATCAACATTTGCTATTGGTCAGGGGAAAGATATCGTAGATATCGCTGCAGGTTCTAAAGACCACACTACATTGGTAGCAGCTGTAGCAGCAGCGGATTTAGTTGTCACTCTTAAGAGTGCAGGACCATTTACAGTGTTTGCTCCCACCAATGCAGCATTTGCTAAATTGCCGCCAGGTACTGTGGAAACTTTATTGAAACCAGAAAACAAAGCAACTTTAGCTGGTATTCTGACTTACCACGTAGTGAGTGGTAATATCGATGCTGCGGCAGTAATGGCAGCCATCAAAGCAGGAAAAGGCAAAGCCATACTGACGACTGTACAAGGCGGTAAATTGACAGCATCATTGGACAATGGAAAAGTAAAATTGACAGATGAAAAAGGAAATTCTGTTTTTGTAACTGCCACTGATTTGAAAGGAACGAATGGAGTAATCCATGTAATCGATGGTGTAGTGATGCCAAAATAGTGGTAATAAGATATGTAACTATTAAAGACGCTCAGTATGTTGGGCGTCTTTTTTTTTGTTTTTTAAGACAGGACAATATTCTCTAAGCTTTCAACCAAACATTATTTGATTTAAATTATTGGAGAAATCAGTATATGAGACGTAGCACTTTTATTTTACTTAGTAAGTCTGGACTTCCTTTATGCTTTGTCTTACTGAAATGTTATAAACTGACAAAATACGCACAAAAAAAAAGAAGTAAATATTTTTACTCCTTTTTTTAAACTTATCATACGTAAATTAATAAACAACTATTTTGTTCGTTCCTTCTTTTTAGCAGAATAATTGACCTTTAATTGATTCGCTTTTCTCAATGCAAGTTTTACATCACCGACAATACCCATAGTAACGTCATGATCAACCTTCAATGAGGATATGATACTTTGACGTTGGCTTTCCGGTACTGTAAGTTTATGTTGCTCCAAAAATAAAGGAATATCTTCAGGTGTAGCAAATTTATCACCTAACTGAATTCTTGCTTTTGTGCCCCACTTATCTTTCAATTTTTGAATGGGCTTTCCAATAAAGATAAAATTAACCAAGGTCTTTTTCTCAAGTTTGGTGAGTTCTGAAGCTTGCGGTGTATTTACGGATACCATCAATTCATTATCTCTCATCTTGGTTACAACCATGAAGAAAAACAACAACATGAAAACGATATCCGGAAGTGAAGCTGTAGAAATTGCAGGCATTGCGTTGCCTTGTTTCTTTTTAAATTTTGACATATCAACTTTCTTTAAATTGTCATTAAATTATTTTTCTTCTCCAAACTTGGTTGGTTCTGCTTCAGAAAGTACCAATGGAATGGCATTTTTAATTTCCTTTGCCTGGGCATTTGAAAGCTCATCAAGATTCTTACCAAATTTTTTCATGGCTGCTTCCTCCCAAAGCTCATCATACGCTGCTTTCAATTCATTATAAACTTCAAGATAAGTACCATATTTAGTACCTCTGTCATTTTTGATGGAGATAATTGCAGATGTCGGGTCAATAGCCATATTTTCAAGCTTTTGAGGATTTGCAATAAAAATTTTGGCATTATTTTTAAGCTCCCCAATTTTCATTGGTTCTCCCCTTACAAGCAACTGATTATTTGCATTAACCAACACAGAATATACATTTCTTGTGTTTAACTTCATTTCCGGTGGAGGTTCCTCTGAGTATTGAGGTAGTTTTACCAGTACCCCTTTATCTTCAGCTATTGTAGTCGTGACAAGGAAAAAAATCAATAACAGGAAGGCAATATCTGCCATTGAGCCCGCATTGATCTCATTGCTCATACGATTTTTTTTGTTTGCCATAATGTACTTATTTTAAGATATTATTTAAAGATACTTCTAACCTCATAAAACACCATAGCTAATACGGCGACAGCAGTCAAAATACCGGTAGTATAAATACCGGCAGAAATAAATTTGCTTAACCCTTCAGTGATAAAAAACGGCTCTTTACTCCAGTATGCTGCAAACCTACCACCTGTATCAGGAGAAGATGTAAAATACAAAACCAAAAAGACGGCAAGCATGACACCAAATCCAATCATGGTCTGAACACCTGCTTTGAAATCTTTTAATAAATCCCACATCACGCCAAAAACCATCAATAGAATAGAAATAATGATCATAGCAATCATGATGATCAAGCCAGCATTAAAACAGTTTATTTTTGATTTGTCAGGAGCGTCTGTCAATTCACTCAACACGTATCCACCTGAATTTGAACCAAAATATATGCCAAGTGCAAAGATTATTATACAAATGGCTCCTAAGCCGACAGCGATGGCGTCACCATCTTTTATTAAATAATTATATAACTTTGTCATTTTATTAATATTATGCTGTCATCAATTATTTGAAAACTTTATTTCGGGACATTACCTCAACCAAACCGATAGAAGACTCTTCCATTTTATTTACAATCGTATCAATTTTTGAAATGATATAATTATAAAAAACCTGAAGTATCATGGCTGCAATAAGTCCAAATACCGTTGTCAAAAGTGCCACTTTAATACCACCTGCAACCACAGTTGGAGATATATCACCAGCTGCCTGAATCTTGTCAAATGCCTGAATCATACCAATAACGGTTCCTAAGAATCCCAACATCGGTGATAAGGCAATAAATAGAGATATCCAGATCAACCCTTTTTCCAATAAGCCCATTTGTACGGAACCGTATGAAACAATTGCTTTTTCAACAGCATCTACACCACCGGCATGGTTTCTTAGACCTTCATAAAGTACACTTGCAGCAGGGCCGGGCGTAGCTTTTGCAATACTTTTTGCACCTTCTACATCTCCACTTGACAATTTGTCTTCAATTTTACTTAGAAGTACATCTGTATTGGTAGAAGCAACATTTAATGTGATAATTCTCTCTATACAAAAAGCAAGACCAAATATCAAACACGCCAGTACCGGGCTCATCCATAACCAGTCACCCTCAATAAATTTTTCTTTAAGTACCTGAAATGCACCTGCTGATACCGGAGCAGCCGCCGCAGCCCCTGTAGCAGCATCCTGAGCCATTACATCATTGGCGCCAACAGCTGCTGCGACCATAAATACCCCAATTAAAAATAAAAGTTTTCGCATGATTTGTTAATTTACGTTTTAAAATAATTAAAATTAAAGGTTAAAAATATGAATTAATTTATTATTGTCAAATTTCAGACAATTATTTTTGCGGAGAGTGAGGGATTCGAACCCTCGATACCCTTTCGAGGTATACACGCTTTCCAAGCGTGCTCCTTAAACCACTCGGACAACTCTCCAATACTGCAAATGTTGAAAAATTCCATCTAATATCAAAACAAAATTATTCTATTCTTATTTTAGTAATATTCATTGACTTGATATTGAGCATCTTGGATGGATTTATTTTTTATTATTTTTATAATTCAACTCAGCCTTAATTTAATATTCTTTCCTTCTTTAAAACTATTACAAACCATATTCTTTAATTAACTAACAGACTGGCGCATCAGTTTCCAAAACCAAACATTCCAATGGAATGTCAGCTACTACAATATCCACACCTGCATTTTTATACGTGATAACACCACCGATACCCATCATAAAACCAATGTCAATTATTTTCTGAGCTTGCGTTTTACTTCCATTAAAACAGTGAAAAATACCTTTTAAACTGCCATCCTGCATTTCTGATACGATATCAATGGTTATATCCAATGAATCACGTGAATGAATTACAAAAGGTAGTCCGGAACTTTTTGCCATAAAAATCTGTCGACGGAAAGCATCTTCCTGCTCATGATAAAAAGTTTTGTCCCAGTAAAGATCAATACCTATCTCTCCAATACCAACAATTTTATCGTCGTGCAGGTATTTTTCTACAATATCAAGTTCATTCTTATAATCCTCCTTGACATGACATGGATGCAGGCCGATCATTGCATGGCAGTTCGAATGTTTTGAAGCTATTTCCAGCATACTGTCGATAGACTTACTATCAATATTGGGCATAAAAATATCTGAAACTCCTGCCTCTGACGCTCTCATTAGCATCTCTTCAAAATCATCAACAAATTCTTTACTGTAAATATGGGCGTGTGTGTCTATAAACATTACTTTTGTCGCTAAATTGTAATAAATATTTTGGCAAAGAAACAAAAATATTACGTAGTTTGGGAAGGAATCAAACCAGGAATCTACCTTTCATGGGAAGATTGCCAGAAACAAATTGTCGGTTATCAGGCAGCCCAATACAAAAGTTTTGATTCGATGGCAGAAGCAGAATTTGCCATTAAACGCAAATATCATGAGTTCACAAAAAAGACGATATCCACAACGCCTAAAAATGAAAGCCGCCAAAACATCATCCAGGATAGCATCTCTACTGATGCAGCATGCAGTGGGAATCCAGGTATCATGGAATATCAAGGCGTAGAAACCATGTCTAAAAAACATTTGTTTCATCAGGGACCATTCAAAGATGGCACTAACAATATAGGAGAATTCCTTGCACTTGTGCACGCATTGGCCATGCTCAAAAAACACAATAACGATCATACATCCATTTACACAGATTCTAAAACAGCAATTTCCTGGGTGAAAAATAAAAAAGCAAAGACCACCCTTGAAAGTACCAAACACAACGACATCATCTTTGACCTCATCACCAGAGCTGAAACCTGGCTAAAAGCCAATACCTTCAAAAACAAAATCCTAAAATGGAACACCGAATCATGGGGTGAGATACCTGCAGATTTTGGAAGGAAGTAATTAAAACATTTGTTTCAGTTTTTATTCCAACTGAACTGGCCAAAATAATAATTTAAACCCAATGTTACATCCTTTTTGAATGAGACTATATGAAGGTTTAAAATTTTGATCTGAAATTAAAACACCGTTTGTCTCAATTTTTCTGGATATGTCAAAATCTAAATTTGATGAAATTCGTCTAGGTGACATCCACTGTACATTTAATTCCAGACGACCATGATTTTTGCTTAATGTTTTGCCAATGACAAATCCATATCGGCCCGAAAAATTGTCAAAAGGAAACGAATTTTGGCTACCAATATCTGACTTTATGAGGACATCATAAGTGGTTTGTGTTATTTCATCACTACGAATGATTCGATAATCATAATTAAAGCCACTAAACCTGTCGAAAGATACGCCAAGATTCACACCTATGTTCAGACCATATTTTTCGATTTTGAGGATATTATATTGAAATACACATGGTATACTTAGCATAACGGTACTAAGGTTATCATCAAAATTGCCATAACTAATGGATCGTAATCTGATTTCTATACCTGATTTGAGTTTTAATCGATGATTAAAACCGTAATCAAGCAGAAATGAGAAATAATATGGCTTGTTACCAATGATATTGACTTCACTAAAATCAGCAGAAATAGGTTTGAAACTTCTTTTGTACTAAAGATGTTCCAATACCTAAGCCCAGTTGGAAACCCTTTTGAGCAGTTGAATTTAGAGCACATCCGACAATAAATATTGCGAGCGTTAAAGTTTTTAATTTAGGATGCATCTTTTTTGTTTTTATTTTAAAATTGAAAATGTTGAGTGAATATAATTCGAAATTTTATTTAACATTCCAACTGAACTGACCAAAATAATAATTCAACCCAAGTAAAAATCCTGATTGATTACCGTCATATTTTATTTTTTCTGTTTTAGTAGATGTTAATAAAAATGGATTTACTGCGTCTTCATATTTGTTTTGTATCATTGTAGTATAAATATCCACTTGATTGCCAGTATGTAGGTAAGAATACATTAATTGTATACCAATGCGACCATGTTTGCCCAGATCTTTTTCTAATTCTATCCCATATCGAAAGGAACCATTTATACTTGAGAATGCACCATTGTAATAGTCTTCTTTTACAATAACATCTGTCTTTACATTTCCTTCTTCAATCGTAAAACTTCCAAAATTATTATTAAGATATCTATCCAAGGTCAAACCCATTTACATCCCAGTGTTATGCCTTTTTCCTTACTTAAGGGCACCCGATAATTAAATATCAAAGGTATGGAATACATTTTGACAGAACCAGTATTTGATCCATAATAGCTGATGGTTCTATATCGATATTGTACACCAGACCGAATTTGAAATTTTGGACTTAAGAAATAATCTAACTTTACATCTATATACACTGGATTACTTCCTGATATTTTGAGATCATTGAAATCTGCATCTGTAGATTTGGTTTTGACAGTCTTAAACAAATTACCTCTACTGAATGTATTATAATCCATGATCATCGTCCCTACCCCGAATCCAAGTTGGAATCCTTTTTGCCCGCTAACCAAGGCTATGATAAACATATTACATAGGAAAATAACCACAAGTTTTAATCCGATTTTCATAATGATTTGATGCTATTGTTTGAGAAATTTGTACGCATACATGGCATGTCCGGCGCGAAGTTTGAGCACATAATACCCCGCCGCGAGCATGCCCGTATCTATAGATGTTCGTTGGTCACCGCTACACATCAATCTACCAGCCATATCATAAATTGCATACTTCTGATAACTTAGATCTTCAGGAACTATGAGTACATCCGTCACCAGATTTGGGATAGGTTTATTTTGTATAGCTTGTGTCGTTGCCGATGTAGCCTTCTTAAACCTAACAACCGTGTTTTTTTGTGGAATATATACTAAACCTCCCAATGAATCAAAATCTGCGTCATAATCAATTACTGGATTATCGTCCAAATTCCCAGAAATGTTTATAATTTCTGTGTTATCCCAATTTGCTATCGATATAATCATTGGACCATATGCTTGTGTTTCTGGGTCAATTCTACGTTTACAACCGAGTCCTGGTTTAAAAATTGATTCATCTATAAAAATGTGACCAAATCGCACCTCAATATCTCCATTTTCCCAAAACCAATATTGGAAAGAGATATCACTGGTAGCAAATCTCGGTTCATCATAATAAAGATCCAAATGAACTCTTCTAAATTCTATTATTAATACTCTTTTATTTGCAATAGTTGTTTGCTTATATCTAAAATCTGACACTAAAGGCAGATCAACACGAAATTCCTATCTAACTCAAATGTTGTTGAAGTTGAAAATAGGTACATAGCATACTCTTCTGTCGGACCAATATCCACAACAGCACCACTTTCTGTATAAATTGAATCAAGCATCAAGTCAAAATAAGGAAACTTAAAGTCAAACGTGAAAGTTTTAAAATAATAAAGGGAATAACATCTGTTTCGCTCTTTCATTAGCAATTGATGTATAATCTATTAGGTATCATACTCTATGTCTAAGATTTCTACTTTATAAGATTGGGCGTTAATCTTTTGATTTGAAACTGAGAAGAATACAATAGTGATGATTAGTATTAAATGCCTCATAATGCAAAAAGTATAAAAGTATTTTAAAATTTAGAGATGGTGTGGGATTTAGCCACACCATCTTCTATTTAAATATAATTAAAAATAATTATTTAATGACAATAATCTGGCACGACACTTTTAAATGCAACAAAATTCGATTTCCCCATTTTATAATCAAAAACTACATCACCTAATTTGTGAAACATTATTTCTGTATCTTCTTCAGGACCGGTTGGAATAGTTTGCTCAGAATATACTGTTTCTTGATTCCATTTGCAATTAAAACACGCATCATAATCCACGTCAGTATCATGAATGGTGCAAAAATCTTCTCTTCTATATTTGACATTTAACCATTGTTCAAGTTTTGTAGCTTTAACTCTTGAAGTACCCGCGCCATTCAATGACTCTATTTTACTATAATTGAAATAACCCCAAAAGAAGCTTATCCCATTTTCATAAGTGGATCTCATTTTAAAATTTTGAGTAGGAACAGGCGTATCAAAAGTAATTTTCTGAAATTTCTTGCAACATTCTTCGGCTGTTGAAATTGCTGTATCAAAGCAATACTGTTTTGGCCCCGCTCCACAATCAAGCGTTGCACAAAACTCAATCTTAATATTCAATAAGCGAGTAGGTAACCATAGAAGAATTTCTTGATTTTGACTTACAAAATTAAATGTACCATTTATATAACCATAATCAGATGCATCAGCAGGGTTTTTCCATTTAATTGACCATGCATTACCACCTTGAACACCAAAACACGTATATTTTATTTTATATTGTGTTGTTCCGTTCTGTGAATTTTTTGTACCTGTTGGTTCAAATACAAAATGGCAATCACACTCTTTTATACTGGTTATAATACGATTGTCGCCCTCTACAACTGTAATGCCATTATGCATTTTTTCAGTAGAAATTAATGTATTCGGCAATATTGTTCTTAAGACTTGTCGATTTGTTACATCACTTTTATCGATACTTAAATATTCCGAAGGGTGTTTATGAACATAAATCTTATCTCCAATAATAATTTCATAATGTTGGTTAAGAATTAAATTCATTGCCGGGTCAGAGTAAACCGGGTCAATTAAGACTCCGTCAATATCTTTATTACTTAATGAATACAACGAATTAAAACCCAAACCACTTTCTAAGCTTTGAGAGAGGGCAATAGTTGGATTTACATATTCATCAGTGATGCTATTTGAAGGCCTATCTTCATTAGCTTCCATAATGGAAGATAATTCATTCAAATAATCTAAGGCATCAGCTCGATTATTGAATTTTAAAGTCCCATTTTCTAAGGCAGGTGTTACCCTGGTACGCAATTCTGTGTTACCTGGTGTTTCTTTTGTGTCTTGCAAATTATGGACATCCTTATTGCAACCGATATAGATCATACCAGACAAAACGAATAAAAAAGCAAAAAGCTTACTGATAACTTGAAATTTTTTCATTTTATTGAATTTTTAATTTTGTAGAATAAATTTTAGATTTTTTTTAATTAAAAACAGTTCATGCAAAAAGACCTGTTTAAGATCTAATGCGGTACGGGAGTATCGAACACAAATTTTGAAAGTGTGATCAATATGGCAATCTAAACTCATTATCGCATGTATCCGGAATATGCGGTTGTAGTATTCATAAACTAAATTAGCCTATGATCTGCGTACTTTCTTTTTTTGGAAGAAGTACTTTTTGTAGCATTATTTTGTTATTTTCTGTGCCCTGTTTGTGGTTAGTTTAATTGAAAAAAAAGAATTTTCATGATCGATGCAGAATATTTAAAACAAATATACCCCCCCCGCCAAATTTCCTAATTTTTATATAAATATTTCATATTTATATTCTGCATATATGTATAAACTATTTATGTATGGTATTAAAATGAACAGTTTGGATATAAAATATGCCGATATAATATATCAAAATTCAACTATTTGGGTAGGTGATATCAGTACAATACTTAGTTTTGAGAAGGAATATCTTCTATATCTGAAGAAATAATTACTGCAATGTGTTATCCCTTATTATTTTAGCAGGGCTTCCATATGCAACCACATCGTCAGGTATGTCTCGGGTTACCAGGGATCCGCTCCCTATCACACAATTGGCACCTATTTTAATACCCTCATTAATGATGGCACCTGAACCAATCGTGGTATTTTTACCAACTAAACACAAACCATTCAGGATGACGCCGGGGTTTATATTTACATTTTCACTTATTGTGGTATGATGCCCAATGATGGCACCCCTGTTTATCAGTGTATATTTTCCAATGTCAGCATAGGGACCTATAATAGTACCTTGTTCTATGCGGACGCCATTCTGAATGGCAACATTTTGAGCAATTGATGTGGATGGGTGGATTAAAGGGCTTAGGTTTTTAAATATGTTTGCTTCTTTGTAAATATCTATTAAGAACTGTCTTGATTCAGGACTCATACCTGCCAGAAAACAAATGTCATTGAGACCGATATAAAAATCCTCACTTAGTATGGTACGCCAATTAAGCAAACCGGAATTGAATTCTTCATCCCTGGAGGTAAATGGTCTGTTACATACAATCCCTACCTCAGTCCCCAGGCCATAAAGAAGACTAATGGTTTCGAATATCATGCTCAGAGCATATTTATTGTCGCCGAGGATATATATTTGTTTATGATTCATATCCTTTATTTATTCTCAAATTACGTGCCTGAGAGCATATTGAATCAATTTATTTAGATCTGTTTATGTTGTAAAATCCCAGATTTCCAAACTCTGAACTTGTCATCAGTGGCCGCTCCAGAATGTCTGCTATGGCATGAATTCTTTGAATCAATTGTACATTGGTAGCTTTTACTGATCTTGACAGGTCATAAAATATATTATCTTCCAGGCCAACTCTTACCCCTCCACCTGAGGAAAGTGCCATCATATTGGCATTCAATTGGGAAGGACCAATACCGCCAAGTGCCCAATAACTATCAGCGGGCAGATATCTGAGTGCTACACCCAATTGGTCCGGATCTGGCTGTATTCCGGCCACATTTCCAGTGATGATATTAAAATAAAAAGGAGGCTTAAGAATGTCTTTTTTTATTAAGTAATGTGCATAATTTATCATACCCAAATCAAAGACTTCCAGCTCGGGTTTTACGCCTAATCTATTCATTGCCAGTGCCAAATTGGTGATCATATCCGGGCTATTCACGGATGCAGAGGCAGAAAAATTGAGTGAACTCAAAGTCAAAGAACCCATATCAGGGCAAATAGACAACACTTCTGATCTTTTTTCAAATTCATTAAAATTCCGCCCGCTCAAGGATACACAAAGGACCAATTCTTGTGCATACTTCCTTATTTTTTCAATTATTTCAGCATAATAAGCCACCTTATACGTTGGCACGCCAAGTTCATCTCTTGCATGGAGATGGACCAGAGTGATGCCTAATTCATGTGCACGAAGTACATCATCCACTATTTCAGTTGGTGAAACAGGAATATGTGGTGTATGTTCCTTAGTGGGAATCATACCCGTAGGTGTAAAATTTAAAATAAACTTTTGCATTGTTTAATATTCCATTGGCTCAAAAATAACAAGATATCGTGTATTTAATTACTGTATTACGATTTATTTACATATTTTTGTTTTGAAATGATGATGATTAAATTCTTTAACCATATCATTTAAACAAAAAACCAATCATTGTATGACCGATCTGAATGAAAAAAAGTCAGCTTCTTATTATCTTTATTTAACGGCGCTTGTAGTATCTTTTGTATCCTTTTTAATGTCCAGACTCAGGTATCTGGATATCCCGCTGGACAGAGATGAAGGTACATATTTATATATGGGGAAGATGTTTATGAGGGGATTTAAACCTTATGTGGATTTTTATGAAATCAAGCCTCCGGGCATTTTTTTTGCGTATGGTATATTTGATTTAATTTTTGGTTACAATAACATCTTGCTTCACGTTGGCTTAGTCCTCATGCAGATAGGTATTGGTGTGCTGATATACAAGCTTGGACAGGCATTATGTAACAATAGTCAAAATTCCTTTATTGCTGCTGCTATATATTTCCAGCTTGTTTTAATTACTAATTTTGTTGGTTTTGCCATATTAAGTGAGTACTTTTTTATTGCTATGATTTTACTGTCTCTTTTTTTTATAACAAAATTGAAACCAGGTAAAAATACGAGACAGTTATTGTGGGCAGGATTCTTTTTTGGGTTTGCTGCCATGGTAAGACAACATGCCATTTACTTTATTGTACCCGTGTTGTTTCTATTAATTACGACTTTAAAAACCAATAAAAATGATGTTCTAAAAGGCATAGGAATGTTTACAATTGGAGGCTTATGTTTGATTTTACCATTAATAGGCTACATAAGCATAATAGGGAGTTTTGATGAAATGATTGATTGGATATGGATAAAACCATCCGGTACATATTTGTCGACAATTAGTTGGGCTTCGGGTAAATTGTATCTTATCAGCTTTTTACAATCTGTATTCAGGACTTATTGGCCATTATTTATATTTCCGGGGTTGGGTATCATTTTGGCTGCCGGCAGTTATTTTATAAAAGGTAGCAATAAGGCTGCGGCAACTTTTCTACTGTTATTTTTTATATTTTCTTTTTTCAGCACTTTCCCTGGGTACAGATTTTACGGCCATTACTGGTTAATGGTAATACCTTCCGTGGCTATGCTTTCCGGAAATTTGATTCCATTAATAGTTAAAAATGTGAAGGTCAATATTGTATTGGCCATAAGCTTGCTTTTTTTAATTTTTTATCAAATAAATACAACAAAAAACGTAAATTATATAGCCAAAGTTTCTGACGTATATCGGTTTGTTTATGGCGCAAATCCTAATTTTGCACTTGACAGGATGATTACTTATCTCAATCGAAAATTACAAGTAAATGACAAAATTTATGTGTTCGGTTCTGAGCCTCAAGTATATTATGAATGTGATAAAATTTTGAATATTCCTCATGTGTATGTTGGTTTTTTGCATATTCCTTCAAAGGAATATCTTCAATATCAAAAGGACACCAAACAGTTTTTAGAAAAAAACAAGCCTGAATACCTTATCCATATACAAAACAGCATTTCCATTAATATGAAGGATGAATCTGATCATTTTTTATATAATTGGATCTTTACTTTTGAGATGATCAACTATCATCAGGTTGGTGTTGCTGAAATGGATAAAAATAATGTACCTTCTTATTTTTTTGATAATGATGCTTTAAGATACAAGACCCTAACTGATAACTATATTATAATATACAAAAGAAATGAATAATGTTTTGACAAGGCCTTATCTGATTTTTTGTAATAAATTTGGTAAAGAATCAGAGGGATTTATCTCTGTTGCCACAGAAGAAGAAAATATACCCTTTAAAATCAAAAGAGTATTCTGGACATATGGCACTCCCGACAATGTCATAAGAGGTAAACATGCACATCATATGGCCAGCATGGTAATATTCGCAGTAATTGGTCATATTAAAATCAAATGTATAGACAAATGGGGGGAATTAAATTTTTTACTTGATAGCCCAAATCAAGGACTTTATATTCCAGCGTATTGCTGGCATACGATGTCTTATGGAGAAAATTCCGTTCAGGTAGTTCTGACAGATACGAAATATGATGAAGCTGATTATATTAGAGATTTTGAAGAATTTAACAAGTTGATGGATACATGAATGTAGTCAGATATCATTCGGAACTAAAAGATGATTGGGATAAATTTGTGAGAAATTCAAATACGCCGTTATTTATTTTTGAGCGTACATTTATAGAATATCATGGTGACAGATATTTAGATCATTCATTGCTAGTGTATAAAAATGGTTTGCTTGTCGCTGTTCAGCCGGCATGTGAGATTGATTTTCAGTTGATAAGTCACAGAGGCCTTCCATTTTCAGATGTTATTACAAAACTTCGAAAAGAATGGTTCGACATTGATGATATCATTAATGCTATTTTAAACTATTGCAGAATTAAAAATATAAAAAAGATAGAGATTACACTGTGTCCAAATATGTATAAAAATGTTTCATCTGAAGAAACAACATATTTTTTAAGAAAAAACGATTTTGTTTTTTGCAATCAGAAATTGTCCGCTATTATTTCTCTTAAAGACATAGTGGAATCAAAATTAAACTTAAAGGTGTCAAAAGTATTTTTTCAAAAGAGCGAAATTGTTTTTAATTCCAATGATTTTGAGTCTTTTAATAACATGATCTCCAATAATTTAAACCAAAAATACCAATCAAAACCTGTCCATTCGCTTAATGAGTTGGTATATCTGAAAGAAAAGTTCAGCGATCAGATAGATCTTGTCCTTGCCAAAAGCAATAATGTAATTGTTGGTGCAGTTTTGTTGTTTAAACTAGGTCAGGTGATTAAATGTCAGTATTTGACATCAACTGTAAATAATGCTTCAGATTTTATGATAAGCCAGATCATACTAAAATATCGAAAAGATTATTTTTATTTTGATTTAGGAACTTCAAATTCTATAGGTGAAAATGAAATAAATCTAAAAAACCTGGCTTTCAAATGTAAGTTAGGTGGTAAGGCGATGTGTATAGATAAATATATTTGTGTATTATGAAATTGGTGTCGAAAATAGTAAAATTTTCCTCTGTTGGTTTAATCGTTTCATTGATTACTTTGGGGGCGTCAATGTATGCTTTAGGAGTGTTAAAAACACCTTTGATTCCCACATATGTATTTATTTACGGTACATCCATTCTTGTGTCATATTTTTTGAATAGTAGATATACATTCAAAAGTAGTGTCTCCGGGACTAAAACGATAATATATTTTACAATATATCTTTTATCTATGTGCACAGGAGTAATATTATTAAACATTTATTCCCGATTATTTGATGTTGAAAACTGGATTTATCCGTTTATGGTAGTTCCGTTTACAGCTTCATTAAATTTTATTCTAAGCAACAAATATTTAAAAACTGATGGATAAACAAAGTGGCTTGCTATCGATTATACTTTTATCTTATCAAAGTGCAGATAAACTGGCGACAGTATCTTCTTTAATCAAAGAGGTATTGAAAACGGAAACGATACCTTATGAATTATTAATTATGGATGACGGATCAACAGATGCCAGTTATTCAGTAGCCAAATCTCTGGAGAAAATTGATAAAAACATCAAGGCATACAGATTGAGCCGAAATTATGGGGCACAATATTCTCAATTCGCAGGTCTCAGCGTTGCAAAAGGCGATTGTATCATTTTTCTTCCCGATGACCTTCAAAGACCATTAAGTTTGGTCGTTGACATGTACAGACAATGGCAAAACGGTCATAAATTAGTTATAGCCCACAGAAATAGCCGCAATGATGGAATCATTTCAGATTGGTTTTCAGGGTTTTTTTACAAATTAATGAATAGGTTTAGTCACGTAAATTTCCCGCCTGGAGGAGCTGATGGATTTTTAGCAGACAGGGAACTTATAGATATTTTGAATACGCGTATCAGTCCAATCAACACCACACCTATTATTGAAATTCTAAATTTAGGATTTGAACCAAAATTTTTACCTTTTGACCGCCCGACCGTAAAAAGTAAATCGAGGTGGACTTTTAGAAAAAAGTGGAATCTTGCCTTAAATTCTTTTTTTAGTGCTTCTTCGTCACCACTTAAATTCATAAGTTGGTTGGGATTGACCATGTTTACCATTTCTATTTTATTGTTTTGTTTATTTATTTTTTCAAAACTATTTTTACATAGCACTATTTTGGGATTTCCTGTATCAGGTTGGACGACTATCGTTTTATTAATTATTGGATTTAATGGGCTTGTACTTTTCTGTCTTGGTATTATTGCAGAATATATATGGAGGATTTTTGAAGAAATAAAAGGCAGACCAACGTTTATTATACGAAAAGACAATGAGAAATAAACTTGAAATGCAGATTCCTTTTTTAGACCTTTCATTACAAAATGACCGGCTGAAAATGGAATATATGGAAGCGTTGGGTGACGTTCTGAATGAATCAAATTACATCCTTGGAGAAAGAGTGGCTATGTTTGAACATGCTTGTTGTGATTATTTTGGTAGTAAATATAGTATTGGTGTAGCTAATGGTATGGATGCTATATTGTTGTCCCTGAAGGCAGCAGGCATTGGGCCCGGGGATGAAGTGATTGTTCCTGCTCACACATACATTGCTACGTGGCTTGCTGTAACTCATGCAGGTGCAAAAATTGTCCCTGTGGAGCCAGATACAGAAACATTCAATATCGATGCTAAAAAAATAGAACAAGCCATTACGAAAAATACAAAAGCCATCATACCCGTACATCTCTATGGAAATCCATGTGATATGGTTTCCATAATGGCTATTGCCAATGCATTTAACTTAATAGTTATCGAAGATAATGCTCAGGCTCAAGGTGCGGATATTGGTGGAAAAAAAACCGGGACTTTTGGTCATTTTGGAGCAACCAGCCTCTATCCTGGTAAAAACCTTGGAGCATTGGGTGATGCAGGAATAGTTTTGACCCAGCAAAAAACTTACAATACCAGTCTTCGGAAATTAAGAAACTATGGATCTGATATAAAATACTATAATGATATAATAGGGTATAACAGCAGACTGGATGAATTGCAAGCTGCTTTTTTATCCATAAAAATCAAAAAATTGGATGAATGGAATAGTGAAAGGGTTGTAATGGCTTCAAAGTACACATTACTTCTGGAAAAAGTTGAAGCAATAAAATTTCAAAGGGTAATGACGAATCATAAGTGTGTGTTTCATATTTTATGTATTGTTGCAGAGGATAGAAATGCTTTAATGTCGAGATTAAAAGACAATGGGATTGGCACTTTGATGCACTATCCGGTTCCGCCACATCTTCAAAATGTTTATATGCCACTGAATTTTAAAAGAGGTAGTTTTCCAAACTCAGAAAAAATAGCCAATTCCTGTTTAAGTTTACCTTTATATCCAGGCCTTTCTGATGATCAGCTTAGCTTTGTGGCGGACATCATAAAAAAACATTATACAATAAGATAAATCAACTACACCCGCACAAACTTCATTTTATATTCTGATGTTATGTTTCCCGCTTTTATGTCTGCGAGTTTTCGTTGGATAAGTTTGCGTTTAAGTGGTTTGAGTTTTTCGACAAAAAGGATGCCTTCAATATGATCGTATTCATGCTGTATGACACGAGCATTAATACCTTCATAAATCTCATCATGTTTGATAAAATTTTCGTCAAAGTACTGTATCCTTACTTTTTGGGGCCTGTCCACATCGCCTGTAAGATTGGGAATACTAAGGCAACCTTCTTCATATGGCCAGAAGTCTCCTGTCTCTTCTACAATTAGTGCATTAATAAATACTTTTTTTATGCCCTCAGATTTTTTTTCTTCATCCAGGACTTGAATCGTATCAATAATAAATAATCTTATGGATAATCCTATCTGAGGTGCTGCAAGGCCTACACCATGAGCTAGATACATGGTTTCCCACATATTGTTAATAAGTATATTTAATTCAGGAAATTCAGCATCTATATCTTTTGCTTTCTTTTTTAATATGGGTTGACCATAAGCAAATATTGGTAATATCATACAGTTTATATGTGTTTTAGGTATCTTTGAAGGATGATCACCGCACTTATTTTGTCCACAAGTGATTTATCTTGTCTTGTTTTCTTTTTTGCTCCACCGTCCTTGATTATTTGTTTAGCGTGTTGGGATGAAAACTGTTCATCAGCATAATCAATGATTACCGAGGGCCATTTTTTTGAAAACAAAGTGGTAAAGATATCAATATTATGCTTCAGATAAGTAAAATTCCCATCTTTATGAACAGGTAAACCTACAACCATTTTTTCAACATTTTCATCTTTAAAATAGTTTTCCAAAAAAGAAAATAAATTGGACGTTTCTACAGTTGTAAGCCCCGTCACTATCAATTGCAGAGGGTCCGTGGTCGCAATGCCGCATCTTTTTAAGCCGTAATCAATACTTAATATTCTTGCCATCAGGCAACAAAAGTAAGTAATAATTATGGTAGAAATTTAATTTTAGAAAGTTGAATTAATTCATTCAAAAAAAAACCCTCTTCAAAAACATTTGAAGAGGGTTCCGATACCAATATTGGTAAATTCTTTATGACATATTAATCTATGACCACCATCTTTTTAGTTGCTGTATATTCGCCTGCTCTAAGTGAGTAGTAAAATATACCGGCACTAATGTCAGCTTTGTGTACTTCTACAGCATTATAACCTTTCACACCACTTACCGGAGTTGTTTTGATTATTTTTCCAGTGATGTCATACAATGTAACACTTGCGTTCATAGCCGATGGCAATTCAAATCCTATCATTGTATTTTCTTTGAACGGGTTTGGTGTATTCTGGTAAAGTACAAAACCAGAAGCAACACTTCTATCTGAAACTTCCCAGGCAACATTCACTACATTTGAATTAGCATCATATGCTTCTGCATTTGTAATGTCCGAGCCGATTGACATCATGGTGTTTGTACTACCATCAGCAATAGCCGTAAAAGTCAGATTGAATAGTGTGGCGCCATTTTTGAATGTTTGAGCTGTAACATCATTCCAACTTAGCGTGATAGTACCATTTTTTACATTTGCAAAACCAAAGTTACTGTCATTTACATTCATTTCAGCTGCATGTATACCATCTAAAGAAAGAACTGATGCATCAAAATTTATTGTAAATTGCATGCCGTTGATATCGCTTGCACGAACAATATTTACTGGAATGATCACTTTTTGACCTTGTGTAAAAGATTTATCATCTGTCGTAAGAACCAATGATTCACTAGTCCTGTTTTCAACGCCATTATTAAATCTTGCAGTCTTTGCATTACCATTGACATCACCTATTTTTACAGCTACGAAGTCGGTTATCATATCTGACACTAAATTATCAATTCTATAGACTTCTGGGAAGGCCTCTCCTTGTGCGAATGTTGGATCCTGGAATGTGAACGCTTTATCCACAAATCTCCAAGATCTGTTGTTAATAAATGAAGTTGTGGTACCAAGGACAAGCTTCCTTAATTCTACAAGATCTGCTGCTGTGATTTTGCCATCTTTTGTGATGTCAGCAGCTATCAATTTGTATGGTGTATTCAATTTGTCAATAGAAAGAATGTGTCTTTGAATCATGACGAGGTCAAGCGTTGATACACCATTAAGGTGATCATCGTTTTTATCAGGTGTCACTATGAAGTTTCCGCCGGCATCGTTCAATCCGAATTGGAATGTACCATCTAAACCAGACATGGTATTCAATTCTGTTCCGGCAAGGCTTACATAAACATCCTGTACTTCCGCATTTGCTTCAGTTGTCAGTTTCCCGTTTACATTCAGCTTACGTCCATCACACGCAAGATTATTGTCCTGGACATCAATAAATGTGGCTACTGAAGATTGAACAACATCACCTGCAGGTGTCAAAACAGCGATATAAATCGTCACATTATTTTTTCCTATATCAGTACAATCAAATACAAGATTAGGTGTTCCGACAAGATTTCCTAAAGCATCAACAGTGACAGGTGTGAAAGACAATAAAATTTTATAACCACATGGATGACTGCTTCCATTATCAAAATCTGTGGCCCATATTTCAGCCATACCAACACCTCCGCCAAGATCCATTAGATTGATGGCCAATCCGTTTTTCACATAAGCGCTTGGTGCTTTTTTATTGACAATACTAAACAGCTGTTCCTTGGAAGTAACATTACCACATTTATCTTCAAATGAATATACAATCTTGTGTTTTCCGACCGGGAAAGAGCTCGTTATGTTGATGCTATTTCCGTTACCTGTTACAGTTGGTAAAAATGTTCCATCATTGCCTAAATCGATTTTGTAACTATATTTCAGCACGGTTGTGCAAACGTCAGTTGCACTGGCAGCCAAAGTTATAGTACCATTGGCACAAAGAGGATCTTCAGTATCCACTGAAACGGAAGGAGCCAATGGAGCGAATACAGGTGCAATATTGTCTATAACTTTAATTTCCTGAGTGTGTAGCCATGTTCTGTATCCTCCGCCATCAAGTGGCTGACACCAATCAATTACTGTCCAGTATCTCAAAATTTTGAAACAAGCAGGACTTGCAGGATTGTTAAATGAAAACGATTGATCTTCAGACTGTGCACCAACAAGCGAACATGCTCCGTCAGTCAGGATAGGTTTACCCAAAACTGCAGGCAGAAAACCTGGAGCACTAGGATTGCCACAACCTACGATCATCGTATCTCTTGGCCATTGTACTGAAGTTGGACCATTATATAACTGTGAATCTGAAGGTCTGAAAGTAATGGTTTGGGAGCAGCTTGCTGTGCGACCACCTCTATCTGTTACCATAAACCTTCTGACTATAGTACCGATTCTACAACTGTTTATTGTATTTACAGAATCTATTCTGGTGATGACAGGGTTTTCGCAATTGTCAGTAGCTACCGGCCATCCAAAATCTTTCCTAAGGTTATTAGGATCATAAGCAAAATCACAATTTACGGTACGATCTGCTGGGCAAGTGAGGGTCGGGCCGATTTTGTCCTGAATTACAGCACTCACCATACAATCATTATAGTTGCCTGAGTGGTCTATGGTTCTAAAAGCTACCATCTGATTGGCACCAATATCGGAACAACAGAATTTGGCATAAGAGCTCCAGCCACATGGGTCTGTTATTTCAATAATATATTTATTTGGTACAAAATTAGGAACAAAATCTAATTCTGGTCCAGCATTTCCATTTACACAAACATATGCTAAATTGTCATCTATTAATAAACTTGTACCAAAGAATTCGTCAAAATTAAATATAGCTCCGCTTTCCCATTTGAAATTAGGAAAAGTTGTAAAATTATTTAAATTAAGACCAATAGTGAAACAGTCAGTAAGATTTTTTTGTGTCAATTGTGCAATTACCCAACTAGCTTCAGCAGGTGTCTCAAGCGAAACGCCATAGCCACCCATGGCTTTTGCATTTTTGAATCCTATTTTTCCTTCAGCCGGATGATCCGACGTGTAGTAATAATGACCATTTCTTATACCCAATAATTTGAAGCCGGGGAATGTTGGTGTTTCACAATCGCCGCAAGAAGTATTGTTCATCCTTCTTACCAACATTTTACTTAATGAACACTCATCGTAACTTCCATCATCAAATATTGTTGCAGGAACCCATGCTGTACCGTCTGAAGTCAGGCCTACAGTAGCAAATTCGTCGCAAATGGTAACCGGAGGTGTATTATCTTCTACTATCACGTTTATAGTAGCAGTTGTACTATTGTAACAATCATCATATGCAGTATATATGGCAATATGATTTCCAACAGGCAAATTAGCTACTTTTGGAGCACCGCTCTTAATAAATACACCTGGTATATTACCTCCATTTGGATATATGGTGATATCTACAGTGATAGAAGATTGTTTGGCACAATTATCGGTTACAGTTGCAGCTGCAAAAGTTATATTACCTTCACATGTATGATTGCTTGTAGAAGCTAATATATCATTAAGTCCAGTAATAACAGGGCCTTTAGTGTCTTGAATTTCAATGATTTGTACATATGGTAGCCTGGTTCTGTTTTGGCAAGACCACTCGATCACTGTCCAGGTTCTCATTATTTTTGTGACACATCCGATTTTTGGAAGTTTTGTATCTGAAAAATTAATAACCAGGTTACAATACAGATTAGGATCAGGATATAAGTCCAAGAAACCCAATGTTGGGACACCAGTACCATATAATACATCTACACCAGTAGAGTCATTTACAGGATTTGGATTGCCATCGGCTAATTTGGCCCAGTCACCGTCACATTCAAGTTCCGTATCATTGGCAACTAAATATGGATCAGGCATGACAATGTCATTAAGGCTCGAAATGGTTGTTACATCAAAAGTTATGGTACACGGTAATGATTTATTGCCATGTGCATCAGTAGCCTGATATGTTCTTACTATTCTTTTTAAAACATTTGGCGCAAGGGCAGGATTACTGCAGCTGTTGTTCGTAATAATGTCCTGACCAATGGTGGCAATGGTTACACCTGGACAATTATCTTCATAATCCGGTACAAAACTTGCCATTTGTGTGCATGTCAGTTGCATAATTCTAGTAGGGCAATTAATAAGTGGCTTTATTTTGTCTTCCACATTAATTTTTGACCAGCATGAATTGTTACCACTGGTGACCTTCCCATATAGGGTTTTACCGATATGAGAACAGTTGACGTTGGGACTGCCCATAATAGGGTTGCCAGTCGGCGTTAACATTACTGTTACCGTTTTTGCTCCCGGGCAAGTAGCGTTGTCTGCCAATAACATAGAAGCGGTCACTGTCGCTATGCCATCTTCATCGAGTGACACCTGTATAGATTCCTTGCAAGCACAAGACTGTGCATAAGAACTGTAGGTGCCAAAAGTACTTAATAATAAGACTGTTAGGAGTCTGGTTAATAAGCGCGTTTGCGTAAAATTTGTTTCCATCATGAGATCCAATTTTGAGTTTAAGTAAAATAAAAATTTGTTATGCTGTACACAAAAACCGCTTTGTGCAAGAGCTTATGTAAATGTTAAAATATCCTTTACTATTTGTTTTATTACATAAAACAAGACCAGTTCTTTTATAAACCGGATCAAAAAACATAATCCAAATATGACTTTCTATATTAAGTCACTGAATACTGTAATTGGGCACTACTATTATTCGGTTGGAATAACTCCTGAAAGGTTCTGCAAACGCGGATGAAGCGTATTACGACACAAATGTAAAATATATTTAATATGTAATGTAATGATTTATAGTATTTTTTTTATAATTTTATTTTTTAATATGTATAGTGCTTTTATAGTGCATATTAACACATAATTATTTTTGTAAATTATAAAATACAATTTATCAATAATTTACAATATACGATAATATGTTATATGTTTTATAATATAACTCGTTCGAAATTAAAGTTGTATTTTGGACATATTGTCAAAATACGGCCCGGTTATTATTTAGATTTGAAATTCTTAAGAGAACTTTTGTCTCTTATTAGTTTGCTGGCCAATGTAATAAAAGCATCGTGTTTACTTTCTGTAGAATCAGCAATTGATTTGCCATACAATAATCTTATTACCTGATATTTTACCTCTTTTTCTAATTTGGCTAGATCAGTCTCAGTGACAAGTATGCTTTTTTCTTCTTTGGCTATGAAAGACTTAAAATCTGAATAAAATACCTGAGGAATCTTCCAGGTTGAAAATGATGTTATATCTATGGGGAATAGTTTTTTGTTACGTGACACATATCTGTACGTAAACTCAGGTAATAATGACTTTATTCTCAAAAAA
This sequence comes from Saprospiraceae bacterium, assembly GCA_016717145.1. Classification (GTDB taxonomy): domain Bacteria; phylum Bacteroidota; class Bacteroidia; order Chitinophagales; family Saprospiraceae; genus OLB9. Next base: position 117,359 of record JADKGD010000015.1, on the reverse strand, counting down.
TCTTCATTTTTATAAAAGGAATCCATGGGTATAAACAGATCAGGGGTAATACCTCCCGATGCCAATACAGGTCGTTTTAATAATAACGTATAATATTTTAAACTGTCTTTTTTAATGATTGTACTATCCCTATTGAATAAGTCTCCATTTTTGTGACGTTTGCTGAAATCTTCTTCATAACCCTGTCTATTCTCGTATTCCCGTTGGATCGATCTGCCTGAAGGTGTAAAATATCTGGCTACGGTCAGTCTTATGGCCCCTCCATTATTCAGGTCATATTGTTCCTGCACCAGACCTTTGCCAAATGATCTCCGGCCTATGACAAAACCTCGGTCCCAATCCTGAATGGCTCCGGCAACTATCTCACTGGCTGAGGCGGAATTTTCATCTATTAAGACCACGATCTGATCAATGGCAAAAAAACATTTACCTACACTTTTATATTCATTTTTTTTATTGTTTCTACCCTCTGTATACACCAAAAGTTTCTCTTTTTCCTCAAATAGCTGACATAAGATATTAGTAGCCTCTGGTAGGTATCCGCCCGGATTGTCACGGAGGTCCAGAATTAGATGTTTTGCTTTAGTAGGTGTATCCGGTTTTTTTGTGACTTCCAAAAAGTATTTTTCTACTTCCACCATAAATTCCTTATATGTTTTGGAACCGAACCGATCAATTTTAATGCAGGCAGTTTGAAATTCTGGTATTAAATAGGACGATACTGTGGGAACAGGAACCTCATTGACAGCTATGTTGAACGTAGTTTGGGTTTTGTGGCGTAATATCCGGACTTTTACATTTTCTCCTTTCTCTTTTCGCAACATAGCCCTGATATCAGAAAAATCCATACCCTGTCCGGCAACAATCGAATCATTGATAGCAATAATTTTATCAAAAGCTTTTAATCCGCTTTTTTCTGCTGGACTTTCTTTGATGACATCATATATGTTTACGGTATCGTCGATGATAAAATTTTCGATACCTATACCGTTAAAGGAACCATTCATTTGGTCGGCTACTTCAGTCACATCGTTTGGAGAGAGGTAAACAGAATGGGGGTCCAATTTATTAAACACTGCCATTAGTGCTTCTTCTACCAAATCATTGTTATTAATTTTATCCACGTATTTGTTCTCCACAAAGCGAAGTACCTCTTCTATCCTCCCTACCATATGTGCCTGATCTGTGGGGTAATCTAAGTTTTTTATCAGATCAACTTCAGGGTTATCATTCATTTTAAACCCAGCCATAATGCCTATCGCCATACTTGCTGACAATAATAATGGCTGGAGTACTTTATAATTATCTTTTTTTTGCGAGTCCAATGAAATACAAATTAAAATGAGGAATCATTAATTATTTTTAACCATCAATATATATCGTTATTCAAACGGTTTTATGCTATGGCCTACAAAGCTACCTGCTAATTTCCTGCCAAAGTATATAATTTCATTTATTGTTGACTAATTTATGTTCAATAAAACTGTTTTATTTAAGTTTTCACCTGTATGAGTAGTATATATTGTTTTATAAAATGGTATAAATGTTAAATGATTTTGGATATTTGCACCAAAATGTGATATGATAACTAATATTAAACGTATAGAATTAGATGATGTCGATTCAAAAATTCTGTCAATTCTGGCAACTGATGCCAAGATGTCTTATGCCGAAATCGGCAAAAAACTTTTTGTATCTGCAGGTACTGTTCACGTTCGGATAAAAAAACTAACAGAGGCCAAAATAATAAAAGGCATCAGGGCGGATCTTGATTATGCTCTGTTGGGTTATGACATTTGTGCATTCCTGGGAATTTATCTGGAGAAATCACACATGTATGACAGTGTCAAAACTGAAATGAATAAGATTCCTGAAGTTGTAGATGCACACTATACCACTGGTAATTATTCAATATTTGCAAAAATAGTCTGTCGCGATACTGATCATTTAAGAGAAGTACTTTCCAAAAAACTTCAGGCCATCAAAGGCATCCAACGTACAGAAACGTTTATTTCTCTGGAAGAAGCCATCAACAGACAATTGATATTGGCAAAAGTGGATTGAACAACAATACTGATAATTTGAAAATAAATGAACTGTTAAGTTATTGACCAGAGATAAAGTAAATTTATAAATGTCACATACCTTCATACCATTTTATCCAGATTGCCCTCAGTTTTGCAAGAAGATATGAGGTGTTTTTCGGCATTTTGAGCACTGTCCCATCCGTTTGATTGCCAAGTTTTAATACCTCTTTGTAAAAATAACTTGCCGGAAGTCCCCATTTTTGAGCAAACTGGAGGCGTCCATTATTTGGTGTGACCCTATCCGTACTTTTGGATTGAAAATGATATACTAAACTTTTTCCGAGGCCTTTAAAGTTCCTGACCCCAGCCTGCCACAACTTCATACTAAAATCCGGGTCAGAACCAAAACCTGGTGAAAAGGCAACACTATAGCCTCCCACTTCATCCCAAAGCTTGCGATGCACAATGGATGGAGGCCAGGTTGCACCATACCAGTCTCCTTTTTCTACGGTCTTAATAAACTCAAGCAAGGCGGCTTCCTTAAATGTTTCAGGTGAAATACCAAAATTAAATGGTGTAATGGCACATTTATTTTTATTTCCAAATGGTTCGATCATAGTGGCGGAAAAATAAAAATATGGATTGCCCGCTTCTTTAATGGCGTCATTCAAAAAGACATCCCATGCCGGACAGACATACATGTCATCATTTATATATAATATATAATCTGTTGTCGCCAATTTGGCCATGGCATTCATGGCATAACAAACACCTACATTTTGTGTACTATGTGTATAAGAATAACCATTTTCCTTTACCCAGTCCCATGTCCCATCTATGCCTTCGTTAACATGTATGATTATTTCGTGAGAAAAAGAGGAATTTTTAAGTATACTGGAGACACAAATCTTCAGCATCTCCAAATTATTCCACGTAGGAATAAGAATTGAAAATTTTGAATCAGGAAATCGTTTCCCGGCATGTATTGAAATAGGATGATCGTAGGTCATAATCACATAAAGTTAATGCTTATTCCGAAAGTGATTTTAGAGTCGAAACATTTATTTTGGATTAATTTTTTTACCAGTCCATTTTGTGCCCAAAATTGATTTTTCTGTTGTTTTAAGGTCAATTGTGCCATTCCTGTCTGCACATCCACAATGGAATAGTTTTCTGTGTGATAAAGATGGTATTGGATGGCAGCATATCTAATGGAAAATAGTTTGACCCCAATACTTTTTAGCCTCCATTCTATATCCACATCTTCCCCAACCCCGGCTGTCTGATAGTCTTCATCAAAACCATTTACTTCCACAAGATGACTTTTTTTAATGCCCCAATTATGACCCCAAACACCTTTATCTCTTTGCTGTATCAATTGGGGTATGTACAAAGTGTATTTTAATTTTTTTGACCCCGATGATAAAAATTGTAAAAAATTGAGTTGACTTAGGTCTTTGGCAGCATACAATTTTTTTGTTATACTCTGACTCAACATGATACGACGACCGAAACATAATCTAAAATCTGTCAGATGTCTGTTATAAGCAGAAACAAAATGTCTTTGAGGAATACAATCACCGTCAATAAAAATTACCCAATCTCCTGCACTGACATCTAAAGCTTTATTGAGTATTTTATTTTTTCGGAAACCATCATCTGATGATTGATATACATGTTTAATAGTTTGATTTACAGGAACTTTACATAAAAAAGTAAATTCGGATGCCACATTGTCTTCAGCTATAATGATCTCAAAATTAGCATAACTTTGTTTAATCAATGCTCTGATAATCAATTCCAGTGCGTCGATGTTTTTATAATAAGCTATAATAATACTGAAATATTTAACCGGCATGTTGTTTTATATTAAATTGACCTGTCCATTTCTAATGGGACATCAAAATATACACCTAACAAATCATTTTTTTACTTCCTTAACAAAAGAGTCCTTCAGTCCTACCGTCTTATTGAATATCATCTTACCTGGGGTGCTATCAGGGTCAGTACAGAAATAACCATGTCGTATGAATTGATACTGCGTACCTGATTTTGAATTATTCAGACTGGATTCCATTAACGAGTTTTGTAGCGTCAAAAGCGAATCTTGATTGTAAAATTCAAGAAAATCTTTATCATCATCCATTGTGGGATCGGGTACAGTAAATAGTTTATCATACATTCTGACTTCACACGGAAGTGCATCCTCGGCATTTACCCAATGAAGTGTACCTTTTGGTTTGATGCCTGAGACGTCTTCTCCACTTTTACTATTCGGATAGTAAGTAACTAAAATGTTTTTTACATTCCCTTCTTCATCGTTTTCGACGCCTGTACAATGTAAAATATACGCATTTTTTAGTCTGACGTCCGCTCCGGGCGTCATTCTAAAGTATTTTGGTGGTGCATCTTCCATAAAATCTTCGCGCTCGATATATATCTCTCTACCGAATTGCATCTCACGATGACCGGCATGGGCATCTTCAGGATTATTTTCTGCCATCAATAATTCTGATCTGCCTATTGGATAATTTGTAATGATAACTTTTATCGGATCCAATACGACCATTGCTCTAAGTGATGTTTTGTTTAGTTCTTCCCGTACACAGGCATCAAGTAGTGAAATCTCTATGGTATTCTCCCTTTTAGCCACTCCGGCTTTATCGCAAAAATTTCGGATGGCCTCAGCAGGAAAGCCTCGACGTCTCATACCTGAAATCGTTGGCATGCGAGGGTCGTCCCAACCTGATACAAAATTTTCTTGAACAAGCTTCAGCAATTTTCTTTTGGACGTAATCATATATTCCACATTCATTCGGGCGAACTCTGTTTGTTTGGAAGGAAATATACCCAATTTTTCGATAAACCAATCATAGACAGGTCGGTGATGAATAAACTCCAGAGAGCAAAGTGAATTAGTGATATTTTCTATGGAATCAGACTGACCATGTGCAAAGTCATACATAGGATAAATACACCATTTGTCACCTGACCTGTGGTGATGTTCTTTTTTAATGCGATATATAATAGGATCCCTCATGAGCATGTTTGGTGAAGTCATATCAATGTTGGCGCGCAATACCCTTGACCCATCTTCAAATTCACCATTTTTCATACGATGGAATAAATCAAGATTTTCATCTATGGAACGGGACTTATAAACACTGTCTTTTCCTGCAACGCCGGGTGTGCCTTTCATGGCTGCAATTTCATCAGGCGTGCTATCGTCTACGTATGCAAGTCCTTTTTGTATCAGATTAATAGCAAAACTGTACAATTGATCAAAATAATCTGAGGTATATAATACCGGGCCATTCCATTCAAAACCTAACCATTTGATGTCATTTATTATGCTGTCTACATATTCAGTCTCTTCTGTAGCCGGGTTAGTATCATCAAATCTCAAATTTGTTTTACCACCGTATTTCTGCGCAACACCAAAATTTATACAAATTGCTTTTGCATGTCCTATGTGTAGATAACCATTAGGTTCCGGGGGGAATCTTGTGAGTACTCTCCCATGATTTACACCGTTTCTGATGTCATCTTCAATTATTTGCTCAATAAAATTTAGTGATTCTCTTTTTTCTTCTGACATATTAGTAAATGATTAATGATATATGTTTTTAGGGTGTTGTAAAGTTGTATTAGGAATAGAAATTGTAATTAAATCACATTCTTTCAGGCATTTCTATTCCCAATAAATCAAAAGCTTGTAGCAAAACATCTCCCACCAACTTACAAAGACCAATTCTAAAAGATTTAGCGTCTTCGGTCTCAGCATTGAGTATGCGTACTTCATGATAAAATCTATGGAAGTCCTTTGCAATCGCGTAAGTATAGTTTGCAAGTGCCGAAGGGTCATAATTTTTTCCTGCTTCCTTCACGATATCAGGAAAATTCATAACGTGCATGACTAAAGTTTTTTCGTGTTCATTAATGCATCCTTGCGTAAATGTGGAAGGTTTGTAATCACTTCCTGCTTTGCGCAAAATAGATTGAATACGCACATATGCATTTTGAATGTATGGACCGGTCTGACCTTGCATATCGACTGATTCCTTTGGATCGAAGATCATCCTCTTTTTTGGCTGGACTTTTATAATAAAAAATTTGAGTGCAGCCATTCCTATTTTTCGCAATATATCTTCCTGTTCTGACACCGGCAAAGCGGTAATCTCTCCTCTTTCTGAAGACATGTTTCTGGCTTCTTCGATGACTTCAGCTATCAGATCATCTGCATCAACTACTGTTCCTTCCCTTGATTTCATTTTGCCGGTAGGAAGGTCTATCATGCCATATGACAAATGATGTAAATCGTTGGCATAAGGTTCTCCTAGGCGTTTCAGGATTTCAAATAATACTTTAAAATGATAGTCCTGTTCATCTGCTACTGTATATACCATGCTGTCAATACCAAGGTCAGCATACCGTTGTTGAGCAGTACCAATATCCTGTGTTATATAGACGGAAGTACCGTCACTGCGCATGACAAGTTTTTTGTCCATGCCTACATCTTCCATATCTATCCAAACACTGCCATCTGGTTCTTTGTAGAAGATTCCTTTGTCAAGGCCAACATCAATGGCTTTTTTTCCAAGCAAATATGTATCAGATTCATAATACAAGGCATCAAATGAAACACCTAATTTTTCATAAGTCACATTAAATCCGGCATACACCCAGTCATTCATTTTTCTCCATAGACTTATGATTTCAGGGTCTTTAGCTTCCCAATCCAAAAGCATTTTTTTTGCTTCTGCGCCAAGGATGCTATAGGTATTAAAATAAGTATTTTTATATTCTTTAAAAAATTCATGTATGGTCTGGCCATCTTTTTTTTGGGCCTCGTAAAGTGTAATACCTATTTTCGTACTTTGAAAATTATCATATTCGGCTACAAACTCAGTCTCAAAACGGACATAATATTTACCGACGAAATGATCTCCCTTTATACCAGTAGATTCGGGTGTTTCCCCATGTGCAAATTTTTTCCAGGCCAACATACTTTTGCATACTGCAATACCACGGTCATTGATGACTTGAGTATTTAAAACAGTATATCCGTTTGCTTTCAGAATTTTGCTGCATGACCAACCCAATAAAATGTTTCGGATATGACCAAGATGTAATGGTTTGTTAGTATTGGGAGAAGCGAATTCTACTAACACTTTTTTGCCATTTAATGGTGAATATCCAAAGTTTTTTGTGTCTGATATCTCAGTTAGTATATCTGTCCAGAAAATATCAGACAATGATATATTTAAAAAGCCTTTTATGGTGTTATGACCTGTAATCTTAGTTTCATTATTCACAAGCCAATCACCCAAAACTTGTCCGATTTGTTCAGGAGATTTTTGTAATAACTTTACAAGTGGGAAAATAACGATAGTGTAATCACCAACAAATTCTTTGCGCGTTTCATTTATTAATACGACATTCGGATCTAATTTAATACCGTATGAAATGAATACAGCAGACAAAAACTTCTCCCTTATTCCATTCAAATAAACCATATATCCACTTTTTACTTAGAGGCGCAAAGATACATATTCCTAAAGACATTATTTTTTGAGGAGGTTAAAATAAAAAAAATGGGTTTAAATTTGTAAAAAAGTTTACAATTCTATAAATTAAATTGTAAATATTTTATTTTAGGCATGATTTTTTATAATCATATAACAAATTCCGGAATATATATCCAAGTCATTAAAAATAGATTATGTAAGTTGTAAAAATATTAACAAAAACGACACATAAATTTTAAGCAAGCTATTACCAATTAGTATTTATTTTGTTTACTTTTGAGGCGTTTTTATATATTCAGACATTTCGATTTTTTATTCAAAATCCTTAACCCAATGAGAAATATTTTTAAATTCGGTTTTATTTTACTCTTTTTGAGTTTGTTTCTTTCATCATGTAAGAAAGATATCGTTGATACATCAGTTACGCCTGTTAAAACAGTAAATCAATACAATTATAAAATCATTTACGAATGGAATGATTTGTTTTTAGAAATTGAAAGACATGCTGCAGGTTACAGACCAGGTCCGGTTGCTAATGCACTCGGATATGTGGGACTGGCAAACTATGAAGCTTGCATCACAGGAATGCCTGAATATGCATCTCTCTCAAATCTCTATTCAGGTTTAAAAATACCAGCAGCGTTTGAAAATCAGGAATACCACTGGCCTACAGTAATAAATGCAGTAAATAACTACATGTACACCAGACTTTTTCCTGAGGTCGATCCGACATTATATGGTAAGATAAAGGTGTTGGCAGATAAAAATGAGGCTTTATTTAAGGATGAAGCAGGTGAGGAAATATTCAACAGATCTCAAAATCATGGTGAAGCAGTAGCAACAGTAGTGTGGGAATGGATGAAATCAGATCCTACGACATTTGATGGTTACAAAGACCCATTTGGTAATTATAGCTGGGAAGATAAATATAAAAAACCTGGCGATTGGGTGGCTACCGTTCCCGGACCGGGCAAAGGCATGTTTCCTTTCTGGGGCAAAGGCAAGACTTTGGCTATAAAGGAGGACCTTAAAGTGTGCAGACCTTATACAGACTATGTTGGTAAATTTAGCGAAGCTGAGGGCAGTGCAATTTATAATCAGGCAGTAGAAGTTATGGCACAAAATACAGCTGAATTGTCTTATCAGACTGAATGGATTGGCGAATTTTGGAGTGACGATTTGTTAGGTCTTACTTTTAGTCCACCATCTAGATGGATAGCGATAGCAAATCAGGTATACGTGAAAGATGATGCTAATCTTGAACATGCATTAGTAGCAAATGCTAAAGTTGGCATTGCACTTCATGATGCGGCTATTGGTTGCTGGAATTCAAAGTATTATTATAATTTAGAGAGACCGGAATCATACATTAAAAGACTAATAGATCCTACATGGGAACCTAATTTATATAATCCTATATCGGGTGATCAGGGTATTTCCCCTTCTTTCCCTGCATATCCATCAGGACATGCTACTTTTGGGGCAGCAGCAGCTAAAGCACTGGAAAGTGTATTTGGTGATGATTATGGTATGACTGATAATTGTCATAAAAACAGAACTGAGTTTACAGGATATCCTAGAACTTTTGGTAGTTTTCAGGAAATGGCTATGGAAAATGCATGGTCTAGAGTTCCGCTTGGTGTACACTTCAGAATGGATGCAGATGAAGGTATGAGATATGGTACTGAAATAGGTAGATCAGTAAATAATCTTCCATGGAAGAAATAATTGTATATAATTTATAAATAAAAAAGGGTCATTTATGACCCTTTTTTATTTATTTAACTTCTAAAAAAAATGCACCATGATATTAACACAAAGATTATTAACTATCAGAACAGTATTGTTTTTTGCAGTATTCTTTTTATTGTCATGTAAAAATGAATCAAACAAGAATCAAACCATTATTGACGAAAATTTGGAAACAAAACAAGTTAAAGAAAATTATGGAACAGGAGAAACCTCGAGGATATACAATAGGGTAAAAGGTAAGATAGAAGGCAAAATGACAGATTATTACCCTTCAGGGGCCCTGAAAGGTGAAAGATTTTTTGAAAATAATCAACAAATTGGGAAGACTTCCTTGTATTTTGAAAGTGGCGCCATAAAAGAAGTTCAATATTATGAAAATGGGCTGAAAAATGGTGGAGATACGGTTTTTTATGAAGATGGAAAACTTCAATTTGTAGTGACCCTTAAAAATGATAAAAAAGATGGTTATCTAAGAAAATGGGGACAGGATGGTGAACTGATATATGAAGCTAAGTTTGAAATGGACACACTAGTTGAAGTTGGCGGCAAGAGCGTAAGGAAATGAAATGGGCACAATTAGATGATAGTGCAATAATTGGTTCGGGTAATTTTTTTTTATTACATAAGTCTAACTATGATAAAAGCCAGGATTTTCTTTTCAACGCATTACATTAACATTAAACAAAAATAATGAAGTTAATCCTTTATATTCATTCAGTGCTAGAGGTCGTCGCAGGCTTTATATTACTTTTTAATCCGGAGTTACTTTTAAGTAACAATGACCCAAATATTCAGGGGCTGGCTTTGGCAAAATTATATGGCATTGCTATTTTTACTTTCGGTATAATTACATATATATTAAGCAAACATTTTGTCTACAGTCAAATGTACAAACAGATCATCCTTTGTATAATAGCTTTTCATTTTGTAGTAGGCCTTCATATGTATGGCGTTTATCACCAGCAGGTGACACCCCATATTGGAGCGTCTATTTTGCATTTGAGTTTGGCCATATTATTTATTTTAATGTATCTCAGAAACTTAAAATTATTTTTATGATATCCAGTCAGCTTCCGGAGCTCATATCTCTTCTGGATCTAAAAAAAGTAGAAGATAATGTTTTTGTAGGAAATAATTTATTTATTGGCAGCCCAAATGTGTATGGTGGTCAGGTTCTGGCACAGGCAATATCAGTGGCAAACAAAACGATTGGTGATGATAAAATACTACATTCCATTCACTCATATTTTATAAATCCCGGAGATAATGATGTGGAAATTTTGTATAAAGTAGAAACGATCAAAGATGGACGATCCTTTAATACACGCCGGGTTGTGGCTTCCCAAAAAAATAGAGATATCTTTGTCCTTGTAGCATCCTATCAAAAACCAGAGACAGGTATTGAACATCAAAGTGTCATGCCCAATGTGGCACGTCCGGAATCCCTAACCTCCTTTTCAGATTTATTTGCTGAATTTGCTGAAAAATTTAAGGTTGAACCTCGTGGCATTTTTTCTCCAAACGGACCATTTATTTTTTATCCTGTTGAACATTACGATCCTTTTAAGCCCCTGATGAGGCCACCAATAAACCATACATGGTTTAAAACAAATGGTGCATTATCTGATGATCCGCTTTTACATCAAACTACACTGGCTTATGCTTCAGATTTTAATTTATTAATAACAGCGTTATTGCCCCATGGTTTGTCATTTTTTACCACCCCTATGCAAATAGCGAGCCTTGACCATGCCATGTGGTTTCACAGACCGGCAAGAACGGACGAATGGTTATTGTATGTCGTAGATAGCACTAACGCTAACAGTGGCAGAGCATTCTGCACAGGCAAAATATTTACTAAATCAGGAATCCTTGTTGCTAGTACAGCACAAGAAGGATTGATCAGAAAATTATAGTTTTACATTTGTTCCAAAGATAATTGTATTGTATATTTGCGAACAAATGTTCGTAAAATATGAGTCAGAAACATTTTTATGCTCTGAAAGTTAAAGATATTGAAAAAGAAACTAATAATTGTGTAGTCATCACATTTGACGTTCCTAAAGAAATATCTGAAGTTTTTGCGTATAAACCAGGACAATATCTAACTTTAAAGAGAAATATCAATGAAGAAGATATTAGACGTTCATATTCTATCTGTTCTGCTCCTTATGAAAATAAACTTTGTGTTGCCGTTAAAAAGCTGGAAGGAGGAAGATTTTCAACTTACATCAACGATGTATTAAAAGTTGGAGATGCTATTGAGGTAATGCCACCAATGGGAAATTTTATTTTGCACTCTCCCGTTTCACATCAGAACATCATCTTTTTTGCCGCAGGGAGTGGCATAACACCGATTATTGCTATCATTAAGCATCTTTTGCACACCAATCCTGATATCAATGTTGTACTATTTTATGGTAACCGAAACTTTGAATCCATAATATTTAGGGAAGAGTTGGAAGGTATTAAAAACCTTTATATGACAAGATTTGCTTTATATCATATTTTTACAAAAGAAAAAATTGGCATTCCATTATTTTATGGACGTCTTGATGCCCTTAAGTGCAATGATTTGACAACCAAATTAATTTCTGTAAAAAAGTCTGATGTTTTTATGTTATGTGGACCCGCTCAAATGATTTTTGAAGTTAAAGAAACATTAATTAGTCTTGGTGTTTCTTCGGATCATATTCATTTTGAATTGTTCAATACGGACGGAATAATCAAAACCACTGATTCAAAAATAGCATCATCACAAACTATTGATTCCAATCTTGAAAGTAAGGTCTCCATTAAGATGGACGGTGATATTTTTGATTTCGAAGTAAATTATAACGGACTTAATTTATTGGATGCGGCTTTGTTAAATGGTGCAGATCTTCCTTATGCTTGTAAAGGAGGCGTCTGCAGCACATGTAAAGCAAAACTTATTGAAGGAAACGTCATAATGGAATTGAATTTTGCACTCGAGCAGGATGAATTGGATGCAGGATATATTTTGATGTGCCAATCACATCCGAGAAGTGCCAACATTTTAGTAGATTTTGATCAAAAATAAATTTATGCGAATAAAACCTAAAATTGATAGAAAACGAATTATTATCATGGCCGCCGCAGATCTTTTCAGAGAAAAAGGATACAATGCATCTTCTGTAAGGGATATAGCGGCAATGGTAGGTCTGGAGCCTTCGAGCATATATAGTCATATTAAATCTAAAGAGGAGCTCCTGGCTGAAATATGTCTGGAAACAGCAAATAAATTTATGCTTGGAATTAACATAATTTCAAAACAGGACATATCAGCTAAAAAGATGCTGAAATTACTTGTTTCATTACATCTTGATATTGCTTTCGAGAATCCATCTTTTGCTATTGTGTATATTGATGAATGGCGTTATTTACCCGAGCCGATATTGTCTGAATTTTTAAACCTTCGAAAAGATTATGATAAAAAATTTAAAAAAATTCTCACAGATGGTAAAAGTGATGGTAAGTTTAGTTTTCTGAATAGCGACATTGCTTTTAATATTATCATTAAAACATTAAACTGGTCTTTTACCAATTTAAAAAAATTCAGAAGGGAGGAAGTTGAAGAAGAACTGAATCATTTAATCTTTAATGGGATATAATATATCGTTCAGGACGCAACAAAAAATAATTTTACTTTGTAGAAAGTTTTTGTAGCCTTAAATTTCTATAAATGATTTTTGGTAATTTCCCACAGAACAATACCTGCACAAACGGAAACGTTGAGTGAATGTTTGGTACCATGTTGTGGAATTTCAATACAAAGATCCAGGTCATTGATGATTTCGTCACTCAAACCATCCACTTCATTGCCAAATATTACTGCTATTTTTTCAAAATTAATTGGAGTTTGGCCAAGTAACACGGCTTGATCAGTTTGTTCTATACCAGCAATAGTATAGCCATTTATTTTTAAATGTGAGATAGCATCAGATATATTTTCTACGTATTCCCATGATACAGAATCTGTTGCGCCAATAGCTGTTTTATTTATTTCACGATTTGGAGGTGTAGCACTTATCCCACAAATGATTATTTTTTCAATTGCAAAAGCATCAGCTGTACGAAAAATAGAACCAACATTTAGTGCTGATCGAATATTGTCCAAAACTGCAATAACCGGAATTTTGGGGGAGTTTATAAATTCTTTCAAAGTCATCCGTCCCAACTCTTCCAATGACAATTTTCTCATTTTATGGTTTCCTCATTTTGAATGCAAAGCTGCTTTAATAAAACTTACAAAAAGTGGGTGGGGATTCTCCACGGTACTTTTTAATTCAGGGTGATATTGTACACCTACAAAAAAGGGATGATCTTTTAGTTCTATAATCTCCACAAGACCTGATTCAGGATTTGTTCCAACTGCCATCATACCGGCATCTTCCATTCTTTCCAGATATTTATTGTTAAATTCGTATCTGTGTCGATGCCGTTCTGAGATATCTGTCTTACCATATGCTTTATAGCTAATTGAATTTTTGGACACTTTACAATTGTAAGAACCTAATCTCATCGTTCCTCCTTTTGTTGTAATATTTTTTTGTTCGGGCATCAGGTCAATTACGGGTTCGCTGGTTTTAGGATCTACTTCAGTGGAGTTTGAGCCTTTGATTCCGAGTACATTTTTACAAAATTCAACAACTGCACACTGCATACCCAAACAAATACCAAAAAATGGAATTTTATTTTCACGAACGTATCTTATAGCTTCAAGTTTGCCTGCAATGCCTCTCTCCCCAAATCCCGGGGCCACCAAAATACCATCCATATTTTTAAGTTTAGCATCTGCTTCTCCGGATTCAAGCATTTCTGAATGAATGGGAAAAACATTTACTTTACATTCATTAATTGAACCTGCGTGAATAAAAGATTCATAAATTGATTTATAAGCATCTTGAAGTTCGTTGTATTTTCCTACAAGGGCAATATTGACTTCTTTTGTTGGATTTTTTAGTTTTCCGAGAAATTCTTTCCAACTATTAAGATCCGGTTCCAGATTGTTTTTGATGTTGAGCTTTTTCAAAACAATTTTATCCAATTTTTCTTTTAGCATGAGGAGTGGAACATCGTAGATTGTTTCAGCGTCAATTGCTTCTATAACTGAGTTTTCATCAACATTACAAAATAAGGCTAACTTTTCTTTGAGTTCTTTTGGAAGATGATATTCTGTACGACATACCAATATATCAGGTTGAATACCCGCCTGAAGTAATTCTTTTACAGAATGTTGTGTTGGTTTAGTTTTTAGTTCCTTGGCTGCTTTCAGGTAAGGAATTAGAGTCAAATGTATGACGACACAATTTTCTTTACCGAGTTCTCTCCTTAGTTGTCTTAGGGCTTCAAGGTAAGGCAGCGATTCAATGTCTCCGACAGTTCCTCCAATTTCGGTTATGATAATATCGTAATTATTTTCTTTTTCCAATAGAGTTGCCCTTCGTTTAATCTCATCTGTTATATGGGGAATAACCTGAACAGTTTTACCAAGATAAGCGCCTGCTCTTTCTTTGTTTATAACCGTTTGATAAATTCTACCTGTAGTAACATTATTAGCCTGTGAAGTCGGTCTGTTGAGGAATCTTTCATAATGTCCTAAATCCAGATCAGTCTCGGCGCCATCTTCTGTCACATAACATTCACCATGCTCATAAGGATTGAGTGTACCTGGATCAACATTAATATAAGGATCAAATTTTTGAATGGTCACTCCCAAACCTCGAGCCTGAAGAAGTTTAGCCAGTGAAGCAGCTATTATACCTTTCCCCAACGATGAAGTAACTCCGCCCGTAACAAATATATATTTTGCCATGATAACTTATTGCAGAGACTTTGATTTACCTGCTACGGGGCGCAAAGGTACGGCTAGTTTTGGATTTTATAAAACAAGATCAACTATTTCGCAAGAATATTTTTTTTAAATTTAGTGACAAATTTTTTATATTTAGTTATAATAATTTGCAAAATAAATAAAAAGGACTAAATTTTTCGTGCTAAATAAGTAAAAGTAAATCGATAAAAACTGCTCACTTATTTGGGAAATAATAATTTATTTTACATATTCCTGATCATTCATATAGCTTTCCAATGGCGGGCAAGTGCAGATCAGGTTACGATCACCATGCGCACTATCCACCCTCGAGACTGAAGGCCAGAATTTGAATCCCGTCTTGAGATATGGCAATGGAAATGCTGCCTTCTCCCTTGAGTACCCATATGTCCAGACATCATTTATAACCATTTGGGCAGTATGTGGTGCATTTGTAAGTACATTGGAGTGGACATCCATTGTACCATTAGCGACTTCGTCTATTTCTTTTCTGATTTCCAATAACGCATCGCAGAATCTGTCCAATTCGGCTTTATCTTCACTTTCGGTCGGCTCTATCATGATGGTTCCGGCTACTGGAAATGACAATGTAGGCGCATGAAATCCATAATCCATCAATCGTTTAGCGACATCTTCTGCACTAACTCCGGCTGCTTTAAATTGACGCAGATCGACTATCATTTCGTGCGCAGCTCTTCCCATTTCACCTGCATATAAAATTGGATAATGGTCTTCCAGTCTTGCCTTAATATAGTTGGCATTCAGAATAGCATATTTTGTGGCATCCGTAACCCCTTTTCCTCCCAGCATTCGAATATAACCATAAGAAATTAATAAGATGCTGGCACTTCCCCATGGTGCTGCAGATACAGCATGTGTGGCTTTCTCGCCGCCCGTAGTTATAATAGCATGACCTGGTAGAAAAGGAGCGAGTTTTTTATTGACACAAATTGGTCCCATGCCAGGTCCGCCACCACCATGTGGTATTGCAAAAGTTTTGTGTAAGTTTAGATGACAAACATCTGCGCCAATAATGCCGGGACTTGTAAGTCCTACCTGAGCATTCATATTCGCACCATCCATGTAAACTAAGCCACCATTATCATGTATAAGGTTACATATCTCTTTAATGGAGGTTTCGAATACCCCATGGGTACTAGGATAAGTAATCATAAGTGCGGCAAGATGATCTTTATATTGTTCGGTTTTAGTTTTTAAATCAACCATATCCACATTACCTCTTTCATCACATCCGACGACAATTACTTCCATGCCACACATGACTGCACTGGCAGGGTTGGTACCGTGTGCAGAGGAGGGTATTAATGCAATATTCCTATGTGGTTCCTTCCTGTCTTCATGATATGCTTTTATAGTCAGTAAGCCAGCATATTCTCCCTGGGCTCCTGAATTTGGTTGTAATGAACAAGCATCAAAACCTGTAATCTCTGCAAGATAGGTTTCCAATTCTTTGAAAATTTGTTGATAGCCTAATGTTTGGTTGACCGGCACAAAAGGATGTATACAGGAAAATGCCGGCCATGTAACAGGTATCATCTCGCTGGCGGCATTGAGTTTCATTGTACAAGAACCAAGTGCGATCATAGAATGGACGAGAGACAAATCTTTGTTTTCAAGACTTTTGATATATCTCATCATCTTGCTTTCCGTGTGGTATAAAGAGAATACAGGATGTGTCAGAATCTCAGATGTTCTTTCAAGACCTGACATGTTAGAATTGTTGTAATTTGTATTAAAATCAGATTTTATTCCGGTTACAGATTCAAATAAATCAAGTATTGACTGTACATCTTTAATGCTGCTTTTTTCACTTAGAGAAATACTTATTTTATCAGGTGCAGGGTAATAGAAATTTATACCGGCATCTGTGGCAGCTTTAGCTATTTTTGTAACCATAAAGGGAGTGGTCAATACCGTAATCGTATCGAAGTATCCATTATTGATTACATTGTTTTTACTGGCTTTAAGATTTTCAGCTAAGATAGTTGTCAGTTTATGGATAGTTGATGCAATGGAGCGAATACCTTCAGGACCATGATAAACTGTATACATACTCGCCATTACGGCTAGAAGTGCCTGAGCAGTACAGATATTGGATGTTGCCTTTTCTCTTCTTATGTGTTGTTCCCTGGTTTGAAGGGCCATTCTGAGTGCAGGATTACCAAATGTATCAACCGATACACCTATAATACGACCCGGGATAATTCGTTTATTATCTTCTTTAGTTGCAAAAAAAGCAGCATGCGGCCCTCCATAACCCATTGGAACGCCAAATCTTTGAGTATTGCCAACAACAACATCAGCGCCCCATTCTCCCGGGGGCGTTAATAATGCTAAACTCATAATGTCAGCAGCAACTACCACCTGAATTTCTTTTTCATTGCATTGATCAGTTAATTTTCTGTAGTCTTCGATTTGACCTTCAGAGTTTGGATATTGGATTAGTATGCCAATATAAACATCTGAAAAATCAAAAGTTTTCCAATCGCCTGTGATAATTTCAATATTATGTGGTGTGGCTCTTGTGATGAGGACATCAATGGTTTGTTTATAAACATATTGATCTACAAAAAATTTTGTGGCAGGATTGTTTTTTCGTTTTTTATTTCGGATCCCTTCACACATAGTCATAGCTTCTGCAGCAGCTGTCGATTCATCCAATAATGAAGCACTGGATATCGGCAGACCTGTTAGATCTGAAACCATTGTTTGGAAGTTTAACAGTGCTTCCAGTCGTCCTTGAGCTATTTCAGCCTGATATGGTGTATATTGTGTGTACCAACCTGGATTTTGAAAAACATTCCTTAAAATTACAGAAGGCGTTATAGTGTCATAATATCCCTGACCAATATATGTTTTGAATATTTTGTTTTTTGCTGCAATACCTTCCAACATAGATAAATAATCATTTTCAGATAGTGCTTCAGGCA
This sequence comes from Saprospiraceae bacterium, assembly GCA_016717145.1. Lineage (GTDB taxonomy): Bacteria > Bacteroidota > Bacteroidia > Chitinophagales > Saprospiraceae > OLB9. The sequence goes on along the minus strand of JADKGD010000015.1, from coordinate 99,247 downwards.
GATTGAGATCTTTTTGCATTCTAATCCCTGTGGGAACTGTCTCATTAATTAATTGATCTAAGGAAGATACACCTATGGTCGAAAGCATTTGTGTGAGTTCCATGGATGAAATACCGATGTGTCTGCGTGCAAAATTTGAAAGGGATTGATCAGGCATGAAAAATTATTTGGTAATTATAAAAAACGATAGGCGAAGGTAAAAGTTTTTGGATATACCTTAAATTATTATTGAATTAAAAGTTTTATTTTATCAAAAAAATATTTCATCCTCAAGTCTTAAAAATTATCACAAATATTATCCTAGTATACAAATGGTTTTAAATTATTATATTGAGCGTATTAATTACTATTCGTTTGCTTTTTGCAGGCATTGGTCGAAGTAACAGAATATTCGTCGATCACATGGAACTTTACAAGACAAATTGTCATTACCATTTCTAATATTTGTGATTTATTTTTATTTCAAACCAATTAAAATTATATAATGTCATTTATTCTCATATTTAGTGCGATTCTACTTTTTATAGGTGCAAACTTTATTAGGTACCAACAACCTTCAATTGTAAACAAAATCAAACTTGGCGCTTTGATTTTGATGATAGCAGGTTTGGTAATGTCGTCGCTTGTAGTTATCAATCCCGGTCAGGTAGGTGAAAATCATTATTTGGCAATGTCAGCGAAGGTGTTCTTAACAGTGGGCTTAGGGTTGTAAATCCCTTGATGAAAATTCATAAATTTGATATTCGAACGCAAAACTATACTATGAGTGGTGTAAAAGATGAGGGAAATAAAGAAGGAGATGATGCCATTCGGGTGCTTACTGCTGATGGCCTTGAAGTTGTGGTGGATTTATCCGTTTTATATCGACCTATTGCTACATCTTGCCCTAAAATATTGTCTACAATAGGCACCGATTATGAGAATATTCTGATACGACCCCTCACAAGAACTAGAATACGGGACAATGCCGTCTATTACGATGCAGTTTCGCTTTATTCTACCAAAAGAGATGAATTCCAGAACAAAATTTTTAAAACAATAGAAAAAGATCTTGTAGATCGGGGCTTCTTTCTAGAACAGCTTTTGGTAAGAAACATAGCCTTGCCTGAATCTGTAAAAAAGACAATTGAGAGTAAGATTAATGCAGAACAAGATGCTCAGAAAATGCAGTTTGTGCTACAAAAGGAAAAACAGGAAGCAGAACGTAAAAGAGTCGAGGCCCAAGGTATATCTGACTATCAGCGCATTATCACAAGTACACTAACTGATAAGTTGTTGCAATACGAAAAAATTAAGGCTTATAAAGAACTTTCCTTATCAGAAAATAGTAAAGTCATTATCATGGGTGATGGGAAACAGCCGATTATTGTAGATGGAAAATAATAAACTTTTTACTACTCAGAACACTTAGCACCAAAACAAATTATAAAAAAATCATCTATTTCGCCAATTTATGATTAAATGTGGTGATGTTTTAATAATTTTGGGCTTTAAAACCAATCAGTAATAAAGTTATAATGGCAGTTGATGTTATTTTGGGCCTTCAGTGGGGAGACGAAGGGAAAGGAAAAATCGTGGATTACCTTGCAGAAAAGTATGATCTTGTTTGTAGGTTTCAGGGAGGTCCGAATGCCGGACATACCATTAAGATAGACGGTAAAAAATATGTATTGCATACTATTCCTTCAGGAATATTCAGACCGGATATCATAAATGTCATTGGTAATGGGGTTGTTCTTGATCCAATTACTATGGTTCGGGAAATGGAATCTCTTGAAGCATCAAATATTGATTATCTTCCCAGATTACTAGTCTCTCGTAAGGCCCACCTTATTGTCCCAACGCACAGATTTTTGGACGCGGCATCCGAAGCATCCAAAGGACTTGGTAAAATAGGATCAACACTTAAAGGAATTGGACCTGCTTATATGGATAAGACAGGTCGAAATGGCTTAAGAGTAGGGGATCTGACAGCTCCGGATTTTGAAAACAAATATAAAACTATCAAAGAAAAACATCTTGGACTTATAAAGTTGTACCCCGACATAAGCTTTGATCTTGATGCTGAAGAACAGAATTTTTTTGAATGTGTTGAGAAAATAAAGAAACTTAGATTTGTTAATAGTGAATACTATGTCAATCAAGCTTTAACGGAGGGAAAACAAATATTGGCTGAAGGCGCTCAGGGATCAATGTTGGATATTGATTTTGGTACTTACCCTTTCGTAACATCATCCAATACAATCAGTGCAGGTGTATGTAGTGGACTCGGCATTGCCCCAAATAAAATCAGAGATGTCATAGGTGTTGCAAAAGCATATTGTACACGAGTAGGTTCAGGACCTTTTCCTACGGAATTGCTTGATGAAACCGGTGAAAAATTAAGAACCGTAGGTATGGAATTTGGTGCTACTACGGGAAGGCCCAGAAGATGTGGGTGGATAGATATTCCTCAATTATTATATACTATTATGCTGAATGGTGTCACCAAAATAATCATTACAAAGCTGGATGTCTTCGACACCTTTGAGGAAATTTGTGTGGCTACCAACTATAGCTATGACAATATGATCAGCAGTGAGTTACCGTTTGACATAGTTGACAAACATATTGACCAAATGTATGAATCTTTCTATGGCTGGAATGAAAGTATGGACAGCATGATGGAATATGACAAACTTCCTTTGGCAGCCAGAAATTATATAACTGAATTGGAAAAATTGTTAAAAACAAAGATATCTATGGTTAGTACAGGACCGGAGCGAGAAAAATTGTTTGAAAGATAATGTACCTTAAAATTGGCGACATTTTTTAATTTTATACCGGATTTTAATCCTTAATATTGATAAACATCATACACAATAAATTAGTCTTCAATGGCAAAAAAAGATAATTTCATCAGCGAAATAACAAAAGCTTATACCTTTAAAGGTGACTCTCTCATTCTTGGGGCACCAAAGCTTAATGGGGAAGTATTAACCGATACTTTTATCAGAATACCTCTTAAAACGCTCAATAGGCATGGTCTTATTGCAGGAGCAACCGGCACGGGTAAGACAAAAACCCTTCAAATTATCATTGAACAATTATCTGCAAAAGGTATTCCGAGTTTGGTTATGGATATAAAGGGTGACCTTTCAGGAGTGGCAGTACCTGGGACAATAAATCCAAAAATTGAAGACAGGCATAAACAGATAGGATTGCCATTTTCTGCGTCAGGAAGTCCGGTAGAGTTTTTAAGCCTCTCAAATGATAGCGGTGCAAGATTAAGGGCTACTGTTACAGAATTCGGGCCTGTATTATTTTCAAAAATCTTAGAGCTTAACGAAACACAAGCAAGTGTAATTTCTTTGGTGTTTAAATATTGTGATGACAATAAATTACCAATACTGGATCTTGATGATATTAAAAAGCATTAAACTATGTATCAAATGAAGGCAAAGATGCCATAACATCTGAGTACGGAGCGATCTCTCCAGCAACAATTGGTACTATCTTGCGAAAAGTTATTGAACTGGAACAACAAGGAGGAGATTTATTTTTTGGAGAACGCTCCTTTGACCCTGATGATCTGACAAGATTGGATGAGGAAGGGCGCGGCTATATTTCAATTCTTAGGGTTACAGACATACAGGACAAACCAAAGTTATTTTCGACATTTATGTTACAGATTTTGGCTGAGATATATGCAACCTTTCCTGAAGAAGGCGATATGGAACAACCTAAACTGGTTATATTTATTGATGAAGCTCACCTGATATTTAATGAGGCTTCAAAGGCACTTCTAAATCAGATAGAAACAATTATTAAACTGGTTAGATCAAAAGGAGTAGGTATATTTTTTGTCACTCAAAATCCAACTGATGTTCCGGATGCAGTGCTAAGTCAATTGGGCCTTAAAATTCAGCATGCCCTAAGGGCTTTTACTGCAAAGGATCGTAAAGCGATCAAACTTACGGCAGAAAACTATCCATTGACTGAATATTATGCTGTAGATCAGTTACTTACTGAGCTGGGAATAGGAGAGTCCATTGTTGCAGCGTTGGATGAGAAAGGTGTTCCCACACCATTAGTACATTGTTTTTTACGGGCTCCGCAGTCACGAATGGATGTGTTGACCACAAGTGAGATTGACAGCATCATGGCCCGAAGTCGCATCAAACCTAAATATGACGAGGTTATAAACAGAAGTAGCGCTTATGAAATTCTTTCAGGCAAAATAGAGGAAGCTCAAACTGAAGAAAATCAAAAAAGACTTTGGGAACAGCAAGAGAAGGCAGGACCAACAAGGACGGGTACAAGACAGGAAAAGAGTACCTTCGAGAAGGTATTAGATAGTCAGGTAACTAAACAGATTGGCAGGACATTAGCTTCTTCATTGACCAGGGGCTTGCTAGGTGTGCTTGGTGTAAAAACTACCGCAGGTAGAAGTACTTCCAGAAAATCCGGATGGTGGTAGGGAAATTGTAATTAAAAAAGAAAAAAATTATCATTATTTAAAAAGACCATTTAATTAGGTAATCCTATGCTAAACTACAAATGGTTGTAGAAGATCGTGAAATTAATCTTAGAAATCAATAATTAGCAACATACAATTTATAATTATTTATTCAAAACCTTAAGCTTATGCAGAAATTTTTTATTTTTTATTTTATCTTTTTTTTAAATCAGGCTTATGGACAAGCTCCAATTTGGAGCGAAAAGGTGGAAAAAGACGCTTTTATAAGTCAATTAAATAACGGGAATATTTTTGTAAAACAAAAAAATGCTATCTCACTTTTAGATAACGTCACTGGAAATGAAATTTGGGAAAATACAGTTACTACAGATAAAGACCCATCTTTCTTTGAAGGATTTCCAATTATGTATTTTCAGGATAAATCATATGCAGTCCTTGATGCATTAACAGGACATATTCTAGATAAGAGCGCTGAAAAAACTCAGGTTTTGGATATTCATTATTTTTGGAATGAGGGTAGAGTCATTATGGAATTAAGTAGAAATAAAAATTTATTTATTACAAATATTGACCTTCAGGACGAAAAAAAATGTTGGAATGTAAAAGTAGGCGAAATCAAAACATCAATGTTTGGAAATGTATTAGGAACATCAAATAAACCATCACTTACAAATGACGGCTCACTAATTTTAGTTGATAAAAAATTTGTCGTTACACTTTCTGACAAAGGAGAAATTAAAAACAGAATTGATTTTGAAGATAAAATAGAAAAAAAATCATTCAATGCTTTTAATGATTATGTTTATATTGTGGAGGACGATAAGAAGTTAAACGCCATCAACACAAAGACTGGTAAATCGGCGTTTAACGTTAAACTTGAGGAAAGTGATTTGTCCTTTCAACTTTTGGCTAGTGGAAAAACATTGGCTATGTTTGGCGGTAAAAAAATATTTTTAATGGATGCGTCAACAGGTAATATCATTCAAACAAAAAAATTTGATGACAAAATCAGTGGATCATATCTTAATCCTGATGATGGTAAATTTTATATAGCTTCCGAAAAATCAATCATCGAATTAAATACTTTAAACGCTGAACCAATAAGACAAAAAGAGTTCAGTCAGAAGATAGGTAATATTTTTGAAGCAAATGGTAGACTCTTTGTTTCAGGTTCATATAATGCAAATGAACTTGATATTAATAACTTGTCATTAAAATATGATGGAAAACAAAAACTGCCTGAAATACAGGACTATATCGATTTTGAAAAGTCCACAATTTACATGAGTCACAATGCTGCCGGACTTGCTATAAATGTACTTGATCCATCAGGAAAGACCATATGGAATGAAAATTACTCAGGTGTTAACAGGCCAATTGTGGAGCTGTTTAAAGGGGGCTTGCTGGTTATTACTGATACTGAAGTAAACTTTGTTTCCCCAAAAACAGGCAAGTCCGTAATAAAATCAAGTATTAACGTAGATCCTTCATTTGTTCATGCATTTAGGGAAAGTGAAGAAATTCTCGTCATGTACAGTGGTAAAAGAATGCACTATTTGGATTTAAAATCAGGGGCGATTACGTCATCATCAAAAAAAATAGATTTTGAAGATTTTGACTATGAAAAACAAAAACCACAAATATTACTTATGGAAGATAAAACTTACCTGAAAGGATCAAATTCCATTTTTATTGTAGACAACAAAGCGAATATCTTTCACGAAGCACATTATAAAAAGACAAATTCAACTTCTACCTTGTTACAGTTGGCAAATATTGCCGTGACCGCCGCAGCCATTGGCACGGGGAATGTGGGTTCTGTTTTAACAGTTTCTCAAAATGGCCAGCAAATTCATAAGGGAAGCTTAGTGGATGGTTTGGAAAGTTCTGCCAAATACGCAAGAGATCTTAAAGAGAAAAGGAGACGTGCTCAAAACAAAAGCTCTGTTAGATTTCCATATGTCTACACAAAATTGAAGAATGGTAAAAAAGGACTGATATTTATCGATCCTAAAACAGGTAAGGATAAATTCGATATTGAAATGACAGATGGAGAGCCTAGCTATATTGTCGATGATACAGATGGCGTTTTGTTTTACATAAATAACAGTAAACTTACGGCATATAATCTGAAGTAATTAAAACAAGAACTTATCATAAAAGTGATATCTCGTGACCTTTGTCAAGTAAATCGTTTTAAGTTTTTAAATGGGCAAATAATTCATGTGGTTTTAATGAATTATTTGCCTGTTTATACAATATAGTTATCTTTTCTGTAATTTGATTTAATGAACAAATAGTCCATAACAATTATTTAATAGAAGAAAAAACTATTCTTTAGCTTTTATCATTTATTTCTTTTCTAATAAACTATTATTTTGCTTAATTTTACGAGGGTTATGTTTAGGTGCAATTTTCATTTCTACACAAAAAATTAAATGAGACGACGTGATTTTTTTCAAAAAACTGCTTTAACCGCGGCAAGCCTAGGTTTTATTATACCTTTTCAGGGATGTATCCCAGTAAAGTCTGCCATAAACAGAACCGGTAGCGGAAAAAAGGCGAAAAATATCATTTTTATGGTGAGTGATGGCATGAGTGCCGGAACTTTAAATATGGCTGATATGTATTTGCGTCTTAAGGCAAACAGGGGAAGCAATTGGATCAATTTATACAGGAATCAACGCGCTTCAAGAGCATTGATGGATACTGCTTCAGCGAGTTCACTTGTAACTGATTCTGCAGCTGGAAGTTCCGCATGGGGTGGTGGTGTAAGAGTGCCCAATGGCCATCTTAATATTGGTGCCAATGGAGAGTATTATAAACCCATCCTTCAAAAATTTAAAGCAGCCGGAAAAAAAGTTGGCTGTGTTACAACGGTGCCTATCACACATGCAACACCTGCAGGCTTTTGTGTAAATAATAAGAGCAGAAGTTCTCAGCCAGAGATAGCGATTGATTACTTAAAACTGCGATTTGATGTAATGCTTGGCGGAGGCGCTAAATATTTTGAGGATAGAGATGATGATCGAAATTTAGTCGATGAATATATATCCAATGGTTTTGCCATCATTCGGGACAGGTCAACTTTGTTGGCGGCTGATAATTCAAAGCCAATAATGGGCTTATTTGAGAAAGATGGTTTGCCTTATGAAATTGATCGACTTAATGACCCGACACTTATGGTTAAGATACCATCATTGTCAGAAATGACACAAAAAGCAATAGACCTTATGAAGGATCATCCGCAAGGCTTTTGTATGCAGGTTGAAGGTGGTAAAGTTGATTGGGCAGCTCACTCAAATGATGCACCCGCATTAATATACGACCAGGTGGCATTTGATGATGCCATAAAAGTGGCTATAGATTTTGCGGAGAAAGATGAAAATACACTTGTTATAATAACAACAGATCATGGCAATAGTAACCCGGGTTTGTTTTATGGGGATAAAGCAGACAGTAATTTTGAAAAATTATTTACCGTGAAGCATTCAAATGATCATGTATTGAAGGGCATAAAAAAAGGAGAATCTCCTGACGATATCGTTCAAAAGGTCAAAAGTGCCCAAAATATAGAACTCACTGTAGAACAGGCGCAGGAGTTAAAGTCAAAGTACTTATACATGGGTGGAGAAGATAATTATAATCCTTATAAGTTACCATTTGAGTTGTATGGTCAGATGCAGGCTAAACATACATCTGTTGCCTTTGGCAGCATGGACCATTCAGCAGATTTTGTTGAGTTGACGATGTTTGGACCTGGTAGTGAGCGACTGAATCCATTTGTATTGAATTCTGACTTACACAATTTTATGCTCGAAATTGCAGAAGTTGATAAAACAATTAAGAACTAGCATTATAAAAATATTTTATGTTCAAAATATTAGGAGAAAAGATACGTTCCGAAAAACAACTTATATTGTTTATTGTCATCATTTTTGGCATTGGTTTAGAGCTTGTCGTATTAAGTTTTTGGAGAAAAATATAATTACCATTATCTTCCCGTAGTTTGGTTTTTTGGTGGAATTATTTCCAGCTTAGCAGCAATATATATTAGTTTTCTGCCTGCGGATAGCATAAAATCTATACCTTCCACAAGATCAAACAATGTAATTTACATTGGGCTGTTTGTTGGATTATCTTTAATTATCATACTTTTTTGGACCAGTTATTTGTCAAAAATCCTTATGACCCAATGCAGTCTGACGTTCTCCCTACGCTACAGATGATGACTCAAAGATTGATGAACTTTGAATATCCTTACCATGAAATCCAGTTTCCGGGCTGGGCTTTTTCGCCAGGCTATCTTACCATGCAATATCTGCCTTTTGTATTCGCAGAAATCATGCATATGGATTATCGCTTTTTTGCATATATCGTTTTTATTTTGATGATAGCATTCTTTCTTTGGTCAGGACGATTTGATTTGCCCAAGTTATCGACGACGGATGCCATTATAAAAATCATTTTCCCATTTTTAGCCATCAAATTTATTTTGTCCCGTACACCGGGAATATTTATGCATTCCGTAGAATTGTTGGACGCAGCGTATTATTTATTATTGGCGTACAGCTTCTTTAGTAAATCGATTTATCTAAGAGGTTTAGCCCTGGCTTGTTGTTTATTATCACGTTACGGCATACTTTTTTGGATACCTTCCTATGGTATCATTTATTTATGGGAAGAAGGATGGCATAAAACTTTAAAACTTGCTGGTATCGTTTGTGGTTCCATTATCATATTATATGTACTTCCTTTTATGTCTAAAGAACCCATGTTGTTTTTTAATGGTATAAAAGTTTACGACCAAATGGCACTTTCACTTTGGTCCAATGTGCCTGATTGGTATCAACATGTAGGTAAACCATATACCTTAACCCAGGGCGTAGGATTTGCTATTTATTTTCTGGACTTTTGGGATGGCGACATGATTGATAAAATAAGTGCTATAAAATGGATTCAAATTATATCTTCAATGCTACTGAGTGCCATAACAATTGGTGTTTATTATTTTAAAAAGACAAAAATTGTAGATACTTCATTGTATTTGTTAGGAAGTCTCAGTGTATATTTAACCGTTTTTTATAGCTTGATTTTTGCACCATTTTCATACCTTTTTTTAGTGCCTTTTTTTGTCTTATTTGCCATTTTATTTAAAGTCCCATTGTATTTCAAAAATGAATGATAAAAAAACTCTAATTTCTGTAGTCTCCCCGGTATATAAAGGTGAAAATCAGGTAGCATTGTTGGTAAAACGATTGAAAGAAAACCTTGAAAATATTACTGCTGATTATGAAATTATTCTGGTTGAAGATTGTGGTGGGGACAATTCATGGGAGTTGATAACGCAAATAGCTTCAAAAGATAAAAAAGTAACCGGATTGCAGTTAAGTCGCAATTTTGGTCAACATTATGCCATTACAGCTGGTCTTGAACATGCTAATGGCGAATGGATTGTTGTAATGGATTGTGATTTGCAGGACCTGCCCGAAGAAATATCAAGTCTATATAATAAGGCTATGGAAGGGTATGACATTGTTTATGCCAGAAGGAAGGAACGACAGGACAGTTTTGGTAAGAGACTCTCCTCAAAATGTTATTATGCTGTTTTCAGTTACCTGACAGATACAATTCAGGATCATTCAATAGCAAATTTTGGTATTTATCATAAAAATGTCATTAATGCTATACTATCTATGCGGGATCATATTCGATATTTTCCGACCATGTCACAATGGGTTGGTTTTCGAAAAACAGCCATTGATGTCATGCATGGAAAAAGAGATGGAGGATCAACATATACACTGCGAAAGCTCCTTCAACTCGCTTTTGACAATATGATCGCTTTTTCAGACAAGCCCCTAAGACTTACAGTAAAATTGGGGACGATTATTGCTGGGGTTTCATTTTGTATGGGTTTATACTACCTGTTTTTATACTTTAGCGGAAGCATAAAGGTACTTGGATTTGCCAGCATTATGATTTCTATTTGGTTTTTATCAGGAATAATTATTTTTATTTTGGGCATCACAGGTTTATATATAGGTAAGATCTTCGAAGCTGCAAAACAGAGGCCAAATTATATTATTTCTAAAAGAGTAAATTAAATGGTCATTCAAGTTTTGCCTTGGGATTCGGCTTTTTTTCGTAAAAAGATTGGAGCAATATTTTTGGACGGGAATTTGATTCCAGACCGTGAAGAAATTTTATCAAGTGGCAAAGAAAGTTCATTTGATGTGGTTTATGGATTTTTACATGTTATGGAGGGCAAAAATTATAATCCGGAAGAATATAGGACTGATTACAGAACAACAAATGTAACTTACAGCCAAAATCTGATAGGTCAGGAATATATCATCTGGCCACAAATAAAAACAGCTGATCCATACAAAGATCTGAATGCTTTGAAAGAGTTGGCTTATCTTGCCGGACATTCCTCAAGATTTCTAAAAGATAAAAATTTTGGCGAAAATGCCGGTAAATCAATGTATGATGTGTGGATACAAAATTCATTAAATAAAGAAATTGCTGATGAAGTTTTTATTTATCAGACTGAAAATATCGCCGGATTTGTAAGTGTTAAAATTAATAATGATATTGCTTCTATAGGACTTCTTTCTGTTGAAGAAAAATCACGAGGTCAAAATATCGGGGCAAAACTTTTGTATGCAGCGAATTTTTATGCCTTGCAAAAAAAATGTAAGAGCATAGAAGTAAGCACTCAAATTGAAAATATATCAGCATGCAATTTTTATGAAAAAAATGGCTTTAGGCCTATAAATAAAACCGAAATTTATCACTTTTGGATATGAATGAATCATTTAAAATACCTTTTAATAAGCCTTATTTGAGTGGTCATGAAACGGAATACATCGCGGATGCCGTCCACTCCGGCAAGATTTCAGGTGATGGAAAATATACAAAAAAAGTACACCAATTCTTTGAATCAAATCAGGGATTTAAAAAATGTCTGCTGACTACTTCATGCACTGACGCCTTGGAAATGGCAGCGATTTTATGCCAAATAAAAGAAGGTGATGAAGTGATAGCACCTTCTTACACATTTGTGTCAACTGTAAATGCTTTTGTACTACGGGGAGCAAAAATAATTTTTGTTGACAGTCAGCTTGATAACCCCAATATGGATACAAGTCTAATAGAAGCATTAATTACAGCTAAGACAAAAGTTATTGTCGCTGTACATTACGCAGGAGTCGCTTGCGACATGGATGACATTATGGGTATCGCTCAGAGACACGGCTTGTTGGTTGTGGAAGACGCAGCTCAAGCCATCGACAGTTTTTACAAAGGGAAAAGATTGGGAAGCATTGGTAGTTTTGCAGCATTTTCATTCCATGAAACAAAAAATATTATTTCAGGTGAAGGAGGAATGCTGTGTATTAATGAAAAAAAATATTTTGACAGAGCTGAAATAATTCGGGAAAAAGGTACAAACAGAAGTCAGTTTTTTCGAGGAGAAGTGGATAAATATGGATGGATGGACATTGGTTCTTCTTTTTTACCATCTGATATTATTGCAGCTTTTCTTTTTGCTCAAATAGAAAAAATGGAGCAAATACAATCTAGAAGAATAAACATCTGGAAAACCTATGCACTTGGTCTGGCTGACCTGGAAAAAAGAAACATCAGATTACCATCAATTCCCGATTATGCAACCAATAACGGACATATGTTTTATTTGGTTTGTAATTCATTACACGAAAGAACTATGCTCATAGACCACTTAAAATCATCCGGTATTTATGCTGCGTTTCATTATCAATCTTTGCACAATAGTGAATATTTTAAATCAAAACATGACGGCCGATCATTGCCAAATTCTGATATATATACAGATTGTCTGGTGAGATTGCCATTATATTTCGAGCTCGATATTGATAGACAGCAATTTGTCATTAATAAGGTCAATACTTTTTTTCAACAAAAAGAAATTTAATAACCATATTGATAAACTGCCTAAGCACGCTTGAATATTCCAAATTCAGATTCAGAATATCGAAAAATTCTATGAGATATCACTACATGTATTAGATTGAAATACAACTAGATATTAATTCAGAACAGACAATAAGTAAATTATTTGGGTTATAATGGCGCAGAGTTATTTTATCTCTCTGCGCCAGTTTTAACCTTATCTAATTTTAATAAACTTCTTATAAGCCACGTCTTCTTTGGTACCTATTTTAATATAATACATGCCAATCGAAAATTTTTCTATTGGAATATCCAACTCACCTTTATTATTTGTAAGATGATGCTTTTGGTAAACAATTGATCCATTACTGTTTTGGATTGTTATTAATGTCTGTACTAAGACATCTTCTTCTTGTACAATGTTAACCCTTAGTATTTCTTGTGCCGGATTTGGACTTATGTTGAATATGAGTGGTTTTTTTATTTTTATTTCTTTGATAATTTTAACCTTACATTCTTTTCCGGAAGGTGTTGATCGATAAACAGTAATACAGACGTCATATTATCCCGGACCAGGGAAGGTATCTGATATCATTTGGTTTCCTGAGGTTACAGAGGATGTGCCATTATGTAACCACTCCCAAACCACTTTATCACAACTTTCATCCAAATCACCTAGCGGTGTGAACGTAACCGTGTTGCCGGAAATTATACAACTTACGCCTTTATTCACTTCGATTTCAAATTTTTCATCACATTCACAAGGTTTGTCATTATTGTCACAATCAGGCAATATAAGCACAGTTTTAAATTGGCAACAAGTTTGAGAAATATCTTTTCGCTATTATGAAGTGTTGTGACCATACAAATACTATCGCCGGCGCCAGCTACTGTCGTAATATTAAACACAATAGGTCCATAACTGCCACCAGGAGGCAAACCACCGGTAAATGTTACATATAGATCGAAAGTTCCCAATGTAGGGTCTTGAGGAATATAGGATGAAATAGTTGCAGAATATACCGTATCAGGCCTGGTATTATGAAAGAATAATTCAATGTGATAACTACCATCATCATTACAGATAATGTCAAATGGTTCTTCATAATATCCACAATCACCGGGACATAGAAGACTAATGGTATCACTGCACAAAGTAATATAGCTATCAATTCCAAAACCCAACCATTTTACCACCACTTCATTATAAGGATTTGTAGCATTTGAAATACAAAATTCCGGAATACTTTGTGTTCCAATAGGAATAAAACCTGCATCATATTCCAGAATAAATCCTGTTGGAGTCAGATTACTTGTAGTCCATCCGCTACCAATAAAATTATTTAGACTAACGGTAGAGCCAGGTGTTAGACTGCATATTTGAATACCTAGATAAGTATTGTTGTCGTGATAGTTAGCTAAACTTAATGTATAACAGCAGGAATCCTGCTCATTAGGGATAATGCCTGCCACATATGTGCTGTCACAAGGCGAACAACCAGGCACAAAAATACAATGTATGGTATCCAAAGAACAACATCTTACTGATGGATCAACAATAGGATTGTCTTCATGTGCAATAACATTAAAACAGAAATTCTGATTTTCGAGGTTTGGTCCATTCAAAATAAATGAAAAAGTATCACAGCTTCCTGGTAATATCGGATTACCACCTAAATTGATAAAGCTAGGAATCAATAAAGCACCAAATGGACTTATTTCAGCAAAATCCAGATAACCAAAAGAAAAGTTGTTGTCACTAGAATTACACACCACTATTTCGTAAACCCATCCGCCACTTGGACTACAATAAATACTATCGTTTTCAATAAATACACATTCACCCATGATTTCACAATCCAAAACTAAACTATCTCTGCATAAATGTGATCCATCGGTTGATAACCAATCGAAATAAATCACCTGAGGATTGCTGGTAATTTTAGTCAAACATATTTTCATAAAATTAATCAGGGCACCCATTGGCATTGGACTGCCAACAGTAGCTGAGTTTAGGGTTATGGAATTTGAAGTAAATCCTACTACATTTAAGAGCGGTGAAAGTGTACCGGCAGTTAAATTCAGATCTGCATCATTTGTATAAATAATAACACCCATCAATGAATCCTGACTGTTTGTATAGCTGATATTCCAGCAACAATCTTCCATCAGAGGATCTGCTGGCAATGCTGTTACTTCAGTGTCACTTGGGTGGCAACAAGGAATCAAAATCAAAATCAATGTATCCGATGTGGCCATACAACCAAAATTGTTGGTTGCAGTCAATGAATAGCTGCCATTTTGTGAAACTATGAGACACTGACTCGTTGCGCCTACAATTGGAATTCCATTAAAATTCCACTGGTACATGGCCATGCCTGGAGGTCCGCAAAGGGTATCAGGATCACATGCTTTATAGCAGCCACTCGGCATAATACATAGATCTGGTAATGGGTCAATAATAGCAGTTGCTGTTCCAATACATCCTGTAAGTGTGTCCTTAGCATAAACTGTGTATGAGCCGGCTTGTATAGCAATTATAGTTGGTCCAGTAGCTCCGGTACTCCAGGAATATACCACATTTGGTAACAATGGTCCTGAAGTTAATAAGTTGGGATTGCCTGCACAGGAATCACCCACAATGGTAATATTTACATTTGGTGAAACAGCAATCATAATATCCCATATAGCAGAGGAATCTTTACATCCATTAGCATTAGTTATAACTACATAAACACTATCTTCTAAAGCATTACTACAAACCTGTAAGATGGAGTCGGTTTGAGCAGCTAACAGAACATTATTTTCATTATACCATTGATAGGTAAATAAATATCCCAGACTGGCATTTAACTGTACACAACCTGAATCACATATGATATGAGGTCCGGAAATCAAAGCTGGTGGTAAAGGACATACGTTCACCTGTACTGAATCAGGTACCGCTGAGCAACCATCGGTATTGGTCACAGTAACTGCATACCATCCAGGTGTTTTGACATATATTATTTGTGTATTTTGAACAGGTATGGTATTCCACACATAAGTTGCAGCCGGTGGAGCTGTAAGCTTAACACTATCCCCAAAACAAATTTTCAAAGGAGTATGGACTATAGTATCAGGCATAAATGCCGGATTTATCACAAGATTTACACTTATGGTATTTGTACAGTTGTATATATCGGTAGTCATGAGCGAAGTCAAATATGGATTACCACTCAATAGATAAGAATGTTTTGGATTCGTACCGCCATTATTACTTCCATCTCCGAATGTCCAGAAATAAGAAAGAATTTGAGGGTTCACCGTATGGTTAAACATGACAGGATCTCCAACACAAGCAGGGTTCGGCATGATGGTGTAAGGTACAACAACAGGACCCAAAACACTGACAGGTATGGTAATCTGGACTTGACAACCACTGGATGTTGTTACGGTTAAAGTTACATTATATGTGCCTGCAAGGGCGTAAGTATGTAATGGCATAAAACCGGCAACAGCAGTATTAACCATGTTGCCGTCACCATAATTCCAATTCCAGTTTGTAATATTAACTCCAGGCAAAAACGTGGAGAAATCAATAAATTTAACTTCCCTGCAATTGTTGGTAAAAGCATAATCAAAGTCAGCTGCAACCGGAATGCTAACAGCATGCGTTTTAGTTAACTGGCAAGTACCATTGCCTGCCAGATTGGGCACATTATAGGTTAAAGTAGCCAAATAGTTGCCAGCC
Organism: Saprospiraceae bacterium; assembly: GCA_016717145.1. Taxonomy (GTDB): domain Bacteria; phylum Bacteroidota; class Bacteroidia; order Chitinophagales; family Saprospiraceae; genus OLB9. The sequence goes on along the minus strand of JADKGD010000015.1, from coordinate 83,120 downwards.
TGGCTGTATGTAAACATTGCACCAATTGGTCCCGGATTATTAATTGTGCCGGACGGGTCTCCAAAATTCCAACTAAGTGGCGTAGCATTGACAGCTAATACATTAAAATTTATCTTATTGCACAATGGTACGTTTGGTGTGGACGTTATGGTCACTGTATGCGCTGCAGGTACACATCCGCCGTTTCCATTTCCACCCGTGCAGTCTTGCTGGATCACCGTTCTGATATTACTAAAGCTCATACATCCGGTTGAACTATCCATTACTTTTACCTGATAATTAAAGATACCCGGAACATTTGTGGTAGGGTGCATAAATGTACTGTTTGTTTGACCAATCTGAAGTGTATTGTTGCAATACCATTGGTAGGTATAATTTGGATTGGTAAGCGCCGTATACGTGACATTTCCAAAACCAGGTGGAACGACCGGCAATACACAAAATTGCTCTACATTTGAAGTCGAAATACTTGCTACAGGTCCGGGCACACCATTCAATACATAACTATCCGTTGATTTGCAGCCGTTCAGGTCCGTGGTTGTCACAATGTAGCTTCCTGTATTAGTCACTGTAATGGTCGACCCTGAAGCTGAAGGTGACCACAATGCTCCGCTATAAGGACCCACGCCTGCATTTAAAGTCACTGAGCCTCCAGGGCATAAAGTTCCCGTTTGTGTTATGTTTGCCGGTATGGCATTGTTTAGATTAAGATTTACATTAAGGGGTAGCGTATTATTGCATAAAGTAGCTATACAATTGATTGTGACCGGACCTGGAATATTATTCCATTGGATAGTAACAGTAGCTGTACCTTGCCCTCCGACTACGCTTCCCCGATTAGAAGCAGAAATGGTCCAATTAAATACAGTATTAGGATCCTGAGGAGGACTGATGGTGTACATTTGGGTGGAATTGGTACACAGTGGTCCGGTACTTAAGGTCAATGGCCCGTTTAATGTCTTTGCAGTCACCTGACAAGTAATACTTGAGGACATACAATATGGACTGGCCAGGTCAGTTTGTTTTACAGAAATAGAATATGGTCCTGTATTATTCCAAATAACTACAATAGGGTTGCCTGTAAATGTTGAAAGGTTACCACCCACTACTACCCAGTCAAATTGAACATTTGTGAGACTTGAATTTGCCGTGTAGGAATATGGTAATAATGGGCAAACTAATTTTTCTCCTGAAATACTATCTACAGGAGGTATATCAGTTACTGTGATTGTGGTACAAATGGTATCATTGCAGAAATAGTTCGGATTATTAGGATAAACACATACGGTATATATTCCGGTATTAGCCCAAACGATGTTGATATTATTAGGTCCGATAACCGGAAAATTTGGAATAACAGGGCTTACTGTCCATGTAAAACCTAGCGGAGCCGTCATATTAGTGGAAAGAAAAGATGTATTCCCCACGCATACAATAGGAGGGCTAGGGTTGAGCGCATATTCCGGTTGGATAAATACATTTAAATTTGCCATACCTTTGCAGTCTTCCTCACTATGTCCCGGAAGTCCCTGTAAAACTCACTGAAGTAGTCAACATGGATGGTGCCTGTCGGTCCGGAACCCCACATTATTGTCACAGTATGCGTACCATCACCATTTACAATCATACCTCCGGTTACTGTCCAATCATAGTACACGCTTGCCCACTTTGGTAGTGTATATGTCTCTTTACTACCTACACATACCACTGATTCTCCTGCAATATTCGCTATTGAAGAGATGATGGGAACCTGTACCGTAACTGGTTTTTCGCAATAAGTGCCGCCACAATTGGATAAGTCCAAAGTTACAAAGCCATGGGGTCCAGAACCCCACACTACACAGATGGTATCGTTGCCATTACCTGTGAACGGCACGGCATTGTTATTGGCATCTGTGACCATCCAGGTATAGGTACATCCCACGGCATCTGTCCAGTATTTGGAAGAGTCACCTTCACAAAGAGTGGATACCCAATAGATATTTGGTCCAGGCAGGTCATCCACAAGTATTTGCATTTGAATAGAATCAACACAACAACAAAGTGGATTTCCCATAGGATCATAATTGCTTGAGTAGGCGTAAAGCGCGACGGTATATGTTCCGGGCAATGCATAATTATGGGTCGGATTGGGCATAGTGGAATTATTTCCATCTCCAAAATCCCAATAATAGCTACTTGCTCCGGTGCTTGTATTTGTAAAACTGATCGGGCTGTTAAGGCAAACACAATTCATTGTTGTTGTAAATCCTGCTACTGGTGCAGGCAAGACATCAATACAAAAAATTTCTGTTGTATTGCTTATTCCATTATTGGTAACGACTTGTATTGTTGTGGACCCAACAATATTCCAGGTTGCCACAATAATCGATTGATTGCCCGGTGTAGGAAAGATGTAAGTACCTCCATTTACCGTCCATGTGTAGGTGTTTCCAGGTAAATAATCCACAAAATAGGTGACCTGACTATTTTCGCATGCATAATATATCTTTTTTTGAGGTTGTCCTATTGGGCCCACCGGATCATGATCACTCAAATCTATACTGGTGCAATTTGGTTTAGGGCACTTAACCTGAATATGAATAAATGCCATATTGTTATTGCCTGTAAAACCGTTGATACGATATTTTAAAACATGATCTCCACAACAATTGGCAGCTCCTTGTTTCCACATCAATTGGCCATTTCAAGAAGGCTAAAACATGGCGACGGCGTGATTAATGATACAGTAAACATTACTGGTGGTGGTAAATTATCATTGGTAAGTACATTATAGTTGATGGTTTCTCCCTCCATGATGCATAAAGTATCGTTTACAGCACCAAATTGTCCAAAACATAAATTTGTCGGAAGACAATATAGAATTAAAAAGTCAATATATGTATACTTTTCATGACTGAGGTTTTTTTTGTGATTGTTTAAATTTATTTTTAAAAAGCTATATTGGCATATGGATTTGTATTTGTATTTAGCGTGGCTGATGTCAATATGGTAGCCACCATATTTCCTGCAGCAGTAGTAAAAGCACTACTTACATTTCCTGAGGCAGAATTTTTGGTTAATAACCAGGCACTTCCTGTAATATTATAGCCAACATTATTATCCGTACTAAGATTATCAACCATTTGTCCACCATTAAAGGATGAGAAAAAACCTGAGCCAATATTTGAATCTGCTGTACAATTTTTTACATCGACATCCTGGCCACATTCAAAACCATGACTGGTATTTAATCTGGCAATGTTGTTGTGCGAAGTTGATGCATTAAATAAATAATACCCTGAAAGTGTATTTTCAGAACTGACATTATTATTCAATTTATTATTTGTACCCGAATAAATTCCATTACCGGCATTTTTAGTTGCAGTGTTATCGTGAATAACACTATTTGAACCGGCTTTAATACCCTGCGTTCCGTTGGAATTTGTCACATTATTGGAAATATTTGCGCCGACGCCTGCATCAATGCCTTCATTGGTATTATTAGAAGCAATACAAAACGAAATAGTCGATGATGAATCCGTGTCTATACCATCCAATCCGTTATAAATTGCAATACATCCGGATACTGAGGCATTTTTTCCTGTGAATAACCCATCATTACCGTTGCTTTTGAATATTAAATTGATGAATCTTGATGAGATCGAATATTCTGCGTTGATGCCCTCGTTGGACCAATTTGTAATGTTGCCATTATATACATTTATTTGAGATTGAACTCCATTGACAAATATTCCCGAATCATTATTTCCGGGAAGCCCGGTGACACTGCTGAAATTCAGATCAATACTTACATTAGAAACATTAATATCTATACCTGACATACCGGACAGGTTTTTTGTAACGATATATGAACCTGATGTATTGATCGCAAAAGGTATTGTGTCAATTGGAATTTTATAACCTGAATTCAAGCTTGGGCTATCTGTACTGGATAATAATTTCCATACTGGTGATACCGGAGTGCCATAATTAAAATAATATCCTGGCACATTGTCTGTCTGGAATATTATCAATGAATTGGCTGGTGCAAGTATCAGATTCCTTTGGGCCTTTGTCATTCTGGGCATTAGAACACCTTTTGCAGTGGATGTAATGTCGAGCGCTGAAGATGGGTTTGGCGGATTCGAAGTAGTATTTATAGCAACCTGAGCCCTGCAGCAAAAATGAAATATCATTAAAATGAAAATAATGTGTAATGTCTTTGCCATGTCATTAAATTTGTAAAAACAAATTTATATAATAATTTTGAATAATAGTTAGAAAATAAAATAATAAATTAAGATTATAATATTAAGCATTACTAATTTTTAAAATTGGACATAAAAAAGAATAAAAATTACTAATTCAAAACAGTTGAAATGATTGATTCGAAACAAATATCTTGAGTTTTACTTAAGAAAGGGCAAAGATTTAATCCAACCATTGACTTTTTAATTTTTTTGTATTAATTTGCATCTTTTAGAATAATATGTGTCGTTTTGTTTGTTAAAATAAGCGTATCAAATGAACGAATAATCAATTGTTTTGTTAGGTAAAGTCGGTTTATATTTATTGAACTTATAACCAGATTCCGACGGGTATTTATTGGGCAATGGGATAAAACAAAGTATGAGTGTACAAAAAAGCAATTATAGTCAATTGATCGAAAAGTTGGATCAATTCATCCGGAAGTATTACATCAACAAACTAATAAAAGGTAGCCTGTACACTGTAGCTGTTATATTGGCACTTTTTCTGACATTTAATATTCTGGAATACTATTTCTATTTTGGAATGGGAGTTAGAAAATTATTTTTCTTTTCATTTTTGGTATCCAGTTTTTTGGGATTTGTTTTATGGGTCGCAGATCCGCTGTTCAGGTATTTTAAATTAGGTAATACCATAAGCCATGAAGATGCTGCAATTATCATAGGCGACCATTTTGGTGATGTAAAAGATAAGCTTCTCAATATTCTCCAACTTAAAAAACAGGAATCTCACGATGCTAATGTTGCATTGATAGAAGCAAGCATTGAGCAAAAAACCAACGCGATAAAATTAGTGCCATTTAAAACTGCCATTGATCTGAATAAAAACAGGCAACACCTTAAATATGCTTTACCTCCCATGTTTTTATTGTTGTTTCTATTATTTGCTGCTCCGAGCATTATTAAAGAAGGGTCAAGCAGGATTATAAATAATAATCAGCAATTTGCCAAAGCTGCCCCTTTTTCATACTTACTCGATCAACAGAATCTGAAAGTCATACAATATCAGGATTATACATTGAAAGTAAATATCGAAGGAACTATTTTGCCAAATGATGTTTTTGTAACTATTGAAGACTTTCAGTACAAAATGCAAAAAGAAAGCCCTTCAACATTTACATATGTGTTCAGAAATGTGCAAAAGGATATTAATTTTACCCTTCAGTCAGGTTCTGTTTCATCCATTAGTTATACACTTGAAGTTTTGGAAAAACCCAATCTTGCCGATTTCAGCATTGAGATGGTTTTCCCCGCTTATGTAGGCAGGAAAAATGAAATCCTTCAAAATTCCGGAGATATAGTTGTACCCGAAGGAACAAAGCTTACATGGTTATTTGATGCACTTAAAACAGATAAGATAGATATGTATTTTGGCTCATCATCCAAAAGTGTATCAGCTGAAAGAAAAGACGAAACAAGATTCAGATACAGCAAAAGAGCATTAAATGATGAAATGTATAAATTGTTTTTGTCCAATCAGGTTGTACCTAATGCGGATAGTCTGGTATACAGTATTAGCGTGACCAAAGATCAGCATCCTAGCATATCTGCAGAAAAGATCGTTGATAGTCTTGACAATACCCTGATTTATTTCATCGGGAGTGCTGCAGACGATTACGGTCTTAACACGCTTTCCTTTAATTTCAACATCACAAAAAGTAATGGTTCACAACTGCCATTACAAACTCAACGCTTATCTAAAAAAGAAGGTAGAGATATTCAATTTGATCACGTATTTGATATAAAGAATATCAATCTTGAACCAGGTGATAAACTGTCCTTTTATTTTGAAGTACATGACAATGATGCTGTTAATGGTAGTAAAGTCGCCAAAACTTCAGTTATGACGTATGAGCGTCCAAGTCTTGCTGAAGTCAAACTCAAAGAAGAATTAAATGATGAAGCCATCAAAGATGACCTTAAAGATGCACTAAAAAACATAGATAAACTTCAGGATAATATTAAAAAATTGAAGGACAAACTTCTTCAGGATAAACAACTCAACTGGCAAGATAAAAAAGAAATGGAAAAATTGCTGGATGAGCAAAAAAAGCTGCAGGAGCAATTGGAAAAAGCCAAGGATAAGTTGGATGAGAATATGAAAAACCAACAGGAATTTCAAACTCAACCAGAGGAAGTCCTTAAAAAACAGGAGAAACTTCAGGAATTATTTGAAAAGGCACTGGATCCTGAAACTAAAGAATTGATGGACAAAATAAAAGAATTGCTGCAGGAACTTGAAAAAGAAGATGCTGTACAGATGCTGGAACAATTTGAAATGAATAATGAAACACTGGAAAAAGAAACGGATAGAATGCTTGAACTCTACAAGCAACTTGAAATGGAAAAACAACTTAAAGATCAGATAAAGGAATTGGATAAATTGGCAGATGAACAGGATAAATTAGCCGACAAGACCGAAAAAGAAGAAAAGCCTAAAGAGGAACTGAAAAAAGAGCAGGAAGATATTGAGAAAAAACTCGAAGACTTAAAGAAAAACAAGAGGAACTCGAGAAAAAAAATAAGGAGTTGACCCCACCTCAGGATATGGGTGATAAGAATAAAGAGAAAATGGATGATGCCAAAGAAGATATGAAAAAGAGCAAAGATGAGCTCGATAAAAAAGATAATAAAGCTGCATCCAAGTCTCAGAAAAAAGCTGCAAAGAAAATGAAAAAACAAGCAGCAGACATGAAGGAGTCGATGGAAGGTGGTGCATCTGACAAAGCCGGAGAGGACATTAAAACATTGAGACAGCTATTAGAAAATTTGGTGACACTATCATTTGATCAGGAAGCCTTAGTCAATGATATCAACCCATATATGGCAAATACACCGGCCTATCCCAAGGCGATCAGAAATCAGTTTAAACTCCAGGGTGACTTTAAATTGATAGAAGATACGCTGGTAGCACTTAGCAATCGAAATGCTGATATTGAGTCTTTTGTTATGGATAAAGTAGCCGAAGTCAAATACAATATGAAAGAGAGCATCATAGAGCTTGAAGAAAGAAAAATTCCTGAAGGTCAGGAAAAGCAGAGAAAAACCATGAAAAATGTAAATGATCTGGCACTAATGCTTAATGAGTCTCTTGAAAATGCACAAAAAGAAGCTTCGGGAGCGCCTGGGAGTGGTTCGTGTGACAAACCTGGAGGTAAGGGAAAAGGAAAGGCAGGTAAAGCTGGTAAAGTGCCAATGGATAAAATCACAGAAGGACAACAGGGTTTATCTGAGCAACTTAAGGAGATGAAGGAGAAGATCGATAAAGCCGGTAAAAAAGGAAAGGACGGCAAGGAAGGAAAGGAAGGAAAAGATGGCACTTCTGCAAAAGATTTTGCACAAGCTGCTGCCAGACAATCTGCCATGCGTAAAGCTTTACAGGAGCTTCAGGATGCTAAAAAAGAACAAGGTCAGGGTTCAAAAGAGCTTGATGATATTATAAACAACATGGACAAAATCGAGACCGAATTGGTCAATAAGCGTCTAAACGGAGAGACGCTAAAAAGGATGAAAGATATTGAAACCAGATTGTTGGAAGCAGAGAAAGCTGACAGACAGAGGGAGTTGGATAATAAAAGAAAATCAGAAACGGCACAGGAAAAAAGGAGAGAAATGCCGCCATCATTACAGGAATATTTAAAGAAGAGGCAAGCAGAAGTTGAGATGTATAAGTCAGTTTCGCCTGCCTTAAGACCATATTTTAAATCACTTGTTGATGAATATTATAAGTCTTTAAAAGTTGTAAAATAATTAATTAAACATTTTTGAATTAAATAATTGCCTTTAGGGTTTAGGTTTAGGATGTCGGCACAGTATTTGGTTCAATTTAAAATGATTTATAATTAAATGAAATATCGCATGTTTACCATATCATCCAATCCAAATAATATCTTGGAAGTAGAATCTTACCTTAAAAAGCATGGTTTTGATTTTATATTTAATAAGGATAAATATGCCGATATCCTGATAAGCCTTACAGAAGCCGTCAATAATGCCATCATACATGGTAACAAAAGCGACGAGTCAAAATTTGTACACATCCATGTTAAAGAAAAAGAGGAAGGCATTTCTTTTTGCGTGACTGATGAAGGTATTGGATATAATCCTAATGGTGTTCCGGATCCGACATGTGCAGAAAACATTGAATGCTGTGGGGGGCGAGGTGTGTTTATCATGAAGGCCCTGGCAGATACTATTTCTTTTGAAAATAATGGACGATCGGTAGAAATGTACTTCAATTTAAAGAATCAAATGGTTTAATGGATCTTGACGATGTTGGAGTAATCTCCTTTTACGCTGAAAATGTAGCACATCCATTTGCGAAAAGTGAAAAAAATTATATAAATTGGTTAGAAAAAGTAGTCAGAGAAGAGAACAAATCAATTGCCTCTCTATGCTTTGTATTTTGTTCAGATGATCAGCTTCTTGATATAAATCTAAAATATCTACAGCATGATTATTACACTGATATCATTACTTTTCCTTATAAAGAAGGTCTAGTGATAGAAGGTGATATGTATATAAGTTTAGACCGTGTCAAAGAAAATGCCCTGGAATTTGGAGTGTCATTTGAGAATGAGTTGCGTCGGGTCATGGTACATGGAGTCTTGCATTTGATGGGCTATGGAGATAAAACCAAAGATGAGATTTCAATAATCCGATCAAAAGAAGATTACTATATTGATGCGTTTGTTTGAACTTTCTTATTTCTGTTTAAAGTATTGAGCGAAGAACTTCAAGGGAATTTATATTTTTAAAACCACTCATGTGTAGCCTGAAATAAGTGATGAGATGATCAGTCAATGAGTCTCTTAAAAGTTTATGGATCGTTATCTGCTGAATGGCATATTTGTCAACATTTATGAGTGAAAGGAAAGCAAGACTTTCTTCTTTATCCATCACATAAGCAGCTGTTGAACCTGGTGTAAATAACCCTTCCGTCATATCAAAACAAGTATTAATCTCTGAAAGATTATTCATTGGCCCAAAGCCAATTTCGTTACTCAACTCGATCATAAAAAGTAAATGAATGCATGGATGAAGTTGTACTTCCTCATCAAGAAAGATTAACCAGGATTCTAAAAAGTCATATAATTCAGAATTGGATTCCCTTTCCTTTATTGCGTTTCTACATATTTCCAAAATAAAGATAGCGACAGAAGAAACGATTACCTGAACATTTATCTTTCTGTAATGATGTACCAATCTTATTTCGTTGATTCTGGATAATTTTTCAGCTTCCTGATTATATGAAACTATTTCTACAATATTCAGATGATGATAGATGGCTGCTTTAGAACCTGATTTTGATGTTCGTACACCTGAAACAATAAACGATCTAAGGCCTTTTTCTCTGGTATATATATCACAAATAATGCTGGTTTCCGAATATTTTAAACTTCGGAAAATAATACCTTTTGAAGTATACAAATTCATTTTGTTGTCAATATTCCCATCCTTCTATTGGTTCAACCTTATATTTTGACTTTGTTTCAAGTCTTTGTTTTTGTCTGATTAAAATTAATTTTGCCAACACAATATGTAATGGGTCATCCATTGATTCGGCTATAGCATGATCAATGTTTTTTTCTTCTATGTCAAGTCTGTATAAGTATGATACTAAAAGATCTTTATCGTATTTTAAAAAATATTCCACTCTGTCAGCTATGACATCGAGCATCTCAGCCTCTGTCGCTCCGGTATGTGATTCCATACTTAAGTCATTATAAATCAGTTCAAAACTTTCGTTCATGTCTAATTATTTTGTTGAATAAATGCCTGCAACTCTTCAATATATTTCCTGTCATTGGACAGCCTTGGAATTTTTGATTGACCTCCAACTTTTCCTTTTGATTTTAACCACTTACTAAATGTACCTAAAGGTGCTGTATCAAGTTTTAAATTTTGTAGTGCTAAGTCTTTAAATCTTTTAGCATCATAATCCGAGTTAATACAACGTAAGGTTTCATCCAAAAGTTTTGTAAAATGGTCCAGACTTTCCGGGTACTCATCAAATTCTACAAGCCATTGATGTCCTCCTTTTTTATCATCCTCCATATATATCGGGGCTACTGTATAATCATTTACTTTGCCGCCACATTTGGCACAAGTTTCTTTCAAAGCTCTGTCTGTATTGGACACCATAACTTCCTCTCCGAATACATTTATAAAATGTTTAGTTCGTCCGGTAACAATAATTCTGTATGGCGAAATAGTGACAAATCTGACCACATCACCAGGTTTGTATCTCCATAAACCGGAAGATGTAGAGATTACAATACAATAGTCCATATTAATAGCTACTTCATTAATTGAAAGTGTAACCGGGTCAGTGTCGTCAATGTTTTCCAAAGGAATAAATTCATAATATACAGCATTATCCAACAATAAAAGCATTCCCTTTTCATTAACCCTGTCCTGTACAGCAAAGTAACCTTCAGAGGCATTATATACTTCATAATAGTCAAGATCATCATCAGGGAAAAATGTTTTAAATTGTTCTATGTAAGGATCAAAACCTACGCCACCATGAAAATACGTCTTAACATTTGGCCATACTTCCCGCATATTTTTTTTACCCGTCAATTGCAAAATTCTTTTGAAAAGTACGATGGTCCATGTAGGCACTCCTGCAAACATAACAATATCGTCTTTTCCACACTGGGAAGCCATTTTTTCGATTTTAAGTTCCCAATCAGAGAGCAAAGCAGTTTCAAAATCAGGTGAATAAAATGGTCTTCCAACTGCAGGCATCCTGTCTAAGAGAATTGCAGAAACATCCCCTGTTATCAATTTGTCACCTACATGACACAAAGATCCACCCATAATTAGATTTTTTTTATCAAAAATCTTTGCATCCGGCTGATTTGAATATAAAATGGACATTGCATCCCAACTTGCAGCAACATGATTTTCAAAAAGATTGTCATCAGTGATAGGAATATATTTACTTCTGTCATTTGTGGTGCCGGAAGATTTTGCAAACCAATTTACTTTACCTGGCCAAAGTACGTTTTCTTCACCTGCCATCATTCTTTCAATCAAAGGAAATATGTTTTCATAATTGACTAAGGGTAATTTATTTTTAAAATCTTTAACTGTCAGAATAGAATGTGCGCCATATATTTTACCATATTCTGTTTGTTTTAAGTTGATTATCAGTTCTTTAAATACCTCATTTTGTAAATCTACCGGCTCTGTATAAATACTTTGAATCCTGCCGTGGCGGAATTTTAAATATCCTTTGATTAGGGTATTAAAGAAAGAATAAAACATAAGTTGGCTTATTGAAGACGAAAAATATGATTTTTATTTTAAACTTTTAATATTATTATTAATTATGTCGTTAATGAACGCTATTTTTATGTGGATTGAATTAATCCTTTCTATTTCTTTGAAATAAGTAAAATACGGTTAATTTTGCATGCTAAATTAGCCCGGGTGCTGAAATTGGTAGACAGGCATGTTTGAGGGGCATGTGTACAATAGTACGTGAGGGTTCAAGTCCCTCTCCGGGCACGTTTCAATAAATTGATAAAATACCACATATGTTTCAATATAGTAATACTTTTTGCAAACTTATGTTACTTCTTATTCCTTCATCGTTTCTTTCCTCACAAACAAATTTCACTAGTTTTTTGACCGGCGATTCAGAAGATGCAGTTGTCCCCCCTATCAGCTTGTTAGCCAATCTGGGACTAAATATTTAATTAAAAATTATTAAACCAATATAATTTTTATAACAATAAGCCATTAACGTAAATTTGTCATAAAATACTAATGTATGAACAGGCATATTGTGGAATTGTATAATATTGGAAATAAGTCTGAGCGACATATCATTGGATTAATGTCAGGTACTTCTTTGGATGGACTTGATATCGCTTATTGTCATTTCACTGGTTTCGGAAAGGAAACATCAGTGAAAATAATAGCTTTTGAAACGATTCCATATTCCGAATCTATAAAAGATAAATTAAAAAAGTTTTTGCGAAAGTTGAAGTTGATTTTCCATATCTTGTTCTGCTCAATGAATGGATAGGTATATTGCATGCAGATATGGTGCAATCATTTATGGCCAAAAACAAGATTAGCAGAAAAGAAGTTGATGCTATTGCAAGCCATGGGCAGACAGTGATGCACGCTCCTAAACACCAGCATGAGTATAGTGAATTTCCAAACGCCAGCTTTCAAATCGGTGATGGTGATCATATCGCTGTAAAAACCGGTATCATAACATTAAGTGATTTTAGACAAAAACATCTGGCAGCAGGTGGTGAAGGTGCACCTCTTGCAGTATATGGTGATTATTTATTATGTTCAAAAAATGGTGAAGACAGGCTGATGCTAAATTTGGGAGGCATTGGTAATTTCACTTACCTGCCGTCTGACGGAGACACAGCTAAAATATTTGTAACAGATACAGGACCTTGTAATACCCTTATGGATACATGGACGAAAAAACACCTTAACTTATCATTTGATGGCAATGGAACAATTGCTTCGCATGGTAGAGTGAATATTCCACTGATGGCTGCTTTAAAGGCGCATCATTTTTTTAAGATTGATTTCCCAAAAACAACAGGACCTGAAATATTTAATATAGATTATATTTATCGGGCTTTGCAATCGTCAGGGCAGCAAAATATTGGTAATGAAGACATCCTGGCAACGTTGAACAGATTCAGTGCTGAGACAATATCCAGTGGGATTCATCATGCCGTTGGTTACAAAACATGCTTTGTATATATGAGTGGCGGAGGTTTGCATAATATCGTTTTGGTAGACGCACTAAAACAATTGTTGCCGTTTTGTCATTTTGCTTCAAGTGAAATGCTTGGGATACCCGGGGATGCCAAAGAGGCAGTACTTTTTGCGGTTTTGGCCAATGAAACACTGGCCGGCAATCCTATAGAATTTAATGCTAACCAAAGAATTCCTTCTATTTGTATGGGTAAGATATCATTGCCATCATAGATTTATATGACCAGTCAAATTTTTTTAACATGAGTGAAGATCCAGATAATCATAAACAAAAACTTATTATAGCATTTGACGCAAAACGTTTATTTAACAATTTTACAGGTCTTGGAAACTACAGTCGTACACTTTTAAGAAATCTTCAGAATTGTTTTCCTGAAAATGAATATCATCTTTTCACACCAAAAATTATAAAAAACGAGGAGACCATTTATTTTCTTAACACCGAAAAATTTATTATTCATACACCAAAAATCCGGAATCCGCTGTGGCGGATTTTCGGAATGGCAAAGGCTGTAAATGTTTTGCTACCTCATGTTTTTCATGGATTGAGTCATGAAATACCGTTTGGGCTTGACAAAAGAATTAAAACGACAGTGACCTTTCACGACCTTATATATGAAAAATTTCCAGCTCAATTTAACTTTTTGGATAGAACAATGTACAAATGGAAGTATAGATCTGCCGCCTACAGAGCTAATACAATCATTGCCATAAGCAAAAGTACAAAATCAGACCTAATTTTGATGTATCATATTAATCCAAACAAAATTTACGTATTGTACCAAAGCTGTCATCAGGCTTTCCAGGAAGCAGAAATGGAGGATTCTATAGTAGCTGGGCCTTTAACCGGCCTGGAAAATTACTATTTATATGTAGGATCAATTATTGAGCGAAAAGGATTACTGAGCATTGTTTTTGCTTATGCACGTTTACAGGAACAATATCGGAAACCTTTTGTAGTTATTGGGAAAGGTGATAAAAAGTACTTGAAAAAAGTTAAGGAAATGATTTATTATCATAACTTAGATGAATATTTTTACTTTTTTGATCGTATTTCAAATGAAGGACTGATAGCTATGTATGATTTAGCTTTTGTCCTGCTTTATCCTTCTACTTATGAAGGATTTGGAATCCCTGTCATTGAGTCATTGTTCAGGCATAAACCAGTGATCACTTCTGATATATCATCAATGCCTGAAGCCGCCGGACCAGGTGGACTTTTAGTTAATCCTTATGAACCGGATGATATTAGTCTTGCGATGATGCAAATACATGACCCTAAAGTGTATGATAAGCTTGTCAAGGAAGGTTACGAATACGTGCAATCAAATTTTTCAACATATCAAACCACAAAAAAAATGATCAATTTTTATTACGATTTAGTTGACTGGTTCGAATGATGTTATTAAATTATTGTAAATTGTGAAATAAAAGTTGTTGCACCCTGCAACAACAACCGGTCGCATCATCAAAACAATGCGGTTGCCTTATTGGCAACTTCATAAAAATGAACACTTGATCTATCGTGATTCGCTTGGCATTTAGTAATTTAACAAGCCTCGAATAGTATTATTTATTTGTTTTAAATATCTGCAAATCTTATTGCGGCAATGTACCATACGCCACGTATGAGGTATTTTATTTTTCTGTCAACCTAAGACATAAGCAAAATCAAATAAGTTATCCCATTCAAATTATTATTACTTAGATATATAATTTTATTTCCATTAATTTTTTTTAAAAAAGATTGTCAGGATATTATATATTTTATTTTACATATAATATTATTTAACATATTCCAATATTTGATTTTCAATTTTATACAAATCTTAATAATTTGTATACAAAATATTGTTTATGAAGCTCTGATTACTAATTTTGTTCATTTAAATTCAATAAATATATAAGATTTGTATATATATTAAATAAGTTTATTTATTTTTGTCTTTTTATAAGGTCTTTATAAATATTGTTTTAGTGTTATATCTTATACAAGTGTCAGAAAATGAAACATACAATTAAAGAAACTCATTTTGTTGCTATCAGCTTTACTGTTGTCAATATGTTGATAGCCAATGTTTTAATTTCTCAGAGTAGTTCTATATGTCCCATCGGAGTAGGAATGGAGCCGGAATCACAGAAAATGACCCAAGCCACTTCGTTTGTCAATGAAGTATATTCCCCCTATTTTGTAAATTGGAATGATGTAAAACAAATCAAACTTTCTGATGATGTTAAATCCAAAACAAGTTTGTCCGGCTTTAAAAGAACCAGAACACTTGTCGCCAATAATCTAAAATTTCAGCTCCCACTTGGCGCACAGATTTCCGGAATATCGCTTTCAATAGAGGGCCAATCGGATAAGCATAAAAATATTGACGAACTTGAAATTTTGTTGTTAAATGCTGATGGATTTCCAAAAGGAGATAATAAAGCAAACAGTGCGAGATATCAAAAAGCGTGGTCAAAAGCATTAGATGGCTCAGACAAGGTGTGGTCCTATGGATCAAATGATGATACTTGGGGCACAGACTGGTCCAGTGAAGATATTAACAGCCCAAATTTCGGTTTTCAGATTCAACTTAGAAATATTGATAAAGATACTTTGTCAATATTTATTGATAAAGTTGACATTACTGTTTACTATACCCCTGTATATTCTTTTTGTGATGCTAAGTGTCTGACATTTTATATAGATAAATATGAGCAGGCAGGGTCTTATTTGTGGCATGTTCCGAATGGCTTTGATATGGTTTCTTCTTCTGTCCGAAATCAAGCAATAGATTTGAAAATAACTTCAGCTGATTTTGGAATCTATTCAATGTGTGTAGATGTATTTGATAAATCCGGAAGTTATTCAGAAACCTGCTGCAGGAATTTTTCATACCTGAATTGTAATTCTTCCGAAATAAAAGGTCTGGTTTGGCTTGATTTTAATGATAACAAAACCAGAGATCAGGGTGAGGGCATTTTAAGTAATGTTCCCTTAATAATTTTCAATCAAAATGGCTCGCCTGTCGATACTGTGTTATCCGGTCCGTTTGGCTCATATCTGTTCACCGGGCTACCTGAAGGAAAATACTATATCAAATCTCCAGCTATTCCGGATAAGAAAATGGTTTTGTTAAATGTTTCTGTAAATCCTGATCAAAATAGTGACTTAACTAATACATTTGGATCAGGCACCACAAATCTTATCCAGACTGAAGTTGGTAAATGTGTGGAAAATATAGATTTTGGGTATACCCCAATTGTAGCAATTGGCGATTTCGTTTGGAACGATACTAACTTAAACGGCCTTCAGGATACCCTGGAAAAAGGTATAAGCGGAGTAAAAGTTTTTTTGTTTAATGGTAATGGAACGAAGGTAGATTCAACGGTCACAAATGTCCAGGGCAAGTATAGATTTGATAATTTACCAGCCAACAAATATTGTGTAAAACTAAGCATTCCCACAGATTATTTCCCGACTTTTAAAAACCTTTTCATTGTTTCAAAAAACAGTAAAATCGATTCAACAGGCAAAACACCTTTTGTCAATTATATCACTTCGGGATTTAAACCTGACGTTGATGCAGGACTTTATCAGACAGCAAGAATAGGGGATACCGTTTGGGAAGATAAAAATGGGAATGGCATCCAGAATGCAGGTGAAAAGCCTATGCCATTGATATCTGTCATGCTTACAGGAATAGCGGGTGATGGAAGTTTTGTCAATTTGTCTACTACTACGGATCAAAGTGGAAAATATTATTTTAACCAAGTTAAACCGGGTAAGTACACGATTAAATTTGTGGCTCCAGGTACTTATTTTTTTACAATACCGGGTGAAGGAAATGATGATGCTATTGACAGTGACGTAAATAATGCCGGCATTAACGATATAATTATTTTTGGAGGTGATCTAAAGCTAAATATTGATGCTGGTCTATACAAACATGGTTCAATCAGCAATTTTGTATGGGAAGACCTCAATGCTAATGGCATTCAGGATACCGGCGAAAATGGACTCAGTGACATTATGGTATCCATCGTAGAATTGCGCCGTGATGAGGTATTTCAAGTGGCCACTTTGTCTACCGATATTAATGGATATTATATTTTTGAAAATTTGAAACCAGGCATGTATAATGTGATTTTTTCAATACCTGAAGGTTATATGTTTGTTTCTTCAGACAAAGGTGACGATGACTCGATTGACAGTGATCCGGTCAATGGCGTAATTAAAAATATTATGTTAATGTCCGGTGAACAAAATGATACTTATGATGCAGGTCTGTTTAGAAAAGCTGGCGTAGGGGATTTTGTGTGGGATGATTTAAATGGCAACGGACTTCAGGATATCGGCGAGCCAGGTATTGCCAATATTAAAGTGTCATTGAGTGGATCCAATGAAGTTGGAACAGTTTTATTGGATATGGTCACTGATTCAAGTGGGCATTATATGTTTACTGATTTAGTACCAGGAAATTATGATGTTCAGATCCTTATTCCGGAGATATTTATGGAGACAAAACCTGATCAGGGGACAGATGATAATATTGATTCTGACGCTATCGATGGTAAAGCGCTAATTATAGACCTAAAAAGTGGTGAAAACAATAACTCAATTGATTTTGGCCTTTTTTCAGGATTTTCAATCGGAGATTATATTTGGGAAGACCTGAATTTAAACGGTATTCAGGATTCGGCTGAAAAAGGTATCGGTGGTGTAGCAGTTCATCTCTCAGCCGTTTATAACAATGGAATATCAGTAAATTTGATGGCTATTTCGGATGAGAATGGAAAGTATAGTTTTAATAATATTTTTCCGGGGTTAATATCCTTAAAAGTCGATTTGCCGATCGGATTTTCATCAACAAAACAAGAACAGGGTGTTGACAGAAGTTTGGATAGTAATTTACCTGAGGACAATTCTGAGTTAATTTTTAGTATTGCCAATAATACAAATGATTTAAGCATAGATTTTGGTTTGGTTAAACTTGGAGCAATCGGGGATCTTGTTTGGGAAGATTTGAACTGCAACGGATTTAGAGAAAGTAATGAACCTGGAATATCCGGTGTAAAAGTGATTTTATCAGGATTGGATTTTTTTAATGCCATTATTGACAAAGTTGCCATAAGTGATCAGGATGGCAGGTATTACTTTGGAGATCTTACCCCAGGCACTTATAATATCAATTTTGAAGTTCCTGAAGGATATGAATTTTCGATAGCTATGATAAATACGGTTGAATTGCAAAGTGGGGACACTGTCTTGAATGTTGATGCACCGCTTTTCAGAAGGGCATCTATTGGAAATTTTGTTTGGAATGATGTAAATAAAAATGGCATTCAAGACATTGAGGAAAAAGGCCTTAGAAATGTACATGTTTCAATAAAAAATTTATTTCAGCCTGATGTAGCTATTCGGGATACTTTTACGGACAATGAGGGTGCATATTTATTTAACAATCTTAAACCCGGCAATTATTCAGTAAGCTTTGAAAAACCCGAGGGTTTTGTGATTTCACCATCAGGTCAAGGCTTGGATATTGAATTAGACAGCAACATAGATTCATTGGGATTAACCCAGGAAATATCACTAATAAGTGGGCAGGTAAATCTTAGTATAGATGCGGGTTTTATTTCAATAGCTAATGCCGAAATTGGAGATTTTGTTTGGGAAGATATAAATGGCAATGGATTGAGTGAACCTGGTGAGCCGGGTATCGAAGGCGTTAGGGTTTTTTTACAAGGAAATAACCAGAATGGAAACGTGGATGCTGAAACAATTACTGACGCTCAAGGTATGTATCGATTCAAAAATTTACCAACCGGTGAATTCAGGATATCTGTTGAAAAGGCTCCCGGATATATTTTTACTTTAGAAAAAGCAGGTACTGATGATACTATTGACTCTGATGTTGACCAAAATTCCGGAACATCCGATATTATAACACTGGAATCGAACACTGTTACAAATAATGTAGACGCCGGGATGATCAGATTTGGATCAATAGGAAATTTTGTGTGGAATGATCTTAATAAAAATGGACTACAAGATACAGACGAAAAAGGAATTGAAGGTATTGAATTGGTATTAAAGGATGTGAATGGATTTGATGTCGGAAGTGTTATTAGTAATATGGATGGATTTTATTTTTTCACAAATGTTGCACCGGGCATCTATACCATTGAGGCTGAATTTCCCCAAATTTTTGTTTTAACAAATGTAAACCCAACAGATGAAGGGTTAAATTCAGATTTTATGTTTATTGGCAACAAAGCGGTTTCAAAACAAATTCAGGTGATTTCAAATGGTTCATTTAATGATGTGGATCTTGGGCTTACCTCATCAGTATCAAGTATATCGGGAATGACATGGTATGATGAAAATGGAAATGGCATAAAAGGAGATGATGAAGTTGTTTTAGACTCTATTTTAGTATTTCTGCTAAATATTACGGGCGATACCATTGCGACAGACACGACCGGATCAAATGGTCAGTATGCTTTTGAGCAAGTGCCGGCAAGTACATATATTGTTCAATTTGGCCGTAAATTTTTTCCTTTATTTACTAAGTCATTTCAAGGCATGATAGAAGCATTGGATTCTGATGTTACCGATTTATCTTTAGGAAGAACTACAGAGATATCAGTTGCTGAAGGAGAAAATAAAATTGGTGTCAATGCGGGGTATGTTAACTATTCTTCATTGGGAGATTTTGTTTGGGTTGATGCTAATGAAAATGGTTTTCAGGAATTAAATGAAACCGGCCTAAATGGTATCAAAATTATATTATCCAATGAATCAGGTGTAGCCATCGATTCCACAATTTCCTCTTTAAAACCTGGGACTATGATTTCGGGGTTTTATACATTCCAAAATCTATCTTATGGAAACTATAAATTAAATTTCAAACTTCCATTAAATTTTAAATTCACCCAACATATCGATGCTGCCCCTGAAGTAAACTCAGATATAGTATTTGCGGAAGATGGAAATACTGATTTATTTGCCCTCGCACCAAAATGAACAAAAGACCGATATAGATGCCTGCTATATTATAGTTGCCCCACTTACAGGAACAATTAATGGAAGATTGTGGATGGATGGAAACAATAATAAATTAAGGGAAGTATTAGAATTACCTCTGATTGGGGTTGAAGTAAAATTGTTCAAAATTGATGGAACATTAATTTCTACTCAAACTTCAGGGATTGATGGCCTATATTCATTTGTTGATGTTCCGTTTGGAGATTATTACGTTTTGGCACCTTCGATGAACGAAAAATTATTTGTACTTTATTCGGGTCAATCTGTACCTTTCGACAGCGATATTAGTAATGCTTTCTGGCCTGGCTCAACAAGAATTATAACCGTATTTCCAGGGGATATTGTTGAAAACATTGATCTTGGATATGCTGATAAAATTACAATCGGTGATTTTGTTTGGGATGATATAAATAATAATGGCTTACAGGATGCTGGTGAGCCTGGCCTTAACACGGTTAAGATACAATTGATAAATGAAACAGGAACGATTGAGAAGACTGTAATATCCAATATTGATGGATTTTTTATATTCGATAATATTCCTGTGGGAAGATATAGTTTGGTTTTTGAAAAATTAAATGATTACGTTTTTACAGCAATAAATGCTGCGAATATTAATTTAAACAGCAAAGCTAATGAGAATGGAATTGTTTCATTATCTGATTTTTTATCTCCACAATCTTATGTGAATATAGATGCTGGATATGTGAAAGCCGGGAGTATTGGTGATAATGTTTGGTTGGATTTAAATGGCAATGGATTTTTCCAACAAGGTGAACCAGGTATCCTTGGTGTCCAGGTAAAATTGTTTTCATCTGATGGCTTGCTAAGAGATTCTACCATAACAAGTGTTCAGGCCAGTTCACAGTTTAGTGGTTATTACACATTCGAAAATGTCAGACCTGGCATGTATTTTATTAAATTTGAGATCCCATCAAACTATATTTTGTCTCCTTCAAATGTGGGAGGTGTTGATAATGATTCAAACATTACAAATGCTAATGGCCCTAAAACAACGGATGTATTTATGGTAGGGATAAATGAATTTGTGTCTAATATTGATGCTGGAGCATATCTTCCTGCCACTCTGGGAGATAGAGTCTGGAACGACTTGAATATGAATGGTGCACAGGATATTGGAGAACCGGGCATAGAAGGGGTTACGGTATCTTTATTTACACAAAGCGGCATTAATTTGGAAACAAAAGTCACTGATATCAATGGAAATTACGCATTTACTGGACTGCGACAAAGATTGTATTATGTACAGTTCACTTTGCTGGAAGGTTTTATGTTTTCAGAACAGAATATTGCTGGAAATGGCGCCATAGATAGCGATGTAGATCAAACCGGAACCACTCCACTTATTTCATTAGCACATGGAAGTACCTTTTTAGATATTGATGCTGGCATGCATACTACCAACGCAAATTTAGTTATGGGTACCATTTGGAATGATTTAAATAAAAATGGTCTTAGAACTGAGGATGAAACTTTAATGCCAATGGTTCAAGTTTTTTTAAAGGATGAAAGCCAAAATATTATTTCTACTTCATTGACAAATCATGCTGGTATGTATTGTTTTGCGACAGAACATTTAGGACAACACTTTGTAATTGTAGAGTTGCCAGTGGATCATGTATTTACTTCAAAGGGAAGTGGGTCGAATGCAAATAAGGATTCCGATGTTGATTCAGATGGAATTTCTGATATGATTCTTTTTGGAGACAATTATGTAATGAAATATATCGACGCAGGTCTTTTACAAGATAAGTTCCGGTATCAATGGTGTAGTATGGTTGGATCTAGATCATAATGGTCTTAGGAACCAAAATGATAGCTTATTGTCAGATATAGTGATCTTTATATTTAATAAGTTTAATATATTTGTTAAGTCAGTAAAATCGGATCAATATGGTCGGTATTCTGCGAAAAACCTTGATGCAGATCAGTATTATTGCAAGGTTCCTGTATATGACGATAAGGATTTTGTTAAGTTTACCGGCTCAAATCCCGATATAGATAGTGAAATTACAAATCAATATGGTGAAGGAACTTCCAGGCTGGTAACGCTTTCAGCTGGTGCACCAATTTCAAATTTTGACTTTGGGTACAGAATTAAAGGATTGAAGAAAATAGCGGCTCAAACCGAACATTCCGGGCTCCATATTTTTCCAAATCCATCTTTTTGGTTTATTAATGTGAATTTACCAACAAAAGAAAATGCAGATTATTATATTATAAATCACACCGGAGCTATCATCCAAAAAGGAATTATCCTGGAAGGATCAGGAAGAATCAGTATTGAAGAACTTAATACAGGTAAGTATACTATAATAGTTTTATATGATAAAACAATTCTATCTAAGTCATTCATGAAAATTGAAAATTAAAAAAGTATTATTTTAGAGTTAGGTTATTAAAAAAGAGAAGGCGTTCCAATCGGAACGCCTTTATTTTTATTTAACCAAAAAAGTCTTGTATTAAGAAAATAAAAAAGATGTATATAAACTAATTTTATACTAGCAATATGTTTCAAATGCTTGTTGTAAATTAAACGCAATGGCTTGAGCAGAGTTACCTTCTATATGTCTTCGTTCAAGCATATGAACCAATTTACCGTCTTTAAACAGTGCAATTGAAGGTGATGAAGGAGGATAAGGCAATAAAAACTCCCTTGCCTTTTCTACTGCTTCGCGATCGACACCAGCAAAAACAGTTACTAAATGGTCCGGTTTTTTATCACCGGAAACTGCCATTTTTGCACCGGGTCTTGCATTTGCAGCTGCACATCCACATACTGAATTTACAACAAGTAAAATTGTTCCTTCTTTTTTATCTAAAGTTGAAGCAACTTCATCAGGAGATGTCAAAGAAGTAAATCCGAAATCAGTCAAATCTTTTGAAATTGGGGCGGTTAATTCAGCTGGATAGTACATATTTATATTTGTATTTATTTTAAAATATTTTAATTAATACCTAATAACAATGGTTGGGGTTGAAAAGATTATATTTTTTTAGTTTTTTTTCAACTTTTTATTTTTTAAAAAAATAAAAAAAAACATTTGACAAATCACTATCATACATTTTCGATTTTAAATAATAAATACAATAGTTTAAATATACCTTAAGTATATATAGACATAATACAAAATTGAAGGTTACTAATGAACAATTTAAGGTATAAAGTACTTTAATAGAAGATTTTAAACAAATAATAATAGTGGAATTTAAAAAATTAGGTAAAACCAATCTTGAGGTAAGTGCGATTTGTCTGGGTACCATGACATTCGGAGAGCAAAATTCTGAAAAGGACGGCCACGAGCAAATGGATTATGCTGTCAATTGTGGCATTAATTTTTTTGATACAGCTGAAATGTATTCAGTCCCTGGTAGGCAGGAAACACAAGGATCTACGGAAAGAATTTTAGGAACTTGGTTTGAAAAAAATAACCGAAAAAATATTATTCTAGCATCAAAAGTCACTGGACCTTCAGCAGGTTTAAAATTTATTAGCCCCGAATTGGGGTTTAGCAGGGCTAGAATTAATGAAGCTCTTGAGGGTAGTCTTAGACGATTGAAGACGGATTATATTGATATTTATCAGATGCATTGGCCTGAAAGAAAAACAAATTTTTTTGGACAGTTAGGCTATAGTCATCAAGAAGATGATCAATGGCAAGATAACTTTGAAGAAGCAATAACTGCGATGGATGATTTGATAAAATCAGGAAAGATAAGACACTGGGGATTATCAAACGAAACGTCATGGGGTGTTATGAGGTCAGTCGGAATTTGTGACATAAAAAATCATCCCAGACCTATCAGTATTCAGAACCCGTACAATTTGCTTAACCGTTCATATGAAGTAGGTCTTGCCGAGGTTTCAATAAGAGAAAAAATTAGTTTGTTGGCATATTCTCCGATGGCTTTTGGCTTACTTTCAGGCAAGTATCATAAGAATCTTGATAACCCTGATAATAGAATAAATAAGTACAAACAATTGTCAAGGTATAATGGTAAAGAGAGTTATGAAGCAACAGCAAGATACATCAAAATTGCTGATGAGGCCGGGATTTCATTAGCCAAAATGGCCCTCGCTTTTGTCAGTCGGCAACCATTTGTATCCAGCAATATTATTGGCGCTACAAATATACTTCAATTGGCAGAGAATATAGATAGCATAAATTATAAGCTGACAGATGACATAATGGAGGCTATTAATAGAGTACATAAAGAAATTTCTAATCCTGCCCCTTAATTGAGGGAGCAAAAAAAAAGCCTTCTGAATGAAAGCTTTTCTATATTATAATCAAATTAAATTGATATTATGCACCATCAAAGGTTTTATTCAATTTGATAGTTTTGACAAGTTTGTTTTTATCATCCATCAATTTTACAATATACATTCCGGTTTTCAAATCTGATATTTCGTGTTGTGCATTGTTATAATGGAAATAGGTCTTAATTTCTTTTCCAAACATGTTGAAAACAACAATCTTCTTAACGTTACCGGCATTTGAGATCTGAAAATAATCAGCCGCAGGATTAGGATAAATTTTTATATTGGAAATATTTAAATCTTTTGTTGAGGAAGGAGTTGAAACGGTGATATTAATTGTTGTACTAAGTAATTCCTGTGTAAAATTTTTATCAGCATACAATTTAACGCCAACTATTGAATTACCCAAAACTCCGTTAGGTTTAAAATGGAATTGAAAATTATACGTATTTTTTGGAAATATATTGGGTTTTGATCCAGGACATTTTTCTACAGCTGATGTGTAACATAAATTTAAATCACATACACTTATTTCCCATGAACTTTCAAAAGACGCTGGTTTATCCAATTTCCAAAAAACAGTATAAGTTGAATCTTTTAAATTTGTAAATGCGACATCATGAATAGATTCTGTAGCGCTTGATGGAACTGAAATAGATAAAGGCACTGGAGTTGCACTAAACTGAGCCACCAGTCCAGTAGAAAAGCACACCAAAAGAACAAAAAGTAAATTTCTCATCATGAGTTTAAAATTTTATCTGGCAAATATATGCATGATATTGTAATATTCCTATTAAAAAAGTGTTAAAATTTTTAATTTATCTATTTTTGTCATAAATACGGCAAAATTATGCTAAATTGTAACTAAACAGTGGCATTACATATAATTTATAATATTAATATAATAAAGTTTATGGACATTAAAGTATCTGATTTTGGCTTGATTTCAGGAAGGGAAATTAAATGTTTTACTTTTAAAAATACCTCAGGACAATATATTGAGCTGCTAAATTATGGAGGTATTGTACACTCTTGGTTTTGTTTTGATAATAATCAAATATTGAAGGATGTATTGCTCGGATGTCCGGATATGGAATCCTATCTGGACCGCCACCCATATTTCGGATGTATCATAGGAAGATATGGTAATAGAATTAACAATGGAACATTCAAATTAAACGGAGTGGAATACCATCTTAATCAAAATTTGAAACCACACCATTTGCATGGAGGAATTGATGGATTTGATAAAAAAATATATAGTTATGACGTTACAAATTCTTTAAACTCCTCATCCCTGATCCTTACGGCCACAAGTCCTGATATGGAAGAAGGCTATCCTGGAAACTTAAGCATTAAAGTCATATATACTTTTACTGAAAAAAATGAATTAATTATTGAATATTTTGCTAAAACAGATAAAGATACACATATCAATCTTACAAATCATTGTTACTTTAATTTATCAGGGGACTCCCAAAAAACGATCATTGACCACTATCTTTCCATTGCCGCGGACAATATTACAGAGACAAATGACAGCTTGGTCAGCACCGGTGCATTTGTGAATGTATTTGATACAAATGTCGATTTTCTGACGGTTAAAAAAATAGGAGACAGAATTTATGCGGATGACCATTTGATAAAGAAGTGTAAAGGATATGATCATAACTTTGTAATAAATGAACATGAATTTAATACACCCGTAGCCACTCTTTTGCATAAATCAACGGGTAGGAGACTTTTAGTTTTTACGACTGAGCCTGCATTACAACTTTACACGGGCAACTGGCTAGATAATGTAAAAGGTAAAACTGGTTTATATCAGGACTATGCGGGAGTCTGCCTGGAAACACAACATTATCCAGATACACCCAACCATCCAAATTTTCCTTCCACAATACTTAAAAAAGGAAAAGAATTTTATTCCAAAACCATATATTGTATAGATTGCCTTCCGCTATAATTAATAGCAAAAAACAATATTAAGCAACGCTTACTTTATAATTTGTTAGATTACTTGATTACAACACCGGATGCCATAAATTTTAATT
Source organism: Saprospiraceae bacterium (assembly GCA_016717145.1). Lineage (GTDB taxonomy): Bacteria > Bacteroidota > Bacteroidia > Chitinophagales > Saprospiraceae > OLB9. The sequence continues at coordinate 56,732 of JADKGD010000015.1, read as the reverse complement.
CTGTTTTTGGCGCTGTAATTTTTGCAATTTCTTCAGGTGCTAATCCTTCATCCTCTGCAAAATGTTTAAGATCTTCAACGGAAGTTACCTCTCTGTATGCTTTTCCTTTCATTACAACTTCCTTCCCGGTAAGGTCTTTGGGCATAAAAAACCCATAATCTTTAAATTGAACAAACATCTCAGTCTTCGAACTGTCCAGGTCAGATACAATATTCATCCAGCATCCCTTTGTCTGACATACACCTGAGACTTTGCCATACACTTTTGTTTCTACGGAATCAGCACTGGCCATTTGAGCCAGCAGATTGGTATACGTAATCATTCCTGTTGTATCTATCACCTCACCAAAATGCACCCCATCTTCAGCAAGCCCATTGGAACCGGTACTTTGTTTACAGGCAACAAATAATAAACACGTTGATAATAAAATAAAAGTTAATCTGATCATAAAATTTAATTATTGATAATAAAATGATTGAAAATATGGTTATTTATTTTGTACTAATTGATTTGATAGAGAAACATACCTTGACTATTTTTTAATATAAAAATAATGTTATGCAACGGATTATTTTTTCTGTTTTAAGTATTTTGATATTTATTTTACCTTTTCAGAAATCTTTTGCGTCATGTCTTTCAGGCAATTGTATCAGCGGCAAAGGTACATATTTATTTAAAGACGGTTCTACATATTCGGGCACTTTTTATAAATCAAAGCCTCATGGCAAAGGCGCTATGATTTTGAGAGACGGTAGCATTTACAGGGGTTATTTTAAGAATGGGAAAAAATATGGAATAGGAAAACTGACTTTAAAAGAGGAGACGAATATATTGGGAATTTTGATTCGGATATTGTTTCAGGTGAAGGTAAGATGACATACAAAAATGGGGATTCTTATTTTGGAAATTGGGTGAACGGGAGACCTTCGGGCTATGGCAAATACACCTTTCAGATGGCGATTATTATGAAGGAGGGTTTTGGATGGCGAATTCAGTGGTGTAGGCCGCATTACGAGAATGGACGGGTCTTACTTTGACGGAGGGTGGATAAGAAGTAAAAAAACGGTGACGGAGTCGCATGTACAGGTGGAAAAAGATTATTCAACATTATGACATGAATAAATTGGTTTCAGAAAAGGTATATGCTGAACCAACAACAGGTGATTACCATGTTTACGCAACAACAGGAAGTGCATATTCATCTTCAAAGCCCTTAAAAGATTGTACCAATCAATATTGTGACAATGAAAATGGTTTTTTTGTTTATGGCGACGGGTCCCGATATGAAGGTAAGTTTTCTAATGGTGAAGGATTGGGTTTTGGTAAATGTATGTATGCAAACGGTGACAGATATGAAGGGTTTTGGAAAAATCATGCTCCACATGGTAAAGGAACATTATATTTTGTTTCCGGCAATATTTATTCAGCTATTTGGGATAACGGAGTTCCAGTCAAAAAAGTAAATGAAGTTAATACAACACAGGTTGTTGAAAATTCCAAAAGTAAAGTTGAGAAACAAAAATTGGAATCAGGAAAAACGGAAATTTTTGCTTTGGTGGTAGGTGTGGCGACATATAATCATATGCAGTCTTTGAAATATACAGATGATGATGCTTATCAACTCTTTGCTTTTCTTAAAAGCCCCGAAGGAGGAGCTATTCCGGATAATAATATTAAAATCCTGATAGATGATGCAGCAACCAATAAAGCAATACATCTTGAAATCCAGCAAATCGCAGAAAGAGCAGATGATAATGATGTTATCATGTTGTATATGTCGGGTCATGGATTGGACGGCGCTTTTGTACCGAGCGATTTTGATGGCTTCAAAAACCAATTGGCATATGGTGAAATATTAAAAATCTTAAATGGTTCGAGGGCAAAACATAAACTTTTTATAACTGATGCATGTCACTCCGGATCAATGTTGGCATCAGCGCGAACGCCATTGAATGTGTCTTTGGAAAATTTTTACAGTGCATATAATACTTTAAACGGAGGAACTGCCATTATGATGTCATCAAAAAGTGAAGAAGTTTCTCTCGAATATGGCGGACTCAGACAAGGGATATTTTCACATTTTCTTATTAAAGGATTAAAAGGTAATGCGGACAAAAATGCAGATAAACTGATTTCTGTTACTGAATTATATGATTATGTTTCCAAAAATGTCAAAAGTTATACGTCAAACGCACAGAATCCGGTCATAATGGGCGACTATGACAAAAACATGCCAATCGGTTTGGTTCGTTGATTTGCTTATTGAATTGTTTGATAAATTTAAGATATTTAACCTGGCAAAGGTTTCATATGTGTCCGTTAATCAATCTTATAGTGCTGTAGTAGACAATAATATTAACGTGAGTTCGATGTGATTTTGTCATGATTTTTGCATATTATAGCAAAAATCCCGCCAAAATTATGTGTATTTGCATTTGTGACCCTTGGTTTAAACCCAGGGTTACAAATATTTAACCCTTTCAGGGTTTTATGGTAAAAATCTAGCACTGACTTTAACATAAAGCATTATAAATGATTGTTTTATTCGCCGAACTCACGTTAATATTAAGTAAATTATATACCTTTATAGCCTAAATTATGTATTGTTTATGCCACTTGATAAAATAGGAATTGCAAAAAGAATTGCTCAGGAAGTAAAGGATGGGTATTATGTCAATTTGGGCATTGGCATTCCGACCTTAGTTGCAAATTATGTACCCGAAGGCATAAATGTAGAGTTCCAAAGTGAAAATGGCGTCCTTGGTATGGGCCCTTTCCCATTTGAAGGAGAAGAAGATGCTGATGTCATTAATGCGGGAAAACAGACTATTACTACATTGCCTGGTGCAAGTTTTTTTGACTCTGCTATGAGTTTTAGTATGATACGTGGCAAACATGTAGACCTTACTATTTTAGGCGCTATGGAAGTATCAGAAGAAGGGGACATTGCCAACTGGAAAATACCCGGTAAAATGGTCAAAGGTATGGGCGGGGCAATGGATCTTGTCGCATCAGCTGAAAATATTATTGTGGCAATGATGCATGTGAATAAAGCTGGCGAATCCAAATTGCTCAAGAGGTGTAGCCTTCCGCTTACAGGTGTTAAATGCGTAAAAAAGATAGTAACTGAATTGGCAGTATTGGCGGTAACAGATCAGGGATTTAAACTTTTGGAACGAGCCCCCGGAGTAACCGTAGATTATATTGTCTCCGTCACAGAAGGAAAGCTTATAGTCGAAGGGGACATTCCTGAAATGATTATTTAAAAATATATTTTGTTTTGTAAGACTATATTATTATCTAAATAAAAATGGCGATAAGTTGATCAACTTATCGCCATTCTTATATAAATTATAAATATCTCAAGTCATAGGTAATTGCTTTTGAATACCAGACTCCTCAATTTTTATATATGTTTTTCTATTTTATATTTATTTCTTTCCACAGCGCTTCTGCTTATAAGTTCGCCCAGAAACCCGGCAATAAATAGTTGAACGCCGACGATTACCATTAGTATACCTAAGTAAAATGCTGGTCTGTTGGCAATGCCTACAGTTTCATTAAGAATTTTGTCTACACTTAAATAAATCAGCAAGGCCAGTCCCCCAAAAAAAATAAAAGAGCCTATCACACCAAAAAAATGCATCGGTCGTTTACCAAATTTACCCATAAACATAATCGAAAACAAATCCAATGGACCATAAATGAATCTTGAAAGCCCGAATTTTGTGACGCCATATTTTCTTGCCTGGTGGACCACAATTTTTTCACCAATATGGGTAAAACCGGCCCATTTTGCTATCACAGGTATGTATCTGTGCATCTCGCCATACACTTCAATATTTTTGACGACTTCTGAGCTATAAGCCTTCAGCCCACAATTCATATCGTGCAGTTTGACGCCTGACATCTTACTTGTAACGTAATTGTAAAGTTTGGTAGGAATTGTTTTTGAGATTGGATCAAATCTTTTTTTCTTCCAGCCTGATACGATATCAAACCCTTCGTTTTTGATCATCTTATAAAGATCAGGAATTTCTTCAGGACTATCCTGCAAATCCGCGTCCATTGTAATGATCACATCGCCTTTTGTTTGTTCGAATCCAACATTGAGTCCGGCAGATTTTCCGTAATTGCGTCTGAATTTCAAACCACGGACATGCTCGTTCCTGATTCTTAGGGCTTCAATGACTTTCCAGGAAGAGTCTTTACTTCCATCATCAATGAATATAATTTCGTAAGTAAAATTATTAGCTTTCATAACACTGACAATCCAGTCATGTAGTTCGTTCAGTGATTCTTCTTCGTTGAATAATGGTATGACCAGTGAAATATCCAAAGTGATTTATTTATTTATAAACATTAAATTATTGTACAAAACATATTTTATATTTCGTTTTGCGGATGATTTTTTTTCATGATCGCTGCCATAATAATTGATATAATTGCTCCCGGAAACAAAAATGAAAGTGGGAGTGAAAGCGCAATGGCTGATGGTCCAAAAGGATTGGTATCTTCCATTATTGAAACTTGCTCTTGTATCATATCTTCTGTCATTTTTAAGAAATTTCCTGTTTTCTCAAAAGTGTCAATCTGCACATTTTTTAGGATATCAACTAAACTTTGATCTATATAATTTATCATTATATACAAAAAAAAAGTTGATATAACTGTGCCTAGAATGTATGTTAACCAAGATACCTTAAAAGCCTGTCCTAAGGTAATATGTCCATTTTCATCTTTTTTTGTGTCAATAATGGCTTTTCGCATAAAATATATCACAATAAAAATTCCTAAATAGCTACCCCAGGTAATCATAAATTCGGGATTAACAAGATATAACATCAGTGAAAATACTATACTTGCTGAACCTGACAATAAACCATTTTTTATTGAGTGATTTTCCATTTAAAAAGATATTAACCGTAAAATTAATAAAAATTTTAACATTAGAATCTTCTTGAATATTGCTGATAGAACAAATAACTAAAAATATCAGTTTGAAAAAATAGATATAATTCAGAGCTATAATATTATAGTATGCAAATATTAAGAATTAACGATGTAAGTGTTTATCTTTGGAGTTTATTATATAATATTAAAACAGTTTATTATGAGAGTAGTTGTATGTATTTTGTTGCTTGTTATGTTTTTTGGATCGACAGCTTTTATTATTGAAAAGCCGATTGTTGGTGAAAAGGTGTGTATTGAAATAAATGGCATTAATCTTGATTTTGTTTTATTAAACAAAACGGGATATGATATATCAAGTATTTATGTCGCTCCTACAACTGAAAAATCATGGGGTGAAGATATTATGGGTAAGGAATTGCTTGAAAATGGCGAAAGTGTAGAAATAGTATTTGATGCTAATGAAACAGTCAAAAAATGGGATATGTATGTTACATGGGTTGGATATGAAGCTGATGAAGATGTCCATTGGATAGGATTCGATTTAAGTGTTATAAATGAGATAACACTTTTTTATGATGCGTCAACAGGAAAAACCTGGGCTGAATCCAAATAGTCTTTTGTTTATATCAGTGAAAATCTTTGATAATTGTCCGATGTAATTTTGCTGGTGTATTATTTAAACATATATAAGAGTTACAAATCCAATCCTGAGTAAAGCCATATTTATTCAGGATTGTTTGTTTTTATTTAGATTTTTTCCAAATTTTTTCCAAAGTAACTCAGTGCATTATGAACACAGACAACCATCGGTATATTACCTTGCTGAAGGCTATTGAAGCCGAGCGCCGGCATGATGAAACATTTTATAAGCAACTGAATGAAAGTAAAACTATACAACAAAAAATTCAATCTGGTTTTATTTGGTATCCTGTTCAAATTATCAAAAATTCCTTTACTCTAGGTGACTACCGTGAAATTGAAGTACAAAAAATAAATACTTCAGAAAATAGCCATAAGTTTTCAGAAGGAATTGCAGCTTCATTGTTTAATATCCAGGATGCACGAATCGAATTCAGGGTTATTATTTCTGCAGTACGTGGTGATAAAATGCGTATGTTTTTGCACGCTGATCAGGCCGAAAAGATGGATCAGCTTGAAAAAGGCTTGACAGGTATTGAAGTTATTTATGACGACAAGCCTTACAAAGTAATGGAGAAGGCAATTAAATCTCTCATAGATGCTACAAAAGAACATCATAAGACATTGAGAGATGGCATTTCCAACGATAGTCTTGAACAGAGCGATATACCTATTACAACAGATCATAAAATTGATTTAAGGAGGGATATTAATTCTTCCCAAAAAAATGCTATACTTACCTGTCTAAAAGCTCCGAATCTTGGTATTATCCATGGACCACCAGGTACAGGTAAGACAACAACTCTTGTCGCTTTGATTGAAACACTTTTACACACAGAAAAAAGAATACTTGTGTGTGCCTCCAGCAATAATGCAGTGGATCTGCTTGCCGAACGTCTATCAAAAAGGCATATTTCGGTATTAAGGATCGGTAATATCTCAAGGATTCATGATGATTTAATGCACCTGACTATTGAAGAAAAAGTAAGAAATCACCATGAATGGAACAATATCAAAAAAGTAAAAATTCAGGCACAGGAAGTAGATAAAAAAGCAAGTCAATTTAAGCGTAATTTTGGGAATGAAGAGAGAAATGTTAGAAGGGAATTGAAGAAAGAAGCCAGAGATTTGCGCAAATGGGCTCTTGAACTGGAAGATAGGTTAATTGAAGATATTGTTAATGGGAGTCAGGTCGTAGCTGCTACATTGATAGGTGTAAGCAATCGCGTACTTAAAGATATGCTTTTCAAGACGGTCATTATAGATGAAGCATCCCAAGCGCTTGAGGCTGAGTGCTGGAATGCCATTCTCAGAGCCGAACGAGTTATTTTAGCCGGTGATCACAAGCAGTTGCCGCCAACCGTTAAAAGTTCTGAAGCAGCCAAATTAGGGATGGGGTCAACCATACTTGATAAAATGACCGACGTGATAAGACACAGCAGTTTGCTAACAGAACAATATAGGATGAATCATAAAATTCTTGGCTTTTCAAATAAAATGTTTTATGATAATCAGCTTTATTCTAATAGTGAAGTTGCCGAAAGGACGATTAGAAATGACAATTTACCATTGGTTTTATTGATACAGCGGGATGCGGTTTTGAAGAAATCATCCATAATGAACACCGAAGCTATGCCAATCACGGAGAATATTACATTATCAGAGAACATCTTATAGTAAATTTTGAAAAATTTCTGGGTACTTCAATTGGCATCATCAGTCCATATTCTGAACAAGTCAGATATATACGCCAACAAATTGCAGATGACCAGGATTTAAGAAAATTAATCATAGAAGTAAATTCTATAGATGGATTTCAGGGTCAGGAAAAGGAACTAATATATTTATCTCTTGTGAGGAGTAATGAAAAAGGAGATATAGGTTTTCTTAAGGATGAGCGGCGTCTTAATGTGGCCATGACCAGAGCCCAGAAAAAACTTGTTATTGTCGGAGATAGTGCTACCTTGGCTCTAGATCCTTTGTTTTTATCTTTAATTGCGCATATAGAAACAGAAGGGCATTATGATTCTGCCTGGAATTATATGGCTTATTGACCAACCCACATTGGTGCGGCATCATCTTACACGTGATACAATTATTTCAGTATTTTATAAAAGAGGAGTTATCTTTTTTTGAGAATAGTCTACAATGTGACATCAGAAAAAATAAAATTATAATAATTTTGGCCAATGAAAGATGAAGAGTTTTGGCTTATTGGTATAATCTGAGCTTCAATACTTAACAAACATAAAGCAAAATTCCTCCTTAACAGTATTTTAACTTCGCTGGCCGAACTTTTTTTTGGTTGAATCAATTTATAGCATTATATTTGTATTGTAATTAGCAACCGTCGTAGACTGTATTTGAATTGATGCCTGAGTAGCTTGTTTTTGAATATATTAGGAACGTGCTATGGTTGTCAGTTTTTTTAATAATTTTAAATCATTAAACATTTTCAAAATGAAACAAATTTTATTTTCATTGTTTGTAATAGTAAGTTTTGCTCTTCACGCCCAACAAACAGTTAAGCCAGCGATTCCTATTAAAACAGAAGGAGACATTAAGAAAGAAGCAATTTCTAATGCTGCCCAGACTGAGGCAGTTGCAGAAGCAGTAGTAGAAAGAACAAATGCCAAAATGACGTTTGAGTCTTTGACAGTTGATTATGGAACCATAGAAAATGGTGGAGAGCCATTAAAAATTGTTAAGTTTACAAACACTGGTACAGATCCTTTGTTGATTAAAAATGCAAGAGGATCATGCGGTTGTACAGTGCCTACATGGCCTAAAGAAGCTATTGCTCCAGGTCAAAGCAGTACAATGGAAATCAGATATGATACAAAAAGAACCGGTAAAATCAGCAAATCAGTGACAATCACTACAAATGAAGGTCCCGATAGTCATGTTCTTCAGGTTATAGGTGAGGTTATGCCACCTAAAGAAGAAAAAGCTGTTCCCGTTGCTGAGCCAAATGTTATCAAAGGAAATTAATTTCTTTAAAGAATAAATATTTAAAACCCCATCATTCTGATAGTCTGATGGGGTTTTCTTTTTAGGTGCAAGTATATGTTTTAATTATTGATCTATGATGGCAGTCTAATACTTCATAATTTGATTTAATTGTGAATTTATTTTGAATAAACCTATTTACATTATTATCGTTTATGACGGTATTATTAATTTCCCTTCCGTATATGATAGCAATTATTTCTCCTTCAAAAACACTTGACACAAACCCAGTTTTAACACATACATATTCTGAACCAAGGTTTCTGGCAGAAACTAAATATCTTGTTCAGTTGATTAAACAACGAAAGCCGGAGGATCTGATTAAATTGATGGGAATAAGTGAAAAACTTTCCATCCAAAATTACCAGAGGTACAAGTCTTTTACTTTTGATAATAAATCGAATAGGGGTAAAGTCGCTGTTTTAACCTTCAAAGGTGAAGTATATATTGGATTGAAAGCTATGGAAATGGATGCGGAAGATTTAGATTTTGCACAATCGCATTTAAGAATATTGTCAGGTCTTTATGGTTTATTAAAACCTTTGGACTACATTCAGGAATACAGATTGGAGATGGGGACCCCACTGGAAAATAAAAAAGGTAAAAATTTATATGCTTTCTGGACACAGAAGGTTACAAATTTACTCAATAAAGATATTACAGAATCAAAATCTACATTTGTTATAAATCTAGCGTCAAATGAATATATTCGGGTTATAGACAAAAACGCATTAAAAGCTAAAATAATAGATATTCAATTTTTGGAAGATAAAAATGGAATACGTTCGTTTGTTTCTTTTAATGCAAAAAAAGCCAGAGGTATGATGGCATCATACATGATCAATAACAAACTTAATTCACCCGAACTATTAAAAAAATTTAACGTTGAGGGATATGTTTTTGATGAAAAATTATCGGGAGACTTGTCTTATACTTTTATTAAGTATTAAAATCCTCTAAATAAAAAAAAGTAAATGATAAGGACCTGAAATTTTTAAAGTATAATTAAACCAATCACACTACTAAGCGTCCAATCAAAACTTAGTTTCACTATGAAATAAGACTATTTGCTACTCTGATTTTAGGTATTTTTGTTTTCCACATAAATAAGAAGCCCAAAATAAAACAAAAAGATAATATCAGAACAGAATACCTCATATTGTTGGTAATATTATCTACCAGTCCAAACAGCATTGTTCCGCCTACGATTGAGGTCTTGTACACAACATCATAAAAGCTAAAATATGAAGTTGTATCATGGTCTTTCTCGGGAAGCAATAATGAGTAACTTGCTCTGGAAACCGATTGAATTCCACCCATAACCAGCCCAACAAATGAAGCCAGGACATAAAATGTAGTTTTGTCTTGTGTAAAAAAAGCAGCAAAACAAATGATAGTCCATATTACTATCATGGTAAGAATTGAAAATTTATTTCCTTTTTTATTCCCAATCAGTGAAAATAAATATGCCCCACCAATCGCAACAAGTTGTAATAAAAGTACTAGCATGATAAGTTCTGCAGTTTCGAAACCAAGTTCCTTTTTTGCAAAAATAGTTGACAAGTAGATCACAGTCTGCACGCCTGCGCTATAAAAGAAAAATGATAAAAGAAATGATTTTATATTTGCATTTGATTTCACACGGTTAAATGCGAAGGAAATCTCTTTATAGCCATTTTTGATCATTGATGAAGTAAATAAGGTTATTTTGTCTTTTGGCAAATATTTAAAAGTGTACTGAGCAAACCCAATCCACCAAAAACCTACAAGTACAAAACCAATCCTCGCTCCTGTTGCGCCATCTTCTATTCCAAACCAATCTGGCTTCTGAATCATAGTAAGAATCACAATTAATAGAATTACACTACCGATATAACCAAAAGTATACCCTTTGGCGCTTACCTTATTGTAATTATCTTCTGTGGTTATAAGCGGTAAATATGAATCATAAAATACAAGACTACCGGAAAAACCAATAGTAGCCAGAATAAAGGCTGAAGTGCCCAGCCATAGTTCAATTTTCTGATCAAAAAAATATAAAGAAATACACGCTATTGAACCGATTAAAGTAAATACTTTTAAAAAGAACTTACGACGGCCGCTAAAATCTGCAACACCTGATAATAAAGGTGATAAACAAGCAATAATGATATAAGAAATAGATACTGCAAAAGAATATAATGAGCTATTTGAAAAATGTAACGGGCCTAAGGTAATTTCTTCCGGAGTGTATTCGATAAAATAACCAGGAAAGATGGCAGTAGATATGACCAGCGCATAAGCAGAATTTGCCCAATCAAAAATGGCCCAGGCATTTATAGTCTTCTTATTATTTAACGTTGCACTAACCATGAGAATTGTTTTGATGCACTAATGTAAGTACTAAATGCATTTTAGAAAAACTATTCCAAAGAAATCAATAAAATATCTCTTATAAACTTAAATGAGGACATATGGTATAAAGAGGAAAAAGTCTTTTTAGGTATTATTTGGATTTAGAGAAATATTGATAAAATCAGCTTATTCCAGCACGAATAAATTATTTATTGAATTAGTTATTTGATCAAATGTGTATATTATATGGGAAATTATTTAATTGTGGACTGGAATAATTATCTTTATATTTTTTATCATGCCCACTTTTTACCATGAATATTATCATACTTTCTCGTAATGCTGCATTATATAGTACCCAAAGTTTGGTTGAAGCTGCCAGAAAAAGGAATCATTATGTAAGGGTAATTGATCATATGAGTTGCGACTTAATAATAGATTCGGGAAAATCCAAAGTCTATTTTAATAATCAACCTATTGAACGAATTGACGCCATTATACCACGTATTGGGTCAACTGCAACTATTTACGGTGCCGCTGTCATTCGTCAGTTTGAAAGTCAGGGCGTATTCAGTACGCTACATGCTGAGCCTCTTCTTAAGGCCAGAGATAAATTAAGTTGTCTGCAGATACTTGGTAGTCAAGGTATAGGCGTGCCGAAAACTGTATATTGCAGTAACCCTTATACTATACCTTTTTTATTGGAAGAAATGGAACCTTTTCCTATTATCATCAAACTCGTTACGGGGACACAAGGAATGGGAGTCATATTGGCAGAAAACAAAGGGAATGCCGAATCAATACTGGAGGCATTTCATACAACAAAAGAAAAGGTTATCATGCAAAAGTTTATAAAGGAAGCGAAAGGTGCGGATATCAGGGCATTTGTTGTGAATGGTGAAGTAGTAGGCGCTATGAAGCGACAGGCGAAACCCGGAGACTTCAGATCTAATCTACATAGGGGAGGCACAGCAGAAGCGATAAAATTGACTCGGGAAGAAGAATCGACGGCATTAAAATCCGTTAAGATATTAGGTCTTTCAGTTGCGGGTGTCGATATGTTAAAAACAAATCAGGGTCCGGTTGTTTTGGAAGTAAATGCTTCGCCGGGACTTGAAGGTATAGAAGGCACGACGGGTGCTGATATTTCCGGAAAGATTATTAAATTTATTGAAGAAAACAGAAGGTAGGGCATTCCATTCACCCATTATTTATGAACATTTTCCAGCAGAAAAATACGATTTCATGATTAGAGATTTTATAAGTTCACCTAAATTGAAGTTTGGTGAAGATTTGTTTATCGATGATATAAAAATTATTTCCGGGCAGATGAACATTATTCGTATAAATGCGGGTAAAATACCCTCTGATAACAGAATAAATGTTTTTGCTCATGTTTTTCACACAGGTATTCCGGGGCCGTCTGTACTTATTCTTGGGGGCGTCCACGGAAACGAGATCAACGGTATTGAAATCGTAAGAAGGAGTATAGAAGAACAGATATATTCGGGTATAATTTCCGGAACAGTTATTATAATTCCTTTACTAAACGTATATGGCTTCATTAATTTTACCAGAGACGTATCCGATGGCAAGGATGTAAATCGGTCGTTCCCCGGGCATATAAACGGGTCTCTGGCATCCAGAGTAGCCAGAATTATCAGCAAAAAAATTCTGCCTAATGTTGACATAGCTATTGACTTTCATACAGGTGGAGAGGCACGATACAATTATCCTCAGGTAAGATATAATAAATCGGATTTATTAGCTACCAAAATGGCAGCATGTTTTGGTACCAGGTATTTAATAGAACAACCATTATTGGCTAATTCGTTTAGGAAGGCAGCATTTGATGTGAATGTGCCAGCCGTTGTTTTTGAAGGAGGGGAGTCTATCCGTCTTGACAAATTATCAATTATGACTGGAATTAACGCAATAAAAAATGTGTTATTTTCTCTGGGAATGATCGAGGATCATGAATTAATACCACTAAAAGAACAGTTTATTATTAGAAAGAATAATTGGATTAGAGCATCTTTCCCTGGATTATTTATATGGTCTAAAAAATCAGGAGATTTTGTCAATAAGGGGGACAAACTGGGAGAAATAAAAGACCCTTATGGCACCAAGAGTGTAGATGTAATATCTACTTATTCAGGACATATTATTGGGCACAATAATGCAAGTGTGGTTAGTCTTGGCGATGCTTTATTTCATATAGGCTATGAGTATGAAAAAATTTAACAGTATTGGCTTTAGATAGATAAAATAAGTCAAATGTTTATCCGAACGATATAAAAACTATTTTTTACCTGATCAAAGTACAAAACCCTTTATGAGTTGGGGCATTCCAAAAGAATCTACATATTCAATCTGATATGCATAAAGTCCAGGGGAAGAAAGTTCTCCGGTATTATTACGTTGCCCGTTCCAGCCAACTTCTTTATCAACCGTTTCAAATATTCTATCACCCCATCGATTCCAAATGGTCATAGAATATTGTTTAATTCCTTCGAATCTGCCAATACCAATAAAATCGTCATTTAGGCCGTCATTATTGGGTGTAAATGCATTTGGCATAAAAAATTTGACAATTGGCTGAATAGGTATTGTGACACTCATTGTATCAGTACAGCCTGATTTATGAAGCACAATCTGTTTAATTTTGTAAGTGCCAGTATCCCTAAACGTATAACTTGGATTTTGTAATAAAGAATTTGCTATAGTATCAAATTGCCATAAATAATAGTCAGCGTCTTTAGATGTATCTGTAAAATCTATGGTATTATTATAGAGGTCAGGATTTTCTGGTGCAAAGGTAAAACCTGCAAAAGGAGCAGGAACGATTGTTATCAAATTTTTAAATCTTTTAGTGGTTTTACAACCTATAGATGATATCAGTTCCAGGTTGACAGTATATTTGCCTGTATCTAAATACATATGAGTTGGACTGATTTCGTGGCCTTGAAGTCCGTCACCAAAATCCCAGTTTAAGGTATACGTATTGTCAATAGGTTTTGTCAGATTATTAAAAAATATATTTGCTGGTTGACAACCAATAAAAGTGTTGGGTTCAATAATAATCAAAGATGGGACAGGGAAATAATTGACTTGATATATACTGGTATCTTTGCATTTATTTATATCCTCAGCGATAAGGCGAACAGTTTTTTTACCTGGATTTTCAAATTCGAAAGCCGGGTCTTTAGATATGGACTTACCTTCTCCAAAATCCCAATTCCAATTTTGAATAGGCCCTGCACCACTGACAGATTTATCTTTAAAGAATACTGGTCCGGCTACACATGTATCATACGAAAATGAATAATCTACATTGATATCAGGATATAAATTGACTACAATTGAGGCAGTATCTGAGCACTCACTCAAGCCTTGAACGCCTTTGTTTAATATCATAAACCCTTTGTAGCTTCCCAGACCTGGAAATGTTACCGATGTGTTTCTGGTAAAACTGATTTCTTTTTTACCTTTAATGTCAAACTCCCAGTAATAATTTTTAATATATTTTTCGTCTGTACTTAGATTTTTGAAATATATTGAATAGTCTCCACATGAGTTGACTGTAAAATCAGTTTCAGTTTTTGTTTGGGCCACAATATCTGCATTTATTGCTACTTCGCAAGTTGTCACATTGAATTGAAAATCTCTCCTAATAGAACCAATCAGCTTTCCATCTCTATATTCTTTTACGCAAACACCCACGACGTACTGACCCAAAATATTTGGAGTTCCTCCTATAAGTCCCGTTATGGAATTAATAAATACTGAGGGATCACCAGCCATTGGTTTTTCAAAAGTATAATTTGGAGCGTCAAATACTACTGTGCCATATGGTGGGATACAGTTTTTTGGACTGGGCATAATGCCAGTACATGATGTTGGATTTCCGCCAGAGACACCATCTGTACCTCCTGATGCAAGAGGGGCACAAAATTCGTACACAAGACTGTCTCCTTCTGTATCTGTTGCAGAATGATTAAAATTTATTGGTCTGTTTACACAGATTAACACTGGTGGGAAATTTGTAAATGTCGGACTGTTATTGCATGTTTTTTGGGCCTCACTTGTGATTTCTATAGTAAAAGCAGCGCCTGTATTTCGAGCGTCAACAATATTAAGAATGGTATTATTTCTGCAACATCTTTGATAAGAAATATAATATGATTCATCGATGATGTCGAGCTCAATATCAAATGTGTAAATGCCTTTTTCTACCCCTACGTTTACAGGTACCAAAATACAAGGATTCTGGTTAATAATGTCTATATCTTTTTTGTTAGTAATCCGAATATTTTCTATGGTCCTGACATAAGTCCAATTATTTCCTGACCCCTTATATAATCCAAAATTATATTGATTGTCAAATTGTGCTCCGCCGCTTTTGCTGTCTCTATATAGTGTAAATATAACTTCGAACATTACTTTTGTCTTATCCGCGTTTAAACCTTTACATTTATAAATGACGTCACCGCCTATGGTATGAGCAGCGAATGTTGAAGTACAATAGATAACAAAAGAAAATAAAATGAATGATAGTTTAAAGTAGATACACTTCATAGTAAATATTGATAATAAATTATCTGATTAATGTGCATTGACCTTTTAATTTTTTTTTCTCACCCAAGGGATCTACATATTCTATTAGGTAAGCATATACTCCGGGTTGCGCCGTTTCTCCCGTATTGTTCCTCTGACCATTCCACCCATTTGTATATTCGTCGGTAGAAAATACTTTATCACCCCATCTATTCCAAATTGTGAATGAATAATAACGAACACCTAAAAAGCTCCCTTTAGGAATAAAATCATCATTCAGGCCATCATTATTTGGTGTAAAAGCATTAGGGACAAAAAACTTGACCACCGGAAATATGGCTAAGGTAACCTGAGCCGTATCGCTGCAACCAGATGGATGTAAAACTATTTGGCTTATTACAAAATTACCTGTATCCTTAAATGTATAGCTGGGATTTTTAAATAAAGAAATACCCAATCTATCAAAAGTCCATAAATATGAAGTTGCATTTATAGACTCGTCAATAAAGCTGACGGTATTATTATACAAATCAGGTTTTTCAGGTGTAAACGAAAATCCAGCGGTAGGACTTGGGACAATCTTGATTAGATTTTCCCAGGTTTTTTGTGTTTTACATCCAATAGGCGAGGTCAGGATTAGATTAACTGTGTAAATACCTACATCGGTATAGATATTTGTTGGAGAAAGTTTATCTCCTTTATTACCGTCACCAAAATCCCATTCGAAAGTATAAGAGGAATCAATGGGCGTACTCAGATTGTCAAAAAAGATGGAAGCAGGTTGACAACCTGTAAATGTATTTGGTTCAATAATGATGGCTGCAGGGACAGGAAAATAATTGATATTCTGAATACTTGTATCCTGACAAAGGTTTACGTCCTGGGATATAAGCCTTACTTTTTTTATACCTGGACTTTCAAATTCGAACAGAGGATCCTTCATTGATGATTTTCCTTCACCAAAATCCCAAAACCATTTTTGTATAGGTCCTGCTCCACTGACGGATCTGTCCATAAAAGAAACCGGCCCGGCCACACAAGTATCATAAGCGAATTCATAATTCGCTTTTATATCAGGATACAAATTTATTGTTATTGTTGCCGTGTCAGAACATTCTGCCAAGCCGGGTAAATCTTTATTCAATATCATTACGGCGGAATAAGAACCTAGTCCTGGAAAAGTTACTGTAGCATTTCTTGTAGTTTGAATTTCCTTTTTGCCTTTTATATCAAATTCCCAATAATAATTTTCTATATATTTAATGTCGGTACTCAGATTAATAAAATTGATAGTAAATTCCCCACAAGAATTTATAGTATATTCTGTCATTGTTTTTGTACTAGCTTTTACGTCTGCTGTTACAGCTACTTCACATGTAGTAACATTAAATTGAAAATCACGACGTAAAGTACCAATCAATTTACCATTTCTATATTCTTTTACGCATACCCCAACAACATATTGACCGAGAATATTTGGAGAGCCACCGATGACGCCTGTCCGGGGATTAATATTTATAATTGGATTTCCGCCCATTGGGGCATTAAAAGTAAAACCGGGTGTCCTGAATGAAACCTGATCATAAGGAGGCAAGCAAGAAGCAGGATTTGGAGTAACGCCGGTACAAGACTCTGGATCTCCTACAGTAGTTGCGCCATCAGTTCCACCTGCTGTAAGGGGTGCGCAAAATTCATATGCCAAACTATCCCCGTCAACATCAGATGCTGAATGGTCAAAATCTATGGGGCGGTTGACACAAATAATCACTGGAGGAAAATTTTTAAAGGTAGGGCTGTTATTACAGGATTTTTGTGCTTCAACTGTAATTTCTGTTGTAAAGGCAGCACCAGTACCTCCAGGATCATTTAGATTAAGAATGGTTTCATTCCTACAACACCGTTGATATGAAATGAAGTAATTCTGAGCTATAATTGGTAATGTAATTTCAAATTTATATACACCTTTTTGGACACCAACATTTACAGGAACAAGGATACACGGATTGTTAGTAACAATATCAATGTCAGAAATACTCTCTATTGGTATACCTGAAATTGTTCTTACATGAGACCAGGATAAGCCCAGGCCTCTGTAAATACCAAAATTTACAGGAGAATCGAATTGAGCGCCACCACTTCGACTGTCCCTGTACATAGTGAAAGTAACGAGATAGGTAACCTCTTTTCTAATGGTATCTCTTTTCACACATTTATATACGACTTCTCCTCCAATGATGTGTTTTGCGTCTATTTTTGTGAGCGTAATAAGTGTGAGACTTAATATGCTCAATATTAATTTAAAATTTACCGATATGGAAAATTCGTTCATGTTCATCAAAACTATGTTATATATGATTTACTTCGGTCAAGGAAAACGATTATTAGTTAAGACATTTAGCTCCATGAAGTAGAAAAATCATATGTCAAAGATACACTTAATAGTAGTAATTAACAGCTAAAATAGTCCAATT
Source organism: Saprospiraceae bacterium (assembly GCA_016717145.1). Classification (GTDB taxonomy): domain Bacteria; phylum Bacteroidota; class Bacteroidia; order Chitinophagales; family Saprospiraceae; genus OLB9. The sequence goes on along the minus strand of JADKGD010000015.1, from coordinate 38,808 downwards.
ATTGCGGGGTAAAATGTTATTTAATAAATTTTGTCTTCTTTGATGCGTATTTTTCCAAATCAATAGGCAAAAGCATTACATTTACAACTTAATTCTTTTAGGATGTCTGCAGTTAAAATGGATTTTAGAAAAATACTGAACAGGTTGATTCTATTCATTGGTGTAGGCGTTATTGCCCATATAATTTTTGTTTTGTCGACGACAGGTAAAGAATCATTAAAACATTTAAATGAATTAAGTATCCTCCACATTGTAGTGATTTGTATTCTTATGGTATGTCCATGGCTTGGCTATGCTGCAAGAGTTGTTATGTGGGCAACCTTTTTGAACGAAAAAATCTCATATTTTGATGCTGTCAGGATTGTCATTACTGCTGATGTAGCCTCCGCATTAAGCCCAACCGCTGTTGGTGGCGCACCAGTTAAGGCTGGTTTGTTATTGAATAGGGGATTTTCAAACGGTAATGTAGGCTTTATGCTGACTTATGGGGTAATTGAAGACATCGTTTTTTATGTTACAGGTATCGTGCTTGCTGCTTTCTTTTCTGTTGGATTACTAACTGATGTTGGTTCAGGAGCGTTGAATTTTTACAATAAAAATACATTTATAATTATTTTTTCTTTGGTCTTTATTACAGCTTATCTAATATTGCTGATATCGGGGTCCATGCCAAAGTTTCTTAAGATATCGACCTATTTGCCTATAAAAGTAAAATCAGCCTTGTATAGTTTTAAAGAAAAATTTAGTCTTGGCATCAAAGATATGAAATCAAATTTTTCATTTGCTTTTAGTCATGGCAAGACAAGAATGTGTATAAGTATTGTAGTTCTATTTATGCAATGGATGGCAAAATTTTCAGTGTTATTGGTAATTATTCATGCTTTTAAACTTGATTTTGAAACAGTTCAAATTTATATAAGACAATGGGTCGTCTATGTGACTATGCTTTTTATTCCTACTCCAGGCGCTTCGGGTGGTGCAGAAGCTTCATTTCTTTTGATTTTTGGTAATAGTATTCCTTCAGATATTACATATTTAATAGTTTCGTTATGGCGGCTCTTTACTTATTATTTTATTTTGTTATCGGCTGTAATTTTGTTTTCTACATTAACATTTTATCTTAAAAGAAAGGAAAATTCAACAATAAAAAAAATGGGAATTAAGAAAGATTAGAAATTAAGTCCACCTTTATAGAAGATTCCTTTTTCTCCGAATTTTGTTATACCATATTCACATGAAATTTTTAGGTTGTTATAAAGAATAATGTCAATCGCCGGTCCATAGCCATATTGAAATTCATTGGCAAGTGGATTAACTGAACCATAAGCACGGTCGCTCACATATCCGTAGTCGAAATTAAATCTTAAAAATATTTTAGCATTAAGCAATCTGAATTGTCTTGGCATAGTTTTAAACGTGTTAAAATCTTTGTCAAGAAGTATATATTTCAAAGCAGTTTTAAACAAAAAGAAATTTCTACCATCCAATACATATAATTGGTATCCGGTTATATCATCATTTCTGTAGCCCAGGGCCGAATTTAAAAAATAGGGAAGTTGATTTGGCTGAAGATTTATTTTAAATTTTGCCCTGTTACTCAGGACAAACCGATGTTTGAATAGTGTATGTTTTTCTATACTTACTGAGATTGAGGTATTATTGATTCCTTTGAATATGCCCAGACCTTCTTTTTTTGCAACTATTTCAACTCTATATCCACCTATAGGGTAAAGCGGATATTGTGTATTATCAAATTTATATTCATAATTGAGTAAAAAATATTTTAGCGTATTGTAGCCATTTCTAAAATAGTCCGGATTGAGTTGATTTGAAATAATCGTATCTACTTTTGCAGAAATAAATTCAAGTCTTATATTTTGAAAAGTTTGAGGACTATTGCGATGCTGGAAGCTTATACTTGCTCTATGTTGATTAAATATTTTTTTTTCATTATCACTTTTATAAAACAATAATTTATTTCCAAAAGTACGATATGCCAATTCGCGATTTTCAGAATATAGGATATTTGCTGATAAGCCCCATTTGTTTTTTATATAAGGAAAGTCATAAGACATTTCGTATTTTCGGGTAAATCCTCTTTGAAAAGTCAATTTTAATTTATCCTTATTGCCGGTAAAATTTAGGTGACTGAGTGCAAGCCCATAATTTACCCTATCCAAAGAATAATGTTGTTCCTTGCGCCAGACATTAAAATTTCTATCGGCCAATTCAAAAATAATATAAGGATAAATAAACCAGTTTTCCTGAACCTTTATTTCGATATTTGTAATGGCCAGATCAGTATTCCAGTTCTTTACATTAATATTTGCATGCGTAAACAAACCAATACTCTGTAATCTGCGTTCATTTATTGATAACCTTTTGGCCAGTTGATCCAATCCTATGGTATCTCCCGAGTGAAGATCAATTTCCTTAAAAATAACGTTAGCACTGGTCTTGTGATTGCCCAAAATATGTACACTATCAACTACTACGAAATCGAATTGAGCGATAGCTGAAGTACAACAAATTAGGATGGCCAGTGCGGGGCTGGATATCCTAATCCATAAAAAGTGAGTCAAAATAAAAATAAATTGCCCTAATATTTGACTTAAGAAGTACATTAAACATTAAGATATGACATCAATGAATCATATCGCTCTTTGAGTCCTTCATTTTGATCCGTTTCAGAATATGTAGCTGATATCTCATAACCAAAACGTTCAAAAGTTGATTTCAAACTGTTGATATCTTGTCTGTTGAGTTTTAAGGTTATATTTATTTTGTTTGTATCGGGCAAATAATTGATAAAGCTACTCAAAATGGTGACATCTTCAGATTCTGCAATTCTGGCTATTTCAGCCAGAGAATAACTAACCCTTGTGGATTGCAAGACAACAATACTTCCAGGATCAGCAAATGAAAAATGTGTAGCAAAAAATTGTAATAACGATTCCATTGTTATAATTCCAAGATATTTTTCGTCCTGATCAATCACTGGAATTACTGTCAGTTTGTAGCGACCAATTTTTGTCATTACTTCAAACAGGTGTTCATTTGCCATACAAAATGGTCTTAAAAAAGAAAGACGGTAGGTACCGACTGCTTCTTTTGCGTCATGTATCAGAATGTCTTCTTCTGAAATGATGCCCAGTAATTGTTCATGATTTACAATGGGCAGATGTCTTATGTGGTACACTTGCATCATATTCAAAGCAGATTCTCCCGTATCAGAAGTCTGAAGTGGAAACATCGATTGCGATATCAATTCCTTAGCTATCAAGGATTAAAGTTTTTGATGAGAAAAATAAACCTATTTTAAGACACAATTATTGTCTTAAAACCTTTTTGCGCTCAAAGATAAATTCATCTTCTGACAAAACACCTTTTTTTCTCAGTTCTGACAACTTATTTAATTGTGCAAGCAAAGTATCGTCCAATACATCACTTTCAAGCTGGATGTTTTCTGGTTTTGGTACGTCTGCCTTCCCGGTTTTCTGAGTGGCTATTTCAAAAGGATTGTTTTTAAAACCTCCTGCTCTAAATGCATCAAATTGTGGTTGTATCCTGACAAAAGCAAGGTCGTCGTGAGACAGAATACGTTCAACATCTTTGAGGCCCAAGGATACTGCCCGGCTTAAATGGTGATATGCTTTTGATTTGTTTTCTGTAAGAGAGTATGCGCAGGCAATATTAAAATGCAATGCGACGTCATTTGGAGATATTTCAAGGCCTTTGTTAAAATCGATTATAGCATCATTCAAATCAAAATCTTTATATTTTTTTATACCACTATTTTTGTATGGATTGGCTCTAAAAGTGGCTGTTGGAGAGGGCTTCATATTTTTACTGAATTTTCCATTTTCAGGCATCTGATCAAATCTTTCCATCTGGGCTTCCCTTCTTGCTTCAAGTGGACCTCTGCGAACGGCAACAAAACCCCGGTTATATTTTCTATCAAATTCCTGATCTGACATTCTGAGGAGCTTTAATCCTTGCATAATTCCGGCAATAAAAGATATTGGGAAATGTACACTTATGGACACGACAAGTAGTACCATAAAGCCAATAAATCCGCCGGTGCTACCAAGATATAATTTGTGTCCTCCTACTACTCCAGTAAAAAAAGCCATCATGGCTGCTGTAATTCTACTTTTTGGTTGCATATTATTTAGAAATTCCTTTTAATATATTTTACATGTCAACACTGCAATGTCATCTGCTATCTCGTTGCCTTCACGATACTTATCAATTTCTATCAAGAGTTTTGCATTAAATTTTTCAGGGTCCAACTTACTATTGTTATTAACAAATTCTTCTAATTTATTATCCCCAAAATATTCATCTTTCCCATTTCTAAGGTCCGGAAGTCCATCTGTAAAACTAACGATCATTGCTTCGTCAGTCAATTGAATTTTTTCTTCTTTAATATTTTCCAATTTTTCAAATGCTCCAATAAAGGAACAACCGGTATCCAGTCTTCTTAATATACCATTCATTTTCAGAATAGGGGGATAATGACCTGCATTGACATATCTCAAGATTCGTTGTCTGGTATCGATTTCGGCTACAAAGAACGTGATATATCTGTCACTTTTGGTAATTCTATAGACAGATTGGTTCAAAGCAAAGACGAATGTCTCTAAATCTCTGTATTGAAAGATCAAACTCTGGATCATAGCTTGAAAATTTGCCATCAATAATGCAGCAGATACACCTTTGCCGGAGATGTCTGCTATACAAAAAGCAAATCTATCCTGATCAAAACGAATATAGTCCAGATAGTCACCACCAATATTAGAATGTGGCTTGTATATTTTTGATAGTACAAATTTTTCTTCCACCGGAAGAAATTCCGGGATCAGCATATTTTGAACCTGAGAGGCGAGTTCCATTTCTCTACGATAGCTTTCCTGTTCGAGTTGTTTTTTGAATAGTCTTTTATTTTCTATTGCAACAGCGATGATATTGGTAATGGTAGTTATAAATTGAATTTTATTATACAAGTCTTCTTTTTCCTTAATGCCACCAATGATGGCATATGCTATCGGTACATCTTTGTGAAATACGGGAATGATGATGTCAAAACCCTCCAAAATTGGATTTTCATCATCTTTGACTGTATGCAAACGTTTATGGTGCAGTAAGATGGGAATCATACTTCCAATGTGGCTTTTGTTAAAATTTATTGAGGTAGTGCATTCCCAACCTACTTCAGCTATGACAAATAGCGCCATTTTTTCGATGCCCATTTCCCAGCTGAGAAATGATTTATACATATTAAAAAGCCCGTCGGCTGAAACGTTGTCATTTATTGCCTGCGTAATAGTAAGTAACGACTTAATTTGAAGTTGTTTCAGACTTAATTCCTTCTCGAGTTTTTCTAAGATTGCCAATTCGCGATTCATATGACAAACCTACGCTTTTTTTTTACATTTCTGAAAAGTATACCTTCCGAAAAAGAATTTTTATCCTTTGTCAATATATTATTTTTCGAATTTGAGATGGAAAAAGAGATGGTAAAATTATTCTACTTACCGGGATTAGCAACATAGGCTATAAACAATAAGGCCGATGATTCAATATGCCTGATGACAATAACTGAAGGTTTATTGAAGTTCAATAACAAATAATCCTGTGCTTCGGTAGTTGTAAAACCTATTGATGTTACTGCTGCGCCTTCAGCGCCTTTTTCATCCACTTCAAGTATCGCTTTATGATTGATTTTACCTATAGCTATGTTATCTGTTGAAGTAGCCATTGATTTAAAATCTGCCAATAAAGGATTAAATGCATCTTTCATACCAAGGGCATCGAGTGATTTGTTCAACTCGTTTTTATATGACAATTTTAGTTTTGGCATGGTCAAAGAAGCATTATGGATGCTAAGTTTATCTGTGAGGGTATCATAATCAGATTGAGAAAACGATGTTATGTTTTTTGTACTTTTGGTAGTAGTGGTTATGATGCTAAATGAAAAAGTAGAATCTTTAAATGGGATATCGGCTATGATATAATCTTTGTCCACAAATGATGGCACGTGTCGATAATCCCCTATAAATGATGTTTCAATCTGGTTGCCGGAAGATGTTAAAAAATTGCCAGGCCGTGTCAAATCCGTATTAAAACCTTTTGACCAGTCAGCTTTAAAATGGAGCGCATTGATTAAGAATGCAATATCGTCCGGTGTTATTTCTGATATGATTTGGTCAATTTTTCCATTTGTTTGGTTTTTTACCCATGCATTGATATTGGTGATTGCGGTTTCTGCCTGATCGAAATTTTCGTTTTGGAATCCGCACTCATATGCCTGTTCGAGTTTATTTTTGAAGGTTTCATTGACATTGATCCTGTTTTGGTCGTAAAAAAAAGCATTGGTTATTGAGATGGCCGCATGTCCACTTTGTGTGGTAAGTAAGGATGTCAGTTCCTGTAATCTGTTATTAATGCTATTAACTTCGCAATTTTTACAATCCAATACCTGGAGCATTTGTTCTAAAGTATTGCTGCCAGCCCCATTCAAAGCCATTGACAATGCAGTCTGTATACTCAAAGGAGAGATGAGGACATTTTCACCCGGTTTACTTTCGATTTCTTTTTGAAAAATATTCCAGCCGAAAAATTGATTCATCTTAGCTATTTGTTCAGTATTTTCGACTTTGATGACATCGACTGGTGGTGTCTTATCAGAACATGATGCTGAGATTATGATTGTTACAAAAAGGAAAACAATGTGTTTTTTCATATAAAAGTTGTTTTTATTTGTGGGCAATCAATTTAGCTATATTTTAAAATAAACCGGTCATATTAACTTTTAATACAAATATATTAAATGTTGCTGATTCCCTAAAGTTTATTTATTGAATGATAAGGACAAAACACCAGATAGTCTTATAAAAGACAAAATTTTCATCATTCGTAAATGATTCAATTCCAGTCGACATTTTTTAATTTTTATAAGGAAATCAGAGAAGATTTTTGCAATTCGGGACTTGTTAAATTGTAAACAAAAAGCCGGACATTTACATCACTGGTACTACTTATATTTATTTAATAAGAACTATACTTATTATACTTCTTCACCACCAAAAACTGCTTTGAAATATGCTCTGTTCATAAAGGCGATGTTTTCCAGTGAAATTTCTTTAGGACATTCGGCTTCACAGGCACCAATATTGGAACACATACCAAATCCTTCCTTATCCATTTGTGCTACCATGGCTTTGGTACGCCGTTCGGCTTCCACTTCTCCTTGAGGGAGATGACCGAGATGAGATATTTTGGCAGAGGTAAATAACATGGCTGATCCATTGGGGCATGCTGCTACACAAGCTCCACAACCGATACAAGCTGCTGCTTCGAATGCCCGTCCTGCTCTTCCTTTTTCGATCGGAATGGCATTGCCATCAGGCGCCTGACCGGCATTGACGGAGATATAACCGCCGGATTGGATGATTCGGTCAAATGATGACCTATCTACTACAAGGTCTTTTAGTACCGGAAATGCATTGGCTCTATAAGGCTCTACAACAATCGTCTGTCCATCATGAAAATGACGCATATGTAATTGGCACGTCGTGGTACCTGATTTTGGACCATGTGGTTGTCCATTGATCACAAGACTACATGTGCCGCAAATACCTTCTCTACAGTCGTGTTCGAATGTCACAGGGTCTTTTTTATCATGGACAAGGCCCTCGTTCAGGACATCCAACATCTCCAAAAATGACATGTGCTCATTTGCCAGGACTGGGTATGTTTCGAATGCTCCGGTAGATTTGCTGTTTTTTTGTCTCCAGACTTTTATTTTTAAATTCATATTTGTCATGATGTTCTATTTTTGGAAGATTCAAAAAATCCTGCTTTTTATTTATAACTTCGTGTCTTCAATGTTACATTCTCAAAAATGAGTGGTTCTTTATGGAGCACTGGTTGGGTTTCGTTCCATTCCCATGCGGCAACATATGCATATTCATCATCTTTTCTTTGCGCTTCGCCATCCTCAGAGACTGATTCTTCACGGAAGTGACCACCACAAGACTCATTTCTGTTTAATGCATCGACCATCATTACTTCGCCAAGTTCCATAAAATCTGCAACCCTGATTGCTTTTTCCAGTTCGGTGTTATACTCTTCATTTGTACCAGGCACATACACATCTTTATAGAACTCTTCTCTCAACTCTCTGATCATTTGGCGACCTTTATTCAGGCCTTCTTCGTTTCTGGCCATACCGCAATAATCCCATACAATGCGACCCAATCGTCTGTGGAAACTCTCCACTGATTGATTTCCTTTGATATTTAACAACCTATTAATATTGTTTCTGACATCGGCTTCAGCCTCCATAAATTCCGGTAAATCGTTTTTGATTTTGCCTGTCGAAATTTCATCCGAAAGGAAGGTACCTACCGTATATGGTATGACAAAATAACCATCAGCAAGACCCTGCATCAATGCGGAAGCGCCAAGTCTGTTAGCACCATGATCAGAAAAATTACATTCGCCCAGTGCAAATAATCCTGACACATTGGTCTCAAGGTTGTAATCTACCCAAACGCCTCCCATGGTATAGTGTACTGCGGGATAGATTTTCATCGGCATTTTGTAAGGATCCTCGCCGGTAATTTTTTCGTACATTTCAAAGAGGTTGCCATATTTTTCTGAAACTACACTTTCTCCCAGTTTTACAATTTCTTCTTTAGACACATTGGTCAATCCTTTGATATTAGCTTCCCCTTTGCCATACCTTTCAAAGGCAGCCGAAAAATCAAGATATACTGCCAGTCCGGTAGGATTAACGCCATGACCTTTGTCACATTCTACTTTTGCTGCTCTGGAAGCCACATCTCTTGGCACCAAATTTCCGAAAGCCGGATATCTTCGCTCAAGGAAATAATCTCTATCTTCCTCCTTAATGTCTTTACCATTGAGTTTGCCGTTTCTGACGAGCTCGGCGTCTTCTTTTTTCTTAGGAACCCATACCCTGCCATCATTTCTAAGTGATTCAGACATAAGCGTTAGTTTGGATTGATATTCGCCTGAAACCGGAATACAGGTAGGGTGAATCTGTGTAAAACAAGGATTGGCCATCAGGGCACCACGTTTTACGGATTTCCATGCCGCTGTTACATTACACATCATGGCGTTTGTTGATAAGTAAAAAACATTGCCGTATCCTCCTGTAGCCAATATAACACAATGCGCAGCGTGTCTTTCCAACTCGCCTGTGAGTAAATTTCTGGCAATGATGCCTCGGGCTTTACCGTTTACTTTGACTAAGTCCAGCATCTCATGCCTATTGTACATCTGCACTGTGCCTAAGGCTATCTGTCTGGAAAGCGACTGATATGCACCGATAAGTAATTGTTGTCCTGTTTGGCCCCTTGCATAGAATGTCCTGGATACCTGAACACCACCGAAAGATCTGTTTTCCAATAAACCACCATATTCTCTGGCAAATGGTACGCCTTGTGCGACGCATTGGTCAATGATATCTACACTACACTCCGCCAATCTGTGTACATTTGCTTCACGAGCCCGGTAGTCACCACCTTTTATAGTATCATAAAAAAGTCTGTGGATGCTGTCACCGTCATTCTGGTAATTTTTGGCGGCATTGATACCACCTTGAGCTGCAATACTGTGGGCCCGACGTGGACTATCATGAAATGTAAAACACTTCACAGAGTAGCCCAATTCACCCAAAGATGCTGCGGCTGCTGCTCCCGCAAGTCCGGTGCCTACTACAATAATCTCGAGTTTGCGTTTATTATTTGGTGCAACAAGTGGAATATTGGATTTGTAATCCGTCCATTTTGTCGCTAGCGGCCCTGCTGGTATTTTAGATTGTAAACTCATTGTAATATATTTTAATAATCCTTTTAAAATGGATTGTTCAATGTTATTTGAATAAAAAATGGTAAATAGGAATCAGAGCAAATCCTGCAGGTATTATGATAGCATAAGCTTTGCCTGCTCCTTTTATAATTGGGGTATATTTTTTGTGGTTTAAGCCCAAAGTCTGGAAAGCACTCTGGAATCCATGCCAAAGATGGAAGGACAATACACCCATTCCAATGACATAACATGCTACCAGTAATGGGTTTTTAAAAGCTTCGGCTACCCTAAAATATAAGTCTTTGACTTCAACTCCATCAATGGTAACCATAGGTAATTGGTCCAGTTTCATTTTAAGCCAGAAATCACCCATGTGAATAAGGATAAAAGCAAGAATGAGCGTGCCGAGAAGTGCCATATTTTTGGATGCCCATGATGTTTTGTTATGGTTGGATACAACATAACTTTGTCCTTTTGCATTTCTATTGTACCACCAAAGCGACAGACCTACGAAGGCGTGCAGCAATATAAAAAAATAGTTGCCGTAAGATATTATTTTGATCAACGGATTTGTTGTCATTAGCTTTGCATAAGTATTGAAAGCCAGACCGTTGTCGTGGAGCAATAATTGTAGATTACCTAATAAATGTACGGTCAAAAACAGGATAAGGAATAGACCGGTCAGACTCATAAGCAATTTTTTTCCTATACTAGAGCCAAAGAAGGTAACTAACCACTTCATAGAACAATTTTTTTAGTAATTCTGCAAAGCTATAAATAGTAAAAGAAATTATGAATAACTGTTTTCTGATTTTCGCTATTTAGAATTATTCTACCTAAAATTGACAAATATTTTTTATTTATTGACATATATTGTGTCCTTATTTAAAAGTGATTGTTATGTTTGGAAATAAAAAAGAAGATCTAAGGAAGGAAAAATTTCATGACATTTGTGCTTTACTTAATATGACATACCTGGGTATTGATGAGTTTGGCGTTAAAGCATCTCTGGTGTATTTTGAACATTTCAATAAGTTTACTGGTAAGATTAGAAATTTATGCCAATCCAAATCGCCTTCTTTGGAGACTGAAATAAATTTGTTTGATTATACTTACACTATTTCAACAGGTAAAACTTTTCACACATTTGAACAAACGGTAATGTTTATCAATTCCAAAAAATTAGGTTTACCTGAATTCAGGATGAAACCAGAGACCATAGGTAGTAAAATTGCTTCTTACTTTGGCTGGGATGACATAAATTTTGAGGAATATCCTTCTTTTTCTGAAAAATATAAATTAACAGGTGATGAAGAAGAATTTATCAGACACACCTTTGACAATAAAGTGTTAAAGTTTTTTAGTAAAACGAGTGGCTGGACCATAGAAGCTGCCAATTATTATTTGATATTTTATGCACACAATGTACTAGTCCCCGAAAATATTCTTATTGATTTTTACAGGGTCGGTATGGGTGTATTTGACTTATTTTCGGAAGATAATGAAGCTGTAAATTGAATAATATACCATTGAAGGATAACTTGTAATTTATTGACAATCAATTATATATATTCAATTTAAAAAAATTTAAAATATGAGGAATGTCATTCAAATTTATGATAATGGTCAATAGCTACATACAGCTATCCTGCCTTTATTTGTATTGGAAATAAAAAAAAATAATTTATGCGTATTCCTTTTAACTATGTTTCAGCTGAAGAGGCACTCAGCATTGTCAAGAGTGGGGACAGGGTTTTTATACACGGTAGTGCTCAAACTCCAACGACCATGTTGAAACATTTAGCCCTTCAGAGTCCAAGACTCCGGGATGTAGAGTTGGTTTTTATCAGTGTACTTGGTCCGATTTTTATTGACCAACCGGGGTTGAGTGATTCTTTCAATATTAATTCGTTGTTTGTTTCGGAGAGTATAAGAAAGGATGTAGCGGAAGGGAGGGCTGATTATGTACCTGTGTTTCTGAGTGAAATTCCCGAACTATTTAAAAAAAATGTTTTACCTATTGATGTGGCCATTGTTCAGGTGACGCCTCCTGACAAACATGGCTATTGCTCTTTGGGTATCTCTGTAGACGTAGCAAGATCTGCAGTCAATACAGCCAAAAGGGTTATCGCTCAGGTAAATCCTAATGTACCCCGAACCCACGGTGATGGCATGATACATACAAAAAGATTTGATGCTATGGTATATGTTGAAGATCCATTACATGAAACAACATTTGGAGATAGGGTAGGACAGGAGGAGTTAAAAATCGGATCCTATATTGCTGATATGATAGAAGACAGGAGCACATTACAGATGGGTATAGGTGCGATTCCTGATGCAGTGCTAAGATGTCTTACAAACCATAAAGATCTGGGTGTGCATACTGAAATGCTTTCGGATGGCATCATAGATTTATTTGATAATGATATCGTCACCAATAAATACAAAGCCATTCATCCCAATAAAATAGTTTCCGGTTTTGCACTGGGAAGTCGAAGGTTGTATGATTATATTGATGACAATCCGGGATTTACGTTTCTGGATATTGATTATGTGAATGATCCCCACGTGATCCGAAGAAATCCAAAAGTTATTGCCATTAATAGTGCCATCGAAGTAGATCTTACCGGTCAAATTTGTTCTGATTCGATTGGGGTTATGCAATATAGCGGTGTAGGTGGCCAGATGGACTTCCTGCGAGGTGCAGCATTGAGCGAAGGAGGTAAGCCTATTATTGCCCTCCCTTCCCGCACAAAAAAAGGTATGAGCAGGATTGTGCCATTTCTTAAACAAGGTGCAGGAGTTGTTGCAACACGAGCGCATGCACATTATATAGTGACAGAATTTGGTGTTGCCTATCTTTTTGGAAAAAATCTGCGGCAACGTGCACACGAACTTATCAATATTGCGCATCCTGATGACAGAGAAGAACTTGAAAAAGCTTGTTTTGAAAGGTTTAAAGTTTTTTAGGATATTGATACATTACATATCTCGATTTATGTGTATATAACATTTTGCACTTCTTTCCGGAAAAGTATGAAGACGAATAAAACATACTTTAGATAATTTATCTGGATGGAATATTTCCTCTATTTACCCGACCACTGAGCTGAATGCAACTCGTCGTTTGCCTGCATTCAAATCATTAAGATCATACTTACTTTATTTTCATTACCTTTTTCGTCCCTGATCAAAAACACTAGTTAGCCACGCTACCCCAACCCCTGAAGGGGGGCACAACGCGCTTAGTAGACGCTTTGACCGAGGAGTGCGTAGCAAGCCTTGAGCAAATCGTCATAGCAATCTTCAGTCGAAGTACTTTTGTTCATTTTGCCTGCGCTACCCCCGGCCCCTGAAGGGGGGCACAACGCGCTTAGTAGACGCTTTGACCGAGAAGTGCGTAGCAAGCCTTGAGCAAATCGTCATAGCAATCTTCAGTCGAAGTACTTTGTTCATTTTGCCTGCGCTACCCCCGACCCCTGAAGGGGAGATCATCCCTTTGATGGGAGGGTTTTTTTGGGGCCTACCTCATTGGGAATGAGCCCGCCTGCTCTGGAAGTCGGGTAGGGTTTGCGAGGCAGTTAAATATTTTGTGCAATATGTTATACTCACTCAATTTATTTGTAGTTTGAGTTTGAAATAAGATTGTTTAACTTTGCGTGGTCAATCTGCAAAATTCATGTTGAACAATAAACAAATAGCGGGTCGCTTTGATTTGCTTGCAAAATTAATGGAACTCCATGATGAGAACCCATTTAAAATACGTTCGTATGCGAATGCTTATGTGAGTCTGAGGAAACTTGAAGGTGATCTGATGACAATGGGTAAAGAACATATTGCTGCTATTCCTGGTGTAGGTTCTGCTATTGCTGATAAGATCGAAGAATTATTGTCTACTGGAGAAATGAAGACATTAAAGAAGTACCAGGACATTACACCGTCCGGCATTCAGGAAATGCTTTCTGTAAAAGGTCTTGGGCCAAAAAAAGTCAAACAAATATGGAAGGAGATGGAGATACATTCCATCGGTGAATTACTTTATGCCTGCAATGAAAATCGATTAATGTCTTATAAGGGTTTCGGTTCAAAATTGCAAGAGGAGATAAAAGACAGAATTGAATATTTTATTGAATCAAAAGGAAAATATCTGTATGCTCATTTGCATAAACATGCTGATGATTTGGTAACATGGTTAAAAGCAAGTTACCCAGGTCAATTATTTTCCCTAAGCGGGGACATCAAAAGAATGATGCCTGAAGTAAAGGGAATTGAAATATTGGCAACCATTCAAATCGAAGCTGACATTTTATCTGATCAATCTTTTGTCTATAATGATGAAAAAGCATGTTATACTTTTAATGGGTTTCCTGTTTATATCGAGGTAGTTACAAAAGAATCTTTTTATTGGGAGTTATTCAAACGATCTTGTTCGGAATCGTTTCTAAGTTATTTTGAAGCCAACAATACTTATTTTGAATCTGAATCAGCAATTTTTAAAAAAGCCGGAGTACATTTTATTCCTGCTGAGTTCAGAGAAAATATTGATACCATTACGTTATATAAAAAAGGGCAAGTTCCAAGGCTTATAGAAGTGACAGATATTAAAGGCATCGTACACAATCACTCCACTTACAGTGATGGCTTACATTCACTCGAGGAAATGGCTGAATATGTGCGCAAATGTGGTTTTGAATATTTTGTGATTTCGGATCACAGTAAGTCTGCAGGCTATGCAGGTGGCTTGTCAGAAGAAAAGGTTTTGAACCAAATCAGAGAAATTGAGACGCTTAATGCAAAATATGGTGACGGTTTTAAAATATTCAAAAGTATTGAGAGTGATATTTTAATTGATGGGTCATTGGATTATCGTGAAGAAATACTTAAACAATTTGATTTTGTGATAGCTTCGGTGCATTCTGTACTTAATATGGATGAAACAAAAGCCACCTCAAGATTGATCAAAGCAATAGAAAATCCATATACCAGGATTCTTGGTCATCCTACAGGAAGATTGTTATTGGCAAGGCCAGGTTATCCGGTAGATTTTAAAAAAATCATTGATGCGTGTGCAAGTAATGGGGTGGTCATTGAATTAAATGCCAATCCGCAACGTCTGGATATTGACTGGACTTTGTTGCCTTATGCAATGGAAAAAAATGTTTTGATTGCTATAAATCCTGATGCACATTCAAAAGAGTCTATACATTATATTAATTATGGTGTAGCTGCCGGAAGGAAAGGAGGACTAACGAAGGAAATGTGTTTAAATACCAAAAATTTGAAAGAATTTAAGGAATGGGTAAAGTCCTAGCCAATCATCATGTTAATCCTTATTGATTAATGTTAAATACTTGTTAATCGCACTGTAGTTTATCCAAGACACATTGTTGGTATCATTTTTAGATATATTTTTGTGCAATATTTAATAACAATTTTTGTAATCATTTAAAAGAATTCAATAATGAAAAAGTTTAATTTATTTGCTGTATTGGCTTTAGTAACAGTTTTTGCATTTACATCTTGCAAAGATAAGAGTGCAACAGATGCAAATGCTGCCTTAACAACTGACTCTACTGGAGTTGCTGCTACACCCGCTGATCCTATGATGGACCCGGCTGCTGCTGGTGCGGCTAATGCTGCTGTTGATGGTGCTCAACAAGCTGCTGCAGCACCCGTACCAACAGGACCGTTGACTACGATTAAATTTGAAGAAGAAACTTATGACTGGGGTAAAGTAATGGATGGTGAAAAAATGACACATGTATTCAAATTTAAAAATACAGGTAAGGAGCCATTGATCATTAGCAATGCTAAAGGAAGTTGTGGTTGTACAGTACCTGAATGGCCAAAAGATGCTATTGCTCCAGGTAAATCAGGTGAAATCAAAGTTGTTTTTGATTCTAAAGGTAAAGGTGCTGTAGGTGGAAAAGATGATTCTAAGAGAGTTACCATTACTGCAAATACTGATCCTGCTGAAACATTCCTTACAATCAAAGGAAAGATTGACGCAAAAGCCGATGCAGCAGCTCCTAAGAAATAAAAAATTCTTTTGATAAGTTATATAAAAGGCTGTTCTGTACAAGAGCAGCCTTTTTTTTGTCCAATCATAAATAAGCCCCTTGCAAAAATATCTAAGCCTCATTAAATTCAGCCATACCATCTTCGCTATGCCATTTGCCATGACAGGATTTTTTTTAGGATACAGCATATTGGAAGAACCGTTCCAATGGGTGATCTTTATGCTTGTTGTAATGTGTATGGTATTCGGCAGAAGCGCTGCTATGGCTTTCAATCGTTGGCTTGACAGAGATGTTGATGCCAATAACCCAAGAACAAAGGTCAGAGAGATACCAGCTGGCCTCATATCTGCAGATGCCGCCTTGTGGTTTGTCGTAATGAATAGTTTATTATTTATCATATCAAGTTATTTCATTAATCCGTTATGTTTTGTATTGAGCCCTATTGCTTTAATGGTCATATTGGGTTATTCTTACACTAAACGATTTACGGCATTATGTCATATAGTTTTAGGTGTTGGGCTTGCATTGGCACCGGTAGGGGCATATCTGGCTGTGACAGCCAGGTTTGATTTTATTCCTGTATTATTTGGGTTTGCTGTCATGTTTTGGGTGGCAGGATTTGATATTATTTATGCACTGCAGGACGAAGATTTTGATAAAAACAATCACTTAAATTCTATTCCAGCGGCATTGGGAAGGATACGGTCAATGCGGTTATCCCAAATTTTTCATGTGCTTTCGGCAGGTTTTATGGTTATTGCTGTATTTTTATCGCATGACCTATATCCTACATTGGGCATCACTTCCATTATTGGTCTGGGAATATTCTGCCTCTTTCTTATTTACCAGCATATGATTATAAAACCTTCTGATTTGTCAAGGGTCAACATGGCATTTTTTACTACCAATGGCGCATCCAGTTTGATATTCGGAACTTTGTTTATTGTTGATTTGATGATTTAATAATACGCTTCGCTTAGGTCTTAGGTTCAATTTGGCAATACGCTACGCTTAGTTCAATATAGTTCAATTCGCTACGCTTATTTCAATTCGCTTCGCTTATTTCAATACGCTTCGCTTAGGTCAATTCGCTTCGCTTAATTCAATTCGCTTTGTTTAATTCAATACGCTTTGCTTAATTCAATGCGCTTCGCTTAGGTCAATTCGCTTCGCTTAATTCAATACGCTTCGCTTAATTCAATACGCTTCCCTTAATTCAATTCGCTTTGCTTAATTCAATACGCTTCGCTTAATTCAATTCGCTTCGCTAAATTCAATACGCTTCGCTTAGGTCAATTCGCTTCGCTTATTTCAATTTGGCAATAAAGTTCAATTGGCCGAAGGCAAATGAACAAATTGGGCCAAAGGCAATTGAATTTAATCATAAAATCTACCACAAATGAACTATTGTAGAGTAGCATATAAAACACGTATCTTTGCCTATTCATAAAAATGATCATGGCTCAGGAAAATATCAAAATATGTATTGTCGAAGATGATGATGACATAAGATTTTTAACGAAACAAGTTATAGAACTTTCGGACAATATTCATTGCTCTGCCGAATTCAGTAGTGCCGAAGATTTTATCAAACACGTCGATGAAGTAGACGTAGATTTTGTATTGATGGATATAGGCTTACCTGGCATGTCGGGTACTGAGTGTGTCAGAAAATGCAATCTTAATAATAAGAATATCGATTTTATCATGTACACCACACATTTTGATGCCTATGATGTTTTTGATGCTTTGAAAGCTGGCGCAAAAGGATATATACTTAAAGGCGGAGACCCATTAAAGCTTGTAGAAGATATCTTCGATATGGCAGCTGGAGGCTCTCCAATGTCTCCTCAGATATCGAGATTGGTCACTGACTCGTTTAATCAATGTAATCAGATAAATAATGAACTGCACAAGCTTACTAAACAGGAGTGGGAGGTATTGAGCGGACTAAACAAAGGTCTTTCGTATAAAGAGATTGCCGCTGGTAAATTTGTTTCCGCACATACGGTCAGGGCTCAAATAAGAAGTATTTATGAGAAATTAAATGTTCATTCTAAGCTAGATGCAGTGCGGATTTTTCAAAAGAACGAATAGCTAATAAATCAGCCACAAAAAAATATGCTGATTCAGGCGTTAAGGACAAAATTATCATGCCAGCTCTTTCAATTTTATTTATCCGGCACCAACTATGATTGGTAATCCTATTTGTATTTCGGTTCCTATTGGTGATTTAGAATTAATCGTAAAAAGGCTTTGAGGCTGGCAGCTCTTTTTGCATACTTTCAATTCCCCTGCCACTGGCACCGATTTTATCCTTATTAAATCCAAGACCATTGTCTTTAATGATAATTTTTAGCGTTTTTTCATCCCCATTTATTTTGACCCATAAAGTATCACCACCACTATATTTCACAGCATTATTGATGGCTTCTTTGCAAATTAGGTACAATTGATATTTTTCGGTGATACTAAGGCTAGAAGATTTTACATTAGTCGTAATATCATATACTAAATGTAAGCCTTTGGTTTCTACCATCGAAGATGCAAATTGTTCTATTTTTTGGAAAAGGTCACCTATATCCTCATTCTGAGGGTTAATAGACCATAATAGATCTTTTAGTTTTTCGATCATCTCCTGGGCTGACAATTGTATGGATGCAAAAGTTTTGGCAATGTCTTGCTCCTGATTTTTTGATAGTTTTTGTTGAGCCATAAATGAGTATAGGTTTATCTTACTCAATGTAGTACCAATATCGTCATGAAGACCACGACTTATTTCACCGAGCACAGCCATTTTTTCTGTATGAAGTAGCTTCTTTTGCATCTGCTCAAGACTTTGAGTCCTTTGTATTACTTTTTGCTCCAGAATGGTATTTTCCTTTTTAAGTTTGGATGATCGCCAATTCGTGTAATACAACAAAGCAGAAAGCATACTAATAAAATAAAACATTTTTGCCCACCATGTTAACCAAAAAGGTGGCTGGATAATAATCTCAATCGATTTGCCTTTTTCATTCCAGTATCCATCATTATTGCAAGCTTTGACCTGAAGGGTATATTTGCCAGGTGATAAATTTGTGAGTGTGATGGTTCTTTTTGTTCCATTATTAACCCAATTTTCCTGAAAACCAATGACTCTGTATTTGTATTGATTTTTTTCCGTGATATTAAAATTTAGTGCCGCCAATTTAAATTCCAAAATAATATCATCATAAGACAGATTCAACTCATTTATATATTCCAGCCCTTTTATAGAAGGTCCTGGGGTTGATTCGTCTTTATAATACTTAATATCAGTAAATTCTATGGGGGGAACAATAGTATTTTCTTTAAGGCTGTCCGGGTCAAAAATATTGATGCCATTTATGCCACCGTACCAAAATTCACCGGTTTTCCGGTTTAAATATGGTGTTCTGTTATATTCATTTTGCAAAAGTCCATCAAGGATGGAGAATCTTATATGATGCTTTGTAACTGGATTATATTTGAAAATACCGTCGGATGTACCAAGCCACAAATTATTATATCGATCGTTTAAGATATTATTTATATAGACAGGATGACCCTCAAATAATATGTCTGTACGTTCAATATTATCTTTAATGGGGTCAAATTTTAAAAGCCCTTTTTCCGTACCAACCCAAAGCTGATTTTTCAAATCTTTATGAATAGAAGTAATTAATTTATTATCCTTGGTATTCATTTTGTTACTAAATAAAAAACGTTTAGAAAAAGACCTGGATTGTTTGTCAAAATATATTATTCCATCAAAATCACCTCCCAAATAAAAACCCTTTTCCTGATCTTTAACTATGGCAAAGATGAGGCCTTCTTTGTCTAATAAATCATAAGATTTATAGGTATTTGAATGCTTATTAAGTTCAATTAGTCCATAACCAGCCAACCATATTGTTTGACCTTCTTGTACAACATTTGTAAAAAAAATTCCACCCGATTTCTCAATATTAAATAAGGGTGTTATCTTATTATCCATTTTTATTTCACAGAGACCTGAATCATTATATAAAAATAATCCATCATCTTTTTAATTTCATGTATAAATGGATAATACTGCCGAGCCGCACTTATGATTGGAATGCTTTTTATTTTTTTATATTCCTCATTGAATATATCAATACTGTTTTCACAGGCCACATAAGTTTCTGTTTCTGAAAATCGGCCAATTGAAAAAATATAAGACTCGTCAGTAAGTGAATATTTATTTTTTGAGTTTACACTCAAATTTTTAATTCCGCTACTAAAAGTATTGATTTTCAACAAACCATTTTGGCCACTTACCCATAAATTTTGTTGACTATCTTCAAAAATATCCCTATAGGGATTTCTGAAATTTTTATCAAATTCACTAACTAAATGTATGACAGACTTAATAGGATTATACAAGTATAAACCTGAGGTGGAAACAAACCATAATTTACCTTTGCTATCTTCATAGCCATAAGAGAAGGCATCTCTTATAGTATGTAAATTTTTCACTTCCAGTTTTTTAGTGGTGTTGGTACTTAAGTCAAGTTTAAAGATACCGGCAGAATCATTCTTTATCCAAATGTTGCCATCACGGGCATTAAAAATCAGCATCCGATTGTATACCGAAAGTTTACTTTCGTCTGAGTAGGAAGAGAAAAATTCACAATCGATATCATACTTATAAATGTGGTTATCATCAACGGTTACCCAAATATTATTATTTTTATCCTTAAGAATATTGGTTATACCAAATGCTATATTTTTGGCCAAACCCGTATTGATTTTTTTAAATCGGCCGGTTTTTATATCTAAAACAATCAAACATTTTGTAGCGCCTATGAGGATATGTTTGTTGATTTCATTTATAATATTTGTAGAAGGCGTAATCTCTTTAGAAATCTCAATTGTTGCTTTAGTATCAAAATTGAATAATTCAAATTTCTCTGTAGTCCTGTCAAATTTACTTATGCCGCAGGGGTAAGAATTTAGCCAGATATTTTTGTCAGAGTCTTCAAAAACATCATTTATAGCGTTACAACTTAAACTAGTGTTATCACCTTCTATGGGCCTATATATTTTGAATTCATATCCATCAAATTTGCAAAGGCCTACTCCTGTGCTTATCCAAATAAAGCCATAGCTATCCTGTATGGATTTATGAATAACGTTTGCCGGCAAGCCATCATTGGAAGTATATTTTTTATAATTAATATCAGGCTGAGCCTGCACAATGATGGTCATCATTAAACTGGTACATATTGCCAGAATTGCTTTAATATTTGATCGTAATATGATTGCCACTTATCCTAAAATAAAATATGCTACAAAATAGATTTAATGTTTTGGTTAAGAAAAATATTTGTCTAATATTAAATAAAAATACCACAAATGAACTATGATTAATGGGATTAATGTACACTATTTGATACAAAAGGTATAACTTTATAAGTTTATATGGACGCACAATCGTCCCAAATAAAATAAAAATTCTTGGCTAATTTTACCCATCTTTGGCTTGCAAAAACAAAAAGCCAGGTCCTTGAAAAAATAAGTCTTTTATCTTGATTTTTAGGTCTTGTAGATTGCAATATATTGGATAAAGTTGGTAAAGCTCAACAGTCTGATAAACATAATAAAGGTATACATATCAGGACACATTTAGTGTAAATGATATTTATGTAATACTCTTCTGTATCATCAGTTAGAGACATTAGTGATGGACTGTTGAGTGCCCTGGTAATCTGCATCGGCTGGAAAAGATGAGGATTGGGTGAACAATCATTTACAATCAGCTTACCATTTATTTTGAAAATAAAACTATTTTTCATTAACAGCTTCTAGTGAAATTAAATTTTATTTTTTTCAAACACAAAATTAGGTACGAGCTCATTAAAACTAAAACAACTTTATTTGCCATTCATATTTGATTAAAGGAATGAACATTTATAAATATCCATTTCTCTACTTTTATAAATTATTTTTTCGTCTAGTGTTTTTGATATTTATGATAAAGATTCAACCATCCTTTTAAAAGGTCTTGAAGAATGAGCTTTTAAGCTTTCATCCAAAATTATTGTTTTGGTTTTAGGTTCAAAAGCCTGGATTCTATTTATGTTGATAATGTAAGATTTATGCACTCGTTTAAGATAGTCTACACTACACTTTTTTTCCCAGTGTTTTAACGTTTTAGATGTTAACATAGCATTACCGTTTTCAAAGTATATTATGGAATAATTGCTTTCAGCTTTTATCATAATGATGTGTTCATGTTTAATAAACTTGTTCAGACCATTTGCATAAACTAAAACACCTTTCTCTAAACACATGCCGGGAGAAATATTAATAGTTGACTTAAGTTTTTGCGTAAGATCTTCTACAAGTTCATTCAACCTCTCTATTTCTAATCGCATACCCACGTAGTCATTAAGCGGTACCATTTTGATTGTTTCCATACACCTTACTTTTTAGATAAAATTAGCATTTATTGCTTATTAATAATTGTTGAACCTGTTACTTTTAAAGCTCCAGAATTTTGTACTTCAATTATCGAATTATTAGGCATATTAGTATTGTTGATGTCTTTAAAGTCTATGTCTTTTAAAATTACATTTTTACCATTGCCAATTGATACACCTGAATTTGTACCTAATGTAGTGAAATCGACTGTTATCTCTGGTTTTGCAGCACTACTAAGACCTAATAATGTAACGTTCTTATTAATGACTAATGGTGACGTTAGTATCGTAGTAGTAATCGTAGGCTGATCGTAAATTACTGTAGCGCCTTCTAATGCGCAATCTATGGCTGCTCTAAGACTTCCTACTCCAGCATTGCTTGAATTTGTTACAATTGATGTTCCTATTTCATACACTGTTGTTGTCTTGCTAATTTCTGCTGTTGTAATCAATAGTGGTTTACCTGTTGGGCTTTTATCTGCTTCTACGAATGTCAATCCTTCAACAGCTAAATCTTCTGCAGTGTTAATATATTGTACAAAAACAGGAGAAGTTGGATTGGCAACGTTAAATACCATGATATCTCCAACTCTTTCTAAACCGATAAATGCGTATGGAATTCCACCAATATTTCCAATAACTACACCTTCCGGTTCTGGTCCCTTACTGTCACTTCTTGTGTCAAAATTAATTGATGCACCTTCTGAGTTAAAAGCGGAAGGTGATTTTGTTGCCGTCAATTGTTCAATCATGTCTTTGCTGTCATAAACCAAAGCACCTGACGAATTCCAAATGCTAAATGAACGAGCACCTAAAGCATCTATCCTATCAAAATCTCCATCTCCATCAGTGTCTCCAGTAGCATTGGTTAATTGGAGTCTGCCCAAGTTTTCGTTTAGTTTTAATGTAGCTGCATTTGGGAATGCAGTTGGATCAAGAACATAACCCATTGCCCCAACCCTTATTTCTTCACTATATCCTGTATATGCTCTTGAGTCTCCTTCATTAGCAGTAATATAATATGTTTGCCCGGCTACGTTATAGCTAGCAATGGCATCAGGTTGATACATGCCAGAAACTGGCCAGTTTTGTATGTTTATTTTACCGGTGGTTGAGGTTAAATCCCTATCACTGGCATCCATACCATATCCTAAAATATTGTGGTCTTTTAAACCAAGGGGCACTATACTAGTAATAGTAGATGAAGCTATATCCAGTACAGCAAATGCATTATTTTCTTGTAAGGTGACCATGGCGGTCAAACCATCACTTGAAAAAGCAATATATTCCGGTTCAAAATCTTGTTCAACACTAGAACCAGGTCCGTAAATTCTTACTCCTGCTGCTCTTAATGTGGTCAACTGACTATTGAAAGATGTGAATGACGCTGTTTGTACTGTAGCCATTTGTATACCCCCTGAAATGTCAATAATACTTACAGACCCTACCGGATCAAACGAATTTCCTTGCCCATAACTATTTGGTTCCCCTTCATCTGCGGTTAAAACTTTGTTTCCATCGGGTGTAAATGTTACCATATCAGGAAGAAAACCTACAGCGACAGAATTCAAAAAAGCAGCTGTGGATGCTGTATAAAACGAAACCCGACCCACCTGATGAGCCAAAGTAGTGATATCCTGGATAGCATAAGCAACAGCTACTATACCATTTTTTATAGCGACACTATTTGGTATGGCATTTGTATTTGCTGGTGGTGTAAATCCCAAAGCAAGGACACCTCCATAGGTAGGAATTCCTAAATTACTAAGGTTAAAATACTCAATTGCTGTACCAGCTACTACATAGATTCTATTACTGCCAGGATCAAACGCTGGAATTTCAGCACCAAGTGCACTGGTCACTGTCCCCACCTTACGCATAAAACCACAACTGTTGTTTTCTATCGTAATGTTTTGAGTAATCGGTGTGCCAAGTACTAATCCCACTGAAGGTGTACCGATAGTTAAAATGGCTGTTTCAGTGTTTTCCTGAATTCCGTCATCCGCTACTACAAATGTAACAGTCCCTGTGGTTTGTCCATTTAAAATGGTGATAATGTTTCCAGTAAGAAAATAATCACTAGTGGTAATATTAGTACCGCTTATAATTAGATTTACCGTTTGGTTTCCTGTGACAGCCGCACTCGTTGTTGCAGTGACTGTTATAGAAGAATTGGCCCCTTCAGATCCTGCATTAGAACTTACTGATAAGCTAACTGTAGGAGTAGGCGGATTGTCGTTGTCTGTTATGACTATATTTTGAACGGTAGTTGTACCTAGTTGGATACCTGAGGAAGGATTATTTATAGTTAAAGTAGCTGTTTCTGTTCCTTCAACAATAACATCGTCTATTACTGTAAAAGTAACTGTTCCTGTTGTCATACCTGTAGGAACGGTAATAGTAGCATTACTGAGTGTATAGTCACCAGCGGTTATTCCTGTTCCCGTAACAGCCAAAGAAACGGTTTGGTCGCCTGAGACAGCGGCACTTGCAGTGGCTGTAACAGTTACTACTGTCGCTGCCGTCTCTGAAGCAGTATTTGTATTTACTGAAAGATTGACAGTGGGGATTGCTGGAGGTGTGCCTGGGATTCCTTCAAATTTAACATTATCAAACCTCCATGTACCACCAACGGCTACCATTGTTGGATTTCCAGTTTGTCGGAATTGACCTGTAGTTTGGTAATGCGCGGCTACTACCCGTATCCCAAAATTGGGTTTATGATTTGCTGCCGAAATGGACGATAAATCCACAGTAATTCTTCGGTATTGATCACCTGTCGTATTGGCTTCAAACCTACCGTCATTTAAACTACCTAAACAAAATGAAGTATTGCCTGCCGTCATTGTAAAATTATTCCATGTTGTTCCATCCGTTGTATATTGAAGTCTTATTGTATTGGCAGCTGTATTGGACCATCGTTGTTCCCAAGTGACTACTATATTCTCAAAGCCGACTGTACTGGTATTAAATTGCGCACCACTGGATTCATTGGATGTACCTGGATTAGCGGTTGTAATAGCCCAAGCATTAGTTCCAGATGTTTGAGTGCCGCAACCTGATAGCGTGTTCATGCCAGTAGCACTACCTCCGAAACCTACCATTGCACCTATTAAAGCTGATGTTCCTGTTCCTGTATTAGGTGTTGGGTTCGCATTTGTCCCTAACAAGGGTTCATATGTCCAGTTTGCAATAAGTACACCTGTAATATTTGCAGTCAATTCCATTGGTTGCGTCAATGTATAATTAGCAACATCCGCACCAGCAATCACTGATGTTGAATTTACAGGAATACCATTTCCAACGGCTGAAGTCATAAAATTTCCTGACAGTGTCAGCGTTACCACATCTGGAGGTATAACACCTGAAAGTGTCCCGGTAATGGTAGCAGTCGTATTACCATCAAAAACTTTGTTTTGTGCCACTGCCCCGGCAATGGTTAAGGGTTTTGGCGTAATGTTTGCAGATAAACCAGTGGGAAGAGTTACCGTATATTTTGTTGCATCAGCACCACCTAAAGTTTGGGTAGATGTAACCATTATAATTGTCCCTACATTCATGTTTGCAAATGTTCCAGTATTACTGATAGTTACAACGTCACCTCCTATTACTCCAACTAAGGTTGAACCTGAAATCGTAGCTGCATTTGTTCTGTCATATATTTTATTATCTGCTATGGCATTAGTAACCGTTAAAGCTTTTGGCGTTATTGTATAAACTAGAGTAGCAGTTCCTGTACCTCCTGCATTGGTGGCCGAAATCGTTACATTGAATATACCAGGAACAGCTGATGGTGTTCCACTTATTTCGCCATTTACAGTATTCACCGATAAACCTGCAGGTAAACCGGTAGCATTAAAACTAGTTGGGGTATTGGATGCTGTTATTGTATAAATGGATGATAGCTCCCCATAAACGGCATTTGCTGTCAAAACACTCGAAATAACAGGTGATGGGACAGCTGTTATATCTGCTGATAAGCCAGTCGGTTGTGTTAAAGTATAGTTGCCGGACGCTGAGCCGGTCAATGTATATCCGGTTACTATCACAGGGATAGCGGTACCTATAATCGGAGATGTAAAGTTGGCGGTATAAGTGCCGGTCAACATCACATTTGATAAGTCTGCCGCGATCACTCCAACTAAAGCAGGCGTACCAGATAAAGTAGCTGTTGTATTCCCGTCAAAAAGTTTATTGTCGGCTGTTAAACCTGAGATAGTTAGATTTAATTCAGTAATATTGGCGGTCAATCCTGTAGGTAACACTAAAGTATAATTTGATGCGTTGGCACCTCCCAGGGTTTGAGTAGAAGTAACAGAGACGGCAGTTCCTACACCGGCACTGGCAAATGTTCCAGTACCATTTATAGTAACGATATCACCACCAACGATACCCACCAATGTTGACCCGGTAATAGTAGCAATGGTGTTGCCATTATATATTTTATTGGAAGCGGTAGCACCGGTTACTGTCAGTTGTTTAGGATTAACGGTACTCGACACAGTGGCTACGTTTACATTGGTGGCCCCTGCACTCGAAAGCACAATATTTCCACTATAGGTACCTGGAGTAGTGGTCGCTGCCAAACGAACATAAACCGGTGTGGAGCTAATAGTACCGGCAGCCCCGACTGAAACAGTAGGTGTAAATGTTCCTCCTGATGTCAATGAAACTTCATAACCCAAAGGCGGAGTGACCAAAATACTTTCATTCATATCCGTACCGGAAACGCTGAATGCCGTTTCAGATGAAGCTGTTCCATAAGTTGTTGTCAAAGCGGATAATGTACCGGTCGTAGAAATGATGGCACATACAGGGGCTTACAGTAAATGTCCAGTCTCCTGAAGCCAAAGCTGAAGCACCTGTTGTATTCCAATTAACTCCTGTATTTCCTACAGCATTTAATAAAACATTTTGACATCCAACATAAGTGGCTCCCGTTGTTGAGTACCTCAAAGCACTCCCTGAAGGTGTAATAGCGGTGTTTCCTAAGGTTAAACTACTTGGAATAGCACTACTACTACTTCCTATTCGAGCATAATATATAAAAGCTGTAGGAGTAAATGATGTAATAGCTGGAGCGGTATAGATATAAATTTCATCGTTATTGTTCCCTAATCCCGCTGATGCAGTAGTACTCCACGTATATGCAGTGGTTGTCACAGCTGCAGCTCCCCATGGCAAAACGATTACTGTTCCCGCTTGTATGGTTTGTCCTGCATTTACGGTAAACGAAGCTTCAACTTCATTTAAGTCCGTAAATGAAGTACTTGATGGCAAAGCTAGTTCATTATCATTTATATAAAATACAGTACTCGCACTCAAGTCTTTTAATACCAGAATAGCAAAGTTATCCGGGCTACCTGAGGTATTATATCCAATTACGGATATATCACCTGCAACCAATGTGGTTTGAGCTTGTATAGACCCATTTATGGTAAACAAGGTTAATACTGTGATAAAAAATTTGTAAATTATTGCTGGAAGGTTTGAGTTTTTTAATATCATTATCAAGAAGTTTAAAATTATACTTATAAAAATTAAAAGCACAAATTTATGTCTTGATTTAATGGATCTTTATGCAGATCGTTAAAAGTAACAATTAGTTAATAATTAATTAATGTAAATATAATAAATATTTTGATGTTTAAATGTGGGTTTTAAGATAATAAGAAAGTTGATTTTGTATTTAGAAAAAGTAGTAAGTAGCTACACTAAATCCGAAACAAACTGACCAGGCAATCCTTTTCAAATTGACCACCCTTTTTAGGTTCAAATCTGTTCACATTTAATTGGTGAGTATTCCGGAGCAAATTGAACACTCATTCCGGACTAAACTGAACCAGTGATTCCGGAGCAAACTGTGATGCATCGTATGTTGCATATTAAACCCGCATTATGCATTAGAAAATCTATTCCAGCATGAAATGCCTTCAAAATAAGACTCCGCCATGGCGGATCGATTTCCTTCGCTCACCATAGTGGTGACTATGGCTTACTCACGAAATCACTTATTTTATTGGCCTTCCAAGCTTCATAACGAAGTTCTATTGCATAATGCGGGTTAAAAACGGATCAGTCTTACATTTATTAGGGTCAGGAAAGTTGATTATTTTTGGCCAATTGGTTGCAGAATTGGGTGCAATAATTAATAATAGTGGGCAAATTGAAATAAAGCAATAAGTATATAATGTACTTCCGACATCATCGATAGACAATATTTATTGAAGTACCCTGGCCTTCAATTGAAACAATGTCGAAGTCAGCACCAATACTTTTGGCTCTGAAGGTCATATTTTTTATACCCATACCTGAGCTTGAATTTGTAGGATCGAAACCTTGGCCATTGTCTTTGATTTGGATATAAAGTTTGTTAGTTTTTTCATGGACATTTATGTACAGATCAGTTGCGCCACTATATTTTACTGCATTGTTGATTGCTTCTTTACATATCAGCAAAAGTTGATATTTATGCTGATAAGTTATTGGGATATTTAATTTAAGTATACCTGTACATTTTAAAATAATTTCTTTTGAATCGCACATATTAGATGCATAGTCATAGATACTTTGACGCAAGTCAAGCTCCTTTATGTTTTCGTCAGGAGACCAGATAATTTCTTTTATCTTGGACATGATTTCCTGCACATTGTTTTGGATAGATATAAAGCTACTTTTAGCATCAAAGCCTGGGTCTGTTATTTTGGTTGATGCCATGTAACTTTGTAGGTTTATTTTGCTTAGAGTTGTTCCGATATCATCGTGTAGTTCCCGGCTGATTTGATTTTTGACATTGGCTATTTCAAGTTTGGTAAGTAAGTCTTTAGTGGCTAGTTCTTTTTCTTGAATATACCATTTTGACAATATTGCAAATTGGAAAAAAAATATTTCAACCAATATTCCCACCTTTACAAATAAAAGTGGATAGTCATCAAACGCGTATTCTCTTAGCCCGGTATTGTATCTTGCAATCATGCAAACTGTTATTATACAGCCAATAATATTGGCAAAAGTGCCCCATTTTATCAGTGTAGTATAGTCTGTATTAAATTTATTATTCAAACGAATGACATATATGCTCATAGGCATTGAAATAACATTTGCAACATAAAAGCCCGCATAGCTAAGCACGGTTTGTTGAGGTAGGATGATAAATAGTGAAAACAAAATGGGTAACATTATAATGGAAAAATTAAAAATATTTTTTAGTCCACTACTTTTAATATCTTCATTAAATATTTCTTTGATAAACTTTAAATAATATAAATTTCCTAAAAGTAGCAAAATAAAATTTGTTACTGTATAGGCATTGGAATTAAAAATAATGGCCTCCTCTACATTAAAAAAAGTCTTTGGTGCATTTATATAAAAATATAACAAATAAGAAAACAAAAACATTGTATAGTATAATATTTCCTTTCTTTTTGTCAAAATATAAAGCACTCCAAAAATCAATATCTGGAACAACAAAATTCCCTGAAAGTATAAATAAAATTTTTCTATAATAAATTCGCCCATGAATTGGATTTGAAGTGAATTAACTATTGATTCAAATAAAAAACCGAATAGCATACTTAAAATGTAAAATTACATCTTAGCTGGAATCATATTTAGAAAATTCACCCTCAAATATACCACAAATGAACTATTGTGGACACAATTCGGATCGCATATCTTTGCGGTACGATATTATTCTAAAATCGTTGGAATACAAAGGGCTGGATGCCCTAACTAAAAGAAATCGCAACTTATTAGCTCATACGGTAACAATGCAGAAGGTTATCATGACTTTAATTAGGTGTAAATATGGTCGAGGCACAAGGCTCAAATTTCTTTCATTTAAAATATATATGATAATATGAATTCCAATTATCTTATAAATCAACAGGTACCCATCGAGGAAAAGGTGGCACGTCTTGATTCTGAAATCAAATATTTAAAATCAAAACTTTGTCATCATTTCAATACCATTGTCCTTCCCTATAAAGGTACAAAACGAATCATTGCCTTTGATACCATCATTATGATTGTAGCCTGTAGCAATTATGCTGAAATTCTATTGGAATCCGGAGAAAAAATCCTTACTTCCAGGACCTTAAAGCACTGGGAATCAATCCTTACATCTGATGACTTTGTGCGCGTCCATGCCAGTTATCTGATCAATAGGCGGCATATTTTATCGATCCATAATAAAGAGCACAAAGTACAAATGACGAATGGGTCTATGGCTAAATTATCAAGAAACCGCCACAATATCAATGCCTCAGTATTACCCAATTACACCATCATAAAAGAAATCAACCTATGAAAACCATTATTCGAAAATTATCTTGCAGGATTGTATTAATGCTGACATTAATATTTTGTGAATTTTTATCATTGGCCCAATCTGTAGGTATAGGCACTACTTTACCGGAGAACTCCGCTATTTTAGATTTGAGTTCAACAAGTAAAGGCTTCCTTTTGCCCCGTATGACAACAGTTCAGCGAGATCTCATTCCATCTCCCACTCAAGGTCTTAAAATATTTAACACTGATGACCGATGTGAGGACACCTATGATGGAAGTAAGTGGGCTAAGAATTGTGATATGAAGCTCAATAGAGAAACAAGCTTACCTGCTAATAATTGGAGGCCAAGAGCCGATTTTCCTGGTGGTGAAAGATACTATACCTCTTGTTTTTCAATTGGTACAAAAATATATATGGGTTTAGGAAAAAGGACAGTAAGTGACACTACTTTAAGAAAGGATTTTTGGGAATACGATACTGAAACTAATGTATGGACCCGCAAAGCCGATTTTGGTGGTGGATTTAGAGCTAAAGCGATTGCTTTCTCTATTGGAGGAAAAGGTTATGTAGGGACTGGATATTCCGGTACTTTGCTCAAAAAAGATTTTTGGGAGTACGATCCTGTAACAAACATTTGGACACAGAAATTGGATTTTGGTGGTACAGCAAGGAGTGGCGCAGTTGGTTTTTCAATTGGGCTAAAGGGATATATTGGCACAGGTGAAGATGATGTCGTTGGGGATAAAAATGACTTTTGGGAATATGATCCCAGTTTAAATATCTGGATACAGAAGGCAAATTTTGGAGGAGCATCAAGAGAGCATGCGGTTGGTTTTCTATTGGAACAAAAGGTTATTTAGGCACAGGTTTTAGCACCAGTCAGTACAGGGATTTTTGGGAATTTACACCTGCTGGTAGCGGACTTGGGTCGTGGACTCAGAAAGCTGATTTTGGCGGAGATGCAAGGGCATTTGCTGCTGGATTTTCATTGGGAACAAAGGGTTACATTGGGTCAGGAAATGGAAGTCCCAGAAATGAATTTTGGGAATACAATTCTACAACGAATGTCTGGACACAAAAAGCAAATGTCGGGGGTAACGATAGATCTGCTTCTTGCAGTTGCTCTTTAGGTACAAAAGGGTATATAATTGCTGGTTCAGAGCAGTCTTACTTACCTTTATTAAATGATAATTGGGTTTATAACTCAGAAAATGAACCTGGAAAGGAATACGTTGAAAATATACCATCAGATGCGGTAATATATAAAGGTCACGACTGGACAAGTAGTCGAATTAATCTTTATACAACAGTTCAAAATGTGCAAACGACAGTTAGGGGAGATTTAGCGGTAGACGGAACAGTGAACATGAAAAATTCATTATCAACTGGCCTTAGTTCTGCATCATTTAATTCAGGTGAAGCAAGTGGTACAAACTCTACAGCTTTGAATGATGCACATGCAATTGGATTAAGTTCTACCGCAATAAACAACGGTCAATCCATTGGAGAAAATTCCATAACAATGAATGAAGGGCAATCAATGGGCCAAAATTGTTCAGCCATGAATTTGGGGGTTGCAAATGGGATTAATTCCACTGCAATGAATCGTGGGGCTTCAAACGGCGCTTATTCAGCGACCACTGGATATCTTAGCTATTCCAACGGTTATTCTTCATTTGTCTGTGGCATATATAACGATAGTTTATTGACAAGACAAACCAGTATAAGCGCCACTACACCGCTTTTTATTGTTGGCAACGGTGATGGCAGTTTCACCAGAAGTAATGCATTGGTGGTAAGAAAAGATGGCTTAGTAACTGTAAAAGAGGACTTAGTAACAGGAAGTAGCCTGGCTGTTGGTTCGACAGCACTACCTGTAAACAAACTGCAGGTGACAGGTGGCACATCTCTTGTGTTAAATGATGCTTCCACTGGTCACCTCACCCTTGGATATACTTCCAGCACGAATGCCAACCTGGTTATGGACCCAAATGACATACAGGCAAAATCTGGTAGTAGTACAGCTGCTGATCTTAACATTCAAAGATTGGGAGGTGACCTTCATGTTGGGCCTGGCACTAGCGGATCCCAAAAACTTAATGTTTATGGAAGCGCATATAAAAACGATGGATCTACCGCTTGGGTTAATACTTCAGATAAAAGATTAAAAGAGGATATTTCGGACTATCATGATGGCCTCCTGGAAGTTCTTAAAATACATCCGGTTTGGTACAAATACAAAAAGGAGTCAGAATGTGACACCACACAAAAACACATCGGTGTCATAGCACAGGAAATACAAAAAGTAGCGCCTTATATGATAAGCAATTCTACAAAACTGGCCCCCGATGGCACTCCATATCTCCAACTTGACAACTCAGCCATGACTTACATGCTCATCAATGCAGTGAAAGAATTGGCTGTACAAAATGAAGCGTTAAGAATACAAAATGAAGCATTTAAAACAACGCTTGCCGGAATGTTATCAGACATTAAAAACATAAAACAACTTCATTCAAACCAAACATTAACTAAAAATAGTAATTAAAAACATTATAATCATGAACGCAACCCAACAAACATTTAAAAAGATCAATCTAATTATTTTAACGTTTTTAGCTATGAACTTATCAGCCCAAATATGGGATGCCAAGGATATATCATTTCCTGTGCCATCACAAGGCTGGAGGGTAAGACCTGTTGATGATAATGTGGCGTGGACTTTTGGGTATAGTATTGGACCTGGCACTTCGGGAGGCTATACGTTTACTAATTCCGAAAATACTTGTCAAAAAACAATAAACGGTGGTGAACAATGGGAATCAATACCGTTTAAAGCTCAGGTTGAACAGGAAGGATATATTTGTGATGTAGTTGGGATAAGTGCAGAACGAGCATTCGTTGTTTATTATAATATTGTTTTGGGCCCGCAACTTTTCAGGACTACGGATGGTGGACAAACATGGAAAACCAATAATGGGGGCGTAGATTATTTTCTGAATTGGGTGCATTTTTATGATGGTTTGAATGGTATTGGTCTTGGCGACCCTGGTGACAATGGTTTTTTTCAAGTGGTTACTACTTCTGACGGAGGCGAATCATGGGTAAAAAATGATACTATTCATTCCTTCAAATCAATAGATGTCCAGGAATATGGCGTAAGTGGAGAATTCACTACGTATAAAAATAGTATTTGGACAAAAACTAGTTTGGGGAGGATATTTCACTCTTCTGATAAAGGTCAAAACTGGCAAGAAATTTCCGCACCTGAAAATATTCCCGGGAATTTAGGATTGGTCTGTGATGAAAATTTAAATCTATATGCCAGCTATTCAGATTTTGATGCCAACACATTTCAAATATTTGTAAAGCAGTTGAATTCATCAACATGGAAAAAAATTACACCGATTGAAAACCTCGGTTATATTTCTGGCTTCAGTGTAATTCCAGGCACAAATGCTCTTATTTTAAATGCGGGAATTTTTGGTATCGCAGCTTCTTTCCAAACTGTAGCAAGCACAAATGGTGGACAAACCTGGAATACGGTAGCAAGTAATGAAGGAAATCAGTACGGCTTTGTTGAATTCAGCAATGCTTTTACCGGTTATGCCTGCGAAATTCCACAGTCATTTGAACTACCATCTAACAGAGTGTTTAAATACAATGGTTCTCCACTTTCTGGTTTGTTGAGTCAACATATTTTAGATGCTGAAGTCAGTGTTTATCCTAATCCAGCATCGGATGTATTACATATAAAAGTAACATCCGAAAAATCCAATGATTATTGGATATTAATCAATGATGTCAATGGCAGCTTATTATACAAACAAGTGATGACACAAGGGGCATCATTCCAATCGTCTATCAATGTATCTGATTTACCGGTTGGAGCATACATCCTTAGCATTGCAAACAAAAATGGCGCATCAATACATAAATTTATAAGACAATAGCCATAAATAAATATTTTTTTAATCAAAACAATGATAATAAAATGATACAGAATCTTTTACTAATCATGGCGACAATTTTTTTGTCCAGCTGTTATCAACAGCAAAAACCCACTGATAGAAAATCTGAATTAGTAGCATTTAATGAAGCCGCAGAACTTGAAACAATCATGAAAGTTATCGACAATGAAACCAACATGTTTTTTGATGGAAATGTCGATGGGTGGCGCTCTTCGTGGTCAAAAAAGGATTATGCCTCACA
This sequence comes from Saprospiraceae bacterium, assembly GCA_016717145.1. GTDB lineage: Bacteria > Bacteroidota > Bacteroidia > Chitinophagales > Saprospiraceae > OLB9. The sequence goes on along the minus strand of JADKGD010000015.1, from coordinate 3,997 downwards.
AGCATGGAATAATGATGATGGCACTGCCAATATTGCTAATGGTTGGGATGCCATCAATAAACAAGGATCAGAATGGATAGAGAAGTATTATAAAAATGGGAAAAATGTAGTTCATCCTGATTACAAACGAAGTAAAATTGACACACATTTCTACTCTGATAGTTTGGCCTATCTCTCATGGAAACAATACAATGCAGATAAAGATAAAAAATATTACCGTGTGAGTGGCGAATCTCGCATCATGGAGAAAGAAATTGATGGCTGGAAAATTGTTAATGTGACAGCATTGTGGGGCATTGAGCCAAAGATAGTGGCAGATAGTTTACCTGTACATTTGAAATAATTGAGAAACCCATTCGACCTGTGAGCTGAGCGCAGCGAAGACCGCTGAGCGAATGGGGAATAATGATTCCTTTTGCCAGCATATTTATAATGCTAAAAATTCATCGCAATTGCTTGGAGAAACTACCAATTTTTTTTTAATTGGATAATTATCTGTAAAAGTAGATGGAAATTTTTTATTTTTTTGCTTGTCATTCCATTTGAATTCAATAGCTGGAAATTGACCATCTATTTCTTCTATCCAATCTATTTCTTGTTGTTGGTATGTTCTCCAGAAATAAGTTCTGCCGTGCCATTTATCGTAATTTAATTTTTTCACTCTTTCTGAAATCATAAAATTTTCCCACAAAGCACCTACATCTTGCCTGAATTCCACCGATTTAAAATTACCAATAATGGTATTGCGAATGCCATTGTCGTAAAAGTAAATTTTGCGAGGTGTATTGATTTCATTTCTTACATTTCTAGCCAAAGGGGCCAATCTAAAACCACAAAAGCTTTTTCTAATAATGAAATATATTGTTCTACAGTTGCTCTGTTTACACCAACATTTAGTGCAATCTCATTGTAATTTACTTGGCTACCCAATTGCAGGGCTAAGGCAAGTAATAATTTATCCAATACTTCTGGTTTTCTGATGCCTTGGTATTGCAGAAAATCTTTATACAAATAACTTCCGGCAATTTGCTTCAAGGTATTTTCTGCTTCAGTGTGCATTGTAATCACTTACGGATATGTTCCATAAATTAAATACTGTGGAATGTTTTTTATATTTTTCGAATAACCAAAGTGATTTTTTAATTCGCTCCAAGTGAAAGGAAATAAATTAAATTCCCATTTTCTTCCTGTCAATGGTTCATTTATTTCACTAGCTATTTCAAGTGCAGAAGATCCACTTACCACTACCCGAACTTCTTTTATTTGATCATGAATAATTTTTAAGATTAATCCAATGTTGGGTATTCTCTGTGCTTCGTCAAAAAAAAACAGTACTGTAGTTGCCTATCATATTTCGCAGCTTGTTTTCACCTGCATTTTCAAGCAATATTCTGTCCTCGGCATCATCTCCATTTATAAAAAGATAGTTGCCTCCTACTTCACAAAGTTTGCGGATTAAAGTAGTTTTGCCCACTGGTCTAACACCAATGAGTATCAATATTTTACCAGAATTCCACTTTTCTAATAAATTGTTTTTTAAATCTCTTTCTAATTCAAACATTTTTGTTTTTAAAAAGAAAATATACAATATTTTATGAAAAAATGAGATTATAATGTATTATTTACATATAATTATGAGATTATATTGTTTTTATATATAGAAATGCAAAATGGAAAATCACAAAAACCATAAAAATCACAGTTCAGACAATATACCATTCGACCTGTGAGCTGAGCGCAGCGAAGACCGCTGAGCGAATGGGGAATAATGACGAAGTACGAATGACGAAGTACGAATGATGAATTGAGATCTTGACGAATTACGAATGATCTGCCTGTGGCGGAACGAATGACGAAAATTACGATAGAATCGAACTACGAGCAAGGAATGACGAAATACGAATGATGAAAAATCAAATAAATCACAGTTCAGACAATGAGAAATTCGACCTGCGACTTGAGAAAATTCTAAATATTTATTCACTTATGAGATATCCTAGTACTACACCGGATTTTTCGCGTGACATAAAAGTTGCACCTGACGTGCCAGAATAAAAACTCTGATCAATAACTAAATTTATCGTGGCGGGTGCTGTCAAATAAATATCATAACTATATTGATAAGTATTTAAATATCTTTCTATCACCGGAAAGTCCAATAAAAGTGGATGTAATGGCGGGTTATCTTGTGCCAACAAATAAGGAATTCCATCAGCGTAAATTGTAGCTCCAAAATATACGGTGTACGGAACGCCACCAGTGAAATTTAGTACGGAATTAAGAGATCCACTCAAACGGTATAATCCCGTTTTGTTGATTGTAATAATGCTGGTACCAATGGTAACATCAGACGGTGATGTATTATAGCTGGTTGTATAAATAATGTCATTATATGGCGCCACTGAGTTCAAAAAAGTAGCTGCAAACCGTACCGGGGTAGTGGTTGCGGGGCTTTGCCATGATGGTGAAGATGAAGGACCATTTGACGTGAGTACCTGACCACTAGTACCTGCATTTCCATTGACTTTTATTTTACCTGTTGTATTAACGTCACCTAATATATCAAGTTTGCCGGTAAGGGTACTGCCACCTTCGGCCCAAATCTTTACTTTCCGGTCTGTTAGATCTGTATTATTGCCAGCGCCTATGATATCCAACGCATCAGAAAATCTTTTATAACCAATAGTCCCGGCATTGGCTTCTTTGCCAAGAATGCCTTTCCCAAATTCCAGTTTATTACTGTTTCTAATTCCAACATCCCCATTTACATCCAGTTTTGATGTAGGATCCAAAATGCCAATGCCAAGATTGCCGCTACCTGTAAGCCTCATCAGATAAAAGCCTTCAGAACTAAAATTTAAATATGTTTTTGAAGGGCTGTTTCCCAGGAGTGATTCAATATTAAAATTATTGGTGTTGTCTACGTTTCTGAATTGCAAAATACCACCCGACGTTTCTGTGGTAGAAGAGTCTACAATCGAAATACTAGGATAATATGAAGCCGCCCGATGGTTTACCTGAAACTTGGATCCAGGCGTATTCGTTGCCACTCCTACGTCACCAAAAGGTGTCATGGTCAATATATTTTTTGTATTAAACAGATTCAAACTTGACTTTGAGGAAAACGTCAAACCCGGAATTTGATTAGTCAATTGAGATGCCATATGAAAATCTATTCCTTCATTCATACTATTTCTGTTGGTAAATGCCAATTGTAGTGTATCAAAAATATCGGTCGTTTTTAAAGAAAGTTTCGTTTTCATAACATCCCTTGTCAAGTCCATTCTTTCCACCTGATTTGTTCTGAATGACAATGGATTGTTGTCATTTGTCCCAATAAAATTTGAAGCTGGATTGGTACCGGCATTACCTGTCAGTGACCATGAGATATTGTCTGTAGAGCTATCAGTGATAATTTTCCATCCTCCTAGTGGTGCTTTACATACAAACTCTTTGGTCTCGTTTGGTACTAGAGTGGAACCATTAAATGTGGCATTATATCCAGTATTATTACTTATAAGCAATCGTCGTCCATCTACCCGGTTTTCGGCATCAACTATGTTAATATCTCCGGAATATCCACCTGTATTTTCTATTACAAGAAATGTGACATTTGGCGGTACATTTACATTATTCAAAAAGGGTTGTACAACCAGGCTCCTATGCGCCAATGCGCCACTTATATCCAAAGATACCTGAGGGTCAGTATTGTTGATGCCCACATTCTGACTGGACAGAGTAAGGTGGCATATCATACTAATTGCGAAAACGATGAAATTTTTCATATCCGGAAATTTAATGTTTTTGAAAAATCTATATACCGCAATTTTTTTAAATACCGTTTGCCCAATATTCAATACTGCATTCAGCCAATTGCCATGATATACAGCTACAAAGTTAGACTATTGATTGATGTAAGTCAAATAAATATTGCTATTTGAAGATATATAATTTGAGCATTTACAATATATGTCATCAAAACAAAAAATATAAAAAA
>JADKGD010000014.1 GCA_016717145.1 Saprospiraceae bacterium | reverse complement strand
TGCCAAATTTTCAATTTGATTTTGAACTACTAAGCAGCCATTACATATCCATCAGATCTATATATCTATTAAACTTTCCAATCCACTACCTGAAAGGTCAGGAAATAAGCACTTGACTTGTGGGTATATTTGATATCAACAATAGTTCACCCATGTCCGTTTTACATGACGAACGCTTAAAGTTGGCGGTTCGTTGTTTTGTCTGTCTAATATTATTATTCTTTGTGCTGTCCCATTCTCGTTTCAACATTGCGTATTGAAATTCTACTTCCCCATTTTCCCTTGAAGAATATGCCAATAAAGTGTCCTTCTTGTTTAAACTTGTACTTTTTAGTAAGTTGATTGAAGCAGTATTTTCAGCGTCTACCATTTCAACAACTCGGTGTATTTCTTTGTGTCAAACAGAAAAATCAAAACTCCAAATAGAACTTCTTTTGCGTAACCTTTCTTTTGTTCGAGATGCGAAATTGTTATTCCCAATTCTGCGACTCTTTGTCGTATTGGTCAAGTTTAATTGCACAGTCGCCTATAAGTTGTTTTGTTTCACTATTTTCCATTCCGTATTGTACCCATTCCTCCTGCTTTTCCAAAATGTTTTGTCAAGTTGTCTTTAATAAATTCTTGGCTTTGCTCAATTGTCATAACATCAGAAATCTTGATATTTGTAACTTCTTGATTTGAACGATAAATATGAAAGTCAGAAAGATCTGATAATTCGAGCTGTCGAATTTTGGGTTGTTTCGTTTGTATATCAAGTCTATCCATTATTTAAATTTCAGTCGTTTATGATTTGTATGGTTGTCGTTTTACAATGACCGCTAACTTACTTATACACTACACAAATTAATAATATTTTCTAAAAGACTACCTGTTTCTATAATTTATTAATATTTGGGAATACGGCAAGCCCAAACAAATCAACGAATTGGTTACTAAAATGCTAATCTACGTGATCACCTTCATTGACCCTAGTAACAATGTTTGTGTCGGCATCTTTGCCGTATGTATTCTGCCACGCGTATCTTCCCGGGGCTTGATAGGAAGCGAATATCAAGATTGGTTTGGTACTACCTTAATATAGATTCGCCACCTCATTGTCCAACTTTGTTTGCTAAATATACCATGTCATTAATTAATAACGCTTTTAAGCAATCAAGCGCATCATTTATTGTCTGTTCCTGTATGTTTGTAGTATAATTTTCATCAACTGTATCCATAAGTCCAAAAATGATTTTACATTTTTAGGTCGTTTTAAAGAAGATGGAAAAACATACTTGTTTGGGTCGCCATCAGCCGAAATAACAAGTCCATTTTTACTTTTTTTGTGCTCCACTTCAAATGAGGGGGAGTAATAAATTTCGTCTGGTTTTCCGGTTGCCATTTTCTGTAAATAGTCATTCCAATTGATCTTTTCAAAATAGTCAATGATGGTGTCTTGTGACATATCCCCAAGTTCAATGATTTCCGGATGTAGTGGGTCGCAAAATGATGCTTTAAATTTTATGGTCATAGATTAATTTTGGTTTTTGCCTGCCTGTGAACAACTGAAAAATAAGATTGAAGTTATAAGTCAGGGTTAAATGGATGTCTTCTCTTAAATTGTCAAAATCATTGCGGTCGTCCATCCTTCTGACCAACGTCAAAAAAATACTGGGTGGCAGCAAGCCTCTTTATACCTGCTACACCTAAGGTGACAAATGTATTTAACCCGAATTATGTAATAGAACTTCGTTATGAGGTTTGAAAGAACAATCTGCCAAAGGCAGACAAGTTTATAAGTGATTTCGTGAGTATGAGCGAGCCTGTTGGAGACATAAAATGTCTCCTGGGCGAAGTGAAACGGAGCTATCGCCCCGCAATGAAATGAGGAGCGAATAGCGTAGTAAGTCACCACTATGGTGAGTGAGGGAAATCAATCCGCCTTGGCGGAGCCTTATTTTGAAGTAATTTCAAGCCGGAATAGATTTTCTATTGCATAATTCGGGTTTAAGCCATAAACCAGGCGGCATATAACAACAATAAAATCCAATGGTAAAAAGTATCAATGACAAAGGCAGGGAGCCATCGTACTATTGTGCCTAACCAGGTAAAACCAAATGCCCTCTTTAATGCAAAAAAGTAATAAGCAGCATTGATGACAGGTATTGATAAAAGGATTGATTCAGGAGCTTGCACAAAACCAACCATCAGCCCCAATATCCATATCCAAATAGAATGGAAAAGTGGAATCCAGGTATTAATATGCACTGTAAAAATCATTGCATCATAATAGAACATTTTTTCTATACAGAATCGGAAACAGTAATAATGCATTGAGGGGGAGCAGCAAAACAAAAATAATATTATTCCCTGTTGTCATATTTTTTGTATAGGCAGACAAGGTTAATTGACTATTTATTTGGGTCCGGTAGGCTTTTACCAATTGAATATGAAAATAATCAGTAGGATACTTTTGATCCTGTAACCAGCTTTTAATTTCACTGTCGGGCATGTTTTTTATAAGCCGCTGCCTGCTTACTGGCGTCATAGGCAGCGTAGGCCAAAATCCATTCGTAATCATTCCTATTGGTGTGCTTGTTGTATCATGCAATTCATCAAACCGCTGACTTAATGATTTATTTGCTTCGGAAGCCGGTTCAGAATAATGGGAAAAAGTATCCATTAAAAGCCAAAAACTAAACATATAAAATGCAGTGCACCATATAAACATCCTGACCGGAGGAGAATATCTGTTGCGTTTATCTTCAATAAAATCATTGGTTATCTTACCCGGATGGGCAAACATGGTCTTAATGGTCAACCATGTTTTATGGTCAAGATGAAAATGCCTTCCATTAACTCGTACAGGTAATGAAAGAAAGGCATTCTGGGACTATGATTCTCCTGTCCGCAATTAGGGCAGTATTTCATATGCGGCAGGTCTATCCTGAAATCATAGTTGCAATTTTTGCAGTGTTCAGTCCGTATTTTTTTTGATGGCATACCTTAATACAAGTTCATTTTAAATAGGATACACACTAATATTGCTGCCGACAACACAAAGCAAAGTTGAAAAAAGCATTTTTTTAAAAGCTTCCTCAACTTTACAAGTTGAATATCAGTTCAAATTTAATTACAATAGTTTGATTCCGAAAGGTTTTGAGTATCTAAAAATTAAAAAAATATCTCAAACAAAAATTGGCATCCATGACCATTACTTATTGGTTTTAAGAGGATGTTGTGCAACAGTTACCCGTGTTAACAAAGGTCTTTTATTTCTTTTTCTCCTTTCCTTCCAGTTTTGGTAAGTCTTTTTTGTATTGTGCTACATCCCATTTTATTTGCCAATGATTCACATATTCTGATAAGGGTCCAAGTCCAACTTCGGCTCTTCTTTTGTCAACATTGTCAGGGTCTTCCAAGGGCGAAACATAATAAATTTGTGTATCGGGGTCACGACCAATTTGACTTCCATAAATTTGTCGTTTCGCTTGTTTTAAAGCAACTCTGTCTTCAAGAAGTGCTAAACTACTACCTTGTGCTTTACCATTTTTTACAGCTTCCCGCATCATTGGTAAATATTTTTCTTGTGTTGCCTGATCGGAATGTTGGATTACAAGAAACAAAGTTGAGTTTCCCTGTCCACCAACAACGTCTGCACCCAGCCATCCATAATTATCAAGTATGGACTTTACTTGTATCAAATTTATAGAATCTTTTTCGTTTATGATTTTCCAATGGTCTTTCATTTCTTTTGACTCCCAGCCATATTTTTTCTCAATTCCATCAATCTCTTGTCTATACTTTTGGTCTTCAACATAAATACTGTCAAGTATTGCAACCAAAGGCTTGTTCAGGTTCACTTCTGCTTTATCTTTATTCTGTTTTATTTTTTCAAGTAGAGGTTCCCAACGACTATCGCTGTGCAATGAGTTCAGGTCCGGGTCAGTCGTAATATGTCCGTAGTTGGTGTAATTTGCTTTAGTCGCAATTCTGTCAAGTTGAAAAAAAGCACTGTCCGGAACAGCTGCCAATGCCCAGGAGCAGGCAGCATTGTACCTGTCGTTTGATAATCCTTTCCAACCATTTGCCTTAAATGCTTCCGAATACTTGTCTGCTGATTTTCTAAAGTCTTTCACTTGGTGATTTATTCATTCAAATGTTTTTCGATATCCATTTTTTGATGCAATATTCTGTCTAAATAGATTGTTGTTCCTTTTACTTTGTAGATGATCATATGAGATTTCACATTAGTTCTCCTGTGTCCTTTTTTAATGTCATCGATAGGTTTACCAAGATCACAGTTTTCACAAATTTTACCTATTACCAAAAATACCTCTTCGTAATATTTGTTCGCTTGTTCTTTAGACCACTGTTCAACTGTATATTCCCAAATATTATCTAAATCTTCTAATGCTAATTTGCTAATTTCAAAGTTAAGCCTCATTTTTTGTAACTTTGATTAAGTTTTTTTAAGTGTTTTACTGGATCAAAATTTTTAACATAACCACTTTTTTCTCCCGCTTCAATTGCATTCCTAAGTATCTTTATTTTCTGTTCCCTTTCATCGACAAGTCTTAGTCCTTCTCTAATTACTTCACTTGCAGAAGAATACCGACCAGATTCTATGCTCTTTTCGATGATTTGCTCAAAATGTTCCCCTAAGGTTACTGATGTGTTCTTTGACATTTCTACATTTTCTTACAAAGATACCAATATTTGGTATAGCTGTCAAGTGTTTTTTCGTGATTTTTCTCATCCTACATAACTCACAGGAATATCTACGAGCCCGCACGTACAAAAGTAAAGCAAAGATTTGACATTTTAAAAGGGCTTATAGATATTTTAGTTGAACGAACCGTATATATGGGATTTGCTTTGGGATAGAAAGCTGTCAATAAGTGTTTTTGGATTAAAATCTATGCCATATTCAATGGACTTTGTAAGAAATCAGATACCTCTTTTGATTAATGTCAATCGTGTTCGCAACCTCATTGTCCAACTTTGTTTGCTAAATATACTATGTCATTTCTTAACAACGCTTTTAAGCAATCAAGCGCATCATTTATTGTCTGTCCCTGTATGTTTGTGGTATAATTTTCATTAACATTATCCATAAGTCCAAAAAATGTTTTTACATTTTTAGGTCGTCTAAAGAAGATGGAAAAAACATACTTGTTTGGGTCGCCACCTGCTGAAATAACAAGTCCGTTTTTACTTTCTTTGTGCTCAACTTCAAATGAGGGGGAGTAATAAATTTCATCTGGTTTTCCGGTTGCCATTTTCTGCAAATAGTCATTCCAATTGATCTTTTCAAAATAGTCAATGATGGTGTCTGGTGACATATCCCCAAGTTCAATGATTTCCGGATTTAATGGGTCGCAAAATGATGCTCTAAATTTTATGCTCATAAATTTTTATTATGACTTACTTGATATTTATTGATTTTCCTGTTTTTGCTGATAATTTTGCTGCCTCCAAAATTTCCATGACTACCATATTGTTTTCCAGTGAAGAAAGGTCATAAGGAGCTAATACTATTTCTTTTTTGATAACCGATGCCAAAAATGAAAAAGGATCATTATAAGGGGCAGATCTTTCTTCAGTTTTGCGGAATGTTTCCCTGTACCCATCATACCCTTCAGCCAATCGCATTCTTAGATTAGTTCTGTTATCTGAGTAAATAGCTCCTGTTGTTCCATAAACTTCCATATCTTTTCTACCTATAGGCCAATTCCACGAAGCTTGTATGGTAGCTTTTGAGTTTTCATAAGAAAGTATGATCGTTGATTCGTCATCTACTCTAGGATTGTTTTCTTTTTGTAATTGTTGTGTGACGGCAGTAACGGAAACAGGTTTTTTCCCCTTATGTATCCATGTCGAAATATTGGCACCATAGCAACCAAAATCTGTAATGGCTCCGCCCCCATTTTGTATCGGGTCAGTGAGCCATTCCAAAAATTCTTTATTGACTCCAATCTTTAATGGGCCTCTGTGTCCGTCCCTTATGATGAGTTGGGAGAGCTTGCCAATACTATCATTTTTAATATATTCGTTAGCCAGATGGATCGATGGGTACCAGGTCGTTTCATAGTTTGTTAATAAATGGATGTTGTATTTTTTTGCCAGCTTTGCCATTTTTGTGGCATGTTTTTTACTTACTGCCAGTGGTTTTTCGACCATCACATGAATGCCCAATGGCGCACATTTTTCTACTATCGCTAAGTGTTCGTAAATAGTACCAAAAGCGGTAACTGCCTCCGGTTTAGATTGTGTGATCATTTCTTCAAGTGTGGAAAAAACCAAATCCATGCTAAGCTCATGCTGCTGTGTATAACGGAGTGCCAGGTCTCTATTAGCTTCTACTATACCAACAATGATTATCTTATCATCTTTTGGTCTTCCTAAAATCCAGTGTACATGGGTATGTGTTAACCCAACAACACCAACCTTCAAAGGACTTTTTTGACAGAAAGTCTGAAGGCAAAATGAAAGCATTAAAAATAAAATAAAAAATATTTGTCTCATAGTTGATAAATAAAATGAGTTGATTTGATGTCTGTGGAATAATAAAATTGTTTTTAAATCATTTGCAAACTGAAAACACTTCAGGCAAATCTATTTTATCCATCGTCTCATATGAAATCGTAGCATGACCCACTCTTTCATTAGGCCCGATACCAATACTGAAAAAACCACCTGCAATAGCGGCATCCACTCCACTCTGAGCATCTTCCACCACGATACATGATTCAGGCTCTAATCCCATTTCACGGGCAGCATATAAAAATACATCCGGAGCAGGTTTGCTATTTGTTACCTTGGTACCATCTCCGATCACATCAAAATATTGCATAGCATCCAGGTAATTTAAAACGGCGACAGCATTTTTACTTGCACTACCAAGCGCAATTTTGTAACCGGTTTTTTAAATATTCCAATACTTCTTTTGCTCCGGGCAAATAATCGTCCGAAGTAATATTTTTAAGACTTTCTACATAAAGGTCATTTTTAAAGTTCGCCAATTGCCACTTTTCATCTTCAGAAAATTTCTCAAGCAGGTCGTTATGCCTTAAAATTACATTTATAGAATCTATCCTGCTTATACCACGTAGCGCTTCATTCATATGCCGGTCAAAATTCCAGTTTTGATTATCGGCCAATTTTTTCCAGGCAAGAAAATGATATTCTGCTGTGTCGGTAATCACTCCGTCCAAATCAAATATAAAAGCTTTTATCATAAATGTTTACTTAATATCATTATCTGTTAATCTATTGTTACTTCTGTATTTGAATTTACCTGATATTTTTTATTCAGGTGCAAAAAGGTAATGTTGTCCGGCCCATAATTATGCACAACAGTGCTTTGATGATTTACCACTAATTTTAATACATTACCCCTCCACAACAAAGGATATTCTATTTGGGTGATCTCTTTAGGAAGTTTTGGTTCTATTCGCAATTTACCCCCGACCATTCTGATACCACCAAAACCGTTAACAATAATTTGCCAAATGCCACCGAGGGATGCTGAATGGATGCCATGATCAGAAGATTTCATATTCAATCCCAAATCTATAGTTGCGGCCTGCCGATACAAGTGGTAACTCAAGGCACTATTATCCAAATCATTGGCCAAAACAGCATGCGTAGAAAGACTTAGTGAGGAATCGTGCAATGTTCTGGATTCATAATACAGGAAATTTGCCATTTTTACTTCAGGACTAAATTTATGCTCCAGTAAATACATCAACATGACGATGGACGCCTGCTTTGATACCTGCATTTTATTTACCTGACTTAAATTATAGTCCAGAAAAATAGATCCCACATGTTCTTGATTTTTGTATTTTGTTAAGTCAATATCCTGCAGGCTAAGATAGGTATCATCCTGAGGAATAATATTGTTTTCATTAGGCTGTGGAAGATAAATGAGCGGTAATTTTTTTTCCAGTTCTTTGATTTCAGTATCGAGATTCAATAATGTATTCAAAGTTGAAAAAATAACCGGCTTATCCTCTTTTAATAAATGATAATAGTGAATGGCATTTTCCATACACCAGTAAGCGGTGTAGTTGGTAAATGCATCGTTGTTGATGTGCTCTTTGTATTCATCAGGCCCTATCACTTCATTGATATGGTATTGTTTTTTATTTTCATTCCATTGCAGACGACTCGCCCAAAAGATGCCGGTATCCAATAAAATTTCATAGCCGAACTTATCCATAAAATCTTCATCACCCGTCACCTGATAATATTGCCAGATGGCAAAAGAAATATCTGAAGTGATATGCTGCTCTATGAATCCACTCCATATTTTAGTAGATTTCCCTGTGATGATATCAGCCGCACCCCATACCGGAGTGACTTCGCCATCATCAGCCCAAGCTGATTCCCAAGGATACATGGCCCCTTGTATCCGTTTTCCAAAGCCTTTTTTCGGGCACCTTGTAAGGTATTAAACCGATATTCCATTAAACTTCTGGCTACATCAGGAAGGGTAAATGTAAAAAAGGGCAACATGAACAATTCAGTATCCCAAAAAGAATGCCCCTTGTAGCCCTCTCCGGAAAGGCCCTTTGCACCGATGCCCATTCTGTTGTCATGTGCCGGGGTCATGATCAATAAATGATACTGAGCAAAGCGAATAGCCAACTGATTAAAATCGTCGTTACTTTCAATCTTTATATCAATAGATTTCCATTTTTTTGCCCAAACATCTGCGGACAGTTTGAGTAATGCGTCATATCCAATGCCGGCATTAACTTTAAGTTCTTGTATAGAAAAACTTTTGAGTTCATCCAGTGTCATTGTGGAAGTCGCCCGATCTCTTGTGGTATGAATAGTTGAAATTTTTTCCAGATTGATAACTTGGTTGATAGAGATATCAGCTTGATACATCATAAATACTTTTCGTCTGTCCATCGAAAAACGTGAAGCTACTTCAATCCCTTCTGAAAATACAGAATGAGTTGTATTATGTATAAATGTAATTTTTGATTGAGTGGTTTGCTGTACCATTTGCAGATACTTTTTGTCAAAAATTCTCTTTTCTCCTTCATGAAAGTGTTGGGCTCCACTGTTGCTCATTTGTCCATTGATGCCACTTTCAAACAGTATTTTTGCTGGCTGGTTGATGGCTTTTATCTCAATTTTTGTTGCTGTCAAATGCAGGTTTTCAAAGGAAATAAACCTGCCGAATGAAAACTTAAACTTTTTATCTTCGTTGTTTTTCCAAACAAAAGATCTGGTAACTTCGCCAGTTTTGAGATTGAGCGTACGATGATAGTCCGAAAAAGAACCTGTATTCAAATCGAACAATTTGCCGTCAATCCAAATATCGATATTGGACACATCGGCAGCATTGGGCAATTCTGTCACTTCATTTTCGTCAAATTTATTAAAAGTACCAGATACAAATGTATTGCGCACCTGATTGATATACCGCTCTTCAGTGGCAGTCCGCATACCCATATACCCGTTACCTTGACAAAAAATCGTTTCACACTTTCCCTGATATCTACTATCAAAATCAGATTCAGTTACCAACCAGTTTTTTAGAGAACCTTCTCCTCTGTTATATGCTATCATGTCAAAAATTAATGCTAACTATCGTTAGTCTTTTTTTAAAAAGGTTTATAACTGTAAAATCGTCCTAAAGGTTTATCAATATTGAATAATAACTTTTTATCATAATTTACCCAAAAACTTCCTGGTAATCATCAACTCTCGACTAAAAAAAATGACACCTGCCAGCTTATGTTATGCCATTATTGGCTAAAGTATGGTTTCATCAGTTTCAGTGTCAAAAAAATGGAGCCTTTCTAAATCTATGCCAATAGTAAGTTTTTCGCCCGGTGAATGAGCATGTGAAGAACTGCTTCTGTATGAATAGATATTATCCATTCCCTGAAGTTTGAAATAATTGTACGATTCGCTTCCAACATTCTCTACCACTAATATTTCTATGTCAACATCAGTAGATAACCGCCTTTCTTTTTCCAGCCCTTTATCATAAACATATTCCGTACGGAATCCCATATCTACTGTTTTACCAACATATTTTTCCATACTTCCCCGCAATGGCTCAGGTATGGAAATTTTCATTCCCTGATTTATAAAATGTAATTCTCCTTGTCTTTCTATTTTCCCACTCACAAAATTCATAGCGGGACTTCCAATAAAACCTGCCACAAATTTATTTTTTGGATGATTGAATACATTTACGGGCGTGTCTATCTGATGTACATATCCATCTTTAAGTATCACAATTTTATCACCCATAGCCATTGCTTCTATCTGGTCATGAGTGACATATACCATCGTATTTTTTAATTGACCATGAAGTCGTTTTATCTCAGTACGCATCTGTACCCTTAATTTAGCATCCAGATTTGACAGAGGTTCATCAAATAAAAAAACATCCGGTTGCCGCACAATGGCCCGGCCAATGGCCACTCTTTGTCTTTGTCCGCCTGACATTTCTTTAGGTAAGCGATCTAAATATTCTGTTATGCCTAAAGTAGTAGCTGCTTCCGTTACTCTCTGATGAATTTCAGCTTTAGGCATTTTTTTTAACGTCAATCCAAAGGCCATATTTTCATATACCGTCATGTGTGGATATAAAGCGTAATTCTGAAATACCATGGCAATATTTCTATCTTTCGGATGTACTTCATTCATGCGTTTGGAATCAAAAAAAAGATCTCCGCCAGAAATATCTTCCAGACCTGCTATCATTCGTAATAGTGTGGATTTACCACATCCGGAAGGGCCTACAAGAACCACAAATTCGCCTTCCTTGATAGAGACATCAATGCCCTTTATCGCCTTATGGTTGTTGGCGTAAGTTTTTTCTAAGTTTTTTATTTCTATACCGGCCATTTCTTGAAATTATAAATGATAAATTATGTCAATTGAAAAAAGAACATTACTATTTTTTGAAACTGTTGGTTTATTCTTTTCCGCCAGTCGCAGCAGTTCCTTGAACAAAAAATCTTTGGAAAATGATAAAAATTGCCAATGTTGGCAAAGACACCAAGATGGTTCCTGCCATAATAGCTGGCCAATCTGTGAGTAACTCATACCGCAAAGATGCCATACCTACAGGTAATGTAAACATTTCACCGGTATTTGTTGCTATCAGAGGCCACATAAACTCATTCCATGTGCCCTGAAATGTATAAATAGCAACTGCTGCCAAAGCTGGTTTTGAATTAGGTATAAATATTTTCCAAAACATTTGAAAATAATTGCATCCGTCTATCAGTGCAGCTTGCTCAAGATCTTTAGGCATCGTTTCAAAGAATTGTTTCATAAGAAAAATATTTACAATGCTTACCATACCCGGCAATATCAACCCAGGGTAAGAGTTAATCATGTGCAGTTCATTAATCAACATAAATTTTGGAATAATCAGGATGATACCAGGGATCATAAGACTCGCCATCATAGCTCCGAAAATAAAACGCTTACCCCTGAATTCCAGTTTGGCAAAGGTAAATCCGGCAAGAGCTGAAAAAAATACATTACTTATTGTTTGAAATATTGTAATGATCACACTATTAAATAGCCATGTTGAAAAAGGAAGATCTTTCCAGATATAGATGTAATTCCTGAGTGTCCAGCCGGAACTAACGATCTTGCCGGGCTGATTTATCAGGTTTTTATCATCAGAAAAAGATACAATCACGGAAAAGATAAATGGACCCAGATATACCAATGCCATGAAACACAGCACTAATAATAACAAAATTTTCTGTGTTTTTATTGATTTCAATTTATTGCTTTTTTGTTGGCGTTCATAAATAATTTACGATCTGCTTAATACGGATTAGGTGGAAAATATTTTTTCTGGATGACTGTCACAATCATAATAATTCCTGCAAGTACAATGGCTGCTGCGGCACCATATCCCAATCTGAAATATTTAAATCCATTCTGATATACATAATAGGACATGGTGCTGGTAGCATTGTTTGGCCCTCCTTCACTCATTACAAATACCTGATCAAAGACCTGGAAACATCCTATTAAACTCATGACCACAACAAAGTAGGTTACCGGGCGAACCATTGGCACGGTGATATTCCAGAATTGTTGCCACTGCGAGGCACCCTCAAGTTTTGCGGCTTCGTACAAAGATTCAGGTATGTTTTGTAAACCAGCCAAAAATGAAACCATAAAATAGCCGGAAGTCGTCCAGATATTCAACATCATAATGGAAATTAGGGCAGTTTTAGGATTGGTCAACCAATCATTAGGGGCAAAACCGAAATTTCCGAGTATTGAATTAAGAAGCCCTTCTTTGGAATAAATAGCAACAAAAATTATAGACGTCACAACCGATGAAGTTACTGCAGGTATGTAAAAGCAGTTCGAAAAATGATCTGCCACGTATTTTTTGATTCATTACAAAAGCAAGAAATAAAGCTAGAATGGTTTGCAGCGGCACTACTCCAATGGTATATAGCACCGTATTTAGCATGGATTTAAAGAATATTTTATCCCTGAATAGTTCAAAATAGTTATCCAGGCCTACAAATTTTTGTTGTGATGCCATCAATTCCCAGTCAAAAAAACTTATCACAAAGGAATAAAATATTGGAATAAATAAAAATATCGTTAGTAAAATGAGCGGAAATATAAGAAAAGTAAATGCCCAAAATTCCTGCTCCTTCCTTGTACTACTTTTTGATTTCATTGGCTTAAATTATGATTGATTTCGTCTGTATACATTGTACTTCCTTTACAACTGCATAAACCAGAAACTACTTATTAATTTTTAAAGGTTTGATATCATCTTCCATTTGCTTAATCGTTTGGTCAATGTCTGCTTTTTCATAAAAAATAGCCTGCATGCCGGATTGCACAATGGAATACCAACGTTCATTATAATCAACCTGAAAAACTTTTGCAAATTCCACACTTCCCATAAAATATTTATAAATCGGATGATTGTTATAATCCAGGGCTAAAGCAACACTTTTACGGGTTGGCATAGCAATGCCTGTACTTGTCCATATCTTCATCCCTTCCTTTCCGGTAAGGTAACTCATCAACTTCCAGCTTTGATCTTTGAGTGGATTTTCTTTGGCAGAACTGTAGG
Source organism: Saprospiraceae bacterium (assembly GCA_016717145.1). Taxonomy (GTDB): domain Bacteria; phylum Bacteroidota; class Bacteroidia; order Chitinophagales; family Saprospiraceae; genus OLB9. Next base: position 31,063 of record JADKGD010000014.1, on the reverse strand, counting down.
CAACTGTAAATGATATTGTCGCCATTTGTTTACCTTTTGGCAAATATGCAATTTTATACTGTACATCTTTGAATTGATCTTTGAGTTGAGGGATAAACCAGCCTCCGGAGATTACCATAGCAGACCGCTTTCTGCCAAAAACTTCTTCCAGATTATTCATGCTTACTTCAGATGGAATGGTGGCAATCTTCTTTTGGAATAAGCCATAATAATACGCCAGTGCTTCTTTAAATTCCGGTGCATTAATGGTAAGATTGCCGTCTTTATCCTGAAAACCACCTTCATTTTGAAAAACAAAAGGCATTAATTTATCGATAGAAGGTTCTATGACAAGACCATATTGGTCAATTTTGCCATCTCCGTTAGTATCCTTGGTTAGTTTTCTGCAATAATCTTCCAGTTCTTTCCAGTCTTTAGGTGGTTCAGTAATGCCGGCTTCGCGGAACATTTCTTCATTGTAAAACAAGACAAAAGGTCCAAAATCTTTTGGAATCCCATATAACTTACCGTTTTTTGTAAAAGCTTCCAGGAACTGAGGATAGAAATCGTTTTTATCAAATGTTGTATCCTGAAGTATAAAATCATCCAAGGGCTGCAACACATCATATCGGAGATAAGAAGGAGCCAACCAATCTTTTATATAAAATATTTGTGGGGCTGAATGTGTTCCAAGCATCAATTGAATTTTCTCAGAATAATTGCCGGGTATCAGTTCAAATTTTACTTTACTGTCAGGGTACTTTTTAGTAAAAGTACTTAACAACGAATCAGTGAGTCTTTTTTCAGATGGGTTTGATTGCCAACTCGAAAATCGGATGACATTGTTTTTATCCTCGATGCAGGAGCTAATAAATAATAAAAAGAGAAATACAACTAAACATTTTATAGTACTTTTTATCATAAAAATGTTGATTTGACAATATGAAAGCAATGTAGAAAATAAATGGTATTATTTAAAGAATTTTAAGACTTAATATAAATAATCACCGGCCATTAAAATATATTCCCCAATACAAAAATTGGCTTTTATGAACATTACTTTATGGTTTTTAAAGGATGTTGTTAGCAGCAGTGTTGTCTCCTTTCGTTAAGTGTCTAAAAGCATATCAAAGTTTTCTCCGTTATGTATAAATTGTCCTAACAGTTTAAAATTATTTTTTTGTAATAGTTTATGGCTCTTTCATTGTCTGCTTGAACACCGCCCCATAAAACGATTCGTTTGGCTGCTGTCTTTTTAAGGTCTGCAAGTATAAAATGAAACAGTTTGTTGCCAATACCACAACTTTGCCAAAAGTCAGCAACTGATGGAGCAAATTCACAGTCAATTTTACTGTCGAGTTTGATTCCATAAGAAAGGAAGCGGTTATAGTCACTTTCTAAATAGCCAAATTTGATTATGGAATAAGCTACAATTTCATTCGTGTCAATATTTTCGGCTACATAACCCCAATGAATGTCTAGACAATCATAAAAGTCAATGACAGATTGTTTGTCAAATTGGTGAGGTCCAAAACGCTTTTTTGTTTCCATACTCAAATTCTCAAGATAATGAAGCAAATTATCCAAATCGTATGAGTTTAGTCTCCGTAAATAAACTTGTCTGTTGTCTGTGGTTTCAATTTTCATATGCAATGATTAAGCTTATCAATTTTTTAACTCTGTCTATGGCATTCATGCTGCATTTTTTTAATAAGGTTATAATCCCGAAGGGATTGAATCAAATAGATATAAGCCATTGAATAATGCGACCCCGAAAGGATCGTATATAATCAGCTTCTTATTCACCTATAAATTATTTGACCCTTTCAGGGTCGCATATACAATCGTTAAGATTATCGATTTTTTAACTCCACCAATGGTATTCATGCTGTATTTTTTTAATATGGTTCTAATCCCGAAGGGATTGAATCAAATAGATATAAACCATTGAATATAATGCGACCCCGAAAGGGTCGTATATAATCAGCTTCTTATTCACCTATAAATTATTTGACCCTTTCAGGGTCGTGTATAAATTTAAACATTAATATAAGCGACCCCGAAAGGGTCATATCAGCTCTTATTCACCTATAAATATTTGACCCTTTCAGGGTCGCATTATTCAATCCATTTAAATAGGTATTCATTCTTGTGTTCAATTTGAAATTTGGTTAAAATCTCTTTGTATTCGTCTTTGAATGTTTGCTTTTTATGGTGTTCTTTTTGATTATTGATATAAGCAATTACATTATCCAATGCCGAATGTCCATAAGAAAAAGCTCCAAATCCTTCTTGCCATTGAAATTTCAATTTTGAAAACTTTTTTTCATTGATAAACTCGTTCGAGGATTTTTTCACTTCTCTGACCACATCGGATAAACAACAACTTGGTTTCATTCCAATTAACAAATGAATATGGTCTGGCATTCCATTGATCGCTAATAATTTTTGCTCTTTATTTTTTACGATGCCGGTAATGTATTTGTAAAGTTCCTCTTCCCAAGAATACTGAATTAAACTTTCTCTACCTTTAACGGCAAATACTACTTGAATATATATTTGTGAAAATGTTCCTGGCATACTACGTTACTTTATAATTTTTTGTAATTTTTCGACATCATATCTATTATTTTGACTGCTTATTTAAGCCATAAACATGATGAACATACAAGTTATGGTTAAATTGGGAAATTGTTGTAATCCTTCATCGTTAACTTTTATATTCTTTCCATTTTCAATTCGGATGATTATTGCCAATACCTAAACTTCCATAAATATTCTGTTTATTTTAATCGCTGCCACCCAAGATTAATATCCGCAATTTCTGTCTTAGGCATTTTCTTTTATCTTTATTTTTTGACGATGATTAATAACGATAATAAGATTGTTGTTTATACATTGGTCTTTACAATATTTCTTCTCTGGTTACGCCTGGTGCTTCCATGATAAGATCGGCTCCGTAGCAACCCGCCGGAGTTTGATAGCCAGGTTTAAAATTTCCAATCAATATTTTTTTGGCAATGATTAAACTGGCATGCGCAGTGAGTGTATAACCATCCGGGCCAATTAATCTTGCCCGTGCGGTTTGGCCACGTACATTTTTTACTTCACCCCAAACCAGGCCTTTACTTTTAATTCGTTTTGCATCTGAAGGACCTGCAGCTTTTTTGTTGATTTTCTCTTTAGCTTTGTTGCGCATAAAAGAGGTTCGTAAAAACCAATTGTACAAAATCTGAAATTTTAACATTCTAAATGTTTTGGGCGAAGCACCGGTATAAGTTTCAATATTGGGGATTCCTGTTGTGGTATAGGCTGTTGAAATATCTCCCCATGGAATGGTCATTACAAATAATTTTTTAAGCCCAAAATCTACCCACATCCCTTTATGTCCCAGAGGTACGCTGATGATTTTACCATCTTTTCTTTCAGCACTTTTTTCGCCCATATCTTCTGCCATGGTCAAAGCAGTTCCGTGACTAAGGCCGCCGCCTATGGATGCAAAAGCTAATTTTAATGATGTGGCATCCGGCAATTTATTTTTTAAGAAAAGGGCTATACAATCAGTGGGGACAACATCAAATCCGGCACCGGGCATCAGCATTATTCCGGCTTGTAATGCGGCATCATTATATGTTTTTGCCATTTCATACACCGGAATTTCACCCGTAATATCAATATAGTGGGTATTTGTTTTTAGACATGCTTCTATCATTTGTTTAGCTGTTTTTTTAAAAGGGCCAGCCGCATGTAGTACGAGAGGTACTTCTTTTAATACAGATTCTAATTTGGCTGAATCATCCAAATCAACCACATGATACATCGTGTTTAACGCTTTTGCCATGGGTGCTAATGCCTCTTCACGTCGCCCTGCCAGTATGGGCTTCAAGCCATACTCCTTTGCCAGTTGGGCGATTAGTTTACCGGTATACCCGTTGGCTCCATAGAGCAAAAATGAAGAATTGTCCATAAAATGATTTTAAATATTTTTAAAAAACAAATGTAAGGAAATTGACTTTAAAAATACCCATGATCTAGTTTATACACACCGTTGGAAGACGCTCTTTACAGCGTTCTTGTAAAGCAAAACTAATGATTCCGCATCTTTTTTTTAGATAGATGTTGGCCATGCATGTGTTGAATTTAACAACACCAGTTAACACTAATTTATTTTCCGGGCTAGCTGACCTCAAAAAAGAGATCAGACTTTACGCCATGTCTGGCTTTGAAAATAGACCACCTTGCGCGCCCGCATCACCTCACCCAAGGGGCGATGATCGATCAAGGCTGCCCATGGATCAAACGTTGCTGCCTCAATATCTTCAGACAGTTTCGAGCCCTCTTCACTTTCTGTATCCTGCGCAGGAATGGTTAATACACCAACTGTTACAAACGGTGCCACATCTTCCGGCCAATCATTGGTAGCATCTTCGATTGGTGTTCTTTGTTCATCTACAAAAAACTGCAATTGGAATTCAAACCGCAACTGCCCCTTTGACAAATGTGAAAGAAAGTCTCTCGACCAACTTTCACGGGCATTTGCATTCGTTTCGGTTCTTGCGGGCAGCAAACGTACACGAACGGCGTAAGGTCCGCAAGAAAGAGGAGCTGCCGTGTAGAACTTTTCGGTTGCGAAGCCCGTAAATGGCACCTTGAAAGCGTCTGCCATGGTTTTAAGTTTTCGGAAGCCACCGACCAAACCAAATGTGGTAAACAGATATGTAAAAAGGGAGGCAGGACCACGCGCAGCATTGTGCACTAAACCAACAAAATCCTTACTATTGGCGAAGCCAAAAGCAGATTTCTGAATCATCAAAAAATCCTGACAATCAGTGTCGCTTCCCAGAGCACCAGCCCCTTTCAGTCCACGCACTTTAATCGAAAAGCCACGGATATCGGGCTTGCGATCAGAAGCGCGATCCATGCCACCATTCGACAATCGAATCCAGGCATCGTAGGTGGCAGGAGAGGCAAACAAGCCATATTTGGCATATGTTGGCAGACCATCCAGAACTTCAAAACGACCGTGCAAACCAAGCTGAACCTGACGATGTAGCTGACGTCCCTTTCCGTATTTGGCATCCTTTATTTTTCTGACTTCATCAAAGGCCAGCAGATGCCCGGCATGAAGTTTCGCCTCGTCTTGGAGAATCTGTTCTTTCCATTTTGTACTCGGTGCCGCCATTCTTACATTTTTTATGGTTACAAATTTTTCTGTACGTTATTTAGCTTATTCGAATAAGTCGATTTCCTTATCTTTCACAAATATAAACAAGAAACCGGATCAGGATGAGTTTAATTTTTAGAATCATCCGAAATCATAATATAGTCCCGAACTACTCGAATGTTAACACGTAGTGCTTATGTCTGATTGTTTTAACATAAGGTTTATTTGGTATGTAAATAGTGCCGGCTAAAATAAACACTAAATGCAGTCTGTCAACGTCTTGATTTTGACATTGAACTGCAACATTTGGGTAGTTGATGTTTTTGTACATGTTCTGCGGACTGGATGAACCGCAAATATATACCTGCGTAATTAAGTCTGTTTTCCAATATATGACCTGGCATTAAAAACAAATACCAGATATAATCCATTTATAATAAGCTAGCCGTTTACATCAGTCAGGAACTGGAAAATATCAGGGTTCCTATAGAAGGTGAAATGATACGTTCGCAGGAAGATATTTACCAAAACTTACAAAATGTCCAGGAATGAAAAAACACCTGATTAGATTTTTGACACCGATCTGCTTTATTTCACTTTTTTTATATGCCTGCAATAATTCCAATAAAAAGAACATAACGCCTGAATTTTATGATTTAAATAATCCTGAAATATTTATTATGCCCGACAAGCTGTTTGAAATATCGGGTATCTGTTTTGATAAAGGAAGTCCTGATACTTTATTTTCCATACAGGATGAGGATGGTAAGTTATTCAGTACCGTATTGGGTAAAAAAGATGTAACTCAAATAAAGTTTGGCAAAAAAGGCGACTATGAAGATGTTGCGGTTACCAATGAGAAAGTATATGTACTAAGGTCTGATGGCACTCTTTTTTCTTTTAAAAAACCAACTTTCGAACAGCAGTCTATAGACAGTTTAAAAGAATGGAAAGCGTTGCTTCCTGAAGGAGAGTATGAAGGAATGTATGGACATGATGCCAGCGATAAATTATACATTTTATGCAAAGAATGTAAAACAGATGATCTAAAATAGTTTCAGGATTTGTATTGGAAATAAAAGAAACGCTGGAGCTTAGTTCGAATTTCAGTATTGATGTAGCTGAAATTCAGGCATTTATAAACAAATCAATAACAGGTTTCAAGCCTTCAGCGTTAGCAAAAAATCCTATTACAGGCACATGGTTTATTCTTTCAGGATCAGATAATTTACTTGTGATAACCGATACCAACTGGAAAGTAAAAGATGTTTATCAACTTAACGGAAATACCTTCAATCAGGCTGAGGGAATTACTTTTGACAAGGAAGGAAACCTCTACATTTCAAATGAAGGAGACGAAATTACCAATGGAAATGTTTTAAAATTTGTAATGCTGAAAAAAAGATAAAATGAAAATTAAAAATCATATTATAGTATTGCTGATTGCATTTTTGGGTCTTACAACAGGTATCGTAAGTGCCCAAAATATAGATCTTGATATTTTAAAAAGTATCAATCCGGACAACCCAAGTTCAAATTATTGGGAAAACACATCTAATTCAATATATTGGATATCGGGAGGTGTTTCACTGGGAACCTTAGCTACAGGCTATATAAGAAAAGATAAAGAAATGCAACAACATGGATATGAATTGTTGATCAGTATTGGTGTTAGCTCATTATTTTCTGAAACACTTAAATCCGCTTTCAGTAGAACAAGACCGGCAGATAAGTACCCAAATGAGGTATTTGTTAGTAACCCTGTACATGGCCGTTCGTTTCCGTCCGGGCACACTACTGTGGCATTTGCAACTGCTACTACGCTGTCCTTGCAATACAAAAAATGGTATGTCGTTGTTCCGGCTTATTTAGGCGCCGCATCTGTAGGATATTCAAGAATGTACTTAGGCAAACATTATCCCAGCGATGTATTGGCAGGTGCTGTGATTGGCATTGGCTCAGGATACCTTAGTCACTGGCTTACCAAAAAAATCTTCAAGAAAAAGAAGTGATCAACAAATTATAATACAAAAATAAGTTGGAGACATGCCTGCTATAGCTATTGGTTTTTAATTTTGTGAAAGGCTTGTAAATATTTTTTTTAAAAAAATCAGAAAAACATTGTCGGCACAATTTTAGTAATAAGTGATCGTTTACAAAATAAAAATCTCCTAAAAAGGAGGTACTTGCCATGTACTGAATAAATTATTGCCTTGTAAACGATCTTTTTGCTAAAACTTTTTGTTTAAATAAATTATTGAAATAAAGTATTTCAATGGCTCCAATTAATAATCCTGTAAAAGAGCAGCAAAAGAGATTATAAAAAAATTTAAACTAAATTATAGGGTTGCTTTTCCCCGGGTAAAAACGTAAATCGCCAAGAAGCCCTTTTTCAATAATCGTATAAAGTAAACCAAATAGCAGCCATAGCAGACCAAAAGGAATGATTCGGAAAAGATTAACTTTGTTTTTGGGTGATACCATTTTGAAAATATAGATTTAAGAAGCAATTGGTTTCAGAAAATAATTCAGAAACATGGTCTTGATTTCAGCTTCATTTATTTCTATTGGAATATTTTTTGATAAATAAAACACTTATTAAAGTTGGCTAATCTGTCCGAAGAATAATAAGGTCCCGATTATATTAGCGAGCATATGTATGGCAATAGATAAATACACATTGTTAAATTTCATCACCGGCACAACTAAAACCAATGAAATAAGAAAAAGGCTTAGATAGTTCCATGGCTGCCAGAAATGATAAACTGCAAATAATAAGGCAGCCATTATCCATTTGTTTTTTATTTTTTCTGGCAAATGATGAAAAAGATACCCCCTAAAATATAACTCTTCTGTGATCGGTAGTACAAATCCATCAACTGCCAATCTCACCCAGGCTGTGATCAATAAAGCTTCTTTGGAATAAGATTTAAAATTAATATCATAAAAATACCAATCCGGCAACCATCCAAAGAAAAGTGTTTTTATATTTGATTCAAAAGCAAATGAGATTCCCCCAATAAGAATCAATATGATCAGCGAACCCACAAGCCAAGCTGCAAACTGCATGCCCGACATACTTTGTGTAGGTGTAATTATGCCCTTTAATGAAATTTTTCCATTCAATTGGTAAGCTTTATAAAACAAGTGACCTAATTGTAATGGAACAATACCCAATAAAGCTGCAATACCAAGAGCCAAAAGGGAAGGGTAACCTTGGTGATGTAGGATCGGGGCAAGAAAAATATAAAGCACTACCACCAGCAAGCCAGGCAAAAGGTGCAAACTTATGGATTTAATCAGGCTATGATGTTCATTCATTATCCTATTATTTTTAAAATAAAACCATACATAATTTTATATAATACCGTTTACTTCATTGCCAATCTCAAGGCATTTAAAATTTTCGATCGCACCAAAATTATCATTTCATATCAAAAATAGATAAAATAATTGGATTTTGCTACATAACAGGTTATGATACTTTTAAGCTTATGTTAGTGTATCTGAAAGTTAAAGTCCTGGTATCAAAAAATGTATAAAAACTTGGTTTAGATTTGATAGGATTATATCCCAACTTTCCCTCCTTATTTTTTTGATGATTTTAAGACTGTGTATTTTATTGTTGAGTTCATATGAAACAAAATACATTCCATCAACCAGTGATCCTAAATTGTCAATGTAAATGATATTGTTGTTTAGTGGGTATTTATTTGATGTAATCAGATTGCCATCGATTGAGTACATTTTAACGACAATATTTTGATTGTCTGCATGCTCTGTCGTAATGTTTAACACATCAATAACCGGATTAGGATAATATAACTTGTCTATTTTATGATCTAATTGAGTAGTAGATACCGTGCTTGTCTGATACACCCGGACATAGTCTACCTCCATGGCACTTTTAGTAAAATTTGGGTCAATACCTGCCTGAATGGCAATATTTAACAGAAGGTATTGATCTGCATCAAAAGGCCAGGTTTTTTCATCCTTTACCGCAGGATTGTAGGTATAATGGATGATATTATCAACGCTAAATACCAACTTTTCAGGAGTCCAGACAAAAGTATAAATATGAAAATCATTGGAAACCGTAGGAATAGTTCGCCCTCCTAAATTGACTGTACCGCCAAAACTTGATGGGGTATGGATGGCGCTTTGCACAAAATTCTGATTGTTTCCCCAGTGTTCCATAATATCTATTTCACCGCATGCAGGCCACGACTTGGTCCCAAAACCTTGATTATCCCAATAGGCTCCATCTTCGTTAATATTTTTACCCAGCGTCCAAACAGCAGGCCATGTACCAACTCCGGCGGGAAGTTTTGCTCTGAATTCTACTTTGCCATAAGTAAAAGCAAACTTAGAGTTTAATCTGGCAGATGTATATTGTTTAATAAAACCCTGATCAAAAAATGCCTCTTTTTTTGCTACAATCTTTAAGAGTCCATTTTCGATAAAAGAGTTGGTCGTTCGATTGGTATAATGCTGTATTTCTCCATTATACCAACTCCCTCCGCCCGGCAATCTGGTCTGATGAAACCATTTAGAGTTGTCAATTGCGCCATCTGTATCAAACTCGTCAGACCATATCAGTTTATCATAAGTTGGCTCCGGAATAATAGTGCCATCATAAAAAAAATCATCAATATAGGCCAGTACTTTATCCGTATTATTTTCGCCGTTGACTTGTATTAATACCCTGTTAAAATCCTTCCGTAGGGTAGGAGGAACAGAACTACCATCAAGATTAACATATGCATCATTCTTAAAATTAAATGTTATAGTTTGCCATTGATTTAACACAATAGGTTTGATGACTTCGGATTGTGTAATCCATGGTTGGCCCAAAGTTCCATCCTGCAATTTTAAAGAAACCTGGTTCGATTGGCTCCCCGTGACTCCATTGGAAGGAACATAAATTTTTATAGAAAAAATGTAATTTGAGGATAAGTTAAAGTCATTCACAACGTCAAATCTCAAATTTGAATACAAACCACCATTGTCCATATATTTTAAGACAGTAGCCGAGTTATTAAGGTTGTTTTTAAATGGATTGGCAAACATCTTATTTATGTCACAATCATCACCAAACCAGGTGGTAATGGTCCCATTTCCTTCAAAATCATCTACGACATTTTGAGATGTTGATATGAATGGTAAACAAAATATAATTAGTAAGATAGAGATGTGATATCGCATTTTTAAAAAGTTGTGTTTTCATTTATATTAATACAAAAAATATTGGTTCTGTAACCCTAAATAAAGCAGAATTCCCAAAAGTACCATTTAATGTAATTCCGAACAAACAGTTTTTTAATTAGTTTAAATAAATTATTCATATCACATTTTACAATTACCTTCAGAAACATGTTATTACTCTGAATTGCAGCGTAGTTTCCAAATTTTTATAGTTTTATTTTACTTCATTTTTCTTAAAACCAGATTGTCGTATTTGAAATAAACCATGTCATATTTTTATCCGGTAGTCCTTTACTGTCATTGTATACATTGTCAGGTGAAAAAAACCTTCTTCCTTCAAATCGAACCATTGCCTGATCATTCACTTTAATATTCAAGCACAATCCCGAACTGAATGTTCTGAATCCAATCATAGGGTTAATAGCATTTAATTGTACATTTTTATCATCGTTAAAATATTCTATTCTACCGGACAATGACCATTTGTTGTTGAAAGTGTATCTACCAATCACATTGGCTTGCCACCAATAATTATTGGATTTTTTACCATCGGTTTCAAGTAGTTTTTGATTACCCATATATATACATGATGTAATTGAAAACTTACCTTCAGGGTTATAAATCCAATAGATATCTGTAAAATATCTCATTCTGTTGAGCGGCGATGTTAGTGATCTTTCATCACCGATGAAAGTATTCCAATTGAACAAATTTTTGCTGTTGGGCCTATATTCTATCTGAGTTCCGATGGCCTTGTTATCGTTGTTGTCTTGTATTTGTTGCCATCCATTTATTAGATAAAGGTAAGCACTCACTTTATTGCTAAGCGGTACCGTAAGTTTTAATCCGGAAATATAATAAGGCACATATTCAGGAGCAAAACTTCTAGTATACATTAAATGATCTTTACTGATGCAATTTTCGTTTGTATATGGAGAACCCAGTACTCCGGCATCGACCCACACATCTTTGTTTTTAAACAATCGGAAACCTGCAGAAGCTTCCACAATATTTTTTAATGACCCAGGTTCGGAGGCATAATTGGCATTGATATAACTACCGAATCCCGGAACAAATCTAGCTCTAAAATTTTTAGCTGTAAACTTCAGATCAATATATGCCAGATTTATATTGAATTCTTTATTTCGATGCATATTAACAAAGTAAGGGATGTTATTGTCCATAATTTTGGATGTGGTGAAACCATAATATGCATCAACATATGCTCCAATGGATAATTTATTTGTTTTATGACATCAAGTGTATCGTTCATTTCACTACTGCCAGACTGTGACTGAAGGATCAAAAATGAAAAAGTAAACCTAACAGAATGACTGATTTTCGCATGTTTTTGTCTAATTAATAATTTCTAATAAGATTACTGCCATGAGTCTGAATTGTTTAGTCCCAAATGACTAGTTTAGTTACTCCAATGATTTTATCATCTTCTGTCAATCGTAGGAGATATATTCCGCTATGAAGATGGTCACTACCAAGATTAATTTCTGACCCTGAAATATTTTTATTTGTTTTATGGCCTGTCCATAGACATTGTACATTGTCAGGGTAGCATCATTCAATATACTCTTTATTTTTAAATTTGTTGCAAAAGAAAATGGATTAGGATACGCACTTATTTGACCCGTCATTGTAATATCAGGCAATGATACTGTTCCGTTTTTTATGGTCACAATCATCGAATCGATGGTTGTATTTCCTGAAGGATCCGATGCGGTAACCCTGAAAATATATGAGTCGTTTGGAAAGTTGAGCGTATTAAATACCTGTAATGAATCAGCACCGTCGATGGTGTCATTGCCATCTGAATTGGTCACTATGTGATAGAAGTCGCGATCTCTATAATTGGCAGTTGAAAAGCAACTTTCATCCCTGGAATATATAGTACTGAGTAAGCCCCAATAATAATTACCATTAAAATAAAAATCATTGTAAAAATCAAAGGCATAGGCGAAAGAATCCAAGAGCATTTTCTGCGGAAAAGCTAGCGGAGAAACAGAGTATCTCAGTTTATGCACATCGCAATGCCATTTGGAATTAATACGATCATAAACTTTAGAGATCACTTTTATATTACCGTACAAACTGTCCGGTGATAGATAATTCCCTTGTTCATTCCTGAAAGCAAAACATCATTGTTGATCGTTTTTCGAATTGTGGGGCTATAGTATCAAAAATTGGTCATATAAATTTAGTGGGTTATCAAAAGTTGCCCAGCTTCCATTCCATGTGCTACCCTCGTCCTCAATGCGGGCAAAATGACAATGTACAAAACCGTCAACCGGAAAATTCGCAAGATAGCCGACCACATCTCCGGCATTAACAGCATCACCCACAGCATAAGGAAAACTTGTTCTTTCAAGATGTGCATATAAATATCCCTGTGTTAAATCAGACGTATTTTTATTTGAAATAGCTATGCGCCAATGATATTGCCCACTGGTAGTCAGAATGGCTTTTACAAATCCATTTTTAACGGAATAAACATCCTGCATAAAAGTGTCCAATAAATCAACGCCCGGATGTGGATACATGGCACCAAACGAATACTCCTGAATCTCACAATAACTGTTGCCAACCTGCTGATATAATGTATCGCTATAAAAATGTAACGGGTTAACAATTGACTCTGATGAACGAAAATGTAGTAGTACCTATTTTTTTTCTGAATGTGTTTTTCCATTCTTTTATTCAAATGACTGCTTAGTGGGAAATGAACTTCTTCCTCTGGTCTAAAATCCGTCACATTTTCCGTACTGAAAGAATTGAAGATAAATGCTCCCGGTATTTCTTTTTTTACACTTATAAATAACCTGTCATCAAATGTGTCAACATCAAAAACCCGTCCTTCCTTAGCAGTAAAAATTGATTCAGGCTGACCCTTTTTTATGTGCAATATGTCTGTCATTGTGATGAATAAAGGCACATCTTTGAAAAACAAAATTTTGTATATTTGTTTGTTGATTTTCAGCACTGTATCTTTATACATGATGGCTGATGCTTTTCATCATAATAAGCTACTTCTCCCGCATCATTTACGGCAAAAACATTAGAACCATCAAAGGTGGTCACTTTGTGTGTCACCAGATCGATCAGATATATCTGATTCATATCATGAAAAGCACAGAAATTTTTGGCTGTCGTCATCATAAAATTGATGGTCTGTGTAAACGACTGGGTAAAAATACTTTTCCCTTCATTTGAATAAATCCTTATGATAGAAGGTGCATTTTCATAATTGCCGGATAAGGTCAGAAAGCCGTGACGCATTTTAAAAACGCTGTTTCCATCAAGCTGCAGTTTCTCTATTTCTATGTTACTACCTGTGGACGCCAGATTCATTTTATATGAGGATCTCTTCAGCGATTGTTGAGACAAAATGTCCGTATTTGTTGAGGTGCTGGCCAAAAGTATTAACGGCTGTAAAAGCAATTAGGACAATAATTTTTAATGCTGAAGTTGTTTTCACTACAAATTATTATGTTAAAAATTTTATTAGCGTATATTTTGTATAAAGGTACACGTGTTAATATCAATCGCGTAAAGTCCAAATAATTTCTAGAATGGGTAGCTTTGGAATTGACGGTAAGATAAAAGTATCCGGAAATAAAGCTGCTCTTTTATTTTTTGAAACCTGATAAAAATTAGTTTTAAACATGCCTTAGTTATGGCAAATTGTTACATGACATACTTCGTTTTATAATCTGCTCATTCGTTACACCACCGGCAACGATAGATACCCTTTGTAGGCATTGTCATCTTCAAATACTACATCGCTGTAATCAGTCACAACATTATACAACGTACCGCGCTCTACAGGTTTCCTCCCTACCCTTCTGATCATGGTGACCAGTTGTTCTGTACTCATTGATGGCGCCTGTTCTTCCGAACCGGCCATGGAGTAGATCTTTGTGGTATCATCGATCGCTGCCATCTATGTCATCTACACCCAAGGCCAGGGACAATTTGTGCCATGTCGACCGATCATAGGCCAATAGGATTTGATGTGATCAAAATTATCCAGATATATCCTTGAGATGGCATAGTTGCGCAAATCCTCGATAACTGTCGTCTCGGACAGATGAGACATCTGATTGTCCTGATTCCTGAATTTTAGCGGTATAAAGGTCTGAAAGCCACCTGTCTTATCCTGAAGTTGACGTAGCTGATCCATATGATCGACTCTATGCCAATATTTTTCTATATGGCCGTACAGCATCGTCGCATTGGATTTACCACCGAGTTCGTGCCATACTTCATGGATGCGCAGCCATTGTGCTCCACTACACTTGCCTCCGGCTATTTCGTCCCTGATCTCCGGATGAAAAATTTCTGCACCACCACCAGGCATAGAGTCAAGACCCGCTTCCATCATGATTTTCATACCTTCTTCATAGCTTACTTTATCTTTCTTAAAAATGTAATGATACTCTACAGGGGTGAGTGCTTTGATGTGCAATTCAGGTCTGTGGGCCTTGATCGTCCCTGAACAAATCTGCATAAAATTTTACATCGTATTGTGGCAAAACACCTCCTACAATATGAACTTCGGTGACAGGCTGATCATCATATTTATGTACAATATCCATAATGTCATCCATGGTGTATTCCCAGCCTTCTTCACGCTTTTTAATGAGTCGCGAGTATGAACAGAAACTACAGGTGTACAAACATATATTGGTGGGTTCGATATGAAAATTCCGGTTAAAGTATGTTTGTATCTCCATGTTTGGATTCCGTACATGGTTAGCCAAAGTGCCCAAAATCCTAAGCTTCCTTTTTCAAAAGCACCAAAAGCATCTTCGTTGCTTATCCTTTTAGTGTCAATACTTTTGTGCTATTTCTTTTTAGATCACCTGAAAGCATCTTGTCTTTCAGTAAAGGTCGATATCCTGATTTGAAGCCATGTCTTATATTACGTTTCATTAAAAAAACAAACAAAATTAAAATTTGATGCATAAATCAACGTTTTTTATTCAATAATCCTTTTGCTTTACCATTCAAAGTGATGATTCAGAGATGCTGTCTATTTTAATCCCTATATACAATCAGGACGTTCGGCCCTTGGTCTACACCTTGGCAAAACAGTGTAACAAATTGAATATCAATTATCAAATCTTATGTTTTGATGATTTATCCGAAAAGAAAAATACAAACAAAAAACAGGAACTGGCATTTAAAGTAAATATCAATTATACTGAAATGTCAGAAAATTTGAGCAGAAGCAAAATAAGAAACTGGCTTGGAAAAGCGGCATATTTTGAATATATCCTATTTCTGGATGGCGATTCAACCATCAAATCTAAAGATTTTATAAAAAATTATGTTTCTGCCTTGCCCACTGAAGCTGTTATATACGGAGGTCGTAAATACGCAACAAAAAAACCAACAAATACTAAAAAAATATTGCACTGGCTTTACGGTACAAAACGTGAAGCCTTATCGGCAAAAAAAACGCAATAAAGACCCATATCTAAATTTTCAATCCAATAACTTCCTGATGTCTGAACGGATGTTTAAAGAAAATTTATTTGACGAATCGGTCATTGGCTATGGATACGAGGACTTGTTGTATGCTTTTTCGCTGGAAAAAAATCAATTAAAATCCGGCATATCGACAATGCTGTCATACATGACGGCCTTGAAACTGCTAATATTTTTTATTAAAAACCGAAAACGCAGTAACAAATCTGGCTATACTTTTTCAACAAAAAAAAATCCCACCAACCCGGCTTATCAGAAAATATATTTTCTTGAAGAATATGGATTGATATCATCTTTTGAGTGGATGTATAAAAAATGGAAAATAATATTCAAAAAAATATGTTGTCAGCCAGACCATCTATAAGCTTTGTTTAATCTCTGGAAACTGTATCTCTTTATCAATTTATTACATAAAAATAACCAAACCATGATCTCAAAATATTACCTCATTTGTCTGTCAATGACACTATCATTGTGCTATTCGTGCAAAGAAAAAAAATCAATAGCCATCGGAGTACCCGGCACCAGGATTGAAGTGTATGATAAGGAAATGCTCAATATCATCGATTCCAATGCGGTCTTTTGAAATTTTGGCCGATGGATTCAAATGGTCGGAAGGTCCGTTGTGGCTGGAAAACGAACAAAAGTTATTTTTACGGATGTACCTGAAAATACAATATTTTCATGGGACTCCATTCACAGCAAACAAACATACCTGAAACCATCCGGATATACCATCATAAACAAAAAGGTGGTACAGAAGGTGCCAATGGTTTGATGCTGGATGCATCCGGCAACTTAATTCTTTGCCAGCATGGCAACAGAGCTGTTGCCAAAATGCTTGCCCCGCTTAGTGACCCGAAGATTCTTTTTATTTCTGGCCGCCCAATATAAAGGCAAAAATTTAACAGCCCCAATGACCTCTTTATAACAAAAGACGGAGATATATTTTTACCGATCCTCCATATGGCTTACCCGGACAAGATCAGGACAGCATCAAGGAACTGTCCTTCAATGGTATATTCAGACTTAAAAATGATGGTACTGTGACCTTACTTGACAGCACACTTAGCAAACCAAATGGCATTACTTTCTCAGCCGATGAAAAGTTTATGTATGTGGCGAATTCAGATCCCGAAAAAGCTTTATGGCGTAAGTATACCCTTGACGAACAAAAAAATATTGTATCGACCAGTTTGTTTGCAGATGTCACCCATCTGGTATCCACATTAAAAGGACTGCCTGATGGTATGAAGATAGGAAAAAATGGTTATATCTTCGCTACAGGTCCCGGAGGCGTATTGGTTTTATAGCCAGGATAGCCGGCATCTTGGCATCATAATGACTGGTCAGGCAACCGCCAATTGTGCCCCTGGATAAAGATGAAAAATACCTTTATATGACCGCACACAGTTTTTGATGCGTGTACCTTTGAAATAACAATTTAACCCAGAATCCGCATTAGAAATTCCCGCCTGCCAAAGTTGTACGTCGGGCAGGTATTCCGATAATATCTGACTTTATATTTGTTTCTGTGAGTCGAAGCCACAAGCCGTTGTTCAAGCGACACCTACGGTGAAAGATATCATGTTCACTTAATATCTGTCTTTCGTGATTATTTTTTTATTGTTTTACTTATTTAACCAAACAAAAATAAGTAAAAATCATGAAAGGCAATGAAATTTCATCCAAGAAACTATCATCCAACGCTGAGAGCTGGATTAGTAAGCTCGTCCAAGTATTGACAATCAAAGAGTATAGCTCCGGAACGGTCAGGAGTTATGCCAATGAGATGGTGTTACTCTTTAAATACTACAATCACAAGGATGTAGAGCAGATCACTCAAGAGGATATCGAACAGTATCTTCTTTATATCAAGCAAGCCCATCTAGTAGGCAGGGCTAAGTGTAGGAGTGTCGCACAAGCTTGTAGTTTTTTCTTCAAGCGAGTGATGCCATCTGCCTACATAGTGCCGAGCAATCTGTATCCGAAGAAACAATTTATCTTACCCAATATAATGAGTGAAGATGAAGTAGATCATCTGTTTAAGGCATCACTCACGCTTAAAGAATACTGTACTATAGGTCTACTTTATGGCTCTGGTATGCGTATCAGCGAAGTATGTGCATTACGTATCAAAGATATCGAAAGCAAGGAGAAACGAATCAAGGTATATCAAGGTAAGGGCGCTAAAGACAGATATACATTACTAGCAGATGATTTGGTGGACAAACTAAGATCCTACTACATAGAAGCAGGAAGACCTAAAGAATACTTATTTACAAGTAGTCAAACAAAGCGATCACTTCATCCTCGGAGTATGCAACTTATCGTCAATAGTGCTATGGAAAAAGCAGGATTTGCAGGGAAGGGCTATACCGCCCACACGCTGCGGCATAGTTTTGCTACGCATTTGCTAGATAGTGGTGCCAATATACATGTGATCAAGACGCTGCTGGGTCATAGTAAGATAGAGACTACGATGATCTATTTGCATCTCCAAAAACACACTCAGCTGGGTATCATATCACCACTAGATAGATTGAATAAATCTAAGGAAGATGGCACAAACCAATAGCGAAATTAAAATACTTCTTCAAAATAAAATATTCAAACATCCATCTGTCAGTCAATATAATCACTACAGTCAGCATGTATTTTCAAGATTGAGTAAGTGCCACACCAAAGATATCGGGGTACATCTCTACAAATGCGACAACAAGCCTTGTAGCCATGTTCATCAACAATATCATAGCTGTGGTAATAGACACTGCCCCAATTGTGGTGGCGCAAAACGAGATCAATGGATTGATGATAGAATGTCAGAACTTCTACCTACGAAGTACTTTCACGTTGTATTTACCGTGCCGCATGAGCTGCATAGTTTGTTTTTATGCACTCGAAAAGTGATGTTTGACCTAATCTTCGAGTCAGGTCATTATACCCTGACCAAGCTGGGTCGTGACCCACAGTGGCTCGGAGCTACACCAGGTATCGTGTCGATACTACATACCAATGGTCAGGATCTGAGTTTTCATCCGCACATCCATTGTATCGTCACTGGTGGCGGTGTCGACAAGGATGGCAAATGGGTAGAAGGCAAGAGAAGTAATGGTAAATTTTTATTTCCACGAAGGGTGATGGAGCTCATGTATAAAGCATATTTTTTGAAAAGATTGCGGGCCATGCTCGGTGATGGCGAACTAAGGATACCAGAAGATTTTGAAGCTAAAATTATCGATGACGTAGGATTTAAAAAGTGGAATGTATATGCCAAAGCACCATTTGGCGGGCCTGCACAGATTATCGAATACCTGGGCAGGTATACTCATAAGGTGGCCATCACCAGTCATCGCATCACCGAGATATCGGATACTACAGTCACCTTTAATTACAATGATTACAAAGATGGCAATAAGGTAAAGAGTATGACATTACAACAAGCAGAATTTGTGAGAAGATTTGAATTGCACATCTTACCGCACAAATATGTAAAAATACGTCATGCAGGTTACATGTGTCATCGTGGTAAAAACGATCGCATCGCATCACTGTATGAGCAATTGATGTTGCCACCACCGATGCCAAAGGTAAAGATGCCCACGAGTCTGACCGTACTTATCAAAACAGGAATAGACATCACCACCTGTAAAAAATGTACAAGTGGCAAAATGATATTGCTCGATTCACTGATCATGTGGAATGGAGTACTAAGATCAGTGCATGAGATCAGGAATCGTGGCAAACCAAGCAAATGACGTTCAGTTAAAATCTACAAAAAGGAAGGTCTCAAAGTCTATATATTACCGACATGGAATTACTAAATCAAAGATTTAGTAAAGAGCTTCTCATGTCCGCTTTCAGCGGGCGCATAAAGTCAGTCCAACGTTCTTCGCCCACATCGAGTAAGTTCTTCGATACTGGCACCCCTACGGAGTCGTTGAACACCGTATAGCAAAAAGCCCCTTCACACATTGGTGATGGGGCTTTTTTATTACCTAGGGCTTTCTTCTATACGGCTTAATGTTTGTGGTTCAAGCATTCGCCAGTCTCTAAATTTCGCCCCATTTACTGAATGATTAGTTGGGGTAGAAATAAGGTTTTGAGCATTATACCAATCTGATGATGATCATTGGTTTTGCGTTTCTGCCACAAGCCCTTGTTTTCCATCAGATGAAACCCAAAAGACATAACCACCTAATTCCGGGTGTAAGCCTATTGAATAAGTAGTTGGGCTAATAGTTTGCCAGGTGGCCAAACCCGTTGCATCAGAGGTCAGCATTTCGCCTGCACCGGGCGTGCCACTTATTATGCGCACCTGGCCACCGATATTGTTGGAATCAGATATTTTCACCCCGCCTGCTACTTCCAGTTTGGCCCCAGGGTTGGGGACGCCGATGCCCACATTCTGGGCAGATGCCTGGACACTTATAAGCAGCAAAATGAGATAGATAAAATGTTGTCGGATGATGATTTTATTTTAAAATAACAATGTGTGCATAATATTTTGTAAAAGTAAAAGATTATTTTTTTGATGAATCAAATTTTGGTATAGATTTAATTCTGACTAACGTTTTGGATTTGTGACGTCTGATAAGACGATATGTACACCAAAGCCTTTTTAGCGTTTCGTTGCTTCTTTTTCGCATGACTTACTTTCAATACAAATTTGGCGATGCCTCCGCTTAGATATACGTGGTTAAACCAATACCCTGAAAGCCTTTTGAATATCTTTGTTTGAAGTCGGATCCAAATATTTATCTGCATAGCCCTTGAAAGGTAGATTTACCTACCTTTATTTTTTGTTTTCCTTTTCCTGTTTTTTTGTCCCATTTAATTTAATAGAGTCAATTTTTTGATTGATTTTTTCGTAATTTGATGATCGGTTGAACCTTCATATTTCCGACCTTCATGATGAGTAGTGTCTCTTCCATGATGGTTTACTTCAGGTTCATGTCCCTTTTTATTTTCAACGAACAAAAAATAAATCGATTTTGTGCATTATTATTATTGAAAATTTCTTCCGCATATCATACAATTTTGTGCATCTTTGCTGGATAGATGACCTAGAATATAATCCTCCAATATTCCTCTCTTGTGATTAGTATCTTTATGCTTAAGTCGCCCAAGTCTTATCCGCTTTCTTATAGGGATAACTGCCATCATATTTTCCGGGCACTGGTATATATCTAAGAGATTGAGTAGCTCCCTGATGGTCATAGTTTGCAACGATCCTATATTTTACGAATTTGTAATTCTGCAACTGTTGCGTGCTCGCAGTTTGTAACTGCGATCCTAAATTTTACGAATTGTAATTCTTAACCAAACTGATCACATTATGAAGGCTCACTAATAATGTTAAGATTCAGGGCGAAAAACCTTTTGCTTTTTAGGAATTTGAACATTATGCCTTTAAAATGCTTGATGTATGGTATCGCAGTTGTACACTACGACGATCGATCTGCTTGCGATGGTCGAAGTCTATGACTTCAATCCTATCCTGCAACTATCGCCTTATTTAAATTATGTATCTTATGAATTGAATATCATTTACTCTTTCAAATCCTTTATCTGCAGAAAACAAATTAATATTCAAATACATTGAAGTAGCTGCTATGATAGCATCAGGTAACTTCATTCGATACTTTTGTTTTATACTAATTGTATTTAGTTTTATGGTTTGATTTAAATCAATAACAATGCAGTCTTTTAAGAAACTTTCGATGTAGTGCTGCTCGGATGAAGTGATGTCAAAGTGTCCTAAGAGTTCTAATTCTGTTACGAATGAAATATAAACATTTTTATTATCTAATATATACTCCACAGACTTGTCTCCAGATAGAAGATATAAGGCTATATTAGTGTCTATCATTATGTTTTCACCATTCATCGCGCATTTTCTCTTGAATCTTGATTGGACTTTCCTTTAATTCAATCGTACCTACATGTTTTCTTGAATCAAATTTCCCTTTTTTCTCCAAATCATCCAACTTTTTATCGATTAAAAGTTTATCTTCTTTTGATGTTACAGTTATTGACATTGTGTTTTTTATGATTTTGATAAATAACTTATTAATAAATACGTAGTATATTAAAAACTTGTAACCCTTTTGGTAAAACCAAAAATTAGTTGAAAAAGTTTCTTATGTTAGAAATATCAAAAAGATATCCCACTTGCTGTCCCAAATTTGCTGATGTATGTTATCGCAGTTACAAACTGTGACGTTCAAATGTATAGCATCGCAGTTGCAAACTGCGACGATCGATCTGCTTGCGATGGTCGCAGTTTGTAACTGCGATCCCGATGCTCGATGGCCATACATCGGCACTGGTTGGCCAGTGGAATTGATGATTTTCAATTTTAAGTCGCCCAGGCCTTATCCCCTTTCTTATAGGGATAACTTCCATCATATTTTTCGGGTACTGGTACATATCTAAGAGATTGAGTGGCTCCGGCTTCGGAAGTAAAATATCCGAGGATCGTCAATTGCTTCATCATGAGGAAATAGTGATCCGGGTCTTCTTCTTTTTTATCCTTTTTGTACTGTATCATTGTGGCATTGATTTGGTTGAGACATTGTTCCCTCTGGATTATGGACCCTTTAGAAAAAGGTATTGAAAATTTCTTTTCAAAATCAGCATTTATGGCATCCAACCCACCAATAAATATTTTTTGCTGGTCCGGGTTATAACAATCAGTCACCATTTTTTTATAAATGCTCCGATACCAATAGCTTTGCCCTGGTGTATCGGTTTGTGGCAAGATAGTCTCGCCTACATCATCCAGCAATAAAACCTGCTCAGCAGAAAAATAGAAGGTGTTTCTGCCTTTTTTCTGTTTTGCACCCTGATTGGATAAATAGTTCACCACCTATAAAAGCGACGCCCGTCATGAGCGAAATTTGTTTTATGATCGTTCTTCTGTCCATAGAATATTGGATTTTAGATATTTCGTTTATTAAGTTCATTTACGGCATACGCCGCTGCCCGGGCTGTAAGGGCCATATATGTAAGTGAAGGATTTTGACATGCACTGCTCGTCATACATGCTCCATCCGTAACAAATACATTAAGCGCATCCCACACCTGATTATGGCCGTTGAGTACTGACGTTTTTGAATCTCTTCCCATCCTGGCCGTACCCATTTCATGGATACCATGCCCGATATTATGCCCATTGTCCCATGTTTTGACGTCTTTTACTCCCGCTATTTCGAACATCTGTTTCATTTCTTCGACAATATCCTTTCTCATTTTTATTTCATTTTCCCTGAGCTCTGCATCTGTTGCCAATATGGGCAAACCCCATTTATCCGTTTTTTGTTTTCCTTTGGATGGGTCAGTAACAACATTGCCTTCAGCATCATAATACCTTTTGTCTAGTAAAATACGGTTATCATGGTAAGGTAATATCTCACCAAAGCCGCCCGCACCAATAGTCCATGATCCTGGTTCGCTCAATGATTCTTTTAGGTTTGCACCAATATTAAGTTCGGCAACATCCCTAGACCACCCTTCCCGATTTGCTCCGCCTTGGTATCCGAAGCCTCTGAGATATTCCCGTTTATCACCGTTGATGTTGACAAATCTCGGAATATAGAACCCGTTGGGCCTACGACCATAGGTATACATATCTTCAAAACCTTCTACCTTGCCTCTGGCTCCCAGATTGTAGTGATGGTCCATGACATTGTGGCCTAATTCACTACTGCTGCTACCTAATCCATCTGGCCATATTTCTGTGGCAGAATTCATAAGCAACCAGGTACTATTGAGGGCTGAAGCACATACAAAAACAATTTTACTCTTAAAAGTATAGGTTTTGTTATCTTCAATACCAGAATTTCTACTCCCGTTGCTTTTTTGTGTCCTTGTTGTAAAATATTTGAGCTATAGCGTCGGTGATAATGTGTAATTTGCGGTAGCCATTGCTGCTGGTAAAGTAGACGATTGCGTGCTAAAGTACCCACCGTAAGGACAACCTTCCCAGCAGCGTGCTCTGTATTGACATTTTCCTCTATTGGGCAAGTCTGAAGTAAGATTGGCAACCCTGCCTATGAATAAGTGTCTATTTCCATTATAGTGGCTCTTGAATTTTTTAGCAATTTCTTTCTCCACGATATTGAGATCCATCGCTGGTTGAAACTGACCGTCCGGCAATTGTGGAAGGCCTTGCTTTGAACCGCTAACCCCAATGAACTTTTCTACATGATCATACCAAGGAGCGATATCCTTATACCTAAGGGGCCAATCTACGGCAATACCATCTTTGGCATTCGCTTCAAAATCCATCTCACTCCATCTGTAACTCTGTCGACCCCAAAGAAGACTTCTGCCTCCCATACGGTAGCTTCGCCACCAAGTAAATGGTTTTATCTCTGTATAGGGTGCATCTTTTTCATTAGCCCATGAATCCATCACAGTTTCACTGGCAGCCCACCCTCGATGTATGACCGGAAAATCTTCTCTTTCCTTATTGGTAGTGCGACCACGATGTTCAAATTCCCATGGATCAAGAGAAGCTGTTTTATAATCTTTTATATGTTCGTGTTTAGGTCCTCGTTCTATCATCAGGACATTTAGGCCTTTTTCAGTCAATTCCTTTGCGGCCCATCCGCCACTGATACCGGAACCCACAACAATAGCGTCATATGTAATACTTTTGTCTGCCTTTATATTTATGTAAAAATCACTCATGGCTATATTAAATTTGTATAAATATAGTTTAGAATTTCAAATAAGTTTATTTTATATTAATATATTTTTAAAAGATATACTTTGGTGAAGTGGGTAGTATCAAATTTGTCGAAACATATTTACTGCAAGTCAGGAGGTTTCCTTTTCTGAAATCGATTTCAAGACATAACAATTATGTCAAATTCGATAACGATTTATCAAAAAATGCTACTTTTGCCAAATATTTTACAAATAGTGTCAAAAAGTAAGAGTCAGAAGATATTTGAAGAAGAGTTGTTTCCCCACATGGATGCATTAAAAACGTTTGCATATCACCTATCTTACAATGAAGAAGATGCAGATGATTTGGTACAGGAAACGTACTTAAAAGCGCATAAATTTATAGAAAATTACGATGAGGGAACTAATGCAAAGGCTTGGTTGTTTAAGATACTTAAGAACGCTTACATAAATGAATACCGTAAAAAAGTAAAGCGTCCTACGAAGGTAGACATAGATGAGGTCATTAGTTTTAAAGAAGGTGAGGAACCAAAATATGCTGCCTTTACTGATCTGAGACAAGAGATTTTTGATAATACCATGGGTGATGAGGTTACTCTCGCTATCAATGCTTTGCCATTGGAATTCAGGGAAGTCATCCTACTTTGTGATATTGACAGTTTTTCTTACGAAGAGATCGCCAAAATTTTGGACTTGCCAATAGGTACTGTAAGATCCAGACTTTTCAGAGCCAGAAATATGCTTAAAGATAAGCTTAAAAAATATGCACTCAAAATGGGATATAAAGACATGAGAGGCTTAAAAAATGAGCAAATTGATCAGGAAGAAGAATAGCAAATATAATTTAAAAGAATAAAAGATAAAAGTTTTGTCATGAGAGATTTTAACACCGGAATGTCACTGAAGAAGCAAATCAATCTGTTTTTGGATAATGAATTACCTTCTGCAGATTATCAGGATTTAATGCAAAGAGTTGCCTCTGATCCTAGAACAAATAAAATATTCAACAGAGAAAAAGACTTTCGGGATTTTGTTAAAAACAATGTCAAAAGACCTTCAGTTTCACCTGGTTTTATTCAAAATTTAAAGGACAGGATACATAATTAAATGTTGTACCCTATCCTTCCTAAATTTAATCATATTAATGTCTACCCCATAATTCTACGATAGCTTTGTCATTTATGAGCCCTTTTGTGTCGTACCAGAAATCGACTTTTGTTATCACTCTTCTCACTCCTTCCAAATCAATTACCCGACTTTCCCCACCTTTCTGAATGTCTTCCCTAATATTGATGTCCTGCTTATCGCCGTTGCCATAATGCACGACCATTTTGTGCAAATTGATACCTGAGTTTCTGACAATAATTTTTAGTTTTGCAAACTTTCCATCTCCGACTCCAACAAGTATTTGGTCATGATCCAGTCCTAGGTTAACCTTTCGCTCTCCTAGTTTTTCCCACCTATTAATATCAACTGCAGTAATGAAGCAAGTGTCACATAAACAAGCATTGATAAAAGTAAAACAGATTTGAAAGAAATATTCATGATATTCATATTTAAAGGGTTAATAATAATTCTTTGACCAATTCATCTTGTATAGGTTTATTACCTTAACAAAACTTTAAAGATTTAATGACAAATATATTGTAAATATTTGATAAAATTTAAGTTATCTTCGTCTAAGTTTCAGCCATAAGAAATGTCGCCCAGATGGGGCTTTTGGGTGGTTTATTTAGTTGCTTTTCCAAATTGTCGCCTTGATGGGGCTTCGTGGTGCGCTATAATTGCAGCAAAGCCCGAAGGCTAATATTCTGGTTAGACAAACACTGGTAAAGCCCAGAGGGCTGACATTCTGGTGAGACTGCGGCTAACTGTCAGACATCAGAAATGTCGCCCGGCTTTGTGGTACGCTATAATTGCAGCAAAGCCCAGAAGGCTAATATTCTGGTGAGATAAACACATGGTAAAGCCCGGAGGGCTGACATTCTGGTGAGACTGCGGCTAACTGTCAGCAGACATATGAAATTGTCGCCCCGATGGGGCTTCGTGGTGCGCTATAATTGCAGCAAAGCCCAGAAGGCTAATATTCTGGTTAGACAAACACATGGTAAAGCCCGGAGGGCTGACATTCTGGTGAGACTGCGGCTAACTGTCAGACGTAAGAAATTGTCGCCCGATGGGGCTTCGTGGTGCGCTATAATTGCAGCAAAGCCCGGAAGGCTAATATTCTGGTGAGACAAACACATAGTAAAGCCCGGAGGGCTGACATTCTAGCCCCCGGCCCGCGCGGCCCCCCGCGGGGGGGATTGAGACTGCGGCTAACTGTCAGACGTAAGAAATGTCGCCCCGATGGGGCTTTGTAGTAGCCTATTTAGTTGCTTTTCCAAAATGACGCCCCTATGGGGCTTTATGGTACGCTATATTTGCAGCAAAGCCCAAAGGGCTGACATTTTGGTGAAACTGCACCTAACTGTCAGACATAAGAAATGTCGCCCCTTTGGGGCTTTGTGGTAACCTATTTAGTTGCTTTTCCAAAATGACGCCCCTATGGGGCTTTATGGTACGCTATATTTGCAGCAAAGCCCAGAGTCTTGATATTTTGGTGAAACAAGCACATGGCAAAGCCCGGAGGGCTGACATTTTGGTGATACTGCGCATAACTGTTGGACATAAGAAATGTCGCCCCTTTGGGGCTTTTCTGTGTAACCTATTTAGTTGCTTTTTCCAAAATGACGCCCCTATGGGGCTTTGTGATACGCAATAATTGAAGCAAAGCCCAGAAGGCTGGTATTTTCGTGAAACAAGCACATGGCAAAGCCCGGATGGCTGACATTTTGGTGATACTGTGCATAACTGTTGGACATAAGAAATGTCGCCCCTTTGGGGCTTTGTGGTAGCCTATTTAGTTGCTTTTTCCAAAATGACGCCCCTATGGGGCTTTGTGTCATGTTTTAATTGCAGCAAAGCCCAGAAGGTTGGTATTTTGGTGATATCATGACAGTTACAAAAAAAATACCAGCCCTTTGGGCTGGTATTTTGGTGAGACTACAAGGCTGACAAAACATGTCTCAAGCACAATGTAAAAGCCCGGAGGGCTGACATTCTGGTATTACTTCCATTCCAATCTATCTACCAACATTCTAACTTCTCCCTTCACAATGGTACATACATCACTGGTTTGTTTAAAGATAGCAGCAGCTGTTTTGTCAGGATGTACTTTTTTAATACTGTCATTGCTCCATGGTTGTAAGAATTGTTTCATATCTGAATAAGCGTCGATACTTGCCTGACTATAAGGCTGTGATGCACCAAAAGGCATAACCATATCGAGCAATAACCATCCCTTCATTGTGCCGGTTTTAACCCTGTAATCATGAACGGGTTTCCAAAGATCAACCTCAACCTTTGTATGTGCATCAGTATTACCATTAGGAACAGAAAAGAAATTGAAGACAAAAACCTTCGCTAAGAAGTTGCATCAGCTGACCAAATTGAATGGGTAATGGTCCATGTTTCGTTTTTAACAAGGGTTCTGAATTCTTCTGTACGCAACACTAAATCAATCTCATCAATGGTCAGCAATGATTGCCAGTTTTCAGGAAAATAATTCCCTGTAAAAGATGCTGCATATTGGTCAACAGTATAAGTATTCCTGGTTACAAAGTCATACTCAGAGTTTGCACCAGATGGGGACAAAACTTCTGCAATAGACCAATCTTCAAGTTTGCCCGCATTCTTATTGCCAAGGTGGATTTTTTTCCATGCTTTTTCACATTTAAGATAATCTGCCCACTTTCCCGGTTTGACCTTCATATAGGAATATTGTGTATAACGTAAAGGTTCTGCGGCTACAGCTTGGGCATTTACATTTGGTGCCGTTAAGTAAAACATTACAATAAAATAAAAAACGAAATGTTTTCATGTTGTGTGTTGTTTGTTGGTTATTAAAAAATTTAAATGTACTGACGGGTAATGATGACATAGTCTATCGGTTGATTTGAACGGTTCACCATAAAATTATTGTTACAAACGTAAGAATTTTATTTTATAATAATAATCAATTTCAATATTTATTATTATAAATAATCAACGATTTAACTTTTATTACCTTTTTACAGGTGATACACAATTTTATTAATTATGCTTACAGCGAAGTACTCCATATTCTTATATGCCTAAATAACAGTTCTAAACTTTATTTAAAATAAAAATTTATTTTCAGAAACAATAATAGTGATAATAACGTTTACAGTAGTATTACTATCATTAATGTTAATTTTACTAATTTATGGAATTTGATTTATCAGATTTGTAGCTAACATCAATAAGGGCATTTACCTCAAAGATCCTGGAATCAAGTGTCCCCTGCAGAAATATCCTCAAGCAAAGTATTGATATGATCGACAAATTAGGTTTTGAAGAGTTTACTTTTAAAAAACTTAGTCAGGAAATCCAATCTTCTGAAGCTTCTGTTTATCGGTATTTTGATAACAAACATAAATTATTATTATACCTGTCTTCTTTATATTGGGGCTGGGTAGAATACCAGTTAGTCCTAAGGAATGCTAATATTTCGGACCCTGTGAGAAGACTCAGCAATGCCATTGAAGTATTAACGATTTCAAATGATGATTTCAAAAGCACCCGGGACCAGGTAGATTTTAAAATTGTTTGGCATCATTTGTACAGATCCTCAAAAGCGTTTCTCAACAAAGGTGTGGATTCTCTTAACAATCATGGTGCATATGCAAATTACAAAAAACTAGTCTCAAAAATAAGCGATATCATACTAGAGATAAGCTGTCATAAATATCCGAACTATGTTAATTTCTACTGTGATAGAAGGGTATTCACCATCAACTATTTTTGCACAACATTTGCCTTCGCTTACTGACAACACATACGGAGATCGTACCGTCTTAAAATTTTATAAAGAACTGGTTTTAATCAATTAAAAAAAGATAAATGATTATGCTCACTCCTCTTCAACGGTTTTTTAGGATGCTTGCCCCAAACGGCAAAGCCATTAAAAATCTATATATATTTGCCATAGTCAGCGGTATCATTTCTTTATCGCTACCACTCGGCATACAAGCTATCATCAATCTTATTCAGGGAGGTGAAGTGTCTGCCTCATGGATACTTTTAGTCAGCATCGTAATTTTCGGATATACCTTCAATGGTTTTTTGCAGATCATGCAATTAAGGATAACGGAAGATTTACAAAAAGATATTTTCGCCAGATCAGCTTTTGAATTTACCTATCGGCTACCTTGATTAAAACAAAAGCCCTATATGATCATTATCCTCCTGAATTGTGAATAGATTTTTTGATACCATTTCAATACAAAAAGGTGTGTCAAAGATACTGATCGACCTTTTCTGACTTCGGGCTCCAGATCATTTTTGGATTGATTCTTTATCATTTATCATCCATTTTTACTCACTGTTCAGTCTTAATTTAATAGGTCTGGTTTTTGTGATTGGAAATAACGTTGTCAACGAGTTAAGATCAAGTGTGGTTGAGTCAAAATATAAATACAAGGTTGCTTTCTGGTTGGAAGGGGTTGCTAAAACCAGTAATACCTTTAAATTCACAAGTGCATCTCCTATACCATAATAAAGACAGAATTCACTTGTAGAATCTTGTTTGACCGCCAGAGATGAACATTTTAACATATTGGTCAGACAATATTACTTATTTATCATATTTAAAATACTTGTTGCCATCAAGCTTTCTTTTTATGGGCGTTATACTGGTATTCAACCAACAAATAAATATAGGACAGTTTGTTGCCTCTGAGATCATTGTGTTATTGCTCATCGCCTCAATCGGAAAAATTGCTTCTAAGTCTCGAATCAGTATATGATTTGCTTACTTCGATCGAAAAAAGGTCATAGAGTTACAGACATGCGGTTAGAATATGAAAGGCGGATACACCTGAAGAACAGCATCAACAAAGGTTTGGCAGTTGGGATGAATGATATATTTTTCAGATATAAAGACGCAGCATTTGATAGCGTTAGTGGGTTAACCCCTTTGGAGATGTTTGCGAACGAAAGAATTTGCATCTCCAGGATCAAACACTTCGGGAAAATCTACTTTGTGGAGTTATTGACGGGTTTATATAGCCCTGACAGAGGTTCGATTACATATGATGACCTTCCTATTAAAGAATTATAATCTTGCACATCTCAGACAGGTGATATCGTTGTGTGTATCAGAAGACAGAGCTATTTAGAGGAAGCATAATGGACAATTTATCGCTGGGTTTGGATATTGACATGTTAAAAAGTGAGTAGTGTATGCGAAAATTTTGCTCCTTGATTTTATTAGAACTTTACCTCAGGGTTATAATACGATGATCGGCCCTCAGGAAAAGAGTTGTCCCGAAGCATCATTCCAAAACTTAGTATTGCCCAATGTATTAAAAAACCCAGGGCTCTTTCTTATAGGAGACTACTTAGTGATCTTGAATGCACGAAAAAATTAAAATTTTTTAATGTTTACAAAAG
>JADKGD010000013.1 GCA_016717145.1 Saprospiraceae bacterium | reverse complement strand
AATTTTTCTGTTTTATCGATCATCACCGACAGACTTTATATTCCAAAGAAAACTGGTCAAAGTTCAAACCAACCGGTATCAAGAATTCCAGAATTTTTTATCCTTCGCTGTGAATCAATCGTCCTGCGGCAGCAAAGGCTTTTGCCAGCAATTATCCTTCGGACATAACTGAACGATGTGAAGCAATTTGACAAAGATTTGTCAAAATAGTGAAGGCACTGCGACCAACCGGATCGCAGCAACTACCGGACCAAATTTTAAACTCCTTTGAACTAATTGACCCGCCGGACCCCCCTAAGTGAATTGATTTGCTCACGGGTCATTTTTCTTTCAGCAAAAAATGCTCCGCGGTCAAATCAACTTCCGCTGTCCAAAATTAAAACTGACACTTGAACTGTTTGAGCTGGAACAAAAGCCCCGATTTTAAGCGCGAATTATTTAATATTATCCTTTTGCCTTAAAATTGGGAGATAACGTCGCAATTTTGGTGTACAAGATCAATGCGAGCTCAAAAAGTTAAAGCGAGTTTTTCAAGTGTCTAGATCTTTTGTTTACTTTTGCAGCAATGGGAAAAGTAAATGCCGCCCTTACAGGCAAAAAGATTAACAAATGGTGCAATGAATTGAATTTAATTGATTTGATTAAAAAGTTGTTAATAATCTTTTGCACTTTAGTTAATCACCTACCAAGTTGCTCAGGCTTTTCATTTTTTGCAGCAAAAAACGAAACAAAACGCGCCGCTTTCGCTAATTTCACTCCGCGTACCGAAAAGTTAGCCACGCTTTTTTTTGGCTTACCTTTAAAAAATTAGCTTTATGAAACTGTGCATTTTTCAGTTTCAATTGTTCAAAAACAGCAATAGAGAATAAGAACGAAGTGCAGTGAGCACCAAAGGCTGGTGCCTTTTGACGTAGTGGAACTCCGCATGGCGGGATGGGTTGGGGAAGTGCGTTTATTGCCAAACGAGCACAAAATTTAAGATATTGTAATTAAAATGGCAATAGAAAAGCATTTTGCAGCGAGAATGAACGGTGCTCCGCAATTGCATTTTTTGAACTAGTCTCGGCCAATGGTCGGGATTGAATACTTTTTCTGAGATAGAATTCCAAGGGAATAAAGGTTGGCAAAAGATGCAAAAAAGTTACTTCTGCTTTTTTCCTTTCCATATTCCTTCTACGGGGGAATGCGCATCGCCCAGGCACGAGGGCGAAGATTAACAAATGGTAAATGGGGATTTGAATCTTCAGTTGGTTTGAATAAAAAAGATGTTATTAAACTTTAGATAAAAAAATAATGTTTTGTACTTACAATCTCCGCCTGCTAGCTAGGGCTTTTCTTTTCTACAGCAAAAAAACGAAACAAAAAATGCCGCTTTTCGCTAATCGCCCCGCGTACAGAAAAGTTAGCCACGCTTTTTTTTTGGGTAATCTTAAAAATTAAAACCGACACTTGGAACTGTTTGAGCCGCACAAAAGCCCCGATTTTAAGCGCGAATTATTTTAATATTATCCTTTGCCTTAAAATTGGGAGATAACGTCGCACTTTTGGTGTACAAGATCAATGCGAGTTCAAAAGTTAAAGCGAGTTTTTCAAGTGTCTAGATCTTTTGTTTACTTTTGCAGCAATGGGAAAAGTAAATGCCGCCCTTACAGGGCAAAAGATTAACAAATGGTAAATGAATTGAATTTAATTGATTTGATTAAAAAAGTTGTTAATAATCTTTTGCACTTTAGTTAATCTCCGCTCGGCCGCTCAGGCTTTTTAGGGCTAGCCAAAAATTAAAACCGACACTTGGAACTGTTTGAGCCGCACAAAAGCCCCGATTTTAAGCGCGAATAATTTTAATATTATCCTTTGCCTTAAAATTGGGAGATAACGTCGCACTTTTGTTGTACAAAGATCGATGCGAGCTCCAATGCTAAAGCGAGTTTTTCAAGTGTCTAGATCTTTTGTTTACTTTTGCAGCAATGGGAAAAGTATAACTGAACGATCCTGCAAGGTGATGCATGGCAATGCAGCAAGTGAAGGCACCCGACAGGGAAGGGAAGGGTCGCGGCTCGAGCGACAAAGCCAAGCAAATGTGATTATAATGTTTCAAACATATCATGTCAAATTTAACATATAAGTTATTATTTAACTACGATACACAATAATCTTTTGCACTTTAGTTAATCATAGATATGGAAATGCTAGAGTTAGATAATATCATTGAATTTATAGATAGGTGATGATGAATTACAAATTCGTAAAATATTGGATCGCAGTTGCAAACTGCGACCATCTGGATTTGCTCACGGGTCATTTTTTCTTTCAGCAAAAAATGCTCCGCGGTCAAATCAAATTGAACTAATTGACCTAAGCGAAGCGCATTGACCTAAGCCGCAGGCGCATTGACCTTTTTAATAATGTCCCAATGCTGAAATGACGACATACTTGTCAGGTTCTTCGATGACTTGATAGATGAGTCTGTCTTTTTGTTGATACGTGACTCCAGTAGCCGGATAAGTGATGTTTTAATTGCTCTGGTTGACCTGATCCGGTGTAAGGATGAATTTTCAATTCTTCCAACATACTTTCCAGTTTTATAACATCTATCTTATTTTGGATTTTGCAATTTTTCATGTCTTGCAGCGCTTTATTTTCAAATTCAACAATATATTTCATCTGTTGAAATTTAGTTTACCCATACTTTGGATGATTTTCGGTCAGATGGAACGCCTGATAATCATTCTCTTTTGTGTCCGCTGCCAGTCATGGGCGTTTCATTTCCCAAACAAATCTTTTCGCAATTTTTCATCATAGGTAACAGTGTTTCCATGTTTGGCACTTTCCCCACGATCCAGTATCTTTTTTACAAAAGCAGCATCGTATGGCTTTTCCTTGTCCTTTTTGGATTCCGTCTTGTACGCAACAAAAATGGATGAATTGAATTTAATTGATTTGATTAAAAAGGATCTTGTTTAACCGATAAACCTATCTTTAAGGCCTTTAGTTAATCATAGATATGGAAAGGCTAAGAGATTAGATAATATCATTGAATTTATAGATAGGTGATGATGAATTACAAAGTTCGTAAAATGGATCGCGAGGCAAACGCGACCATCTGGAGCGAATTGATTTGCTCACGGGTCATTTTTTCTTTCAGCAAAAATGCTCCGCGGTCAAATCAAATTGAACTATATTGAACTAAGCGAAGCATTTTACTATATTGAACTAAGCGAAGCGTATTGAAAAAAAAGCGAAGCGAATTGAACAAAATGAATTATCTTTACCACCTTAATGCTCATAATATATGCAAAATTATTTTGTACATAACGATATTTCACTGGCGAGCACAATACATAAGGATGTATACACTTCTGAAATTGTTTTTGCAGAAATGAAGGAAAAAATATTTTCAAAAGGCCTGCATTTTGTTGGAGATACTGATATGTTGCCTGAATCCGGTAGCGTACTTCCCCTTATAATTCTTGGAGGCTATCTCGACGAGCCACTGATTATAGTTCGAGACAAAAATGATACCTATACTTGCTTAAGCAATGTATGTACACATCGTGGCAACCTGATTGTAACAGAGCCTTGTAAAGTGAGTCAGCTGCGTTGCAAATATCATGGCAGGACATTTGGACTTGATGGCAAAATGATCTTTATGCCCGAATTTAAAGAAGTTCAGAACTTCCCATGTTTGGAGGATAATTTTACCCTGCCTGTTTTTTTGTGGGGCAAATTGCCCTTATTTCATTGAATAAAACTTCAAATCCGATGACTTATTTTAAAGATATGATGGATAGAATGTCATTTTTTCCAATGGACAAGTTGGTAAAAAGAGACGATCTTAGTAAGGATTATTTTATAAACGCCAACTGGGCTTTGTATTGTGAAAACTATCTTGAAGGCTTTCATATTCCATTTGTTCATCACGGCTTGAGTGAAGTGTTGGACTTTAGCGACTATGAAACTGAGTTATATTATCCATATTCCTCTTTGCAACTTGGTGTAGCAAAAAGTAAGGAAGGAACATTTGATTTGCCAGTGGATTCGCCGGATTATGGGCGGAATATTGCAGCGTATTATTTTTGGGTTTTCCCCAATATGATGTTCAATTTTTATCCATGGGGCTTATCGATCAATATTGTCTATCCATTGGGAGTAGATAAAACTAAAGTATCTTTTATAAGCTACGTGTATGATGAAACTCTGAGGAGTACAGGCGCAGGCGCAGACCTTGATAGGGTAGAGCAGGAAGACGAAGCCATCGTCGAGAATGTTCAGAAAGGGATCAGAAGCCGGTTTTACCATAATGGAAGATATTCCGTTACTAAAGAAAGAGGCACCCATCATTTTCATAGCTTGCTGGCTAAGTTTATTAATTCTTGAAGATAATTAGCTAAGCAATGTTTAGTTCAAAATACATGAGCACAAAGCTTATTATTTTACCGCTTCACGAGTACTTTTGCCCTTAATATTTCAATGATCATAGGCAGCAATGAGACACCAAATAATGCTAAAATAACTAATTCAAAATTCTTTTGCACAAAGGGAAGATTGCCAAAAAATATCCCATAAGTGTCAGACCAAATACCCAAAGTAAACCACCGACAACATTATATCTGATAAATGTAGCATATCTCATATTGCCAATACCGGCAACAAAAGGTGCAAAGGTCCGCACAATGGGTACAAATCGGGCTATAATGATGGTTTTTGACCCGTGTTTCTGAAAAAATGTTTGTGTCTGTTCAATATATTTCTGGTTTACAATGTGGCGCCCTTTAATCCGCCAGGAAAGTACCTTTAAACCTATTGTTTTACCAAAATAATAATTGAGTGTGTCGCCGGCAATGGCTGCTACACTCAACAATAACAACACAAGGATTAAATTTAATTCTGCTTTTTCTCCTGCTTCATTAATGACACCTGCACAAAAAGTGCCCGCAGCAAATAATAATGAATCGCCTGGTAACAATGGCATTACTACAAGTCCCGTTTCGACAAAAATAATGAGAAATAAAATGGCATATATCCAAAACCCATATTGCTGAATCATTAAAAACAAATGATCATCAAGGTGCAATAAATAATCAATGAATGTGGTAATAATATCTGTCATGTCACTTAATAACTTAAAATTTGGCCACAAAGATATTATTTTTCAGACGACTACAATTTATTTAATTCAAACATGGATTAATCACCTTAATTTCAATTCTAAATGCCTTAGGACATCAGTAATTTGATTTGTCAAAACTCAGGTACTGCACCTGTAGGGGTTAAATTTGGGTAGCCAAGGGTTTGAACCCGTGGCAATTTAATAAATTTATTGTACCACCAATTTACCAGCATAAATTTTATCATTTTGTGTAATGTTGTAAATGTACACCCCAGGGCTTAGATGCTGTACATTAATGCGCGAATCATTTGTTACTTTACATCCATAGATATTTTGTCCATGTAAGGTAAATAATTGCAATTTAAAAGTCCCGCTAATTCCTTTAAATTGTATTTCGCCTGAAGTTGGGTTAGGGTAGACCATAAAACCCTGGACATCGATATCTTCCGATGCCACAGTTCCCCCATTCTTCAAAAAGAAGTCCAGATTATTAGCTATAAAACCATTGTCAAAAGCACCAGGTGTTCCGGTGCCCTTATGCCTCCATCTGCACTACGGAATACTGCAGCGATCCAATACGGAAATTCAGCCCCCGTAAGCCCATAGTACGCCCTTGGTATTAATTTAATCTGCCATTTATCAGATTGTCCGGGGACTTTGGTCATCAGACCTTTACCGTCATCCTGACCCCAATTGCCTACTACTTTATTCCATGCTGAACCTTCAGGTGATGCTGTATTCACCACTCCTACACCACTATGGAAGTATATTTTAGAAGCATCGGTCAATTCTTTATTTCCTTGATTCGCATTAAATGTGACAGTTATTTCTGTATCGGCATTAAAATTAGCGGGCGAAATAGTTACAAATGGTTGATCGGATTGTACATCAAAATAGAGAATGGAATTTCTGAAACCAAAGCCTTTATTTACATTACTGCCATCCCTGAAATACATGCCTATTTTATTAATCTCTTTGCCTTGTGCGATATTATAATACTGGGCGGGAGTTATGGATATTCCCATAAATTATCTGCAACTTTGGGTCATAAGTCCTATTCCGTCATCTGTATTATTACCCACAATATTTGTCAGGACGTTATTATTTGCAGAGCTCAGGATGACACCGGAATGCATGTATACTTTGGAAGCACCTACGAGACCAGCAGTATTGCCTGGACTGGCCTTTGTAGCATCAAATCTGATTTTGATCAGATCAGACCCTTTAAACGGATTTGGGCTAATTGTGACTGGATTATCATATAAACCTACAACGTCAGCTTGTCCTTCTGCCAGCCTTTTGGTCGTATATATATGCCACTCGCCGGGTTTTAGGGTTATCTGGGCAGACACATTTGTGACATCTATGGAGTCTCCCGAGAAGTAGTTGTACCATTTTCCTTGCTGCGAAAACTTAGGGTCAACAGACTTTGATATCAAAGCATAATTCCCTATTACGACAAGGTCTATACCTGTAGTATTATAACTCAGTCTCCTGGTGTCTCCGGTGTGCTGATGACTCTTTTGAGATGATTTAAGCAGTGCTGGCCCGATTATATTTCTTACATTCAGAATGCCCTGGTATGTTTTATAAATATTTTGTCTCAAGCTGCTGTTATAATAATTAAGACTGCCTCCTCCCCATGCGTAAGGTTTGCGGCCGATTCGTCCATTAAAATTAATGTCAATATCATAACCTAATTCATCAAATTGCCACATCATTTTTGGCCCGGGCTGCAGGAAAAAAAATGCTGCTGCCATTTTGACCCTTTCATACATGATCAATGAATCTTTTATATTGTAGCTTCCACTGGATCTGCCTTCTGTAAGGCAATGCTCTGCAATACGCCTTTCATCGTGACTATTGTACAAGGTAATATGGGAAGTAGCATCAGTATTTGCAAAACCACCCGTAGGATTGCCTACAGTGGCCGGTACAAAATCGTAACTTTTATTCCGCCACATTTTCATCCCGTAGTTGCCGAGTTGTGTTTCTTCAGCATCGGGGCTCCAATGCTCCAGAATGATATATGTTTTAGGATTAAATTGCCATATCTTATCAGCCATTCTTTTTAGGATGTTGATGCGGGATTGGTCAAAACCATCTACACTTCCACCGGGCGCATAATTTGTAAATCCTTTTGTAAAATCAAATCTAAAGCCATCAAAGTGAAATTCCTTAACCCAATATGTATTGACGTTATCAATAAAGTTTTTAGTATATTGACTCTCATGATTGAAGTCATAACCCCATTGGTATTGACCTACATATTCGCGATTATACCATGGATTATTTGCTGCCGGTTTGCCACCGTCAAAGTACATCTGAACCATTGGACTTTGACCAAATGAATGGTTTAGCACCATGTCAAGGATGACAGCCAGACCATTTTGGTGCGCGATTTCAATAAAGTATTTCAGATCATCTTTAGTACCGTAATATTTGTCGGGAGCAAAATAAAAAGACGGATTATATCCCCAGGAGTCATTTCCTTCAAACTCGCTCAGAGGCATTAGTTCAATAGCATTTATACCAAGTCTTTTACATAATCAATTGTATCAGCAAGGTCTTTTAACGAATGAGACTTTAGAAAATCTCTTAAATGCAATTCATAAGCAACGATATGATTTACATCAGGCTTAATCCATGATGCTTCCGATGCTGACCAGTTGTAAGGCACCTGACCGGTCTTCAGCACTGAAGCAATGCCATAGTCCGTTCTGTCGTATGTTGGGATGTCTGGAAAAACAGATGGTTCGATATATTTATCATTCCATGGGTCTGCTACCTGTTCAGTATATGGATCAGCTATTTTTAGTTTGCCATCAATCCAGTATTGATACACGTATTGTTTTTGAGGTGTCAGACCATTCAAAACTATCCAGTAATATTCACCATCGGGTGTGCGTTTCATCTGGTTTCCTTCAGCCACCTTCCAGTCAGAAAAATCGCCTACAGCATAGACAAACTCCTTAAAAGGAGCCAATAATACCAATGTCACTTTTGTGGGGTCAGCAGCATCATAATTTACACCTGATGTCAAACCCACAGGAAGTGGTGCAACAATGGGTGCTTTTTTAATGATAATGTTGTATTTCTTAGTTGTCTCAGGTTTACACCATTTACAATAGCAGTAAGTTTTATACCAAGGTTTAGTGAATTAGAAGGCACATAACTATAATCAATGGTTGTGCCGGTAGTAACTGCAACCTTTTCGACATAGCCGGCACCTTCGTCGAGCCATAACTTCATGTTGGATACAGCTGATGATGCTTCGCCCTGAATGGATATTTCCTGACCTTGTTCAAAAAATCCTTCATCACCGGCAGGGCTCTTAAATCCAATGTAATTATCATTATTAAGATTAATGTAGATGTCACCATTAGAAGCGACAGAGCCCCATCCATAATCACCTTGGTTAAGGGTTCCTTTTTTCGTTCCGTCAACATTCCTGAACACACATGAAATTCTAAAGATATTTGTGCCGGCAGGAACACCAAAATATGCCCTTATATTTGGGTTGAAAGTAATCTGCCATTTATTGGCTTCACCGGAGACTTTAGTCATTTCACCTATGCCATCATCCTTGCCCCAATTTCCTTTGACATATTTCCATTGTATACCACTTATATTGTCAGTGACAACGCCATGATGCATATAGACCTTGGTAGCACCCAACAATTCTTTATTTCCGAGACTGGCATCAAATGTCAGCGTTGCTGCGTCTTCAGCAGCGGCACCCGTTGGATTTAGTGTGATCTGAGCCACAGTAAACGAAGAGATACTCAAGAACAAAGCGGTAAAATGAATAAACGCATATTTGTCGGCATTAAGATGTTATATAATTTGATATTGTATGATTGACAATAAGTCTTAAAAATATAGCATATAAACTTAGCAATCAAATTTTTTAACAATTAATGTTGCAAAATGATTTGTATAGGTACAAAAATATTAATCTGTCCTGAAAATTTTCAAAAATCAAGTCATTTTAAGAAGGTAACGCATAAAAATCAAAGTGTTTCCATTTAAGCATATCCTGACGTTTTACGATAGGTAAGATGATTGTATCATCAATAAAATCATCAAAAAAGTAAAGCGAATATCCCAGATCACTCAGGAAATCAAAGTAATCAAATTTGTCAGCATCCGATAATTTTCCAAAACATTCTGATATCAGCACAGGACGATATTTCTTTAGGATGTCAACAATAGACTTTGCTATTTCTTTATCATATCCTTCCGTATCTATCTTTATGAGTTTAATTCGCTGAAGGGCATCGGGGTAATGTGTTGAAAGAAAATCTTCCAGCTTGATGCCTTTGATTTTATTGGGAAGAACATACTTACCATGCCTGGAGGTGGGAAGCTCAGATATACCACCATTGTTGAAGGATGCTTCTGATGAATGATAATAAAATTCAGCCGCTTCGGAAGTAATGGCATAATTAAATGCTTTAATATTGGTCAAATCCGGATTTAATGAGGCATTTATGTCAAGGATTCTGAATACCAGTGGGTTAGGGTCAAAGGCAAAACATATTCCTGAACTACCGGCAGCTACAGCCATTGGAATGGTCATTTGACCAATATTGGCGCCTATGTCTATAACAACATCACCTTGCTGTATAAATTTTTCAAAAAACTTAACATGATGTTCGCTGATCTCCTTATTCAGTACCAATGGGTTTTCCCAATTTGCAAACCTTATGTTCCCTAAGGAATGTAAATTAAACGTATCTATTCTCTCGGGATATTCTCTTGTCACCCTTTTTTGCCCTTCTTCTCTCTAATGATTTTTTATATATTCAAACATAATTTTTGATGGGTTAAATATGTCTATTTTGGTATGATAATCTACACTCAGTGTTTAGATTAATTGAAAAATGTGGAAATCAACAAAATGTGTTGAAAGCTGAATAAAGTGTAAAAATACTTTTATTAAATACTTTTCTTCAAAAAACTATATAATTACCAATTTTTTTAGATTGTTATAATAAAGGATAAACAGGATAAAGTGGGTACATTAAGTATATGTACGTTTTATTTTGTTCCTTCAAATATTAATGTACTCATCAGCATATCTAAACCGGTTTTGTGTTCAAGCGTGAGAACGGATGTATTTTCGTTGAAGTTGAGATGGTATTGTTTAATTGTATCCTGGGTCTCAAATTTCAGAAATCTGATTCCATTTACAGTTTCAGATCCTTTAAAAAACATCTTTACTTCACCAAAAGCATTTTTACCATCTTGGACAATAATATTGTTTTGGTCGTAAAGAATCACTTTTAAGAAATTATTTTCAGGAGAAGAGCAGCTTGTATCCTGCTGCAGTGGTTTTTTGTCACATAGTTTAGAAAATCCATTAAAATTACCGATGACCTTTGAAAAATTTATTTTTACGACATTTTGGTCATCATTTGTTGTACAGCCATGGATCATTAAAGCCCAAAAAAAAGACCCCTAAAATCCATTTTAATTCTTTTATCATAATTCATTTTTAAAGAGTAAACTGACATACCATTTAGTTTACATTAAACCTTTAACGCAACAAAATGGGTAATTATCAAACGCCTCTTTTATATTAAAAAGTTATACCTCATTTCCTTATTACAAGGTCTATGCCAATTGTTGTTTATTTTTGAGCATATTAAAATAAGTCCTTCTGCCGATCACGGTTAACAAAATATCGATCATCAGCATGGTCGTTCCATATTTTGCAAAAGTCGTGACAATTTGAGACGCTTCGTCTGTTGATATGGATTGTTTACTATAAATACCCCATAATGCCCATACAATAACTGCTGTAAAAATAACATCTTGTCGAATTAAGATGGCCAATATTCCCAGCAGACTTGACACACAAATCATAATGACTGCCCAATTTTCATGCTCAATTCCCCCAGCCACTCCAGCCATCAGCAACCAATACCGTTGTTACGTTTGCAATAGTTGCTACGCTGATCCATGCAAAATATACACTGAAAGGGACGAGAATCATAAAATGGTCCATGGCAAGATGAGGTCGTAAATCATGCAATATCAGATATATCTTCATAAGGCTGAATAGCAAAAGCATCATAATGAATAGAGAAACCAAAATATATTCATAATGCCATGCTATGATCCAGGTCGCATTTGTTAGGCTATTGATAAAAACCATGGACCTATGGCGAGTATCAGTTTCATGGTTCCATATTTGATTTATAGAAGCGGTATGCCTGAAAAATCATAAACATAATAAGCAGAGTATAAATGATGCCCCAAATACTAAATGTAAATCCTGCCGGTACAAAATAATTGATATACTTGTCTGATAATTCTCCCGTAGTTTTGTTATTTAGTGGTAGGGATACCGCCAGAAAATTGAGGGTCAACATCAAAATTACAGAAACGATATTAAAAATTACATACTGCCTTATGCCTTTATCATCCATAACATACTGTTTTATATTCAGATATATATAAAGCAATATTAATAGGATAAAGTTTAGTATAATGAATAAAAGTGTTTCATCAATCGGTATTTTTTAAGCTAGATGCACAAATACCGGTAAAGAGTGTAGGTATTAATCCTATAAAAATGATGTTAACCAGATAGCAACGATAGATATTCAGTCAGAAGACAAAAATAAAACTAAGACCTTTTATAAACACGAATGAAGCCAGATTTGTATTCAAACCTGGCTTCCAATGCTATAATGTTTTTACTTTCTGCTAAGCCACCATCCTACCACTGCCCCCATAATACCAACATACACGGTATGTACAGCAATATCTGTCAGCATACTTGACATTGTAAACATATTTGTCATGGCAAAAAGCCAAAATCATATGCAGCACTGATAAGAATCCCAATGTGGCACCAGCTGTTGCCCTGACATCCATGTTGAAATATTGGCCCACTGGACAAAAATGTAAGCCATTAACAGGCCCCACATTAAATTTGAGACGACCATAGCCCACATAACAAATTCGGATTCAGGTTTCATAAATCCCTCCATTGGAACATTCATAGCATCTTTAAAAATGATGCCAAATACTAACCAGCCAAAAAAAGAAGGAAAACACACCACCGACTAGGCAGCAATTAAAATTTTGTTGGTATTCATACATATTGATTTAAAAGGTTAAAAAAAAAATTATATTGTTAATATAATAAAAAGAAACATATTGTACTTAATATATCATATATTAGGGTATTTATGATGTAAAAATAACAATTATACCAACAATAAAGTATATTTTATTAATTTTTATATGTAAAAAATTTACCACATAGCAAGCTATGGGTAGCGAGGGCAAAACGAACAAAATACTTCGACTGAAAATTGCTTTGACGATTTGCTCAAGGGTTGCTACGAACTTACCTAACTTTCCATTAAGCATCTGAGACGCCGCAATCCAGTAGGATGCGGTTCCTTCACTATCTCATGCTTTTTTAGCATTCGATTTGCTTTGCAACCGTTCAGTCATCCTTCAGGGTCGGGGGTAAGAAGAGCAAAGAAAAAGCCAGTCTCGACCCTAAATCCCTAAAGGGACTTTCCACCCGCTCAGAAGAACAATATTGAAGAGCCCCCTTTATGGCCTGGAGGGGAGAAAAACCACCACGCGCACGCCCCAACGGCCTCCCTTAGGGGGTAGGAGGCAAAACGAACAAAATACTTCGACTGAAAATTGCTTTTTAACGATTTGCTCAAGGTTTGCCTACAGAACTTACCTAACTTTCCATTAGCATCTGAGACGCCGCAATCCAGTAGGATGCGGTTCCTTCACTATCTCATGCTTTTTTAGCATTCGATTTGCTTTGCAACCGTTCAGTCATCCTTCAGGGGTCGGGGCTTGCCTGCTTCGAAGCAAGCAGGGTAAGAAGAGCAAATAATAAGCCAGTCTCGACCCTAAATCCCTAAAGGGACTTTCCACCCGCTCAAAGAACAATATTGAAGAGCCCTCTTTATGGGCTGGGGTAGAGGAGGCAAAACGAACAAAACACTTCGACTGAAAATTGCTTTGACGATTTGCTCAAAGTTTGCTACGAACTTACCTAACTTTACATTAAGCATCTGAGACGCCGCAATCCAGTAGGATGCGGTTCCTTCACTATCTCATGCTTTTTTAGCATTCGATTTGC
This sequence comes from Saprospiraceae bacterium, assembly GCA_016717145.1. Taxonomy (GTDB): domain Bacteria; phylum Bacteroidota; class Bacteroidia; order Chitinophagales; family Saprospiraceae; genus OLB9. The sequence continues at coordinate 117,656 of JADKGD010000013.1, read as the reverse complement.
TTTGCAACCGTTCAGTCATCCTTCAGGGGCCGGGGGTAAGTAAGAAGAGCAAAGAAAAAGCCAGTCTCGACCCTAAATCCCTAAAGGGACTTTCCACCCGCTCAAAGAACAATATTGAAGAGCCCCCCTTTAGGGGCCTGGGGGTAGCGAGGGCAAAACGAACAAAATACTTCGACTGAAAATTGCTTTAACGATTTGCTCAAGGGTTACGCACCTCGGTCAAATCGTCAAATTTCAGATATGAAAATCACATCATTTTATTTTTTTTGACAAAAAGTGCAATTTGTTATGCACACATAACTTTCTTACTAATTATTTTTACCTTTGTTGCCAATATGTTGAAAAAGATAGAAATACAAAATTATGCCATTATTGACCGCCTTGAAATATTTTTTCCGGACGGTCTGACTATTATCACTGGTGAGACCGGTGCAGGTAAATCGATTTTGCTTGGAGCCTTAGGTCTTATTATGGGAAAACGTGCCGATACCAAAGTATTGTTTGATCAGGATAAAAAGTGTTATGTTGAAGGTACATTTGATATTTCGGAATATCAATTACAAGATTATTTTACGGAAGAAAGCCTGGATTATAACGACGAATTAATCATCAGACGTGAGATCGCTCCGGTGGTAAAAGTCGCATTTGTCAATGACTCTCCTGTTACTTTAGATATTTTGCATATATTGACAGACGCTTTGATTGACATTCATCAGCAATTTGACATTCTTGATATCCAAAAACCTGTCTTTCAACTTCAGATGATTGACGCACTCGCCGGAAATAAAATACTGGTCGATAGCTATTTGCGACAATTTAAAACATATAGATAGTCTATATGAAACTGGAAGAACTTAAGGACAAAACAGGAATGCTACTCAGGAAATTGAATTTCTTTCTTTTCAACTGAACGAGTTTAATCAGGCAGATCTCGAAGAAGGTGAGCAGGAAGACCTGGAAATTTTGTTAAAAAACTACTTCCGCTGAGGATATCAAAAAACAACTACAACCGTAACACAGGCATTGGAAGAAGATGAAAATGCCGTTATCAGTCAAATGCAGGCACTTATTAATCAATTGCCAGCATCAGATATCTTGATAAAACATATATGGAGATCTATGGTCGCTGATCTCTGTGAGGGAAGAGCTGGCTGACATTGCCAAAGAAGCATCTTTTATGGCTGACGCCACCGAATATGATAGAAGAAGCCATTCATCAAACAAATACAAGACTCAATCTTATCAACAGGCTCCAGAAAAAAACATGATGTCATTTCTATGGATGATCTTCTGTCTGTGGAAAAAGTATCCAACAAAACTAAATGGTTATGCTGATCTGACTGATGAGATCCAAACCATTCAGACCACATGTATAAAACAAGAATCTGAACTGCGCAAATTAGCAAAAGAGCTTACGGAAAAGCGAAGCAAAGTGATCGCCCATTTGAGCAAAACATACATGATCTTTTGTAAGTCTTGCCATGGAACATGCCCTTATATTAAAGTCAATATAACACCGTTAAAAGAATTGGGCAAGTCTCGGGACTTGATGATGTCAGCATCCTTTTTGCACCCAATAAAGGCAGTAATTTCTTCCGCTTAAAGATACCGCTTCCGGTGGCGAGATGTCGCGTCTTACACTATGTATTAAATCGCTGGTAGCAGGAGCGATTACCTTACCAACTTTGATATTTGATGAAATAGACTCCGGCGTTTCCGGTGAAGTGGCCCAAAAAGTAGGTCAGATTTTATCCAACCTCTCAAAAAAACACCAGGTCATTTGTATTACATTCACCAGAAATAGCTGCAAAAGCACAAAGCCATTTTTGGGTATATAAATCAGATACGAAAGAACGAACAGTTACAGCTATGCGCGAATTGAAGATGGAAGACAGGATCATTGAGATCGCCAAGATGCTTAGCGGAAATCCACCGACAGAAACAGCCAAAGCCAATGCCCGTGAGCTAATAGGTAAAACCTGATATGTTTACATCTGTTCTTCATATTTATAAAGACTCTTTTTCCGGCCTTTCAAGCAGTGTTTGGTTATTAAGTCTGATCATGCTGATCAACAGGACAGGTGCCATGGTCTTAACTTTTATGTCATTGTACCTCACGACGGGACTTGGTTTTTCACTACGGCTGCCGGTTGGGTTATGGGAGCTATGGCATTGGCAGTATTGGGGGTTCTTACATGGGAGACAGCTCTCCGATAAATTGGGATATTATCACATACAATTATATTCATTGTTAGGTAGTGCGGCAATCCTATTGGTGATGATTTTTCACAAATTATTATGCCATTTTATGTAATGTTTTTATTTGCCTGCATTTCAGATGCACTGCGGCCTGCCAATAGTGTCGCTATAGCTGCCTATTCAGCACCTGGAAAACAGGACTAGGATCTTATTCTCTGATGCGTTTTGCCATAAATTTGGGTTTTTCGATTGGGCCTGCAGTTGGTGGTTTGATAGCAGGGTGGTTCGGTTTCAAGTGGATATTTCTGTTTGATGCCGTTACTTGTTTATTAGCTGCCATTATTCTGATGGTATATTTGCCATTTCAAAAACAACCCGTCAGCGATAAAGATAAAATTTCAATCCCTAAAAGTAAATCAGCGTATCAGGACAAAACTTATTTAATTTTCATTTTTTTAGTGTCTATGTACGCTATTGCTTTTTTTCAACTCTTTACAAGTGTACCAGTATATTGGGCTAAAGAATGGGGTATAGTGCGGAAAAATTGGCTTCCTATTTGCACTAAATGGTTTGATCATTGTGATGGCGAATTGCCTTTTATACGCGCAACGGAACATTACAGCGCACCTGGATTTTTATATCCTTGGGTCTGCATTTTAGTGGTGCAGTTTTTTACGATAATATTAGGTGGTTTAGTCTTTATTCCGCCATCATATTTACTTGTATTCATGTCGTTTCTTCGAGATGCTTTGCCAGCATTTGCGATAAATTATGCCGTTTCCAGACCTGCGGATGATCGGCGTGGACAGTATATGGCACTATATGCCATGGCTTATGGCGGCACATATATTGCGCCTCCCAGTAAGCGTATATAGCTGATCATTTGGCTTCTTCACACTTTATGTAACTCTGGTGTTTTTGAGTGTATTTTAAGAACTCTCAGTACTTGGCGAAACACTAAATAGGGTCGTCTGCTGAAAAGTCATGTGTTCATTTAGATAGACATTTTTCGGGAACGTTTAGTCACAAAAAACAGCAATAGAGAATGAAGCAGAAATGCGTCTATTGCCAAACGAGCAGAAAATCTCAAAAATTGTCGCAAAAGTGGCAATAGAAAAAGCATTTTGCAGCGAGAATGAACGGTGCACCGCAATTGCATTTTTTGAACTGGTCTTTTTTGTTTACTTTTTGTGCGCCATGAAGGTGGGTAAGTGAAAGCCCACCATGTTATTTTGAAGATGATACAACAACATGAGTGACCATGTTGCGAAGTATCGGCAAGGGATTTTAGGGTAACTTGTCAAACCACTCTTGACTGCAAATCGAGTAATTGAGATGTAGTAAGCGTAAAGAGAAAAGGCGTATTAAAACGTCAGGTATTATATACAGAGATGACTGAAAAGGAATCGTTGATGAAACATCGAAAAAACATAAATATGGATAAAATCGGGTCGTCAAAAGGACTTAGAGACGAGCATTGCGGACACCTAATTACAGGCAATGTATCCATCGGTGTAAAGACGACATGACTGTATATTGGGCTTCAATATAAAACTTGGGAGAACCACATTTGGCAACGTAGTAAATACGTTATGTGGTAGTCGGACTAAGCCATAGTAGTGAGTTAAAGGCTAATGAAAGTTAGTTAAAGCGAAGGGCTTAGGATGTAGATATTATTTAACATTAAAACAACTCCAAAAAGGAGGAAGATTAAGATGGAAATAAGAGTAAATCAAACAATACCTATCGAACGGGAATGGGTAACGGAAGCATATCTTAAACTGCGCAAAGGAGGGAAAGGTACAGGAGTAGATCAAGAAAGTTGGAAAACATTCGATAAGAAATTAACCAGCAATCTCCATACGATATGGAGCAGACTTGCTTCAGGAAGTTACCATCCAAATGCAGTTAGAGAAGTAGAAATTCCTAAGAAAGACGGTACGATGCGTAAGTTGGGTATTCCTACACTTCGAGACAGAATCAGTCAACAAGTAGTAAAGGAGTATATGGAAAGCCGCATAGATAGAATATTTCACCAAGATAGCTATGGTTATCGCCCCTTAAAGAACGCACATCAAGCATTACGAACAGTAATAAAGAATTGCTATCGATATGATTGGGTTATAGACATGGATATTAGTAAATTCTTCGATGAGATAGACCATGAAATCATGCTCAAGGCAGTATCACATGTTATGCCGGAGAAATGGGTATTGATGTACGTAAAAAGGTGGTTAGAGATGCCAGTCCAAGAAAAAGATGGAAATATTAGGAGCAAAGAAGGTAAAGGGACACCACAAGGAGGTGTAATAAGTCCACTGTTAGCGAACCTATATTTACACTTTACATTAGACAAATGGTTTGACAAAAACCATCCTGAGGTAAGATTTGTAAGATATGCAGATGACGTAGTAGTACATTGCAAAAGTGAGCAACAAGCAAAATACATATTGGCACAGATTATGACACGATTAGGAGAGGTAAAACTAACCATCAAAGAGAGCAAAACAAAGATAGCCTATTGTAAAGATTATCGACGAAAAGCAGACCACGAGCATGTGACATTTGATTTTCTTGGCTTTAGCTTTAAACCTTCAAAAATGATTATGAAAGATAAACAAATCTTGTTGGGATTTTTAGGAGACATAAGCAAAGACAGTGCGAAAAAGATAATGGAAGAGTTTCGTTTAAATAAAATGATGAAACACACTGAATTAGAAATACAATATATAGCTGCAAAGCTTAATACCAAGCTGATTGGATGGATTAATTATTATGGACTCTTCACAAAACGCGGATTAGAGAAGTGCTTTTATCATTTAAATACACGAATAAGAAAGTGGATAAGAAAGAAGTACAAACTAGGTACAAAAGAAGCGTTGAACATGTATCAAATGATCCGAAAAGAAAAGCCAAATCTTTTCTATCATTGGTCAAAAGGGTATTGTTAATGATTTTAGACTACATCAAGAGCCGTGTGAAGGGAGATCTTCAAGCACGGTTCCGTGAGAGGCTTGCGGGTGAAACTCCCGCTTGCCTACTCGACTTGACAGGAAAAAAAGTAAATGCCGCCCGCACAGGGCAAAGACTAGATTAAGTGCAAATGTTTTTTCTAAAATACACTAATACCCGTGCACTGAAAATCTCAAATATTACGATATCTAATTGATAATCAATAATTTAAAGCACACCTAGCAGGCCCTAAGTAAGTTGCTTTTAACTTAATTATAATTTAAGTCTTCGGGGTTTTTATAAACCAGGTACTTTGCCAACTGCTTGGCATAAAAAGGTCCGATAGAAGCACCTTTTGTTCCTAAACCATTAAAAAAGACCATTTCCGGGTTCGTCGAATGAACTTTCACTATCGGTCGTCTAATATAAATGGTAGGTCGGATAGCTGCTTTATGATCAATAATTTCAAACGGAACGGTAAGTATTTTTTCAAGCTCCGATATAAGTTTCTCTTTTCCTGCTTCCGTTGGAAGGTCATCATTAGCATCCCATTCATAACCCGATCCTACCCAATAGATATCATCGTACATAGGAACGATAAAGATTTTGGCCTTATAAATCTTTTTAAATGCTATATCCTTGATTTTTATGATCAGCACTTCACCTTTTGCAGAAGCAAATCCAACATTTTCAAAGAAAGGGTTAAATTCAATTTTAAAGCCTTCACAAAAATGATTGATTTGAAGGTGAAATCATTATATTGATAATGGTCAGCATAAATCTTTAGTTTTGAATAATCAAAACATTCATTTAGATAGCTTTTTTCAGAAATTAAGACAGACTTATAAGCATGCATAATATCTGCCATATTAACTTGCATTGTTTGAGTCAACTCCCCATAACCAAAAACCGGTTTTACGCTTTCACCAAATGTACTTGAATCAGCCAATGGAACTATGTAATGTTTGAGTGCCGGATCAGCAGTTCTCCCAAGCCAATTATTTTCTTCTTCGATAGTGTCGAAGGTTCGGATAATATTAATTTTTGTATATGCCGTAATGTTGAGTTTTTCGGATATTTCATCGTACGTTTCATAGGCAATAGGTAGAAATTCATTAATTCTCCAGCTTAATACAAAATTTTTTCCTGTTATCGGATTTACGATACCTGCTGCAATTTTGGAAGAGGATGCTACGTGATTGTTGTCAATTACCAGAATTGACTTGTCGTGTTTTAAAAGAAAGTGTGCAAGAAGTGTACCCGCAATACCCTGCCCTACAATCACAAAATCAAAATAGTTTTTATCTTCAATCATGGCTTTTTGTCAAATATCAGCCTGTCCTTTTTGGCAATGATGCTACAACTAAGTCGTATGAATGATCTATTAATCTAAATATGAATGAATCTTCCAGTGATCCTTCAATCGATACGGTATTCCAATGGACTTTGCTCATATGGTAACCCGGAATTATATCCTCATAAGACTCACGCAGTTCAATGGCCCATTCAGGATCACATTTTACATTTATGGAGGCAGGAATACTTTCCAGACCTGTAAGTAAAAACATTTTGCCCATTACCTTAAATACCAGGGTGTCACCTCCAAAAGGAAAAGAATGTGTCACTTCCTGTTTAGATAGACAGTAGTTTGTTATATCTTCAATGTGCATATAATAACATATTTATAATAAGTGCCCCATATGCGTTTGTTTTGCTTTCATGTACCTTTCATTTTCTTTTTTTGTAGGTATTATGATGGGAATTCTACTATTTAATATGATGGATGATGATTCAATGGCAGCGATCTTTTCAGGATTATTGGTTATCAGATCTATTTTTTTTATGCCCAAGTCATTCATAATATCAACAGCAGTATTAAAATCTCTGTCATCAGGTTCAAAGCCCAAATGTACGTTAGCTTCAAAGGTATCGAGACCATTATCCTGTAGATTATATGCTTCCAGCTTATTGATGAGACCTATACCCCGCCCTTCCTGACGAAGATATATCAGCATACCTTTTTGCTCCGATATTAACTTCATGGACATATCCAGCTGATCACCGCAATCACATCTTTTTGAACCAAACAAATCTCCTGTAATACATTCAGAGTGTATCCTGACGGCTACTATGGAGTTCTTGTCTATATCGACGTGAACCAATGCCAAATCCGGAGACGGCTCTTCATGGCTCTCTGAGAAGGCATAAATATTAAAATGTCCCCATTTTGTGGGCAAATTTGCTTTTATCTGACGAGCTATCAAAAGATTTATTATTTTTTATTGACCCAAAGATAACAATTAGAAAAATGGCTTTGTTTTTATTATGCACAATTAGTTTATAAATAGCTTAATTTATTTACTTTTGTTGCCATTATGAAAAGGTCACATAGTTCAACGGATAGAATAGGAGTTTCCTAAACTCTAGATCCAAGTTCGATTCTTGGTGCGACCACAAAAGAAAAGACCTGAACAATTTGTTCAGGTCTTTTCTTTTTATAAATTTTATGATTACAAATGAAAGCTATTAATTTGTAATAATTTCTACTTTTTTAGTGATTAACCCTTGGGATGTTTGAACTTGCAGTACATAGATGCCTGAAGGATACGAAGCGGTAAGGATAGAAAGAGCATTGTCATTTAAAGATGATTGCTGAGATACAATATTTCCATATAAATCTGCCATTTTGTATGCTTTAATGATGTTTCTACCATTAAAATGCAAGTTTACAACTTGTTTTGCAGGATTAGGAAATACCAACAATTTATCTTCTGTTGGCGTAGGTGTACTTTTGTCTAAGTTTATTCTTACATCTACATAAGTATCAGGAAGTAGATAACGTTCACCTTCGCTTAACTCTATACCTATATTTTCTGTTTTTATCCTGCGTGTGATGTATGGCTTAGTGCTTTTAAAACCATCTAATTCATCTTCAACAATAAAAGATAATTGTCCTATTTTTCCATTGCCACTTACCCCGATAGGTCTAAAACCATCAGCTTCGTCATCAACGATACTACCAGTGCGCGTAAATGCCATATGCACTTTACCTTCCTGAGGCTGCCTCATCATCTGAAGTGTAGGACTTGTCCTGCCAAACCATCCATTGGTTTCAAAATGACCGGAAAGTGATGCACTATCAATCAATGAAGGGGAGAAGTTTAATCCAAACGCCAATCCAAATACATCTACAACAGGGGCCGTACTAGTACCAATCAGGATGTCAATGACCAATAGATCACCTGAGTCCAATTCTGTGGAATTTGGCACTAAAGTAAATGCATAATCCTTGATACCTAAAATTTCATCCGGAACCAAATTGTGAATGCCGCCATAATTATTTGAAATAGATAAACTGTCACTTACAGAAACGATTCCGTCTCCATCTGCATCAACATGTTTTGTATTTGTGCCATTTGGCTGTGTATAAATCCAGTCCTCACCTTTTTGGCCTGCCCAATACGGATATTCCATATTGTCCCGATTATTTCCCTTAAGGCCTATATATCTTCCCAATGACAATAAATCCTGAACCGAAACCCTTCCATCACCATTCATATCTCCCTGCCAGATACAGTCAGCTCCCACACATTTACAAAGGCTGTCCTGAGCTGAATCCAGAATATTGATATATAACTTATATACTATGGAATCATTATTTACAACTTTGTACGTTACTGCTAAAGAATCAGTTCCATAATATCCCATATCAGGTGTATATACCAGGTATGATTTGGCTGAAATAACATTACAGTCGATATCTAAAGTGGTATTGTCATTAAAAACTTCCAATGTACCAAAATTTGGGTTATCGGCTACTTCAAATGAATATCCCTCAATGGGTACGTCATATTCCAAGACCAATGAAGTGTTTTTGTCAGTATTAAAGTTATAATCAAGAGTCTGTTGGGGTTTGAAATTGCCAACAAATATTTTAATTTTACCTACACTGGAGTATCCACCTCCGTAGTATACTGTATAAGTAAAGTTTTTTTCGCCGCTAAAATTTGTTGGTGGAGTATAAGAAAATAAGCCCAAAGTGTCGTGAACCAATGCAGATGACCATGTGGTGATGGGGAAATTACTACTTAAATCATTAGCCAACACATCAAAATGGATTGGCGTGTTTTTAGGTGTATAAAATTTATCATCTCTTACACTGGTACTGTTCTGAACTTTATTGATCAATTTTATAATGACCAACCTCTTTTTACCCGTTCCTGTTTCAAATAAAAAATTATCTGTGCCGGAAGCGCCTTTATTTGGTATATAATCAAACACCATGCTGTGGTTTTGAACCAACATACCTTTATCCACTCCATTTGCAGCATTTATGGAAAATCCCGGGTAAGGTAGTATAATAAACTGATGATTGGTATTTTTTAAGGTATATCTCAGTGTATCAACATCATTGGCATCTGGCTGCTGTCGCATTAAATAAATCAGGAACTTGCTTTGGACCCTAAAGAATCTGTCACACTATAGACTATATAATCTAAAAGTTCCTCACCGTTTGGCGTATAAGTTATGGAATCTCCTGCTGCTGTAGCATTACCATATTGTATCTGACCAATGCCATCTAATGTCAAACCGGTAGTAGTAGAATTATCATTCGACAATGGGTATATGGCAACGCTATTAGATCCGAATACGGTAATAAAATCAGGCATTGCAGATATCTTAGAAACAATACTATTAAGATGATAACTTATATATTTAGGTTTTGGCGGAAGTCCCTCTGTGTATTGTATGATAACCTTACCTTTTCCGATATAAGTTGTTGTCGTTAGTACTATTGTAATTTTGTATGTTTTATCGGCAATCTTTGCCCATTCTGCACTAAAGTTAATATCGGTACTTACAATATTAGGTGCATATTGGCTATAAATTGTGTCATAAAATGTGGATGTGGGAAGAAGTTTTACGTAAACATCAGCGTCAATGCTCTGCGCTGCAAGTCCGAGGGAAGACATCGTAGCAAAAAATATAAATAAAAATTTAAATATGTATTTCATGGCTTAGTCTTAGGGAGACTCTCTCCTATTTTAAACTGCATATAATTTAACTGCAAAATAAAGAAATATTATCCTATTAAACAAATATATTGATATTTTTCTTATAAATATTTTATTGATATTTTACTTCCAAGCTATCAACGTATTGAAAATAATGATAGTGTGTATATTACATGTTAGATATTATAATAATGTGTGGTAAAATAATATTTATAATTATAGAATATTTAATATTTATAACTACTTATAAATCCATTAAAAATACATTATGTATATATATAATATAATTTGCTTTACTAATTTAAATTTTCACTTTATATTTTTATTTTGTAAATATGCAGTTATAGTTCCAGCGGGGTGAAATGTTGGTGACAACGGATAATATCCGTGGGAAAGTGCAAAGAACAACCCGATTTTGGTGAGAATTTTGTTTCTTTAAAGCAAAATTCTAACTAATATAAATACTTTTGCTCATAGCTGAATAGTTACAATATTTTGCTTCAAATTTTTGTTAAGCCAAGATTCCGCATTGGACTTTGTAATGAGAGAACTTTCGCTAAAATAGTTGTAATGCACATGAAAGTAGTTTAAAAAGCCTTACGAAATGGCTTTTTAGGCTTGAACTATAAACAACGGTTTGTAGCTTCGACTCCCATAAACAAATAAAAAGTCAAATATTATCGGAATACCTGCACGACATACATCTTTGGTAGCCGGGAATTTCTTATGAGGATTCTGGGTTTAAGTATTTGTGCAATTTGCGATACACTTTAGTGCTATAAATAACGACAATTTGACTAAATTGTAATATATTTGTATTTTACATACTAAGTTATTTTTTAATGATTAAAAAAATTACACATGAAATCCCCATAAACGGTCTGCACCTGCCCGACTCGTGTATGCAGGCGGGTACAAACCTGAATGATTAAATGGGTGCTATTCAAAGAATTTTAGTCCTTTATCCAAATCCTCGAATCAAACGAATTCAACAACTTAGCAAAATTTAAACATATGAAAGACAGAAAGATCATTTCGGCACTTTCAACGCTTAATATATATGAATTAAACAGCTTTAGGAAATATGTTCATTCACCATATTTTAACGTCAATGAATCAATTACTACATATTTTGACCAATTATATAAGCTTATCAAACAAGGATTGGATGATATTGAATTTTCAAACGAATCTCTTTGGACCCATGTCTATCCAGGTCAGGCCTATCAAAATCAAAAATTTTTAAAACTTAATTCAGATCTTGTAAAACTACTGGAAGATTTTCTGGCGCAGCAGGAATTTGATCAGATGACCAGTTTGAGAAGTAATTTAAAACTCGAAGGCGCCAGAAAAAAAAGTCTGGATAAATTATACAATGGACTCATAGGAGAGATAGAAAGATTGCAAAAAATGGACCTCAATCAATCTGTGGAGTATTATTACAATCAATATCTTGTTGAGAAATCATTATTTAGCCTCAAAACAGAAAATGAAAAAAAGAATGTAAAATCAGAGATCGAAACAGAACTGAACATTGGTAAAATATCCGAAAATCTGGATTATTTTTACGTAGCAGAAAAACTGCGTTTGTATTGTACCCTACTGAGTTGGAAAAAAATGTATCAATTGGACATCGAGATTGAAAATATGGAAATGGTGTTAACTAAGGCAACTGAAGAAAATATCAGGAAGTGCCTCCTATTCAATTGTACAATAAGATGCAATATACCTATTCTGATTGAATTGATGAAAGTCATTAGTTTGACTTAAGAAAAATGATGAAAGAGCATATTTACTTATTTCCAAAAGAAGAAGTAAAGGAGATATACGCAACAGCAATAAGTTATTGCATTAATAAAGTAAATAAGGGCAGTTTTGATTTTCAAAAAGAAACATTTAGTTTGTATAAAGAAACTATTGATAATAATATTATAATACTAGAAAAAGAACTGTCAGCCACTACTTTTAGAAATATTGTACAAATTGCTCTCCGAGTGGAAGAATTTGATTGGGCAGAAATTTTTATCAACGATTATGCCCAATACGTCGACCCTAAATATCGGGACAATGCCGTGATGTTTAGCCTGGCCAGACTTGAATTTTATAGAAAAAACTTTGGTAAAGTACTGGATCACCTTAATAAAGTGAATTATGATGATGTATGGTACAATCTTGGGTCAAAGACTTTGCAGATCGCAAGTTATTATGAATTGGATGAGTTTGATGCCCTTGAGTCTCTTTTGCAGGCATTTAAAATGTATATCCGGCGAGAAAAATCTTTGACTGATGATAGAAAAGATACTTATTTGTACCTTATAAAATTTACTACTTCATTAATGAAGTTATCCTACAAAGAAAAAGATAAGTTGATCAAACTTAAAGCCGAAATTGAAGGCATAAAAGGTGTTGTATCAAAGCCGTGGCTTCTGGAGAAAGTGGAAGGATTGATAGGAAAAAAATAGGAATAATAGAAATATTGGTTTTTTAGTTAAGATCAGGACTTATTGGTAGATATTGTATTTGTGTGTTTTTATTTTCCAATCCCTATCTAATTTATTTTCCAGTCAAGTCTGAGTGCTATGTTTCTTGGAGCCTCAACCAATGCTGGACGGAGCGTATACTCTTGATTTAAAATATTGCTTATTAATGCGGTTACGGTGCATTTGCCTATGTCTATGCCAAGTCGGGAATCCACAAGAGTATATCCATGATTATTTATATCCCGGTATTGTGCAATACCAAAAAGATCAAAACTTATGGGTGGCACAGATTCAAAAGCTTTATCAATATTTATCACATGACTGACTCTCTGAACAGAAACACCCCATTTCATTTTCCAAAATTTAGCCTCACAATCCATTTTGAATTGGTGTTTCGATCGGTATTTAAGAATATTTTGTGGTTCGGAAACACTATTGCGTACTTGCTCACTGGTGTTATAATTTTTATAAATAGGATTAATATACGTATATCCGCCAAATATATTAATTGGAAGTCCAAATATTTTTGCTTGCCCTACCACCCCTAGTTCATAGCCTGAAATCCTTGTATTACCAATGTTTTGCGGTTGAAAGCCAATCCTGGTTGGTTCAAAAACGAATGTAAATTCTATCATATCCTGATACTCAGAAATAAAAGTTGAAAAATCTATGAAACCTTTAAACCCGGCAAGAGAAAACCCTTGCTTTATAGCAAGTTCTGAGGACCACCCGTATTCCGGGTTTAATGCAGGATTGGAGAAAATAGAAAATGCACCAAAAGTTGTTGTAACAAAGCGCTCTGTCAATGTAGGAAACCTATAACCCTGACCCCAGGAGGCCCTTAAAAAAGTATATTCTGCCAACTGGTAATTGGCTGATAAACGTGAAATTAATTGCCCGTCAGATTTGTAGCCTTTTGGGTCAAAAACATTAATCGGACTATTATGCACAACGTGTTCATAACGCATTCCGGCGGCAATAGTAAGTTTTGATCCAAACTTTTTATCCAGATTAAAATAAACAGCAGACGACTTGGAAAAATAGGTAGTATCACCGAGAATCTGTGAATTTGTTCTGTTCCACGTTCCAACGATACCTGATGTTAAAACCAAATCTGCTTTAGCAAAATTCTTTTGAAACTGATATTCACCATAATTGTTAAACGAATTGTTGGACTGGTTTGTATTATTGGTATTGTCAATAATGATTGATCTTAACAGCAACTTATGTCTGTTATTGTATTTGTCCGTATATGTCAAAGACGGGTCGAAATAAAACCGTTTAGCTTTTCTGTCAGAGACAGTCCCTGACAAGGGTTTCATAACTCCTGACCCAGGATTACTCCACAGAAAAAAGCTATTGCTCGTACTAATATTAACAATAGAATTAAAACCCAATATTAACCGATCAGAAAACCTATACCTTAAATTGAGATTGACCCTTCCCCTATTTTCATCAGTAAACTGATTATAACCCCTTAATCTGTTGTAAAAACCACTGGCAATAAAATCAAGTTTGCCAAATTTTTGTTTATGGACAAATGAAGCATTGCTTTCATATCTTAAGGTATCTTTCCACCATTTTTTATCGGGGTCTTTAGGTGATAAAAACACGGTTGCAGAAGTCGAAACCCTTGTTTCTGGCTTTGATGTAGCATATGAAGACCGATAATTTATGATTCCATTTAAGGCAGCCGACCCATAAAGGGTTGAAGAAGCCCCTTTTAGAATTTCGATCTGGGATAGATTTTCGACAGGAATGTCGCCCCAGTTTGGAAATCCGGCATCGGGTTGTAAAGCAGGAATATCATCGATAAGAATCATAACTCTGCTTCCGGCACCATATGAATACCCGGAACCTCCACGTATGTTTGCTTGTCCATCAAGTACCTGAACACCAGGAACTTTATTCAGAATATCATCCGATGAATTTGCGTTTACGCTTCGCAATAAATCAGGTTTAAGTATATCCACCGTAACGGTTGACCGACTTATATTTTGTTCATACTTTGTGCCGGTGACAGTGACAAGATCAAGTGCAAATTGTGTAGGCTTTAGGTAAAGTTCCTTTAAAATGTCTTTTTCCGTTTGGAAAGTAATGACAAGATCCTGATACCCAATATAGGTTATTTTTAATTTTATTGGGAAAGTTGGGGAATTCAGCTCAAATATACCTATCTCATTTGTGGTATAACCTATACCATTTTCAGTTACTATATCTGCACCAATTAGAACTTCTTTAGTTTCATCGTCTTTTATTACAATGGCCATATTCTGTGAATAGCCACTTACATTTACCCCAAAGCCAAACAATACAAATAGAAAATAAATTTTATATCCCATGTCATTTATTATATGAGATAAAATTATGAATTTATTTCACATCAGGTATGTTTGGTTTATAAAAAATTGTAAATCCATTTTCAACCTTTATTCATGACCTGCAGGGATTACTCTTCTTCCTCAGAGTTATCATACTCAACAGGTGAGATCATACTTAATTTGAGTACTTTAGCTTCTGCAGCATTGATGGTGAAAAATCCCATAACGCCACCGGAGGCTTTGGCAACATGCTGTGCAAGACTCAAAAAACTTTTATGTAAACCTGCGCCAAGTTTTGGCTCCAATTTGGCCAAAATATCGTTTAGTTTAGTAAGCTCTTCAGTAATAACTTCATTTCTTTCAATAACGTTTGAAGGTAATAAATCTATTTGTTTTTTAAGATTATCCCCAAAAGTCAAATCGATATTTTCATAAAACGCCTTCAGGATTCCTTTTTGGTGATAACTTCTTATGTCGACCACTTTTTCAGCCCAAGCCAGTTCTTCACTTTCTATCTTTCCGTCTGCTCCAGCTATTAAAACTGTTATTAACACTACCGCTTCTTTTAATTGTGAAAATTCACTTTCATTTAAAGCTTTAAATTGATCCAACATGTTTTTGTTTATTTATTTATTTAGAGTTGCAAAAATAGTGTTCTTATCCTTAAAATAAAAATTTATTCTGTTCACTTTTTATACTTACTAAAATCGTAAAGGGATTTATCAGATTTGACATACAATTCCCGTAAATAATTTGTCCCGTCCAAAGAATAAAATAGTGATACAATTTCTTGTCTTCGTTGAGCAACATAGGATCCCGGATTTTTAACACTATACTTGCGTGGGCTTGGCAAAACAGCAATAATTGTTGCTGCTTCACTTAATGACAATTTTGAAGCTGATTTATTGTAGTATTCTTGGGCAGCTGCTTCTACCCCAAAAGTAAGTGTCCCCATCTCTGCTACATTAAGATAGGTTTCCATGATCCGCTCCTTGGACCAAATGGTCTCCAAAAGAAAGGAAAAATATAATTCTAAAACTTTTCTAAAATAAGACCTCTGTGGAAACAAAAAAACATTTTTGGCAACTTGTTGGGTAATTGTACTTGCACCAAAAGTTTTTTTACTTTTTTTATTTAGGTTCACTGCCTTGCCAATAGCCTCAATATCCAATCCATAATGAAAAGGTAAGGCTTGATCTTCAGAGGCTATGGCACAAACTTTTATATAAGGCGAAATATCATTATAATTTACCCAATCATATTGAAATTTTCCCTCATCGGTAACACATCTTGTTATCATTAAAAGAGTGATTGGCGGTGGAAAAAATCGCATTAACAACACCCAACTTAACGATAAAATAATAAACCCAACAACAATATCTTTATAATATGCCAAAAGGTTGTTTTTTAATTTCATCAAAAAGTCAGACATAATTTTTATGAATTATTTTATTTTTATTTGCACCCTACTTTTAATGTCACTTGTATCCTGTGTATGTAAGACTTCAAGAATATTAGGGTAAACTTGTCTTTTTTTACTAAAAAAGCGATCAAGAGTCATCCACTCAGCCCTTTCAATATCTTCATTCAATTGTGGCACTAACGGTTGTTTTTTAGTTTCAACCAGATACCAATGTGTCTTTTTAATGATACGTTTACCCACATTAGAGCGATACGTATGACGTGTAATAATTATTTTTTCTATTATTGACATTTTTTTTATGCCAGTCTCTTCTGTAATTTCTCGTAAGGTGGCAGCTCGCTTAGTTTCACCAACTTCTATCTTCCCCTTTGGCAGATCCCACGAACCTCTTCGGTAAATAAATAGATATTCTCCTTTTTCATTGTATACAAGTCCTCCGCCTGCTTCTATTTCTGTAAAATGAGATTTGAAATCAGCTTTTAATTTTGGAAAATCTTCAAAATGAATAATAAGTTTTTCTGACTTAATGGACTTTTCCAATATGCTAATATAATCCAACAGGTGTTTTTTATTGCCAGTGTATTTTACTAAAAGACTTCCTGAAGTCAGCGTATCATCTAAAGACACTTCAGTAGAAGGTTTTAAAATAACTTCTACTTCGTTAATATAGATTTTGTAAATTTGCGACTTCTCCATTAAATTTTTTAAAATGACAACCGAGACATTAATAGCTCAAAAACTTCTGCAAATAAACGCAATTAAATTAAACCCGCAAAATCCTTTTACATGGGCATCAGGTATGAGGTCTCCTATCTATTGTGATAATCGGATTACGCTTTCTTATCCGGAAGTCAGAACGTTAATAAAATCTGCCTTTATTGAGTTGTCAAAAGAATTTGAAAAAATCGAAATGATTTCAGGTGTGGCTACAGCAGGCATAGCACATGGCGCTTTGTTGGCGGATGCTTTAGATCTTCCATTTTCTTACGTGAGGTCAGCTCCAAAATCCCATGGCAGGCAAAATTCTATTGAGGGTGAAATACCTCCGAAATCAAGAATTCTGGTAGTGGAAGATTTAATCTCAACTGGTGGCAGTTCAATTGAAGTGGTTGAAATTTTGAGGGCTGAAGGACATAATGTCTTAGGTGTTGTTGCAATTTTTGACTATGGTTTTGAAAAAGCTAAGAATAATTTTAGGAATTCAGCATGCAAATATCGTACTTTGTCGCATTATAATGAATTGATTGAAGAAGCATTTAATACTAACTATATAACGGAAGTAGAAGGAGAAGTATTAAAACGCTGGAATAGCGATCCGGAAAAATGGTATGAAAATAATTTTTGAATAACGACTTCCAAAATAACCGAAAATTAAGTAAATGAATACAATCACAAAAAAGTCTGAAGAGTTTCTATTCAAATATCTAAATAATGCATCGCCAACTGGGTTTGAAATGTCAGGTCAAAAAATTTGGTTGGATTATATTAAACCTTTTGTTGATGAGTGGCATCTGGATAATTATGGTACTGCATATGGCATTATTAACCCGGGAAATGAATATAGAGTGGTCATAGAAGCTCATGCAGATGAAATAGCCTGGTATGTAAATCATATAGATGATAAAGGTTTTATTCAGGTCGTCAGAAATGGTGGGTCAGATCATATCATTGCTCCTTCAATGCGGGTTAATGTGCATACTAAAAAAGGTATTGTTAAAGGAGTTTTCGGTTGGCCTGCCATACACACCAGAAAAGGAAAGGATGAAAACCTCTCTCCGACAATGGAGAATATATTTATTGATGTAGGTGCAAAAGATAAAGCTGAAGTAACAGAAATGGGCATTCACGTAGGAAATGTCATTACATTTCAGGATGAGCTTATGAAATTAAATGACGTTTATTACGTTGGCAGAGCGCTTGATAACCGAATGGGTGGCTTTTGTATAGCTGAGGTGGCGAGATTACTAAAAGAGAAAAAAAAGAAATTACCTTTTTCACTTTATGTTGTCAATGCTGTTCAGGAAGAGATTGGGCTTAGAGGTGCTGAGATGATAGCAAACACCATCAAGCCACATATAGCTATAATAACCGATGTTACGCATGATACAGGCACTCCTCTAATTAACAATAAAATTCAAGGTGATACTAAATGTGGTTTTGGGCCTAGCCTGACATATGCTCCTGCTGTGCATAATATGTTGCTTGATCAAATTATAGAAGTTGCAGAAAAAAACAAAATTGATTTTCAAAGGGCAGCGGCCAGCAGAAGTACGGGTACAGACACTGATGCATTTGCATACAGCAATGGTGGTGTTCCTTCGGTACTGATTTCACTTCCTTTAAGGTACATGCACACTACGGTTGAAATGGCTCATGAGAAAGATGTGGAAAGTGTAATTGAATTGATTTATCAATCATTATTAAGCATAAAGGCTGGCCAAAGTTTTAAGTATTTTTAATTTTTGTAATGAAATTGTTAAGATGTATATCGGCAACCTTTTTATTCTTATTTGTGATAAGTTTGCCAGGACAAAATGGCACAAAAACTATCATCGCTTTTGGTTCCTGCGCACATGAGAATGAAAATCAACCAATTCTGCAAAAAGTCGCCGACCTTAAACCTGATTATTTTATATATCTTGGTGATAATATATATGGAGATACTTATGATATGTCTCTACTTAAAGAAAAATATCAAAAGCTAGATCTAAAACCTGAATTCCAGGCATTACTTCATTCAACAAAAGTTTTAGCTACATGGGACGATCATGATTTTGGCATTAATGATTCCGGAAGACATTATCCATATATTAAGGAATCCAAACAAATATTTCTTGATTTTTTTAATGAACCTAAAGATTCAGAAAGGAGAACCAGGGATGGTATTTATACTTCTCTCATTCATGAATCAAATGGTCGAAAAGTCCAGATTATTATTTTAGATACCAGAACATTTAGAGATAACCTAAGAAATTATAGAGGAGAATTACATAATAATCCAAAATACTTTTACCCCTTAGACTATTATTATCATGAAAATAGGGATTCTACCATCTTAGGTAATAAGCAATGGCTTTGGTTGGAGAAAGAGTTAAATGTTCCGGCTGACGTTAGAATTATATGCAGTAGCACACAATTTGGTATTGAATTCAATGGTTATGAAAGTTGGGCAAATTTTCCTCATGAGCAAAAAAAGATGTTAGATTTAATTAAAAAAACCAAAGCCAATGGTGTTTTTTTTATAAGTGGTGATGTTCATTATTCTGAAATTTCTGAAATTAGAGCTGATAGCCTTTATCCAATTTATGATTTTACATCAAGTGGTATTACGTCAACCTGGTATTTTGCAACACCTAATAAAAATCGTATTGAAGGTCCGGTTATGGACAATCACTATGGAAAAATTCTTATTGATTGGTCCTTAAAGGATCCTGAAATAAAAATGGAAACAATTGATGTAAAAGGAAATCAGAGGTTTGTGTTTTCATTTCCATTAAGTAAGATAAAATTTTAATGATCTTGGTGGAATTTTCCAACCCAACTCCATTAATTCACTGCATGTTTTTTATTATATCAGATTAAAAAGATTTTTTATTCCTATATTGCGCTCAACTGTAAATCCTTCTGCAAACTCTACATTGATATCTCGTCCATAGCTACGATTTTTTGATTTAATAAATTCTATAAAGTTTTTTGAAGATATTGGTGTCTCCGGCTCTTTTGAATCAGGGTCGAAAAACTGTGAGTTAAAAGCCAAAATGGCCTCCAATTTTTTGTCCATGTATGGTGAAATGTCAACAACAAAATCCGCTTTTAGATTCCGATCCTGAATGTAATTGTATACAGCTTTGGGTCTCCATGGAGCTTGATTATGTTTTTTGCTATCCGTTGTTTTTACCTTGACAAGGCCGGAATAGAAACAGGCATCACTTATTAATTTGGCAGCTCTCCCATGATCAGGGTGCCTGTCTGAAATAGCATTTGAAAGTACTATAGAAGGCTGATGCTGTCGTATTACAGCAACTAATTTGTAAATATTTTCTTCAGAATATTCAAAGAACCCATCACGCATTCCAAGGTTGACTCTAAATTTTGCTCCTAAAATTTGCTTTGATTTTTCCGCTTCAGCAAGTCTTAAGGAAGCACTTCCCCTGGTTCCTAGTTCCCCTTGTGTCAGATCACATAAACCAACAGAATAACCTTGAGAGATATGGCTGATTATTGTGCCGGATGCACTTAATTCAATATCATCCGGATGAACACCAATGGCTAATATATCAACTTTCATAAATTTAAAATAGGTATGATTTTTATCTGCTTTGTAAAACAAAGGATGCTAAAATACAAAAGTAATATCTTCTACCATCTGATCAGTGCACTCCCCCATGTAAACCCACTACCGAAAGCAGCAAGACACACCAGGTCGCCTTCTTTTACTTTTCCGTCTTCCCAAGCTTCACAAAGTGCTATAGGAATGGAGGCCGCTGTAGTATTGCCATATTTCTGAATGTTATTGATTACTTTACTATCTGGCAAACCTAATATTTTTTGAACAAACTGACTTATACGGAGATTGGCCTGATGAGGAACAAAAACATCAATATCCTGTGTGGTATAACCAACTTTGTCTAGTGCTTCTTTTATTACTTGAGGAAATTTCACAACTGCTGTTTTAAACACAAGCTGTCCTGTCATATTTGGCGCAAGTAAATTGTCGTCCAACATTTTTTGAGTGACAAAAATGCTGCCTAATTTATTTGCATCAGGAAACCCAAACTTTTCTTTGCCCAAATAGTGTCCCCCATGAGACCCCGGACTTATCATTGCCAATTCTTCAGCATGGGTCCCATCTGCGTGCAGATGAGTCGTAAGAATGCCTTGACCATCTTTGTCAGTAGGTTGTAGCACAACAGCACCGGCACCATCACCGAAAATGACTGTTACAGCCCTACCGTCATCCGAAAAATCCAAACCCATTGAGTGCATTTCTGCACCTACAAGAAGTATGTTTTTATACATACCTGTTTTTATAAATTGATCAGCAATAGACAAACCATAAACGAAACCTGAACATTGATTTCTAATATCAAGTGCGCCGATTTCTGTTTTAGTAATACCAAGTTCTCTTTGAAGTAGGACACCACAACCAGGAAAGTAATAGTCCGGGCTTAATGTTGCAAATATTATAAAATCAATATCTTCTTTATTAATACCAGCTCTTTCAATGGCAATTCTGGCTGCAGCTGTCCCCATGGTAGTTGTTGTCTGTTCGTGCTTTACCGCATATCTTCTCTCTTCTATTCCGGTTCGTTCTTTGATCCACTCATCAGTTGTATCCATAAATTGAGATAACTCACTGTTTGTAACTATTCTATCAGGTACATAACATCCTATTCCAGCTATTTTCGTTCCCACCATTGCAAAAAATTGTTTGTATTAAATTTGATAATAAAGATAAAAATGACTGCTCCAGGTTCAACACCCGTTAAAATGTATAAAAGTAATTATTTATTTTTACTTGATAATAAATTATTAACATTTACAGATATTTGTAAAAAAATAATTTCGAAAATATTATACAAATAATTTTAAACTTTCATGTTTGGAAACAACTTAGAGCCCTGTTAACTGTCAAACCACAGTGCAAAAATATTAAAGTAAAATAATATGCTTCTATTGCAAAAGTCCACATAACAATTAAATGCAGTTTTAACTCAGAACAAATAAAAAGATTGATATGTTCAATATGTTGTTTAATCTTGTTCTAATAAAACTCAAGCTATAAAATTGCTTATTATGCGCCAAAAATATAATCTCCTTTTAGGTATTTTAGTAAATGTATTATTAAATTCTTCGTTATGTTCTCAAAACTTTGACAGGATAGATATCCCATACACACAAAATAACAAAGTGCTTAATTTACCTTATACCGGAGGTCTAAGAGGTGGGCAATTTTCGAATATTGATTTTAATAACGATGGGTTGATGGATCTATTTGTCTTTGACAGGAATGGAGATCAAATAATTCCGCTAATTAAGACAGGACAATCTGGTAATTACGAATTTAAATATGCTCCTGAATATATTTCCGTTTTCCCTTCATTACGTAACTGGGCACTGCTTGTTGATTTTAACAAAGATGGGGTAAAAGATATATTTACTTCTTCAAATGTCTATCCCGGATCGATTGAGGTTTGGAAAGGTAAAATGGATGGGATAAGAATTACATTTAGTCGTCTGAATTTTAATTATGGCATTCCAGAAATATTAATGTTTCCTATTTCAAACGGCTACACCCAAATTTATGTAAGTTCAGTAGACCTTCCTTCAGTAGTTGATGTCGATTCTGATGGTGATGTGGATATTATAAGTTTTGAGCCTGATGGAAGTTATGCTTCTTATTACCAAAATGTAAGTTTTGAAGAAAATCTTGGCGCTGACTCAATAAAATATGTGCGAAAAGATATCTGTTGGGGTAAATTTGCGGAAAATTCTCAATCAGATGATATAACATTGAGCAACTCTGCCTTTGGATGCGCTTCCGGCATTATAAGTGGCGGAAGTAGCGGAATAAGACACTCTGGCTCTACAATATGTGTTTTTGATGCTGATGGCGACCAGGATATGGATGCTATAATTGGTGATATCGCAAGCTCTAAATTAAAATTACTAATTAATAACGGGACATTGGAGAGTGCATTTATGACTGGCATTGATAATAATTTTCCTAAAGATGACATGCCCGTCAATATTGACGTTTTTTTATCAGCCTTTTATGTTGATTGTGATGCAGATAATGTCCGTGATCTAATCGTTACCCCTAATCAGGCTTTTGCCTCAGAATCCGAAAATCATGTTTGGTTATATAAAAATATTGGTACTGATTCAAGTCCTGTTTTTAGATTTGAGAAAAACAATTTTCTCGTTGATGAAATGGCATATTTTAATAGTGCGAGTCATCCTCTTTTTGTAGATTATAATGCAGATGGTCTTCAGGATATTATTATGGGAAGTAATGGCATACAGCTAAAAAATGGCATAAAGAAAAACAGGATGTTTCTTATTGCCAATATCGGCTCAAAAAGCCAACCGGAATATAAGCTAACCGATGAAGATTTTCTTAATTTTTCCCAATTCAATGAGTTTACCGGAAGATTTGCACCTGCAATTGGCGATATGGACAATGATAAAGATCTCGACTTGGTAATTGGTGATGTACGAGGATTGCTCTATTATGTTGAGAATTCTGCCGGCCCCAATAAACCAATGGAATTTAAAGCTCCTGTTTATAATTATTTTAATCTTTTTGTCGGACAAAATGCTAGTCCGCAAATTATTGACCTTGATGAAGATGGGTTGAATGACCTGGTCGTGGGAGAAAAAAATAATGAATTGAATTTTTTTAAAAACATAGGTACAAAAGAAGCAGCAGTGTTTATACCACTACCTGATAATGGACCTGCAAATTTTCCAAATAGTACAACTGTAGGGAATATTTATAGTAACGGAAATGATCCGAATACACAATCAGGTGCTCCATATTTTATCAAACAAAATGATAAACTGTTAATGCTTTTAGGCATCGAAGCCGGTAACATTATGTCCTATGACCACATTGAAGGAAATATTTATGGCAATTTTACCTTGAAAGACAGTAAATTAGGAAATATCAGTATGGGAAGAAAAGTAAAAATGAGTTTGGCTGATATTGATAATGATGATTTCTACGAGATGGCTGTCGGAAATGAGCGTGGAGGCTTAACATTTTTTAATACCATATTTAAGTCATCAGGCATATCAAACTTACCTGATGCCAATGAAAATGATCTTACAGGTTTAGAATTGTACCCTAATCCAGCCATAAATTATTTGTTTCTTAACTTTAATAAATCAAATACCACTTTCAAACTAATGGATGCATTTGGCAGGTTTGTAAAAAATTTATATTCTGGTTACAGCAATGATATTACGGGAATAAATGCGGGGATGTATCTTGTTGAAATAAATGTTAGTGGTAAAAAATACTACAAAAAATTAATCATCACACAGTAATATAATAAATAATTTTATTAAAAATATGTGGACATTTGTTGTTTAAGGATTAAGGCTTTAGCGCGTGCAGCATCTTGGAAATCTTTTTCTTTTGAAGCATAAATTATTTCTCGAGAGGAATTGATTAACAAACCTAGTTCGGCATTCCTACCATTTGTTACGACTGAATTCATATCTCCACCTTGCGTCCCAACTCCCGGAACCAGGAAAAAATAGTCATTTGCTAATACTCTGATTTCCTTAAAAGATTCCGGATGAGTAGCGCCTATAACAAACATTAAGTTACTTGGATTCCCCCATTGCTGGGCTTTTCTAATGACTAATGTGTATAATTTATCACCCGTTTCATTTATAATTTCTTGAAAATCCTGACTTCCATAGTTACTCGTAAGACCTAATAAAATGACCCATTTATCCATAAACTCAAAGAATGGCGTTATAGAATCTTGCCCCATATATGGAGCAACTGTTACTGCATCAAAGTTAAAATAATCAAAAAACGTTTTAGCATACATCTTACTGGTATTACCTATATCTCCACGTTTCGCGTCAGCAATTGTGAAAATGTCACCAGAAATATCTTGTATATACTTCATTGTTTTTTCAAGAGATATCCAACCCTTAGGACCCTGACATTCATAAAATGCAATATTTGGCTTATATGAAACACAAAGATCATGTGTCGCATCAATAATTGCTTTATTAAATTCAAAGACAGGATCATCGGCCTTTTTTAAGTGTTCTGGAATTTTACTGATGTCAGTATCAAGTCCTATACATAAAAAGCTCTTTTTTAGAAATATTTGATCAATAAGTGCTGATCTGTTCATACAGTAAAAAAACCATTTACTGCTTCTACCGCTTTTATCTCAGGCATTTTAGACTTTAGAGCCTGTTCTACACCTGCACGCATTGTCATGGCTGACATGGAACAATGCTCGCAGTTACCCAGCCATTTGATCCGTACAATCAAATCATTGGTAATTTCTACAACTTCAATATTACCGCCATCTACCGCAAGATGAGGCCTTATTTCGTCCAATGCGTGGTTGACTTTATCTAGAATATCTGAATAAACTTCTGTTAACATAAGACAAAGTTAAATATTATTTTAAAAAAGAACAAGAAACCGTGAAATTCATTTATTATTAAATGTTAACTATTTTCTACCTTTACAATTCTTGTGGGTGCATATAATTCATGTCTGAGATTAAGCTGTTTTATTGTATTGGAGGCTATTTCATTAAAAATTGATTTAAGTGAATTTTCTTTTTGGGTCGATACAGGGTTGCCTGAGTCCCCACCTTCACGTACACTTTGCACAATGGGTATTTGTCCTAAAATAGTTGAATTTGCTATAGAAGCCAATTTTTTTCCTCCACCCTTACCAAAAATATAGTATTTATTTTCAGGTAATTCCTCCGGGGTAAACCAACTCATATTTTCGACGACGCCAAGAATGGGTACATTAATATTTGGCAATAGAAACATATTCATTGCCTTAACAGCGTCAATGACAGATACTTCCTGCGGAGTAGTCACAATGATTGCTCCGGTAACAGGAACAGTCTGCACCAATGTAAGTTGAATATCTCCAGTTCCGGGAGGCAGATCAATAATCAGAAAGTCTAAATCCGGCCATAAACAATCCTGAAGAAATTGCCTCAACAATCCTCCCAATCTTGGTCCTCTTAAGACAACTGCCTGCTCAGGTTCAACGATAAATCCTACTGAAATTACATGTACACCATGCGCTTGTAAAGGAATTATTTTATGTTTCCCGTATAGTAACTCTATTTTAGGACGTTCACCCACCAATCCCATCATAGTGGGAATCGAAGGACCATAAAGATCAGCATCAATTAAACCCACGGAATGGCCCATTTCAGCCAATGATACAGCAAGATTAACAGAAATGGTAGATTTACCTACGCCTCCTTTGCCTGAAGCAATTGCAATTACATTTTTGACTTGAGGCAATATAGAATCATTACTTATAGCATCCTCAGGTTTTATTTTTAAATGAATATGAACTTCGGAATCAGGATATATTTTACCTATTTCTTCCATACAGGCAAAATTTAATGCTGATTTTAATTTCGAGTCATTCGTTTTAAGTAAAACAGAAAAAGAAATATTATGAGCATCAACCCTTAGATCTTCGACCATACGAGAGGAAATAATATCTTTTCCCGTATTAGGGTCTTTTACATTTCTTAAGGCTTCAACAACTAAGTTATTATCAGGTAACATGTATTTATTTAATTCAGATATTGTATCAATAAAGTCCAAAAGTATGTTATTTGTTCAGAATATCTGAAAACTAATGGAAAATTATCTTTAAGATGCTTATTTTTGCAACCAAGATAGAAAGAAATATTAATCTTCTGTGCACATCCATGAACATTTACAGAAACATAAAGGAACTCCCCAACTTTAAAAATGCTGTCATTACTATAGGCTCCTTCGATGGAGTACATGTAGGTCATCAAAAAATTCTGTCAAGGGTTAAGTCACTTGCCAGCGAAATTGATGGTGAAAGTATTGTGATCACATTTTACCCGCATCCACGCAAAGTCATAGATCCTAAAGAATCAGATGTAAGTCTGTTAAATACGCTTGACGAAAAATTAATGCTTCTTGATCATTTTGGTATAAAAAATGTGGTGGTGGTTCCATTTACTTTTGAATTTTCCAGACAGGATCCCAGAGAGTATATTGAGAATTTTATAATAAGTAGCTTTTCGCCCAAATATATCGTCATTGGATATGATCACAGATTTGGATTAAATCGAAGCGGGCATATCGATTTATTGAGAGAATATGAAAAATCTGCAGGGTTTCAGGTTATTGAAATTTATAAACAGGAAATTGAAGAAATCGCAATAAGCAGTACGAAAATTAGAAAAGCCTTGCTAGAAGGAAATGTTGAAGATGCAAATTTGTTTTTGAAAGGTTTTTATCTTTTGACCGGCAAAGTCATTCACGGTGATAAGTTAGGATCAAAACTCGGCTATCCCACAGCTAATCTACAAATTGCAGAAAAAGAGAAGTTGATACCTAAAGAAGGGGTTTACGCTGTTAAAATTGATGTGGAGAATATCACTTTTGAAGGAATGATGTACATTGGGAAACGGCCAACTGTAACCAATCAGAACGTAGCAAATATTGAAATCAATATATTTGATTTTAACCAGAATATTTATGACAAAATTATCCAAATCCACATACTGAAATACCTTCGTGAAGATATAAAATTTGAAAATCTTGATGGTCTAAAAACCCAACTTCGCAAGGATGAAATTGAAGCCATTAAAGTACTTGAAGAAATTAATAATAATAAAAAGAAAGATCCGCTTGTAAGTCTTGTCATTTTAAATTTTAATGGGCTTGAACTTTTAGAGTCTTATTTGCCTATGTTGGATTATAGTTCATCAAAATACGAATTCAACATCGTTGTAATAGATAATAAATCAACCGACGATTCAGTTGCATATATCAGAGAATGGCATCCGGAAATTGAAATTGTAGAACTTTCAAAAAATTACGGTTTTGCTGAAGGTTATAATAAGGGATTAAAAGATGTAATTACAGAATATATCGTATTACTAAATTCCGATGTACTAGTCACCGAGAATTGGCTTGACCCCATCATCGAAGCTTTTGAAAAGAATTTATCATTAGGGGTGGCTCAACCGTTAATTTTATCTCAGGAAGAAAAAAATAAGTTCGAATATGCCGGTGCTGCAGGAGGTTATTTGGATATCCTTGGATACCCATTTTGTAGAGGCAGAGTTTTTAACAGTATAGAAACAAATATTGGTCAATATAATTCAGATGCAGAAATTTTTTGGGCAAGTGGTGCTGCTATGATTTGCCGTACAAAATTGTTTAAGGCTCTTGGAGGCTTTGATGATGCTTTTTTGCCC
The DNA here is from genome assembly GCA_016717145.1 of Saprospiraceae bacterium. Classification (GTDB taxonomy): domain Bacteria; phylum Bacteroidota; class Bacteroidia; order Chitinophagales; family Saprospiraceae; genus OLB9. The sequence goes on along the minus strand of JADKGD010000013.1, from coordinate 89,285 downwards.
ATCAGGAGGAAATTGATTTTTGTTGGAGGGCAAAATTGGCTGGATACAAAGTGTATGCTATAGCTAAAAGTAAGGTCTTTCACCTTGGAGGAGGAACGCTTGATTATCAAAATCCTAAGAAAGACTATTATAACTTCAGAAATAACTTGTACCTACTCACTAAAAATGAATTTCTTGGTAAACTTATTTGGTTATTACCACTTAAGCTTATTTTGGATGGCATTGCAGGTATTAAATTCCTGTTTGAAGGCAAGCCTTTGTCGACTTTAGCTATCCTAAAAGCACACATTACTTTTTATATCAATCTTCCTTTCATATTTGAACGCCGCAACATGGAAAGTGGAATGATAAATCGCAATAGATTAAATCCTCCAAATCTAGCAGGAAGATATGAAGGTTCTATCATATGGGATTATTTTATCAGAAACAAAAAAACATGGAGCAGTATTTTCATAAATGAACGTGTAAAATGAAAAGAACATTTGAAATTCTTTTTGAAGATCAATATCTAATAGCAGTCAATAAAGCACCTGGAATACTTACTATTCCAGATAGATTTAACACAGACATACCAAATCTGGTAAATTTGCTACAAGCGGACTATCCTGACATTATCCCGGTACACAGGTTGGATAAGTTTACTAGTGGAGTTAATCTTTTTGCAAAAGATGCAAATACCCATAGACTAATGTCAAAGAGTTTTGAGGCGAGAGATGTCGAAAAATATTATATGGCAATTGTCGATGGTGTGCCTTCTCCTGAAAGCGGTCAAATAAATGTGCCTCTTACAGAATCATCAGTTACCAGAGGTAAAATGTTAGTACATCCAAGAGGTAAAGAATGTGTCACCGATTATAAAATTATTAAGAATTTTAAAAAATATAGTCTGTTGTATATTAGAATATTTACAGGCAGGACACATCAGGTACGTGTGCACATGCAATATCTTGGCAATCCACTTATTGTAGATGCTCTGTATGGAAATCGGGACGCATTTTTTTTATCAGAAATTAAACAAAAGAAGTTTCATTTGGGGAAACAACAAGTAGAAAAAGCCCTTCTGTCAAGACAGCCGCTGCATGCTGAAAAACTTGTGATTACCCACCCATTTACGTATCAAAATATTGAAATATATGCACCATTACCAAAAGATATGGTGGCTGTTATTACCCAGATGGAAAAATGGATTAAATAATTGAGTAAATTTAAAATGTAGACATTAGTAAGCAAGTCCAACCATTGATTTATTCGTTTATGCTTATGTATCAGATTACTGAAATTGCTGGTTAATTGGCTGGAATTACCAAATTTAAACATTACAATGCAATAATAAGCAAGGTGTTTAATTTTTAAATCCAAATCTATTATAAAATTGTATTTTTTATCGCTCATATATGAAAATTAAGTTATATTAACTATCTTTGCGATAGCAATATACATATACAAAATGTCAAAAAAAAAGGATCAATATATACAGGCCAAATCAATATCTTCCGGAGTTCAAAAAAAAGCTGAAAAATAATCCTACCCCAAAATCCGGAATACCTTGGTTGCCCGGTATTTTAGCAGTTTTCATTACGTTTATTTGTTTTTCGACAGCTATAAATAATGAATTCGTAAATTGGGATGATGATAGAAATTTTTATGAAAATCCCTTAGTTCAGACCATCGATGATAAGAATTTCTGGGATAACACCAAAGACATATTTACTTCTGGTGTTATAGGAAATTATAACCCATTAACAATTTGGACATTTGCCCTTGAAAAAAAATGGATTGGTTTTGAAAAACCTATTTACTGGCACTTGGACAATATTTATTTACACCTTATCTGTGTATTGTTAGTCTATTTCATAGCGGGACTCTTAGGTTTAGGATGGCAGGGATCTGTTTTTGTAGCATTATTATTCGGAATTCATCCAATGCGGGTTGAATCAGTAGCTTGGGTCACTGAACGAAAAGATGTTCTATTTGGCGTTTTTTATCTTGCCGCACTTTTACAATATATTAAGTTCAAAAAAGATCAAAATAACTTCAGATGGGTATGGATGACAATATTTTTTGTGTTGTCTCTATTGTCCAAAATTCAGGCTGTTTCATTGCCGCTTAGTATGATGGCGGTTGATTATTATATAGATAAGAAGTGGCATATAAAATCGGTAATCAATAAAATTCCTTTTTTTATATTGTCTGCCATGACCGGACTATATGGTATAAAAATGCTTAAAGAGTTTGGTTCACTTGCAACAGTAGAAGATACAACCAATTTTAACTTTTTGGAACGTCTTTTTGTTGGTGCCTTTAGTTTTATCATTTACTTGATAAAGCTAGTAGTGCCATTCAGAATGTCTCCCCTTTATCCATATCCAAATCATTTTCCATGGTACTTCTGGCCTTCTATTTTGATTTTCCCTATAGTTATACTGATAATGTATCGAGCGTATAAAAATGGACAAAAAGTAGTGTTTTTTGGACTTTCATTTTTTATTGTTAATATAATATTTTTATTGCAGATTTTGGCTGCAGGTCAGGGTTATCTTGCCGATAGATTTACATATATGGCATACCTGGGTTTGTTTTTTATCGCCGGATATTACCTGGATGCTTATTTAACAAAATATCCTGAAAAAACTAATACTTTGTTCAGTTTGGTGGGCATTTATTTCGTTTTAATAGGTTTTGTAACATTTCAACAAAATAAGATTTGGAAGGATAGCGGCACATTATGGTCCCATGTGCTTAAATATTATCAGGCTACTACCCTACCTTATGGTAATCGAGCAAACTTTTACAGAGATAAAAAAATGTATACAGAAGCACTTTCGGATTACAATAAGACAATTTCAATGAAAGATGAACAGCCTCAAGCCTATAATAGTCGTGCAAGACTGTATTTTGATTTGGCTAAAGGTAGGGATACCCTACTATTGGCATTAAATGATTATAACAAAGCGATAAAGTATGATCCCACTGATGGTGAATTCCTGGTTAATAGGGGGGCAACTTATGCCAGACTTGGTGATATTGAAAAAGCAATTTTAGATTTTAATGCAGGATTAAAGCTTAAACCAGATCATGCTGTAGGATACCTTAACAGGTCTATAATGTACAATACTACCGGACGGTATGACCTTGCTGTTCAGGATATTACATCTTATCTAAAATTAAATCCTTATAATCCTGACCTTTGGTATGAAAAAGGAAGAGCACTGAGGTTATTGGAAAAGCCAATGGAAGCGATTGAAGCTTATACACAAGCACTTAATTTAAAAAGTAATAATATTGGATTATACTTTTATGAACGTTCAAGAACATATGCTGGTGTAAATATGATGAAGGAAGCTAAAGCCGACTTACAACAAAGTATTCAGCTTGGTTTTAATCAAATAGACCCGGCATACCGCCAACAATTTGGTTTATAGTATATGAAAACTAAACTTATTAATCAGTATTACACATTGCCCCTTGATGAAAAAGCCAATGTTGTAACCCATGGCATAGCATGTATATTCGCATTGTTTTTAACACCTGTCTTATTGATGTCTGAGCCCTACTCTATTAAATTTTGGGGCTTATTTGCATTCTCTTTTGGAATGATATTTATGTTTTTTAGTTCCACTATGTATCATTTAGCTAATAAAGATATTCTTAAAAACAGATGGCGGGTAGTCGATCATATCTCTATCTTCATTTTGATTGGGTGTACTTATACACCTTTTATATTATATTATTATTATGAACCTCAAGGCATTTTGTTTTTAAGGATTCACTGGCTTATAATTATATTTGGAATCATCTTTAAATTGATATTTAATGATAAATATGAGATATTTTCTCTTTTATTATATCTTGTTTTAGGATGGATGGTCATAATAATATTTGAGTCCATTACAACAAGCATGTCATCTTTTGTAAAACTTTGGTTACTTTCCGGTGGTATTTTCTATACAGTTGGGGTTATATTTTATATTTGGACTAAGTTAGCTTGGCACCATGCCATCTGGCATATTTTTGTTATTTTAGGTTGTCTCGGACATTTTATTGCACTTATTAATTCATGACCACAATCAAACAATTCAGATAAGTTTTTTAAAATAATAGGTTCGTCAAAAAATAGCTCTAAATTTGTGTTTCATTTTTCAATTTGAAATTCTGATAATATGCTTTTTAATTTAATCTCAATTCCTGACTTTGCCAGTTCTTCAGTCTGGTTAAGTTTACTTACCTTGACTTTTCTGGAAATTGTTCTAGGCGTTGATAATATTATTTTTATTTCTATCTCTGCAAGCAAATTGGCGCGTGAAGATCAAAAAAAGGCTACGAATATAGGATTGATTCTTGCAATGTTTATGCGTATCATATTACTTTTAGGTATTTCCGTCTTGATAGCTATGAAGCAACCCTGGATTTCAATAGACACTACCATAATAACTGCTGGATTTTCAGGTCAAAGTCTAATACTAATAGCAGGAGGTATATTTTTATTATACAAAAGTGTAACGGAAATTCATCATAAACTTGAAGGGGACCCTGCTATTATTGAAAAGGGCAAAAAAAACCGCATAACATTATCTTCAGCTATTATTCAGATCACCCTAATAAATATCGTTTTCTCTTTTGATTCTATTCTTACAGCTGTCGGAATGACAAACGGTGTTGAAGGAGCTTTAATTATCATGATAATAGCTGTGGTGTTTTCAGTCATAATTATGATGGCATTTGCAGTACCTGTAGGGCGATTTGTAAATGATCACCCAACCATTCAGGTTTTAGGCCTTTCATTTCTTATCCTTATTGGATTTATGTTAATCCTGGAAGGCGGGCATCTTGCAGGTTTAAGTATTTTTGGTTCCCATATTGGAGTAGTTCCGAAAGGATATCTTTATTTTGCTATTGCATTTTCATTACTGGTAGAGTTTCTTAATATGAAACTTAGAACTTCAACAGCAAAACCAGTTGAATTACATTCATATTCCGAAGAAGCAAAGGACAGGGGACTATTAAATGATGTAATTAAATAATGTAATGTCAATTTTATGAAGTGTACATACTTTTTACTTTTGTTAATTATTGTTTCACTGAGTTGTGAAAATAATTCAAAAGAGTATTATAAGTTAACAGGCCCTACAATGGGAACAACCTATCAAATAACATTACAGACAGATATACCTTCCAATATCCAAAAATCAATAGATTCTATATTGGTAAAGTTTAATTATTCAATGTCTTCATACATTGATAGTAGTACGCTTTCTTTTTTTAACTCTGCGGATAGCTTATTTTGTTACAATTCAAGTGAAGATCCTTTCTTCGAAACAGTGTTTAACAAATCCCGGGAAGTTTTTGAGAAAACAGGTGGAGCGTTTGATCCATCAATTTCTCCATTAGTTGCTTATTATGGCTTCGGGTACAAAGAAAAAAAGAAACTTAAAAGTGTAGATACATTGGTTGTGAAAAAGCTTCTCAAGTTGTTGGTTTTTGATAGCTTACATTTAATTAAAGACAATTCGGGCAAAATATGTATTATCAAACCTGATAAGGACGTGAATTTAGATTTTAACGCTATTGCTCCCGGATATGCAGTTGATATTATTTCAGATTATTTAAGGGGTAAAGGAATAATGAATTTTATGATAGATATTGGAGGTGAAATAAGTGCATTGGGTGTAAATGCAGATAAACAGGAATGGGTGATTGGTATCAATAAACCAAAAGAAGGTGCTTCTTTGTCAGAAATTGAATTGCCCCTAATGATTTCAAATAAATCTTTGGCAACTAGCGGTAATTACAGAACTGTTTATGAATCCAAAGGACAGAAATTTGCTCATATAATAAATCCGTTTACTGGTATGAGCCAACCAACAGATATTTTAAGCGCAACAGTTATAGCCAATGATTGTATTACTGCCGATGCATATGCGACGGCATTTATGGTTTTGGGCCTTGACAAATCTTTAGAACTTATAAAACAATTAAAAAATATTGATGCATGTTTTATATATGATAATGAAGGAGATGGCGTTTTTGAGTTTAAAGTCAGTGAAGGGTTTTCCAAATATTATCTGCATAATGAGCAAAATAACTAGTACCTAGCATGGATATTAATTTTAATTTAGAAAAAGACATAGTTTTTTTTGATATTGAGTCGACAGGATTAAATGTCTTAAAAGATAGAATACTCCAAATTGCGTTGATTAAATATACAAATAAAAGTGCCCTGCCGGAAGAACTTTTTCTATTTATTAATCCCGGAATCCCAATATCTGAAGAAGCGTTTGCAGTACATGGTATAAGTAACGAAATGTTACGAAATAAACCGACCTTTGAGCAGGTGGGTAAACAAATATATGAATTTATTGGCACGGCAGATATCGGAGGATATAATTCTGATAGGTTTGATATTCCAATGCTGATGGAAGAATTTCATAGAATCGGCTTAGATTTTGATATCTCAAAACGTAGGCTTATTGATGTTCAAAAAATATTCTATAAAATGGAGCCCCGGACGCTTAAAGCTGCATACAGACTATATTGTGGAGGTAATCTTGATGATGCACACGACGCATTGGCCGACGCACGTGCAACGGTAGAGGTATTTAAGGGACAATTGAGGAAGTATGAAAACGTGGACTATATCGATGGTGATGGCTTTTCTCATCCGGCGCCAATTAAGAATGATATTGCGGCTATAGCAGAATTTGTTTCGGATAGTAGTATGCTTGATGTAACGCAACGACTTAAATATAATGCAAAAGGAGAAGTGATTTTTAACTTTGGAAAATATACTGGACAATTGGTTTCTCACGTCTTTAAAACCGAACCAAACTACTATTACTGGATTATTGAAAAAGACTTCTCTGCTCAAGTAAAACAAATAGTAAAAAACATATTTGATGAAATGAAAAAACAAAAATAAATTTTCCAGAATGAAAATTAATTTATGTTATTTAATAATAGGTTTTTTATCGTTGCTTTCTTCTTGTTATCAGAACAAGGATGGATGTTTGGATACTTTAGCTACCAATTTTGATGTAAGTGCTGATAATGCTTGTAATAAGTGCTGCATTTATCCAAGTTTAATGCTGAATATTAAGCAAATGTCAGGGGATTCAGTATATAGGAGTGATAGCACATTAATCAACGATATTGGACAAAAGTATAAAATATCGGATGTCAGGTTTTATGTTTCATCTTTCGAATTATTTAAAAAAGAACAGATCATAAAAATTAATGAATACATAAGTAATCAGGATCAAAGTATTTATATCCCTGATGATATGAAGATTTATAGATCCGTTGATAAAAACATAACCATAGGAACAATAAAAAATGCCGGTACCTTTGATAGTTTAACTTTTTATATAGGGCTATCTGAAACTATGTTAAATACCAAATTTACTAACTTACCTTCCAAACATGTCCTTGATTTACTCAATGCACTGACAAAAAACAGTAATCTGGCTTTATTTACAGCAAAAATAGTCAGAATTAAATCAGAAGTTTCCGGTTTCATAAGGGATTCCACTTTATCCATTTCGGTTTTAGCTTCTGGACAGTCCAAAAGAATAAAATTAAAAATGCCCTTAACCACAAAAAAAGGTGAAAATTTGATGTTTACCGTTACAGCAGATTATTTTAAAATATTTCAGAATTTGGATTTATCCCAAAGTATAGAGGTACTTGAGAATAAAGTTAAACAAAACATTTCAACTGGTTTTATCGTTAATTGAGAAATCAGCAATATGAAATCATTACATGTCGCTTTCCTATTTTTTTGTTCTTTCCTTTCTTTCATGTCTTGTGAAGATGAAGAGCCCAATACAGGTGATTTAAGTTACATAACATACTCACCAGAGTTATATACCATCCAATTACCAAAACACTTTCCTTCAATGGAATTTCCTGCTGATAATATTTCTACAAAACAGGGAGTTTTATTGGGTAGACACTTATTTTACGACCCAATTCTTTCTGCTGATAGTACTATGTCTTGTTCGTCTTGTCATCTACCTGAATTTAATTTTACTGATGGAAAATCATCAAGTACCGGAATTGATGGCATATCTGGAAAACGAGGGGCAATGAGTCTGATCAATATTGGCTTTATTAAATCTGGTCTTTTTTGGGATGGAAGAGTAAAAAGTCTTGAAGAACAAGCATTACTTCCTATTGAGGACCCAATCGAATTACATCATTCATGGTCTAAAATAATTGATGACTTAAAGGTTCACCCCAAATATCCAAAAATGTTTCGCGAAGCATTTGGTATAATTAATGTCTCTGAAATAAATAAAGAACTGGCTGCTAAAGCAATTGCACAATTTGAAAGAACGATTATCTCAAAGGACTCAAAATTTGATAAAGTTTCTCAGGGCATTGGGATTTTTACCGATAAAGAATTATTGGGATATGCTGTTTTTTTTGATACTGATCCTGATGTACCCAGATCAGAATGTGGACATTGCCATAATATTCCTATGGCTACCTCAGATGGCTTTTTTAATAATGGGATCTCATCAGCTCCAACACTAGAGGATTTTGTTGATCTTGGGCGTGGAAACGTTACTGGTTCAAAGGCCGATAATGGCAAATTTAGGGCACCAACTTTAAGAAACATCAAATATTCAGCTCCATATATGCACAATGGAAAGTTCAATACTTTGGATGAAGTTCTCGACCATTACAATTCAGGAGGGAACTTATCACCTAATAAAGATCCTTTAATACATAAACTGAAACTAGACAAGTATTACCTGGATGGGTTGAAAGCTTTATTGAAACATTTAATGATACTACTTTTACAACAATCCTGATCTGAAAAACCCATTTAGATAATATACTTAAAGGATTAGGCAATGTAATAGTTACATGCGAATTGTAAAAACATTAAATATCAATATAATACACATATTTATATTATTTATGTTATTATTGCCATATTTTGTATTTTGTAGTAAATAAAAACAATATGATATTTGTATTATGAAAGTTGTTAAAGCCACATTAATTTTTTAACAACCGTTCAGAACTGGTTAAAGAATCAGTCAGAAAATTCGAATATGTTTAAGAGATTAAAAACAAAAGAGCGGGTTGGTTTTTATGTAGAAATCAACCCAATCCTTTTAAAATTAACAACAAGAAAGTTTTTTGGTTATTTAATAAATTAGTAAAAAGATTGAGGTATAGGGCTTGAGAAACCCTATAAGTAAAGTTTTATGTTCATGGGTTATAGTTTAAAATGGTCGCTGGGGGGCGACCATTTTGTTTTTTACCAAATTCAATTCGTAATTTCCTTCCCAAGTCAATATCTCCAAAATCCGATTTGAAATCACTAGATAAACTTAATCGTTTATTTAGTGTTTTTTTTTATAATGGTATTATTATGCGACTATCTTTCGCTTTTTCGCCTTGTCCAAATGACACATTTATGTTTGAACCCATAGTGAATCAAAGGATTGACTTAGAAGGCCTCGAATTTGACTTTGTGTTGAAGGATGTAGAGCAATTAAATCTAGATGCTTTAAATTTAGAGCATGACATCTCAAAAGTAAGTTTTAATGCATATACTGAGCTCTTGCACCATTATCAGATCTTAAATAGCGGAAGTGCATTGGGTAGAAATTGTGGCCCATTACTAATAAGCAGTACAAATATAAAAACAAAAGATATTAATGCTTGGAAAATCGCGATTCCCGGTATACATACTACTGCATATTTATTACTAAAATTTGCATTTCCTGATTTAAATAATTTTCAAGAAATGATTTTTTCAGACATCGAAAATTCAGTTCTGACTGACCAATGTGATGCGGGTCTCATTATTCATGAGAACAGATTTACATACCATTTAAAAGGTCTCCATAAGATTATTGACTTAGGTGAGTTTTGGGAAAAAAAGACAGGAGTCCGATACCATTGGGAGGTATTGTAATTAAAAATAATATTGTTAATAGTATTAAAGAAAAAGTAGACAGAATCATAACGCGTAGCGTTAATTATGCCATTAAATACCCTTCATCCGGTATGGATTTTGTGCATTCAAACGCACAGGAGATGAACGAAAATGTTATAAAATCTCATATTGACTTATATGTTAATAATTTCTCCAAAGAATTGGGTCCAGAGGGAAAAAGTGCTGTTAAAGAATTAATTAAGTTTGTTAAACCAAATATTACAGAAACTATATTATCAAATATATTTGTTTGATTTACAAATCATTAAAAAAATTCCTTAGTTCCATTGCATCCACAGGTTTCAATTTACCTGCCAGTATCAGTCTGAGTTCCCTACGCCTGCTTGCAACGTCAAATTGTTTTTTCTCCTCATTTGTTAAAGGGGTTAACAAAGGAACAGGAATTGGTTTTTTTGTTTCCGGATCCACCGCTACAAAAGTAAAATAAGCATGATTTGACTGACGTGGATTAGCTCCAGTAATTTCTGAAGCTGATACTTCAACAAATATTTCCACAGACGTATTAAAAGCTCTCGTCACTACCGCAGTAAGTGTTATGACGTCTCCTAATTTGATAGGTTCGTGAAATGAAATATGATCAACTGATGCCGTCACCACATGTGCATTACAATGCCTGGCAGCGCAAACTGCACACGCGATGTCCATCCACCGCATTAAATAGCCACCCATAAGATTTCCCATTGGGTTTGTATCATTTGGCATTATCATTTCCGTCATCACCGTTCTGATTCCGCAACTAATTTTTCTCTCATTCTTATTACTTTTAATCTCTAAATAATTTATAAATAAATTTTTTTTTTATTTCACTAATTCAAATTCAAAAAGTTCAGAAAATATTGTAACCATTCTTTCCCCTACCTCATCTATAGAAACTGATTTTCCCAATTCGGTTTCCAAGGAAGTTACAGCTTTATTTTCATCTGCTATACCACAAGGTATAATTTTATCAAAATATGCTAAATCGGTATTGACATTGAAGGCAAATCCATGCATACTCACCCATCTTGATAAATGGACGCCAATGGCACATATTTTACGATATTTAGGTGAACTGTTATTTGGTTCCAGCCAAACTCCTGTATAGTTGTTGATCCTTACTCCTTTAAGCCCATAAGTCGCTAGTATTCTGATCATTACCTCCTCAATCAACCGAACATATTTATGAACATCATTAAAGAACTCATCCAAATCAAATATCGGGTAGCCCGTAATTTGTCCTGGCCCATGATAGGTAATGTCACCTCCCCGATTAATATTAAAAAATTCAATATTGCCGTAATTCAGTTCATCTTTAGATAATAAAAGATGATCAATTGATCCACTTTTCCCAAGTGTAAACACATGAGCGTGCTCACAAAAGATTAATTGATTTGATTGATCCTTAACATTCTTATTGCTAGAAGGCATATTTCTTTTTGCCAATTTTTTATCAATCAGTTGCTTATGCAATGATGTCTGTATATCCCAAACATCCTGGTAAGTTCTATTTTTTATCCAACGAAATTGAACGCTCGGCCTCATATTGAATGCAAAATTATACTTAATTAAGCATTTTCTAACCAAATTGTCCATATTTGACAAATTAGTATTGATTTATAACAATAATACCATTAAATTTGATGATTAATTGTAAAGCAATGACAAACATAAAATATGTAGTTCAAATGTGGGTAAATGTAATATTTGTTTTATGTCTGACAAATATTGGATATACTCAAATGACGATGCACAATTTTACAGTAACTGATTCTGACGGTGCCACACATAATTTATATACATCCTACCTAGATCAGGGTAAAACTGTTGTTATCAAATTTTTCTTTACCACATGTCCGCCTTGTATTTCAATAGCACCGGTATGGCAGCAAAAATACGTGCAATGGGGTTCTGGAAACAATGATGTTGAATTTATAGAAGCTTCAATTTTAGGTTCTGACACTAATGTAAAAGTCGGTACATATAAAAGTACTTATGGTCTTACTATGAAAGGTGTAGGGGCAAATGGGAACGCCTCAGCTATATTTGGCCCATTCCAGAGCGGAACTTATGGATCATGGTATGGAACACCATCATTTGCAGTTATTGCCCCAAACAGAACTTTAAATTATGCCGTCGCATTTGCTGATTTAGACGCTGCTATTCTGGCAACAGGTGCCCAGATGCCCGGTTCTGGTGTGCCAGATCCTACTACTGTAAATTTAAATCTTCAAACCTATAATGTTGATATTCCTGATGGACACGTAAAATTTTATATCAAGCCACAAAACTATAGTGAACCAAAAATAGAAATTCTAAAAAATAATCAAGGTCAGTATAGTTTTGTTTACCCTTCAGTGAATGTTCCTACCATGGAAAATCCTGAAATTGTAATGGAGAGTGTCGGCCCTGATTATACTTCAAAAATATCTGCTGCTGACATTGTTGTCATTCAAAAGCACATACTTGGTCTCGAATTAATGAGCCCGGCTTATAAATTAATTGCTGCTGATGTAAATAAGGATAATAAAATTACTGCATCTGATCTTGTGACTATGAGGAAATTAATCTTAGGATTGATATCTGATTTTCCAAATAATAATCCATCATATGTTAATATTCCTGCCACCCAGCCAGTTTTGAGCAATCCTGGACAAACAGTGAATATAGATATGAGTGTCATTAAAATCGGTAATGTAAATTAATACCGCATTAAATGGTATTGAATATCAGATTATAGCTTATTTAGTTTGACTTCTTTTTGTGAGCTATACTTTACTGAATGATTTATTGAAGGCTAACATTTCATCCAAAAATTTGTACAGCGCCTTATAGGTGGCTTCGTTGATTACTCCTGTTTTATCAATTTGACTTTCTATGGATGATATTGGGAGTTTATTTGGCATGACAACCATATTGAGATAATTGAGTAAACCTGTCAAATGTTCCATTCCTCTGAAATTGCCGGCACGGCCTGAAGCCGACCCTATCAAAGATACTTTTTTGCCAGAGAAAGAAGCTTCATATTTATTGACAGATACAGCATCGATAAACAATTTTAAAGCCCCGGGAAAACTGCCATTATACTCAGGACTAATAATCAACCAATGCTCTGAAGGAATTAATTTGGTGTCTTGGATTTCAGTAATTACAGGATGTTGGCCATCTGATTTGTACATCATATCTGTTAGTAAAGGAATATTTATATCCACCAAATCAACAAATTTAATTTCGTCTTCGCTATTTGCTCTTAAGTATTTTAAACATGCCAAGGCAATTAATTTAGTTTTGCTGTCTGGTCTGTTTGTACCTGATATTACAGTTATCATCAACTTATTTTAAATAATCGAAACTGTATTTCTACCAAAATGTTTCACAATAATATATTTTTATTAAAATTTGTATCTTCAAAATACGTATCTTTGCGGCCTTAAATATAAAAATACATTGTATAAATGAGTTTGAATGACACGGTAATCGGATAGTTAATTCACTACAATCAATATATCAAATATAAATTTACCGGGATTTAAATTGTAATCCAAAATTTTTATAAGTACCTTAAAATAGTAATTAATGAAATTGACATATTTGGGACAATCAGCCTTTCATTTGGAATTCAACGGTTTTTACCTTGTTTTTGATCCTATGATCACTCCAAACAAATTGGCTTCCAATATTAATCTTGAAGATATTACCTCAGACTATATATTATTATCACATGGTCATAATGATCATGTAGCTGATGCATACAAGCTTGCGAAACAAAACAAGTCAAAAATTATATCAAATTATGAAATCGTAAATTGGTATGAATCAAAAGGAATCGATGGTCACCCCATGAATCTGGGAGGTAAAACCAAGTTTGATTTTGGAAATGTAAAATATGTTCAGGCAGTACATTCCAGTATGTTGCCGGACGGAAGTTACGGAGGATCATCCGGGGGCTTTGTGATTTGGGATGATAAAAATTGTTTCTATTTTGCCGGAGATACCGCTTTGACCCTGGATATGAAACTGATTGCAACAACATGTCCTCCTCTGGATTTTGCTATTCTCCCGATAGGAGATAATTTTACAATGGGTTATGAAGATGCCGTTCATGCTGCTGAGTTTATCCAATGTGATAAGATAATCGGATGTCATTACGACACATTTGATTATATAAAAATTGATCATGCTGCTGCCATAAATGAGTTCAAAAATGCCGGGAAAGAATTGTTATTATTGAAGATTGGTAAAAGCATTTTATTATAAAAATATTATGGGAAAAATTATCGCCATTGCAAATCAAAAAGGAGGTGTAGGTAAAACTACTACTGCCATTAATCTGGCCGCTACCTTAGCAATATTGGAAAATAAAGTATTACTTGTGGATTCTGATCCTCAAGCTAACGCTACCTCAGGAATAGGTGTAAAATCTAATCAAATAGGAAAAACGACTTATGAATGTTTAGTTGATGGGGAAAACCCTCAAAATTGTATTTTAGCCACTGAAACACCAAACCTGTTTCTTTTACCTTCTTCTATTGATTTAGTAGGCGCCGAAATTGAATTGGTCAACTTACCAAACAGAGAATTGAGAATGAAAGAAGCACTCTTAAAAGTAAGAGATGATTATGATTATATTTTCATTGACTGTTTACCTTCTTTAGGTTTAATAACCTTAAATGCACTTGCTGCTGCTGATAGTGTTCTGGTACCTGTCCAATGTGAATTCTTTTCATTAGAAGGATTTGGAAAACTAAAAGATACCATTAATCTGGTACAGCAGTCTATCAATCCAGACCTGAAAATAGAAGGTGTTATCTTGTCTATGTATGATCAGAGATTAAGAATGGCCAATATGGTTATTGAAGAAGTAAGACACATCATTTCAGATAAGATATTTGATACCATAATTCACCGAAACAGTAAAATTGGAGAAGCGCCTTCTTTAGGACAACCTGTGATTATTTATGATGCCAGTAGTAAAGGAGCCATTAATTTTCTGAATTTGGCAAACGAATTTATCTCCATGAATGAAGAAGCTGTAAAAAGATAATACCTTAAAAAGTATCTAAAATGAATAAAAAAAATGAAGTTTCTAAAGGGTTAAGGTCTCTCCTATCTAACATTGAGAAATCAAACAATCCATTAGAGAGAAGCCAATATGTGCGCGAATTAACCAATAGCATTGCCCTTATAAGCCCTGAAATCATTGAAGTTAATCCTTTTCAGCCACGAAGTGAGTTTGATAACGGTCTTCTTATTGAACTGGCAAAGTCCATAAAGTCATCTGGCCTTATTCAACCAATAACGGTAAGGTCCCTTGGTGGCAATAAATATCAATTGATTTCGGGTGAACGAAGACTTCGCGCTTCAAAAATAGCTGGAATAAAAGAGATTCCCGCATATATACGTGTGGCAAATGATCAGGAAATGCTTGAGATGGCGCTGATTGAAAACATCCAAAGAGCGGATTTGAATGCGCTGGAAATAGCCATATCTTATCAAAGACTTATGGAAGAGTGCAATCTTACACACGATGCATTATCTGAACGTGTAGGCAAAGATAGAAGTACTGTAACTAATTATGTCCGGTTACTTAAACTTCCTGTTCAGATACAAACTTCTGTAAAACAAGGATTAATGACAATGGGACACGCAAGAGCCCTTGCTGGTATTGACAATCTTCCTATGCAATTAAAAATTTTTGGTGATGCACTGGAACATGGCCTTTCCGTAAGAGCATTAGAACAGTTAATAAGATCTTATAATTCACCTAAGACAGCAAAACCATCAAATGTCAAAATAAATATTTCTGCAGAAATTAGTAAAATTAAAGATGAAATTAGTTTTATTTTGGGCACTAAAGTTGACATTAGGAGAGATAGTTCAGGTAAGGGTACAATAACTATAGATTTTAATTCAGATAAAGATTTTAATAAAATTACCGATATTCTCAGAAAAGATAATTAAATAGTGCCTAAGTCGTTATATGGGTATGCCAAAATGGTTTTTTATTTGCTGGTTGTGTTTGTTTTCTTTTTATAGAAACTGTTCAGCGCAAGGAAATATCTCTGGTAATAATCAGAATATAATATTGCAGGATACTCTAAATGAGGGTGATTCTATCATTAACGAAAATGGTTTTTTTTCACTTTTTAAGGGTAAACCTGGCAAAGCTGCACTTTATTCATTGGTTTTACCCGGGGGTGGACAGTTTTATAATAAAAAATGGTGGAAAGCCCCTATTGCAATTGGTATTGATGTCGGGCTTCTTTACAATCTTACTTGGCAAGCAAAAAAGTATCAAACCTATCAAACCCTTTATACAGCTTCTCTTAACGACCCAAAAGCTGATCCTCGTTTAGTTCAGAACTACAAAAGTAATCGGGATCAGTTTAGAAAATTCAGTGAATATGCATGGATTTACTTGATTGCTGGACACCTGTTAACCGTGATTGATGCTTTCGTAGATCGACACTTGATGGATTTTGATGTTAGCGATGACCTAACGTTGATAGAAGCACAATTAATAGGCAATCCTTTAGTGGTTAAAATGGGTTTAAATATTAATATTAACGTTGTTGATAAAACCAAACTTAACCCATCATATCCAGGTATACCATAAAGCACAAAATGAAAAATAAATCAATAAAAAAGATAAGAAGAATTTCTCCCCCAGGTAAAAAAGGAATGGCTCCGGGTACACAAATTTACACTGGTACGAATATAATGGAATCTTCGATTATCGAAATCATCACATATACTGATGAATCGGTAACTTCAATTAAACCAAGCCTTCAAGAATTAGTCGATTTGAAACTGACTGATGAAAAAATGTGGATAAATATAAATGGTATAAGCAATGAAAAATATATCAGGGCGATTTGTGATAAATTTGGCGTGCATTATCTTTATCAGGAAGACATTATGAATGTGTTTCAACGACCAAAAGTTGAAGATGAATCGAATTACATATTTATTACATTTAAATCATTGGAGTGGCGTGAGGAAACAAAGTGCATTGAAGAGGAGCAGTTTTCGTTTGTTTTGTTAGAAAACATAGTTATTACTTTTCAAGAAAAGGAGGGAGATAATTTTGAATCGATGAGAGAAAAGTTGCATAGTAAAAATTTAATAATCAGAGACCGTTCAATTGATTATATCTTTTATAGGTTAATGGATATTACTGTCGATAACTACTTTGAAATTCTTGAAAAATTAGGTAATTACCTTGAAGAGATTGAAGAAGGTATTATTTCCTTTCCTTCACCTGATGATTTGTTAAATATCCAAAATAATAAGAAAGATATTATGCAATTGCGTAAAAATATCTACCCCTTACGAGATGTTTTAAACAGATTGATCAATACTGAACATCATTTGATTAAAGAACCTACAAAAAAATATTTTAAAGATGTTCTTGATCATACCATTCAGGTATTGGAAACCGTGGAAACTTTCCGTGAAATAAATGTCAGTTTAAAAGACGTCTATCTTAATACACTTAGTCATGAGATGAACAGAATTATGAAAGTATTGACGATTATCTCTACTTTTTTTATACCTCTTACATTTATAGTTGGTGTTTATGGGATGAATTTTAGATATATGCCTGAGTTGGAGTGGCCAAATGGTTATTATTATATTTGGGTGATTATGATTTTAATTGTTATATTCTTGACCTTGTGGTTTAAAAACAAAAAATGGTTTTAAGGTAATTAGATGTTGGATAAAATATATATTGATAAAAAACGAAGTAATTACTTAGATATTAAAAATATTAATATATTTATTTTGAAAAATTGTTTTGTAAAAAGAAAAAAATAAATTATCTTTGCGACCTATTTAAAAAAGCATCGTCAGGGTGCTTTGATAGAAGCGTGTAAAACGCTGATAAATAGAGACATAAGAAAGGTTAGAACAAACCAAGGCCCCGTAGCTCAACTGGATAGAGTACCTGACTACGAATCAGGCGGTTGAAGGTTCGAATCCTTCCGGAGTCACAAAAAAAAAGGAATATAAATTTAATATTCCATTGTAGTTCATAAAATAAAAAAGAAGCAAAATGTCTAGAGTTTGCCAATTAACAGGTAAAAGACCAATGAAGGGTCACAAAGTTTCACACTCAAATGTTAAGACCAACAGAAGGTTTTTACCAAATTTGTTTACTAAAAGGTTTTTTATTCCTGAAACAAATCAGTGGGTTACTTTGAAGGTGTGTTCACAAGCATTAAGAAATATTGATAAAAAAGGTCTTCATGCTTACCTTAAAGAATTAGAGTATTCGGGAGTGAATACGGGTGTAAAATTATAATTGATCAAAAGTAAAATACTAGGATAGTCATGGCAAAAAAATCTAAAGGCAACAGAATACAAATTATTCTTGAGTGTACCGAACACAAGACAAGTGGTATGCCGGGAATTTCAAGATATGTTTCTGAGAAAAACAGAAAAAATAATCCTGAAAGATTGGAGATTAAAAAATTTAATCCTATTTTGAAAAAGTATACACTTCATAAAGAAATTAAATAATGGCTAAAGTATCAAAAAACGCAAGAGTTGCTCAGAGAGCAGCAAACGCAGGCTCTGGTAGAGATCATGTAAAAGTAATCAAGTCTATCAAGGACCCTGTTACTGGTAAATATTCATACAAAGAATCTATCATTCATAAAGACAAAGTAAAAGAGTTTTTTGAAGAAACTAAGTAAGTTTTTTTATCAAAGTTTATAAGAAGGGTTTTTCTTTGCGAGAGAAAAACCCTTTTTCTGTTTTGGAATATATTGATAAATAGTAATTTACCGATTTATGCATTAGAATTTCGTTATGAGGCTTGGAATGCCAATAAAATAAGTGTTTGGGACCTACACCCTCCCCCATAGGCCATTCAATTATATGTTTAAATTTGTCAACAGAATCCGGAAAGACAATTTTTATTCAGCATGAAAGCTATTGCCATAAATTAATTCTTTTAGTAAAAATTTTCTAACATTATTTTCTCAATTAATTATAATACTTATGAGTTTCTTTAAGAAATTTTTTTCTAAAGATAAGGAGGAGGACTTAAATAAAGGACTTGAAAAAACAAAAGAGAGCTTTTTCTCTCAGATTACAAAAGCTGTAGCCGGTAAATCAAAAGTTGATATTGAATTTTTGGATGATCTCGAAAATATTCTTATTTCATCAGATGTTGGGCTTGAAACTACCGTTAAAATTATTGACAAACTTGAACAGAAGGTCTCAGAAGATAAGTATCTTAACACAGATGAGCTTAATTCAATTCTCAAAAAAGTAGTGATTGATATTCTTTCTGAAAACAATACTCAGGATGTAGAAGATTTTGAAATCCCATCTGATATTTTGCCTTATGTTATTTTGGTAGTAGGTGTGAATGGTGTTGGCAAAACCACAACAATAGGTAAAATAGCAAACCAATTTCATAAAAAAGGCCTTAGGGTTGTACTTGGCGCCGGAGACACATTCAGGGCAGCTGCAGTAGAACAATTAAAGATCTGGGCAGATAGAAGCAAAAGCCATTTCTATACCAAAGGCATGAATACAGATCCTGCTGCTGTCGCTTATGAAACAGTTCAATATGCACAAAATGCAAATATGGATGTTGCAATTATTGATACAGCTGGTCGCTTACATACTAAAATTCAATTGATGGAAGAGCTTACCAAAATAAAGCGATCTATCGAAAAGAAGTACCCCGGAGCGCCACATGAGGTATTATTGGTTCTTGATGCAACAACTGGGCAGAATGCTTTTGAACAGGCAAAACATTTTACTGCCGCTACAAATGTTACCGCGATAGCACTTACAAAACTTGATGGTAGTGCAAAAGGTGGCGTAGTTTTGGGGATTTCAGATCAATTTAAGATTCCTATAAAGTATATTGGTGTTGGTGAAGGTATGGAACAACTTCAGGTTTTTAATCGGAAAGCATTTGTTGACTCCCTTTTTTCATAGTAATATAACATTAGGACAGCAACGTTTAATCACATTGATCGTTATTACCTTTAAATGAAAGCAACAAACATTTATTTTAAAATACCAAAAGATTAAAAAAATGTTAAAGAAGCTTCAAGTGAATAACTTCGATTCAAACAAAATAAAAGCTATTTTACAAATATTTAAAATTTCAGGGCATTATACGACATGGCCAAGATTTATAAAACCTTATGCTTGTCTAAGCAGGCTGTCATTTGTGCTCATTACTAACTTTATATCTCTTTTAGGTTTTGCTCAGATTCCCTCCAATTTTGGTCAATATGGAGGTGCGTCCCTATCAAGCACGAATCAACCTAAGAAGAAGACAACGGTCCTGATACTACAGTTTATAAATTTGTGCTGGTAGATAATATATATACCTCTATTACAACTGATGATACTCTGGTTGACATTAAATTTGTACATTCTGACCCATTATTTAAAGATGGTGCTGAACATATAAACACAGGCAACCGCGGTTCATCAGCTATGCCTTTGATATATCGACCGAAAATTAATACTGGTTTTAATACAGGATATAATCAATATGAAATTTATAAAATAAAATTAGAAAACTTCAAATTTTTTGAACAAAATAGGCCCATATCAGATTTGTACTTCTCTCAGTTAGGGAATCAGCAAAATTTAACAGTTGGTGCATTGTTTTCGAGAAATTTTAAAAACGGTCTTACTGTTAGCCTTAACTATAATCGAATCAGCCAACAAGGATTTTATGCCAAACAAGACACAAAATCTACCAATTTTGGTTTTGGTTTAAGATACCAAAGTCCAACCAATACATATAACGCTTTTTTAATATATTTGCGTAATGCAAATAATGAAACAAATAATGGAGGAATTGCAAATATTGAAGATTTAATAAATAGTGAATTTAGCTCAAATATCACTACGCGGCTAAATGCAGCCACTACAAGACACCAGGAGCAGAATATAGCTTTTATCCAATACCTTAGACTTAATAAAAACAAAGGTGCACAGTGGTTAATTTACTTAAGAAATGATTTGGAATACCGCCCTTCATATTATAAATTTAGCGATAATGTAATCGATAGCTTAAGTAATACAGTGTATAAAAATGATACGCTGGATACCCGTGGAATCAGAAGATTTTTAAGTATCGACCACATAAAAAATACTTTTTTTATTAATGGAGAAAGATCTGCGGGCATTCAGGGACGGATTGGTATTTCGCTGGATCATTTTAGCATAATAAATTACTCGACCCCTTCATCACGAACTGATATTACGCTGCAATTTGATGGTAAAATCCCTATTATAAAAGGATTAGAGATGCATACCAATGCTAAACTAGGCCTATTAAAAAATGTAGGAAATTTTGATCTTATGGGTAAAGTATTGTTCAAAGTATCTAAAACGGCAGAATTATATGGTGGTATCAGATTATTTAGTAGTGAACAGATTTTATTTGCTGATTTGGACATACCAAAATTAAAATTTCAAGCAGGATTAGCACAAACTGTAATAAACCTACCTGTGTTTTGGAATAAATCCGGAATACCTGAGCAAAGCCTTAATGTTTTATCATCAACATACCTAAGGTTAAAACAGAATATTAAGGTTTGGAAACTACATTTAGATAATCAGGTTCATTACCAGCTTTTTAGCGAAAAGTTGTATGCCTTACCTACCGTTTATTCCACACATCAATTTTATTATACAGGAGCATTATTTAATAAAGTAATGGAAGTCAATATTGGCTTGGATTTTCGTTTAATAGGCTCATACCAGGGTGCAGCTTATCAACCACTTGCAGGTGAATTTATATTGTCTCAAAACGAAAGTTCATCATCACTACCCTTTTACCCTGCCTCTAACTTTTATATTGCAGCCAAAGTCTCGGCATTCAGGGCACTAATAGTCATGGAAAATTTTAGTCAATATTTTAATAAGGACGCAAATTTAGACATTGTAAATCATCCTCAGAATAGTCATAAGTTTAGATTTGGATTTCAGTGGTTGCTTAAAGATTGATTAAATTATTTTTAATCACACATTCCTCGCTGAAATATTACGAATATAATTAAACTATATTTGCACATAGATAATCAAGCATTACATTTTTGATTATGTTAAACCCGAGACGAATTGTTAATTTGAAATTCCATTAGAGGAAACAAATAATGAAGTAATTTTATTAATAAATAAATTTATGAAATGAAATTCAACTTTAAATATTTAGTTGCAATAATACCGCTTTTATTGGTATCAGTTATCATATATTATATGAGTGACATAGTTACATATATACTAATTTCTTGGGTAATTTCAATGATTGGTGCTCCTGTGGTTGTTTTTCTTAGGAAATATATTAATAAAAACCTTGCGGCATTGATAACACTGAGCTTATTTCTAACTGTATTTTTTTTTATAATTTGGATGTTTGTTCCTCCTTTGGTCAATCAAATAGAAAATTTATCTAAAGTCGATTACCAAAAAGTGGTTACTTCTTTGGAAGAACCTATAAAAGATTGGGAAAAATGGTTGGTAAATAAAAAATTATTAATTGATATCGATTCATCAAAAATAGTTTCTACCACTAAAGTAGAGCGGGACCAAGGAATAATATCTCATCAAATATTATTAGACAGTGTGCGGGCAAAAATGATTCTTTACATAAATCCTTTGATGCAATTAATTTGTTGGTTACTATTAATACTTCGGATCCATTGGAAAAATATCCGGTAATCCCATCATCTGATGAAGAGAAAAACTTTTTTGATCTCTTGAAACATAATATTAATACATATATGGATCCGGGTAAAATTCAATCCATATTTAGCTCGACTTTAAGTGCATTCGGTAATATTCTGGTAGGTGCTTTTTCTATATTTTTTATAGGTTTCTTTTTTTTAAGGGAACAAGGATTATTTGTAAATATATTAACAACTATGGTTCCGGTTGAATACGAAATTCAAACAAGTCAGGCTGTAGATGAGACCAGCAAACTTTTGATCAGATATTTTATTGGAATTCTATTTCAGGGTATTATTATAACCGTAATTATTTCGGTTTCCCTTACTATTTTGGGGGTCAAAAACGCATTGCTTATAGGCTTTTTTGCAGGAGTAATGAATGTAATACCTTATATAGGTCCAATTATTGCCACAGGTGTGGGGCTAATGATTACTTTGTCTTCTAATATGGATTTATCATTTTACACACAAATGTTGCCCTTGCTAACGAAAGTGACTATAATTTTTATAATTACGAGATTAATTGATGACATCATCATTCAACCTAACATTTTTTCAAAAAGTGTAAAGGCCCACCCATTGGAGATATTCATTGTGGTCATGGTTGGAGCTAAAGTTGGGGGTGTGCTGGGAATGGTATTAGCTATACCATTTTATACTGCATTTAGAGTAATTGGGAAAGTATTTCTTAGTGAATTTAAGGTCATTAAAAAACTAACGGGACATATGTAATGAAACATCAAGGATTCATACAGGCGACAAGAATATCCTTAAGAATTGAAGCTTCATCACCTCTTCTAACGCCAACTCCTTTTGAGTTGAGTTCAGCTTTTTTTATAGCTGTAAAAATCTTTTTTAGTTGTAAATATGTATAATTTCTGGCAGATACCTTGTATTCGTTCAAAAAATAATTATTTCCTAAGCCTAACAATTTTAATAAGTTTTGATCCGATTCTTTGTTATATGTTAAAGCAATATAAACCTTATTAAAATAAGTAAATAAATTACTCAATATTGGTATCAATGGATTACCATTTGAGTTCTCAGAAAAATATCTTATTATTAAATTTGCTTTTACAAAATTTTTATCTCCTAAAGCGGTCTGGAGCTCAAAAACATTAAAATCTTTACTAATCCCTATTTGCTCCTTAACCAGATCAGCAGTAATGGTTTGAGTTAACGGTAGCCCAAGTATCAATTTATCCAATTCATTACTAACTCTGTTCAGGTCATTCCCAATATAATCACTTATGATTGAAGACGCTTTTGGTTCGATAGCATATCCCTTTATTTTGAGATAATCAACTACCCATGAAACTATTTGATTTTCATATATTTTTTTTGATTCAAATACAACTGCTTTTTCTTCAAGTAATTTGCCAAATTTTGTTCTTTTATCGACTTTCTTGTATTTATGACATAAGACCAGAATGGAATGAGTTGATGGGTTATCAACATAAGTGTATAATTCACTTAAAGTTTTCATTTCCTGTGCTTCCTTAATAATTATCAATCTATAATTGGACATCATAGGAATTGACGAGCTTCGTCAACTACCAATTTAAAATCTGTATCTTTGCCATATACAACAACTTGATTAAAGGCTTTTTCACCTTCTGAAAGTAAATTTTCTTCAAAATAATTTGATATTTTATCAATAAAATAAGCTTCCTCACCATATAAAAAATATACAGGATGGTATTTTTTATTTTTTATGTCTTTAATGATACTTTCAAATGTCATATACCTGTATTAGCTTAATCAGTTTAAAATAAAGTATTCCCCAATAATAAATGAATCATTTTCCCATATTTCAAAATAACTTATTACTTTTGCAGCGCCATCGATGTTTTGTATTAAGGGGAATTAGCTCAGTTGGCTAGAGCGCTACGCTGGCAGCGTAGAGGTCACCGGTTCGAGCCCGGTATTCTCCACACTTTAAATATAATAGATAAATCAAACTTTCTTTTGACCTGATAAATTGCATGCTTTATACAATGGGTCAACATGAATAAATGTTTCTTCGCGTCTTTTTTTCAGCCATTTAACAAAATACTCATTCTTCTTACTCTCTTTGGCAAATGTCGAGATCTTATCAAAATCCTCCTTAAGACTTGCTTTATGAGGTTTGGAAACACTGTTAAGTTTTATCAGCCTGTATCCTTTTTCGCCACCTGGCAATGTAATCTCCAATGGCATCGACAGTTGACCTGGTTTTAATTCGAATATTGCAAAATAGGTATCAGGATCAAAGTCATCTGCAGCAAAAAATGTATTATTAGTATTTTGATTCTTTACCCTGCCACTATTTGCATAAGATGGCATTGATTTTAATGAATTTGTTTTTACTGCGTATGCAAATGACATTGAATCTTTGATAATAAGGTTTCTGATAGAATCAAGTTTAGATTTTGCAATAATAAGATCTTCCTTCGTAATTTCAGGTTTAATCAACACATGCCGCGCGCGAACTGAATTGCCACGTCTTTCGATCAACTGCAGAAAATGAAATCCAAACTCCGTTTCAATTATTTCAGATATTTCATCCTTAGCCAATGCGAAAACTGTTGCTTCAAATTCAGGTACGTAGACACCTCTTTTTGCAAATCCAAGATCTCCACCGCGTAAAGCCGATCCGGGATCCTGAGAATTTTTTGAAGCTACATCTTCAAACTTGCTCTCTCCGGAAACTACTTTCTTTCGCAGTTCTGTTATCTTTTCAAGTGCTTTTAGCCTTTCTTTTTGATTAACTTTAGGCGACATTACTATTTCTGAAATTTCCATTTCGGATTTGAAATAAGGTAAAGAATCACTTGGTATAGTGTTATAAAAGCGCTCAACTTCGGCTGGTGTAATTTCCACTTCAGATATTAGCTTTTGTTGCATTTTTTCCGCCAGTATTTTATGACGCTGATCATCCCGGAATCTATCTTTCATTTCATCGATAGAAGCTCCATAATATTCCTTAAAAAAAGATTCATCTCCATTCATCTGTCTTAAAATAGATTCAAACCGATAATCCAATTGGGTTTCAACTTCTTCTTCCGTGATCTCAACACTATCTATTTTTGCACGATAAACAACCAATTTGTTTGCGATCATATTATCCATAATCACACATTTTATATCTTCTGATATAGTTGGATCTTTTGTACGAGCGTAAGAAAACTCTTCTTCTATTTCAGAAAGTAATATATATTCACTTCCAACTTTAGCAACTACTTTATCAATTAACAGCCCTTGTGCTTCAGTGCATACCAAAGTACCTAATGAAAATAAACATAAAGTGAAGTATTTTTTTGTATTCATATTAATTTCTAATCTATTTAAAAATTTCAAATCCTTTTTCGGCGATCCCATTATCATAAAGATTCTGTCTAAATTGTTTCAGTAATTGAATTTTTCTATCGCTCAAAATTACTTTAGTGATTTTATCTTCAATATATTCAAACGGTGGGATTTTATTTTCGTCATAATACCGAATGATTTTAACAAAATATTCCGAATCTTTCTCCTTTTTTTGAAAAACTCTGCCTTTTTCCATTCTTTCATTTTCAATCATTCCTGATGGAACAAGGGCATTCAAATCCTCGACCGTCAACCATTTTGCCGTATCAATGAAGTGAAATGATGCCTTTTCTTTAAATAAATACATAGTTTCTGTTAGGTCAGACTTTTCCATAGCCTTTCTTATTGTTGAAAAACCCGGGGCTTTGGAGGGGATTTTAGCAACGACACACTTTAATATCGGATGAGACAATATGTATTGATTTTTATTCTCATTATAGAACTTTAATTTTTCTGAATAAGAAACAATAGTATCTAATTTCTGGTCGACAAGTCTCTTTTCATAGTTATACACCAATAATGAGGACCGATAGTCATCGACAAGTTTATCAAGATTTATATCAGCCGCAACATTCTTTTCCGCCTCGTTGATCATTAGATTTTCTCTTATCCAGTTCTGAATGAAGCCATCAGTAATAGCTGCACTGTCAGCAAGTGAGGTGCCCTCTCCTATTATGCCATCCAGCTGAGATTTGAATAAGCTTCTATCACCAACTTTGACTATCAAAGGATCTTTTGGATTTCTATTAAACAAAAACCCTTCCTTACATCCGAAAGAACATAAAAGCAAAAATGATATGAGTAAAATATAAAATTTCAAATTATCAATTACTTTTTTAATTTGTTCTTAATGTCAGAATATATTACTACTTTAAACTCTTTTGACAATTGTTCCATCCATTCTTTCTCTAAATAATCCTGGTAATCTGCGACAACGTATCCACGAGCCTCAGCTAATGTTTTTACTTTTGCAGGTACGAGTTCAGTAATTTTTTTGAAAGAATAACCAATTTTATCTGAGTTTAATTGGGGATCAGAAAGGCTATTTAAATTCCAATCCAATCCAGATAATTCTGTTGCACCTTTTTCATATTCTTGATCTACAACCTGTATCAATTTAGTTTTTTTATTAAATTTTTTGACAACTTTTATCAAATCATTTTTAATCGCATAGTTGCGTATTTTATTTACTAATTTTAAATCTGTGGAAGTGACTTGCACAATAGATATTTTTGCTTTTTCATCCCATTTATATGAGTCTTTTCTTATTTCATAAAAAGACTTTAATCCAACAGTATCTTGATTTGCTTTATCCCATACGTTAAGTTTTGTTGCCTCAAACAAAAGGATGCCCTCTTCATATTCTCGCATTAAAGACCGAAAATCGGGATATTTAATTTCAAGCGACTTTTCTTCATATTCCATGGCACTTTCGTTTACATATTCTTTGAAAAGTTCCTCAACTACGTCGGTTACAGCTTGGGTTTTGTCGTATTTTAATCTGGTTTTAGTATTTTTTTTACAGTATTCGCCAAAGTCTTTGACAGTATAAATTTTATCGCCACCAAATGAAAACAACATATTTGTCGATATCATATCAGATGGACTCCATTTATATGAATAAAAATCTTCATTCAGTCCTGAGGCAAATCTATTTAATTCATTTCTTGCTTCTTTATAACCCGAAGCAATTTTAATATCACTGATTAATTTTAATTTGGCAGCATCAAATCTTTGATCTTTACTAATTTGCGCCTTCATTTTCCTAACAAAAATATCATAAGTATCCGGATTGGGTTTTCCTAATCTTTTAATGATATGCCACCCTGATTTAGTGAGCAAAGGAGCCGAAATGTCACCATTATTTACAAGATTAAAAGCTGCTTCTTCAAATGCCTTATCATATGTATTTATTCCGAATGGTGGCAACTTTCCGCCATTTTTAGAAGTTGATTTGTCTATGGAATAATTAGGTATGATATCAAAATCTTTCCTGCTTTCAATTCTTTATATAAACTGTCAGCAATCTGTTTTTGATCCTGTTTTAAAAGAATATGAGCCACTTCAAGTAAGCCTCGCGCAGGTCTTTATTGGTTACCTTTATAATGTGATACCCAATTTTTGACTCTACAATATCAGAAATTTGACCAACTTTTGTATCGTAAAGTGCTGATTCCAAATTATAAAAACCTGCAGGTAACTTTGCCGTAAAATAACCCATTGCCCCTCCTTTTGCCGATGTAGATTTGTCTTGAGAAAATTCCTTGGCTGCTTCTTCGAAAAGCATACCGGAGACTAGTTTAGCTTTTATTTCAATCATCTTTGATTTTGCTAAATCTCTGGCAGATTTGGATTGGTTTTCTGCAATCGGAACGAAAATATGGCTAAATTCTACATCGTACTTCATGCGATCATATAACTCATGTAATAAAAAATCTGTTACTTCCTTATCTATCAAATAAGAACTGGCTAATTGTTTTCTATAACCTTCCAGTTCAGATTTTAAAGCTGATATGGTATCAAGTTGCAGCTGTTTTGCCTTTTCAACTTTTAATTTAAACCTGGTGTATAAATCAAGGTATTCATTCAGGCTTGCCGGTGAATAATCCGCATTATTACCATTGTTTTTTTCATAAATATATTTAAATTCAGACACTTTAACTTTCGAGTTCCCAACTTTCATAAGTATGTCATCTCCATTTTGAGCCATCACAAAACCAGCAATAAAAAAAATGAATACCAACATATAACTCCTAATAAACATATTATACATTTTTATATTTGAACAATTAATCTGCAAAATTACTAATTTTAACGGAAATATCAGATCATTTGTTTTAAATGGATGAAATTTGTGTTTGTTTTAATGAGTGGATTCAAAAATTAATTTAAGAATATTTTAGACTTTTTTTATTTATGTTTGTTAAAGGGTAAAATAAAATAATTATGTATTCCAGTATGCAAGAGGTGATTAATGAGCTTGATCGTAATAAGATGCTTTTGAGAATTACACGAGAAGTAGACCCTGAACTTGAAATGGCTGAAATACACAGGCAAATCTATGACCGGCAAGGTCCTGCAATATTTTTTGAAAAAATTAAAGGAAGCCCGTTTCCAGCTCTTTCTAATTTATATGGTACCATTGAACGTACTGAATATCTTTTTAGAAATACTTTAAAAAAAGTGAAGAAAGTTATTGAAATAAAAGCTGATCCAAGCAGAATTTTTAAAGATCCATTAAGATATATAAACGCACCCATTACAGCCCTTACCGCTTTGCCGATGAAGACTTTTGGTACAGTACCTTCGATGTACGCACAAACTTCAATCGACAAATTGCCATTGATTAAATCATGGCCTATGGATGGTGGGGCTTTTATTACGCTCCCTCAAGTTTTTACCCTTCCACCCAACTGTACTGATATGATGCAATCAAATCTTGGTATGTACAGATTCCAATTATCTGGTAATAAATATAAGTTAAATGAAGAAATCGGATTGCATTATCAAATCCACCGAGGTATTGGCATCCATCATGAAATGTATAACAGAAGTGAATTACCATTTAAAGTTTCCATATTTATTGGTGGCTTACCAGCTCATGCATTTGCTGCAATAATGCCAATGCCTGAAGGGATATCGGAACTTACTTTTGCCGGTATGCTCGCAGGCAGAAGGTTCAGGTACCATATTGATGATATGGGGCACGTGATTTCTTCAGATGCAGACTTTGTTATCACTGGTACCATTGACAAAACAAGAAAACTTCCGGAAGGGCCTTTTGGAGATCATCTGGGTTATTACAGCCTCACACACGATTTTCCGGTAATGAAGGTTGATCGTGTTTACCACAGGAAAAATCCAATTTGGCATTTTACAACAGTCGGACGTCCACCCCAGGAAGATAGTGGCTTTGGTCATTTAATTCATGTATTGGTAAAAGATCTAACATCTAAGGAATTTCCGGGACTTAAAGACATACATGCAGTCGATGCCGCAGGTGTGCATCCGCTCCTTTTAGCAATAGGAAAAGAAAGGTATATGCCTTTTAGACATGCGGGTCCTGAAGAAATCCTGACAATTGCTAATCACATTTTGGGC
Source organism: Saprospiraceae bacterium (assembly GCA_016717145.1). Lineage (GTDB taxonomy): Bacteria > Bacteroidota > Bacteroidia > Chitinophagales > Saprospiraceae > OLB9. The sequence goes on along the minus strand of JADKGD010000013.1, from coordinate 59,171 downwards.
TCCGGTCAGACATCGTTAGCCAAATATTTATTTATTGCTGCTGAAGAAGATGACCTAAAATTAAATACCCACGATTTAAATTTATATTTTAGACATTTTTTAGAGAGAATAAATTTATCAAGAGATCTGCACTTCCAAACAAAAACAACTATTGATACGCTTGATTATTCCGGAGAATCATGGAATGGTGGTTCTAAATTAGTATTGGCATGCAGAGGTGAAAAAATAAGAAATTTGTCAGAATCGCTTCCATTAAACATGACAAATAGTGGATTGATTATAGACATTAAAGTTGTTTTACCAGGAATTCTCGGAATGTCAATTGCAGCTTTTTCCTCTTATCAAAATGCAGCTGTTGAAATTAACAAGCTTACAGCATTTTTAGAACCTTTTGATCTAAGTGGGTTTCCATTAATTGTTATTTGTGATGATGCTTCTTTTACTGCGGCATCAATCAATAACTTCGTTTGGGTAACCTTTACGAGATCAAATCCATCTCATGATATCTATGGGATAAATAGTTTTGTGGCTTATAAGCATTGGGGTTGTAAAGGAAGTCTTATTATAGATGCCAGAAAAAAGCCTCACCATGCTCCTGAACTGGTTTCAGATGAAAGCGTAAAGTCAGAGGTCAAAAATGGCTCCAAAAAAAATTAATAACATAGCTCAAAAAAATGGACCTGGTATTTTATAATACCAGGCCATATGGATTTGTAAATGGAATCCTTAAAAAAAGGTTAGTTTGTTAATTTCCGTAGAGGGTGGTTCAGCACTTCGTTTATCTTAATAAACGTGTATGTATTTGTAATATTTTTATCAGCCAGCGCATTTTCACATACTTGTTTAGCTTTTTCGATTTCGCCTTTTTTCAAAAAACATAGTATTTTGTTGTAATAGTAATCATGGCTGTAGATTCCATCAAATACATTTAGCATTTCATAAGTCTTAAGTGCTTCGTCTATTCTGTTGATATAAAAATAGGATGCACCTAGCATGAGGATATCATTGGCTTCAAGAGGTAAGGATTTTTTTTGTATAAGACTTATTACTTTTTCATAATCTTTCGCTTCAAATAATTGGAAAATTTGGTTTGAATTATCTATATTGGGAATAGATCTAGAGACTGCATATTCCTTTATTTCCCACATATTACTAATGGCATTGTTGCTATAATGGCTGTCAGCATACCATTTAATTCCACTAAAGAACACTATTAAACAAATAAAAAGGGCAGCTATTTTATTAAAATGAAGTTTGAAAAATGATATTTTTGAGGAGCTTGAGTTTAATATAAAAAACTCATTATTAAATTTGTTAATATGGGCCATAAATGCAGTTTGGTTTCTTTTGGCTGATAATAGTCCGGTCAGCAAACTCCTGATTTCTCTGTACAATTCAAATTCCTGTTGAGCTTGAAATTCATTATGATCTTTCGTTTCAGTCCACTGTACACTTCCTGACCGTAAAATGTCTTCAAAATGTTCATATAATTCCGTTTTGTATATCATTTTCCGTATTTATTTCAAATCTAAAAATCTTCTATCTTTTTTGGCCAATTCAATTAGCCTTTTTTTACATTCAGCTGCCCTCTTCCTGATATATGCATAACTAATTTGAAGGTTTAATGCTATTTCATTCCAACTCTTATATTTGCCATTATCATCAGATTGCCATGATTGTTCTATAATTTCCCGACAATTAACATCGAGCATCTTTAATTTTTCATTTAACAATTTTAACTTTTCATCAGCCGTTGAAAAATCATTAACCTCGTCATTCATAATTAAAATTGAAGTACTGTAATCGTCCATATTTTTTGTCTTCGACATGTACTTTGAATTTAGTACATTCATCCACCTTCTTTTACAAGCCATCATTATAAATGCAGAAAATGTACATCTAATTACCAAGCCATTATGAACCTGATTAAAAAGTGATATCATAACATCCTGAAATACATCCTTAGCATCTTCAACATCACCATTGTTTTGCTCTACCATCTTAATTACCTGTAGACTATATTTGGTATAAATTTCCCTAATTATAGTAGGATTGTTCTGACGAATACCTTTTAAATAATAATCACTGTTCCCATCGTTTTTACGCTGTTCTCTTTCTTGATTGGTATCCATTAGTTAACAAATTTATTACTGCCTATCTTTAGTCAATGCGTGACATCAATTTGTTACCTTAAAAATAAATAAATATTAAATTTATTATGGATATTTATTTTAATCTGCATTTTGTTTAGTTCAGAAAAGGAACAAGCATTAAAAAATAAATATCAAAGTATCGCTCCTTAATTAATTGTACTTCATTTTGATATTTTGACTGAATAGTTGATGATGACAGTCCCGTTATTGATAATTGAATTCCCCGTAGGCAGTCCATTAATGTCCATAAAATCAATATCACTAAGTGACAAATCACCATTATTTACAAGACATCTTCCATTACTTCCCCCCTGACTACATGTGACTGACATTCCATTTATATTAACCGTTTTACCTACATCAATGGAAAAAACAGGGCTATTCAAGCTTGTGCCATTTATTGTAACACTTTTGGAAGGAAACCCTGAAATGGTAATATTTTTTTTTATATTTATCGGTGAGAGTAGCGTTATAGTTTGAGCATGAACCGGAAATTCAATATTTACATTGCCCCCATCGGCCGCGCAAAAAATTGCATCTCTAAGAGAAAATGCTCCACTATCTGAATTATTTCTAACGTCAGTACAGTCATCAATTTCAAAATTTGTAAGTACCATAACTTCAGAAGGACTCAAAGTATACATATCAGCTGGGCTGGTTACAATAAATGAAGTTCCATCTACTGAAGGTGCTCCATTGTACCTATACCAGGTTCCGTTAACATCATAAAGTGGTGACACGTTGTGACTTAACGCCGGGTCTAAATTTGCTATAACAATAACATGTTTATCGGTGTTGGAAGAAAGTCTCATAACACGAGGTATAGTTATATTCCCACTTCCAAGTCCAATATTACCATAATCAGGTGTCGTGGAATACAATGAAAATTTATTTCTTAATTTAAATAGTTTTGAAATTAATGTATATAATTCTTTGCGTTTTGCATCAGCATAATAATCCCATCTTACAGGTTTCTCCCCGGTCCTTCCATTATAATTAATGGTGTAATCATAACCCAATTCCTGAAATTCCCAAATCATTCTTGGTCCCGGAAATAAAAGATTAAAAGCATTACCGATTTTCAATCTATTTATAACAGCAAATAAACTATCAGAAGCTGTCACCTTCGGGCCGGAATAATTGGCCCAATTAAAATAAGATTTAAGTTCATACCCAAGTCTCTCTTCATCATGACTTTCCGCATACGACATCCAGTTTGCAAAAGAAAAATTTCGCAAAGGGGTATTATAAATACCTGAGTCATATAAATTGGGATTGTCTGCGTTATAACCAAGGACCATACTCTTATTGTCGTTATGATGTCCCACCCCAGACCACATAAGAATGCCTTGATCAGCAAGCACTTTATCTTCTGCAGAAGCGGCAAGGTGCTCAAATATGGCTATCGAGCCGGGGTTTCTTAATTTCATACCGTTCACCATTCTCAATAAAAGATCAATCCTATCCTGATCATATGAACTAGCCCATTCGTCGTTCGGATCCTGAGCAGTCTGCCCAAAACCTTTTGTAAAATCGAACCTAAAACCATCAAATTTAAATTCCTGAAGCCAGTAATCCAGTAAGCGGTCAACCATGGTCTGCATGTGTTCGCTTTCATGATTCCAATCAGCTCCCCACCACCCGGCTGGGTTAGCAATCATTTTATGTTCTGCATTCAACCATGGATTTTCTTCAGCAGGTTTATTACCTAAAGTATTCCAATACATTTTGGCCATCGCATTTGAATAGAAAGTATGATTGAGGACCATATCATTAAATACAAGAATTTGTCTTTTATGGCATTCATCAATAAATCTTTTAAGGTGGTCGGAAGTTCCATATGATTTATCAGCGGCAAAATAAAAATTCGGATTATAACCCCAACTTGAATTTCCTTCAAATTCAGATACCGGCATGACATGGATTGCATTGATACCAAGCCCCTTAATATAGTCCAGTTTAGATATTGCAGCGAGATAAGAACTTTCTTCTGTAAAATCTCTAAAATGCAATTCGTAAATATTGAGATTATTTATTGAAGGTTTAGTAAATGAAGTAGCTGTCCAATTAAAGGAAGTTTGTCCTGTTGTCAAAATAGACGCTCTATCTACAGCCTGAGGCCTGTAACTAATAAGATTTGGGTAAATAAGTGGTGAAATCTGACTGTCTTCAGGATCGGAAACTTTATTTGTATAGGGGTCACCAACCTGAATACTCCCGTCGATCAGATATTGAAAAACATATTCCTGTCCTGGTGTCAAACCACTCAATTCTATCCACCAATAATCTCCCCTGTCATTATCAGCGTCACTGTCAACCATACCATTCCATCCATCGCGGTCTCTATTGAGCTTATATGCCTCTGAAACTGTCCAGTTATTAAAATCTCCGATGACATATACAACGTTTTTTGCAGTTGTGTTACCAGTTCCTGAAACAACCCCTGTCCCTTTTTGTACCTCGTGTAAGTGGGCGCATGGAGGACTAAAGTCGCTTTTGTCGCATCGGCTACATGATAATTTATGCCGGGTTGCACCCATGAAGGTCTTGATAAAATAGTGACAGGATTAAAACCGGTTACTGAAAAAGTTTTTGATTTTGTGGTTCCGTTAAAATCGGCAATCAACTTAAATTTACGCAAATTGGTATTTGTCATTGTTAATGAATATGAAAAACTTATGCCCCCGGAAACTGTAGTTAAAGTAGCCATGTCATTACCTGTTATTGGGTTTATTTCTTTTAAAGTCCATGTATTTGGCTCAACACTAGCCGTGGACGTGTGTAAAAAAGACTGTCCCACTTCAGAAAAATATGATTCAGAAGTGGGGAAAGTGATCGTAAAATAACTCCCGGGATTAGTCAGATAATGAAAATTTGCGCCACTGTTGTCTTCTTTTAGCGTACCTGTTAAGTTTCTGAAAAGAAAATTCAACCCAAAATATCTTTCTCATTTGGGGACATTATAATAACTTCTAAGATTTAGCAAGGTAATTGTCCAAATATTCCCAACAGTATTGGTCATTAGTCCGATACCATCATCCTGCCCCCAATTACCAGTGGTGTAATTAAAAGATGTAGGCGATGTTACATTTGTTGCAACGCCGGAATGCAGGTAAACTTTGGCAAGTCCGGCCAATGCAGTACCAGTAGCGTTAAATGTTATTGTTACAGGTAAATTATCAGTTGGACTGGTAGGTGATACAGTGACCATTGGAGCCGAGATTACTGTATATGAATAGTTGCTACCGCCATTAGTATTACCATTGATTGTATACCAATCTGCATTATTATGTGAAATGGACAAGTTCGATCCGGAAGTGAAAATATAGTATTTTACAAGAGTACCGAGAGCCTGGGCAGGTATCGTTCCCGAAAATGAAGAACCACTTCCAGTCATCTCTAAAATCGTTGATGTTGAGAAATTATCAATTGTGTACCTAAGATAAACCCCTTGCCCCGCAGGTAAACTACCCGAGAGTGAAGCAGTTATATTTACAGGTGATGAAGGTGTTACGGCAGTTGTGATAGGATTTTGGGATACTGAAGTAACGGATTGAATGATTCCTTGGACTTCAAAAACTATAAAATTTCCAGATGGGTTAGTTCCGGCATTTTGTGTTTTAAAGGCATATTTATAGTTGATATTTGGCACATTAATTACCATCGAGCCCGAAGTAGTACAATTATTGTTTAAGGAATAGGTAGTCGCGGGAACAATCGGAACATCAGACCCTAATGTAATTGTCCTTTGAGCAGTTGTTCCGCTCCAATCAATACCAAATCTAAAATAGCAATTACCTACATTATTTGGTGATAATACAGCCCCAAAACTACTACCAAAGCCGTTTGAAAAATAGTTAAAATTTGAATTCGCAGTTGGACAACCAGAACCTCCCCATCCACTGGAAAAGCCAGTACCAACAATGGCATTCTGACTAAGTGTTGAGCTTATGTTGAGGATAAAAAAACATAAAATATAGAAACAGTTAACTAATAATAAGTTTCTTTTTAAAATCATGGATATCAATTATTTTAAACATTAACAATTATAAAAAACACCTTAATGTCATTAAGACGCTAAATTAATATTTTATTTAAAGTTTCGACAAACAAATGAAAAATATTAGTTGATTAAAATAATAGTTTTCATTCTATTTTGTGAAGCCTTCTAATTTTATATTAAACAAAATCATTTTTAAAACAAAAATGAACAGTTTTCTTTTTATTTTGAATAAGAATATAAATAAACAATAAATTAATAACCATAAAACTTTAATGCATAACTCACGTTTAAGTCAACATTCAATTATATAATAATTATGCCTCAGAGTAGAAATAATTTTGTCCATCCACATTATATTATCATAACACTGATTATAGGAGGCATAACTGCATTGTTTTTAGGATTTACATTTTCCTATTTATATAATCGTGTACAACAAGGGGTACTTCCTGTTGTGATACCCAGTTTGTTTTATTTCAATACCATATTGATAATTGGAAGTAGTTGTACTTTGATGGTGGCAAAAAGAGCATACTTAAAAGATAAAACAACATTATACAAAATGGCTTTATGGGTGACTTTAATTCTAAGTTTCTTATTTCTTTATATGCAAATTTTGGCATGGAAACAATTGGTGTCCAGTAATATAAGCCTTAATCACAGCACAATGGCTTCTTATCTCTACCTTATCTCCGGATTACACTTCTTACATCTCCTGGCAGGAATACCCTTTCTGATTAAATTCATATACATAGCGCAAAAACGTATGGTTGATCCCGTTACTGTATTGGTTTATTTTTCTGATCCTGACAAAAAAAGAGATTTGCACATTTTAAACATTTATTGGCATTTTTTGGATGGATTGTGGATCTATTTGGTAATATTTTTTCTTATAAACTATATTATTTAAAAACTGTTTCGCATAGTAGGTCGTTGAAAAAACCATTTTATCCACAATGTAAATAATTAATCGTGCAGGAAATCACAACCTTAGGTCAATTAAAAAAATCAGCTTATGTTTCGAAATCAATAAAACAAGAATTAAGGGATAATCTTATTATAAAATTAAGTAGAAAGGAAAAAATATTTGAAGGTATATTAGGTTTTGATGATACTGTGCTGCCAGATATTGAAAGAGCTATTTTGTCGAGGCACAACATCCTTTTATTGGGGCTGAGAGGCCAAGCTAAGACAAGGATAGCCAGACTTCTCATTACACTATTGGATGAATACATTCCGATAATAAAAGGGTCCGAATTAAATGATGACCCATTCAAACCGTTGTCCCGGTTTGGTATTGATGAAATCCTGGAAAAAGGGGAAGATACTCCGATCAGTTGGATGCACAGATCCGAACGATATGTTGAGAAGTTGGCAACTCCGGACGTAAGTATTGGAGATTTGATTGGAGATATAGATCCCATTAAAGCTGCATCCTTAAAACTTCCATATTCAGATGAGCGTGTTATTCATTTTGGGCTCATTCCAAGGTCTCACAGATCAATTTTTGTCATAAATGAATTACCGGATTTACAGGCCAGGATTCAAGTTTCATTATTTAATATACTTCAGGAAGGTGATCTGCAAATTAGAGGTTTTAAATTAAGATTGCCCCTTGACATCACTTTTGTATTCACGGCCAACCCGGAAGATTATACCAACAGAGGCAGTATTATTACACCTTTAAAAGATAGAATTGAGAGTCAAATTTTAACACATTATCCTAAAAGCCTTGAAACATCTATGTCTATTACTACTCAGGAAGCAAATATTCATGAGGAACAAAGGTCAAAAATACACATAGCTGACATTCATCGTAAATTAATTGAAATGATAAGTTTTAATGCTCGTGAAAGTGAATACACTGATGAAAAAAGTGGTGTATCAGCAAGGCTGAGTATTTCAGCTCTTGAGAATCTTTACAGTACTGCGGAAAGAAGAATGTTAATGAACGGGGAATCAGAAACAATCAGTAGAATAACAGATTTTTGGGGCGTAGTACCCGCCATTACCGGTAAAGTAGAATTGGTTTATGAAGGAGAACAGGAAGGACCTTACAATGTAGCAATGCACCTGATTTTTAAATCTTGTAAAGAATTATTTTTACAAAACTTTCCCAATCCCAACCAAAAAATAAAAAGAGATCTGAAGGATGAATATGGTGTAATAAAAGCTTGGTTTTCAGGTGGAAATAATATTGAAATGCTTAATGACGATGGCAATAAAGACTATGAAAAAAATATCAGCCAGGTTGCCGGGTTAAAAAAGATTGCCGAACAATATATAAAAAGTAGTAAAGAATTGTTACCAATGATGGAATTGATACTTTTTGGTCTTTCTGAATCAGAAGTAATTGGAAAAAATATTCTTGAAAATAGCTTACATTTTTCAGACCCTTTATCAGATATGTTTAATGATCTTGATGAATAATTAAAAAAATATTATGTAATTAAATCTTGAAAATGTACTTTTGTATTGGATTGTGACCTTTTTAGGTTATATCGTCAAAAAACAATACATTTTTATTCATAAACAAAATCAAAATTAAAGCAATGAGCAAATTTGACGAAATGGTGTCTTTGTATGAAGGCGAACTAAAAAACTTAAAAGTATCGTACGATGTAACTTTGTTGAAAGCAGTAACTAAAGGATGTGGGCCAGTAATTTATCTTCCGGACGCTTCAAAAGTTTCTTCAAGCGATCAAGGAGAACTTGATAGGGTTAAGACTAATTTCCTTATAAAAAATTGGGAATGAAGGATGGACCAACTTTGGATGCCGGTATTAAAGCTGTAGTTGACATTTTTGGATCAGCAAACAGAAACAAATACAGAGCTATTTTTTATTATTTACTCGTTGTCCATTTCAAGCAACAAGGAAAATATAGCTAATTTATTCAGTTATTAAAAATTAGTTTGAAAAATTAAAAAGACACAATTTTAAATAGTTGTGTCTTTTTTTTTGTACAAAATTAAACTATAGTTAGATTTATTCGTCTGAATGAAATGTATGCATAATAATATGTATTTTTGTAAATTATTTTAATCATTTTCAAATACTTTAATGATTCTAGGCATTAGAAAATTTATTTTTTTTACATGTTGTTTAACTTGTTTCACACAATCTTTATTTTCTAAAGATAGCATAACTGTATATATATTTTTGCTGGATGAGTGTAGAATCTGTCAGGAAATCAGCCCTGAAATTAACCAGGTTTATCAAAACTATAAACACAAGTTCGGTTTTTTGGGTGTATTTCCTAATTTTTCATCAAAACAGAAGGGAATTGATAAATTTGTAAAAAAATACAACATAAAATTTAATACTACGACTGACTATTTTAAGCGAATTACTAATAAATATAAAGCAACTATATTACCTGAAGTAGTCGTCTACAATGAAGATAAAAATACGATACTTTATCGGGGTGCAATAAACGATTTATTTTTTGCGCCTGGAAAACGAAAACATGATATACAAAATCATTACTTAATGGATGCCCTTTCTCAAATTGATAAAGGCCAGAATATTGTTTTAAAAGAAACCCAAGCTATAGGTTGTTTTATAAATTTTACTGATTTGATTAATAATTAAAAAAAAATAGATGATGAAGTACTTAGCAATACTAGTTTTATTAAGTTTTTCCTTAAAAGGAATTTCACAACCTACCTTTTCTAAAGATGTAGCTCCAATAATATACAATCATTGTACGTCATGTCACAGACAAGGAGAAATCGGGCCAATGGAATTAACCAATTATGATGAAGTTAAAAATTGGGCAAGTTCGATAAAGTATGCTACAACCAATAAGATCATGCCTCCATGGAAAGCCGATCCTTCTTATTCGAAATTTCTTGATGAAAATTATTTATCTGAAGTCCAGATTAAAACCATTGCAGATTGGGTAGATGCAGGCAGCCCTATGGGTAATCCAAGTGATGAGCCCCAGCTGCCAATTTTTCCTGATAAATCACTTTTAGGTGAGCCTGATCTTGTACTTTCCTTCAAAAAACCATATACACATAAGGGAAATGGGAAAGATGAATATAGGTATTTTGTATTACCTTCCGGCCTGACACAGGGTAAAAAATTAAAAGCAATTGAGATGCGACCCGGAAACACTAAAATTGTCCACCATGCTCTGTTTTTTGCAGACCAAAGCGGCAAGGCGAAAACTTATGATGATAAGACAGCTGAGTATGGTTTCTCTGCAGATGATAATGCAGATTTTGACGTATTTGAAGTTATAAACAGGGCTCAATTTCCAGGATATGTACCCGGGCAAAAACCTAGATATTTTCCAGACGGTTTGGCTCAGGATATGCCTGCAAACAGTGACCTTATCATTCAAGTGCATTATGCTCCCTGGAGTGTGGACGAAATAGATTCATCATCCGTAAATATTTTTTTCGCTGATGATACCGAAGTTATTGACAGGACGGTAAAAGACTATATTATGTTGCCTTATAACCTGACAGGTGGGGCAAATAGCTTTTTTATTCCCGGAAATCAAACAAAAAAATTTGAAGGCGTATATACCCTGCCTTTTGACGTAAGTTTGGTGGGTATTTTCCCCCACATGCACTACCTTGGAAGAAATTGGGAAGTATATATCGAAAGCCCTGATGGTAAAAAAGAAAATCTTATAAAAATAAATGACTGGGATTTCAATTGGCAAGGAGGATATTATTTTGATAAATATAAAATCGCAAAAAAAGGAAGTAAAATCAGGGCTTTTGCGACTTATGATAATACATCAGCCAATCCAAACAATCCAAATACTCCGCCAAAATTTGTAACTTGGGGAGAAAATACAAAAGATGAAATGTATTACTTGCCCTTACTTTACGTCCCTTATAAAACAGGTGATGAAAATGTAATTTTTGACCCTGGTGTCACAGGAACACAGAATGTCTTAGTATCCGAAGGAATTCAAACAAATATATTTCCAAACCCATCATCAAGATTATCAAACTTCCCTGTACATATTGAATTTGAATTAAAAAGAGGCATGCCCTTAAATATAGAAATCTTTGACTCTAATGGTAAGTTGCTACGAGTATTGAAAGATAATGAGTATTTTAGTCAGGGTAAACATGTCATTCACTTACAGGCAAATCATCTGAATGTTGGAATGCACATTATACAAATTCAAGGAGTTCAGGTAAAAACATCATTTCCTTTACTTATTACTGATTGATAAAATTTTAAATTGTATTCTTAATTATATGTTTTTTAAAATAAAAATTGACCCGCCATTATTTTATTGTAATAAATCTTATTAAACTTAAAGTATATATTCGATTTATATTGGGTTTAATAAGATATTGAATTTTTTTAGATTTCAATTTTGTACACAATTGTGACCAAAGTAAACAAAAAATATTTTATCTTTGCCCTGCAAAATTTAGTATTGAAGATAAGTTGTATTTTAAACTTTTGACCAATTAAAATATACAATTAATCAATATTTTGAAATTTTATTTTTATTTTTAATTTTTATTAATAATTCACAAAGTATAATATATAAAATTATGGCCAATAAAAGAATCGCTATCAATGGATTTGGTAGAATAGGTAAACTGGTTTACAGACAAATTTACAATATGGAGGGTATTGATGTTGTAGCCATTAACGATTTAACAAGCCCTCAGGTGTTGGCACATCTGTTAAAATATGATACTGCCCAAGGTCGCTTCAACGAGGATGTTAAAGCAGGAGCAGATTGTATATATGTAAATGGGGAAGAAATTAAAATTTATGCACAAAAGGATCCATCACAAATACCTTGGGACAAACACAATGTTGACGTAGTATTGGAATGCACTGGTTTTTTTACCGATAAAACAAAAGCGGAAGCTCATCTAACTGCTGGAGCAAAAAAAGTAATCATATCTGCTCCGGCGACCGGGGACTTAAAAACAATAGTATTTAATGTAAATCATGAAATTTTAGATGGAAGTGAAACGGTTATAAGTTGCGCTAGCTGCACGACTAATTGTCTTGCACCAATGGCACAAGTGCTTGAAAATAAGTATGGTATTGTTTCCGGCTTAATGACTACAATACATGCCTATACCAATGATCAAAACACACAGGATTCTCCTCATGCAAAAGGTGACCTTAGAAGAGCAAGAGCTGCCGCACAAAACATTGTGCCTAATAGTACCGGGGCAGCAAAAGCCATAGGACTGGTTTTACCAAGCCTTAAAGGAAAATTGGATGGTGGTGCCCAAAGAGTACCAACGCTAACCGGTTCCCTTACAGAATTGGTAACAGTGCTTTCTCAAAAAGTAACTTTAGAGGAAGTCAATGCTGCGATGAAAGCCTCTGCAAATGAAAGTTTTGCCTACAATGAGGATGAAATTGTAAGCAGTGATATTATTGGAACAACCTTTGGAAGCATTTTTGATTCAACACAAACTAAGGTAATTACAAATGGTGATACCCAACTGGTTAAAACAGTAAGTTGGTACGATAACGAAATGAGTTACGTATCTCAATTGGTGCGAACGCTTCACCACTTTGCTGGTTTATTAGGAAAATAATATTTAACATATCTTATTAAATATTCAAAAGAGTTCCTTTTTATATTAAATTAAAAGTGTATGATAGACTTTAAAAACACTGATTTCAAAGGCCACAAAGTTATTATGAGAGTTGACTTTAACGTTCCTTTAAGTGCTTCGTTTATAGTCACTGATGATACCAGAATAAGAGCTGCCATACCCACTATTAAAAAAATTCTTTTAGATGGGGGCTCTGTTGTTCTTATGAGTCATTTAGGGAGGCCAAAAGGAGGATATGAAACAAAATTTTCTTTAAAGCATATATTATCTACTCTTGAATCACTTTTAGAGGGACCGGTGATAAAATTTGCCGACGATTGTATTTCTGTTGATGCATATAAACTATCTTCCGAACTTAAAGAAGGAGAAGTCTTATTATTAGAAAATCTTAGATTTTATCCGGAAGAAGAAAAAGGAGATCCAAGTTTTGCAAAAAAATTGAGCATTCACGGTGATATCTACATAAATGATGCATTTGGTACAGCACATAGAGAACATGCATCTACTGCTACCATTGCCAGATATTTCAATTCAGAACATAAAGGTTTTGGATATCTTATGTCGGCAGAAGTTGAAAATGCTACCAAATTGTTGAATGATGCAAAAAAACCTGTGACTGCCATCGTAGGTGGCGCCAAAGTATCAGATAAAATTCAACTGCTGGAAAAACTAATTGACACAATGGATAATATTCTTATTGGCGGAGGTATGGCTTACACATTTATTGCTGCACAAGGAGGGAAGATTGGCAAATCATTATTTGAACCAGAATACACTGAGCTTGCATTAAAAATATTATCTAAAGCTAATGCAAATAATACAAAAATATATCTGCCTGTCGATAGTGTAATAGCCGATAATTTTAGTGCCGAAGCAAATCACAAAATAGTCTCAAGTAATGACATCCCGGGCCAATGGATGGGACTTGATATTGGCCCTGAAGCTATAATGTTATATAGTAATGTAATCAAATCTTCCAAAACGATCTTATGGAATGGGCCAATGGGTGTTTTTGAGTTTGATAAATTTTCTACGGGTACATTTTCAATTGCAAATGCAGTGGCTGAAGCTACTGATGAAGGTGCATTTTCCCTGATAGGAGGAGGAGATAGCGTTTCAGCAATTAACAAATCCGGTCTTGAAAATCGAGTTAGTTATGTATCCACTGGAGGTGGCGCAATGCTTGAATTTTTGGAAGGTAAAGTATTACCCGGTATTAAAGCCATTCAGGATTAGTTATTAAAGTCTCAGTTAATTCAATTTTTAGTAGCTTACTTAAAAATTTTATATTTGAAGGTAGTACCTTATGTATTAAGCAGATCTAATATCATAAGATATAGTTTTAATTAGATTTTATTATATGATGATAAGTATAGGTATCAAAATAATTAGGAAAAGCTTAAAAATCTATGCATTTTTGTCCCGTAGGAATTAATGTATGGCAAAATATTTACATAGAGACATTAGCTGGTTATCTTTTAATTTCAGGGTACTTCAGGAGGCAATCGATCCCTCTGTGCCGCTATTGGAAAGATTAAAATTTCTGGCAATTTATTCTTCAAACCTTGATGAATTTTTCAGAATACGTGTAGCAAGTCTTCGCAATCTTGCCAGGGCTGATAAAGGAACACTTAAAACTCTGGATTATTCCCCTGAACAAATATTGCATGAAATTTTGTTAATTGCTAATAGTCAGCAAAAAAAATTCAGCGACATATTTCAAAAAACTATTTTACCAGAGTTAAAAAAGAACCATATTGAGGTAGTGTCCTGGAAAAATCTTAATAAAGAACAAGTAGATTTTGTTGATACGTATTTTAATGAATATCTGCTACCTTATGTTCAACCGATCATCCTTGCCCGAAGAAAAATAAAGCCCTTTCTTAATAATGGTGCATTGTACCTTGCATTACATATTCAAAGCAAAGAAGACCAAAAGCATGTTCCGGAATACGCTATTGTAAAAATACCATCAGATCATTTATCAAGATTTCTGGAATTACCTTCCAAAGATCCCAAAATAAAACAAATCATAATGTTGGATGATGCTGTCCGGCATAGCATAAGACTTATTTTTCCGGGATATAATATACAAAATTCTTATTCCATTAAACTGACAAGAGATGCAGAACTTTATATTGATGACGAGTATACCGGAGACCTCATTGATAAAATAAAAAAAAGTCTGAATAAACGAAGTATTGGCATAGCCTCACGCATGGTTTACGATAGGACTATGGACAAACAGTTTCTTCAATATCTAATGGATGTTTTTGAAATAGACGAGTTGGATTTATTACCTGAGGGTAGATATCATAACAATTCAGACTTTTTTAAATTCCCGGGTTATAATCTTTCCCACCTTAAAGATGCGTCTTTACCACCGATTAGATTACAGGAAATGGAAGATGCTGCTTCAATATTTAAAAAAATAGCTGAAAAAGATCAGCTCATTCACCCGCCATATCACAGTTATGAATCGGTTATAAAATTTTTTGAAGATGCAGCCTCAGATCCCGATGTTACACATATTAAAATTATTCAATATCGTGTAGCTAGAATATCCAGAATCATGAATGCTATGAAAGAGGCAGTCAAAAATGGAAAACAAGTAAGCACTTTTATAGAAGTTAAAGCCAGATTTGATGAAGAAGCCAATTTAAAGTGGGGTGAAGAGCTGGAAAAGGCAGGTGTTACCGTATTTTATAGTATGCCAGGCTTTAAGGTACATTCAAAATTGGCACTGATACGAAGACTTGAAGATGGGAAACCAAATCTTTATGCCTATATGGGAACTGGAAATTTTCATGAGGATACTGCTAAATTGTATTCTGATTTTGGTATTTTTACAAATGACAAAAGATTAACATCAGAGGCTGCAAGGGTTTTCACATTTTTGGAAACCAAACAACGTCCTTTACAAAGTTTCGAATATTTTGGTGTAGGTTTGTTTAATCTTAAAGAAAAGTTTATTTCTTTAATAAAACGGGAAATAGATAATGCCAAGAAAGGTAAAAAAGCCAGAATGATTCTCAAAATGAATAGTATTCAGGATACTGAAATGATAGATTTGCTGTATGCTGCAAGCAAAGCTGGTGTGAAAATTAAACTTATTATCAGGGGTGTATGTTCATTGATACCTGAGCAAAAAGGGCTTAGCGAAAATATAGAAGCAATTTCAATAGTAGACAGATTTTTAGAGCATTCGAGGGTTTTTATTTTTCACAATGAAGGAAAGCCTGAAGTTTTTCTATCGTCTTCTGACTGGATGGTGAGAAATCTTCATTTCAGGGTTGAAACTGTTTTTCCAGTGCTTGATCCTGACATAGCAAAAGTTATTATCACATGTATGAATATACAACTCAATGATAATGTAAAAGCAAGAATTCTAGACTCGAAACTATCTAATAAATATAAGAGAAATAATGGAGATATAGCGGTGAGAAGTCAAATTGAAACATATTACTATATAAAACGCAGGGAAGAAACAACAATTTTAGCAGATCAAAATATTGAAAATTAAAATTAAAATGATCAAAGCCATTTCGCCCATTGATGGAAGATATTTTAAAGTAACAGAAAAACTTGGGGATTATTTTTCAGAATACGGACTAATCAAATATAGGGTTTTTATTGAAATTGAATATTTTAAAGCATTGATTGCCATAAATTTACCTCAACTAAAGGATGTTCCGGCCGATATTAATGGTCAGCTTGATTCGATATTTATTCATTTCAATAATGTTGAGGCCGATAAGATTAAACATATTGAAAAAACCACCAACCATGATGTAAAAGCCATTGAATACTATATTAAAGAGCAGTTTGAAAAAATTGGATTAAATAAATATAAAGAATTTATTCATTTTGGGCTTACTTCACAGGACATCAACAGCACCGCTTTTCCGCTTATGATTAAAGATGCCATTCATGATATTATCCTACCTGCCTTAAATATTGTTATTGAAGATATAAGTAAAAAAGCTGAAGATTACAAGGGTATTCCAATGCTGGCGAGAACCCACGGCCAACCTGCCTCCCCTACTACATTAGGCAAAGAAATGTCGGTATTTGTAGAGCGATTAACTGATGAATTGCAACTATTTAAAAGCATACGATTTAAATGTAAATTTGGCGGCGCTACTGGTAATTTTAATGCGCATAAAGTCAGCTACAATGATATTGACTGGCCTGAATTTGCTGATAATTTTACGAATAAACTTGGCTTATACAGGTCAAAATATACCACTCAGATTGCACACTATGATGATCTTGCTGCTATTTTTCATTCCTGGGCCAGGATTAATACAATTTTAATCGATTTTTGCCGAGATATTTGGTCGTACATTTCCATTGAATATTTTAAACAAAAAGTAAAGGAAGGGGAAATTGGTTCTTCTGCTATGCCTCACAAAGTAAATCCAATTGATTTTGAAAATGCTGAAGGCAACCTTGGTCTTGCTAACAGCATCTTCTATCATTTAGCAGAAAAACTGCCCGTTTCCAGATTGCAAAGAGACCTTACTGATTCTACGGTTTTACGGAATGTAGGAATTCCTTTTGCACATAGTCTTATTGCCTTCAACTCCATCCACAAAGGTATTGATAAGCTATTGTTAAACCAAAATAAACTTAATCAGGACTTAAATAATAATTGGGCAGTAGTAGCTGAAGCTATTCAAAACATCCTAAGAAGGGAGATGTACAGGGAACCTTATGAAGCTTTAAAAAACTTAACAAGAGGTAAGTCAAGTATTACTGAGTCAGACATTCATCAGTTTATTTCAGAGCTTGAAATAAGCGCTGAAATCAAAAATGAACTCATGGAAATTACTCCGCTTAATTATATAGGTTATTACTAGCTTTTTAAATTAATGATCGCGAGTTGAAACAACTTTGTTAAACTCTACAGATTTAAGTTCATCATCCCGTTTTAGTAAGCTGAGCAAATCGTCAGGAGAAATTTTTTGTTTGCTGTAAGTAATCAACCAAAGGTTGGCATTAGGAGCCATTTTTTTGATTAATTGAACATCATATTCACTATATTTTTTAAACCATTGCGCAAGAAAAGTATTGGAATTAGGTTCAATAATTAATTCACTGTCAATGATATTATTTATTATCGTTTTTTTAGTTTCTGTTGCAATATTGGTAATTTGTTTTTCATATTCCTTTTCAAGTTTCCAACCTTCAGGATTGTTGGCTATTTTTTCCAATTTTCTTTGAAGCATTACCAATGTGTCTGGTCTGTTCATTTTTCCCTGGATTATCTTATTTTTTTTACCGTTTGAATAGGCCATTGTAATCAATGGATAATCTTCAACATCAATGGAATAACTATCTGCAAATGTCATAAAACGAGACTTTTCATAATCTGTTTTTAGCGAATTGTATTCATCCTGGGATAGTTGTTTGGAAAATATTCCATACCGTTCAGCATTTACCAATCCTTCATAAACAACATATCTGTTTTTGTAAATATCAACATTATATACGGAACATCTGTTATTACAAGCACCCTTTTTTAAACTAAAAACAATGTCATCTTTCTTAAATTTGAATATGTTTTTGGTACCCGAGCAACCCAGAAATAAAATTGTTATTAAAAAAAATATTACTTTATTCATCTTGATTTTTATTTGCAAATTTTACAATTGAATATTAATCCATGGATTATTTAACTATCACAAGTTTAATCAATCCATATCGATTAGAACCATTATAAATCTCCGCATAGTAAATACCATTAGGTAATTTGTCCGGATTTATAATAAAAGAAGTGGAATGAATATCCATTTGATGCACTAAAATTCCTGTATTGTTCCGAAATTTGATTGTTGTTTTTTCTGAGGGTGTCACACCAGTTAAATAGCATAACTCCTGTTTTGAAATTACATTAGGGAAGATATTTATAGGGGTAGTGTAACTTGGATCTGATGCATTGGAGGTTTCTTTTTCAGCTCCTTTTATTTCAATGTCATCAAAATAAAATCCATCTCTTTCAACATACGCATCTGTACTTATATTAAATTTTATATAAACATTTGGCTCACCTACAAATTCACTTAGATCGATTTCCTCTTTTACCCAATCTGATTGGACCCCATCATATAATGGGCTATTAAATTGCTGATCTTTCGAACCCCGATTTGTATATTTCCCACATAAAGGTATAAAATCTATATTATCTGAGGAAGCTAATACCTGAACATAATCATAGTTATCTTCAATATCCCATTTTGCGAAGAAGTTTAAAAATGCGTGGGTTACGTTAGTCAAGTCAACACCATATTCCATAGTTATATCTGTACTTGTATTTGGAAGGTAATCACTTTCTTTTGAATCGGTAATACATGATGAGCTACTGTAATACTGATCAGTTGTTGATTCCCAACCTGTAGATACATAACCTAAAGAATTAGTCAAATTGTCAAAAAATATGGTCTTAAGTTTCTTAGGTAACCAGCTTTTTGTAATGATTTGAGCTGTTTTGACCCCATCATTGTTTACCTCCAGTGATAAGCTTATATTATTGACATATTCCATATTAGGATCTATTTCCAAAGAAAAAATGATGTCTTCAAAGTTTCCATGATCAAGCGCAACATACCTTTGTGGATTATTTACAACCACACCTTCTGTGAGAGATTTTAAAGAGACTTGACATCCTCCATCTTTAAAACCAACTCTACTTACTTTTACGAAAATATTTTTTGAATCCGGAGTGAAATACGCATCCCCATTTGTTTCAACAGCTTCATAATAATTTAATGTTATCAGAGCCAAAGAAAGGTTTAACCATACGCAGGATTTGTTTAGATAATCAATATCTACATTAGCAGGCCAGAAAGCCGGCCCAACCTCAGGTGTATAGGAAAATATTGCAGCTTTTTCTGCGGCCTCTCCATACATCCAATCATCACTATCCCCATTTACAACATAGCCAACCGTTTCTGTTCCTGTACCTAATTTGAAATCATTTTCTTTGTTCAACACTCTTCCGATGGATTTAAATAAGTGATCTTCTGAGGTAGGCTGATCGTTATATCCCCACGGATGTATCAAATAATTTCCAAAAGTATGGTAATTCAAAGCCAATTTAAAATCATTTTGTAAACATAAATGTCGGATAGCCTGCGTTTCAGGTTCTGAAAAGTCCGAAGTTCCCCGATAAGTTTCAGAATTTGGGTTCACACTTGATCCTTGATCGTCGTATCCCCAAGAGAATCCATAATTTCTGTTTAAATCAACGCCTTTTAAGTTACCGGCTGTGTCTAACCAAGTATTTTTACGCCACATACCGCCACCATTTGGGTTATTCGATTGATTAAGCATATAACCATCAGGATTCACACAAGGCACAAAATACAATTGAACTTCATCTACTATTTTTGTAACTACTTCATTAGTACCATAATTTTCCAATAAATACCAGAGATAAAAAATCATTTGAGAAAGGCTATTAGGTTCCCTCGCATGGTGTAAAGCAGTATATAAAACTTTGGGCTCAAAAGCTTCGTCAAAGGTTGGATTATCTGATACTTTAACATATAAAATTTTATTCCCTTTATATGTAGTAAACGTGTCAATACTTTGTTTAGCTGTTATTAAATGAGGATATTTTATTGCCATCGAATCAAGAATGTCATTCATTTCCTGATAAGTAAAATACCCACCCATTGAGCCATCTTTATATTGTTTGGGTGTCTGGTAGGTATAAAGACCTGAAGCACCAATGTCACAGTTACCTTTAAGTCCTATTTTATCAACATATATTTCACTTGATCTGTTTGATTGAGCATAGAAAGAAATCACGTCATCAATCAAAATTTCGGTTTCAAAGCCTAATGATTTAATGATTGAAATGTCATTTTCAGAAAAATCGTTTATAAAATATCTATTTTTAACAAAAATGCCATGATCTGTTTCCAGACCTTTTTTGGCTAAATCCATAATGTCTCTACCTATCAGATTAATTTTTACTTTAGAATATTTTACCTGATTTGTTTCTTGTGAAGATATATTAGTAATATATATTAAAAAAAATGCTGAAACAGACAAAAATAGTCTCATAAGAAATGTATTTTAAAATTCCCGCAAGTATAGTGAAAATCATGAAGATACATTCATAATTAATAAGAAAAAAGGAATGAAAACATTACATTTCCTAAATCAAAAAATATTAGCTCCCGATATTATATTAAATCAAAATCCGTTACATTTAAAGGTGGGGTATCGTGTTCATCCACAGAGTGCTGTCCTTTTGAATTTTGTTTTTCAAGGCTCCAATGATCAGTTGCCGTAGTTTGCAACCAGACACCTGCAGACTGTCTGAAAACCTGAGCGATTAGATTGTATTTTTCAAGCAACATACGTTCAAATTTACCAACTTCCATATGTACATCAATATTAAACTCATGATTTTTAAATTGATGATTTAAGTCGCTTAAAAGGTATTGATCTGATAAAGGTTTTCGTTTTATTTCTTTGTTAACTATTTCAGGCTTAACATCATAAATCTCCAGCTTTAAAAATGGTAATGTCTGTTGAAAATGATCCTTAATTTCTTTAATATGAGTCTGTCTTGTTATATTCATTTTCGTATAGATTTATATCTAAAAGATTAAGCTCCCAATTGGGGTATCTCATGATAAGCTAAAATCATCAAATCATATGTTGTTATTAAGCCTACAAGGTTGTCCTGATCATCTACTACAGGAAGAGCATGAAAATAATTTTCTCTAAAAATTTGTACACACTTCCTAATAGTATCCTGAGGAGAGACGACTATAACATTGGTCTCCATAATATCCCTTGCCAAATTGCTTGTCAATAGGAACGTATTTTTTCTCAAACTAGCAGGTAGTTTAAGTTTTGTGCCCCAATCCATGAGTAACAAAATGTCAGATTTTGATATGATGCCTAGAAATTTTCCCGTATCTGAAACCACAGGAAGATGGTGGATAAGCTCTTTATCGAAGATAATATTTGCTTCCTTAAGAATAGTATCAGGACCTACAGTAAACAGTTTGGTGTTCATGACAACTTCTACCTTAAGCGACAATAATTCATTCGTGCTCATGACCTTATTTTTGTCCAAATTTAGCTATTGATTCTATATTTTGTATATGATGACCATCATTTTTATTGTTGATTCAAATCATAAAACAAAAAAATAAAAAATTGGTGTGTTTTTTGACATAGTAAATATTCATTATAGAATGTCGACATGGAAATAATTGAAAATAGTTTTTTTTTCAAAATATACAGCAACATTGACGAACTGTCCAATGAAGATAAGCAATTAGTTCAAACTGCTATTTTACAATTGAAAAATGCTTATGCCCCATATTCACAATTCCATGTTGGAGCGGCAGTTCGATTGATTGATAAGGATGTATATGTGGGTTGTAATCAGGAAAATGCTTCTTATCCCTTATGTATGTGTGGCGAACGTGTGGCTTTATATAATGCAGGAGCATATAAACCGAATATTCCGGTTGAGTCTATTGCAATAACGATTAAAAATCTTAATTCCAGGATTGATAAGCCCGTTTCCCCATGTGGCGCTTGCAGACAGGTAATTTCTGAATTCGAGTTCCGCCATAAACATAAAATTAGAATTTTACTCAAATCCGATGGAGATGAAGTTTATGAGATTAATTCGATAGCTGATATTCTTCCTTTGGGCTTCAATGGAACGTTTCTTTAAAAATATATTTTTTTACATTTTCAAGATCTTCTTCAGTATCTACACCTATAGAATGATGCTGAGTTTCTTTACAATATATGTTATATCCATTCTCCAACCAACGAAGCTGTTCCAAAGATTCAGTCTTCTCATACACAGACGAGGGTAATTTGGTTATTTCCATCAAAGCCTTCATTTTGAATCCATACAAACCAATATGTCTATAATAAGTAGATTTTTCAAGCCAATGAACAAATCCCAAATCTCTATTTGCGGGAATTGCTTGTCTCGAAAAATATAGTGCCTTATCATTAATATCTTTTACAACTTTTACAACATTAAAATCAAATAACGATTCATCATTATAAATTCGTTGACATTGCGTACCAATATCCACATGTTCGGATTTCATCAAAATAATCAATTCATCAATTTGCTTAGGGTTTATAATTGGTTCGTCACCCTGAACATTAATTATTATACTACTATTCAAATCATGGGCTACTTCCGCAATTCGGTCGGTGCCCGATTTGTGTTCTGAAGAAGTCATAACCACCTTTGCACCTTGTTGTAAAACGTGATCAAATATCCGTTCATGATCTGTAGCAATGATAACTTCATCGGCTAGTCTTGATTTTAAAGCCTGGTTGTAAACGCGCATAATAAGACTAACTCCAAAAATATCAACCAGAGCTTTTTCAGAGAGACGCGAAGAAGTTAAACGTGAAGGTATGATGATAGATGTTTTCATATGTTTAAATTTTGCTAAGTTGTTGAATTTGTTTGATTTGTGGATTTGGATAAAGGACTAATATTCTTTGAAAAGCACCCATTTAATCATTCAGGTTTGTATGCAGACCGCTTATGGGGATTTCATCTGTTTAAATTTTGCTAAGTTGTTGAATTTGTTTGATTTGCGGATTTGGATAAAGGACTAATATTCTTTGAAAAGCACCCATTTAATCATTCAGGTTTGTTTGCAGACCGCTTATGGGGATTTCATCTGTTTAATTTTGCTAGTTGTTGAATGTTGTTGGAAATTTGAAAATCTAGCCAGCCGCCAACATAATCTTCAGGTGTATCGACCGATTATGGGGATTTCATGTGTTCTATTTTTATTTTTAAGGTTGCATGGAATCCCCATAACTTAATCATAATGGACTGTGATGTTTGCATCATGGGAATTTCATCTAAATATAATTAATTTTAAAAAAAATAACATATTAAACATTATTGTAATATATTTGTACCGTATTTAGATAAAAATGATAACAAAGATTGTACAAATTCACAAATTGGTTAAATTATACAAAGGTACAATTTTATTATTTTCAATTTGCACTACTTGTTTAAATGCACAAATCCCTGGCAACCGATTTTTTTATTCCGGGTCTGAGATCGTCGTAGACGTTCTCCCTGGGAATGATATTTTTTATAGTCACTCGTATGACAAAGGTACAAGTATTTACAGTCTTGCCGAAGTTTTCCAAACTGATGCCGAAAAGATAATAAAGCTGAATAAGCTTAATCCCAAGCTTCCGATAAATGACGGCAAGATTGTAAAGGTACCCATCCAAAAAGACAAAATCGTAGTTAATCCTAATTTTAAAACAGACAGGCATAACCACCTTGCATTGACTTATGTCGTTAAAAAGGGTGAGTCATTATTTAAAATATCTAAAAGTTACTTTGGTTCAGATGTTGAATCTCTCAAGAAATTAAATAGAAAAGCTAGTGAAGAAATTAAAGTAAATGAAAAATTATTAATAGGTTTTCTTCTACTTTCTGAAGTTAAAAAACATTCGAGTATTATATCCCCAAGTAAAATAGCAATAAAAATAAAGCCTATTAAGACTGATCAGATTTTAATTAAGGAAAAAAGTGAGCTTAAAACAAAAGAAACCCAAAAATCTGAATCGCTCTTGGATGAGACAATAAATTGGACTACTTTAAATGTAATTTCAATGTGGGATAAAAAGCAGGTAGATTCTCCGAATAGTTATTATGTTCTAAATAATGAAGCCAAAATAGGTAGTAATATGGAAATATATTTCCCAATGATGAAAAGGCGACTTAAAGCAAAAGTATTGGGGCGCATTCCTGAAGGCATGTATCATGATGATATTGGTCTTTTTGTTAGCCCGGCAGTAGCTAAATATCTTGGTGTGTTGGATAGCAGATTTACTGCCAATATTAAATTTGAAAATTAATCCATTAGCATTATTTTTTTAGCAAATAGAATAGCTCAATTTGAATAAATTAATATTTCGGGTATGAAAATAATATTCATGGGTAGCCCTGATTTTGCTGTTCCCAGTCTTGATATACTTATTAAAAATGGGTATGATGTAGTAGCAGTAGTGACTAGCCCAGATAGCTTTGGCGGTCGGGGTGGAAAACAACTAATTCAATCTCCCATTAAAAAATTTGCAGAAGCTCATCATATCCCCATTTTGCAGCCAACAAATTTAAAATCAAGTGAATTTATTAACTCACTTAGGTCTTTTAATGCTGATTTACAAATTGTTGTTGCTTTTAGAATGTTACCTGAAGTTGTCTGGAATATGCCACCACTTGGAACATTTAATCTTCATGGAAGTCTCCTACCCTTGTATAGAGGTGCCGCTCCTATACATCACGCCGTCATGAACGGAGAAAAAATCACTGGTGTAACTTGTTTTAAATTAAAACACGAAATAGATACAGGTGATATTTTGATGCAGGAATTATTGGACATAAACGAGCGTGACACCACTGGAATGGTTCATGATAAAATGATGCATCTCGGAGCAAAAGTAATTTTGGAAAGTGTAAAATTGATTACCAGTGGTAAATACTCATTTTTTCGTCAAGATGATTTAAAAGCTACAAAAGCGCCAAAACTATTTCATCACA
Organism: Saprospiraceae bacterium; assembly: GCA_016717145.1. Taxonomy (GTDB): domain Bacteria; phylum Bacteroidota; class Bacteroidia; order Chitinophagales; family Saprospiraceae; genus OLB9. The sequence continues at coordinate 33,861 of JADKGD010000013.1, read as the reverse complement.
CTAACAAAATTGATTTTGATCAGGATATACAGCGTGTATATAATTTCATACGTGGCCTAAGCCCATTTCCGGGAAGTTGGTGTCATATTGATGATATGGAAATTAAAATTTTATCGGGAACAGTTGAAGAAAATAATGACGATTTGCCCCCTAAAACCATAGTAAGTGATCAGAAGAAGTATGTCAAAATTAAGTGTAAAAATGGTTACATTCAGCTTAATACAATAAAACCACAAGGTAAAAAAATGATGCTAATCTCACAATTCCTTAATGGTCATAAAATAAAATCAAGCAAAACAAGCTAGAGGTTGCTTCACTTGATAATTGATAGTGTCATATTTTGATAAATCTAACTGATTTATACCCATCAACGCTAAAAACATACATACCTGAAGGTAAAGAACCTATTTCAAACTGTGATCTGTAAAAGTTAATATGACCACTAGCACACTCTTTGCCAAATGTATTGAAGATATGATACTTTATATCCTTAACATTTTTCTTATCAATAAGGTCTATTACGATAATCTCTGACGCTGGATTGGGTGTAAGTGTGAATCCCTTTAAATTAATATCCTGATCTTCAATTGAAGAAGGTAATTCAGATACAAAAAAATTATCAAAACCAGCTTCTACTATATGACCAGTATTTCCATTCTGATCAGATGCTTCAACGATTAGTTTCATGTTGGCTGATGGTTCAACAAAACTTTTAACATCTATATTTCTAACTTTATTCCATCCATTTGTTTTTCCAAATATTTTATCTACTACCACTTCATTTATTCCATTGTTAAGTTTTATATAAAGCGTATCATTAAGCGGACTAGAGCCTCCTGCATTAAAAAACCAAACGTCATAATTCAATGCCGGTTTGCTATAATTAGACAAATTCATTTCTGGAGAAGTTAGCTGTGTAACGCCATTGTCCACATCATCACAAGCTGCTCCTTGAATTCCATTGTTTCCAGTGACAAATGCTTTGTGGCCAACGTCATCAGAATCACTACCTGCATTAGATATTATATCGCCATATCTTACTAACTTAGGAATATCTCTAAGCCACTTTCCAGTCATACCTGCTGTAGAGGTAACCATCCATCCCAACGCTGTCTCGAAATTATCAGCATATGACGCTCCTAAGGAAGCGTTGATGGTATTTGGTAATGCATCACCGATATTAAAAAGTGGATCATAAAATCCATCATATCCCCAAGCGGCAACGGTCAACTCGTAAGGAGCCGCCAACAATGTTTCTACCAAAGGTCCCGAATCAAGCGATGTGAGGTTATAGCTGGATGTTGGATTATTTAAATAGAGATTGGCAACGATAGGTTTATTCTGTTTATCTACTATATTAAAAGTTACATCATAAGGTCTTTTTTTAGTTAACGCTACATTCAAAACAGTAATTTCTCCATTTTTCAATTCAACAGAAACCTCTTTTGTTGCATAATCAGGATGTAAGAATCTCACCTTAAAAACGCCGTTGGTTGCTTGTCCTGTTTTATATTCTCCAGCGGGATTAGACGTTTCTTTGTTAATTTGATCTGACAATATCTCAATCTTAACATTTGATATTGCCTGACCGCTAATATCCTGAACTTTTCCTTCCAAATAGCAAGCTCTTTTATAGTCAATTTTTACGATATATAATCCGTTATTAATGTCACTCCCGTATATAATATCTGAACCCGTAAATGGAAAAGCTCCCCAACAACCATAAAAGCCATTATTACATCTCGTCGGGTCTTCCCATGTATCATAAAAAGCAACTTCTATCAAATTTTCCGGTCTATGGGCATCTACCACTCTTAACCCATCGGTATACCAGCTTGTGACAATAAATCCATTTATGTAATGTGTGTTGTGCGGATACACACCGTCCTTTTCTCTTTCATATGGTCTGAATTTATCTAACAATTTTATATTATTCAAATTAGAAATATCATATGCATCTACATATCCTCCGGGCCTTTCATCCGTTGTAAAGACATATTTACCATTTGTAGAAGGCCAGGCATTATGTGTAAATGCTCTTGAGGTTGTTTGTGATGCCATAAGTTTGGGATTACGCCTATCTTTAATATCGTAGAGACTCAATTTTCCAATATTAATCTCAGAAGCATACAAAGTATCTCCTCTCGCAAAAGCATCATGTGAATATGTCAAATCAGCGGCACCAATATATGAAGGTAGTTTAGGATCTTGTTTTAAATCAAAAATAATTACCCTCTTTGACTTATATTACATCCAGCTAAATAAACAAAACCTTTTCATCGATATATAAATTATGACATCTTTGAAGCTCGTTAGAATCATTCCCTACGGTTAACATAGGTTTGAAATTGGAATGGGAAATACTGGAAGGAGCACCATTCATGTCAATTATCACTAAGCCATCTTGTCCTTCATCGGTTGTGACATAAAGATGATTATTGTATGATTTTATGTCTCTCCAAATAGAAGTAGCGCCAGGTGCCTGATATCTCAAAATAGGATTTTTAGGATCTTCTAATGAAAATACACTCGTTTTTGACGCATTTCCTATAATGGCATATTTTATGCCATCTTTTTCAAATCCCCATACATCAGAACTATTTTCTGTAAAAGGAACAGAAGATAATAATTCAGAATTAAACGATCGTTTCTGACTGAATCCAATTTGCATTGATAATAATAAAAAAAGAAAGGTTTTACTAACGCTATAGTGCATGTTATGAATTTTACCCCAAATATATACATTTGAATTAATAGTATATATCCAATTTTGAATAAATGTACCCGCACCGACAAAATACTTACGAGGCGATTGACTAATAATACTAAATAAAAAGGTCCTTATCTGAAAAACAGACAAGGACCTAAAAATTTTATGTCATTATTTAAAGTCTCCCCTACTCTACAATGATCATTTTTTTAGTAGCAGTAAACCCGCCACTTGTCAATGTGTAGAACAAGATCCCGCTTGCACCTAATTGTTCTCTGGTGAATATTTCACTATTGAATCCTTTGGCTGCATCTGCTTTTCTGACAGTGATGACTTTTCCTGTAACATCAGTTACTGTAATGACTGCCTGTGCTGCTTTTGACATGTTGAAAGATACAGTTGTCTGACCTTTGAATGGGTTTGGCTCGTTTTGGAACAACTCGATAGATGCTACCGGTGCTGTTCTTACACTCAAGCTAACTTTTCCAACTGTCAAAGCGTCTCCAACATAAGATTCTGCAGGTGTAACTGTAGAGTTAAGGTTCATCATGTCACTTACATTTCCAGCTTTGTTGGCTTTTACGACAAGTGTAAATAATGTCTCATCTTCTCTTACTGTAACACCTTCTTTTGAAACATAACTCATCGTTACTACATCATTTGCAAGGATACCTACATTGCTTCCGTTTACTTCAATAGCACCTGATTGTACTTCTACAAGGCTTGCACCATTTAAGTTCATCGTAAACTGATATCCGAATACATCATTGAAGTTGGCAGCTGTAACCGGAATAGATACAGTTGAACCTGCTTCATAAGCTGCTTCACTCACTACCAATCCTATGTTATTGCTTGATCTTCCTTCTACTGCAGGGTTAGTTACGTTAGTGCTTACGTTTCCGTTTACATCTCCGATCTTAACGGCTACAAAGTTACAAATGGATGTTGTTCCGGCCTGTACAGGCATCTTTTCTGCATATGGGAATGGATTTGTCGGATCCATCGTTTGTGTCAATGCAGGGAATCTCCATGATGTATTGGACGGATAGTCCACCGTGATTCCCAGAATGAGTTTCCTGATTTCTGTAAGGTCTGATGCAGTTACTTTACCGTCATTATTGGCATCGGCTGCAATGATCTTATATGGACTTGACAATGACTGAAGGCCCAGGATGTGTCGTTGTATCATCACTAAATCCAGCGTACTTACTCCATTGATGTCATCGCCATCTTTAAATGCTTCCAGTTCTGTCAATGCCAGGATTGGCATCTCGTAATTACCATTGATGTCCGTCATTTCTGTCTTTGGATATTCAGGAAGGTTTGCTCTGGCTATAATCTGTACATTTCTTACGCCCTGACTATTTTCAGTAGATACGTTGCCCGATACAAATGAAGCAGGTATACCTTCACAAGTGTTACAGATTAAGCTAAGTGTGGTCCAACAGAAATCAAATTTGAATTTTTTATCCCATACGGTTACCCTTACGTCAACATCTGTGTGTGCCTGACCAGGTACCAATACGTTGCTTGACCATACTTTTGCACTACATCCTGTCACAGGGTCCCATAACTGGATGCCACCTTCTCCTCTTAAGTACTTAGCTTCGATTGCTTTCTCTGCTGATGATATCGCTGGGAAGGCTGACAATGCGCCTGTTGCATCAAAATAGTGCTTTATGTCGATGTTAGTCAATCTGCCAAATACTACTTTGTCTGTAACTTGTGGTGCTGTGTTTTCGAATGTGTACAATAAGTCTTCTGACGCTGTACAGTTATCGTACGCTTTGTTCATGAAGTCACATGCCCACAATTCTACCATTGGCAATGCCGGACCAGCTCCGTCAGGATCTGCCATCAATGCTGTAGTCAATGGAATACATACCGGTGTCGGTGCTTTCTTATCCACTACCATGAATGACTCATGACATGAAGTGAAGTTATGACAGCCATCCGTTACTTTCCATACCACTTTGTGGTTGCTCATCTTACCCTCTATTGGGAATGGCAATGTGATCTTCAATTCCTGTCCGCTTGATGTTGCATTCTGTGCTCCTGCATTTGTTTGTGGTCCGCTCAGTTTGTATTGTTTTACAGTAACTCCGTTTATCTCTCTTGTAGCACCTTCTGCTCCAAAATAGAAGGATGAGAACAATAGATCTTCCGAACCATCAGCCCATAAATCTACATATACTTCCCACTTCAACCAGCCTGTGTTGATACATCCGCTTGTGTCTACTGCTTTTTTGGTGAGTACTGGCACTACGCTACAATCTGCACCTACGGCAAACATCGTATCTACACATGTCATTTCAGGTGCTTTTGTATCTTCAAATATCCAGTATTTGTAGTATGGTCCTCCTGGTCTATCTGTACACCAGTTGTAATAGTTGTAGGTAACTTTCCATTTTCTACATACTCCATTTTCAAAATCAAACTGCTCTACATTGGTCGTTACTCCGATCACATCACATGGACCTGAAGTATATTTAGGACCTTTTGATTTGATGTCTTCTGCTGTAGGGCCTTCGCATGCTTTGGCGCCTGTCAACGGAATTGGTGTAGTACTCAATGAGGACTGTATAAATTGCCATGGAATAGCTGTAAGACTTTGTTCTACAGTAATTATTTGTATACATGTTGTGGTAAAGCCTTTGTCTTTCACGATAAATGTTCGCTGGATGGTTCCAAGGTCACACTGATTGAAATTCTCTTTATCCCAGAATGTAATGTCCGGACTTACACATACACCATACGCTGTAGGTAATCCTGTCTTTGTAAAGTCATAATCCTTAACAGGCTTAGCGCCAGCATTGTCTGTACCCGGTGTACCACTCTGTACATTGGTTTGGATAGCCCAGTCACAATAGATGGTCTTGTCTGCAGGACATGTAATAATCGGTGGTATCTTACATTCTACTTTAACATTTGCCCATGTATCATTCCAGTTATCTTTGCCTACTTCGCCGATGGTACCGTTTTTGTTTCCATCATCCCATACTCTTAGGATGACCTGGTGGTAACCTACATCAAGGATGCCGTCTCCGTCAAAATCCGCTCCGGCTGTAGTAAGGTCATCACAACAGAATTTAACAAACGCACCGCCATCTGTATCATTGGCAGAATAAGGTGCGGTGTTGCTTGCGTTGCTGAATGTTCTGTTATTGTTATGATCATTCAAACCAATATTACCACAGTCTGTACCTAAAGGTCTTCTCACTTCAAGCTTCACACCACTACAGTTATCAAATGATCCGTTATCTATATGATATGTAAATATTTTAGCCTGACCGTCAGTTTCTCCGTTAGCATCATAACCAGGTACTAAACTTACCACGATGTCACGTTTTGCAACAGCTACAGGTGGTGTTCTGTCTTTTACAGTTACTTTTAGCGTTTCTGTTCCTTTGTTTCCACAACAATCTGTAGCTACATACGTAAAGAAGGTTTCACCACATGGTACGTTGCTTGCTCTCCAGCCATTAGCAGTTTTCACTACCCATACGCCTTCAGGTGCTACCACTTCCCATGTTGGGTTAGCATCACAATTGTCATGTAATTCCCATGGGTTTGGTAAGAAGAAATCTCCTGTACAATCCCATGGACGAGTACTTACGATGGTATCCTTAAGGATAAATGTAGGTTCCTCAAGATCTATCGCTTTGATGATCTGGGTACATTCGGATACGGTTCCGGCACACCAGTCAAGGATGGTCCATTTCCTGATTACCTTTTTATTGCCGTGGCAATGAGGACCACATGCATCAAATTCGATATCTGAGTACGTAGTAAAATAGTTACATACGCCGTTGATCGGAATGGATACCATACCATTTACAAAATATGGATATGCTGCTTCTACGCCTGCCAGACTGCTTACTCCTTCAGGTGAAATATCATCCTTGCATGTAAGTATTACTAAGCTTTGTGGACATGACCACATTACCCTGTTTGATATATTAAATCTTTGTTCGCAATAAGCTTTGTTGCCGCTGCCGTCAGTGACTGTCCATCTTCTGATGATATAACCACCCTCACATGCTGAAAGTGATTTTTCAGTAGTGAATACCGCTGTAATCGGACCGCAAGCATCTGCATATTGTGGTCTGAAGCTGACATTTGTTATGTTTTCTGCCAGGAAGGCTGCTACCTGATAACACGGTATAGTTATCACGGGACCGCAGTCGATCACCGGTGGAAGTTTATCTTCAAATCGCACGGTACCCCAACAGCTATTGTTATCACAAATGTCTCTGACCTGGTAGGTCAATAACTTGCCAAGGTAATTTTTTACATCTGCAAGGTTGATAACAACATTGCCATTTTTTATGATCACTTCATAAAAATCTGCACTCACGATGTCTCCATTGAGGAAGATGTCTACAAAATTGGTCGCTTCACAATTAGCATCCAGGCTGAAGTTTATGTTTCCGATACATACCATCGGTATGGTCTCGTGTACATGCAGGGTGACTACATCACTAATGACAGGACATCCAAAGCCATTGGCATTTAATGCTGTGACAATACATCTGTATCTTTCATTATTGTCCCCTGCATTGACATTGACTATTGGTAAGGTGGAAGAAGTGGCTCCGGGTATATTGACCCAGGTACCATTGATCTGTTGTTGCCACTGGTATGCCAGTGTTGATGGTGCAGCAACTGAAGCTGTCAGACTAAATGATCCGCTGGCGCCGATACACAAGCCTATGTCTTTTGGTTGTGTTGTAATCACCGGTACAGGGAAGACGCCTACTACCAAAGAAACTGCCTGAATACAACCAGGGTCAGTAGGTCCGAATGCTTTTGGCAAACCTCCGTTGACTGTATATACAACGGTATAATTGCCTGTTGTTGGTGGATTAAATATCGTAGCCGGTACACCATTTACAGTAAAGCCGCTGGATATGATGTTGGCATCACCAGGATTGCCCGTAAGTGGTAAGCTGGTGCCAAGACATATTTCCAATGGAAGGTTGGTGATCATGGCATCAGGATAACTACACGTATTACCAATGGTAAATGTTGTTCCCCTGCTGTTGGTTACGGACATGGTATACCCTATGGATTCAATATGACGACCATTTAAAGTGAAGGTTGTTCCCGATGGTGTTAACACTGTACCTACAGTTATTAAAATCGGTGCAGCCGGAGGTGCAGGGCTTGTTGTGGTATATAAACCACTCACTGCACTTACTGTCCAAACCTGTGTTGCAGGTGCATTAACGACTATGGCTTCACCAAATTGTCCATTTGTATTTGTGGTCGCATTATTGAGGCATACACAAGGGTCGGTTATGGAAAATGTACAATTAAATATGGTAATGACGACATTGCCATTCATAGGTGTTGAACATCCCGTGGCTACGGTTGTAGCTATTATGGTATAAGTTCCTGCCAGCGATTGTACCGGGAAAGCTATTCCTGCTACGGTGCCCGGAACTGGTGTACCAGTATTTGTACCATTTAATTGCAATTGATAATTTACTCCGATTTGTGCGCCACTCAAGCCTACTGTCAAGCCATTGTCTGTACTGCATCTTGCTCCACCTCCTGTTACGGTAAATAATAAAGGTAATGGATTTACGGTAAGTAATTTATTGCAACTGCTTGTACAGCCATTTGCATCGGTTACAGTTACTGTATAGGTTCCTGCTGTGCTTACTACAATACATTGTGATGTTGCGCCTGTGCTCCAGTTGTATGCTGATAATCCTGGAGGGGCACACCATTGTGTTGAACTTCCGGAGCAGATTGAGGGGTCGCCTGATATTGAACAACTTGGCGGGGCATTAATAATAAGCGACTTATTACAACTGATTGTGCAGCCATTCGCATCTGTTACAGTTACTGTATAGGTTCCTGCTGTGCTTACTACAATACATTGTGATGTTGCGCCTGTGCTCCAGTTGTATTCCAGTTGTATGCTGATAAACAACTTATGGTTTTTTGCAGGGGCAACATTCCATTGTGTTGAACTGCCTTACTTACATTGGAGCCGCTCCAGTTGTATGCTGATGATTAAACAACTTGGTGGCGTATTTACTGTAAGTGATTTATTACAACTGATTGTGCAGCCATTCGCATCTGTTACAGTTACTGTATAGGTTCCTGCTGTGCTTACTACAATACATTGTGATGTTGCGCCTGTGCTCCAGTTGTATGCTGATAATCCTGCAGGGGCACACCATTGTACTGAACCGCCTGTGCAGACGGAGCTGCTACCGGTGATTAAACAACTTGGTGGCGTACATCCAGCCGCACAAGCCGGTGTACTGGTTGCTCCGGTAAGTGGAACACAAGTGCTATTTGTAACACCACTGGTAATACTATAATTGATTGATCCAACAGGTTGACCCGCATTTACCGTAAAGGTGGCTGCATTAGTTCCGTTGTTCGTTATGACACCGGCTGCTGTATTGCCCGATAATGTGACTACATCACCCGAACAAATACCTGTAACTATAACAGAACAACCACCAGTAAAAATATTTGGAGTCCGTACCGCCGGATACACCGTCAGGGTGTACGTTCCGATAGCTGTCCAAATATCATCTGTCAGGTTATTTGGCGTACCATTATCGCAGCGCATATAAGCGGTTACTGCCTGAGTAACAGCAGCACAACCCGCAGGAATCGTACCCGTGATGTTGGTGGCTCCTGTGGAAGGATTGGTACTTGATGGTACGGAGATGGAATATTCTATGGTATTGATGACACCTGTACCACCCGCGCCGGCTACAGCAGTCGCCCGGTTGGTCTGCCAGGCAGCAAAAGTGGATGTACCGCCACCACTGCAAACTGAGCCGCTGTTGTTTAAGACAGCAGGTGCGGTTGGGCAGCTTGACACAACAGCATCTGCACAGGCTTCAAAGCTCCAGTTGCGGAGGGTGCCAAGGTCGGAAGCTCCATAATCCGCGATGTTCAGCCTCCAGTCGCCACTTAAACTCAAGCCTACAAAATTTGCGTAGGTATTGGTGTTCTGAGCGGGTGTCGCTTGCAAGCTGACGCTTGACTGTGCGTAGGTGTCCGGAGGGATAACAAAAGCATCTCCACCACCGTTACCAGCGGTTGCAAAGCTGGCGCCGGTAGCGCAAAATGTGTAAGTTCCATCCAGGTTGGAGCTTTCGCCAAAAGAGGTAGCACCAGTGGCATTCAGACGACGGAACAACTGCACTGAGGTGCCGCTGCTGACGTGTGTGAGGGTAACTACGAGGTCGCCGATCCAGGTATGAGCCAAATTCACAGTCACGCACTTCAACTCGGTAATATTACCTGTGGCTGCCACATTGATGGTAGAGTTGACACCCGCAGGGGACGTTGTCGGGAATGGCCAGGTTGGAGGTTGGTCGCAGAGGCGTATGTTGTGCCTGGCATAATCCCGGGCAAGTACCCGGTACCGTCATCACCGAACTGGTCGGGCTTGAAGTCGCAGGCGCCGCATCACAATTGCAACGCGTCAGAACTGTTTGTGCAGGACCGACTGGGCGTGTGGTGGTACGGTATTACTCCAGATAGCGCCGGCATTCGTAGAATATTGTAAGGTTGATCCTGTCGGACATGGTGCCGTTGGTGCAGAAATAGAACCGCCGGAAGGGGTACCGCCTACTACAGTACATGTGCTGTTTACTAGTAACAGCCGTTGGTGCGGCTGCAGGCACAGGACAAGCTGCGGACAAGCCGGCGTAGGCCCGGCGCCTGAAAATGCAACACAGGTACTGTTAGGAATACCACCGGCGACACTGTAAGTGACGCACCCGACAGGTTCACCTGGATTTGCCGTAAAGGTAGCTGAATTTGTTCCGTTTCCGGTAATGATACCTAACGTTGTTGGTGACAACAAGGTGACAATATCTCCTGCACATGCACCAGTAACGGTAAAGGAGCAACCATTCGTATTAAGCGTTGGCGTTCCTACTGCCGGATACACCGTCAGTGTGTAAGTTCCGATGGCTGTCCATATATCATCTGCCAGGTTATTGGGCGTGCCATTATCGCAACGCAAATACGCGGTTACTGCCTGAGTAACTGCAGCACAACCTGCAGGAATCGTACCTGTGATATTACCCGCGCCTGTGGCAGGTGAGCCGCTGGAAGGAACGGTAGTTGAATATTCTATTGTATTGACAACACCTGTGCCACCCGCGCCCGCTACAGCAGCAGCGCGATTGGTCTGCCACGTGCTGAAATCATCTGTACCACCGCCGCTGCAAACAGCGCCGTTGTCATTTAATACAGCCGGTGCCGTAGGACAAGCTATTGCCGCTGGCTGCTCATCTGCGCCGATAGCCGGTGCACTCACTGAACGTACGTTACAGTCAATATCATCCGTAATACCAGCAATAGGCGTTCCGCAGAAGGTAAAGCATTGACAGGAATATGAAGATTGTTTAAAGGATTCATAAAACCGGGATCGATTTCCAGGAGTTGGCATCGTCGGAGACGGCCGCCTGCCACAAAGCTAGTGTCGCATAGTCTGTGCCGAGACCAGCCCCCAATGAACCTGTTCGGAAACCCCCGTCATTTGCTCCAGCTGACCAGAAATCATTATAATTGGAATTCAGATTGGCAAAAGTGGTCGTTACCATACCGATGGCGTAGCTTTTGGCATTGACGCCGCCGCCTGAAGCAATCTGAGTCGTGTATAAAATATTGTTTCTCAGATCCACCACCGGGTCAGTACCCGTGATCGCTATAGCATAACTTGGCGTTTGACCGGTCACTGTTCCCCTGTCGCCCGTCATGGATACGGAATTGAAATACAACCGGGTTTCAGCCCCCGTGACGCCGGCGACAAAAATACCCGCCACTAAATCCGGTGAGGTTGAAGGCGCCGTAACGCCGGTAATCATGTTATTGCTAATCGTATTCGCCCCCCCGACATCGCCGGCTACTGCAATACCCACTGCTGCAAATCCTACAGTGCTGGAACTATTGACCCCATTGATTTTGTTTTTAGATACCAATGCGTTGGTTACACCGCCCGCAGTCGTTGCTGTTGTGGATATTGAGGCATCAGCGGCACCTGCACCAAGGCCGATACCCACTACGTCGAAACCGGCATTCGACTCAAGACCGCCAATACTGTTTTCTGTTATTTGGATACCATTATCATTGAACGTAATAATGCCTACCCGGGAAACCCGGTCTGTTGTGGTGGCAGACAAGTCATTTTTGGTAATGACCGTTCCGGTATTTTGATTTGCCAAACTGGCGCCGGCGGAAAAAATACCGAAAATTGCTCTTTTTACAGAACAGTTTTCCACCCGGTTGTTGTCATTGTCCGTACCGGCTTGTCCGGGCGTATTTCCCCCCAACGAAATACCTATCAATGTAGTGAGCGGATCTTGCCCAAGTACATTGACATTTTTGATGGTATTGTTCTGCGCGCCGTTGGTACCTGATTGTACAGAAATGACTACAGCAGCTGTACCAGTATTGGTATTTTGTATCGTCAGTTCGCGCAAAGCAGCATTTCCGCCTATCGGACATGCTGCTGCTGATGCGCCGGAAGCAGAGCCGTCGATGGTAACTCCATCGGCGCCGTTTATCTTGATCAAAGCGCCTGTGCTGCTGCCTGTAATGGTCCGCGGTCCGCCACTTGGCTTGATCAATACGGTAAACCCGCCCGCTATTTCATTCAAAGCGTGGGTTCCCCACTCGCCCGTCAGATCAGATATAATATTGATCGTAACATTGCCTGTAGCGCCGGAAAGGTTAAGGCCTTCAAAGATGCCACCCGTATTTGTCAGGGACGGATAGTTGCCGCCCGAGCCAACGGTGTAAGTACCACTAAATGGTGGCGGAACATCGCCAATCGTCGCAGTCGCCACTGTGGGAGAACCTAGGGACGCTCCGCCTGTCGGCAAGGAAAGGGTGATGATAAATGTCTCGCCCGGATCGAGGACTGCATCCGGACAAAGGGTTACACTGATCGGCTGACTGGTTACACCGTCGGCAAAACTCAACAACTGTGGGCCAGGGTTTATGAAATCGACCCCAGCGCCGCAAGCTGCGCCGCCTGTTCCGGTGCCGTTCGTTAAAGTATAGGTAACGCCGACTGCTCCGGAACTGCCACCAGTTCGGGTTACCGTGGCTACCAGGGTAGTGCCCTCATTGCCGCTGTAAGTCGCCGAACTAAATTGCAATACGCCCGGTGTCGCATAAAATTCATCTGCGCCGATTTCATAGGCCCCGCCATTTGGTCTCGCTTCGCCGTCGATATCATCAGTAACGGCTGCAATGGTCGTTCCGACGTTAATATTCGGAGATGATGAAATCAGGTGCAAATCTCCCGTAGGCGAAGCGTAGTTCGGATTTGCCTGAATGGAGTTTGCATCCTGTACAGCTGTATACGCAGTTTGCCAGTTTGCTAATGTTACAAATTGTGTTGTAAGTGTACTTCAGATACAGTACCTAATCCCCGTTACTGTTTGAGTATTAGCTGTATTAATAAAATAATTATTATAATTTTCGCTGCCTGTACCGAAGGCATAAGATGCCGCATTTCCACTTATTGCATAGTACCGGTTTGCAGCAGTACTACTGCTACTTAAATCCATATAAACACTATTATTAACTAAGGTTAAATTAGCATGACTGGCACTGCTTGCATTTGCAACTCTAATACCACTACCAAACGCAACTGAAGCAACTGCTCCTGCACTTGGATCAACATCTCCTGTAAGACTAATTGAATTGTTTGCAACAATATCAGTATGACCACCTGCTATTCCCAAACCAACAGTTTGGTCTCCACTTGTACCATTTGAGCTTACATTATAAATAAAATTGTTTGCAACCTAAGTTATTGGTAGCAGATCCAGCATTGGTAGTTGCTAAGACAAGCCCAACTGCACTAAACGTTCTTTCATCAATAACATCATGTATAATATTTTTAGTTAGAGTATAATTAGTTGAAGTAAGAGTCCCTGGGGATCATACTCCACGACTCTTGGCCAATTCCAACTCCAACCTTATCTGCACCACTAGTAGTATTGCCAAAAAGACCTCCCACAAATTGAACGGTATTACCTGAAACTATTGCTAAATTATCGGCTTGCATAAAAATACCAACTTTACCTATTTGATCTGCACCAAATGCAGATGGCCCTATGATATTTTTTGTTACCTGTATATTTTGATTTAAATCGGTAGTTGTACCTCTAGTAACAATACCATACCTACTACGAAGAATTCTGTTTTCTGTAAAAGTATTGTTATCATTATCTACACCATTGGCTGAAGTGCTTATGGTAGTTCCACACATAATGATACCAAAAGTGCTAACTGCCAAAGTATTCTGAGTAGCCCCACAAGCTAATTCTAAATTACGTATTACATTGTTTGTACACCCATTACCTGCGGCCACACTCGCCAACCAAATAGCAGCGGTTGAAGCAGAAGTACTTGTGTTTTGCACCGTTATGTTCCTTCCGACGCCGGCAATCCGTCCATCAATAGTTACATTATCCGCACCGTTCAATTTAATAATTGCACCAATTATACTGCCACTTATCGTGACAGGCATTGTTGCCGTTATTCCCACCGACGAATACACGGCCGGTAACACGGCACCTGAATTCAATACGGCACTGGCTGTTTCAGTGGTGCTCCCGGTAAGGGAAACTGCAATGGCGCCCTGGTGGGTTCCCAGGTTGATCGCATCGAATGCAAGTTGCAACGTAGTGTAAGCCGTCGGACCGACTGTCCCTGCCGTAGCAGTCACAGATACCTGACCCTGCATTGTGCTAATGGTAAATGCCAAAAATAATAAAAAGACACTTTTTTGAATGAGAGATGAGATGATTTTCGTTTTCATACTACAGCTTGAGTTTATGGTAATCAATATAACATTAATACCCTAAAGTGCTGAATATGAATAAACGTACGCATACACTTAAAGTATTGACTTAAGTGTAGTGTTCTTTAATTTGAGATTAAAGTCACAAGGTAGTAATTAACTCAATAAAAAAAAAGGAAATCAATTAATATAATTATTATATTTATATATTATTTAATTAAATATGATTTTATTTCATAAAAATATTAAATAAAAAAAAGTGCATATTGTAAATTAAATACTGTTACCGCTACGATTGACAAAAGGTAATAGTTAAATTATTTATCCTTTTTAGCAGCATTCCATAAAGCATCCATTTCATCAAGAGTCATCTCTGATAATGACTTTGGTGCATTTTTTTCAATATATTCAAATCTCGATTTAAATTTTATATTGACTCTCTCAAGTGCTGTCTCGGGATTGATACCGGCATAACGGGCATAATTAATTAAAGAAAAAAGGATGTCACCAAACTCATCTTCCTTCCGGTCCATATCATCAGTTTTGGCTACTTCTTTAAACTCCATTATTTCTTCTTCTACTTTTGCCCACACGTCATCAATGCAACTCCATTCAAAACCTATCTGAGCTGTTTTTTCCTGCATTCTATAAGCCTTTATCATAGCCGGCAGACTCTTTGGAACGCCTGACAATACAGATTTTTTTCCTTCAGACAACTTTATTTGTTCCCAGTTCCGCTTTACATCTTCTTCATTCTTCACAATTACATTACCATATATATGTGGATGTCTTTTAATAAGTTTATCACAAACAGCATGTAATGCGTCTGCAATATCAAACGCATTTTGTTCTTCAGCAATTCTGGCATAAAACACCATGTGTAACATAAGATCACCAAGTTCTTCTTTCACATCATCTAGATTTTTATCGAGTATGGCATCTGATAATTCATAGGTTTCTTCGATGGTCAGAATTCTAAGAGAATCCATGGTTTGTTTCATATCCCATGGACATTTTATACGAAGTTCGTCCATAATATCAAGAAGTCTGGAAAAAGCATGCAATTTTGTTTGCTTAATCGAATTACCTATACTTTCCAAGTGTTTCATATTTTGAAAACAAAGGTAATGAAGTGAATAAAACAAATACTACCTTTGTGAAGATTATTAAAACCTTTATAAATTTAACTTTGTTACATTTAGTTATTTAAGGATGTCTGTTTTTGAATTCATTATTTAAAACAAGATAATAAAAGATTCAAATCCGATTTTTGACTTCTATAAGAATTAAAATAATTTTTAAAATAATGTTATGAAAGAGTTTTTTTATATTCTTATAATTATTTTTGGGTTTTTTGGATTGTCATTTTTGATGATAAACCTGAGACATATTGTCACAGGAAAAGAATTCAGAGGATCATGCGCGAGTAATAATCCAATGCTAAAAAATCAGATAGGTGAATGTACTGTTTGCGGAAAAAAACCGGAAGAAGATTGTAAAATGCCTGAAGCAAAGGCTTAAATCCTGATATCAAATTATTTTGCGGTATGTGACTGAACCAGCATACCAATTCCCAAAATAGCTGACACTGAAAGTGCTAATATGATGATTAACATATTTAAGTTTAACTGTTGCGGTGCAAATATCAAATAAATATTTAATTGGCCAAAATTATTTGAATCAAATTTTTTATTTTTTACAAACAAAACAATTATGATTTTGAACTCATATTTTCGTATTAAAAAAATAACTGGGTTATTATTTACTGTAATTATTGCAATTGGTACCATTAGCCATACTTTCTGTCAAAGCCCTAAAAGGCCAACATCGGGAGAAATATTTATGGGTTTGGAAAGATTGGGTTTTCTAGGTTCGGTTTTATATGTGGCTGCCCATCCAGACGATGAAAATACCAGATTGATATCCTACCTTGCCAACGAAAAGAAAGCTTATACTACCTATTTATCACTAACCAGAGGTGACGGCGGCCAGAATCTGATTGGACCTGAAATAAGCGAAGTGCTTGGCGTAATGCGAACACAGGAACTGCTTATGGCCAGATCCGTGGATAATGGACATCAAATGTTTTCGAGGGCAAATGATTTTGGGTATTCAAAAAATGCTGAAGAAACCATTAAAATTTGGGATACAGAAAAAGTAAAAGCTGATGTCATTTGGGCTATAAGAAAGACCAGACCTGATGTAATCATAAATAGATTCGATCATAGAACTTCGGGCGAAACTCATGGACATCACACTGCCTCAGCCCAATTATCATATGAATTATTTGACAAAACCAGTGATATAAATGTTCATCCGGAACAATTTAAGTTTGTAAAACCCTGGAAAGCACAAAGATTGTTTTTTAATACGAGTTGGTGGTTTTATGGCAGCGAAGATAAATTTAAAAAGGCCGATAAATCAGCGCTTATGAGCATGGATGTCGGGGTCTATTTCCCTTTATTGGGCAAATCCAATACTGAAATAGCTGCTGAGTCAAGAAGCAACCATAAATGTCAGGGCTTTGGTTCCACTGGAACCAGGGGTAGCCAACTTGAATATCTTGAGTTATTGAAAGGTGACTTGCCATCAAAAAAAGAGGACATTTTTGAAGGTATAAATACTACCTGGACTAGAATTGAAGGAGGTCATACGATTAAAGTAATGGTTGAGCAAGTTATAAAAGATTATAACTTTAATGATCCTTCTAAATCAGTTGCGGCATTGGTTAAAATTTATTCTGCTATTCAAAAATAGGAAGACCTTTTTGAAGGAATTAAAAACCAGTGAAATAAAAGGACTGATCGCGGCTTGTGCCGGACTTTTTATTGAAGCAAAAACCAATACACACAAAATTACAAAGGGTGAAATGCTGAACATTGAGGTAGAAGCTATTAATAGAATGAATTCGGACATTAAATTGATTTCTTTAACAGGTTCAGGCATTACAATAGATACGACGTTAAAATTAACACTAGCTAAAAATGAAGGCTTTAAATGGTCAACATCAGCTAAAGTACCGGAAAGCAGTAATCTTACAGCACCCTATTGGTTATTAAAAAAAGGTAGCCCTGGCTTATACAATGTTGAAAATCAGGAAATTATTGGTAGTCCTGAAACTAAACGCAGCATTAAAATGGTATTCAATTTGCAGATAAATGGTGTTGATATAGTATACGAAAAAGATGTGGTATATAAATTTAATAGCCCGGAAAATGGTGAAACATACAGACCTCTTGAAATCCTTCCGCCATTGTCCGTAAAGGTAAAAGAACCTGTTTATATTTTTAATAATACAAGTAGTCGCGAAATAATTGTTACGGTACATACATGGTCAAAAGAACAAACAGGTAATCTAACATTGCCACTTCCTGCGGGTTGGAAAATAAGTCCATCAAACGTTGATTTTACAATAGTTCAGAAAGGAGAAAGTAAAGACTTTATATTTTCAGTCACACCTCCTGAAAATCCTGAAGAAATAATAATTACTCCAGTAATTACATCACAGGGAAATAAGTATAACTCTGAGGTCATCGATATCAATTATGATCATATTCCATTTCAGACTGTGGTAGTTCTATCCGAAGCCAAACTGGTTAGAATCGCGATAGAAACCAGAGGAAAAAGAGTTGCTTATGTTGCCGGAGCAGGCGACGAAATACCAACAAGCTTAAGACAAATTGGATATGACGTAGATCTGCTCAAACCAAATGATATTACAACAGAACTATTGAGGAAGTACGATGCGCTTATTATGGGGGTACGGGCTTATAATACCGAAGAAAGTTTAAAATTCAAGCAGAAAGACATTATGCAATATGTATTTGAGGGAGGTACATTTATTGTTCAATACAATACAGCAAATGGTCTTGTCACCAAAGAATTAGGACCCTACCCCATTACATTATCTCGTAACAGGGTAACCGTAGAAGAAGCAGAAATGCGTTTTCTGAACCCGGAACATCCCATTTTGAATTTTCCGAATAAAATTACACCAAAAGATTTTGAAGGATGGGTTCAGGAAAGAGGATTATATTTTCCCGGTGAATGGGATACAAATTACACGCCTGTTCTATCCTGCAATGATCCTGGTGAAAAACCCAATGACGGCAGCCTACTTGTAACAAAATATGGTGAAGGTCATTACATCTACACTGGTCTTTCTTTTTTCAGAGAATTACCTGCGGGTGTTTCCGGGGCGTATCGACTTTTTGCAAACTTAATTTCAATAGGAAAAAATGTCAACCCATAATAGGCCCGGAAAGTGGGATAAATCGTATACTTTAGTTCTGATAATAAATGTGATATATATTACATTTTTTTATTTCATTATGCATCGTTGGAAGTAATGTCAAGTATCAATATTAAAGAAAAACATATTGGGCAAGGTATATTTCATTATTGGGTATACTCAAGAACTACTTTATGAGTGCAATAGACTGGATCATCCTTTGTGGCACATTGGCTTTCATAGTTATATATGGTTCATGGAAAACGCGAGGTGCCCAAAATATGCAATCGTATGTACTTGGTGACAACGAAGCAAAATGGTGGACAGTAGGCCTATCCGTAATGGCTACACAGGCAAGCGCAATTACCTTTATGTCAACACCCGGTCAAGCTTATCATGACGGTATGGGTTTTGTTCAGTTTTATTTTGGGCTACCTCTGGCAATGGTAATCATATGTATTACTTTCATACCTATATATCATAAGTTAAAGGTATATACTGCGTATGAATTTTTGGAACAAAGATTTGATCTTAAAACCCGATCACTTACTGCAGGATTATTTCTGATACAAAGAGGTTTGGCCGCGGGTATCACCATTTATGCTCCAGCCATCATATTGTCGACTATTCTTGGATGGAATCTGAATCTTTTAAATTTTATACTAGGCGCACTGGTGATTATTTACACAGTTAGCGGCGGTACCAAAGCTGTCAATGTCACACAAAAACAACAGATGTTTATTATTATGACGGGCATGTTTTTTGCATTTTATGTCATTATTCAATCTTTGCCTGCTGACATTACTTTTTCAAAAGCTATGCTTATCGCAGGTGCTTCTGAAAAGTTAAATATCCTCGATTTTTCATTTAATATGGAAAGCAGATATACCTTTTGGTCCGGAATTACTGGGGGCTTATTTCTCGCCCTATCCTATTTTGGTACTGACCAATCACAAGTCCAGCGCTATCTTTCCGGTAAATCAATAAAAGAAAGTCAGTGGGGTCTGATATTTAATGGGATATTGAAAGTGCCTATGCAATTTTTTATTCTTTTGGTAGGTGTGATGGTTTTTGTATTTTATCAGTATAACAAACCTCCGATTTTTTTCAATAACAGTACGTATGGCAAGCTTCATAAAAAAGAAAATGCCGCAAAAATTGAAGACCTGGAATCAAGGTTTGATTCTGTGTTTAAGCAGAAAAATAACATTATAAATGCATACATTTTAAATGATTCAAAACGCGATGCTGAGCAATCAATAAAAAGATCTTTAGCCCCATTACTCAGAGAGGAAAAAAATATCAGGGAAGAAGTAAAGGTTATGATTAAATCTGATTTGCCGCATGAAGAATCAAATGACAAAGATTATGTATTTATAAGTTTTATACTTAAATATTTACCCAAAGGGCTCATAGGTTTATTGCTTGCGGTTATTTTTAGTGCAGCGATGTCATCCACCGCTTCTGAACTCAACGCCCTGGCCACAACAACTACTATTGACATCTATAAACGTTCCATTAAACCTAATAAATCAGATGATCATTATGTTATGGCGACTAAGTATTATACAGTAATCTGGGGTGCAATAGCCATTGGATTTGCATGTGTAGGTACATTGTTTGAAAATCTGATACAATTTGTAAACATTATTGGGTCCATATTTTATGGAACCATTTTAGGGGTATTTTTGATAGCTTTCTATTTTAAATTCATAAAAGCAAATGCAGTTTTTTTTGCAGCTATTATATCTGAAAGTTTGGTCATCCTGATATTTAAAGCAGACATCATTGGCTACCTCTGGTTAAATGTTATTGGTTGTATGTTTACTATAATTTTGGGATTTCTCTTACAATTAGCAACATCCCCAGCCAAAGCGTAATTAAGGACAAAATTATAATGTATAATGCAATTACCTGAAGACTTTATTGAAAATATCAAAGTAAAATTGTCCGCTACAGAGTTCCCCGAATTTTTACAATCTTTGGACGAACCATCACCTACGTCAATCAGAATTCATCCGATTAAATACAAACTACAGAGACCAAGTGATGCGGTCAAATGGTGCAGTCTTGGCTTTTACTTGAACGAAAGGCCTAAATTTACGCTAGACCCTTCTTTTCATGCCGGTGTATATTATGTTCAAGAGGCTTCATCAATGATCATCTGGCAAGCATTAAAACAAATAACATCGCAAAATGATCACTTAAAAATACTTGATTTATGTGCCGCTCCCGGCGGAAAAAGTTCGTTAATTGCTTCTTATATGAATAATGAGGGATTATTGGTTTGTAACGAATTTGTTAAAAACAGAGCTTATACCCTTAGGCAAAACATCACTAAAGAAGGATATTCCAACATTATAATTAGTAATAACGACCCTAAAGATTTTAGTCAGTTGCTTGATTTTTTTGATATTATTTTAATAGACGCACCATGTTCAGGTGAAGGTATGTTCAGAAAGGATCATGCCTCAATCGGAGAATGGTCAAATGATAATGTAAAAAACTGTTGTGCCAGACAAAAAAGAATTATGTCAGATGTCTTACCATCACTCAAGCCCGGTGGTCATATCATCTATTCAACATGTACTTATAATGATGAAGAGAACATTAAAAATATGCATTGGGCGACAAGCAATCTGGATCTGGTTAGTGTACCCATATTAATGGAAGACAATTGGAAAACGACAAAAATTGAACATTCCGGTGTTGTTGGTTACCAGCTATATCCGCATTTAGTAAGAGGAGAAGGACTATTTATATCCATTTTACAAAAACAAGGATGGCCCAAAATTCAATATTCAAAAAACAAATCTCCGTACTTAATGGATGGGTTAGAAGTGAAAATAAAGCTTTTCTCACTGACAAAACAGGAATCATTCACATAATAAATGAAGATTTATGGGAAGATGCCGCCATATTGAGCAATTATCTTAGGCTCATCTACTGCGGTGTTACACTTGGTAATGTGGTTAGGGACGTATTTATACCAGACCATAGTTTGGCGTTGAGCTTTAGTATTTTAAAGACTGTCTCGACTTTAGAGCTTTCGCTCAAAGACGCACTATTGTTCCTTAAAAAGGACCTGAATTCTGTAGAAGATGCTGATAAATCCTGGGTATTAATGACATATAAAGGCAATGGTCTTGGATGGATAAAAAATTTAGGGAACCGCATTAATAATTATTTACCAAATGAA
Source organism: Saprospiraceae bacterium (assembly GCA_016717145.1). Classification (GTDB taxonomy): domain Bacteria; phylum Bacteroidota; class Bacteroidia; order Chitinophagales; family Saprospiraceae; genus OLB9. Next base: position 11,915 of record JADKGD010000013.1, on the reverse strand, counting down.
AATAAAATTTTGATGAATATTGATTTTGAATCATTGTGACACTAAATCCATACTAATCCTATGAATTAACAATAATTACAGCTTGAATTCTATTAGTTTTAATATCCTGAAATTCAATAGGTTAAAATTGTAAAACCATCGTTTTAAGAATGTTGACATCAACATAAAAAAGATTACATATTAAAATTGCTATGTTAATAGAATAATAATATATACTTTTGGAACCTCGCAGGAAGGCGAAAATCACATATTTTATTCAAAACAACTTAACAACATGTGCTTATTAAAGTCAATATTTAGTTTTACTTTTATCTTTATCGCTTCGTTTTTATTTTCACAAACTGATACTACTCAATTATCAACATCCGAAACGCCATTACTTACTTCTGAAGTCATTTCACCAGTAGTTATGAAAATAGGCTTGGATGAAAGGATTGACGCTGCTTTTGCCCCATTTGCAAATATGACTGAGGCCGTTGTGCTTTATTCCATTCCAGCATTTGGTACTGAAATTCCAATCATTGTGTTGATACTCAGTTTAGGTGGCTTGTTTTTTTCATTTTATTTTGGTTTTCCTAGCATTAGAAAATTTGGATTGGCTTTAAAAGTTGTTCAAGGTAAGTATGACGAAATTGAAACAAGCGGAGCGGCTGATATTAATATTTCAAATTTTAACACTGTTGATGGTGATAATCCTGACACAATAAGGGATGAACATCATCATGGAGAAGTTACCCACTTCCAGGCACTTGCCACAGCCGTATCAGGTACAGTAGGCTTAGGTAATATAGCTGGCGTAACTGTTGCCATATCACTGGGTGGTCCCGGAGCGACGTTTTGGATGATAGTCAGCGGATTATTAGGTATGACTTTAAAATTTGTAGAATGTACACTTGGTGTTCAATATCGGGATATAGATAAAAATGGCATTGTCTATGGTGGACCGATGTATTATCTGTCAAAAGGTTTGAATGAAAAAGGATATACCCGTTTGGGTAAATTTCTGGCCGGCATGTTTGCAGTACTTTGTATAGGAGGTTCTTTTGGCGGTGGTAATGCGGCACAATCCAATCAGGCGGCGGCTCAAATAGCATCCATGTTTGGTATGACAGGTGGTAGTTCAGGGTTTATGATTGGTGTTGGAATAGCTATTCTTGTCGGTATCACCATTATTGGTGGAATCAAAAGAATTGCCACTGTCACTGAAAAATTGGTGCCGTTAATGGCCGTAATTTACATCTTGGCTTGCCTTATCGTATTAGGTACTAATTACGCACACATTGGGTCAGCATTTGGCCAGATATTTTCACAGGCTTTTAGTCCTCAAGCCGGATTAGGCGGACTTGTAGGTGTTTTGGTTATTGGATTTAGAAGAGCTGCATTTTCAAATGAAGCCGGTGCAGGTTCTGCGTCAATTGCTCACTCTGCCGTGAGGACAAAATATTCTGCTTCTGAAGGTTTGGTAGCCTTACTGGAACCATTCATTGATACAGTCATAATTTGTACGATGACTGCATTGGTAATCATTATATTTAACGTAGACGGAGCTTTTGTTTATGGAACTAAAGTGGTAAACATAGCAGGACAAAACTATGAGGGTGCTACATTGACTTCACTAGCTTTTAAAGAGTCTATTTCCTGGTTCCCAACAGTATTGACAATTGCCATATTTCTCTTTGCAGTGTCAACAATGATTTCCTGGTCATATTATGGCCAGCAGGCATGGATGTATTTATTTGGCAAAAGTAAGGTAATGGAATTGACATACAAAGTCATATTTTTACTTTTTATCATCATTGGCGCATCTGCAAATATGAGTTCTGTCTGGGGATTCTCAGATGCCATGATTCTGGCTATGGTTTTTCCTAATATGATTGGACTATTGATCTTGTTTCCAGTGGTAAAAGCACAACTCGCCAGATATGAAAAAGCCATTAAAGGAAAGTAAACAAGTAATGAAATATAAATAAATAAAAAACGTCTGCAGATAAAACTTCAGGCGTTTTTTATTTTATAGCGTATTTAAAAAATTCTTTATTGACAAATCTAAAACAATAGCGGGTTGCAAAAAGTGGTCAAAAAACACCCAAAGATTTTATCCACTATGGTTTAAAAAAATGTATACTTTTGTTTCATTATGAAAGATGATAAATTTACAAATTATACGACTTGTCTCGAGTACATGTATGCCCAACTTCCAATGTTTCAAAGAATTGGATCACCCGCCTATAAAAAAGACCTTACAAATACCATAAAACTTTGCAATTTGATCGGAAATCCTCAAAACAGACTTAAAACCATACATATCGCAGGCACCAATGGTAAAGGGACAACCACACATATCATTGCCGGTGGACTGCAGGCACAAGGTTACAAAGTTGGTGTTTACACATCTCCACATTACATAGATTTCAGAGAACGCATAAAGATCAATGGCGTTTTTATACCTAAAAAGTATATAATTAGTTTTGTCAATACGTATAGAAAACATCTGGAAGAAATTAAACCATCATTTTTTGAAATGACGGTGGCACTGGCCTTTGCATATTTTGCTGATCAAAAGACAGATTATGCAGTAATAGAGACAGGACTTGGCGGTCGTCTGGACTCCACCAACATCATAAGACCATTAATGTCAGTTATAACTAATATCAGTTATGATCATCAGAACCTACTTGGTGACACCCTTGAAGAAATTGCATATGAAAAAGCAGGAATTATCAAAAAAAACATACCAGTAATTATTGGTGAAAGGCAAGCCGAAGTCAAACAAAAATTTATTCAAAAAGCAAAAGAATTACATGCTGAAATTAATTTTGCAGAAGATCATTTGACTTTAATACATTCAGTTGATATAAATCAGGGGAAAAAACAATATAGAGTCAAAGTGGATAATGTTACATGGATTGACAAGCTGAATACGGACTTAGTTGGGCCCTTCCAGGAAAGAAACATAATAACAGGGCTTTATACTTTATACCAGCTTTCCAAACAAATAGTAATCGATGCTGAAAAAATAAAAGACTTTTTTCCTTCACTTAAAAAGTCCACATATTATATTGGAAGGTGGCAAATCCTGAGCCATAACCCTACCATTATTGCCGATAGTGCACATAACGAAGGTGGCCTTAAAATTATACTATCCGAAATAATGGCAATGTCACACAAAAAATTGCACATAGTACTTGGTTTTGTAAATGACAAAAAACTGGACAAAGTGCTTGGTTTATTTCCTAAAGATGCCATTTATTATTTTGCAAAAGCAAATATTCCAAGGGGTTTACCGGCAGATGAACTGAAAACTAATGCTGCTGCATTTGGCTTGGAAGGACAGAAGTACATAAGTGTTCGAAAAGCATACGCTGCAGCCAGAAAAAAAGCCAAACCTGATGATATTGTATTTATTGGCGGAAGTATTTTTGTCGTGGCCGAAATACTATAACTAACGTGAGTTCGGTGATTCCGTCATGAGCGCGGCGCCCCGGCGGGGGGCCGCCCCGGCCCCCGGGCCCCGGCGGGGGCGGGGAGAGCCCCCCCGGCGGGGGGGCGTTTGTTTTTTCATTTGAGCAAAATTCACCAAAAGTTCATCATTAAATGGCTGTTGTGCTTTCAGGGTTTTATGGTAAAAATCTAGTACTGACTTTAACATAAAGCATTATAAATGATTGTTTTATTCGCCGAACTCACGTTATAACTGCTTAAAATTTAAATTTAGAAGGTAAAGTATTAAGTAACATTTTATTTCCATAAACCGATATGTACTTTGTTACATATTGTTCCACTGCTTAAACTCTTAGACAAATCTTATGTTAACTTTTTAGAAATAATAAAAGTAAATGTCCAAACATAATTTAGTTATTGCAATTGGAGGGTCTAGTGGTTCTATCTATGCATTCAGGTTGCTTACTAAAATAAAGCATATCATGCCAAAACTAAATGTTGGTGTAGTTATGTCCGACAATGCCAGAATCAACTGGGAAATTGAAATTGGCCCATTTATACAGTCAGAATGGCCTTTTAATTTTTATGATAAAAATGATTTTAATGCACCTTTTGCGTCAGGATCTGCCAGATTTATAACCATGATAATTTGTCCATGTTCCATGGGTCTTATCGGTCGAATGGCATCCGGTATTTCTGATGACCTTACAACCAGAGCAGCAGACGTCATTTTGAAAGAAAGGCGAAAACTCATCGTGGTGCCCAGAGAAGCTCCCTATAATCTTATCCATCTCCGGAATATGACCACTCTAAGCGAGGCAGGTGCAATAATTTGTCCGGCTTCTCCTTCGTTCTATAGCCGACCTGATACAATAGAAGCTATTGCTGATACCGTAGTGGATAGAGTCCTGGATCTCGCAGGAATTGAAGTAGCCTCTTTTCGTTGGGGAAACCAGTGAGGTTCCTGTATTATATTTGAGGTTCCTGCTGACTTAAACAGTGAAAACTACCGAGACCCCATATCAAATCTACTGAGTCTATGCCAATAACGCTTCTATCAGGAAAACAAGATTGTATTACATCTAATGCTTTGTCGTCATTATTAGTGTCGTTAAATGTAGGAACGATGACACTTTTATTTCCAATATAAAAATTAGCATATGATGCCGGTAAACGTTGATCTTCGTACACAACGGGTACAGGCATTGGTAATTCTACAATATTTATTTGTTTCCCATTCTGCAACCTCATCTTTTTTAGTTTTTTCAGATTATGCTGTAGCAGCAGATAGTTGTCGTCTCTTTTGTTTTCTTCAACAACGGTCACAACCGTATCCTGATCGACAAATCTTGTGATGTCGTCAATGTGACCATCCGTGTCATCCCCTACTATTCCATCACCTAGCCAGAGTATATGTTTTACACCATAATAATCCATAAGATATTGCTCGATTTGTTCTTGATTAAGTTTAGGGTTTCTATTATTATTAAGCAGGCAGGCAGTAGTTGTAAGTAAGGTTCCTTCACCATTAAATTCCACACTTCCACCTTCCATTATAATGCCGGGATGAAATACCTGCAGTCCTAATGATTTACCTGTTAGCGAAGGTATGATGTCATCAAGATCATATGGAGGATACTTATTTCCCCAAGCATTATAACCCCAATCAATAATAGCTTTTTTACCCAGATCTTTGTTGACAATAAACGCAGGTCCATGATCTCTGCACCAGGCATCATTTGTAGGATGAAAATAAAAAGATATATTTTTAATGATTTGTTCTACATCTGAAACTGATTTTCCAAAATGTGATTGTCTGATTGTCTTCAGTGCAAGGTCTTGCATGGATATATCTGCCACATTGATATTAACCTTCTGGTGGGATGCAATTTGCAATATAAACTCACAGTAGGGCTGATAGATTAAATGCAGCTTGCCGGGCCAGGAAGCCTCTTTATGAGGCCATGACAACCACATAGAAGCCTGTTTTTCAAACTCTGCAGGAAAATGATACCCCAATGCTGCGGGTTTCATATTATGATTCATCAATAAATCTTTTAGTGATTGGCAAATAACTGTCTATCCTTCTGTCTCGAAGGAATGGCCAGTGTATGCGATATCCATTGGTAGCAGCCAGATCTATTTCAAGAACTTTCGTTTCTTCCTTATCATGTGAAGCTTGGTAAAGCAATTTTCCCTGACCATTTGAAACAAAACTACCGCCCCAAAATTTCATAGCACCATTCTGCTCCAGACCTACCCTATTAACGCTTACGACAGGTATTCCATTAGCTACAGCATGTGATCTCTGTATAATCTGCCAGCTGTCGTATTGGTCAATATTTGTATTTTCATCCTGAGACGTTGCCCAGCCTATGGCTGTCGGATAAAACAATATTTCAGCCCCCATAAGTGCCGTAATTCTGGCAGCCTCAGGGTACCATTGGTCCCAACAAATCAAAACCCCAACTTTTGCAAATTGGGTCTCAAATACTTTATAACCTAAATCTCCGGGCGTAAAATAAAATTTTTCATAAAACGCCGGGTCGTCAGGAATATGCATTTTTCGGTATTTCCCAAGGTAACTGCCATCTGCATCTATGACTGCCGTAGTATTATGATAAAGTCCCTCAGCCCGCTTTTCGAATAATGAAGCAATAATAACTACGTTTAATGATTCTGCAAGTTCAGACAATACATCTGTGGTTGTCCCCGGTATCTTTTCCGCTAACTTAAAATTGTCATAGTCCTCAACATCGCAAAAATAAAGCGACATAAACAATTCCTGTAAGCAGATAATTTGGGCGCCATCATTAGCAGCGCTGCGTATACCTTCTACAGCTTTATTTAAATTCGCGGCTTTGTCCATTGTACATGACATTTGAACCAAACCAACCTTTACTTGTGACATATCATTAGAAATTTAGAACGCAAAAGTAATCATTCTTTACAATCTGCTAAAAAGAATAAATTTTTTAAATCACCTCATTCATGAACATTTTATAATAAACTCCCGATTATTTTATCAGCAAATTATGCCTTGATTATTTACCGACTTCACGCTTATAAAAAACAAATCCATTGGTCCGTCGGATTTCAGTCAGCAAGGGGAAATCCCTTTTGACATTTTCAACCGTATTAATTTTGCCTACAAAATAGGCAGGTTTATCTATATTCCCTGTGAGTAACCAGTTTTTATCATAACTCCTTGGGTTGATTAGCGGTTTTTTATCAGAATAAAACAAATGGGCGTAGCTTTTAAATCCAATAGTTTCAATATAACAGTCTTCATCCTTTAATGACTTATAAAATGATATAGCAGCACCTTGTGAATACTGTTCGACCCTTGGGATGATGGTGACTGAAGCCATTGAAAATACAAAGAGGGTCAATAAAAAAATCGATAGTATACTATTGTTTGTACCTATTCTTTTTCTTAACATAAGAATGCTTAATATTCCAAGTATTAGAAATAAACCGATCAACCATTCCCAGCCATTCCAAACGACATTTGCTTTTAGATTTTCGAGGGCAAAAACGTCTTTGATCAAACCTGAATGTATTAAATCTGTCTTATATCTGTCGATTAATGGTAAGGCCATTAACACCAAAGCCCATAAGAAAGCCAAAACAACCAGAAACAGATTAGTCTCCCTTCTCCAGGATTTTTCACCAATCCACAATTTATGTATGTACCAGGTGCCTAAAAACGTAAGCGGGAAGTAGCATAAAGAGGAATAATGAATGATTTTGGTTTTTACAATACTAAAGACAATCAAGACTACCCAAAAAAGAATTTTCATCCAAACTGCAAATAATCTCTGGAAATCTGAATCCGTTTCAGCTCTTTTAAACCCATACAAAGCAAATACAGAAGCAGGAAAACATCCTATCAACAAAACCAACCAATGGTAAAAAAATGGTCCACCATGACCAGCATCTTCAGTTTGAAATAATCTTACCTGATATAAAAAAAATTCAGAAATAATTTCGTTGTGACCACTTAAAAAAAGCATTAAAAACCAAAGTCCACCTGTAATGATAATGATACTTGAGAGCCATAACAATTGCCTCCAAGTCATAATAGGTTTGCAATAACCCATCAACCAAAAAACAGAAACACACAGTCCAAAAATCAAGATAGCAACGGGACCTTTGGTCAGTACAGCCAAGCCAATTAGAACACCGGAATAATACAAATTTTTGTACTGTTTAGCCTGAAGAAAGAGAATAACATATACGATACCACCAAAAATTAATACATTAAACCATGGATCAATGATACCAGATTTAAAATAAAAATTTGGTAGCAACGAACCAACATATGTCATTACCCAAAGCAAGCCAAAACGCTTATCATAAACCCTTTGCCCTATATTAAACAAAAACAAAAGTGTTATTATTCCACAAATGGCATTAGGCAATCGAGCCGCAAATGCATTGACACCAAACATTTTCATAGAGATGGCCTGCATCCAAATAAATAAGGGAGGTTTTTCCCAGAATGGCTGATAATTTATGGAAACCGAAAAATAATTATCCGTTACCACCATTTCACGTGCACACTCCGCAAAATTGATCTCATCCCAGTCAAATAAATTTACTGTCCCTAAAAAAGGAACAAATAAAACAAAGCCTAATATTGCGATGGCCCATTGGTATTTTAATGTTTGAGTATGTTTACCGTCAGTCATCTTTTGCTAAATAAACTTTTAATAGATCCTTCCAACGCAGGTGAAGTAAACGTATTAATCCAAAAATAAACATATATTGTTACTACCATGGCTATAATTGACCCAAAATATACATCAATCAAAAAATGCTGAGACAAGTATATTCTGGAATATCCAACCAAAGCAGCTGTAGAAAAGCATAAAAATTTAAGCCAGTCTTGTTTTACAATGAGTGCCAAGCCAAAAAAAGTCGCAAATGCACATCCGGTATGTCCTGACGGAAAACTCTGTACAAAGTGATTGTCGACACCCGATACATAATACAATTCGTGGATGCCATCAAAATATTTTTTTGGTCTGAATGCATCCGGGAAAATAAAATTTTTTGATACCTGAATGATCAGTCCACTCAGGATATTGGATAAACCTAAAAGTAAAGCATATCTAAACTTGATAAACAACAATACAAAGGTTACGCCTACAGCCACCAATCCATCACCGACATGAGTGAAATATAAAAAAAACGAATCGCTTAAAATGTGGTGATATTCATTAAAAGACAAATGAATGGTAGCTTTTTGTACCAGAATTAAGTAAAAGCTAGATATGATAAGCAACACCATATATGGCCATAAAAAAGAACCTATTTTGTTTGGTAAAACTTTTCACTTTCTAAAATTCAAAAAAAAATGCAATATAACAATGTATAATTAATAGAGAGACAGGATAGCAATTAAAGTACACAATTAACAATATCGGATGATGAAAAATATTTCATAAATACTTATAAAATCAACATATTATATTTGTCATATTGCTTCTTAGATTCATTTTTTCATTACCAATAGCAATATATATTCAATCCAGCTGTTCCTTGCTGATAAAATGGAATTATACTAGAATAGCTCACAACAGTCTTTTTATGGGGAAATAAAAAATTTTGTATTGGGTTATATACCCAATATGCTATTTTTGCACTCAAAATACCTATACCTGCACCAGCAACTACATCTGTCAACCAATGCCGCTCATTGTACATTCTTAAGAACCCTGTTGCTGATGCTACAATATATCCACTTAAACCTACCCAAGGGGAAATACTGCCATATTCTTTCCTAAGTAACTCCGCACCCATAAAAGCCGTAGCAGTATGACCTGAAGGAAATGATGTAAAAGATCTCTTATCAGGCCTTTCAACACTCGTCAAGTGTTTTAGCCCATTGACCGACACACCCATTATCAAATAAGCAGTAGAAAAAATTACTATGGAATTTCTTGTGCTTTGTTTACTGCGTACACCCAAAAGTTTAAGGGCAATGGCAGAAGTCAGGGGTGCATATTGCAAATAATCATCTAAATTTGTTTTTGTACTATTAATCTTTCCAATTTCCTCTTTTATGTTAATATTTAAAGATTGGATCCCACCATTGTTAAGACCTATTAACCCATATCCCAAAAAGGTTGTAGGAATAATGAGCTGTTTGTAAATGAATTTATCACTCTTTGGTAGAACAGAAGGAGGTTCATTATTAAATACAATTGTAGTATCCAACTGGGCAATAACAGTTAAGCTACTAATCATCAGCGATATTACAAAATATATTTTCACCAAATTTATGTCTTAGTTGTCAATAAATCAAATTCTTATAAAATTTATGAAAGAGGTAAACTCAAAATTATACATTCGGTAATATTTTCAATGAAGAATAGAAAAACTCCTTGTAATTATAATATTTTTAATTTGAATGTAATAATTTCCTGAAGCTAAGTTTCTAATGTCTATTATTTTTAAACCAAGAATCGATTTTATCCCGATGAGCGAGGTTGGAAATTATTTCATGTAAGTCTGCTTTTTGATTTTTTGACAATATTTCATGGTAGCGTCTTTGTGCTCTAACCATAGGGTCCGCATTTACAAAAAATTTAATGTCCGCATTAGGAAAAACAACAGTTCCGATATCCCTGCCATCCATAACTATTCCATACTTTCCGACCATATCCCTTTGCAATGCAACCATTTTTCGTCTTACTGCCGAAATAGAAGAAACTTCGCTTACAAATTCTGAAACTATCAGGGACCGTATCTCCTCTTCAACATTTTTCCCATTTAAAAATGTTGTGTTTAAACCGTCAATATTTTGAAAAGTTATATTTATTTCATGTAAAGCATTTTGTACATCTGCATCATTTTTAATATTGACCTGATGTTCTAAAAAGTAAAGTGTTGCAGCACGATACATGGCACCTGAATCAATAAAAACATAGCCAAGCTTTTTTGCAATTTGTTTGGCTAATGTAGATTTGCCACAAGCAGAATAACCATCAATAGCTATAATTAAAGGCTTTACCAAAACAGTTTATAGAAGTTAATTTGATTAAATCCAACAAAAATAAAAAAGTCTTGCGATAATCAGTCACCGCAAGACTCTCTTTATGTAAATAAGTTAAAAACTTATATTAATATTCCTCCTCGTTAAAAAGGAAATCATCTTTCCTTGGAAAATCCGGCCATATGTCTTCCATGGACTCATAAATCTCAAACTCATCTTCGAGTTCTTGTAAATTCTCAATAACCTCAAGTGGCGCTCCGGATCTGATGGCATAATCGATTAATTCATCGCGGGTTGCAGGCCATGGAGCATCTTCCAGATTATGTGCTAATTCTAATGTCCAATACATATGAATGCTTTAAAAAAGTTAAAAATTTTTAAAAAATCGATATCAAATAATATGTTTAACGAATAAATGATCAGATAGTTACACCTGGCTTATACATTTTCAATATTAATAATATCGAGTATAATAAGATTAAAATATCAAAAGTTCCTTAAAAGAGAGAATTTAATTATATTTTGTATAATCATATAATTAACATGGCATCTCCATAGCTAAAGAACCTGTATTTTTCTTTAATAGCTTCCTGGTAGGCCTCCATAATAAGTTCAAACCCACCGAATGCAGCAATCATTATAATTAAACTCGTTTTTGGTAAATGAAAATTTGTTATCATAGCATTAGCTATACTAAAATCATAGGGAGGATAAATAAAAAGATTTGTCCAACCTTCTGAGGCTTTCAATTGGCCAGTTGCAGAAACTGAAGATTCAATTGTGCGCATAGTAGTTGTTCCTACTGCACAAACTCTTTTATTTAATTCTTTTGATTTGTTTACTGTTTCAGCTGCTTTTTGACTGATACTATAAAACTCTGCATCCATCTTGTGTTTGGAAAGATCTTCAACATCTATACTTCTAAAGGTGCCAAGTCCAACATGTAGGGTTACCTCTGCCAACTCTGTACCCTTAATTTCCAATCTTTTTAACAACTCTCTTGAAAAGTGTAAGCCAGCAGTCGGTGCAGCCACTGCTCCTGTTTCCTTGGCATATACCGTCTGGTATCTTTCATCATCAAGATCTTCCGGTATCCTTGTGATATATTTGGGCAACGGCATGCTGCCTAATTGTCTGAGTACTGCCCGGAATTGTTCATCTGTCCCATCATAAAAAAATCTTATGGTACGACCTCTGGATGTAGTATTGTCAACCACTTCTGCTACAAGAATATCATTACCTTTATCATCTGCAAAGTATAATTTATTTCCCACTCTGATTTTTCTAGCAGGATCTACCAATACATCCCACAATTTAGCATCAGCATTTAACTCCCTCAATAAAAAAACTTCGATTTTAGCACCTGTTTTTTCTTTTTTTCCATACATTCTTGCAGGAAATACCTTGGTGTTATTAAATATTATTGAATCACCATCATCAAAATACTCAAGTACATCTTTAAAAATTTTAT
>JADKGD010000012.1 GCA_016717145.1 Saprospiraceae bacterium | reverse complement strand
CTACTTTATTAGGTACTACACATCTTAATTTTTCTTTTGGTATGAATCGTCTCACCATATCAAAGCCACCATTGATATTTGATTTAAGCACATCCAAAAATGAAAAATATAAGCCAAAAACATCTTTATCCAGACCTGATGCTAAAAGAAATATATCTCGCCCATTTTCCCAATGTACTATACTGAAATTATTGATGTAATTAAGCTCGGGATCCAACGAAACACTGTTTAGCAATTTTCCATCTAAGTTGTATATCATGAGTTCATAATAGGGTGTATATTTGAGACCAGTGTACCCTTTCACGCTTTTTAATAATATTTTATCTTCATGAATATCAAGCAATTCCAATTTATTGTGCTTTTATTATCCGCTTGTATGTTTCGTATCAGTTTGAGGTTCTTGTCCAGAATTCTGAAAAATATATTGCCAAGGCTGTCATGTGCTCCTTCTACCAGTAAGTATGTACTGTCATTTAGCGCATGCATATTAAAAGATTCCTGTCTGTATTGCATCTGAAATGTATCCAACATACCCACAGCCCTTCCTTGTTCATCGAGATCAAAACCTGTCATATACCTTGAGTATAATGTGACATAATATTTACTAAATCGATAAAGATCATTTTTTTTTTCAATTATAGAAGTACCTATTTCATTAAATAAAGAATAAGATAATTTAGCTAAATTTGGATCTGAAAGGTCGGGGTCGTACTGAAACATCAAGGATCCAATATCAATATTATAAACTCTTTTGGTCATTCTCATATTTGAATTACTATCCACATAATTTTCTGGGTCTGATTCTGAGTAATGGTTTACTCGTTTTGCACCTATGTATAACTATATTCCCAGACTGTCGGGATAAACGATTTGGCACTTCCACCATGTTATTAGTCCGGGTATCCTTCTAAGGTTTTGCTACGCAGTTTTCTTACTAGCGTCTTCTTTTCAAAGACGTCCCAGGGATGGTTCGTGATTTTATTTTGAGTTTGTATGCTGAATATATATAATCTCCTAAAATGAATTCCGGACGAAAGAGTATTTGAGACAAATAATTGTATCCATCACAACTATCCGTATCCATCTCAGCGACATAAACTGTTTCATACCACTCAGGAAGCAGATCCTGCCATGTTATCTTTTTGTAAGGGATAAATGGCCGATCGTACTGCGCATGTGAAAGTAACGGGAATGTAGAGATTATGACACACAATAGTTTTGTCAGCATATATTACATTGAGAGATTAGGAATTTAAATTATAATACTATTAGATTGCTGCAATCTACAGACCTTAATTCGCAATGCTTAGCGCTCCGCTCCACTTATACAGTCCTGATTGTGGATGACACCTGGATCTTGGGTGATTACTTTTCCATTATCAAAACAAAATGCTGTGGTCCTAATACAACATCCTGTACCGCAAGGTGTAGGAACAATTTGACTTAGACCATACTTATTAGTTTTAGAGCAATAAGTAATACAAGAATTGGCGATGACGGTTGATATAAAAGGTACGTTACCACAAGGATACTTGAGGGGATTTAAAGTTGGATATGTCTCCCCTTCAATCTTATTTGTAGCAATTCTGTACATATTATTGAGTAGTGTCCTTAAGTAAGTATAATTTCCGGCTTGAGCAAGGCTTTCATAGACATTATACAGATAGCCACAATTATTTAAGGTGGTATCAATATGATGTTCGATATTTTTGAACACAATGCCACTTGGGCATATATACAAGTATAAGTAAATGTCATGCACAACTTTGCTCCGTGGAAGAAACCACAGATAAATGCTGTACAGCGTCATAATCCTGACCTTGTTCAGAGAGCATTGATCAGCACTGCGGTTTTGTGTTATTAAATTATCTTCACTGAGATTAGCATTTGAATCAGTAATTTTATCTGTCGAACATGAAGAATTAAAAAGAAATAGAAGGGGTAGAGCCATAGTGAATAGTCGTTTTAACTTTAATTCTAATGACCAAAAAAAGTTTTTAGATGTTTTATACTGTTTTGTACTGTTTTGTACTGTTTTGTACTGTTTTGTACTGTTTTCATGACGTATGTTTTAAAAATGTTATATAATGTGTAAATATAAGACAAAAATATACATATATCAAGTATTCAGTTTCTTTTTATTATACATTTGATAAAAACAATATGAAGTCAATTGATGGAAAAACTAACTCCCGATCTTTATTTAATTCGACACTATATTTCGTACCAGACTTACATTAAAAGAAAGATTGTTCAGTTTGTGTTTATAGGTGTCGGTTGAATAGGTATCTGTCAAAGCAAAACCATATTGACAAGAGGCCATTAAATCAATTTTTTTCCAAATAGATTTCTGATATCCCAGTCCTGCAAGGGCACTGATATTAAATTTGTTTATTTGTGAGGATTCAAAGTTGACATTTACTTGTTTGTCTTTAACAAATGTGTGATGACTCAAAGACTTTATATCTGATACTTTGTCATTGATCACAAATTCACTCTGTAGACCTGCGTTGATAAAAAAACCATCATTGGATTGTTTTGGAAAATAAGACAGTGATATGGGTGCCAAAATAGACGAAACACTATTGTTGAATGAAAAATCAAGATCAATTATCTCATTCTGACCAATTGATGATGACTGACTTCTGGATAATAATAAATCTGTCTGAACATTGCCCAAACCTGTAGGTAGGCTATGTTTAAAGGTATTTGTATATTCTCCGGAAGCATCCAAAATTTCAGTACTTGTTGTGTAAGGAATGTGAAGCAAGTAAGTAGAATGTTGATTCCTTTTATTGTAATATAAGCCTAAATTTGTCGTAAGATGATTATTTATGGTATAGGAAGTTTGTATGCCATATGATATTGATGCATTGGTTTTTTCATTAGTCAAGAGCTCACTAAGCGGATTGTCAAAGGAACCCGAAGTTTTATCTTTCCATTGATTAGACCCAAGCGCAAAGCCAATATAAAAGGCATGAACAGGAACCTTGTTCTCAGGTAAATTATGAACATAATCAGGGAATGTCACGTTTTTTATTGAGGGGAAGAACGCTGATTTCCTGTTTGCTATCGCAGGTATAATTACAATTAATCTTTCAGATTGTTTTTCTTCATTTACAATAACAAGTTTGTTTTTCTCATCAACTATTGTCAGATTGGTATATTGATCTTTTAACGCTTCGGTAGCTAAAGAACCATTATTTTGCGGCGCATTTATTGTGGAATTTTTATTGGCTCGATACGAATGTAGATAAGGGCTGTTTTCGGAAACTGAATATGTTGGATTTATGTAACTCGAACTATTAATTGTTTTAGTAGGTGAAACCTCTTTTTTACCTACATTAGTAATTTCCATATCTGTTTTATCATCAGTGATTTTAGTTCCATTATTACATTTTTCGATTCTTTTTTCCAGATCCCTTATTTTAATTGAATGGTCTTCCATTATTTTCCAGGTATACATTGAAAACAAAAACATCAAAGATGTTAACAGCCAGGGCAAAAATAATAATAAGTTTCGTCGGTTAGGCTTTTTATCCAATTCATTACTGATATTGGCCCAAATGATTTCATCGGGAGTATTCCAGGGTTCCTGAGGAATATTTTGCGAAAATTGTTGTCTAAAATATTTTTCTAAATTACTATTGTCTTCCATTTTTATTATTTTAAGATTTCTTCAAGTCTGCTCCTAAGCATATTTTTAGCTTTCATAAGCTGTGTTTTTGAAGTGCTTTCTGTTATATTTAATTGTTCTCCTATTTCTTTATGATTAAAACCCTCGATAACATACAAATTAAAAACTGTACGGTATCCAGCTGGTAGCATTTGAATTATTTTTGTTAAGTCCTTAACATTTAAGTCGGAAATTATATTTGGCTCAAATCCAATTGAATCTGATTGTGTGCTTAGTGATTGAAAATCTACTTTATTTTTTCGAAGTTTTTCAAGACAAGTGTTTACAAATACTTTTTTCATCCAACTACCCAGTGTTCCTTTTGAATGATCATATTGATACAAGTCTCTGAATACTTTGATGAATCCTTCTTGTAGGGTATCTCTCGAATCTTCAATATCCATAAAGTACCTCTGGCACAGAACATACATATTGGTTTTGTAGAGCTCATAAAGTTCTTTTTGAGCATTTCTATTCCCTTGAAGACACAATTGTATTTTTAATGGATCCATGTTATCTTGAAAAGTGAACATTTTCTGTAATTAGTTGCCTGACCAAACAAATATTTATTGTTTAAGTTTATATTAAAATATATTAAACAAAATATTTTTTTCAGGCAACCATATAATTTTATTCTGCACTATTAAAAACAATAAAACTTATTAAATCACCTATAAAAATCTTTTTATGAAACCTAAATTTTTACTTCTTCTGATCATTTCTTTTTTGATACAGCTGAATTCAAAAGCACAAACCGTAGCAGACATAGTTGTAGGCTCACCAGACCATAACACATTAGAAGCAGCACTTGGCGCAGCCGGATTGGTCAATACCTTAAATGGAGCCGGACCTTTTACGGTATTTGCACCAACAGATGCAGCGTTTTCAGCATTGCCGGCAGGAACAGTACAGGCCTTACTGGCTGATCCAGGCGGAGCGCTGACAGATATTTTATTATACCACGTAGTAGGTGCTAAAGCTCTATATACAGATTTGTCGAATGACCAAAGGGTTGTAACCTTAGAAGATGGCAAGACTGTAAAAAGTCACGATCAATGCCGATGGTGTATTTATAAATAATGCCCGTGTAACAGTAGCAGATATTAATGCAGACAATGGTGTGGTACACGTAATCGATGCAGTGTTGTTGCCGCCTAAAACTGTAGCAGATATCGTTATAGGCTCACCTGACCATAACACACTAGAAGCAGCACTTGGCGCAGCCGGATTGGTTAATACCTTAAATGGAGCCGGACCTTTTACGGTATTTGCGCCGACAGATGCAGCGTTTTCAGCATTGCCGGCAGGAACAGTACAGGCCTTACTGGCTGATCCAGGCGGAGCACTGACAGATATTTTATTATACCATGTAGTAGGTGCAAAAGCTTTATCTACAGATTTATCGAATGACCAAAGAGTTGTAACCCTGGAAGATGGCAAGACTGTAAAAGTCACGATTAATGCCGATGGCGTATTTATAAATAATGCACGTGTAACAGTAGCAGATATTAATGCAGACAATGGTGTGGTACACGTAATCAATGCAGTGTTGTTGCCGCCTAAAAACAGTAGCAGACATCGTTATAGGCTCACCTGACCATAACACACTGGAAGCAGCACTTGGCGCAGCCGGATTGGTTAATACCTTAAATGGAGCAGGACCTTATACGGTATTTGCGCCGACAGATGCAGCGTTTTCAGCATTACCGGCAGGAACAGTACAGGCCTTACTTGCTGATCCAGGCGGAGCACTGACAGATATTTTATTATACCATGTAGTAGGTGCAAAAGCTTTATCTACAGATTTATCGAATGACCAAAGAGTTGTAACCCTGGAAGATGGCAAGACTGTAAAAGTCACGATCAATGCCGATGGTGTATTTATAAATAATGCACGGGTAACAGTAGCAGATATAAATGCGGACAATGGTGTGGTACACGTAATCGATGCAGTGTTGTTGCCGCCTAAAACTGTAGCAGATATAGTTATAGGCTCACCTGACCATAACACATTGGAAGCAGCACTTGGAGCTGCCGGACTGGTCAATACCTTAAATGGAGCCGGACCTTTTACGGTATTTGCGCCGACAGATGCAGCGTTTGAAGCATTGCCGGCAGGAACAGTGCAGGCCTTACTGGCTGATCCAGGCGGCGCACTGACAGATATTTTATTATACCACGTAGTAGGTGCAAAAAGCGTTATCTACAGATTTATCTAATGACCAAAGAGTTGTAACCCTGGAAGATGGCAAGACTGTAAAAGTCACGATTAATGCAGATGGTGTATTTATAAATAATGCCCGTGTAACAGTAGCAGATATTAATGCAGACAATGGTGTAGTACATGTAATCAATGCAGTGTTGTTGCCACCTAAAACTGTAGCAGATATCGTTATAGGCTCTCCTGACCATAACACATTGGAAGCAGCACTTGGCGCAGCCGGATTGGTTAATACCTTAAACGGAGCCGGACCTTTACGGTATTTGAGCCGACAGATGCAGTTGTTTTCAAGCATTGCCTGGCAGGAACAGTAGAGGCCTTACTGGCTGATCCAGCCGGAGCACTGACAGATATTTTATTATACCATGTAGTAGGTGCTAAAGCTCTGTCTACAGACTTGTCGAATGACCAAAGAGTTGTAACCCTGGAAGATGGCAAGACTGTAAAAGTCGATTAATGCAGATGGTGTATTTATAAATAATGCCCGTAACAGTAGCAGATATTAATGCTGATAATGGTGTGGTACACGTAATCAATGCAGTGTTGTTGCCACCTAAAACTGTGGCAGATATCGTTATAGGCTCACCTGACCATAACACATTGGAAGCAGCACTTGGCGCAGCCGGATTGGTTAATACCTTAAACGGAGCCGGACCTTATACGGTATTTGCGCCGACAGATGCAGCGTTTTCAGCATTACCGGCAGGAACAGTGCAGGCCTTACTGGCTGATCCAGGCGGAGCGCTGACAGATATTTTATTATACCATGTAGTAGGTGCAACAGCTTTATCTACAGATTTATCGAATGACCAAAGATTTGTAACCCTGGAAGATGGCAAGACTGTAAAAGTCACGATTAATGCCGATGGTGTATTTATAAATAATGCACGCGTAACAGTAGCAGATATTAATGCAGACAATGGTGTGGTACACGTAATCGATGCAGTGTTGTTGCCGCCTAAAACTGTAGCAGATATCGTTATAGGCTCACCTGACCATAACACACTAGAAGCAGTACTTGGCGCAGCCGGATTGGTTAATACACTAAATGGAGCCGGACCTTATACGGTATTTGCGCTGACAGATGCAGCGTTTGAAGCATTACCTGCAGGAACAGTGCAGGCCTTACTGGCTGATCCAGGCGGAGCACTGACAGATATTTTATTATACCATGTAGTAGGTGCAAAAGCTTTATCTACAGACTTGTCGAATGACCAAAGGGTTGTAAAACCCTGGAAGATGGCAAGACTGTAAAAGTCACGATAAATGCAGATGGTGTATTTGCCTGTGTAGCAGATTAATGCACTGGTGTAGGTCACGTAGTGTTGTGCCCATAAAACTGGGCAGACATAGTTATTAGCTCGCTATAAAAGCTCAGCTGGATTGGTTACTTATGGAGCCGGACCTTTTACGGTATTTCGCCGACAGATGGAGTGTAACAGTAGCAGATATTAATGCAGACAATGGTGTGGTACACGTAATCAATGCAGTGTTATTGCCGCCAAAAACAGTAGCAGACATCGTTATAGGCTCATCAGACCATAACACACTAGAAGCAGCACTTGGCGCAGCCGGACTGGTTAATACCTTAAACGGAGCCGGACCTTATACGGTATTTGCGCCGACGGATGGAGCGTTTTCAGCATTACCGGCAGGAACAGTAGAGGCCTTACTGGCTGATCCAGGCGGCGCACTGACAGATATTTTATTATACCATGTAGTAGGTGCAAAAGCTTTATCTACAGACTTGTCAAACGACCAAAGGGTTGTAACCCTGGAAGATGGTAAAACTGTAAAAGTCACGATCAATGCCGATGGTGTATTTATAAATAATGCCCGTGTAACAGTAGCAGATATTAATGCAGACAATGGTGTAGTACATGTAATCAATGCAGTGTTGTTGCCGCCAAAAACTGTAGCAGACATCATTAAATCTTCTACTGTACACACTATTTTGAATGGTCTTCTTGAAGAATCCGGCTTAGATGTAGTTTTGAATGGAGCTGGTCAATTTACTGTTTTTGCGCCTACTGATGAAGCATTTGAAGATATTCTAACTCCAGATGTTACTGCACTGTTGGAAAACAATCCGGAGCTTTTAGAATTAATATTGAAAAACCATGTATTGTCAGGTAGGTTTTTATCATCGGATCTTTCGGATGGGCAGGGATTATCTTCTTTAGGAGGTCTCAAATATAATGTAACGATCAACAATTCGGGAATATTTATTTATGATGATTCAAAAGTTACTGCTCCTAATTTATTATCTGAAAATGGAGTAGTTCATGTAATAGATAAAGTTTTAATTGAGAAGATAGCAATCAATACTTCAGACGATGAAATATCTGACAAGGTGACTATTAGCCCTAACCCAGCCAATGATTCAGTTCAATTGGAAATAGATCATGACGATTTATATACCGTTGAACTTATAAGCCTTAGTGGTCAGGTTTTAATGAAGAAAGAAAATATTTTAAATCAATTAAAGATTGATCTGGATAATGTACAAAGTGGGTTGTATTTCGTGAAATTAAGTAACCAAAATACATCTATGGTTAAAAAATTATTCAGACAATAATAAAACCTAAGTTCAGTTTTTTGAAGCCATATTTCATCTTTGCGTGGAGTGTGGCTTCTTTTACTTTTAAATTAAATTGTGCTGAAAACAAACTATTGACTAAGATATGGTAGACCATTTGTATGATCAATATTAAATATTTTAGTTTTTTTTTGTATTTTTGCAATCCAATTTAATATTTGATGATTGATCTTAAGGGTAAGGCGACAAAGGTTTTGAATTTTGTTAATGGTATTTTAAGCCCTGTTAGCGCACCTATTTTAAACTTCCTGGCACCTTATAAGAAAAAATGGAATGAGATTACATATCCCATTCGTCACTCCTGGTCAATATATAGTCAAAGAAATCCAACAGAATCAAAGATTGTAGCGTGGGTTGGGCGCATCATTAAGTGGCTTGTCTATTTTATTGTTGGGCTAATACTTTTGACAACTTTTGGAGCTTTTGGTAAATTGCCAACAATAGAGGAGTTAAAACAAATAGAATCTGCCAATGCATCTGAAGTCTACACTTCCGATGGTGTTATGATAGGAAAATACTACACGGAGAATAGAACGACCATCAAATTAGATAGCATCTCTCCCTATTTGATTACTGCATTATTGGCCATAGAAGACAAACGTTTTTTTATTCACAGCGGCATAGACCTACGTTCATGGATGAGGGTTTTTAAGGGCATTGCAACCAATACTTCCGGCATGGGTGGTGGGTCTACTTTAAGTCAGCAATTGGCAAAAAACCTTTTTCCAAGAAAAAACTATTTGATACCTGGTATTAGCATTTTTATTAATAAAATAAGAGAAAATATTATTTCAATAAAATTAGAAAGGCTGTATAATAAGGAAGAGTTGTTGACTATGTATTTAAATACAGTGCCTTTCGGGGGAAACCGTTTTGGCATACAAGAAGCGTCCAGATATTTTTTTAATAAAAGACCTAAACAATTAACTCCTGATCAAGCAGCTACCCTTATAGGTATGCTCAAAGCCACAACTGCCCTGGATCCTACAAGAAATCCTGAAAATTCTGAAAAACGCAGAAATTTAGTATTGAGCCAAATGCTGAAAAATAAAGATTTCAGATTTGAATCGAGTGAAATGGCTATGATTTCTTTGATGATAACAAATGGAGCAATAACTTCCGAGGAGTATGAGACGCTTCTCAAAAAACCAATCGGAGCAAAGATCCATGAAGATATTGGTAATAACGATGGTTTAGGTACTTATTTCCGAGAATATTTAAGAACGAAGGTTTTACCCAAAATTTTGAAGGATCTTATAAAAGAAGATGGTGCTCCATACAATTTATATACAGACGGCCTAAAAATCACTACCACTTTAGATAGTAGAATGCAAAAACATGGTGAAGAAGCAGTATTTAAACATATGTCTTCGTTACAAAAGGATTTTGTAAAACATTGGAAAGGATATAAAGATGAAAAGCCATGGGGTGATGACAAATGGATAGATGAGCAAGTAAAGAGAAGTGAACGATATCAGATGCTTAAAGATCAGGGGAAAACAGATAATCAGATTGATTCTGTATTTAAATTGCCTGTATCAATGAAAGTATTTACATGGGCTAAGATTCCAGTAGAAAGAGACACCATGATGACACCCCTTGACAGCGTAAGATATTATTTTACTATGCTAAATTGTGGCTTAATGGCTATGGACCATAGTAATGGATATATAAAGACGTGGGTAGGAGGCACAGATTTCCGGTATTTTAAATATGACCACATAATGAGTAAAAGACAAGTTGGGTCTACATTCAAGCCAATAGTATATGCCGCGGCACTCATGGATAGTATTGGACCATGCAAGTTTTTCAAAAATAAAGAAATAACTATAGAGGATTGGTCGCCTAGAAATTCTGATGAAAGTTACGGAGGATGGTACTCTGTCATTGGCGGACTCACCTACTCTACAAATGTTATTGCTGCTCAATTAATTGAAAAGGTTGGTATACAGAAAACCATAGATCTTGCTGCTAAAATGGGGGTCACATCAAAACTTCCAAGAGAATTTGGTATAAGTTTAGGCGCAGCAGATATTTCATTATTTGACATGATGAAAGTATTTGGCACACTAGCAAATAAGGGTATCAGACCGGAGCCTATTTCTATATTAAAGATCCAAGACAGATATGGAAATGTTATTTATGACTATGAAGAAATATTAAAAACAGATTCGGCAGTAGGACCAAATATTAAAGCGATGGAAGAGATCACTGCAGCCACTATGACAAGAATGCTTCAATCTGTAATTATTTATGGTACAGCAAATAATTTGAGAAGCCAGTTTGTTCCTCACGGAGATTTTGCCGGTAAGACTGGTACAACTCAAAACCACTCTGATGGATGGTTTATTGCATATAATCCTAAACTTGTAACAGGTGCATGGGTAGGCGGGCCCAGCCCAGCCGTCAGATTTAGGTCAATGGGCTTGGGTAGTGGAGCAGCTATGGCACTTCCAATTGTGGGAAATTTTTGGTATTCCTTAGCGATAGATAGCAAGCATGCTAAAATTACTCAGGAGAAATTTGAGGAAAATGAAGAAGTAAATGCCAAGGTAGCTTGCCCATTCAGAATAGGAATTTCACCGGATACTTTTAATTTGTTAATGGCAGATACTTTATTAAGAGATTCGTTGGTAAGATCCGGCTTTAAAAACATGAGAGATATTGTCAGAGAAAAATTTGGGTACCCTGATTTAATTGAACCTGAAGGAGGCGAGCCTGATGGCAATGTTGATGAAGAAATTATAACAAAAGATGATAGTAAAAAGCAACAGGAATCAAAATCTCCTGTTAAGAAAGTTGAAGCACCAAAAGCAATTGATCCAAAATCATCTGAAAAAAAGAAAGATGATAAAAAGCCCGATTTGATAAAGGAAAAACTCAAAGAACCATCAAAAAAGGGCAATGGTTGACCTTGTAATATTTAAACACTTGTAAAACAATATGGCAACGCCACTTACTGTAGCTTTTCATACGCTCGGCTGTAAATTAAATTTTTCAGAGACTTCAAGCATCAGAAGATCATTTGAAGATCATGGATATAACACAGTTGATTTTGAAACCGGAGCTGATATTTATGTTCTTAATACTTGTTCAGTTACTGACTTTGCAGATAAAAAATGTCGGTATGAAGTGAGAAGGGCACTGAAATATTCTCCACTTGCTAAAATTGTTGTGGTTGGATGTTATGCACAACTGAAGCCTAAAGAGATAGCTGACATCCCGGGAGTTGATTTGGTGTTGGGGGCAGCAGAAAAATTTAATATACTTAATTTTATTGATGGTATTTCAAAGTCATCTGGCAAGGGAATGGTTTTCGCTGGTGATGTCAAAGAAGCAAATGTATTTATCGACTCATTTTCATTTGGTGACAGAACCAGATCATTTTTAAAAGTACAGGATGGCTGTGACTATAAATGTTCTTTTTGCACTATCCCGCAAGCCAGAGGAAATAGTCGTAGTGATACAGTCGAAAACGTAGTAGCAAATGCTCTAAAGATCTCTAAACTTGGTGTAAAAGAAATAGTGCTGACTGGGGTGAATTTAGGGGATTTTGGTAATGGAACAGAAGTCATTGAAGGCCAGAGGGTCAAAAAAGAGGCACTTTTTATCGACCTTATAAGAGAATTGGATCATGTTGAAGGAATTGAAAGATATAGAATCTCGTCAATTGAACCAAATTTATTGACTGAAGAAATCATAAACTTCGTACATACATCCAATAAGTTTGTTCCTCATTTTCATATACCTCTTCAATCAGGCAGTGACAAAATACTACAGGCTATGAAAAGGAGATATGCAAGCGCTTTATATAAGGAACGTGTCGATTGGATTAAAAAAAAGATGCCCCACTGTTGTATTGGTGTCGACGTGATTGTTGGTTTTCCTGGTGAGACTGAAGAAGATTTTTTACAAACTTACAATTTTTTGAAGAGTCTGGAGATTTCTTATATTCATGTATTTACATATTCTGAACGAAAAAATACACCTGCAGCGGAGATGGGAAATGCTGTACCCATGGATGTCAGACGTAAAAGAAATGAAATGCTGAGGATATTATCTCAAAAAAAGAAAATGGCATTTAGTTTGCCATATTTAGGTACAGTCAGGGAAGTACTGTTTGAAAATATTAAAGAGGATGGTATGATGTCAGGTTATACAGATAATTATATAAAAGTTATTTTACCGCTTGATGGCAGTATGATTAATAAAATTGCTCCGGTGTGTTTGGGAAGATTTGATGACCAATGTGAACAAGTAACTTCAGAGATGATTCTTCAGAATAGTTGAAAAAATATAAAAGTTAATACACCAAAAATAAAGATAGATGCATCTTATAAGTAAGCTCAAAATGTTGAGTGACCGTTTATATTTGAAATTGGCAATTTTTTGGACACTTCTGACATTGTGGTTGTCATTAATATCAGCACGCAACGTATCACGTTTTAACGTTTGGGACTTTGTAGGTTTTGATAAATTGGCACACCTTACTTTTTATGCAATATTTACAGTTTTATGGTTGCTTGCATTGAGAACTAAAAATATTAATCAAAAATTTGTATTTTTTTATTCAGTTTCTTTTGGTGTTCTAATGGAAATTTGTCAATTTTGGCTTTTTAACGGTAGATCTTTTGAATTATACGATATTTTAGCCAATATTGTAGGTTCAATTGTAGGTTTTGTATCATTTAAAAAATTTATTAATTAAAAGCGTATGTTCAGAGAATTAGAAGTTGGTAGCGCTGGTGTTTTAGCTACTACAATCGGCTTAATAGTTTTGACGATTGGGTTGATTCTATATTTCAGAATGAGGTATAGAAAATTTGATTACCAGGAACTTGAGAGCATTAACAGTAAGGTAAAATCTTCTTCGCTCAGTGCGAAAACAAAATTTCCGGAAGTTGACGTATTCAAAAATGCCGGAAGTTTTTTTAATTTCGGAATGGCCGCAGCTCTGGCTATCTCTTTGGTAGCAATGAGTTGGACAACGTATGAAAAGGAAGTCTATATTCCTGATGATGCACTGGCAATGGAAGATGAAGTAGAAATTGAAATACCACGTACTGCAGAGCCACCACCACCACCACCGCCACCACCGCCACCGGTAATTCAGGAGGTTCCTGATACAGAAGTGCTTGAAGAGGAGGCACCTAAGTTTTTGAATCAGGAAGTTACAGAAGAAACTAAAATAGAAACTCCGGCTTTTGTTCCTAAAGCACCACCGCCACCACCGCCACCGCCACCAAAAGCGGTTGAAGAAGAGATTTTTAAAGTAGTAGAACAGATGCCACGATTTCCTGGTTGTGAAGATAAAGGAACAGATAAAGAAAAGGACGATTGTGCGAAAAAAAAGATGTTGGAATTTATTTATGCAAACCTTAAGTATCCTGCGATAGCAAGAGAAAATGGCGTAGAAGGCGGGGTTGTATTACAGTTTGTTGTAGATAAAGATGGAGGGATTACTGAGACCAAAATAGTAAGAGATATTGGCGCTGGTTGTGGTGAGGCCGCAGAATTGGTTGTAAAAAGTATGAATAGTATGGGTAAAAAGTGGACACCCGGAAAACAAAGGGGCCGACCTGTAAAAGTTCTTTATACGCTTCCTGTTAAGTTTAAATTGGAAGGATAAATCTTATTGTAGGTACTATAATAAAGTGTTTTACGAAGAGGGTAGAAATTAATTTTTCTACCCTCTTTTTTATTGCTTAGTGGTTTGGGCTATAGTATTTTAAATTACAATGTGCCAATGTTTGTTAGCAAGCGAAATAAGAAATAAATCTTTTAAAAGCCTAAATATATTCACGTTTTCCCACCCTAAACTAACATTTTAGCATCTTAATAGTAAGGTCGTAAAGTAGAATGTTACTTTATATAATGGTTGAAAATAATGTTTTTTGGATGATGACGTAACCAATATTACATGTTCAATTACAGGGATTTATTATTTATTAATATTTTAAAATAAGTAGGTATGTTTAGCGAATTGGAAGTTGGTAGCTCTGGTGTTTTAACTACTATAATCGGCTTAATTATTTTGACGATAGGTATGATTCTATACTTTAAAATAAAGTATAAAAAATATGATTATCAGAAACTTGAAAGCATTAACAATAAGGTTAAATCTTCTATGCTCAATGCAAAAACAAAATATCCGGAAGTTGATGTATTCCTTTATAGGGGGATCTTTTTAAGTTACGGAATGGCAGCAACGGTAGCAATTTCTTTAGTAACAATGAGTTGGACAACAAGTGAAAAGGAAATTTATATTCCTGATGATAATTGGGCATCAGAAGATGTTATAGAAATGGATGTGCCGCGTATTGCAGAGCCACCATTACGTCTGCCGCCTCCGCCAACCTTAATTAAGGCAGTCCCTGACACAGAAGTGATAAATGAGCTTGCACCCAAATTTTTGAGTCCTGATGTGAGTGAAGATTCAAAAATAGAGGACCCGATACCTGCCAAAGCACCACCTCTCCCACCACTAAAAACAACAGACATTGATGAGATCTTTAAAGTAGTTGAGCAAATGCCAAGATTTCCTGGTTGTGAGGATAAAGGAACAGAAACAGAAAAAGACGATTGTGCAAAACAAATGATGTTGGCCTATATTTATGCTAATCTTACTTATCCTAAAATTGCCATAGAAATTGGCGTTGAAGGTGGGGTTGTTTTGCAATTTGTTGTAGATAAAGATGGAACAATCTCTGAAACAAAAATAGTCAGAGATATCGGAGCTGGTTGTGCAGAAGCAGCGGAACTGGTTGTAAAAAGTATGAATAATATGGGTAAAAGTGGATACCAGGGCAAACAAAGGGGTCGGCCTGTGAAAGTACTGTATACGCTTCCTGTTAAGTTCAAACTAGAAAGATAAATCTTTGTTTTATAAAGAGGGTAAAAATTAATTTTCTTACCCTCTTTATTGTATATACTATTTTTATCGTTTCAAACGACTTATTTAATGCTATATCTTAAACCAATATATACGTTTACGCCCATTATGGGACCCCACGCTAAAGAGCTGTCAAAATATTTACTGAATGGTTGTCCTGCAGCTATTATCGGATTATGAAGCTTGTAATCAAAAATATTTTCCCCTCCCAAATAAATTTCAAAGTTTCCTTTCCAGGATTTGCTAAGTTGGGCATTGCTAAGGAAATATGAAGGTGATTTGTCTTCCCATCGGTATTGTAATGGATTGCTGGCTGTCGAAGGTATACGTACGGAATTAAGCCAATTGATGGTGTAATCGAAAGTCCACCCTTTACCAAACTTTATGGCGGTATTTGCAAAAGCTCTTTGAGGGGATACCAAAGGTTTTCTGAGTAATTTTTCACCAAAAGTGGTTTTTACGTCATTATATCTGTAAGCGAGTCTTACATCCAACCATTTTGTAACATCGATTTCGAGTTGAAGTTGTGCACTATTTGAATAAGATTTACCTGTAAGGTTATAAAACCAGATCTGTTGTGGATTTCTGTCAAAATCAGCTACGATTTGATTTACAAAATCAATTCGATTTGCATCAAAAGAAATTAATAGGTTTCTCGAACCCAGTTTGATTTCTTTTGTCATACTTACACCTAAATTCCAGGCAACTTCAGCATTTAATCCATATGGATTTTGTGCATTTTGTCCAACTATGGTAATGACTCTGTTGGAAGCAAGGACACCAACATGTTCTGCAAATATAGACTGGGTTCGTTGACCACGGCCGGCAGCAATTCTAAACACTGTGCTTTGGTCGGGGGCATACCTGATATTCAGACGTGGTGTAAAAAATAAGCCAAAATTGTTATGATAGTCGGCTCTACCACCTATTAAAACACTAAACTTTTCAGATCCCTTGTAAGTATATTCCCCGAATATACCTGGAACCCATTCGTTACGGTTATAATGACTTGAATCGACCAGCTCATGAAACTGGTCCCATTGAAAACTGCTACCTACTCTTACCTGATGATCGGTGTTGTCTATGATAGATTGATAAATCATATTAAAATACAAGGACTTTTGTGTTGCATCATAGACTCTGCTGCCAAATTGGGCATCCTGGGTATGATAGACTCCTGAAAACTGAAATCCGAGTGTTTTGTATGGTGTCGCTAAATTTACAAAACCACGTTTACCCCATATTTCTGTTCTATTGGTCTTGATATTAGCACCCCATACTTTTGTTCTATCGGATTCGCCCGGATTAAAAGATTTTTGACCACTTATATTATCCAGGTACGAAACTTTAATGCCTATCTGTCCTTCCTGACCATTATTATTAGTGTATTTCCATCTATTTATAAAACCAAATTGTTTGCTCAAAGGCATATCAAGATAACCGTCATGATTGTGATCCCGGCGCTGTATACGTGCGGATGCATGCAAAAGAGTTGCCGTACTCCAGTTTTCATTGACCTCTTGTTTTGCAAATGTATTCATTTCATACCTTCCTGCTTCACTGCCATAAGCATTAAAACTCATTTTTTCTTCATCACATGGTTTCTTAAGTTCAACATTGATCTGACCCGTAATACTTTCGAAACCATTTACTACTGAACCTGCACCCATATTGAGTTGCATACCTTCAACCCACGGACCGGGCGTATAATTTAGTCCCTGCAAAGCCGCCAAACCGCGTACATCCGGAATATTTTCACGAGTGATCTGAACATAAGGTCCTGCAAGTCCAAGCATTTCTATTTTTTTTGTCCCGGTAATCGCATCTGTCATTGAAGCATCTACAGCAGGAGTTGTATCAAAACTTTCTGCCAGATTGCAGCATGCCGCTTTCAACAATTCTTTACTGGAAATATTTTGCACTTTGACAGTTTCCAGATATGATATCTCTGTCGTCCGTTTTTTGTGCGTTATGGTGACGGCATCCAAAAGGTTTGGAGTGGATATAACAATATTGACAAATCCGGACTTGTCTATCATTATTGTATCAGTGCTATATCCAACATACGAAACAACAAGTAACTTTGAGTTTTGTGACAAAGAAATTTCAAAATTGCCGCTAAGGTCTGAAACTGTCCCCATCTTTTCTCCGCTCCACATGATGTTTGCCCCTATCAATGGATTCATGGTACCGGATTCTAATTTTTCATAGACTACCCCTCTAAGCGTAGGTACTGATTTATCATGATCGTGCTCGGAATGATCTTCGTCGTCATTTTTGTCTTTTGTATTAGCGTCACCTGAATGGACATTTATTTCTCTATAATGACAACATGCACTAAGTTTTTATAGACATCATCAGGTGCTACCTGTCCCTCTGTGTCGTGCCCAACCATAAGCAGTGTTTTTATAAGGTCAGACTTTTGGAAAATTGGCTGAACTTCAAGGGAAAGTTTTTGATTTTCGATGTCATAATTAGCTGAAACAACACCTACAATTTTGCCAGAGGTATTTTCTATTCTCTCCTTACACATACCACACGCCCCACTTACTAATATAGATAAAGTGGTATTTTGTCCGGATAAGCTATTCTTATTAAACTGGAAAAAGGACATAAATAATAGTCCTGTAACGATATACTTAAACATACATTTTTACTTAATAAATTTATCAATAATTACGATTGTATGGTTCGATGCCACAAAATTGGATTGTGAATACATAACCTACTTTAAAAAGATAAAAATATTAAACTCGAGGAGGTGCAACAAGTATCTGATGAAAATCAAATGAATGGCAGAAAAGGAGTGGAATATTGGTTTCTACAAATATTATATCCTGAATTGAAATTATAGATTTGCTGAAATTATTTTGGAAGAACACTTTTGTACAACAAATACAGGTACAATCATCACCGCAACAACCATCTTTATCTTCTGTATTGTCTGACTTTGGCATTTTATTGCAACAACTATGCTTTTTATTGTCTTTATTTGATACTGAAAAATTTTGACAAACTGCTTTTTCAGCAGCCAAGCGTTGTTTATAAATCACAGGTGCACAAACAGTCAAGGACTGAAAGAAAATTAAAAACGAAAATATTAGTGCTATATACTTCATGCGGGTGCAAAGATAATGCCTTTTAAGGCTTTTGTCAATATTTTTAGACTTGTATGGACAATAAATGTTTAATTTAACAAATTATTGATTCAAATATCTATTTTTGTTTAAAACATCAAAGATGATAACATGGGAAGATTTTGAAAAAATTGACATTAGGGTTGGAACAGTGCTAAGTGTTGAAGAATTTCCTAGAGCTTCTAAGCCATCCTATAGGCTTTCAATAGATTTTGGTGTTTTGGGAATCAAAAAAAGCGCTGCTCAGATTACCGTTTTATATGACATTAAGGACCTGATAGGCAAACAAATAATTGCTATAGTCAATTTTCCACCTAAACAAATTGCTAATTTTATATCGGAATGTCTTGTCTTGGGTATAGTGGGCGTAAATAATGAAATAACATTGCTTAGTCCGGATACCCCAACACCCAACGGGCTTAAAATTGCCTAGCGATTTGTCAGTAAGGCATAGATTTCATACATTTGTTCTCAAATCATTTTAGAATAAAATTTTATCGTGGGTAGATTTTTTACATTATGTTTATTGGCCTTCTGCTTCATTGGGGTTTCGGGCCAAAAAGTCATTACAATCGAAGATATTTATTCATTGGGTACTTTCAGGACAAAGTCTGTTCCCCGGCTTAATTTTATGAAAGATGGAAAACACTACGCAGCACTCAAAGACGGTAGTATAAAAAAATACGACCTGACAACAGGATCATTGATTGAAAATATATTTGATGGTGCGAAGTTTAAGGATCAATCCAAATTTTCAGGTGAAATAGATAGTTATGCTTTTAGTGAAGATGAGTCTAAAATAATCTTAAAGTCTGAAGGTGAGACAATCTACAGATGGTCGTCCAAATCAAATGCACATGTATACGATGTCAAAACAGGCACAATCAGACAAGTTTTTACCTTTGGAAAAATTGTTAACCCGGAACTTTCTCCGGATGGAGAAAAAGTAGGATTTGTATATAATAATAACTTATATTACAAAAACCTGAAAAATGATCAACTTACTCAAATCACTACAGATGGTGTCAAAAATAAGATTATCAACGGTATGTCTGATTGGGTATATGAAGAAGAATTTGGTTTTACCAAAGCGTTTTATTGGTCTCCTGATAGCAAAAAATTAGCTTTTATAAGATTTGACGAAACACTGGTGCCTCAATTTACCATGCAACTTTATAAAGGCGAAATGTATCCCATAGATGAAACGTTTAAGTATCCTAAAGTGGGCGAAAAAAATTCGGAAGTATCAACTTGGATTTATGAAATATCCCAAGGCAGATCAATAAAGGCTGATGTAGGAGACTTGACAGACATGTATATACCTAGAGTTAAATGGACAGAAGATCCTAATAAACTTTGTGTGTTTAAACTGAATAGACACCAAAATGATCTTCAATTGTACATAATTGACACTAAAAAATCCATTGCTTCAGTTTTACTACAAGAGAAAAATAAATATTTTATAGATATTACTGATGATTTGACCTTCCTTAAAGACGGTAAACATTTTGTTTGGACCTCAGAAAAAGAAGGCTTTAATCAAGCTTATCTTTATAATATGGATGGGAAACTAACGACAAAATTGACTGGAAATTATGACATTACTGCTTTTTATGGTGTCGACGAAAAAAATAAAAAAGTATTTCTTTCAGGCTGCAGAAAAATCTCCTATGGAGAAACATGTTTTTTCGGTAGATTTTGAAGGTAAAAATCTGACCAACATTACACCTTATCCCGGAACAAACAACGCACAGTTTAGCAGTACATTTGATTATTTTTCTAACAATAACAGCACAGCTAATATAGCTCCGACGTATATTGTTTATGATAGGTATGGAAAAAAAGTAAGAACGATTGAAGACAATGTAAATTATGATAAAGTACAAAAAGAATATGGAGTTTCTCAAATAGAATTTTTTACATTCACGACAAATGAAAATGTAAAACTCAATGGATGGATGATGAAACCACGCAATTTTGACGCTACCAGAAAATATCCTGTTTTTATGACACAATACAGTGGGCCCGGATCGCAGTCAGTAACAGATGGATGGAAAGGATCGGGATATTGGTGGAATCAAATGCTTGCCCAGGCTGGTTATATTGTTGTATGTGTTGATGGACGTGGTACCGGTGGCAGAGGCGAAGAGTTTGAAAAAATGACGTATCTCAAACTTGGACATTATGAAACGATGGATCAGATCGAATCCGCAAAGTATTTGGGTACACTTCCATACGTGGACAAATCGAGAATTGGCATCTTCGGATGGAGTTATGGAGGGTTTATGTCGACATTGTGTATTTTGAAAGGAAACGATGTATTTAAAGCGGCAATAGCTATAGCACCTGTGACCAGCTGGAAATGGTATGACAGCGTGTACACGGAAAGGTATATGCGTACGGTATCCGAGAATGAAAGTGGATACAAAGAAAACTCCCCGGTTTATTTTGCCGATCGATTGAAAGGCAATTTTTTACTTGTGCACGGCATGGCAGATGACAATGTTCATTTCCAGCATTCGGTTGAGATGGCAAACGCATTAATAAAGGCCAATAAACAGTTTGATACTTATTATTATCCCAATAGAAATCACGGCATCTACGGGGATAATGCAACCATTCATTTATATACAAAAATGACAAATTTTATTTATGAAAAATTATAGTGTAGTCAAAGTTATAATAATGTTTACAATTGCAATAATCTGTTTTATGGCGTGTAAACCAACCAAAGAAAAGGTGGAAATTAAGTCGTTATCCTGGTTACAAGGTTCCTGGTTGACAGCTGACAGTACAACAATTGAAACCTGGGCGATTCAAAATGGAGAAGTATCAGGAAATGCTTTTTCGCAGAAAGCAGGGAAAATTACAGAGAGATTAAGGATATTTGATGACAATGGAAAGATTTTTTACGAGGCAACCGTTTTGGACCAAAATGAATCAAAAGCCATTCAATTTGAACTGGAATCTTATTCAGGAGATAGTTTATATTTTGTTAACCTAAAGCATGATTTTCCAAACTATATAGTCTACAAAAAAACTTCTGACAGCACTATTTATACTAAAGTGTATGGAAAGTCAAATGAAGGATTCAGTGCTGTAATGACAAAACTTGTCAACTAAATACATCTTATAAGTTTATGATAATAAATTAGTGTCCCGGTATCTTAAAAAAGTAATCAATTTAATAAAAACAAAATAAAATGAATGCACAAAAAGCAAATTTAATCAATGCAGTATGCCTTATGGCTATGAGTACCTGGGGTTATTTTAGTTCTTTGACACCTTCTATGACGGCACTTATCCCTTTAGTATTTGGAGTCGTTTTACTGGCATTAAATAACGGAATTAAATTTGAGAATAAGGCTCAATCTCATGTAGCAGTGGTACTTACATTATTGGTGCTTTTGGCACTGACGATGCCATTTAAAGGCGCCATCAAAAGGGATGATAGCATGGCAATGTTTCGCATAGGTATAATGATGGCTACTTCAGCGATTTCCATGTTTTACTTTATAATGAGTTTCAGGGCAGCAAGAATAGCCCGTCAAAATAAATAATTCATGATTCCCATCAAGTATCTATGTTGTTTTTTGAGCTTTTTATTGGTGATATTATCTTGCAAGGCCCAGAAATCCGGGTCCAATGCCCAGGATATCATTGATAGTAAGCCTGAGCTTAGTGATGATAAAGAAATTGATCAGACATTTGATATTGATTATTTGATGGGAAAATTTGATCCGGCCGAGCACACTAATTTTACCACTATTCCTCCTCAGTATAGAGATGAAGAAGTTAGATATATCAGGAAAGATGTGTTGAGAGCTTTTATAAATATGTTTAACAGCGCTGCCAAAGAAGGTATACATTTTAAAATAAAATCAGCTACCCGAAATTTTGAAAACCAAAAACGTATTTGGGAAAATAAGTGGACAGGCAGAACCATTCTTGAAGATAATGTTAACGCTGCCAAGGACATCCAAACCGATATCGATAGGGCAAAAAAAATACTTTCATACAGTTCTATGCCGGGTACATCACGTCATCATTGGGGCACGGATATGGATTTGAATAATTTTACAAATGAGTGGTTTACCCACGGAGAAGGACTCATAATGTACGATTGGTTGAAAAAAAATGCAGATGATTTTGGGTTTTGCCAACCATATACAAAGTTAGGAACGGATAGGAACACGGGATATTTTGAAGAGAAATGGCATTGGACATTTATGCCTGTTTCTTCAGAATTGATGCTGCTTGCTAAGTCTAAACTTACAAATGAAATGATCTCAGGATTTTTGGGTTCAGAAACCGCAAAAGAAATCGACATTGTAAACAATTATATGCTGGGTATCAGTCCATCTTGTATGCTACCTGATTAAACAACATACATGGCCCACAATCTATCTCTTAAAGTAGATACATCAATAAAAGGTATCATTTTATTGACATTACCCATAAGTATGTCAAAGTTTATACCCGAAATAAATTACCTCATAAATGCGACGTTTCTGGGACAACTGGGTAGTGTGGAATTGGCATTGGCAGGTATTACGGGTGTGTTCTATCTTATTTTTTCGGCTATCGGTTATGGTTTAAATAATGCGCTTTTGGCTATAATGTCCAGACGAGCAGGTGAAGACAATAGAAATGAGATCTTCTCTACGTTATGGCACGGATTGATTATTGCTACTTTTCTTGCTTCTGTATTTATTATCGCTACATGGCTTTTTGTACACCCGATTATGATTGGGGCCGGCATGGATCATGTTGGCGCAAAAATGGCAGGTGACTTTCTGAATATCAGGATATGTGGTTTATTTTTTTTATATGGCCTGCAAATGCAAAATGCTTATCTGATCAGCCTGCAACAGTCCAAATACCTTATCATTATAGCAATAATTCAGTCCGCATTAAATTTATTTTTGGATTATAGTTTGATTTTTGGACATTTTGGCATGCCCGAATTAGGCTTTAATGGGGCCGCATATGCTTCTGTTATTTCTGAATTTGTTGGCATGCTTACAGTCGCTTTATTTATAAGATTATTAAAGATTTCTAAGAAGTATAATATTATACCGAATTTCAAAATTTACTTTTCTACCATTAAACTTGTATTTACTCAAGGGCTCCCACTTATGAGTCAATATGCAGTAAGTACTGGTTCATGGTGGGTGTTTTTTATTTTGGTCAATAGAAATTATACTTATTCTGAGCAAGCTGTTTCTCAGGCAATGAGAAATTTATTTGGATTAAGCGGGGTATTTTCATGGGCATTTGGTTCATCGGCAAATACCATAATCAGTAATTTAATTGGTCAGGGCAGAGGTGAAGAAATATTTCTTATCATTCGTAAGATGAGTAAAATTAGTTTTCTGGGAATGCTAACTTTAGTAATTATCCTGAATATATTTCCATCTATATTTTTGGGTTTGTTTGGTCAAGGCGAGGGCTTTATAGCCTCAGGGTTAGGGCCATTGCATATTGTAAGTCTCGCGATGCTGATGTTATGTATTGGTGTGATATGGCTCAACGCAGTAGTAGCGACAGGTAAAACCAAAGTAGTATTCTGGATTGAATTTACGGGCATACTGGCATATACCATTTATATTTGGATTGTGATAGAGATGTTACATCTGAGTCTCGAGGCCGCATGGATGAGCGAATGGGTATATTGGGTGATGCTGTATGTCTTGAGTTACTTATATCTCAAGTATGGCAAGTGGCAGGAAGGGTTGGGGTATTATTGATGTGGACATGATATAAAAAAAACAGCTAAAAAATTAATCTTAACTGCTTTTTAAAAAGTGGGCCCACAAGGATTTGAACCTTGGACCACCTGATTATGAGTCAGGTGCTCTAACCAACTGAGCTATAGGCCCGGCTTGTCAACAAATCATCAACTTGTCTCAATAGCGGGTGCAAAATTAATAAGTTTTATCATTATAGCAACTTTACTTTCTTAAAAGATATTAAATTTCAAAAAATAGTGGCCGTATGATACATTGGATTGATTATTGTAGACGTTAATAAGTCGTAATCAACACATATAAATGGGTAGGTTTTTAGTTTTTGCTGGCTTTATATTGTTTTGTAGTTCCTGTAATACTAAGAAACAAATCCCGGTCAGTTATGATATAACATATGATGAGGTTGTAGAAAAAGCAGAAACTGAACAGGTCAGGTTTGATACAATTATACCACCTAAAAAAGATAGTGTGACTTTTAAAATGAAAGAAATAGATTTTGCTTTTATTTTTATGAAGTCAAAAAATCTGTCATCTGTACTCGATTCTGCAGGGGCGCGTAATAAATTGGTTTACCTCGATTTGAATGTATCATGGTGTATACCTTGTAAACTTATGCAAAGGGATGTGTATACACACCAATCGACGGCTGATTTTTTTAATGATAATTTTGTAAATTATATGGTTGATGTGGAACTTGAAGAGGGACCGGATTTAAAATTTATATATGATGTACATTCATTACCTACCTTACTTTTTCTGGATGCCAAAGGTCGCGTAATCCATAGAACTGAGGGTGGTAAGTATCATTCGGAGCTTATTGAAAACGCACGTATTGCTCTTGAAAAAGCTAAAATGATAGAGCATTAGTCATCATTCAGAAGACATATTGATCAATTCATTTCCTATCTTACAGGATAAACATTTGTACTGATCACAATACATGGATTTAAGTTGAATTAGTGCCTGTGAGTCAAAAGCTGAGGAAGAAGTAATCTCCAATGATTTCCAAAGTCTGATAATGGCATTATTTTCACCAGGTATGTCCTCAAGAATAGATATTGCCATTTCTTTATACTTGTCTTCACCAATAAATTTACCATAACAAAATAATAAAGGAGCTATGGTATTGATAAGTAAAACATTCATAAAGTCTTCTCCAATGCGTTTGGATTTTAATGCAGAAGTAGTTCCAAATTTATAGTGGGTCAGCCAATATTCATCAACATTTGATTGCAACATTTTTTTGATTTCTTCAGGTCTTTCAGCTTCTCTAATCCTGCTAAAAAGAAAAGTGACCCCATACATCAATCCAACAAACTGAGCAATTCTTATCGTAGGAAAATTGACCGGGCGTAGTTTACTAAACTTCCATGAAACAGGATTAATCGGTTTAAGTTTGTATTTTTTTTGTTGGTATTGAAATTCTGACTTAAGTTTAACGAAATAATCATCTTTATAATCCGCCAATAACATTCCCGCTTGACCAAAAAACAGAGATTCGAATGCTGTCCTGTTATTTTTATTTTTATGTATAATAGATAAAGGAAGACTACGTGCCAACTGTTCAAAAGGTTCCTTATTGACTTTGCTCCCAAAATACTTTGCCAGCATAATGTACAAAGTCTCCTCCCAATCGCCACGTGATTCGGTAAAAATCTCATTTACTAAGCTGGATTTATTTTCAAGTCGCTCTACGGTTAAGGTATATTTCCACAAGTTTATTTTCCCTTTATCAACATTGGAAATAAGATGCTGGCAAGGTATTTTATTGGTAGATTGGATAAGATTCAGATAATTATTGATGTATGATTTTGGAATTTTACCTTTTAATTCCAGGGTAGGTATTAAAGTATGTGATGAACTGACAGGAATGTCGTTTTCGTACACAACATGTAAGATAACATTTTCATAGGCTGCGTCATATTGATGTTTGTGTTTAAGCCAATCAGAACTGAATACATGCATTTCAATATTTCCTGCCCAAATGGTACCATCAATGTTTATTTTGCCATTAAAAAAATCCGGTCCGGAGTCAGTATTGTATGTGCCAAAATCTATTATGTCGAGTGTGTGGCCTTCAGTAGTTTGATAATGATGTAACGGTAATTTTTTAGTTCTCCATAAGTAATGCAGAAATTCCTCTTTAAAAGGCGAGTCGGTTAACATGTGTCATTTTTTTTTCAATATTTTAAAAGTATAGTCATAATCATTTTTAATGTCTTTAAAGTGCTTTTCTTCTGATAATAAAGTCCACTCATTGAGGTTCAATTCCGGAAAAAACACGTCTCCCGAAACATTCAGATTTACTTCCGTAAGATAGATTTTATCCCACAAATCTTTGGTATCTTCATATATCTGCCCTCCGCCGATGATAAATACTTCAGGGTCTCCTTGTTGAAATGCCATATGTAAAGCCTCAGGTATTGAGTGAGCGATCAAACAATTTGAAGAGATGAAAAAAGGATCTCGTGTTACGATAATATTAGTTCTTTTAGGCAGTGGCCTACCAATTGAATTATAACAATTTCTACCCATAATGATACAATGATCTAAAGTAGTTTTTTTGAAATACTGAAGATCAGCCGGTAGATACCAGGGAATGTCATTATCTTTACCGATCACTCGATTATTGGCTATAGCAACGATGCAGGATATGGTCATTTAAACTGGTTAAAGATAAACAAATGTAAATATAAACTCCGGTTTCAATTCAAAGCATAAAATGTTTCTGAAACTTTATTTTTCTTATTAATATTACAATATTAAGCATTGAGATGTTCTACTTTTTTCTTTTAAATTTCAAAGAAATTGATGGTAAAAAGAAATACTTTTGCAAGAATGAAAGATACCTTAAATGTAGGCGTCCTGAGATCGATAAATTAATTTATAGACAATCTAATTTTGTCATACTATGGAATATCAAATGATAAAAACAGAGCAAAAAGCCCTTGACATTAATCTCAACGATCCGATTTATGGAACTTTTGCAGAAATTGGGGCAGGCCAGGAAGTAGCCAGAAATTTTTTTCAGGCCGGCGCAGCCGCAGGGACGATAGCTAAGACTATGTCTGCTTATGACAAGACATATTCAGATGCGATATATGGTGTAGAACCTTCCAATAGATATGTGTCTGAAGCGAGGTTATATAAAATGCTTGATCATGAATGGGCTTTAATGGAAGAGAGGCTTAAAGCTTCCAGACCTGATGCTACATTTTTTGTTTTTGCTGATACAGTTCAGGCCATTAATTATACAAGGACCATAAAAGGTAATGGATGGTTGGGATTGCGATTCAGACTAAAGCCTGATGGACCTGTCAACGATATGGTACTTCATGTTAAAATGCTCGATACCAATAATCGATTGCAGCAGGAAGCTATAGGTATCCTTGGTGTTAATATGATTTATGCGAGTTTTTATTTCAACAATGAGCCTGAAAAAATGGTCCACTCACTTGTAGATAATATCAAGGATAGGGTATCCATAGACCTATTGAGAATAAACGGTGAAGATTTTAATTTTTTTGACAAAAGATTGATTTCACTTTACCTGGTCAAACATAAACTTACTTCAGTTGCGATGTTTGATTTAAATAAAAACAGTATCCACGCTTCTGAGTTTTTGTATAGAGAATCATTAATGGTAATCAGGGGAAATTTCAGACCTCCTACCATAGTTACGCTGGATGTAATCGAGTCAAGTTTTGTACAGTTTAAACATGAAACAGCTTCATCTGATGACAAGCTGAATTTGATGTTGGAAATGACGATAGAATACCTTAAAGTAGATGGCGTAGAAATTGACGAAAAAGATTTTCTGGAAAGGGCGGATATGTTATGTTCATTGGGATATAAGGTACTGCTCTCAGACTGTTCCAATCATGAAATGCTGATCGATTATCTGAGTGATTATAAAATCGCTAATCTAGGTCTCGTAATAGGTTGCAGAGAGCTCCAAACAATCATTACAGATAAATATACACAAAATCAGGATGGGCGGTTGTTAGTTGCTTTTGGTGAATTGTTCAGTCAAAACATTAGAATTTATGTCTATCCGTCTCAAAATGAAGAAACAAAAGAAATTATGACTGCCAAAAATATGGCAGTTCCCCAAGGTATTAAATTTCTATACCAATATTTATTAGAGAGTGCCCAAATTGTTCCTGTTGAAAATTTTAATAAAAATATACTTCATATTTATCCTTCTGATGTGCTAAAAGAAATAAAAGAAAATGCAAAAGTGTGGGAATCAAAGGTCCCGGATTCTTTGGTTCAATTGATCAAGGAGCGAAAATTATTTGGTTATCATACCTGACCCATTATATTTTATAATGCAGTTTATTTGGAATTAATTT
Organism: Saprospiraceae bacterium; assembly: GCA_016717145.1. Classification (GTDB taxonomy): domain Bacteria; phylum Bacteroidota; class Bacteroidia; order Chitinophagales; family Saprospiraceae; genus OLB9. The sequence continues at coordinate 129,439 of JADKGD010000012.1, read as the reverse complement.
GTGGTTTAAATTTTTGTATGATATACGGTGTCCCTACAATTCTTAGACCTTCAGTAAAATAAACAAAAAATATTATAAAATACAGGTTTATTTGACCATCTTTACTGTTTATTTCATGGTTGCATTGATATATATTTATGGGTAATAATAAAATTCAAGATGCTATTGAGAATGGCTACGATTTTAATACTATGTCGTATTATTCTAAAGGTTGGAAAATATTTTCTCAAAACCCTGGTGGATATCTGGGTTTTGAAGCCATCCAAATATTAGTAGGTATTATTTTAGGGCTTATACCCTTAGTGGGATCTATTTTACAAATGATAATCAATCCTCCTCTTCAGGTGGGTATTCCAATAGCTGCCAATGATCAGGAGTTAAAAAATGACAATGAATTTGGTAATTTTTTTAAAGGTTTTGAGCATTTTGTGCCATTGCTGATAGCCAATATTGTTAAAACTGTAATTGCACTTATTGTTGTTTCACCGGTCATCGTCATATTGGGCATTGCTTTTTTTAAAGCATTTATGTTTCAGGATATGGAATTGATCTCTGACTCATTTGAATCGATGATGGATTATTGGTGGTTGATAGCCATTATAGGGCTGATAGAAGGGTATATTTTTATTTCTTTTAGGTGGGCTAACTATCTGATTGTTTTTCACCAATATGAAGCTATACAAGCTTTGAAGACAAGTTGGGCTCTGGTAAATAAAAATTTGTTAGGACATATTGGATTTGGACTTATGGCAATTCCCGTATTTATAGTTGGTTTGTTGGCATTGATAGTTGGGATTTTTGTGGCTGTTCCGGTCATTTTTACAGCTGACTATGCAGGATACGCTGATATAACAGGCCTTGACGAAAAGGTGGATATCATAGATGAAATAGGAATCGGTGAAGATCTAGTATGATCAAAATACGCAAAAATACTGTGATATGTGTTTTTAAGTTAATAGTTTTAAGCCCCCTTGTTTTTTTAACAACATACAATAATTAATTCCCTCAAAATATATTATTTCAGCTTCTTTCACAGATTGTGGAAAGTTGGAATGATTTTTTCTATGTATTATACGTAACTTAATATAAATGTACCTTAAGACAATCATTCAAGGCAGACTGGAATTTGGGACACGTAAGAGCTATGATAAGGTAACCAAAATGTTTTTACAACGTCTTGAGAATTATTATAAGACAGATGTATTTTTTAAATATGAAGATATATTTAAAGATGATGAAATGTCTCTTGAGATTCCAAGACATGTAAGTCAGGTAACTGATAAGGCATTTCGGACTACCACTTCTTTGCTTGGATATTGCGCTCAGTTTGCCATTGCAGGATCTATTAGAGCGTGGTTGATAAATGAAGGTGAGATTGTCCATTTTCTTACATTGGAGCCTGATAGTGATAAAGGTGCAGTTCAGTCTTTTGTTAGGGGTCGAAAACTGGTAAAAGTAAGTGGTAAAGAAAAAGATGCTTTGGAAGCATTAAGCCAAGCCATAGAAAAGTATGATAGACATGCACAAGCCTATGAAAGAAGGGCTAAAGTAAATTTTATAATGCGAAATTATCATGATGCTTTACGAGATTATAATAAATGTATTGCTATTGATCCCACCATTCCTACAGCTTATTATGGCATAGCCAAGATACATATGCTCAAAGAAGAATGGATGGAAGCTATATTAAATCTTGACGAATCAATAAAGAAATCGATTGCACTTCAAACCTTGTACTGGAAGTCGCGAAAATTAAAGGCTGAGTGTCATATCAAACTCAAGGAATGGCAAAAAGCTGCTTTTGATTTAAAACTTTTTACCTCCAGGGCGTTCGAATCAGATAATCCCAATAAATTCTGGGTAAGATGGTCATTTTACCAATATGGCTTAGTACTTCTCGAATTGGAAGAATATGTAGATGCTTTAAAGGCTTTTGATAAAGCCATTAACTTACCTGATAACCCTGAGGATGGTGTAGATGCTGCTGAGTTATTAACCTATCGTGGCATTGCCAAGCAAAAAGCAGGAAAAAGTGGCTATGTTAAAGACATCAAAGATGCTGCAGCAAAAGGCAGTAAAAAAGCAAAGAGCCTTATCAAGACTATAAATAAATAGTCTAAGGCATATCCAATAATATTTCTTTCTAAAGCTTTCAGAATTAAATTTCCCTCCTTCATGTAATGAATTCGTTTTATTCGTTTAAAATAAGATTGAATAATATCTTCGGAATAATATTTTAAATTTTATTTAATTAGTATAATCGTAATTGGTTGTTCTTGCAAATTACTAATTATCTATTGAATAATATAAGAAAATTTTAAGTGTATTCTTGGTGATTAATACAATTATTGACCTATTTTAGAGCCCGATTTCAAATTTGTCAAACAATTTTATCATTAAAAACCAATATTCATGAGTCAAGCCACTTTCGTAAAACCGACACTCCAGGAAATTCAAAATTTCGAAGGAAATTATCCCAAACAACTATGGTATTTATTTTTCACCGAAATGTGGGAACGTTTCTGTTTTTACGGAATGAGGGGAGTTCTTACCATTTTTATGGTTGATCAGGTTTTAGGATTGGCCTTATCGGACAAAGATGCAAATCTGAAATATGGTGCCATTCAAGCCTTTGTTTATGCCTTTACCTTTATAGGAGGCATATTTGCAGATAAAGTATTAGGATTCAGAAAGTCTTTATTTTTTGGTGGAATGGTCATGATTACAGGCAACCTTATTATCGCTTTTTCACCCCAAACTATGTTTTATTTAGGCATTACACTATCAATCATAGGAACCGGATTTTTTAAACCCAACATATCTTCTATGGTAGGTGATTTGTATAAGGAAGGTGACAGCCGCAGGGATGCAGGATTTGGTCTATTTTATTCAGGCATAAATATTGGTGCGTTATTGGGTGGTGCATTGTGTGTATATTTAGGAAAATATTATAGCTGGAGTTATGCATTTCTTGCTGCAGCTCTTGTCATGATTCTTGGCTTAGTTACCTTTGCATTTACAAAAAAACATTTGGGCCCTATTGGAGATTCACCATTGCTAAACCTCGACGAAAGCAGCCGTAAGAAAAAAGAACTTATGGTTTATATTGGTTCACTATTAAGTATTCCACTGATATTTATAATGATCAAAAATACGGATTATACCGATATGTTTATGTATACAATAGGCCCTTTGGCTATTATATATTTTATTTATGAAATGTTAAAAATTTCAAGCGAAGCAACCAGAAAAAAACTCATTGCGGCATTAATTTTTATACTTTTTTCGATTATCTTCTGGGCGTTTTTTGAACAAAGCGGGGGATCCTTATCTCTTTTTGCAAAAAGAAATCTTGAGTTTAATTTGCTGGGCATGCATATCGATCCTAATGTGATAAATAATACATCCAATTCACTTTTTGTAATCTTGTTCAGTCCATTGATAGGTTTGCTTTGGGTGTGGATGTCAGGAAGAAAAATTGAACCTAACACTGTAATGAAATTTGGATTGGCTTTTTTGTTTTTGGCAGCAGCTTTTTATATATTTTACGCCACAAGATTTTATGCAAATGAGCTGGGTATTACTTCCCTTAATGTGTTTACAGCAGCCTATCTGATCATTACGATCGGCGAACTTTGTCTCTCTCCTATAGGTCTTTCTATTGTAACAAAACTATCTCCCAAGCACCTCGGCGGGATGATGATGGGAATGTGGTTTTTGGCAAGTGCTTACGGTCAGTATGCAGCGGGATTACTTGGTGCCGGAATGTCAACACCGGACGAAAATGCCGGTTTGCCTGAAAAGCTGATAGCTTATACGGATGGTTACTATCAATTGTCCATATACGCCTTAATTGCAGGAGTGATACTGATTATTTTGTCTCCGGTGATTCGTAAATTAATGCAGGAAGTCAAATAAAGCCAAAAAATCAAAAACTCAAATCAAATACTTCTTTATGTCAGATCAAACTTCAAATGATTTTTTTAAAACAAATGTATTGGGCCATCCGGCGGCATTGTTTATTTTGTTTTTTACAGAGATGTGGGAACGATTTTCATTTTATGGCATGCGGTCCTTATTGGTTTTGTTTTTTATGGCTCCGATAATCAAAGGTGGATGGGAATGGGAACAAGCCACTGCTTCATCGTTATTTGGCACCTACGTGGGTCTTGTTTATCTTTCCACAATGATGGGTGGATATTTTGCAGATAAAGTAATCGGTTTTCGATGGGCAGTAGTTTTGGGTGCAACATTGATGACATTAGGTCATTTTTCTATGGCTTTTGAAAGTACAGTATCAATATATCTCGGCCTTATTTTATTAGTTTTTGGAAATGGTTTTTTTAAACCAAATATGACATCTATAATTTCGGAAATGTATAAAGACCATCCTGAAAAAAAAGATGGTGCATATACCATTTTTTATATGGGGGTAAATGCCGGAGCTTTTTTTGGTATTTTGCTTTGTGGTTATCTTGGTGAAAAAGTTGGCTGGGGTTATGGCTTTGGTTTAGCTGGGATTTTTATGTTTTTTGGCACATTGCAGTTTTGGCTTTCTCAAAATATTTTTGGAAATATAGGTTTAAAGCCAATAGCTAAAGACAAAATAATTATTGATGTCAACGACTCTGATAAACGTGTGCCCTTTGAATATTGGCAACTTGGCATGGTAGGTGTAAGCATTATATTAGCAATGATGTGGTTAATAAACTCTCCTGCTACTAAAATTGCTAAAATCTACGGAAGTAGTTTTAACATGTTTAATTTTGAACTATTGGGTTATTCGGGCAATACCGTTGCCATTCTCTCTGCTTTGGTTATTTTTTTGATTTTGGTTGCGTACAGATTAACTCAGTATTCCAAGGTCACGAGAGAAAAACTAATGGCAGTCTTATTTTTCGCTTTTATTACCATTTTCTTTTGGGCAATATTCGAACAATCACCTAATAGCCTGACTGTTTTTGCTGCTAAGTATACCAACAGAGTTCTTACCGGTGATTCTAGCCTGATGTTCCTGATTATGAATTCAATGCTAACCCTGGTACCGCTAATAATAATCAATTGGGTAATGTTTAAATTATTCAAAAATACATTTAAAACCTATACTGTGGCCAGTATTTTTTTGACCATAAGTTTTGTGATCATTTGGGCAATAGCCTTGTGGATGTTGGTCAAAGATTATTATACGGCAGGTTATATTACTTTGGATGATGGTGTTTTATCGTTTTTAAAAATAGATAAGGTAACCATACCTTTGACGGAAGTTCCAGCCACCTGGTTTTCTACATTAAATTCGTTGTTTATCATTACACTCGCTCCATTGTTTTCAAAAATTTGGGAGAGTAAATACAATCCGAGTGCAAATGCAAAATGGGCAATTGGAATGGTATTATTGGGCTTAGGAATGGTTGCGGTTGCATTTGGTTCCGACGGTATAGCACCGGGAGCTCAAACTGCATCTGTTAGTATGATATGGTTGATTCTGGTTTATTTGTTTCATACCATGGGCGAACTATGTGTTTCTCCTGTTGGCTTGTCATATGTAAGTAAACTTGTGCCTGCACGAATGATTGCTTTTATGTTTGGCGTTTGGTACCTGGCTATTGCTATTGGGATGAAAGGAGCAGGTGTATTCGGAGAGAATGTAGAACAAATTGCAGAAAAAAATGGTATTAGTTATTTCTTTTGGATGCTTGCTATAATTTCATTTGTTCTTGCGGCTTTTTCTCTTGTTATGTCTCCGTTTATAAAAAAACTTATGCATGGAGTAAGATAATATTATTCAATAAAGTTAAGCCCGATAAAAGTCTAATGATTTTTATCGGGCTTTTTTATGTATTATGGTAAATTAATAATGGTAGAGACGTTATTAATAAAAAGCTCAGCTTTATTATCACAACTGCCATCTCCATAATCAAGTGCTGTTGTAATATTTGGCCGTGAATCTTCTGTTATCGTAATTTTGCCCGATATTATCCATTGGCAAGCTACACTATAGACGATGGGTTTTTCGGTTGTGAGTGTAAAATTATGCCCTCTACTGTTTATCCCTGAACTCGTGGACATGATTTCGTAAACATCATCCTGAAGAAAAGTTGCAGGGTTGGTCTTAAACGTCGTGTTTGTTCCACCAGTCTGCATGGCACTATTACTAGCGGTGTAGGTGATGATTTTACCTTCAGGAGTAACAACTTGCCCATTTGATATCATAGTTTTATGAGCATTTGGGCCTAAGAAAGTAACCACATAATTTCCTGAAAGGGCATAATTTTTATATTTAAGTCCATTTAGTGTAAATGTTGCGATTGATCCGATTTCACGGACTCTGCCGCTTATTGTTATTGCGACGGTGCCTTCGATATCAGCTCCGGCAAACGTCTTGCAGCCGGATGGAAAAACAATAGTTACGATTTTAGGAAAAACATTGCCAGTCGGTGCAATACTGACAGTGGCGCAGCCACCTCTGGGCTTCGATTCTGTATTATTGGTAAAGCCATTAAGGCTGGTTTGAAGATTTAATTGTTGATCAACTTCATCTCTTGCAGCATCAAAAAGGTGTTTGGCAATTGGAGCCTCCCCCGGAGCATAACCGTCATCGACTTTATCATCTTTTCTACATGCAATAAGCCATAATACGAAAAGAGTCAAAATTAAAAGATTTTTTTTTGAAGTATACATAATTTATTATTTTTACTACTCTTTGACAAAATTGATGCTTTATGGTTTAAAGTAGATTGTTTTTTATTTTAAATTAGTTTCAGGCTAGAGTTTTCTAATTATCTTCGATGGCTTTGTTTACATAAGTAGCGTATCGTGAGATTTGTGTTAAAATTGGTGATGGGAGAATAAGTAGCCTTTCTATATTTCCTAAGTCAAGTTAGTTTGAATCATTTAAACTTTTTTTTAAAATGATAAAAGTAATTACACACCTTAATTTCCCTAATCAGATAGAAGAGGTATTTAATTATAATAATTCAATATTTGATAAATATGATGTGAGGTGGATATTTAATGTTGAAGTAAAGTAGATGATATGAATGGTAAAAATTATACAACCGTTGATCAGTATCTTGAAGAGTTTCCTCAAGAAGTAGTTTTAGTTCTTAAAAAAATTAGAACATTAATTTCTCAGACTTCGCCAGCTGCTTCAGAATGCATTGCCTACAATATGCCTGCTTTTAAGCTGCATAAAAAGCCATTGGTCTATTTTGCAGCCTTTAAAAATCATATTGGTTTTTATGCCTTACCTTCAGGAAATACGGCTTTTCAGAAAGAATTATCAAAATATAAGACAGGTAAAGGATCAATTCAGTTTCCCTTAGATAAAGAGATTCCATATGAGCTCATTCATCAGATCGTCGTTTTTAGAACACTGGAAGTTAATGAAGATCATTATAAAAGTATTACTCGGTTAAAATAAAACGACTTTTATATAGTATTGTAAAAGTTTAAGCGCGATACAAACAGTAATGACAGATAGATTTTATTTATCTTTCTGAATAATTTAACATCTTTTGTTTTTGATAGCGTAAAATCAACCCATGAAAATAATAATTACCGGCTTAATATGTATTTCAAGCTATATGCTAATTGTTCAGAGTTTGATCAATAATGCAATGTACTCTCTTTATGGGGCCATTAATAAAGAGGTTTGGTATCCATTAATAAAGTCGATTGAAAATCTGGATGCTAATGCTTTTATTGTTGTGGATTGAATAAAAACAGATGTCATTGTACACTGAAAACAAAACTTCATTGTTTAATTAGTTGTTAACTTTACATAAAATTTTATGACAAGATGAAATACCTTAAAATTCTTTTGGCGGTCATAGCTGTCATTTTGATCATTCTTATGATCGCCAAATACAAATACAACGTAAATCCTCCTATTAGTATGCTTGATAAAAATTACACAGGCAATCTTCCGTTGGATAGTCTTAAGCTTCCGGCTGGATTTGTTATATCAATATTTGCAGACAGTGTGGTTAATGCCAGGTCAATGTGTTATTCTCCTGAAGGAATACTTTACGTAAGTACAAGAGACAAAGGCAATGTCTATGCCCTCAAAGATACAGATGGCGATATGCTTGTTGATAAAAAATATACCCTTCTTACAGGTGGCAATATGCCAAATGGGGTGGCTTATAAAGATGGAAATCTTTACATTGCTGAGGTCAATCGCATCCTCAAGATTGAAAATGTTGCATCCAAACTTGACAATCCGGGAACACCTGTTATCATATATGATAAATATCCTGAAGAAACACATCATGGTTGGAAGTATATTGCCTTTGGTCCGGATGGTAAACTATATGTACCGGTAGGAGCGCCTTGTAATATCTGCGAGCCCAAAGATTCGATTTACGCTAGTATCACCAGAATGAATAGTGATGGCACCGGATTGGAAGTCGTTCATTCCGGGATAAGAAATAGTGTGGGTTTTGATTGGCATCCTGATACAAAGCAACTATATTTTACCGATAATGGCAGGGATATGATGGGTGATAATGTACCCGAATGCGAGCTTAATTTCGCACCAAAAGATAATTTGCACTTCGGTTATCCATATTGTCATCAAGGCGATGTACAGGATCCGGAATTTGGTAAAACAAAAAAATGTGATCAATTTACACCACCTGTAGCCAAAATGGGGCCACATACTGCACCACTTGGTATGATTTTTTATACCGGAGACCAATTTCCTTCAGAATATAAAAATCAAATTTTTGTGGCAAGACATGGATCCTGGAATCGGAGTAAAAAAAGTGGATATGATATCGTTTTAGCTACATTAAATGTTGATGGAACAGTCAAAGAGACAAAACCTTTTATAACCGGGTGGTTGAATCCAAAAAATGATGACGTCTGGGGTAGACCTGTTGATTTTGAAATTTTACCGGATGGTTCAATGTTGATTTCGGATGATTATGCTGATGTGATTTACAGAGTATATTACAAAGGTTTATAGTATATGAAAAAAGAACGTAAAGAAGATAGTTTTATCAAACAACCCTATTATCTTGGTGGAGATAAAGAACTTAAAGAATTTGTAACAAGTAATCTTGTATATCCTGAATTATCTCAAATTAATAAGATCGAAGGATTTGTTAATATTCGTTATGATATTAATCATATAGGGGATGTCATTGATGCAAAAATAGTTTCAGGCCTTGATGATGCTTGCAACGACGAGGCCATTCGCATTGTAAAGATGTTGAAGTTCGTTGTTCCAAAAACGCCACGTAATCTAAAAGTAACCTTTCATAAAAACATAAGGATTCATTTTAATTTGCACCATATACCCACAAGTATTGATATGCCACAAGTGATACCGCAACAGCCTGATAATGCAATACAAATCAGTTATACATTGGTAAGTAACCAAGCGAAATTAGTGACGAATCAAGAAACGAAATCCCCAAATTATAGTTACATAGTAAAGATATAAAATTGTGTTTTGTATCTTTAATAGTTTATAAACTGGCTTTCATCTATATTATTGATATGGTGTAAACAATTGAAGTAATTTTGTGATTATAGTATTAATTTTGATAAAATACACCAAGTGAAATATATTTTTAGTTCCCTCCTCATCGGACTTTTATTTTCAGCTAATGCTCAGTTCCCAATGGGTGGAGGAAACAAAGGACCAACGATAAAGGGGAAAATAGAAGGTAAAGTAATAGACTCAATATCAAATGAATTGGTAGGTTTTGCGACAATATCATTAAAAAAAAAGGGAAGCTCTATTGTCATTGATGGGGTTTTAACTGAAGAGACAGGCTTTTTTAAATTTGAAAATGTAGTAACAGGGAATTATGATTTGTATGTTTCTTTTTTAGGTTATAAAGAAAAAAAGCTTTCCGCAGTTGAAACCACACTTAAAAAGCCGGACATAAATATCGGAAATATCTTATTGGTTCCTTCAAGTTTTCTGCTTGATGCAATAGAGATAAAAGAAGAAAAGGTTTTGGTGGAAAATAAAGCAGACAAACTTGTGTTTAATGCTGAAAATGATGCTTCTATTGCCGGGGGAAATGCAGCTGATGTTTTGCGTAAGGTTCCAATGCTGTCAGTAGATCTTAATGGTAACGTCTCACTTAGAGGATCTAATAATGTCAGAATTCTTATTAACGGCAAACCTTCAGGTATGTTTTCCAGCAATGTGGCTGATGCACTCAAAATGTTTCCTGCAGATCAGATAAAAAAAGTCGAAGTAATCACCTCGCCTTCAGCGAAGTATGATGCGGAAGGTAGCGCCGGATTAATTAATATTATCACAAAAAAACAAAACATTGAAGGTGTAGCAGGAAGTGTAAATGCATCTGTTGGCAATCGACAAAATAGCCTTTTTACCAATCTTAACGTGGGGAAAGGAAGACTTGGAATCAGTTCGAGTGCTGCACTATTTTATTCCACCCCAGCAAATGGGACAACATCTTTCGATCGAAAAGATGAAACAACTGCAGGTGCTAGAGTTTTTTCACAGCAAGGCAGCCAACGGACATCCCGTCTTGGGGGCAACGGTTCTGCCAGTGCCTTTTATGATTTTAATGGGTATAACAGCATCAATAGTACTTTAACTTTTAGGGGTTTTGGATTTGATTTGAACGGAAGTACAACAGGCATTCTTAAAGATGAGATATCAAATCTAAATGATAAGTTTTTGAGGACAAATAAAGGAAGCAACTTCAATGGCGGTTATGATTGGAATACTGATTATACAAAAAAGTTTGAAAAACTTGAAGGTCAGGAATTGTCGTTTGGAGTACAATATTCGAGACAAAACAGCAATCAGGATACAAAACTTTTCGAAAATCATGAAAGCCTGACTATTCTAAACAGAGATTCTGATATTATAAATGATGGAGTAAATCATGAGACGACTTTTCAGGTAGATTATACACACCCATTTACAAAAGCTATAAAATTAGAGACTGGCACTAAGGCCGTAATAAGAAATATAATTAGCGACTATACAACACAATTTTTGACAACCAGTGGTTATATTCCACAGATCGAACAATTTAAATATGATCAGAATGTTTATTCCGGCTATGCGTCAGTATCGTTTTTAGTTGCAAAAAAATATTCTATCATTAGCGGAGCACGTTATGAGAAGACAACATTCAGCGGTGATTTCAGAAGTGGAGATTCAGAAGACTTCAAAAATAACTATGGTAATTTTCTGCCCAATCTTGCCATCAGCCGTACGTTTAAAAACTTTAAAACACTAAAACTCAGTTATAGCCAACGAATCCAGAGACCGAGTTTATTATTTATTAACCCTTTTAATAATAATGCTGATTTTCTTAATAGAACCATTGGAAATCCAGCATTGAATCCTGAAGTTGTTCATCAGGTTGAAATGGCTTACAACTTTACTTTCAAGGGTATCACCACTTTTTCATCTTTGTTTTATAAAAATACTCAAGGTATCATTGAACAAATACTTTCCATAGATGATAACGGTCTTTCAGTCAATAAGTATCAAAACATAGGAATAAATAATGCAATCGGGTTTAATACATTCGTGAGTAAGACGGTAAGCCTTGTAACACTGCGTACAGGAGGCAATTTTTCAACATATAATGCTACGGGTCAAATCAGCGGTATTCCGGCATCACGGAAAAGTTATGAATACAATTTATTTATGAATGGAGAAGTAAAGCTGTCAGGAACCTTTAAAGCTGATTTTTTTGGCTTTTTCAGATCGCCCGTCAGAACCATTCAAGGTGATAATCCGGCCTTCACAATATATGGAATCGGCATACGGAAAGAATTTAAGAACTCAAGTTTCGGTGTAACTTTAATAGAACCTTTTAATGCGGATAAATATTTCAGATCAGACATAAAGGGGACGGATTTTGAACAAAAAACATCATTCAGCATACCTTTCAGATCGATAGGTGTCAATGTCAGATATAAATTTGGAAATGTGGACTTTAAAGAGCGTAAGCCAAAAGTTAAAAATTCCGATCTTAAAGAGGGAGGGGACATTCAAGGAGGAAATCAAGGAAGTGCTACACCAAGAGGTAATTAGTTTTAAAGGTTTAATTAGTAAACTAATTAAGTTGTTGAGTTTGTGATGATTTTTGTTTGATTGGGTTCTAATCAGAAACACTCATAAATTTAGTCAGGTATTAATTTTTCATTACTCGAATATTAATTTACCTTTGTGTCCCGATCAGAATATTTCCAAATTTATGCCTAGAGATACCTCAATCAAATCCGTCCTAATCATAGGAAGTGGACCTATTATCATCGGACAAGCTTGTGAATTTGACTATTCAGGAACTCAAGCTGCAAAATCATTACGAGAAGAAGGAATTATTGTTTCTCTCATAAATTCCAATCCAGCGACCATTATGACTGATAATGTGACGGCCGATCATATTTATCTCTGGCCTTTGACTGTAGACAGCATCGTAAAGATTCTTGAAGAACAAAAGATAGATGCTGTACTGCCTACTATGGGAGGGCAAACCGCACTTAACTTAGCTATAGAGGCTGAAAATATGGGTATTTGGGCTAGATATGGGGTCAAAATGATAGGTGTGGATGTGCATGCCATAGAGCTTACAGAAAATAGGGAAGCATTCAAACAGCATGTCATCGGCCTGGGTATGAAGGTAGCAGATTCATTTATTGCAAATTCTTTTTGGAAGGTAAAGAAGCTGCGCAACAAATAGGTTTTCCTCTTGTCATACGTCCATCTTATACACTAGGGGGCACAGGAGGTGGCTTCGTGATGAAAGAAGCAGACTTTGACGAAGCACTTAGACGAGGTCTTGAAGCATCGCCTTCTCACGAAGTATTAGTGGAAAAAGCAGTTATAGGGTGGAAGGAATATGAGCTTGAATTATTAAGAGATAATAATGACAATGTTGTTATCATTTGTACAGTAGAGAACCTCGACCCCATGGGTATCCATACAGGAGATAGCATTACTGTAGCACCAGCAATGACACTTTCTGATACTGCTTTTCAGCATATGAGAGATGATGCCATTACAATGATGAGATCATTAGGTAATTTTTCCGGTGGGTGCAACGTACAGTTTGCCCTAAATCCTGAAAATGAAGATTTAATTGCTGTAGAAATAAATCCAAGGGTATCGAGATCTTCAGCTTTGGCGAGTAAAGCAACTGGCTACCCTATTGCAAAAATTGCCGCAAAGCTGGCCATAGGTTATAATCTGAACGAATTAAAAAATCAAATAACTAAAACCACTTCTGCATATTTTGAACCGGCATTGGATTACGTTATTGTAAAAATGCCCAGATGGAATTTTGATAAATTTTACGGAGCTGATACTACGCTTGGTCTTCAGATGAAGTCTGTTGGAGAAGTCATGGCTATAGGCAGGAATTTTCTCGAAGCAATGCAAAAGCTTGTCAAAGCCAGGAGAACAATCGGGCAGGATTGGGAGCAGATATGAAAGAATGGATCCAAACGGAAGACATTCTGGAGCGATTGGAAAAAGTTAGTGATGATAGAATATATCGTGTCAAAGATGCGCTGAGATTAGGCGTTCCGGAGAAATCTGTTCATAAATTAACTAAAATTGATCCGTGGTATATTAAACAAATCAAGCGACTGGTCAAATATGAAGAGAAGCTCATGCGATATAATGTTGCTCAGGATATTCCGGTCGATTTTTTCAAAGAATTAAAGTCGGTAGGTTATTCAGATGCTCAAATAGCTTGGGTATTGCGCATCAAAGAAGACGAAGTTACCAAACAAAGAAAAAAACTAGGCATCATTCGTACGTTCAAAATGGTAGATACCTGTGCTGCCGAATTTGAAGCAAAGACACCGTACTTCTATTCAACTTTTGACACAGAAAATGAAAGTATCCCTTCTGACAGAAAAAAAATCATTGTTTTAGGTTCAGGGCCAAATAGAATAGGCCAGGGTATTGAGTTTGATTATTGTTGTGTGCATGGTTTACTTGCTATTAAAGAAGCTGGCTTTGAAGCTATAATGATCAACTGTAATCCTGAGACTGTATCTACAGATTTTGACGTTGCCGACAAATTATATTTCGAACCCATTTTCTGGGAACATATAGAGGAGATTATTGATCTTGAAAAGCCCGAAGGTGTTATTGTCCAACTCGGTGGTCAAACGGCGCTCAAACTGGCTGAAAAATTTCACAAAAAGGGTATCAAAATAATTGGCACTGACTTTAATAGTCTAGATCTTGCTGAAGATAGAGGGAGATTTTCAGATTTGCTCAAACATCTTGAAATACCATACCCTGAGTATGGCGTGGCACGCGATGTGGATGAAGCCATAGAAGTAGCGAAAAGGGTTGGCTATCCGGTATTGGTACGCCCATCTTACGTTATAGGTGGTCAGAGAATGCGGATTGTCATCAATGATAAAGAACTGGAAAACCATGTATTAAGTATATTCAAACACCTTCCTGACCATAAAGTCCTAATCGATCAATTTCTTGATAGAGCCAAAGAAGCTGAGATAGATGCCATATATGATGGAGATGAATTGCACATTATGGGTATTATGGAACATATTGAACCTGCAGGTATTCATTCGGGTGACAGTTCAGCAGTATTACCTACTTACTCTTTAAGTCCTGCTGCTGTAGGCCAAATGGTAGAATATGCAAATAAACTGGCTGTGGCACTCAATATCAAAGGGTTGATCAATATACAATTTGCTATTAAAAATGATGATGTATATGTCATTGAAGCTAATCCACGTGCTTCGCGTACCACACCTTTTATTGCCAAAGCTTACCAGGTGCCATATTTAAAAATTGCCACACAAGTCATGTTGGGAACACACAAATTAAAGGACTTTGATATTATAAAGAATCTGACAGGTTATGCAATAAAAGTACCTGTATTCTCTTTTGATAAGTTTCCCAATGTTGACAAAAACCTTGGTCCTGAAATGAAATCAACTGGTGAAATGATCTATTACATAAAAGATCTGTATGATCCGTATTTCAGAAATCTGGACAGTCGTAGATCTATGTTTTTGAGCAGATAGGATGTTCGGTTATATTTGAATAATAAACATTTACGTTATTAAATGGAGCAGAAAAAAGGTACGGATTGGACACTTCTTCGCAGAGTTATTGCCACTGCAAAACCCTTCAATTCACTTTTTGTACAGTCCATCTTTCTTGCTATAATAATTACACCATTTTCTATAGCCCAGCCATTCATAGTTCAACAAATAGTTGATAACAATATTATAAAAGGACAAAAAGAAGGCATGTTATTGATGGCAGGATTATTTGTAACGGTGCTTATCATTAATGTGGTGATGAAATACTACTTTATATATATATCTGCTGAACTCGGCCAGTCTGTTATAAAGGACATGAGGGTAAAAGTATTTAAACACATTACCAATCTGCAATTAAGATATTTTGACAAGACACCTATCGGCACCTCGACCACAAGAACTATTAATGACATTGAAGCAATCAACAATGTATTTGCACAAGGTGTGATAACAATACTTGCTGACTTTATCACCCTTTTAGCTGTAATAGGTATCATGTTGTACACTAGTTGGAGATTGACAGCGATCGTTTTTATTACCATGCCATTTATGATGCTTGCAACCTATGTTTTTAAAGAAAAAGTAAAGGTATCATACCAAAAAGTACGAACTCAGATTGCCAATATGAACGCCTTCTTGCAAGAACGCATAACAGGGATGAAAATCGTTCAGATATTTAATGCGGAAAAACAGGAGGCAGAAGCTTTTAAAAAAATTAACCATTCGTATACAAGCGCAAATCTGGACTCTGTTTTTTATTATGCCGTATTTTTTCCTGTTGTAGAGTTGGTTTCAGCAGTTTCACTCGCGCTTATGATTTGGCTTGGAGCGAAGGGTTATATTCAGGACAAAGTTAGTTTTGGTGCATTGGTAGCATTTCCTTTGTATTTAAACTTGCTTTTCAGGCCTATTCGTTTTTTGGCGGATAAATTCAATACCTTACAGATGGGATTGGTCGCTTCAGAACGTGTTTTTAAAATTCTTGATAATACAAATTATATTGAAAGTAATGGAACAAATGTAGTCGGCAAACTAAAAGGTAAAATTGATTTTAATGATGTGTCATTTGCATATGATGACGTTAATTATGTTTTAAAAAATATTAGTTTTTCTGTAAGACCTGGCCAAACATTAGCTTTGGTGGGAAGTACCGGATCAGGAAAATCAACGATTATAAATATACTTAACCGATTTTATGAAATCCAGAAAGGACAAATATTGATAGATGATATCGATATTAAATCATACGATTTAAAGGCCCTGCGTGATAGGATTGCTATAGTTCTGCAAGATGTATTTTTATTTGAGGGCACCGTTTTGGAAAATATAAGTCTGCGAGATGAAGCTATTTCATATGAAAAAGTTATTGAAGCGGCAAAAAATATTGGGGCTCATGAATTTATTGAACGACTACCCGGAGGATACCATTATTTGGTTTCAGAACGCGGTAGTAACCTTTCCGTCGGACAACGTCAATTAATTTCGTTTGTAAGAGCACTGGTTTTTGATCCTGACATATTGATTCTTGACGAGGCAACCTCGTCAATTGATACAGAAAGCGAGACAGTTATACAGTATGCAATAGAAAAATTAATAAAACGTAGGACATCTATCATTATAGCTCACAGATTGTCTACTATTAAACATGCCCAAAATATATTGGTATTATCCAATGGTCATATCCTTGAAAGTGGTAATCATGAGGATTTGTTGAATAGACCTGATGGACATTACAGGTTATTATATGATATGCAATTTGCTGAACTAACCTCACAATAAATTTTTATGGTGGCTAATTTTCAATGGAATACCTCAATTTGTTTTGAAAAGCTTACAAGTAAATTTCAATACATTTTTGAAACTGAATTAATTAGCGAGTTATGTGCGTCAAGCATTTTAAAGAAGTTTGGGGAGGGTCAACATATCATCCATATGGGAGAGTTACTAACACACATGCCTTTAGTTTTGTCAGGATCCATAAAAATTATAACTGAAAACAAAGAAGGAGAAGAATTGCTACTCTACTATCTCGAGACAGGCGATACCTGTGCGATAACCATGAATTGTTGTACAAAACCTACAAAAAGTATTATAAGTGCTATTTCGGAAAGTGATACTGAAATATTATTTATTCCTATTCAAAAAATGGATGAGTGGATGGTGAAATTTAAAAGCTGGCGGAGTTTTGTGTTAGAAAGCTACAATATTAGAATGAATGAAATGCTTGAAGCGATTGACAATCTCGCTTTTAATAATATGGAAGAAAGATTGTATAAATATTTGAAAAATCGTGTTTTTGTAGATAAAGAATCAAAGCTACACATTACGCATTTACAAATTGCAAATGATTTGAATTCCTCAAGGGTTGTTATTTCCAGGCTAATGAAAAAGTTGGAAAAAGAAGGAAAAATTGTTCAATACCGAAATGCTGTGGACATTAAAGACTTTTTTACGAAATAACCAAAAAAACAACAAATATCTAGGAAATCAAATAACCACCGTCAGCGGTAAAAGTGGTACCTGTGCAATAACTGGATGCCCCGGATGCCAAAAAGACCGCAAGACCTGCCATTTCATCGGGATTTGCCATACGGTTTAAAGGTATATTTTCGTTCCAGTGATCAAGGACTTTCTGGTTTTTCCACAATGCAGAACTAAATTTTGTTTTGACCAGACCGGGGCAGATGACATTGGAACGAACATTGTAGCGGCCCCATTCTTTTGCCTGAGCTTTGGCCAGCATAATTAAAGCTGCTTTGTTTACACTATAGAGACTTAATCCAGCACTCGGCTTAAATCCTTCGACAGAGCTTATGTGCACTATTGAGCCACCACTGCGTATTTGCATGCTTTTGAGACAAAGATTGGATAAAGTAAAAGCAGCCTTTACATTTATATTCATCATTTTGTCAAATAATTCGCCACTCATTTCTTCTATTGGAGAATAAACCGGATTTGTAGCAGCGTTATTGATCAGAATATCGATGCCTCCATATTTTTGAATAGCATTTTCAACCAGTTGATGTAAATTAGATTCATCACCTACATGGCATGCAACCGGGTGTACATCAAAGCCGTCTTTATAAAAATTTTCTGCTATTGCATCAATACTCTCCTGACTTCTGCTTGTGATAACAACTTTTGCCCCAAATTCTGCCAAACCTCTGGCTATACTTTCGCCTATTCCCCTGCTTGCTCCTGTGACAATAGCTACTTTACCTGTCAGATCAAAACCTTTTTTTATTCGATCTCCGGACATTACAAAATAATGACTTTGACCGCTACATTGGTATGGTTAAATTGATCTCTGATCATCAGAATATATTGTCCCGGAGCGAAATTTGCGGTTTTAATATTTTTTACTTCGTCCTTAGTAATATGTGAATTTTCAAAATAAACGACTCGTCCGCTCATGTCAGAAAGCGTAATAAAGTATTTTCCTGTGGTCAGGTTATCGGTTTTAAAAGCAATAATATCAGTTGCAGGATTCGGAAATACTTCAAGATATGATTGGCCTATGGAAGGCAATTCATTTGATGAGCTAACGACACCACCCAAATCTGCAAAAGTTACACTTTGGAACTCATTTGCAGTATTATAATCAGCGGAGACCAAAATTTCTTTTTTTACATTCGAATAGAAGTTATAGGTTATGGTTGTGTCCTTTCCCAGGAAGTTTCCAAGACCGCCAGGCAGAGAACCCCCTATTATTGAACCAACATCAAACCAACCAAAAGGCAGTTTTGCGAAAAACTTAACTTCGGTTGTAGTTTCAGACTTTTCTCTGAGGACATCATAAGTTTTGTTTTGCATCGTGAGTTTTCCAAATGCGTCCATTAAGTTATTTGAGGCACTGACAAACTGTATCCTGATGCTATCAGGTTTTAATGGAAGCGAGCTTAATATTGTGTCAGGTATGATTTCAGTGCCCAGATCAAGATTAAATTTAGCATTTGAATTGTATGACCCGATAAATTTCAGGGGAGCAACTCTAAATGCCGGTTTGTCCGTGTATTTAACTGCAACTTGTGTAGGAATAAAGCCGTTGTCTCCACCTAAACCTAAAACTTCCATTTTGGTTGGGGTAGCATTAATATATTGAATCTGTCCGTCAGTTTGTATCATTAAGGTTGCCGAAGGAAAGGAGGCAAATTCTGCTCCATCTTTAGGGTCAAGACATAATTGGGTAATACGGCTGCCTGTGTTTAACATGCTGAAATTCCAGGTTTGAGGCCCTCCTACATCGCCTATGATTAAAGGAGCTGAAATATTTGAAGTTATTACAGTTTTAAGCGTATCCCCTTTTATGGGGAAAGTGGCATTAGTCACTGTGATTTGTGCAGAAAAATCGTTATTAAACAATAAAATCATTAATAAGGAATAAATAATGCGCATAATGTTTAAATTTTAATTTAATCTATAAATTCTACTTTTCTGAGAAAACGCGCACCAACCTTCAATTCTAAAGAAAGGTTTCTGACTTGACGCAAGCCAAGGTTTACTACCTGTCCGGTAAAAGGTTCGATGACATTATTTAATGGTGGTTGCTGGTATTGAAGAGATATGTCGGGCTGCATAGAAAATTCAATAAAAACATTGCTCATTTCAGATAAATATGTTTCAAAACCTCCGCCCAGGGTGACGCCATAATTTATTTTTTTTACATAATCATTGACAGGGTAATAAAGACTGCCAAAAGTCAAATAATCGTCAAGATTGGTGCCCACAGTATACTCTCCCCTTATTCCCAATATAAAATACGTTGTAAACTCTTTGTCTAAATTAAATGCTTTTTTTGCA
Organism: Saprospiraceae bacterium; assembly: GCA_016717145.1. GTDB lineage: Bacteria > Bacteroidota > Bacteroidia > Chitinophagales > Saprospiraceae > OLB9. Next base: position 109,597 of record JADKGD010000012.1, on the reverse strand, counting down.
CCTGCTTCCAAAACAATATTTTTAAATTTGAATCCTTGTTGGGTTGAAAATACATTATTAAAACTGTTAAATCTAACTGAACTGCCTCTGGTATGAAAACCTAACTGTACATATAAAGCGCCTTTTTTAAATTCGTCATAAGACTCCAGAATTAAATCTCCATTGATATTAAAAAGAGGGTTTCTGTTTATACTTCCTCCATTGCTACCGTCGCCCCAGCTTTGAAAATTCATCGCAGCGCCAGCTTTTGCGCCAAACCAAAAACTTTGGGAAAAGCTGCATTTTGGCAATAACAACCAAAGAAAAATAAATACTAAAACTTTAAAATCAAAATACATAGCCACGTTATTACATATAAACGATCAAAAATACAAAATTTTAACTTTATTATCTTAAGAATTTATTTAAACTTTAATTAAAAATCTTTGTTCTAAAGCGTCTTAGTTCGGAATTCGATATTAATTTATATCACGTTAGATGGTTGCTTATTCAATAAAAGATCTTGAGTGTTTATCGGGTGTCAAAGCCCACACACTTCGCATTTGGGAGAAACGATATGGTATTATACAACCTAACAGGACTGATACCAATATCAGATATTACGAGGATAATGATCTTCAAAAAATTTTGAATATTACCTTACTAAATCGGAAGGGGTTCAAAATATCTAAGATAGCAACAATGTCAATGGAAGAAATATGCCAGAAAGTTGGTGAATTGACAGAAGTTGGATCAGTATTTGAAGACCAATTGGATTCATTGATGATGTCAATGTTTGAACTTGATGAAGTTAAATTTAATTTAATTTTAGAGCATCAGATTCATTCCAAAGGCTTCGAATTGACCATTAGCAACATAGTATATCCACTTTTGGAAAAACTTAGTGTGATGTGGATAGCCGGGTCGATTAAATCCGTGCATGAAAATTTTGTCATCAATATCATAAGACGTAAAATAATTGTTGAAATTGACAGAATTAGCAATAAGGACGATCCAAATCAGAATTTGAGATGTATTGTATATCTTCCCGAAAATGAAACACATGAATTAAGTTTGCTTTTCCTTCATTACATTCTGGTGAGCTATAATGCTAAAGTGATTAATCTTGGTATTGGCGTCTCATTAGTTGACGTACTTGAAGTCAAAAATATATTTATGGCAAAGTATATTTTTACTATATTTAACGATAGTTCAGAAACGCCTTTACAAGCATATATAAACGAGTTGGCCAAAAACGCAAAAGATACAAAAATCTTGATTTCAGGTTTTCAAACAGCAACTCAAAAACTCGAGTTACCTCAGAATGTACGAATTCTTAATAGCATTCAAGATGTAAAAGATTTTATTATATCTAACTCCAAACTTAATAAATAAATTATTGTTTCGTATTCTTATTATTAGCGAAACAATTTATAATATTTGATAGTTACTTTACGAAAACCAACATATTATTACTAAATAATGAATGTTTTAACAAATTATTTACCTTAAAATTTTTATCATTATGAATCATTTTAAATTGTCTTTTTTATTTTTATTATTTCTTTCCTTGTCTTCATGTAAAGAAAAAGGTACTGATAGTGCATCTGAACTTGCTGCTGTTTCAGAGGCTCAAGGCACTAAATTTATTGCAGATGCTTCAAACACAAAAATATTGTGGGAGGGTTCTAAACCAGGAGGAAAACATTCCGGTACTATCAATATCAATAGTGGTGATGTCTTTGTGGCAGAAGGTAAAATTACGGGAGGAAGCATTAATATCGATATGAACAGCATCACGGTAACTGATCTTGAAGGAGAAGACAAAGCCAGTTTGGAAGAGCACCTTAAAGGTACTGCCACAGAAGGCGCAGCTGATTTTTTTAATGTAACAAAATACCCTTCTGCAAAATTTGACATAACCAGCGTGGTAAGTACCACAGATCAAACAAATGCAAATTCAACCGTAACAGGAAATCTTACATTACTGGATATTACAAAGTCAATAAATTTTCCAGCTACCATTTTAATAAATGATGAGAAAGTGAGTGTAAGTACAAATTTATTTCCTATCAACAGGACGGAATGGGGAATAAAATATGGGTCAAAATCATTTTTTGACAATCTGGCTGACAAATTTATAGAAGATAATATTCTTTTGCAAATTAAATTGACGGCAAATAAACCTGCTGCGCAATAATTTATATCACAGCGTATAGACAAAAAGCCCTTCTGAAATATATTTCTAAAGGGCTTTTTCTGTTGCCATAAGTAATATATTTATCTTTGCATTAAATACAAAAAAAATGGCGCTAACAGAATCAAAAATGGTGGAACTCAGCACGTCAGCACCTTCATTTAGTCTGGCTGATACAGTCACCGGGCTTAAAAAGTCTTATGAGGATATATGTGGTTCAGCAGGTACAGTTGTTATGTTTTTGTGCAATCACTGTCCATATGTCATACATGTAAATGAGGAATTGGTTAGGATAGCAAAAGAGTACCTCCCAAAAGGAATAGGTTTTGTAGCCATAAGTAGTAACGATGTTACAGAATATCCTGACGATGATCCTGATAAAATGAGATTGATTGCCAAAGTACTTAAATATCCATTTGCATATTTGTATGATGAAAGTCAGGAGGTTGCAAAAGCATATGAAGCAGCTTGCACACCGGATATATTTGTGTTTGACAAAAATAGAAAACTATACTATAGGGGCAGACTCGATGAATCCAGACCTGGAAATGATAAACCATTGAATGGTAAAGATTTGCGGTTGTCTTTGGACCTTTTGCTAAGAGAAGAAGGACCACTGTTAAAACAATATCCCGGAGCAGGATGTAATATAAAATGGAAAAAATAAGATAGGTAGAGAAAATCTTTATTAAAAAATTATTTTCCCGTTAGTAACCTCAAAGTTGCCATTTCCTTGTATTTTTCACGTGCTTCACCGGCGGGCGCTCCAAAGTATGTTTTGCCGCCTTCAAGATCCTTAGATACGCCACTTTTGGCCAGTAATATAGCTCCGGCACCAATGCGGAGATTCTGGGCAACACCAACCTGACCATACATAACAACATTATCTTCAACAATGGTTTTGCCACCTATGCCGGTCTGAGCCGCAATCAAACAATTTTTTCCGATCACTACGCCGTGTCCTATGTGAATCTGACAATCAAGTTTTGACCCTTCGCCAATGATTGTATCTCCTGATACACCGCGATTGATGGTACAACCAGCACCTATTTCAACATCATCATGGATAATAACCCGACCACCTGATCTCCATTTGTGAAATTTCCCGGCTATCTTTTTGTAATAAAATGCATCTGTTCCGATTAAAGCTCCTGCCTGAATGATGACATTGTCGCCGATTTCAGTTTGATCACCGATAAATGTCCCTGACTGTATGTAGACGTTTTTGCCTATTCTTACATCATGTCCTATGTGGACACCATGATCAATATGTGTATTTATTCCGATAGAAACATTTTGTCCACGATCTGCAGTAAGATAGGTCATTGGTCTATGCTCCCACACAATCTGATTGTAAACACCAAAAGGGTCGTCAGAAACTAGTAAAACTTTACCCTCGGGACATGCTACTTCTTTATTTATGATTATGATGCTTGCTTCAGAATTTAAAGACTTACTATAGTACTTTTCAATATCAACAAAGGTGATATCGCCAGATCTCACTTTATGAATTTCATTGATGCCTGTTGCAAAAATGCTGCCATTACCAACAATTTTTAAATTATAAATTTGTGCCAGGGAAGCAACAGGTATTGGTTTGACAAAGTCCATATTTAGCTTTTTTATAAAAAGATAGAAAATGATTTAATTTATTGTTTAATAACTTTTGCATTCACCAATTTATACATTAGCCTATTGACGTCTTTATCATTAAGTTGGATGATGCCCTTAAGAACAATGGCATCTGCAACATATTTAACACCTTCTAAAGCTTCGACTTCCATGACCGTTTCAGGACCTGCACCTCCACAAAAGAAACAACTACTATATGGAAAGGCGGAAAAAATAAACTCTTTATGTGATTTGTATCCTTCTACCGGAATGATGTATCCTTTTATGATGATTTCTTTACCTTGCATTGCTTTTACAGATTCGCTAAATACAGGTTTGTCTATTTTGAAACCCATCAGTTCGTCATATTCTTTTTTATAACTTATTTTGGATAGTGATTTCCAAATATTCTCTTCCTTGTTTGTCGCTTGACTGTATAAATTAGAGATAGTTGAAAACAGTATTAACGAGAAAATTAAATGTTTCATTTTTAGTTTATTTATTCAATAATAACACCATTTTCCATGGTATATAAAAGGCTGTTTACATCTTTAGGATTAACCAGAAGTGTACCCCGGACCTTTACCTTTCTTTCAGATATCTTTATTTTGACATTGTCTTTCATAAAAACTTGCATGGCCGATTCAGGTCCGGCTTTACCACAAAAAAAACAAGTGCTCTGAGGAAATTTACTTAGCATAAAATGACTCTGTGAAAGCTGACCAGTGAGGGGAATAATGTATCCTTCAATTTCAATCTCTGTACCATCAAGTTTCTCCACGGCAATTGAAACTTTTGGTTTTTTTATTTCCATCGCATATTCAGCATCGTAACTCGTTTTAAAAGTTACCAACGACAAGGTAAGCCACATATCTTTTGACTGAAAAATGGTAGCTGACAAGGAAATAAACCAAACTGTGATGATAAAACTATTTAAAAAAAGTCTGTTGCTGGTAAAAAACTGTATCATTTAATTGCTTAAAATTAATGTGTCATGGTAAAAAACGATTAAAAGTCCGGTTTGATTTTTTTTAGACCTCATTTTTGTGATAAAGTTTTGTTAATGTCAGTAATGGCGGCTTGCATTGCCGGCAGTATGGCAGCTACCAATCCCAAAATCAACGAGACACCAAATACCATCCACTCTTCATGTAGAAATCTCCATCCAGTGAAGCTGTATCTATAGCTTGTCTTTAGATAAGTTGACATAAACTCCATGCCAACATGGGACAAGATAGTGCCAATTATAAAACCAATGCTTGCCAATATTAAGCCTTCTAAAATAATTAATATAAATATCTTTAACCTTCCGGCACCCATCACCCGTAATAAAGCAAGTTCATATTTCCGATCCCTCATACTTTTATAAAGTGAAATAAATATACTTAAAGCTGAAACTATAGCAATTAAAATCGCAAGACTTCTGATTGCATCAGTGCCTACGCCTATCATATTATATAATCGATTGATCTCAATGGCCGGCGAAGCCGCTTGCATTTCAGTATTTTCATTAATGTTCCTGCCAAAATTAAGTGCTTGAAAATTTGTTCGGCTTTTATATTGAATCAGAACGGAAGTGATGGCCTCTTCCGGATGATTGAGTAAATCGGCATTGCTATTATCATGAAGATGGGTGTCATGCTGAACTTCTTCGGTAGCTTTATGATCTAGCTCTTTGTGAGTGGTAGAATCTGCTGTTTCGCCTTGATGCTCATGGACTCCCCATATAGTGGCAGTATTCGTCAATATCAATTGGTCCAGTACACTTCCTGTACCTTCAAGAATGCCGCTCACTGTAAACCCTGCATCTTCATGCGTTAGATCGACATCTTCAACAAAACCATGCGAACTCACAAATTTATCTCCGATTTTCAGACCGGTATCATCAGCCACCGTTCGGCCAATGGTCACCTCAAAATCTTTTGCCCACAATACCCCTTCCCGTAACTTTCCCCCATACAAATCAACCAAATCATGATTTGTGCCCACGATTCTATAAGACTTAAAATTATCCCCCAATGATAACGGAATGGCTTTTTTGATTAAAGGATGTTTGTCCCTAAGAAGCGGTGTTGCATTTTTTATCGGGATGTTACCCGTAGGATTGTCGATGTGGTACATGCTGCAAAGGATCAACTGTAACGGACTACCTTTAGCGCCAACTACTAAATCTATTTCGGCCAGATTTTTATCAAATTTTTCTTTGAGTTGCGTATTAAATAACAACAGAAAAGAAATCAAACCAACACCCAAGCCAAAGAGTACAATGCTGAGAAGCAGATTTAGTGGATTTTTGACAATATTTCGCCATGCCAGTTGTAATATATTCATGACGTAAGGATTACACGGTTGGAAATAATATCTTTGAGCCTATTGTCATGGGTTACAATGATAAGCGCTGATCCTGCCGCGCTCGCTTGTTCCTGAAGCAATGTAAGAACTTCTGAGCAATTTTTATCATCTAGTGCAGACGTTGGTTCGTCGGCCAAAATTAGCTTTGGATGATTGATCAAAGCACGGGCAATGGCTACCCTTTGTTTTTCACCCTGACTAAGATCTCTGATACTACTGTACGCTTTATGACCGATGTTCAGTCTATCCAATAGAAGCCTGGCAGCTTTTTTATCAGTGATGCGACCTGCAAGACTTTGAGCCAGGATTACATTTTCTATCACATTAAGGGCTTCAACAAAATGATTTTGTTGGAAGATGATGCCGACGTTTCTTCCTCTAAAGGTATCAAGTTGGCTGGAAGTCAGTTTATTTATCTCTGTTCCTTCAATGTTAACAGATCCTTGTTGGGTAGTAAGCAAGCCACCCAATAAATGAAGAAGCGTTGTTTTACCTACACCTGAAGTGCCCAAAACCAATAATATATCTTTAGCTTTACAATGTATATCCGGAAAGATTAAATTATGACTTCCTGGATATGTATATTTCAAATTATTTGTCGATATCATGCCACAAAAGTAGTTAAATAGCAGATAAGAATAGTTGAAAAACCGGATATGTTTTTGTTTCCATCTTTATAGACCACATTTTAGTACCAATCATATAGGCTTTATAAAATTCACTAATTGAAAAGTAGATAAAACATAACTTATTAATTAATATTGTCCTTTCAAAAATTTAACCCAGAATACGCATTAAGCTTTGTCACGAAGCGAAATTATACAAAATAGCTGTGAAGTACGGAATTTTTCTCCCACAATCGTAGTAGACACTACGATGAGGACGGAAAAATGAGTACTGAAATAGATATGAAGTAGAATTTTGTTGCAGTAAATTCCTAATGCGTAATCTGGGTTTAAAGTAAAATTCAATAAAATATGAAGCTAATATCGTGGAATATTAATGGTATCAGAGCTGCTGTTGGCAAGGATTTTATAAGACAATTTACATCTTTAAATGCTGACATATTTTGTCTTCAGGAAACTAAGGCTCAGGAAGATCAGGTTAAAGACGCCTTGAAGGCTCTAAAAGAATATCATGTTTATAGCAATTCGGCTGATAAAAAAGGTTATTCAGGCGTTTGTATAATATCAAAAAAACAACCATTATCTGTAAATTATAATATTGGAATTTTGGAACATGATAATGAAGGCAGAATTATTGCAGCAGAGTTTGAAGATTTTTATTTAGTTAATGTATATGTTCCTAATAGTGGTGAAGGTTTAAAAAGATTGAGCTACCGATCGGATTGGGATGCAGCATTCGCCCAATATTTATCTGCATTAAGATTGCACAAAAAAGTTATTGTAACCGGAGATTTTAATGTGGCCCACCAAGCCATTGATTTGGCACGTCCTAAGGAAAATTATAATAAAACCTCAGGTTATACACAAATTGAAATTGATGGAATGTCTAATATTCTGGCACAAGGATTTACAGATTCGTATCGATATATAAACCCTGATATGATTCAATATTCTTTCTGGAGTGTAAGATTTGGGGCAAGGCCTAAAAATATTGGATGGCGGATCGACTATTTTCTAGTTGATGAACGAATGAATGACCGAATTAAAGAAGCTTTTATATTGGATAACGAAATGGGTTCTGATCATTGTCCTATCGGGCTTACTTTGGAATAAGATTCCGGTTAATAAAAAAAAAGGGACCGTTTGGTAAATATCGTATATTCATTTATAGTAATATTATATAAAAAAATGCCAACTTTGCATCCTTATGACAAATGTTGGTTTTTCCTATTTAGACGAATTAAATGATATTCAGCGTCAGGCTGCCACTTGTTTGGACGGACCCGTAATGGTAATTGCGGGTCCAGGCTCAGGTAAAACAAGGGTGCTTACTTATCGTATCGCCCACCTAATCAATATGGGTGTTAGCCCTGGAAATATTCTAGCGCTTACGTTTACAAATAAAGCGGCACGCGAAATGAAAGATCGCATCGAAAGGGTTGTTGGGTCTAAAGCTCAGCGCGTCTGGGCAGGTACTTTCCATGCACTTTTTGCTAGAATTCTCCGTGTAGAAGCACACAAAATTGGTTATCCAAACGATTTTTCTATTTATGATACAGATGACACAAAAAGTGTTATTTCTGAGATTATTGGACAAATGAATCTGGATAAAAAAGTGTATGCACCAGGTATTGTCCGTTCCAGAATATCATCTGCCAAAAGCAATCTTATCACACCCAAAGCTTATATTGCTAACGAAGAATTAATGGCTTATGATAAAATGGCCAGACGTCCGCTTATCCATTTGATATATGAAAAGTATGTTGCAAGATGTCAACGTGCAGGGGCGATGGATTTTGATGATTTACTGTTGCTGATGTTTAGATTGCTCTATCAAAATCCCGACCAGGTTCGTGAAAAATACCAGAATCAATTTAAGTATCTCCTTGTGGATGAGTTTCAGGACACCAACTATCTTCAGTATCAGACACTTAAATTGCTGACCGTATATCCGGGTAGTCCCAATAACATGTGTATTGTCGGTGACGACGCCCAAAGCATTTATTCATTCAGGGGCGCAACCATCGAAAATATATTGCAGTTTGAAAATGATTTTCCAGAGCTGAATACATTCAAACTGGAACAAAATTACAGATCAACACAATTTATTGTCGAAGCAGCCAATGAGGTGATTAACAATAATAAACGTCAAATTCAGAAAAAGATCTGGACAGACCGAATCGAAGGGAATAAAATCAAACTCATCAAAGCAGTTTCTGAAACGGAAGAAGGAAAGCGGGTTGCAGATACCATCATCGAACAAAAAAATAGGTACAATCTGCATAATAAAGATATTGCCATCTTATATCGAACCAATGGACAGTCGCGGGTTTTTGAAGAACAATTGAGGAAATATAACATACTTTATAAAGTCTATGGTGGTTTGTCTTTTTACACACGTAAAGAAGTCAAAGATCTTGTGGCATATCTTAGACTAACTATTAATGATAAAGATGATGAAGCGCTTAAACGTATCATAAATTACCCTCGCCGGGGTATTGGAGACAGCACTGTAGATAATATTGCTCAGCTTGCTGAGGATAATGATATGAGTATGTGGGAAGTACTTACCAAAATTGATTTCAATAGCAGATCGCGTAAAAACATTGGTGAGTTTGTGCAGATGGTAATGGCGTTCAAAACTAAAGCAGCTAAATCAAATGCTTACGAAATTGCCGATTTTATTGCACGGCAAAGCGGCATTATAGAATTGCTGAAAGCTGATAAAAGTATTGAAGGACTTGGACGGTTGGAAAATATAACATCCATTCTTGACGGCATCAAAGAATTTGTTGAAGATGATGAATTGGAAGCGGGCGAAGAAGTTGAGAAAGATAAAAGTCTTTCTTCTTTCCTGCAAAGTATATCATTAATGACAGATGCTGATGTCAAAGAAGAAAATCCAGACACAGTCACCCTAATGTCAGTACATTCTGCAAAAGGTCTTGAGTTTAAATCCGTCTTTGTGGTGGGTTTGGAAGAAAATCTTTTTCCCAGTTACATGGCGTTGACAGAAAGTAATCAGGTAGATGAAGAACGACGATTATTTTATGTGGCTATTACCAGAGCTGAGGAATTTTTGTGTCTCACATATGCGAATAGCAGATACCAATATGGAAATATGCGCTATAATGATCCAAGCCGTTTTCTTGAATAAATATCTGATAAAAATTTTGATTCGATAATATCTATTCATAAAAAACCTGAATTTCCGGAACCTAAGATACTACAGGGCAATTTCAGACCCATCGGCGTTAAAAAACCTATGATTTCGGTCAGTCCGGATGATTTTATTGTTGCAAATCCCAATCAGATAAAAGCAGGGATGGAAGTCATACATTTAAAATTTGGGCAGGGTAAAGTTATAAGTGTCGACGAGCGCCTTGTTGCCTCAATAGTTTTTGATGGTCTTGATGATAATCAGGAAAAACGCATCATGCTGCAGTTTGCCAAATTACAAATTGTAGATTAATATCTTTCATTTCTGAAACCCATTCATAAACGCCATTCCAGTGAACCCATTTATTCAACCTTTTACCACCGAGTACGGAGTCCCTCCCTTTAATCTGATAAAAAAAAATCACTATGCTCCGGCGATAAGTATAGGGATCGCTTTACAAAAAAAAGAAATCAAAGCAATCATCGACAACCCTGAGATACCTACATTTGAAAACACCATAGAGGCTATCGAAAATTCAGGGCAAATCATACAAAGAACTGCTTCTGTAATGTATAACTTGTCATACGCAAATACAAATAGCAGTTTACAAAAAATCATACAAAAAATTGCACCCAGATTATCTGCTCACCAGGATCAGATATTTATGAATATACGATTGTTTCGTAAGGTAAAATTACTTTGGGACAATAGAAAGGCACTTAATTTAACTAGTGAAAAAACCCGATTGCTTGACCAATATTATAAAAATTTTGTTAATAACGGAGCCAATTTATCAAGAGAAGATAAAAAAAGAGTTACTGAGATAAATCAGGAACTTACTTTACTCAACCTTTTGTTCGGGCAGAATATTATGGCCGTTATAAATGAGTATAAATTGATAATATCAGAGGCCAGTGATCTTTCAGGCCTATCTGAAATGATTATCTCAGAGGCCAAAGAAACAGCTATCGACGCCAAAGTACCCGATAAATGGGTTTTTACTTTGCAGCATTCAAGTGTTATTCCATTCTTGCAACATGCTGATAATCGATTTTTGCGAAAAGAAATATGGAATGCTTATACAAATAAGGGAAATACCGGAGATAAGAATGACAATAATACTATCGCTAAAGAAATAATACGGCTACGGGCAGAGAAGTCAAAAATTCTTGGTTTTGGATCGCATGCTCATTTTGTTCTTAAAGATAAGATGGCAAAATCTCCGGATCAAGTCAATTCATTGCTTACAAAACTCTGGGTTCCTGCACTTTCCATTGCTAAAAAAGAAGCTAAAGCCTTACAAAACATGATCGACAGATCGGGACAAGATTTTAAGTTGGCTCCTTATGATTGGAGATATTATGCCGAAAAACTCAGAAAACAAACTTATGATCTGGACGAATCAGAATTGAAACCATACTTTTCGTTGCATAAAGTAAAAAGAGGTCTTTTTGATGTGGCATCAGCATTATACGGGTTGAAATTTGAAGAAATGACCCACCTTCCATCATACCATAAAGATGCCAAAGCATACCTGGTCACTGAATCAAATGGTAAAAAAGTTGGAATTTTATATTTGGATTTTTTCCCGAGAACCGGTAAACAAGGTGGTGCCTGGATGACTAGTTTTGTCGAACAGAAAAAACAAAATTCAAAACGTGTTCTTCCGGTGATTTCTATAGTTTGCAATTTTACGAAACCCCTGGGTAAAACACCTTCTTTGTTGACATTTGATGAAGTTTCAACCATATATCATGAATTTGGTCATGCATTGCACGGTTTACTGTCAGATGTGACTTATGCTTCGCTCGCAGGAACAAATGTTCCTACAGATTTTGTAGAACTCCCTTCTCAAATAATGGAGAATTGGGCAGCCGAACCACAAGTTCTGAAAACTTATGCAAAACACTATAAAACCAATCAAAACATATCGGAATCTCTTCTGGAAAAAATGATAGCATCAAGCAAATATGGACAAGGTTTTGCTACTATTGAATACCTTTCCGCTTCGATGCTTGATATGGCTTATCACAATTTAAGCGATGGTACAATACAAGATATAAATGAATTTGAACATTCTTTTTTTAATAAAATAGGTCTTATTCCTGAAATCGTCAGTAGATATAGAAGTACATACTTCAGTCATATATTTGCCGGAGGATATGCAGCCGGGTACTATAGCTATATCTGGTCTGAGGTGTTGGATGCAGATGCATATTCACTTTTTAAAGAAAAAGGAATTTTCGATAAGAATACGGCATTGTCATTCCGCAAAAACATACTAGCAAGAGGTGGTGCCATTGACCCGATGAAACTTTTTTATTAATTTTCGGGGGCATAAGCCAAAAATAGAACCACTATTATTAAAACGTGGACTTGATGTTTAGTTTGTTTTAAGCACATCATGAATCTTGATTTTATAGCTGAGCGTTCATTTATATTTAATATTTTGTACTTTTGTTTATTTAATTTGCCCATAATTTTTACATTTTTACTTATGACACTGATAACAAGATTATTTATATCTTTTTCTTTATTATTTATTTTAAGCACTTGCTATGCCGGTGAAGGCATGTGGTTACCGCAACTGCTCAAGTTGCTCAACGAAAAAGAGATGAAAAGCATGGGAATGAAAATATCGGCAGAGGATATCTACAGTATAAATAAAGGATCACTTAAAGATGCCATTGTGCATTTCGGAGGATTTTGTACTTCTGAGGTCATTTCATCCAATGGACTCATACTTACCAATCATCACTGCGGCTTTGAAGCAATTCAATCTCATTCATCCGTTGAAAATAACTTTATAAAAAATGGTTTCTGGGCAAAAAACCATAAAGAAGAGCTGCCAAATGCCGGACTAACAGCTACTTTTATTGATTATATTGATGATGTAACTTCCAAAGTATTAAATGGGGTTACAGCGAATATGTCACCAATTGAAAGACAATCAAAGATTGATAAAAATCTTTCTGAAGTTAGAAAGTCTTATACATTAGAAACCTATCAGGAAGTTATTATCCGGCCATTTTTTGATGGTAATCAATATTTTGCATTTGTTACAACAATATATAAAGATGTCAGATTGGTAGGGGCACCCCCGGAATTCATAGGGAAATTTGGATCAGATACGGACAATTGGGTCTGGCCAAGGCATACAGGTGATTTTTCACTTTTTAGGATTTATGCCGGAAAGAATAATATGCCGGCAGATTATTCTGAAGATAATGTCCCTTATGTACCTAAACATTTTTTACCGGTTTCAATGGATGGAATTTCAGAAGGTGATTTTACTATGGTATTTGGTTTTCCGGGCAGGACCAATCAGTATTTACCTTCCTCAGCAATAAAACAAGTCGTTAATACCCTCAATCCTGCTAAAATAGCGATTAGAGAAACGTCTCTGAAAATTATGGATAAATACATGAGAAGCGATGTAAGTACAAAAATAAAATACGCAGCCAAGTATGCCACTATTGCCAATTATTGGAAAAAATGGATAGGTGAGTCGCTGGGATTAAAAAGTACCAATGCAATTCAGAAAAACTGGATTATGAAGCTGATTTTCAAAAAAATTGACGACGGATAGCCCATATTTGACGCTGTTAACAGACATGCAAAAAAATATGAAGACATTGACGAATACGCACTCGCTCGTGATTATTATGGAGAAATCGTACAACGAAATGTTGAACTGACTTCATGTATGATTAGGTTAAAACGTTTGGTTGATGCGTTTGAAAAAAACGGAGAAAAAGGATATAATGAAGAATTGCAGCGGCTCAAAGATTTTAAGATCGATTTTTATAAAGATTTTGATGCTCAGATTGATCAGGAGAAATTTGGTGCATTGCTTACTATGTATGTGAATAAGCTGGATAAAAAATTTGTTCCACCTTTTTTACAAAGGGAGAGCCTGGGTATGACTGAAAAAGAAAGCTATGACCAGATGGCGGCAGATCAGTATGCGCTTACCAGCTTTACCTCAGATGAAGAAGCCGATAATATATTAAATATGGATCCAAACATAGCAGTAAGCGCTATTAAAAGTGACCCATTTTATGCGTTATGTTTAGCGTGGGCTGATTTTTATATTAAGGAAATCTCGACGCCATACAATAATATCAGAAAAGAAATTGACCTTAAACAGGAACAGTATACAAAAGCACAGATGGAGATATTTACAGAAAAGCGATTTTATCCCGATGCAAATAGTACGCTTCGCGTTACCTATGGAAACGTTAGCGGATATCGACCAAAAGATGCGGTAAGTTTTCAACCAATCACTTATCTTGACGGGGTCATCGAAAAGTATATACCCGAAGATTATGAATTTGATGTCAGTGCCAGAATGCTGGAACTTTATAAGGCAAAAGATTATGGTCCATATGCTGATAAAACTGGTAAATTACCTGTTTGTTTCATTGGTTCCAATCATACTACAGGAGGTAATTCTGGAAGCCCCGCAATAGATGCCCATGGAAATTTGATTGGTTTAAATTTTGATAGGGTTTGGGAAGGAACGATGAGTGACATTAATTATGATGCAAATATTTGTAGGAATATCATGGTAGATGCCAGGTATATCTTGTGGGTAATTGATAAATATGCGGGTGCTGGTCATCTCTTAAAGGAGATGAGTTTGGTGCATCCAAAGAAAAAAGGTAAAGGAAAAAATTGAAATTTCTGTGCTGATAATTAAATTACTTATTGATTGTCTTTGATTGTAAATAATCTTTTTATGTTATTTTCTTTGGTAATTATATGAACATAACATATGTTTGCAACATGAAATTGAATCATAGCGCATTTACATCTTGTTGTTTTTGGTACTTTTATTTTAAAATAAGGTAGCAGGACTTTAATTTGTATATGTGAAAATTATAAAAAAGGAGTTCTGTTTTCAAACAGGCTCCTTTTTTCATTTGTGGAATTTTTTATAAATACTGTGTTTATGGAGTCAGTAAAGTCTTTGAGAGTTGCCATTCAAGGCTACCCAGGTTCGTTTCACGAAGTGGCAGCAAAAAATTATTGGCCCGAATATAATTTGGAATTGATACCTGCGGACTCTTTTGATATTTTGGGAGAATTACTTAACAAAGATGAAGCAGATGTAGCTGTTATGGCTATCGAAAACTCTATTGCCGGTACTATCCTACAAAATTATAGGATATTGAGAGAAAACAATTTCTGGGTGAATGGAGAAATTTATCTCCACATCAGACATAATTTGTTGGCTATAGAAGGTACAAGTTTGGATGATATCAAAGAAGTGTCATCACACCCAATGGCAATTAATCAATGCCGCCACTTCTTGAGCAGATTTCCCCAATGGAAGCTGGTCGAATCTGATGACACTGCACTTAGTGCACAATATGTTGCTGAAAAACGTAAGAAGTCCAAGGCTTGTATCGCTAGTTCCCGTGCTGCTGATATTTATGGTCTCAGTATTTTAAATGCCGCTATCGAAACGAATAAAACTAACTATACGAGATTTTTTATTGTCAATAAAGTCAAAACTGAAGCGCCTGCACTTGCAGACAAAGCATCCATATATATAAGAATCCCCGATAAAAAAGGTCAGTTACTTAAAGTCCTTGAAGTCATTCAATATCACGACCTTAATATGAGCAAACTTCAGTCATTTCCGGTAGTGGGTAGTTTCAGAGAATACTTTTTTCATCTTGATATCGAATTTGAACATATTGATCAATATCTTGGGCTGAAAGAGGATCTAATGAATCTGACATTTGACTATGCTGAAATTGGCATATATAAAAGCGCTGATACCAGTGCTATTGTCGGCGAACAAAAAAACCTTAAAAAAGTATCATGATTATATCTCCTTCAAATCGTCTTGATGACGTCACAACTTATTATTTCGTTCGCAAATTAGAAGAGATTGACGCTATGAATAAAGATGGTGGTTCTCTGGTATTGAATTTAGGAATAGGTAGTCCAGATTTACTGCCTCCTCAGATTGTTATGGATACATTGACAAAAAGTTTAGGTGCTGCTGATGCGCATAAATATCAATCATATAAAGGGATTCTGCAGTTAAGAAATGGATTTGCAAATTGGTACAAAAATCAATTTGGCGTTCATATAGATCAAAAGACACAAGTTTTGCCATTGATTGGTTCCAAAGAAGGTGTCATGCATATCAGTATGTCTTTTTTAAATGAGGGAGATGAAGTATTGATTCCCAATCCCGGCTATCCTTCTTACGCAATTTGTACAAAATTGGCTGGTGGCATTCCGGTAGACATGCCCCTGGAGGAAAGCCTGGACTGGAAGCCTGATCTTAAAAAATTAGCACAAACGGACCTCTCAAAAGTGAAACTGATGTGGATCAACTATCCCAATATGCCCACAGGAGCCACAGCGGATCTTGTGTTTTTTGAAGACTTGGTTGCATTCGCGAAACAACATAAGATTCTTATCTGCCACGACAATCCATATACCTTTATTCTTAACGACCAACCATTAAGTATTTTTAATGTGCCCGGATCTCAAGACTGCTCCATTGAGCTGGTTTCTCTTAGCAAGTGTTACAACATGGCTGGCTGGAGGGTAGGTGCTGTGATCGGGGCTAGAGAGTATATTGATACAATAATGACATTCAAAAGCAATATGGATTCAGGTATGTTTAAACCTATTCAGGAAGCGTCTGCAGCTGCACTGGAATTAGGTCAGGATTGGATTAAAAATCTTAACGAAGTTTATAAGGAAAGAAAAGTAGCCGCCTGTAACATAATGGCGGCGCTCAGATGTTCATATGATGAAACTGGTGCAGGGATGTTTATTTGGGGCAAGATACCTATGGAATTAAAGGATTCTGATGCATTTTCAGATCAGTTACTTAAAGATACAAGGGTATTTATAACGCCCGGTCATATCTTTGGTTCGAAAGGATTGAGATTTCTGAGGGTGTCTTTGTGTAGCAGTGCGGAAGATATGAAAGCTGCTTTATATAGGATCAAAACTGGATTCAATATGAATGATTACGTATTGAATGACCATAATAATCACAATATTACACGGGTATGAAAATAACAGTAATTGGTTTAGGCTTGATTGGAGGTTCAATAGCCAGAGATCTTAAATCCCAGCTCAACATTAAAGTTTTTGGTGTAGATCTTTCTGAACAGCACCAACAGTTAGCTTTTGAATTGGGGCTAGTACATGAAATAGCTTCTCTTGACGATGGATTGAAAGATGCAGATATAGTGATTGTTTCCATTCCAGTAGATAAAATAGAGGGATTACTGCCAGACATATTGGATAAAATCAGTAGTAGAACTACCGTTATTGACGTTGGATCAACCAAACATGAAATCTGTTTATCCATAGCTTCGCATCATAAAAGAAATAGATTTGTAGCGGCCCACCCTTTGGCTGGTACAGAGTATTCCGGTCCGTCTGCTGCGTTAAAAGGACTATTCCAAAATAAAAAAAATATCATCTGTGACAGCGATAAGTCAGATAAAGATGCTTTGGAATCAGCACTAAAACTATTTGAAAGTCTGGGAATGATTACAACATTTATGGCTTCAGAAGAACATGACAAGCACCTCGCTTATATATCTCATTTATCACACGTGAGTTCGTTTATGCTCGGATTGACGGTTTTGGATATCGAAAAGGATGAAAGTCAGATATTTGATCTTGCAGGCACAGGATTTGAGAGTACTGTCAGATTGGCAAAAAGTAATCCTAAAACATGGGCTGCTATTTTTAGTAAAAATAAAAAATACGTACTCGAAGCACTTGATAGCTATATTAATCATCTGGAAAATTTCAGAACACTGATATTGAATGATGATGTTGAAAACACTGAAAAATTGATGACTTTTAGCAATGATATAAAAAGGATATTAAAATAATAATTGAAAAAATTCAGACAATAATGTTTGAATTTAATAAGAATCTAAAAAAATGTATGATGATCGACTGGATTAAAAATGATAAAAAACCAATTCTGATAGCGGGGCCATGTAGTGCTGAAACTGAAGAACAAGTCATAGAAACGGCTGTTCGTCTTGCCAAAACTGGTAAAATAGATATCCTAAGGGCCGGTATATGGAAGCCCCGAACACGCCCTGGTGCTTTTGAGGGCATAGGTGCTAAAGGCCTTCCATGGCTTCAGAAAGCTAAAGAAATAACTGGTTTACCGGTTGCTGTTGAAGTAGCGAAAGCCTCACATGTCGAACTTTGTTTGGAGTTTGGCATAGACGTATTATGGATCGGCGCACGCACTACAGTAAACCCTTTTGCAGTACAGGAAGTAGCTGACGCTCTCAGAGGGGTCAATATTCCAGTGTTGTTAAAAAACCCCATAAATCCTGACCTGGCACTTTGGCTTGGAGGTATGGAGCGTCTTCAAAAAGTTGGATTGACACAACTTGGTGCTATCCATCGAGGATTCTCATCTGCAGGCGAAAAAATTTATAGAAACAGACCTCAGTGGCAAATTGCGATCGACTTTAAAACTGCTATGCCACAAATACCAATGATCAATGACCCAAGTCACATTTGTGGCAGGCGCGATTTGCTGCATAAAGTAGCTCAAAAGGCTATGGACCTTAACTTTGATGGGTTAATTATTGAATCACACATCACGCCTGATACCGCATGGAGCGATGCTGCACAACAAATTACCCCTGAAGTTTATGGTCAGATGATGGCCGATTTAATCATCCGGCAGTACGATCCAAAGGACATCAAAGAAAAATCAAAATTGGAAAGATTTCGTAAGGAAATCGACATGATAGACGAAGAAATCATGGGTATCCTGGCATCAAGAATGAAAATTGCCAGAGAAATCGGTTTGTACAAAAAAGAAAACAACATGACAATACTTCAAAGTGACAGGTGGAAGGAAGTACTTGAAAAATTTATTTCACGTGGAGTGCAAAGTGGCCTGAGTGAAGAGTTTATCACCAGAATAATCAAATCTATACATGATGAAAGTATTGAGCAGCAAGAAAGCGTAATGGAAGAATAGGAACTAAGTTCTTGGTATAAATATAAACTGAGCCCCTAATTCGCTCAACACAAAAAGACAAAGATGCACTTCGGGGTTTTTGTATGTTGAAATAAAATCCGGTGCTTTATCTGAAAATATTATTTCTTTAGTTACAAACTCTTCAAGCGTAGAAGCGTTTACAGACCACTTTAATATATTGCCTGCTTCTATCAAAGGTAAGCCCATGCTCAACTCCTGTTGATGTACAACAAAAATAGGGTACTTAGAAACATGCTCATCCAATATCACATCAGCAGCTTGTGCCAATATTTTTTTATACGGTTCCAGTTGTTTGTGAAGATCAAGGAATTTATCTATATCTGACATTAGGTTCTGAGTTTTAATTTTGCAACACTTGCAATATGATGTGTATGCGGAAACATATCTACAGGCTGGACGGCAATGGTTTCATATTTTTCATGTAGCAATGCAAGATCTCTGGCCTGAGTTGCCGGATTACAACTGATGTAGACTAAGTTTGGTGCTTCAAGTGAAAGTAAGGTTGCTATAACATCAGGATGCATACCAACTCTGGGTGGATCAGTGATGATGACATCAGGTTTTCCGTGTGTTGCCACAAAAGAGTCATTGAGCATATCCTTAACATCTCCGGTGTAAAATGTGGCGTTTGTAATACCATTAAAGCTCATATTTACAAGAGCATCTTTGATGGCATCAGGAACTTCTTCAATTCCGGTAACATGCTTAACCTTAGATGCCACATATAACGCTATACTGCCAAGTCCTGTATATAAATCATACACATTGTCAGAAACTTTTAGATCAGCAAAATCTACAGCAAGGTTAAATAATTTGGCGGCTTGAATGGAGTTTGTTTGGAAGAAAGATTTGGGGCCTATTTTATATTTTATATTTCCCAGCTTTTCTACTATATATTCTTTACCGTGATACGTAATAATTTTTTGATCAAAGATGGTATCGTTTACTTTAGTATTTACCACATAATTCAGAGACGTTAGTTGTGGAAATGCATTTTTTAACGACTCCATCAGTAATACTATTTTTTCCTGATCATCGTGACCAAATATCATAATCAACATCCACTCATTTTCTGTAGTATTGCGCACAATCATGTTGCGAAGCAATCCTTCCTGGTTGCGAATATCATAAAAAGCATATTCATGGGTATGTCCAAAATCTCTGACAAAGTTTCTGATGCTGTCAGAGAGTTTATCCTGGAGAAAACAATGGTGAATATCGACAATCTTGTCAAATGCCCCGGGTCTGTGAAAACCCAATGCCCCAGTTTGGTTTATGACATCATCTCCTGCTGCTTCTTCTTTTGTGATCCATCTTCTGGAGGAGAAGCTGTATTCGAGCTTATTTCGATAAAATAAATTGTTTTCACAACCTATGATGGGAAGCACAATATCAGGACTCAATTTTGCAATCCTTGTGATGCTATCTATTACTGTTTGATGTTTGTGTTTGAGTTGAGCCTGATAGTCCAGATGTTGCCATTTACAACCGCCACAAACTCCGAAATGATTACAAGGAGGCACAACACGATCCTTAGAATAGCTTGTTATTTTTGTGACAACTGCTTCGCAAACGGCTTTTTTCTTTCTTAAAACCAGAGCTTCTACAACATCACCGGGAACTGCTCCGTCCACAAAAATGACTTCTCCTTCAGCTGTCCTGCCTACTGATCTTCCTTTATCGGCAATACCAGTGATCAATAAACCGGATATTGACTTTTTTTTTCGGGCCAAAATGTATGTTGGTAAGAGATAAATTAATTAAAATATTCTTTCATTCGCTCAAAAAAACCTTTTTCGCCATCACCTGGTTTTGGGTTAAAGTTGGACAGCGACTTCATTTTTTCTAAAAGCTGCGTTTCCTCAGGAGTCAGATTTTTTGGCGTCCAGATATTAACATTAATCAGTTGATCCCCTTTGCCATATTGTTGAACAGAAGGCAGTCCTTTACCTTTGAGTCTGAATAATTTACCTGCCTGAGTGCCGGGCGGAATTTTCACTTTTACTTTTCCTGATAATGTGGGTACTTCTACATTGGTCCCAAGCGCAGTATCTGCAAAGTTTAAAAATAAATCATAAATAACATTCATGCCATCTCTACTGAATTGCTCATGTTGTTTTTCTTCAATATTAATAAGCAAATCACCCGCAGGGCCTCCGGCCTGACCTGCATTACCCTTCCCTCGCATAGATAGTTGCATGCCGTCCTGAACACCAGCTGGTATGGCAATTTCTATCAATTCTTCATCCGTTGTTCGACCATCCCCACGACAAGTGCCGCAAGGAGCTGTGATTGATTTGCCGGCACCATTGCACTTAGGACAAACAACAGTGGTCTGCATTTGTCCAAGAAAAGTATTTTTTACCTGACGAACATATCCTGATCCCTGACAAGTACTACACGTAGTTACACTATTTTTATCTTTAGCTCCTGAACCATTACACGTTTTGCAACTTACTTGTTTTTTAACTTTTATTTTTTTTGTTACTCCGGATTCAATTTCTTCGAGTGTAAGTGCTACTTTAATACGAAGATTGCTTCCTTTCTGTCCTGAACGATTTTTTGAGCCACCTTGGGATCCGCCAAAAAAGCTTTCAAATGGACTACCTCCTTCACCAAAAACATCTCCAAAATGAGAGAAAATATCTTCCATATTCATTCCACCTCCGGAGAATCCTCCTCCACCCATATTTTCTAAACCAGCATGTCCGTATCTATCATATTTTGCTTTTTTATTTGCATCGCTCAACACCTCATATGCTTCTGCAGCTTCTTTAAATTTGTCCTCGGCAGCCTTATTGTCAGGATTCCTATCCGGATGAAACTCCATGGCTACTTTTCGGTAAGCCTTTTTAATTGTTCCTTCGTCTGCTTGTTTGTCGACGCCTAATATTTCGTAATAATCTCTCTTCATCCTATGGCTGCAGCTATTGCTACATTATTTTTTAATTGTGAATTTCAATATTTTATTTACCTACTACTACTTTAGCGTGTCTTATTATTTTATCATGCAGGACATATCCTTTTTCCACAGTGTCAATAACTTTCCCTTTCATGTCTTCGGTAGGCGCCGGAATGTCCGTGATGGCTTCATGCCATTCGGGATCAAATGCAACACCTGTGGAATTCATTGGCTTCAGACCTTTATGCTCCAGTGCAGCAAATAACTTGTTATACACCAAATGAACACCTTCACTAAATATTTCACCACCGTTTTCTGAACTTTTTTTGGCCCTGTCAAAGTCATCCAATATTGGCAATAAAGAAACAATGGTCTCTTGAGCTGCTGTTTTCATCAACTCAAATCGTTCCTTGATACTTCGTTTTTTATAGTTGTCAAATTCTGCAAAAAGTCGGATATATTTATCTTTTGATTCTTCCAATTCAGCTTGGGCAGTCTCTAATTCAAGCTGTAAAGCGAGTTCATTTTCTGACTTTTTATCTTTTTTCATTTTTTTAGGAGCAGATTCATTTACCTGATTTGACATAAATTCTTTTAATTTGTTTATCATGCTTTAATGCCTCAATTTTGTTGCCAATTTGATAATGTGGTCAAAATGTCAGATAGATCAATAATTCAAGCGCAAAAATGGCACTAATTTTACACCTTGAGTGAAACTTTTAGGTATAATTAAAAAAATAATTACTTTTGGTAAAATATTCATTTTGTTATGAGGGTCATTTTTATTTTCATTTTTTTATTTAGCCATATCATCATGGCAATGGGTCAGAATGGGTCAGTTAGTGACACAACTTCCATGCACATTATGAGCAATGGCATTGGTATTGGCTCAGCAATTGCTGTTGTAGCTTCCTGGTCGAGAAACAAATCTGTGCTTTGGGCAATTTTACATGCTGTATTTGGATGGCTTTACGTGATTTATTTTGTTATTTCAGGCGGAACTGATAACAAGTAATACCTTACTATTTTTCCTCTTTTTCAGCCAGATATGTTTGAATTTCTGTTATCTTTGGGTTGACCATGAGAATCATTCCTTCAGGATTGATAAAGTATTTTGTAGGGATTTCTTTAACCCCATATAGAACGGCAATGGGACTTAAAAACTGTTCAAATTCACTAATGTGATAACTCCAGTTTAATCTGTCTTTTGTAATAGCTTTTTCCCAATTAGATCGTTCCTTTTCAATTCCAACACTAACGATTTCGAAACCGCCTGCATTCACGAATCTTTTACCTTTCATTTCGCTATATAATGAAACAAGTTCTGAATTTTCCAAACGGCATGGTCCACACCAGGATGCCCAAAAATCAAGTAGTACATACTTACCTTTCAAATCGGATAATTTAAATGTTTCACCTGACTTTAACACAGCAGAAAAATCTTTAACTTTCTCCCCGGCATCATATTTTGGTCGCTTATAAAAAAAATTGATGGCATAACCAGCAACCAGTACCACGAGTAGTATATTGAGTCCAGTGTTAAATTTTGACCAATTCATAAACAAAAAGTATTTATTAGTAGGTAAACAGTAGAAATGATTTTTTGACTTTTTAGATTAATATGGTTGGAACCGCAATTATGTTAAATATTGGTTTGAATGCTGCTTTGTTTTTTCTATAATTTCTAAATAATAATTTTCATATTGAGGCAAAATTTCATGAATATCAAAGCGTTTTGCCTGTGTGAATGCATTTTTTCTAAACACGGCCAAAGATATTTCGTCTTCAAGCAATTCGATGCATCGCTTTGCCATACCGTCTACATCACCTACTTCACACATATATCCTGTCACACCATCAATATTTACCTCCGGGATTCCTCCTGCGTTGGATGAAATGACAGGCACTTCACACGCCATAGCTTCCAATGCGGCCAGACCAAAACTTTCATTTTCTGAGGGAAGAATAAATAAATCAGAAATTGCGAGAATTTCTTCAACAGCTTCTTGTTTTCCCAGGAAACGCACCTCATCGCATATGTTCAGTTTACGGCATAGGTCTTCCATACTTTTTCTTTCAGGACCATCACCTATCATAAGCAGTTTTGAATTAACTTTTTTGCTTACGATTTCAAATATACGAATGACATCTTCTACTCTTTTTACCTTTCGGAAATTTGAGGTATGTACCAATATCTTTTCTCCATCAGGGGCTATTGCTTTTCTAAAATGATCTTTATTTGTCTTTCTGAATCTACTGAAATCAATAAAATTATGGATGACCCGTATGTCTTTATTTATTTTAAAAGTAGCAAGAGTTTCTTCTTTTAGTTGGTCAGAAACAGCCGTCACCCCATCCGATTGATTGATACTAAACTCTACTACAGGTGCAAATGAACTGTCATTTCCCACCAGGGTTATGTCAGTTCCATGCAAAGTTGTAATAATAGGTAAATTCAAACCTTGGGATTTTAAAATTTGTTTTGTAACAAAAGCTACTATGGCATGCGGAATAGCATAATGAACATGAAGTATATCCAGCTTCTCAAATTTAACCACATCCACCAACTTACTGGCAAGCGCCGTCTCATATGGAGCATATTCAAAAAGCGGGTATTCCATTGCCGTTACTTCATGAAAAAAGACGTTGGCATGAAAAGTTGTTAGTCTTACTGGTCGTTTGTATGTAATAAAATGTACATCATGTCCTTTATCGGCCAAACCAATACCTAGCTCCGTTGCAACAACACCACTACCTCCAAATGTAGGATAACAAACTATTCCTATTTTCATGCCCTGATTTATTATAATTTCCAAAGGTTTTAGCACCTTTGATGATTTGATAGTACTAAACAAAAATAAATCAAAATCGTTTGTATGCCACAATTGTTTTGTATCTTTATCCAATGGATTGGAATAGTGGCATCAAAGGATTTAAGGCATACCTCCTTCTTGAAAAATCATTATCAGGTCATTCGATCGATGCCTATATCAGAGATGTGGGTAAATTGCTGGAGTTTGTTTTAATTCATAAAATAGATTGCAGCCCGGATAAGCTTACCGGCGACCAATTGACTCAATTTATCTATTATATCAATGACCTTGGCTTGGAACCAAAAAGTCAGGCAAGAATCATATCGGGTATCAGGGCATTTTATAAATATCTGATCATGGAAGACATCATAGATAAAGATCCATCTGAGTTATTGGAAAGCCCAAAATTACAGCGTAGATTACCTGATGTACTTAGTTATGAAGAAATATCTTCAATCCTGGCATCAATAGATATGTCGTTGCCACATAATCAGCGGAATCGAGCCATATTAGAAACTCTCTACGCATGTGGTTTGCGTGTCACAGAATTGGTTACACTTAAGCTTAGTAATTATTTTCCGGAGCAAGGTTTTATAAAAGTACTTGGAAAGAATGATAAAGAAAGGCTTATTCCAATAGGCGACTCTGCTATAAAACACATAAATCTGTATCTAGCAACCGAACGTATGCAATTACCGGTCATTGTAAAAGGAAATGAAGATACTTTATTTCTAAACCGACGCGGTAAGGGCCTTACCAGAATTATGATCTTTATGATGATCAAAAATTTTGTAGCTATGGCCGGCATACACAAGACTGTGAGTCCGCACACATTCAGACATTCGTTCGCAACGCATCTTGTGGAAGGTGGTGCAGATCTACGAGCAGTACAGGAGATGATGGGGCACGAATCGATATTAACTACAGAAATTTACACGCACGTAGACAGGAATTATTTAAGGGAAACTATGATGAAATATCATCCGCTTAGTAAAGGGAATAGTTAATTTTTTGTTTTAAACAGGTATCATTTTATAAGTACATTGTCAAGAAAAGGACATTTTTGGAAAACTATTTTTTTCCTTCATCACTAATAAATGCACAAGAAAATCGGTTGAACAACTTAAATCAAATGATAGTCTTGGAAAGCATTTGAACTTAGTAAAGAAGGATATTGAATCATTAAAACAACGGATTTAAAAGATTATATTTTTACTACGAGAATACAATATAGATTTTAATTGTTTTTTAATGATTAACTTGCATTCCAGACTTTAGGATTAGCGGGTAATAATTTAATTTTAAATAAATGTCCATGAAAAAATTGTTTTTCTCACTTATTTTTATGTTTAGTGTCACATTTGTAAAAGCCCAGCTTAATATTTTTGCCGGAGCTGGTATTAACATAAGTAATCTCAAAGTATCCGGCTTCGAAGGATATTATACAAGTAGCACTTTAAATTATTATCTGTCTGCAAGACCTACATTAAAATTGAGTGACAATCTGCATATATCCGTAGATCTTCAGTTTTCAAAAAGAGGCTTTACGACTCAGGATAGTACTGGTATTCCTCCAGGGAGATATCAATTTTTGGAGATCATACCTCAGGTTGAATATAAAATAGGCAAAGGTCTTGGCATATATGGCGGCATTTCTGTTGGAATTAATGGCGGTGAAGAATATAAGATAAATGATGTTTGGGAAAAAGCCAAAGTTAAAGTCTTAAAAAAATCGGATTTAGGTATTGTTTTAGGATTAAGATTTTACCCGAATAATCGTATTTCCATCAGCACACAAATATCAAATAGCCTTGTTTCAGTGTCAGATATTATTTATACAGATAATAATGGAAACAAACTGGACACAAAATTTATTTTTAGAAACATTCAAATTGGAGTGGCATATAGATTTATTTAAAATTAAAGGATTAATGGCCTTGTTTCAAAATAATATTATCTATTAACCTGACGCCTTCTGCAAAAACGGCCACACAAGCCACAGCGTAATCCGTATCTTCAATATTATTCAATGGCTTAAGCGTATTTCCATCAGATATGATAAGATATTCCGTTTGAAAAGGATAGACATTAAGTTTTTTAATGCCAAAGTTGCATAAGTCGGAGATGCTTTTTTTGTTTTGATTCTTTTTAATTGATTGAAGGCATTTATAAATTATACCAGCCTTTTCTCTTGTGGCAGGTGTCAACCGTTCATTTCTGGAACTCATTGCAAGGCCATTAGGTTCACGTATAATCGGACAAACCACGAGTTCTGTTTGTATATGAAGTGTTTTTATCATGTGATTAATAATGGTAAATTGTTGAAAATCCTTTTGGCCCATATATAGCTTGTCAGGTGTAACAATATCCAGAAGTCTTTTTACGACCTGAGCGACACCTTTAAAATGCCCCGGACGGAAAGCCCCTTCCATATAGGTGTCTAGTCCGCAAAGGTTTATGACTGGGCCAGCATCTCCGGTATCCGGGTAGATTTCAGACACAGATGGCGCAAAAACGATATCCACCCCTGATGATGCTAACTTGTTTAAATCGCCATCAATGTCCCGTACATATTTTTTTAGGTCTTTTTTATCGTTAAATTGGGTAGGGTTTACAAATATGGACACTATGCATATTTTGTTCTCTTGCTTGGATCTCTTCACCAGAGAAACATGACCTTGGTGCAATGCACCCATTGTAGGGACAAAACCAATTGTTTTATTATTAATTTTATATTGTTTGATTATTTCGGTTAGTTCTTCAACTTTTTCAATAAATGTTATCATTTATATTTTTTTGTTTGTATTAAACCACTTTCTGATGATTTTTTCTGCTGGTTTGTCCTGTGGTGTATAGTCTTTATCTGGATATCCTTCGTGTCCCATTCCATCAGGAAACCATTTCCAGATAAAACCTCCCGCCCAAAAATCTTCTTGTATCAAATTCGACCATAAGGCATCATAAGCATTAGACTGCGCTTGTTGATTTATATTCAGGTTCTTGAGATTTTTTTCTATTTCCCAGGACTTCCCTGCACAGCCATCCACAGACATGTAACCATATTCTGTAAAAATTATTTTTCGTTTATTGGATTCTGAAAAAGACTTGAGCTTTTTAATTATTGGCTTCCACTCTTTATTAAGCAATGTTATGGTAGGATTTACTGCTTCAGAAAGCGGAAAATAACTGCTGATTCCAATAAAATCCATTTCGGACCAAAATTTAACGTCCTGATATTTGTCCCAATTTGCAGAATAAGTTATTTTTCCTTTGTAAGTTTTTCTGATTTCTTTGATAAGTTCCTTCCAAAACCTGTCCCTTTTAACTACTGAAATATTAAATTCTGTTCCTATACAAAACATATCTACATCATACTTTGAAGCCAGCTTCAGATAATCCATAATAAAAATTCCATACCTTGCCTCCCAGGACTTCCAATCCTCTTCAGAATTAAAATTCAAATCTCCAACCCAGCCACCACCTATATACACTTGTGGTTTAAGCATAACGCTTAGACCTTGTGCTTTTGCGGCTTTAATACAAGCCTCTATACCATCTTTTTTTTCTCCCCACCATTGCCAGTCAAGATTATATTTTAAATCTGTTGTACCTTTTTTAGTAAAACCATAGGGTACAAAAGCCACCCATTCAGTATTTATATCTCTGAGTCGTTTGAATGCCGGAGCACCAATCGGACTCGGTGGTGCAACTACGGTGATGCCTTTTATGAGGGTATAGTCATCTTTGAAATCAGATATATGATCTACCTTTCTGATAAAACCGTAAAGAAAAATCAAAGTAACTGAAAAAATAATAACAGAACCTATTTTAATAATTAATATTTTCACCAACTAAATTTTGAACAAAGTTACCAATTATATTTTTGAAATTGATTTAATTAAAGTTGCTACAACTTGAATCATAATGTAATTAATATTGCAGATATTGTGACCAAATTTTTTCTCTAAATGAAAGCAGCATCTTTGGTCCTCATCAGAAAAGAACTTGAAACCTGTACACATCAGCGGGTAATTGAACTGGCATTGAAATTAACAAGATTTAAAACTGAAAATAAAGAACTGATATCATTTTTACTTTTTGATGCTGATGATATTGATGCTTATATTCGAGAAGTCAAGACTGAAATTACGGTTATTTTGGAAGATATAAATATGAACAATATGTATTTGGCCAAAAAAAGTGTTCGAAAAATGTTAAAACTTATCACAAAATATTCCAGGTATACTGGTATAAAAGAGACTGAAGTCGACTTGTTGATTTTTTTTTGTAAATCACTCCGAAAATCCGGTTTGCCAGTATCTCACGTAAAATCCTTGTCTTCAATCTATTTCAGACAAATAGAAAAACTTGACAAATTGGTTCATCATTTACATGAAGACCTTCAGTTTGACTATAACGAAGAAATTCAATTACTCAAAATGTAAAAAGAAAATCTATTGGATAAACTTAAAAACGTCACACTACAGCATTTTTATAACCCTTAGGCTATTGGTTACTTTTGTTGACCTTATTAAAATGGTAAATAAACCATGCTGACAACCGGATAAATCCAAATTATAAAACACAGAATTTTTATTCTCCCGCATCAAAATTAGTTTATTGTTGACATCATATACCTCTATGGTTTCTCCGCCTTCAAGGCCATCTAAAATGATCATATCAGTAAATGGGTTTGGATAGCATGTTACTTTTTTGCTGTTTTCTATTTCTTGTGATCCGGAAGTTATCTTCTGTAAACCTAAAAAAAACAATACTGTTTGCGTGAGCGCAGGAGTGACGCAAGTACCATGATCGGCATTCGAGTTTACATCGGTGACCATTAGATTTGTAGCACCCTTAGCAAGCATTGTGTCTTTAGCTACCACACTATTCATAAAGGGTACCTGATCATCTGCTTTGCAATATAAAATCCTTGTTGGAAGTTTAGGAGCCCAGTTGTACACATCATTTTCCTTAAGTATTTTATTTAAATTATGATCCTTGTTAGCTATTATGTCAGTTTTGACATCTTCCCTGATCATTCTTCCGCCTACTGATGCGCCGGTATTTAATTTAAGTAATTGTATAAGCTTTGAATTCAGGCTCGTAAGAGAAATGCTGCCAGAAAGATATTTTTTTATGTCAGTGACATATTCAGGTTTAAAAAAATCTTCCGGAATGGTATAAATATTTTCATAAGTTTCATTAAAACCCATAATCGTATTAGGTACATAGGCCGGATAAAAATATTCAGTATCGCTAAGTATGAGATCACGCATGACGCCAGATAGACTATAAGGTCCGGACATGTGCGATCCTGCTGTTACTGTCAGACCTGAAACGACATGCTCTTCAAGATATTTGTGCAAAGCCATCGAAGCATAGCCTCCTTGTGAATATCCGGTTAAAAATAGTTGATCATTGGTAAATAACCCATTCTTAGCGGCCCACTCCTCGCATGCCCGCAACATATCTATACTTGCAGATACTATGGTTTGTGCATGAACATATGTTTGAAATCCTCTGCCTTCACCCATACCCACAAAATCCGGCAACACAGACACAAACCCAAGACCTGCAAATAGAAATCCTAGTTGTCCTTCATCAGCACCTGCACTACCATAAAACGATGGTACACATTTTTTGCAGTCAGAAGTTCCATGTTGATACACTAACCTTGGGTATTCAAACTTCAGGTTATCCGGCACTACAAGCAAACCTGAAAGGGTATCCATGATGCCTTTAGCATCAGGTGAAGTATATGTGATTTTATAGTATTTTACTCCGTTTTTAATCAACGGCAGGTTAAAAAGTGTGTTTATTTGTTGTTTGGATTTTGCTCCTTTGTATGTAGCTGAAATTAGGTTTTGAGCATCACCATTATTCAATAATAAAAGTAGAAATATAAAAGTAAAGAGCAGAGACTTCATGGCATATTGATTTTGATTATAAGATTGTCAAAATTAACATATTATTTTTAATTATCAGGAAATTGATTAAATAGTAATACCTATTCATCAAACTTAGCATTAACCCTTTGGCTTAGGTCCAGATCTGCTGTGCTTCCAATTTTATATTCTCACCGTAAAAATTTCTGGCAGTTTCTTCAAATGATTTAGTATAATCAGAGACATAAAACTGGTCTTCGTGGCTACGTTTTGGCGAAAGTAATTTTTCTTCTGTTAATATTTGAATCACCACATTTGTGACTACGTCAGTGGAGTCCATTATAGCCACTTTACCATTATAAAATTCATCAATTTCTGCCTTTATCAAGGGGTAATGTGTGCATGCCAATAATAAGGCATCAATATCATGAAGATCGGGGTGAGAAAGATAGTTTGAGATGATACTTTTACTAATGGAACCACTATAAAAACCTTCTTCAATCATAGGTGCAAGCAATGGTGTTGCCAATTGATTGACCTTGACTTTTTGGTTAAGAGATTTTATTTTATTTCTGTAAATGGATGAATTAATGGTTGCTTTTGTAGCAATAACACCTACGTTTTGATAATTATTGGAGATAACGGCATTTACCAATGGATCTACCACATTTACAAAAAGCACTTTCCCTTCAAAAAAATCAAGTAACATGTCATATGCCGCTGAGGAAGCAGAATTGCATGCAATGATGATCATTTTGCAATTTTGTTCAAGAAGAAATTTGCTGATCTTCAAGCTATAATAACGTATGGCATCGGCAGATTTGTCTCCATATGGAAGGTGTACCGTATCGCCAAAATAAATCAAATGCTCGTTGGGAAGGGCATGATGAATGGCATTGGCTACGGTAAGTCCGCCAATGCCACTATCAAAAATTCCGATCGGTTGATTTGGAGATTTATGGGTCATATCAGGGTGCAATACCCAACTTAGCTTTTACCATTTTTGTTGCGTCAGCCGTTGGATCTGAATATAATATTACACCTACACCTGAATCAAAAATATACAGAAAGCCGTTTTCCGCTGCCACGTCCTTGATTGCTTTATTCATTCTCTCCTGAATGGGTTTAAGTAATTCTTCAGATTTTTCGTATATCTTTTGTTGACTTGTCTTCTCAAATTCACCTAAAGCAGCTTCTTCGTCTTTCAAAACTTTAGTTTGTTTTTCCGCTTCCAAAGGAGCAATTTCTCCATTTGCTTGTGCTTTCTGAAGTTCCTGATATTTAGTTTGAAGCGCTTTGACCATGTCCTGACCTTTTTTCTGAAACATAGTTTTCATAACTTCAATGTCTGAATTTGCTTGCTTCACTTCCGGCAATAGTGCCAGGATTTCCTGTGTATTGATAAAGCCTACTTTCTGCGCCTGTACATGAATCGATGTAAAAAAAAAGAATAAGGCTAAACTTAAAAATTTGTTCATTATTATTAAATAAGTTGATTTATAAATGACTTTTGACACTAAAACCTCAAAAGTATGGTTATTTTTTAATATTTAATCTCTTTTTGAGATCTGCTGTTTTATCAAATTCCGGATTTGTAAACAAGATTCCTGCGGAACCGCTTTTGTCAAAGATGATATCTATTGCTTTGTCGGCTGCATAAGTTTCAATAGCTGCAAATACTTTTTCCTGTATCGGGGAGACCATTTCTTGTCTTTTTGTAAACAACTCACCTTCAGGACCAAATTTGTTTTTTTGCAATTCACGAACTTCTGCTTCTTTTTTTACAATTTCCTCCTCTTTTTTAATTTTGTCTTCGGCACTTAAAAGTACCTGTTCGGCCTGAAACTTATTATACAAACTTTTTACTTTGTCAAATTCCTGAGCAATTTGCTGTCTCCACTCTGCAGCGATTCTGTCCAATTCTGTTTGTGCTGCCTGATAGTCAGGAAGTGAAGAAAGAACTTCGTTTATATCTACAACAGCTATTTTTTGAGCAACTGAAGAAAATGATGACCCCAAAATAAACATGCAGACAAATAATAAATTTTTCGTATTCATTTCTCTTAAATTAAATATATTGTTTAAAAATTTTGCCAAAATTACAATTTTATTGGATTGTATCCATATTTAAGACAATTTCCAGTCATTAAAAGTTACTGTTCAAAATATCTTAAACTTTCGTTATATATATATAATACGTTGACTATTAAAATTTTAGATTTCATAATTATCAATTGTGACATTACTATTTAACTATAGTTTAACGACAAAATCTTTTTTTTGGTGTGATTAATTATCATTTGACATAACACAATTAGTTTTATCCCTTATTCATATCGTTTTAAGGTGCTTCCCAAAATGTGTTTTTCGAAAATAAATTAACTACATTTGCGTCACTTTACATGACTTTTTTGGTATTTTGTCAACTAAATTCTTTTGATACTTAATTCAAATTAATCAGCGTAAAAGCTAAAGCCTAATCATTATAGCCAAAATAAATATATGAAATGAGCATGAGCAGTAGTCACACAAATAGTGATGATTATTTTCTCATGCGAATTCCATCTGGCCTTTAAAAATAAATATAAAAAATAAACAGATGAAACCATATGTAATTAATGGTTCACAAATTAATGTTTCGGAACTGTATAAAGTTTTATTTTCATTCCAATCTGTAAGCATCAGTCAGGAAACAAAAATCCTTATAACAGCAAACCGTCAATATCTTGAAAGAAAAATGGCTGATCCCCATGCTGTCATTTATGGGATAAATACCGGGTTTGGATCTTTATGCAATATTCAAATCTCAGATGAAAACCTTGAAAAACTCCAGGAAAACCTGGTCCTGTCTCATGCATGCGGTATGGGGGAATTAGTGCCTGAGCATATTTGTAAATTAATGCATCTGCTTAAAATAATTAACCTTTCTCACGGTTGTTCTGGTGTTCGGATAGAGCTTGTAGAAAAACTCATTGAACTATATAATGCTAACATAATTCCCGTTATTTATCAGTTGGGTTCATTAGGAGCTTCAGGAGATCTTGCGCCTTTGGCACACCTTAGTTTGCCACTTCTGGGCGTTGGTCAGGTGTATTTTAACGGCAGCATTGTGGATAGCCACATGGCATTACATGCCACCAGTATTAAATCCATAATTCTCAAATCAAAAGAGGGACTTGCCTTACTGAATGGAACCCAATTTTCATTAGCCTATGCATCAATTATCGTGGCTGAAGCCAAAAGCGTGCTCCATCTTGCAAATAAAATTGCAGCACTATCTATGGACGCATTTATATGCGACATTGCCCCTTTTGATCATTTGTTACATGATATTAGGCCACATAGAGGTCAGATTATTGTAGCGTCAGAAATATGTAACTATTTAAAAAACAGTGACATAAGGAGTATTGATAAGTATAGTGTACAGGATCCATATTCGTTCAGATGTGTACCACAAGTACATGGAGCAAGTTATGATGCCATTATTCATGCTATGGAAGTTATCAATACGGAGATAAATTCTGTCACTGACAACCCGATAATTTTTCATAAGGAAGATAAGATTCTTTCAGGTGGAAATTTTCACGCCCAACCATTAGCATTGATACTTGACTACTTAGCTATAGCTCTGTCAGAGTTGGGAAGTATTTCTGAAAGACGTGTTTATCAACTTATAAATGGAGATAGGGGACTGCCTGCATTTCTTACCAGACATCCAGGTTTGAATTCCGGATTTATGATTGCACAATATACCGCAGCATCTATTGTCAGTCAGAATAAACAATATTGTACTCCTGCATCCATTGATTCTATTGTATCGAGTAAAGGTCAGGAAGACCATGTCAGCATGGCGGCTAATGCGGCTACAAAAACTTTTAAAATATTACAAAACCTGAAATCGCTGATGGCAATTGAATTATTAACAGCAGTCCAGGCTCTTGAATTCAGACGTCCTAAACAGAGTTCTGAACTATTGGAACAAATGATTAAAGAATGTAGAACTGAGATTCTGTTTCTTGATCAGGACAGATTGATGCATGATGATCTTGTAAAAGCTGAAAAACTGATTCAAATTTGGATAAAAGAAGGATTGTTGTAATGGAAGAAAATCGATATTTCCATGTACAATTATTGTTTATTATTCATTTAATTTATCTTTCTCTTCAAACACTTATTTTTTTGAATTCTAAAGTATTTTTTTTTGTATTTTTGCCATAAGATATTTTTGAGTAGAGAATATCAATGTTAACCCTTGCTATATGATTGAAGAACAAATTTACAATCCAATTAATAAAATCAGGATTGTCACCGCCGCATCTCTTTTTGACGGACATGATGCAGCAATCAATATTATGCGTCGCATCATGCAGCGTTCAGGTGCTGAAATCATACATCTCGGGCACAACAGGTCTGCACAGGAAATAGTCGAAACTGCCATTCAGGAAGATGTACAAGGTATTGCTATCACATCATATCAGGGCGGCCATAATGAATTTTTTACATACATTTACGACCTTCTCAAAGAAAAAGGGTGCGGCCATATTAAAATATTTGGCGGTGGCGGCGGGACTATTCTACCTGTAGAGATAAAAGCATTGCAGGATTATGGCATTACCAGGATTTATTCTCCGGATGATGGTCGTCATATGGGCTTACAGGGCATGATAAATGATGTGCTTCGACAATGTGATTATCCCATCGGCGATAAATTAAATGGTGAATTGAAAGCATTGTCAAATCAGAATGCCCATAACATTGCAAGGGTGATATCTTCTTTGGAGAATTTCCCTGAAAAGCATCAAAATTTACTTAAAGATATTCAGTATGAACAGCGAAAAATTCCTGTTTTAGGTATTACAGGTACCGGTGGATCGGGTAAATCAAGTATGGTTGATGAGCTTGTCCGGAGGTTTTTATTGGATTTTAAAGATAAAAAAATTGCTATTGTCTCTGTTGATCCATCCAAACGTAAAACAGGTGGCGCACTGCTTGGAGATAGAATCCGTATGAATTCGATCAACAATGATCGGGTATATATGCGTTCACTCGCTACACGCCAATCCAATCTGGCTTTGTCAAAATATGTTCAGGGTGCTGTCAATGTGCTTAAAGCAGCTGGCTTTGATCTTATTATTCTCGAGACCTCAGGAATTGGACAATCTGATACAGAAATCGTCGACCATTCAGATGTATCTATGTATATTATGACACCTGAATATGGTGCAGCCAGTCAGTTGGAAAAAATTGACATGCTCGACTTTGCAGATATCATAGCCATCAATAAATTTGATAAAAAAGGTGCTTTGGATGCGGTGCGTGACGTCAAAAAACAATACCAGCGCAATCACAATTTATGGGATATTGATATAAATGATATTCCTGTATATGGTACGATTGCGTCACAATTTAATGATCCGGGCACTAACATGTTGTACAAAAAACTGATTGCAGTCATTGATGAAAAAACGGGCACAGACCTAAGGACTCAAATCGATCTGCCTACCGGTGATAGCGAAAAAGTCTATATCATCCCTCCGGCCAGAGTAAGATACCTTTCTGAAATATCTGAAAATAACAGACATTATGACCAAAAAGTAAAGGAGCAGGCAAGCCTGGCTTCCAATGCTTTTAGTGTCCAAAATACAATAAATATTATTGATGATAGCGCAACAAAAACTTTGTTGTCTGGCGAATTCAAAAAAATATATGATGATCTAAGTGGCGAGAATAAACGCATTTTGGAATCATGGCAATCAAAAAAAGAAAATTATAGTGGTGATGTATACACCTACAAAGTAAGAGATAAAGAAATTAAAATTATTCCATATACGGAATCATTGTCTCATCTACGGATTCCTAAGATTTGTCTTCCTAAGTATACGGATTGGGGCGATATCCTGTTATGGAATCTGCAGGAAAATGTGTCTGGCGAATTTCCATACACTGCTGGAGTATTCCCATTTAAGCGGGAAGGCGAAGACCCTACCCGAATGTTTGCGGGCGAAGGTGGTCCCGAGCGAACCAACAAAAGATTTCATTACGTTTCATTAGGATTGCCTGCCAAACGGCTATCTACCGCTTTTGACTCAGTTACATTGTATGGAGAAGATCCACACTACCGGCCTGATATTTACGGTAAAATAGGTAATTCCGGTGTGAGTGTTTGTTGTCTCGATGATGCCAAAATCCTGTATTCCGGTTTTGATCTTTGTCATCCATCAACCTCTGTTTCGATGACTATAAACGGTCCAGCTGCTACGATTTGTGCTTTTTTTATGAACGCTGCCATTGATCAGCAATGCGAAAAATATATCAAAGAAAATAATCTGATACATCTGGTAAATGCAAAACTTTCAGAAAAATATGAAGCCAAAGGGCTAAAAAGACCTGTATATAAGGGTGTCCTTCCTGAAGGAAATGATGGTCTTGGCACCATGTTATTAGGTATGACTGGTGATGAAATTTTGCCGGCCGATGTGTATCTGAGTTTGAAGAATAAAGCATTAAATTCTGTCCGGGGTACCGTTCAGGCTGATATACTTAAGGAAGATCAGGCACAGAACACATGTATTTTCAGCACCGAATTTTCATTGAGGTTGATGGGTGATGTACAGCAATATTTTATACAACATGACGTAAGAAACTTTTACTCTGTATCAATATCCGGATATCATATAGCTGAAGCGGGTGCAAACCCAATCTCTCAACTAGCCTTCACACTATCCAATGGTTTTACATTTGTAGAATATTATCTCAGTCGGGGCATGCACATAGACGACTTTGCACCGAATCTGTCTTTTTTCTTTTCCAATGGTGTTGACCCTGAGTATGCAGTGATTGGGAGGGTTGCAAGGAGAATCTGGGCAAAAGCTATGAAGTACAAATACGGTGGCAATGCAAGGTCACAAATGCTCAAGTATCACATTCAGACATCCGGTCGCTCATTACATGCTCAGGAAATAGCATTTAATGATATTCGTACTACGCTACAGGCTTTGTATGCGATTTATGATAATTGCAATTCTTTACATACCAATGCGTACGACGAGGCTATCACGACACCAACGGAAGAAAGTGTCCGAAGGGCAATGGCCATCCAGCTTATCATAAATAAAGAACTCGGCTTATCGAAAAACGAAAACCCCATTCAGGGTTCATTTATCATAGAGGAATTGACCGAGCTGGTAGAAAAAGCTGTACTTGCGGAGTTTGATCGTATTACTGAACGCGGAGGTGTATTAGGGGCGATGGAAACGATGTATCAGCGGAGTAAGATACAGGAAGAGTCGCTGTATT
Source organism: Saprospiraceae bacterium (assembly GCA_016717145.1). Lineage (GTDB taxonomy): Bacteria > Bacteroidota > Bacteroidia > Chitinophagales > Saprospiraceae > OLB9. The sequence goes on along the minus strand of JADKGD010000012.1, from coordinate 71,745 downwards.
ATGAAACCCTAAAACATACCGGCGAATTCCCTATTGTCGGGGTCAATACCTTCCTCTCCAAAGAAGGTTCGCCTACGATTATTCCCTCAGAAGTCATCCGTGCCACAGAGGAAGAAAAAATCGATCAGATCAATACTGTAGAAGGTATTTACAATTTTGACCAGGCAAAATCTTCGTCGGTTTTATCCGGACTTCAGACAGCAGCAATTTCAGGTGGTAATCTGTTTGAAGAACTTATGGAAACTGTAAAAGTTTGCTCACTTGGTCAAATAACCAATGCGCTTTATGAAGTGGGTGGCAAATATCGACGCAATATGTAAGTGGGTATGAAAATGGTGGTGTGGCAAATTTACTGCGTGGCTATTTTAAAAATCGTGAAAAGGAGAAAGATAAAAGCAAGAAAAAATAAACATAAAGCAAGCAATCGCATAAATAACTGAATGTTTGGCCCTGCAGTTTGTTTCATATTATTCCAATTATACTCCCTGACAATTTAATGTTAAAAACATTTCACTTTTTTAACAGCTGATATTTGATTCCCCAAATGATCAATCGCTGCTATAATTTCAATTTCTATAACAGATTCAGCACTGACATTTACTACCCAGTTTTCATTTATCAAAATCTCTTTACCATGGGTATGTTTATTCTTCAGCGGGATGATATCTTTTTTTGTTTTGTTGTGAATCAGTATTTCGTAACCATGCATAGATACATCAGATGTTATGACTGCTGATATTTTAATGGTGTCACCAATACTGCATTCACTATCTGCGGCAGGCGAAATAAAATTTATCTTAGTATTAAAAGTATCCTGATTCCCAACTACGTCTTTAGAACAGGAAATAAGAACCATCGTACAAATGATTCCAAAAATAACTAATATTCTGAACATAGGATATTGTTGTTTATTTTGAAAATAATGGATTTGAAATGAAAGCAAAATCAGAAAGTGTGTTTAAAAAAGCCTTAAGTTTTACTTTGTCAATGTCTGTGAGTGGAATACCAGGTTGACCATTGGTCATCAGCAAAGGATCAAGATTTTTGTGGTGAATCATGCCTCTGCTATAATGGTCCAACACCTGATCCAACGTGCGGAACCTTCCGTCATGCATATATGGATATGTTAGTACGACATTTCGCAAAGAAGGTACTTTAAATTTATATATGTCGCCTTCCTCCAAAGTAATACGCCCGAAACCCAGATCATCATTCAATATTTCCAAACCATTGTTGCGCAAGCTAAAATCACTAAATAAAGGCTCAGTATGACAGGCAGCACATTTATTCCTGAATATTTGCAACCCATCCTGTTCGTCTGATGTCAGAGACTCTTTTCCCTGTCGATATCTGTCATACTTTGAGTCTGCACTTACCAGCATACTCATGTACTGTGCAAGAGCATAAAATATTTGTTGGGATTCAATGGGTTTCTCACCAAAAACTTTATTAAATCTTTTGGTATAATTTGAATGTTTCTTGAGTTTAGCCACAACTCTGAGCATATCTTCCCCCATTTCTACATCATTGGTAATGGGTGCCAATGGCATTACTTCTATATGATTGATTCCTCCGTCCCACATAAAAACAGGATGCCATGCCAGATTAAACATAGCCGGACTATTCCTGTTGCCGGTTTTAGCAAAAATCCCTGAACTTAACGCCGTATTGTGATCTGCAAAAGCATGACCCTGGCTATGACATGAAGCACAGCTAATGGTACTGTCAACAGAAAGTATTGGATCAAAAAACAATGCTCTTCCCAATTCAAAACCTTCACGTGTCAAGGTGTTTTTTCCAAACTGATAATGAGGAGCAGGAAAGTAATCAGGATAAGTCAGACCGAAGTCCGACCTATCCTGATCATCCTGACAGGAAATATTCCATATCAGTGCAAAAAACAATAAAAATCTGATCTTATGACTGATCATTATTTGAATTATTTTAGTTGTGAATGTGGTCAAATCTGATAGCGTCATAGAAAGTGGAAGACATGGTCTTTGCTATGGCATTTGGCATAGTATTGGTGTTTTTTATGGCCAATTTATCAGCTGAATGCCACAAACGGGCCGGATTGGCTATCATATGAATTTCTGCCTCTCTGTCACCATCTACTACTAAAGCTGTAGTACCAAAGTTGTACGATTTAGTGCTTTGGACTTTATTGACTCCCTTAAATCCACCTAAATGGAAAGTAAAACTTCCTGATGCTGAATTGGGAGAAGTTCCCTCTGCTTTGATCATGATATACCCTGAATTCCAGCTCCAAAACATACCTTTGGCAGGATCTAAGACACCGGTCTGTGCCCCTGATGTACAACGTGTACTGTCTACACCAAACATCAACTCCACATCTGTATACTCTCCACCAGGTACATCAGGAATCACTACTTTGTTGGTTCCGGATGGATCTGCATCCACAATAAAATAGCTTTCCGGCATGGTATACCAACTTCCGTCTTTGGCTTTTAACCTGACATTGGATACATAATATTTGAAAATATTAAAAGTCATTTTTTCACCCAACAAAGGATGAGTAAGTTCTTTATTGAGAGAAAACTCTGATTCTGTTGAAGCCCAAACGTGATCAAACTCAATGGTCACTTCTCCGGCCTTTTTTGTCTCAGGCTCATCATCTTTACATGAACTTAAACCTGCTGTAATAAGGATAGCTAAAAACAAAATTTTATTTAAACGATTCATTTTTTGTATTTTTTATATTATTAAATAAAGATTCTATCTGAAGTTTTAAGTGCTCAGAACAACACTGCAAATTGTGCATTAAAACGTGTCCCAGATGTAAGATTTCCATTGGCCACATTTTGGATAACAGAAGGCTGGATCGAAAAACCTGCCGTAAAACCATTGCTAAAAAAGTCTAAACCAACATGTCCAAAAAAAGCGGAACCACCGGACAGATCAACTGTAGTGCCTTCATGATCATCCTTGCCCGATTGCTCAAGCACACAGCCTAAGGAAGGCATAAAACTGTTTTTCCCGGCATGGAGTATGTAAAAACTTCTGATTCCTGTAGTCAATCGTTGGCCATATCTGAAATCCTGCATTGTATTATGACCATTTACTCTCCACCCCACTTCTGCAGATAAGCCTATTTCATCATATCTCAAAAGATAATTGGTATTGAGCATAAAATCAATAGTGCCGGTACCTTTCTGGATTCCGGGGATCCATTCATTTTCTCCCGTATAATAATCATGCGCCCCTGTAGGTAGTTTTATACCTCCACCCGCCTGAAGGTGATGAATCCATCGGCCATTGTCGGATGTACGCTGATTGATAATGGCGTACATACCCATGATGGTGATGTCCCCTAATCCTTTTTGTGTCAGTGTGGTATTGTCTTCCTCTTTGGTAATATGATGTAAAGGCACAAATCCAAAGAGCTGCACCCGATCACTCAGTATGTATCTGCCCCAAATATCAGTAGTGTGAAAATACTCCCGGCTTACCTTTTCGGTATCTGTAGAAAATAATGGAGGATGTACCGATTGGAAGCTCCTGTAATTATATCTGATACCAACAAAGTGCTTTTGGAATTGTGGAAGTATTCCAAACTGATGCCCTGATACGGCACAACCACAAACATCACAGGCATACACTTTCTGTGTAAAAATAGACATTAAAATCAGCAAACAGAACGAAAACCATTTCCCGGTCATATCATTTAACATTTTTGATAATAATGAAGAATGATTTTATGCAAAATCAGAAATAACCTAAATTCAGTTTAAATGTATGCTCAAAAAGTTAATGGTTTGGAATGTAATACCAATTAAAGGCACATACATCTACCTTAAAAACGATAGTCACATCATGTAAATAATGTTACCAATTTTAAGCAATCCAAATAAATCATTAAGTCTTAAGTCAGCAATATTTATATCAAACATCCAGATTCCGGTTACCTGATATTCTGCATAAAAAAAAGAACGTATAGTATGAATACTACACCACAGGGTAAATTCTGTCCGGTGGAATAAATATGATTTTTCCAAAAAGTCTATTGCGGAAATTCTCACAATAGCTTATGACATCCTTGGCTGATGTACTTATTTTGGAAGCTAAAAGAACTTCATGAAGGTTTCCATAAATAAATGGCTGAAGTTTTAATTCCTTGCTTTTTTCTGGTATTGGCGCATTGTTATCTTCTTTTGTATCATTAAGTTTATTCATCAGATGACACTTTCCATTGCACTTCAATACCGGTTTCGTTTTATTTACGCAGAGATTTTCGATGATGTATTTTTGATTTGTTTTCCATACCAATACCACGCTTACCTTTGAAAACAACGGCAGGCATATTATTATTGCTAGAAAATAACTTAAAATGTTTTTCATCGCTGCAAAAATACGACATTGCCATAAAAATGAAGATGATTATAGTCATAAAATTTAAAATATCAATCCGGAATACAAAAAATATAAATAATTTAATTTTCGGGAATTAAAAATAATTAAAAAAAACTAACATAAAAACCTATAAATCACCTGGAGTCACTCCAAAATAATCCTTAAAACATTTGATAAAATAGGCCGGAGAATTAAATCCGCACTTATAAGCAATTTCAGATACAGTGCCGCTTTTTTGGGATAAATCATTTTCAAAAATAGTTTACGTGGATATATGCGGTCTTACCGAAAAGTCAGATTGGACCGTGTTCCCAAATCCCACAAACAGACAATTTATCGTCTTGCTACCATTTGATAAAGCAACCATCACCATTACTGATATGCAAAATCATCTAGTTCTAAAACAAGATGTTACACAAGAAATAATAAGCCTGCAACTTGAAAATAGCGGTATGTACAATATTTATATGACCTCAGAAAAAGGTGTTGATTCGAAAAAACTATTAGTACAAAGATAACAACGCATCAGGTTGATACCTTTTTGAGCTAAATTATTGATTCATAGTAAGATTGATTTGGGTCCCTTGTAGCTAAGAAACGATTATATTTCATATTTGACATAAATGTTAATTTATATTTTTTAAATGACCTAGGTAGTGTCAGCTTAAAAAGTCAAGCCTCTGCTAAAAAAAGTGTCTTATTGCCAATCTGATAATCTTTTTAGTCTGAACTGGGTTTAAGCAATATCCGGATGAAAATAGCCGCCGAAGCCAAAAAAGACACTATTTAGTGCGATCAAAATAAATGTTTTAAATAAGTGGCTCCGGTCGGCTACTGCACTCATGTAGTGTTAATTTTTTGTTCCTACCAATTTAAAATTGACTTTCTCTCCATCACTGAAGTCTATGGTATATCTTAACTCTATGGTGCCGTCACGGAAGAAACCTTGACCTTTTACAAATGTCCCCTGTGATATGATCTGGTTATTGATATCTATGTCAATTACTCGCTCATTGGCATTGTCCAAATCTGCTTTAAGGGTATACCAATCAAAGCCATCAAATTTTGATTCCATAATCACATCATCTCCTCTGTCTGTACTGACGATAAGGTCAAATGGCCCTGAAACACCTACAACATGCGCTCTGTAAATACCGACCACAGGAAGGACGTCTTCATCAATATCCATACATGAGATCAACATTGTACCAAAAAAAATTGAAAAAAGTAATACTCGTATCATATTGGTTCTTTTTATTACTAAACCATTAAAATCACATTAATGTAGACAGTAAATTGAAGCTTTAATGATACTTTAACCAAGACGGGTATATTTGTTAAGGACTTCTTAGTATATGAAATTGACAGATTCTATACTTTATATAGATAAGTAAGCTGTATTCTTTGTTGGAAAATGAGATATTTTTGTAACTTTGTTTGAGGAATTAATTTGAGTAAAAAAACACATAAAAGGGTGAAATGAGGATTTTATTATGTTTATTTTTGAGTTTGTTTGTTTTTTTAAATGACATATTATCTCAGGATGGAGATGTGTTCATGATAAAAAAAATACACGATGAAGCCTTGCAAAACGGACATGTATACCCTTGGTTAACAGACCTTTGCGTCAAACACGGTGGTCGGATTGCCGGATCTGATGCATATATGGGTGCTGCTATATTTACAAAAGACATTTTAGCTTCTTTAAATGGTGTAAAAAGTAGTTTTCAAGATTGTGAGGCAAATTACTGGAATCGCGGTGATAAAAATGAAGTTTATATGACGGATGAGTCCGGTAAGCTTTTGCCTTTAAATGCTTTGTCGTTAGGTAATTCGGTAGGGACCTCAAACGAGGGTATCATGGCAGAAGTAATTGAGGTCAAAGGGCTGGATGATATAGAAGCTTTAGGGCATAATAGGGTTTCAGGCAAAATAATTTTTTACAACAGACCTATGGATGCCACAAGTATCCGAACGTTTAGTGCTTATGGCGGGGCAGTAGATCAAAGGACGTATGGGCCATCGAAAGCGGGTGAATATGGTGCTGCAGCAGCACTTGTCAGGTCAATGACAACCAATCAGGATGACTTCCCTCATACAGGCTTGACGATTTATAAAGACAGCGTTTCGAAAATACCGGGCTTAGCGCTCAGTACTAATGATGCCAATAAATTAAGTAAAGCACTCAAAGCAGGTCCCGTATCTGTTTATATAAATACAAACTGCAAAGTGGAAGGATTAAGGTCAGCTCCAAATGTAATCGGCGAAATCAAAGGTTCTGAATTCCCCGATGAAATTATCCTTATAGGTGGACATTTGGATAGTTGGGATGTCGGACAGGGTGCGCATGATGATGGGTCGGGTTGTGTTCAAGCCATGGAGGTGCTAAGGATATTTACTTCATTAGGGTATCACCCCAAGCGAACCATCAGAGTTGTATTGTTTTCAAATGAAGAAAATGGACTTGCAGGCGGCAAAACGTATGCACAGTTTTCAAATAGCAATAAAGAATTTCACCTTGCTGCACTAGAGTCAGATTCGGGCGGATTCTCACCAAAAGGTTTTAGTTTTGATGCTGATACATCGGTATTTAAGACGTGTTACAGACATGTAAGCAAATGGTTGCCAATGTTGGAAAGTTATGGTCTACATTTTGAGAAGGGAGGTACCGGGTCAGATATTGGTCCTTTGAAATCCCAAAAAGGGCTGTTAATCGGACTTAGGACTGATTCTCAAAGATATTTTGACTTTCACCATACCGCCAATGACAGTATTGAAGCTGTAAACAGACGTGAGCTTGAATTAGGTGCTGCTGCAATGACAAGTATGATTTTTTTGATTGATAAATATGGCATAAAGTGAGTAAAACTGATAAAACATTTAATGTTGATTTGATAAAAGTAGGCGATCTGTCTTTTTCAAAATTTATTGATGCCGCAGATATTGAAATCAAAGTTCAGGAAATCGCTGATAGTATTCGTGAAGATTATCATGAAAAACACCCCATGTTTCTTGTTGTGATGAATGGTGCGTTCATTTTTGCTGCTGATATGATTCGAAAACTGGATTTCCCTTGCGAACTTAATTTTGTCAGGATAAAATCTTATCATGGTACGGAAACTACAGGCAAAGTAGATATTTATATGCCTCCTAATCTTAATTTGCAAAACAGACATCTCATCATCGTTGAAGATATCATCGATACGGGAAATACAATGGCAGCATTCATTCCGGAACTGAAATTACACAAGCCCGCTTCCCTGGCTATTACTTCCATATTGGTAAAACCTGAAGCACATTTGCATGATTTTATAACCGATTATCCCGGGTTTATCATTCCAAATAAATTTGTAGTCGGTTATGGACTGGATTATGATGGCATGGGCAGAAATTTAAAAGATTTGTATCAGTTGAGCATGACATAAAAAATTGTTTAATTATTAAATTCAATCGTGTGACACCTTCCGAAAAAGCTGAGAAGATAGCTAAAACCCTAATGTTCAAACATGATGCTTTTTCACATTGGTTAGGTATTGAAATCCTGCATGTCGGGCCGGGTAGCTGTACCGTCAGGTCAGAAGTAAGATATGAGATGATGAATGGCTTTAATATCTGTCATGGTGGTATTACCTTTTCAATTGCTGACAGTGCCTTTGCCTTTGCCAGTAATTCGCACGGCATTCATGCAGTTTCCATAGAAACATCCATTTCTCATACTAAGTCCGTTCATACAGGAGATATTATTACAGCGACAGCTGTAGAAAAAAACCTTACAACCAAATTGGGCATATATGAAGTAATTGTGACCAATCAGCACGAAGCAATAGTAGCCATTTTTAAAGGTACCGTATTCAGAACTGGCAAGGAGTGGGATATTGACTCCGGTATTCATTTATAATGTTAATGGTCAATTTTTAAAAATGAACGATTTGACTTACTAAAACGTTAAAGTTGTTTATTTATGAATTTTAACATGTAATTTTACATTTTAAAGTTGGATTAGTTTTAATTTAATTAAAGTTTACCAAATTATAATGAAAAATCAATTTATCGCCGTTGTTTTAATTTGTTTTTGTCTTACTATTGGTAAATCTCAGGGTATTGAGTTTTTTCATGGAACTTGGAAAGATGCTGTTGCTAAAGCAAAAGCTGAGGACAAATTACTTTTTATTGACGCATTTGCCAAATGGTGTGGTCCTTGCAAGGCAATGGCAAAAAATGTATTCACACAGCAGAAAGTTGGAGATTTCTTTAATGCCAATTTTATTAACCTGAAACTGGATATGGAAGAAGAAGATGGCGTTTCATTTGGTCATAAATACCCGGTTTCAGCTTATCCAACCTTGTTTTTTGTAGATGGAGAAGGCAAAGTCATTAAAAACGTTACCGGCGGACAGCAACCTGATGGTCTTATTGCTATCGGAAGTGATGCAATTAAAAAAAATGATAAAAGTGGGAGCTTTAAGGAAAAGTATGACTCGGGTGATCGAAGTTATGACCTTGTTTTTAATTATGTTAAGGCACTCAATACAGCCTCTAAACCGAGCCTTAAAATTTCAAACGACTATCTGAGTTCGTCACCTCAATTGAAAGAAGAACAACGATTAAAATTTATTCTGGAAGCAGCAGTAGATGCTGATTCTAAATTATTTGATCAGGTAATCAGCAGTAAAAGCAAAATCATTAGTATCGTAGGGCAAAAGCTCTTTGAGGAAAAGTCTAGATCAGCTTGTCAGTTTAGTGTGAATAAGGCGATCGAATTTGAAATGGAAAGTCTTTTGAGTGAAACACTTGACAAAGCAAAAAAAGCTTTTCCCGATGAAGCAGAAGCTTTTGGTGCTAAAGCACAAATGCAGTTTTATAAAGCTTTTAATAATTATGAACGATATATGGCCGGGTACAAATTACTGGCAAAAAAATCATCAAAGGATGCAGATGTCTTAAAGTTTATAGTTCATGATATCACAAATACATTTAAGGATCGGGAGGAAATGCTTTCTGATGCAGCTGAATATGCTGAATCTGCATATAATTTGAAAGAAGACATGGAAAGCCTTAACAGTTATTGTGGCGTTCTGATTTTAACTAAAAATGTTGAAAAAGCTATAAAAGTGGTTACAAAAGCAAAGACAGAAGCAGAAAAAAATAAACTGGATGTTTCTGGTTATGATGGATTATTAAATTATTTGAATTCCAAAAAAACCTAATTATTTTATAAATAGTTATATTACAAAGTGACTTAAATTCAGAAAATATGTCATCATATAAAATCATTAAATATTATTCAATTTTTAATAAAAACAACAATATGAAAATTTCATTTATTATCTCTTCTTTATTTATTTCAGGATTATTTAGTAGTGTATTTGGACAACAAGCCGTCGAAAAAAACATCTCAATGAGCCTTGGCCCCCAAAATGCATTTTATGTGGAAATACCAGGTGCAGATAAAAAAATGGCAACAAAGACGTTTGAAGAATTTGTCAAAGAATATGGTAAAATTAAAGAAAACGGTAAGGCGAAAGAGTATTTTATGATGGCAAGTAAGATTCCTGTCATTAACGGTACATCTCCGATAGATTTGTACGCAAAATTTGAGGATGGAAAAGACATGGCAACAGCGTATGTTTTTGTAGATCTGGGAGGCAAATTTGCTAATTCAGCAGATAATCCTTCACAATCTGCTTCCATCAAACAATTTATGTACGATTATTTTATATCAGTGAGAAAAAAGGTAGTTAATGAAGAACTTAAGATAGAGGAAAAGACTATGTCAAATCTTGAAAAAGATCTCAAGAAATTAAAAGGTAAAAATGAAGATTACCACGACGACATAGAAAAAGCGAGAAATAAGATTCTGGAAGCCGAAAAAAACATAGAAAAAAATATAGTAGATCAAGAGAATAAAGTTAAAGAGATAGCCACTCAGAAGGCAGCAGTTGACAAAGTAGTCGAAAAACTCAATAATCTGGGTAAAAAGGACTAAGATTTTTTGTTTCGGAAATAAAAAAAGGAGTTGACAGAAATGTGTAACTCCTTTTTTTTATATCAGATAATATTTAGTTTTATTAAAAAGTAGGACAATTCACACACCTAATAGGCTAAACAATCATTCATTTATTGTCAAAGACGACATTTATTATAATAAAAATAATAAACCCTGATTATAATGGTCAAAATAAAATTGTACTTTTGAAGTTTAATAGTATTTTTGACACTACAACCTCTATATAAATGATGATGAGATTTAAAGATAAAGGAAATATGTATACCAGATTATTTGTGTTTTTATGTTTAGTTTTTGTCGTTAATATAGGATTTGGTCAACAAAAATTTCATAGAACATATCCGCTTGCAAGTAATAAGGAAGCCATTTCAATTAGTTCTGCCCAATTAAAAAGTGGCAATTTTGTTGCCTTGGAACTAGTTTGGGAGCGTGATGTTAACAATGTTTATTTTTCAGATTCTATCATTGTTACAAATTATAAGGCAAAAGGAGATATCAACTGGAGCAAAAGAATTGCAATAGATGAAACAAAAAAGGACTAACGCCTGCTTTTGGCTCCATCGTGGAGGGTGACAACGATAGTATTTATTACAGCATCATCAGGTCCTCTGATGACAAGGCAAATAAAATAATAGGAGCACTCAACAAAGGGGGCTCTGTAGGTCAGATCATGTCTTATACTACGAGTGCAGCCGATGGCAATAGCGAAAGCCATATTTTGACAAATTTTAAAAAGTCACTTTTTTCATGCCATGTCGGTGGTAAAAAAACAGAAAATGAAGTTGTCCTTGCAAGACGTCGATACAATGGCAAAACCATGTGGTCAAAATTATACAATACAGCTGGGGCAAAAAGAATAAATGCATCAGATATAGGTTTGTTGACAGATAGTACGTTCGCAATAGTTGGTGCTTTGGACAGTACATTTTATATTAATGTTACAGATACTACAGGTACTGTAAAGTGGAGTAGAAAATACCGTAATACTCTGGCCAAGGCTGAATTTAAGGATGTAAAAATTCTATCGATGAAGGATTCTTCCATAGTAATTTCATGCAATGACAATATACTTAATACCAGTTATATCCAAAAAATATCAAAAACAGGTTTGCCTGTGTGGTCCAAAAAATTAATTCTAAACGGTCTTGATTCTTCGTTAATTTCAGATATCAGTATCGATAAAAATAACGATATTTTGGTTGCGGGAGTTGCTTTTATTGACCTGGACTCTTCTTATAATTTTGTATTGAAACTTGCTTCTGATGGTCAGGTAAAGTGGAAAAATAAATATGCCAAAATTGATGCTGATTTTAATTCATTTGGTAGTGTTTTTGGGACAAAAGATGGCGGATCAGCATTTATTAATAGCGCAAGAGAGGATAACCTGCTGAGACCTAGTTTTATAAGACTGGATGGTATTGGCAGTTCAAGTTGTGAGGAAAAAATTTTGGAAGAAGTTTTTGTCGATAATGTCATTTTGGTTGATACCTTAATTTGGACATCCAGAGCGGCCGGAACACAAGATTCTGTAAAAAGTAAATCAAATACGAATGTTTATAATGTCCCTGTGTTAAAACTTAATCGTAAGGATTTCTGCCCCAATGAACCAATAGATTTTACTTTTAAGTCTCCTGTAAAGGGAGCAACCAATTATGAATGGAGTACAGGAGTTTCCGGGCCTGCTTTAGACAGTCTTCGGGTATTTGAAGAGGGCAAATATTCTCTCACCGTAACTGTAGGTGAAGGCGTTTGTTTTATGCTATGTGATACTGCCGAGCTTGCAAGATATAAGTTGCCAATGGCTGGACTTGGTTTATCTATTGGTAACTTTTGTGCAAATAATAAGATGACCATAAGTGCAAGCTATCAACCAGGTCATCCTAATATTAAATCAATTGTTTGGAGTTCGGGTGAGTCAGGAGTAACATCAATCGAAGTTGCACAACCCGGGACATATAGCGTTACCATTGTTGATCAATGTAATGAATCTGACGCTGCTGATTTAAATACCGGAGAGTTTCCAAAAAAAATAACAGCAGCGACTATTAATGGTACGGTTTCATTTGATTGTTTAGTGGTGAGGTGACCGGCACACTTTAGGCTCAAGGTAATTCATCTCAACTAGGTGTTGAACGATTTTTATGGAATACCGGCGAGACTACGGCATCAATAGGTTTAGACAAAGCATCGATTACTACCTACATTGTTACTGTCATAGATGGTTGTGGCGGAACAGCCACTGCAAGTTTTACTGTTGAACCCAAAGGTGAAGGCATAAAAGCAGTAGATATTGTACCCAATACAAGCAGATTGTGCACTGAAAAAATAATTGAATTTAATGCAGTAACAGAGAAGCAGGGAAAATTTACATATGTTTGGTCAACTGGCGGTACAACAGCAAAAATAAGTTTGTTGGACCCTGGTACGTATACAGTGACTGTAACTGACTTATGTGGTAATACTGCATCAGCATCGAGAGATCTTAAAAAAATTGATTTTAATATAGATAAACTAATTTCGGATTTAAAATTAAATACATCTATTGATAGTAATTGTAAAGGGGTGAGTGTCAACATTACTTTTGAACCTGATAATAATCTTTCATTGCTAAAAAGTTTTAAGTGGTCTACAGGAGAAACCGGAAGAGGCATTATATTTACTGGAAAAAAGACTTACTCGGTTACGGTAACGGACATATGTGATACCCAATATGCCGCTTCAGGGGATCTTGATGTGCCCAATGTCCTAAATTATGCACACGTCTTTTTTCCGGGCGGTATAGGATCTACCTTAGGTAGTGGTGGAGGCACCGGTGGTGCTACAAAACAAGATACCCTGGACTTTCAGGCACTGGCTTTAAATAGAAGTTTTGGGCCTATAAACAAGGATGAATATTGTTTGGATGAGGTTACAAACTATCAGTTTCATGTTTTCAATCGTTGGGGACAGGAAGTTTTTAAATCGACTGATTGGAAAGTCGAATGGCCGGGCAAGACGGATGGTGGTACAGATTGGCCTTCAGATACCTATGTTTGGGTAGTAAAATACTCAATCCTTGGCTTTCCACAAAAAAATAAGGGCGATGTAACCTTAATAAGATAGACATTATAGTTTCATCACATAAAAGTTAAGTATTAAAGTCTGATCAATGTTTGGTCAGACTTTTTTAATTTTACAACCTAGCTAATCGTATTTTATCATTACCTTAGCACAAATAATCTTTGTGATCCATGCATAAAATAGAACATATTGGCATTGCCGTAAGAGATCTGAATGCTGCAGAATCCATTTACGAAAAAATATTAAATACAAAATCTTACAAAAGAGAAGAAGTAGTCACAGAACATGTCATCACCTCTTTTTTACAATGCGGTCCTAATAAAATAGAATTGTTGGTGGCAACTGACGAAAATAGTGCCATATATAAATTTATTGAAAAACGTGGTGAGGGCATGCATCACATAGCGTTTGCTGTTGATGATATTTATGCAGAAATGGAACGGTTGAGATCTGAAGGGTTTATTTTATTAAATGAACAACCAAAACAAGGGGCTGACAATAAACTCGTCTGTTTCGTGCACCCTAAAACCACAAACGGCGTTCTCATCGAATTGTGTCAGGACAGAGGTGTGCAACCATGAATCTCAATATTTGGGAATATGTGCTTGCCATGACCGGCAGCTTTATTGCAGGTGCGATAAATACACTAGCCGGAAATGGCTCCATCATCACACTCAGCATTCTGACGGACCTCATAGGACTGCCACCTAACGTGGCAAATGCAACAAATCGTGTAGGTATCTTTTTCCAATCTGCCGGAAGCACAGGTGGATTTGCAAAAAACAAGTTTTTGGATTTTAATCGTTCGGGATTTGTGATTTTTTGGACGGTTATCGGATCTCTTGCAGGAGTATATTGTGCTATCAAAGTCTCAAATGAACAGTTTTTGAGTATTTTTAAATATCTTATGATTCTTATGCTTATAGTAGTATTGGTTAATCCGGAGCGATGGTTGGTTAAAAATGTTGAAATAATTCATATTAGCCAATGGTTGAGTATTCCCATTTTTCTTATTTTAGGATTTTATGGTGGATTTATTCAGATGGGTATGGGTATTTTTTTTCTGGCTGTGCTGGTTTTAGTATCTAAGTACGAGATGATGGAAGCAAATGCGATTAAAACTATTGTTATATTGGTATATACCACTATCGTGTTGGCCATATTTGCGTGGAGGGATTTGGTCAATTGGGAAGTGGGCATAGTTATGGCAATCGGGCAGACTTTGGGCGGTTATTTGACAGCTGCACATATTTCTTCTTTGCCGGGTATCAATGTCTGGGCACATAAACTATTAGTGATGGTAATCATATTGTCAATATTGGTTCAGTTTGGAATATTTAAAATATTAGTACCATGAATCATAGGTTTATCGTTTTTTTGGAAGAAGGCATATGACTTTTAAGATTAATTTTATATATAAAAAAATCATACTTTCGTCGATAAATACCTTTCATTAGTATATAGTACCTGTCTAAAGATAGTACTATGTATTGCATGGTACTATAAATAACCATACCTTTGTATTGTCAATGTTTGATATTCATCATTAATCATAAAAAGGAGCACATGGAATTAAAAATAGAAAATACGAAAGCACAAATGCGAAAAGGCGTGCTTGAGTTATGTGTCCTGTCTATTATCTCGCAGGAAGAAGCTTATCCTACTGATATAATCAATAAACTCAAAGAGTCTAAACTGATTGTCGTGGAAGGTACGCTTTATCCATTGCTTAATAGGCTTAAGGACGGAGAATTGCTTGAATATACCTGGAAAGAATCCAAATCTGGTCCCCCACGTAAGTATTACCAAATTACAGAACAAGGAGGCGAGTTTTTAACCGGATTAAGAGAAACGTGGAGAGAACTCGATCATGCCGTAAATCAATCACAAAACAATACTAAAACAAAAATAAAATGAATAAGACCTTTAATATCAACTTAGGAAGTTATCCTTTTGCTATAGATGAGGATGCTTACAATTATGTTCAGCATTACCTTGATACAATCAGAAAACACTTTTCTACATCTGATGGATGTGATGAAATACTTTATGACATTGAAGTCAGGATGGCTGAGTTATTCCAGGAACACTTGAAAGGCAGAGCTATTATAAGTATGAAAGAGATAGATGAAGTCATCATGATAATGGGTAAGCCTGAAGATTTTGGTGCTGAACCAATGACTGAAGGAGCTTATACCTCTTCACGAAACAAAAAGAATGATTTCACAATTAAAACAGGTAAAAGATTATTCAGGGATCCCGATGATAAAAAATTGGCAGGTGTTTGTTCAGGAATTGCCGCATATTTCGGCGTTGAGGATCCACTTTGGGTAAGACTTATATTTGCCTTAATGTTTTTTACTGGTGGTATAGGTTTTGTTACATACATGATATTATGGATATTGATACCTGAGGCTGGTTCAGCGGGTGATAAACTCGCCATGAGGGGAGAGCCTACGACCATCCAAAACATAGCAAAAGTGGTAGAAGACGAACTTTCAGAATTTGGTGTAAAGATCAACGAGTGGAGTAAAGACCTTGGATCCAAAAAAAAAAGTGGTGATGAAAACCCGGGCTTTCACGCCAAATCAATGCTTTCAGGAGCAGTAAATATTTTTGGAACAGCTGTAGGTGGGATTCTACCGGTCATGAGGCAAATATTGAAACCTATGTTTTTGGTTATTTCGATCATTATTTTATCGGCTTTGGGCATTACATGGGCAGCATCTTTTATTGGAGCAACATTTGCAGCACCTACTCTAGCATTTGCTGGGCCTGATTCCACATCTTTGGCATATCTTGGCATCGGCTCTGGATTGATAACGCTCGGACTTCCAATTCTTGGAGTCATGTTATTGATATCCAGGTTGGCGTTCAGTTACAGAATCAATAGAAAAGTAAAAACAGGTTTATGGACAGTTTGGTTTTTGTCACTTTTTACTATGATGTTTGCGGGTATGAATACCATAAAAGAGTATTCAACTTCACATGCTTTCAGCACTACCATGGATTATAATATAGATTCCAAAGATGTCAAATTAATGATGCCGGAAGAAAATCTTGACCATTCCTTTGGAGTTCATCTTGGACAAATATTTGTTGAAAAGGATGATAAATGGGCGGTAAGAGACGTGAATATTAGGATTGAAAAATCTAAAGATGCACTAATTCACATTGAAAAAAACATCTCCAGTCGAGGATCAAATGATCAGGAGGCGCAGGCAAATGCATTATACATTTCCAATGACGTTAAGGTAGAAGGTAATGAAATAAAGATCTCGAAATTTATTCTGATTCCAAAGAATAAAAAATTCAGAAATCAAAAAATAGACTATGTGGTGTATATTCCTGAAGGAAAAAATGTGATTCTTGATAATAATGTTAAAGAGTCAATGAGAGATTCTGATTTGTTTTCATACGACCAGATATTTTCAGGAGAAAATATGACTTGGACAATAACTTCTGATGGAATCAAATCGCCGCAATGGGAGGAGGCGCACAACTACAAAAAAGATGTCGTTACTGGAATTTATTCCAAAGTAATCATTGAGAAGGGCTTTGATGTGATCATTCAAAAAGCGGACAAGTCAAACGTAACTTTCGCAGGAAATAAAGAAGTTGTAGACAGAATCATTCAGAAAAACCTGGACGGTACCTTAACTATCAATGCTGATGACAGTGAAGATTTGGATGGAATAAGTATCATCATTCAGACGCCATCTATAGAATTAATTCATCTGGATGGTGTAAAATCTGCAAAAATAGAAGGATTTAGCCAGGATAATTTGAAGTTGGTCAGTAAAGGAGATTACGATGGATCGGGTGAAACTTCTGTTGAGTTTTTTGGAAATGTTAAAAATATAGACATTTCTTTGGATGGTGAGCAGATGCTCAAAATGACTGGCAGCGGTGAGACAATTGCATTGCAGATTAATAATGGGGCTGAGATACAGGCAGATAAGTATATTGTAAAATCAGCAACACTTATCGGTGATTGCGATCAAGCATCGAGCATGCACGTGACTGAGACATTTTCAAATGAAAATCCGGAAGAATTATCCATAAAACTGATAGGTAATCCAAAGAAGATAAAAATCTGATAATAGGAATTGTTTTGTTGAAATCATCAATCAGTACATTTGTACAGATTGGTGATTTTTTTTATATTTTCTAGACCTAAATTAGTGGATTAGAATATCAGGAATAGTTTCAAAATTTTATTTTGGGGTAGATTTAAAAAAAAGGGTGTAACTTATTGCTACACCCCAAATTATTTGACAAACAAAACTTTACTTGTTGAGGATCA
Organism: Saprospiraceae bacterium; assembly: GCA_016717145.1. Taxonomy (GTDB): domain Bacteria; phylum Bacteroidota; class Bacteroidia; order Chitinophagales; family Saprospiraceae; genus OLB9. Next base: position 54,001 of record JADKGD010000012.1, on the reverse strand, counting down.
ACCTCCAGGTTGATATAACCCAGATTCCGCATTGGACTTTGTAATGAGAGAATATTTGACAAAATAGTTGTGATGCACATGAAAGCCGTTTAAAAAAGCCATACGAAATGGCTTTTTAGGCTTGAACCACGAACAACTGGATCGTGGCTTAGGCAAAAGCCCCTGGAAATCAGAAACAAATATAAAGTCAGATATTATCGGAATAAATTTCTAATGCGGATTCTGGGTTTAATCAGATGACCATTTCCTTTTCGCTTACCATCTTACGAAGATTTATAAGTGCATATCTCATGCGGCCAAGTGATGTATTTATACTTACCCTGGTCATTTGGGAAATTTCTTTAAAACTCATATCAGCATAATGTCTCAGAATCACAACTTCGCGTTGCTCATCAGGAAGTAAATCAATGACTTCTCTTAGTTTGGTATGTATCTGGCTTTTTATAATAGTATGTTCCATATTATCATCTTTTGATTCAATAATATTGAAAATATCGAAAGTCTCATTCGAAGATATCTTTGACATACGCTTGGATCTTCTGAAATAATCTACGCACATGTTATAGGAAATGCGCATGGCCCATTGTAGAAATTTTCCTTCATTATTATATTTATCTTTTCGCAGTGTATCGACGATTTTGATAAATACTTCCTGAAATATGTCTTCAGCCAATTCTGAATCCTTCACAAACAAATAGATAGATGTATAAATCTTATCTTTATGTCTTTTTAATAAAACTTCGAAAGCTGATTGATTTCCGGCAAGATAAAGTGAAATCAATTCCTGATCATTAAACATCTTAAGCTGCATATCTACACAATTATGGGTTAAAGAAATTTCCTTATTTAAGTGTAGATGTTTGAACTATACGCGCTTTTTTTGACTGATGTTTAAAAAATAATTTTAACTACTTGACCACAAAGATAAAGGCTTTTTTTAATTTGTCAACACTTCGGGCATAAATTATTTTACAAATGGTATAGATTTATGGATAAAACAAATATTATTTTTAATTTTGTGAGCTAGATTTTGATCTTTTAACTAAAAAAAGACAAAAAGCATTTTAAAGCCGAAGTGGTGAAATTGGTAGACACGTACGTTTCAGAGGCGTATGACGAAAGTTGTGCGGGTTCAAGTCCCGCCTTCGGCACAAAAAAAAAGTATCTGGCCATGAGAAACCAGATACCTTACAAAACCTTACTATGAAAAACTAACCCCTTTCTTATTTGATCTTTATTTCTTGTACTTCTTTTCCTCTTATTTCTTGTCGTTTTAGAATAAAAATGTTTAATGCACCATTTTCGTATGAGGCACTTATAGTGTCTTTATCTACAGTCTCGGAAAGATGAAATACCCGACGAAAATGAGAAAAATCGAACTCTTTTTTTGCCCATTTATTTTCCTTGGTATCAGACGCTGATTTGTCGGTTGTAGCTATGATCAATTGATCATTTTCAATTGAGATACTGAAATCAGTTTTAACAAGTCCTGGAGCTGCTACTTCAAGACGGTAGGCTTCATCTGATTCAGAAATATTCACTGCTGGACTTGTCACTTCAAAATTTTCTCCTGTAAGCCCTGATATACTACTGCCCAACACTTCTTCAACTATGTTACCAAATGATTTTCCACGTATCAATGGATTTATTTTTATCGCATTCATTTAAATGTAATTTTAAGGTTAGTTAAATTATTTCACTTCAATGGTCTTTGGTGCAGCTTTTTCGCTTTTTGGAATGTCAATAGACAAAACACCATTTTCAAAAGTAGCTTCGATATTGTCGGATTTAATATCTTCAGGCAGGTTAAATGATCTGCTGAAATCATCAAATTTAAATTCTCGCAAATTATATTTGATATTCGTATCTGACTCCTTTTTTCCTGCAACAGTCATTTTATTTTTTTCTATGTTGATGGTAATTTGGTCTTTTGCAAATCCCGGTACTGCAATATGTACAACAAACCGGTCTTCAAGTTCCTCAATGTTTGAAAAAGCAAACGACTTATTTACAGCTTTTTCTGCAACACATTCTGACAAAGGTCTGTTAAAAACATCACCCAAAAATCTGTTGATATCACTGTTTACGTTTTTGTAGTTTGGTCTGAACATTATGTTATTCATGGATATAAAAATTTAAGTTTTAAATAATTGATTACACAACTTATATGACAATTTTTGTTCCACACCAATTTTAAAACGAATTTGTCATATCTCACCTCATTTATAATGACATAATGACAATTTACTAATTAAAAACATGACATAATGGCTGTTTTTTAATATTTGTTTGTTCATATCCTCAATGGAACTTATTGCCACATTGAACTAATTGAACTAAGCTGCAGCGCACTGAACTAATTGAACTAAGCCGCAGAGCATTGAACTATATTGACCTAAGCGAAGCGCATTGACCTAAGCCGCAGGCGAATTGAACTAATTGAACTATATTGAAATAAGAGAAGCGTATTGCCAAATTGAACCAAGCAAAGCGCATTGAACCATATTAAACTAATTATCAGAAAAAAATAAAACTGAGTTGTTTAAGAGGTATGCCGCAACTTAACTATCTTTGACCAAATTAAATCAACAAACGAATATTATATGCAAGATACCCCTTTAACACACGTACACATTGCATTAGGTGCAAAAATGGCAGATTTTGCAGGCTATAACATGCCTATATCTTATTCCACCATTACTGAAGAACACTTTGCCGTACGAAAAAGTGTAGGAGTATTTGATGTGTCTCATATGGGAGAATTTATTATTAAGGGCAAACAGGCTCTCGATTTAGTACAAAAAGTAACAAGCAATGATGCATCAAAACTTGACATAAACGAAGCCCAATATAGCTGTTTGCCCAATTTGGCGGGTGGAATTGTTGATGATTTGTTGGTCTACAGACTTGGTGAGGAGATGTGTGCAGAAGGGGAGCAGGCTTTTATGCTGGTCGTTAACGCATCCAATATGCAAAAAGATTGGGATTGGATTACATCACATAATACTTTTGACGCACGAATGATTAATATTTCTGATAAGACCGGATTAATAGCTGTTCAGGGACCTAAGGCCACAGCCACTTTGCAAAAATTGACATCAATTGATCTTAGTGCTATTGAATATTATACATTTAGAAAAGGGTCTATAGCGGGTATTGACAATGTTCTGATTTCCGCAACAGGCTACACAGGTAGTGGAGGATTTGAACTGTATGTGAGCAATGAAGATACATTGGCTTTATGGAATACAGTGATGGAGGCGGGTGCAGAGTTTGACATAAAGCCATGTGGACTTGGTGCGAGAGACACTTTGCGTCTGGAAAAAGGATTTTGTTTATATGGCAATGATATTAATGATCATACTTCTCCTTTGGAGGCAGGATTGGGCTGGATCACAAAATTAAAAAAACCGGCAACATTTAATGGCCAGGATTGGATGACTGTTCAAAAAGCAACCGGGCTTTCAAAAAAATTGGTTGGATTTACCATGCAGGACCGCAGAGTGCCGCGCCACGACTATCTTATATTTGATGAAAACGAAAACGAGATAGGCATAGTCACTTCCGGAACACAGTCTCCCTCTTTGGATATTCCCATTGGTATGGGTTATGTACAGCATCAATTTTCGGCCCTGGGAAGCAAGATCTTTATCCAGGCAGGAAAAAAATATATGGAGGCTACAGTTTGTGCGCTTCCATTTTTGGATTAACATAATACACCAAACTTGTATGTTTTCAATTTATTTTATTTTTAAAAAACATGTTTAAAGATTTGTCTTAGTAAATAAGAGTTATATATTTGCACTCGCTTTTGAAGAAAGGCCTTTTTTCCTACCATTTTATTTTATCGGGAGATTAGCTCAGCTGGTTCAGAGCACCTCGTTTACACCGAGGGGGTCGGGGGTTCGAACCCCTCATCTCCCACATTAATAAAGCAGTTGTGATCTAATTCGCAATTGCTTTTTTTAATAAAAAAAGAGGAATAAAACTAAAAAGTCTTATTCCTCTCTATAATCTCATCTCTTGTTCGTATTTAAGGCTTCACTTGCTTAAATGCTTTTTCAAAATCACCTGCTTTAACATAAACCATTTTTGTAGGGTCCATATATTTTGCCATGACCTTATTGATATCTGCGGCACTAAGACTCATAATTTTGTCTTCCAGTGCTTTATCCCACATCATGTCACGATCAAGCCTGAGATAATTGGCGAGTTTACCCAACAACTGTCTGTCTTGTGCCCTGCTGACACCTTGACCCTGAATCCAACCCGAACGTGCAGCATCGAGTTCTGTCTGCGTAAATCCTTCCATTCTGATTTTATCAATTTCTTCTGCAAAAGCTTTTTGCACCTTATCTCTGTTTTCAGGCGCATAGATGGCATAAGCGCCAAATCCGCCCGAATCATCAAGGCTGCTACCATAAAAATTGGATCCGACACCATAACTTAGTCCTTCTTTTTGTCTGATTCTGGTTGCAAGTCTTGAGTTAAGAAAGCCACCTCCGATCATAAAGTTGCCAATGACCATTGCAGCATAGTCAGGATGATTATCATTTATTTGAAGTGGTAGGGAAGCAAAAAACATAGCATTGGCTTTGTCAGGGGTATTGATATTTTCGTCTGCCGGAGTGATGGCTATATACGGATCGGTGATTCGTACATATTTTCCGGGGCTTTTCCAATCACCAAAATATTTAGTGAGTTTTGCATTAATCGCGCTATTATCAAAATCTCCAACTACGCTTGCTGTTGCTTCGCTGGCGCCATAATTTTCAGTGTAAAACTTTTTTACATCATCAAGTGTGGTAGCTTTAATAGCCTCCAATTCTTCAGCCATAGTCATAACATATCTGGCATCATTTTTAGGGAATGGATTGGTCAGGATATTAAGTCTGTTATTTGCAATTGCTCCTGGATCTGACAGCTGTTCTTCAAGACCAGCAAGTTTTTCAGCCTTCAATTTGTCGAATTCATCCTGAGAAAATGCGGGATGTAAAGCCATGTCACCGACAAGATCCAATACTTTTTCCAGATTTTGATTGGTAGTCTCAATGCTGAATGTAAGACTAGATTGACCGCCAAAAACATTCACACGTGCCTTCAAAGCATCCAATTTGTCCTGTATTTCCTGACGACTGACAGTTTTTGTGCCCTTGTCAATCATTGAAGCTGTCATTTCAGCAATCGTAGACTTACCCACAAGGCTCGAAGGTGTGCCATATCTTAATGTAATATTGGCATTCACACCATCACCTCTGTTTTGTTTTGAAAGTAGGGCAGATTTAAGGCCTGATTTTTCTTTTCCTTTAATCGTGCGTTTATTAATATTTTCAAAAGAAGGATCGAATGCTTCACCCTGAGCTATGAGCTCTTTTCCTTTATATCCGTCGACCAGGCTGGCAATTTCAGGTGCTTTTGGTGTCTCTACTCTGTCCGGTTTTTCTTCAGGTATGAAGATACCGAGCGTACGGTTTGATGGTTTAAAATACATAGCGGCAGCGGTAACAACATCGTCTAATGTTACTTTTTCTATAGCATCTCTGTACAAAAAGTATAACCTCCAATCACCTTGTGCGATATATTCACTGATATTAAGACCTACTCTATCTGATGCATTGAATCCTAACTCCCATTGTTTTTGAAGTCTGGATTTTGCTCTGTCAAGTTCTTCTTTGGTGGGTTGATTGATCTTCAAACTATCCAAAGTGGCTAACATAATTTTTTTAACTTCATCAATATTATCTTCTTTTCTAAGTGTAGCATTGATATAGATAAATCCAGGTTCTTTAAGACTCGGTGCAAAACTCCAGACATATGACGCTTTTTTGCTCTCCACAAGTGCTTTGTACAACCGACCTGAGGGTTCATTTGACAAAAGTTCATCAATGACGGCAATAGCTGCATAATCTTTATGAGAACCGGGAGCAGTATGGTAGCTGCAGGAAACAACCTGAACATCACCTGTTCTTCTGAGTGAGACAAGTCTTTCGCCGTCCTGAATGGGTTCTTTGGTATATGTTATTTCCAGTTTTCGGTCCGGTCTGGGTATTTTGCTGTAATATTCATTGATCAAATCCAATGTTTTAGCTTCATCAAATTTACCTGTTACCGTAAGTATGGCATTATCTGGTTGATAATACTTCCTGTAGAATGCCTGCAAACGCTCAATAGGTACATTTTCAATATCGGCTCTGGCACCGATGGTGCTGTTTCCATAATTATGCCATAAATAAGCAGTGCTGAGTACACGTTCCATGAGTACACCGGAAGGATCATTTTCACCACTTTCAAATTCATTTCTTACTACTGAAAATTCGCTATCCAGATCTTTTTTGGCTATATAAGAATTGACCATTCTATCAGCTTCGAGATCCAATGCCCATTTCAGGTTTTCTTCAGTAGCATTAAATGATTCATAGTAATTGGTTCTGTCATACCAGGTGGTACCATTTGGCCTGGCACCATGCGCAGTAAGTTCTTGCGGAATATTCGGATGTTTTGGGGTGCCTTTGAATACCAGGTGTTCAAGCAAGTGTGCCATTCCTGTCTCTCCATATCCTTCGTGACGTGAACCAACCATATACGTGATATTTACTGTGATAGTTGGTTTTGATTGGTCAGGGAACATCAATATTTTAAGACCATTTTCCAGATTATATTCAGTAATGCCTTCTACTGAAGTAATTTTTTTCATGCCGGCAGGCAAAGTTTTTTGTGCCTCAGCAAAAGGCAACAAAGTAATTAAACAAAAAATAATAGCGTAAAAATTTTGTTTCCGCATAGCTGTTTACTATTTATTGGGTTAAGGAAGAAATAAACTCAACAAATAAACAACATTTCAGGGAAAATTATTTTATAAGTATAATTTTTTTAATGATTAAATTATAGTTTTCTCCATTTAAAAATAAAAAAGCATTCCCAATCAAAAATAGGGAATGCTTTTAATTCTTGTTTTTAAAACAAAATAAATTGTTTTTGATCTATATTTTAATAATTTTTAACGTCTGGTTTTCAGAGCCACCATTGATTTTAATGTAATACAAGCCAGATATCAGAGTTTCAATTGATATAGTTTGGTCAAGACTCATGGCTTTGTATGATTTGACTACTTGTCCTGATGTATTAAAAATATCTATGGTATAATTTTCCAGATCGGTGATAATATTGAGCTGTGATTCAGTGGTTCTTGGAGTGACAGCTACATTATTCAATCCCTTAAATCTCACCGATTTAATATCTGAATACGAGTACTGTCCATCGAAGTCAGTTTGTTTGATACGATAGTAATTGATACCAGCCGATGGTTTTTCATCTACAAATTCATACTTAATCTCATTTGAACTACTGCCAGCGCCATCAATTTTACCAATAATATCATATGACTTACCATCAGATGAGCGCTCGATGGTGAAGTAATCATTGTTTGTTTCTGATGCCGTGGTGAAATAATACTATTAAGAAAATTATTTTTACTATAAAGTCTTTAAATGATACAGGCAAAATTATACAAGAGGTACCTGTTCCCGGAGATATAGTATAGGTCCAACTGCGAACTCATCTCTTCTATTTGATAGCCAAATACAACATCTTTAGGTGTTGTTGTACTTGGATTGTCGAAACATCTGGTTGTAGATTCCCATCAGTACCTGTTCCTGTACAAGACTTAAGATTCCATTCGCAAGAAATGTGATTCATCAGTAGTATCAAAACTCGCCATTAGCACCACAATTTGCGTTTGTAAGTGTTATAGACACAGTACTGCCGGGAGGGACAGAAACCGTTTGTGTTAATGCATATTCAGTACAACTACCGGTTGCATTTGTTCCGCAAGTAGTACAAAATGTGCTGTTGTGGAGCTACATCCAGTAGCGCAAGTAGACGTAGAAGTTCCTAATGATAGAGTTCCAGAAGAAGTTTGTCCGAGTACAAAGAATGAAGAAATGGCCAAAAAAAATGTAAAAAAAATTCTCATGATTGGTAAAATTTAAATTATATAACCTGTTGTGCGATTGAATGGGTGATAAGAAAATTAATTATATATAAAAATATGTTGTGCATAATTCATTGCAATGCAATAAATTGTTGTATTTTTAAGCTACCAAACAACAAAATACACATGCACAACATAAAGACAAATTTCGACAAATTTTATCAAATAATATCACTACGGCTAAAAGATTACATCATTAGCGACGGAAATTTTAAATTTTACCCGAGAAAACCTAAAATGAATGATTGCGAAATTCTCGCTCTCGCATTGTGTTCTGAAGCCATGAGTATCGACTCTGAAAATTATTTTTGGGGTAAAGTCATATCAAATACTTCAGATTTTCCAAATCTTATAGATCGTAGTAATACAAAGACGGCGAGAAATCTTATTGCTTATCATAACTCTTTGACAACTCTGATCTCCGATGAACTTAACAAGGATGAGAATATTTTTATAGTTGACTCGATGCCTCTTCCTGTTTGTAATATAGCAAGAGCTGGTCGCAGCCAGGTACTGAGAGAAAACTATGATTCTAGTCCCGATAAAGGATATTCTGCTATAACTAAAACGTACTTCTACGGTTACAAATTACATCTAATCACTTCATTAAAAGGTGTTTATAAATCACGACATTCATTACCTTAGTGATGTTAAACAATCTTGCCTGAATAATTTCACACTATTAGGAGATAAAGGCTACCTTTCAAGTGAAAGCAAAATAGACTTGTTTCACACAGCCAAAATAGAACTCGTAACCCCAAAAAGAAGAAACCAATCTGATTTCATCAAATACCCATATGTATTTTCAAAAAGCAGAAAGCGTATTGAAACCCAATTTTCCCAGCTTACTGATCAATTCCTTATCAAAAGAAATTATGCAAAATCATTCTTAGGTTTATGCACAAGGATATGGGGCAAAATAACAGCCTTCACTATCTTGCAACTTTTGAATCATACAAATGGCAAACAATTAAACCACATCAAATATGCGTTACTTTAATCGCACAACGGGTTTATATAATATTTAGTAAAAATTAAAGTATGATGTACAGACTAATAAACGCCATTTTTAATAACGCAAGATAAGAATTATGACTTGGGGATATTTGCTGCAAAATTATGATAAAATTTTGATATCTAATGAATTAAATATTCATTTTTATGTGAAATAATTGTTAAGAAATGTAAGAAATAGTCATTTGAGTGGTTTATATATGATGATTTTTGTGTTTGCGGTCGGACGGCTTTCCGCCGTCCCACCGCTATTAGGCCTGTCCACATACCGGTGGGATGCCTTGGAGTCATCCGACCGGGAGAGTCCCCCTTGCGGCTTTCCGCCGTCCCACCGCTATTAGGCCTGTCCACATACCGGTGGGATGCCTTGGAGTCATCCGACCGGGAGAGTTGCCCCTGCGGCGGTCGGACGGCTTTCCGCCGTCCCACCGCTATTATATTCACATCCACATACCGGTGGGATGCCTTGGAGTCATCCGACCGGGAGAGTTCCCCCTGCGGCTTTCCGCCGACCCACCGATATTAGGCCTGTCCACATACCGGTGGGTGGCGCATCCTCCTGCCTTCCCGTCCACCGCAGATCGGGGATGCGGAGCTCCGACCGGGGAGTTCCCCTGTCGGAGCTTTCGCCGTCCCACCGCTATTATTCATCCATATACCGGTGGGATGCCTTGGAGTCATCCGACCGGGAGAGTTTCCCTTTTGCGGTCGGACGGCTTTCCGCCGTCCCACCGCTATTATATTCACATCCACATACCGGTGGGATGCCTTGGAGTCATCCGACCGGAAGAGTTTCCCCCGGTCGGACGGCTTTCCGCCGTCCCACCGCTATTATATTCATCAAAGCAACTTTTTTGCCAAATCCTGATTACAAAGCGTACCATTCCTCAATCCTTTATAATCCTGAGCCGAAGAATATATCCAGTCCTCCTGATTTTTTACCAGCCCTGCTTTGACAGGATTTTCGTGTATGTATTCAAAACAAACCCTTGCGTATGCCTGATCAGAAGTAAAAAGATATTTTTATATTTTCCGGTTAATGTGATGACATCATCAATCCAACCATCTTGTATTTTTGTATTCTGTCGAAATAAAGAACCGCTTCTTTGTTCTTGTTTATTGATCGCATTAGTATAAGACATCAACATAATGCCTGGACTTATTGAGTGTTCGGCATGTCTCATTTGGCATTTTGATTTCAAGAGAATGAACATAAACCAAAAGATGAAAGTGATTTGGCATGAGACAATAAGCCAAAATGTCGGCATGTGGTAATAAAAACATTCTGACTTTTTTCAAAAAATAAAGATAATTGTCTTCGGAGTAAAATATTTTTTCACGGTTATTTCCCTGATTGTAAATATGAAAAATCTGACCATCGTAAAATTGCATAGTTAAGTTTTTAATTGTAAAGATAAATATAATTTTAGAACCTGTCCACATACCGGTGGGATGCCTTGGAGTCATCCGACCGGAAGCGTTTCCCCTTTGCGGTCGGACGGCTTTCCGCCGTCCCACCGCTATGAAGCGTATCCATACCAGTGGGATGCCGGCGTCATCCCCCCGGAAGAGTTCCCCCGGCCGGCCGCCCCCCCACCCCCGCCGCGCGCCCCGGGGCTTGCAGAGTCATCCGACCGGAAGAGTTTCCCTAGGCCATCCGACCGGGAGAGTCCCACCGCTATGAACATTGTCATTATCAACAAATAATACTATCTTCGCACCTTAATTATGTATATATTGAAAAATATTTTATTCGTTATCATTCTTGTTTGTTGTAGTTCTATTTTACTTAAAGGTCAGACCAGCCATGTCAATGTTTTTCCGGATTTGACCGGACAATCCTTATTAATTGAATTGCGAAACTGGTACAAAACCAACAAAGTGTATGATTATAGTACTGCCAGAGACACTTTATTTGGTAAAATAGACATGGTCGGGGATTCTTTGGAATGTATTTATACCGGAATGAAATTATATATCGGGCCTGGACAGGATCCTACGGAAGCAGTATATCTGAATGGTATATCAAATGGAATCAATTGCGAGCATAGTTATCCACAAGGCAAAGGAGCTATCGGCCAGGCTCAAAGTGACATGCATCATTTATACCCTTCGCGCATTAAAGCCAATTCTGACAGGGGTGATTTTCCATATAGTGATATACCGGACAATCAAACCAAGACTTGGTATTACAAGACAACAGAGCGATCTACGCCACCTGCTATAGGGCTAATCAGGGATCAATATTCGGAAGGAGTTAATGGACGCTTTGAACCCAGAGAATCATCAAAAGGTAATATTGCGAGATCTATCTTTTATTTTTATACTATGTATAAGGCAGAGGCTGACGGTTTAGATCCTGCTTTTTTTGAGATTCAAAAAGCAACACTGTGTGAATGGCATAATCAGGATCCGGTTGATAAAAGAGAATGGGACAGAAATCAAAATATCTCTAAACATCAAGGAAATAAATTAAATCCCTTTGTCCTTGATTGCTCATTAGTTTCCCGGGCGTATTGTAATAACATTGATCAGGCATGTGAAGCAATTATATTATCTTCAGTGGACTTTGTCGAAAAAGCTAATGAACATTTTATGTCTGTTTACCCAAATCCGGGGTATGATGATGATTTTTTAATTGCGATACATTCACCATTAGGTGGAAAATGTCGAATAGAAGTCAGACAAATGACCGGTGCCATAATCACCGACGTAATGAAAATCTAAATGCAGGCGTAAATATTTTTCAACATATTACTTCATTACAGACAGGTACATACATCATTTCTTTTTATCAATTGCAAAACGGCTTTTCTCAGCATTTAAAGTACATTAAAATATAAATTAGTCCTTCCTTCCTTCTTCACTAGTTTTATCAATTAGATTTCGATTGTCTTAAAAGCGTCAACAATCAATGAGCTTGAAATAATTTAATTATTTGGGTAATATTAAATACTGATTCTCTCAAATAAAACATGGTTAAAGCATTACACATAGAGTTTTTTAATTATGTTATTAATTTTCCATATAGTTGAGCATCATATATTTCTGTAATATTTCAGAATGTATTAGGTTTCAACATTTTATTGAAAAAATAATATAAATTACTTACTGAATTATAAAAATAATTATACCTTTGCGTCTCTTTTTGAAGAAGCGTCAGATTTCTTCTTAAACAAACAATATTTTTATTAAATTTTCATATATGCCAACTATTAATCAGTTAGTAAGAAACGGTAGGGAAAAAGTGGTGATGGCCAGCAAGTCAAGAGCACTTGATTCATGTCCTCAAAAAAGGGGTGTATGTACAAGAGTATACACCACAACACCTAAAAAACCAAATTCAGCCCTTAGAAAAGTTGCCAAAGTCAGAATGACAAATGGACTTGAAGTGATCTGTTACATTCCTGGCGAGGGCCACAATTTGCAGGAACACTCCATAGTGCTGGTAAGGGGCGGAAGGGTAAAAGACCTTCCAGGGGTAAGATATACTATTGTAAGAGGGGCATTGGATACTGCCGGTGTAGCAAAAAGATTACAAAGTAGATCAAAGTATGGTACAAAAGCACCAAAAAAATAATAATCGTTTAAGATCATTTATAATTTTATCGTAAGATGAGAAAAAGAAAACCAAAAAAGAGGGTAATAGCACCAGATCCAAGATATGGAGATACTATGGTTACTCAGTTTGTCAATAACATGATGTGGGAAGGTAAGAAAAGTGTTTCTTACAGTATTTTCTATGATGCTATGGATAAAATAGAAAGCAGAACAAGCGAAAATCCACACGAAATTTGGAAAAAGGCGTTGGAAAATGTAATGCCTGCTGTTGAAGTTAGAAGTAAAAGAATCGGAGGTGCAACTTTCCAGATTCCTACTGAGATCAGACCTGCTAGAAGACTTTCTATCGGTATGAAATGGGTAATAAGATTTTCCAGAGCGAGAAGTGGTAAAGGTATGGCAGAAAAATTGTCAGCTGAATTGCTTGCAGCTAGTAAAGGCGAAGGTGCAGCAGTAAAAAGAAGAGAAGATACCCATAGAATGGCTGAGGCAAATAGAGCTTTTGCTCACTTTAAGGCTTAACTTTTCTTTTTAAGAAACTCATTTTTTATTTAATCAAAAGAAAGATAAAATCTTACACCCATTATAATGGCAAAAGATCTTAAATTTACGAGGAACATAGGTATTGCGGCACATATTGATGCGGGCAAAACTACCACAACCGAACGTATATTATATTATACCGGTATTAGCCATAAGATTGGTGAAGTACATGATGGAGCGGCTACGATGGATTGGATGGAGCAGGAGCAGGAAAGGGGTATTACCATTACTTCTGCTGCAACAACATGCAATTGGAATTACCCCACTACTCAGGGTAAGAGCATCGATGAAACAAAGGCTTATCATTTTAACATAATTGATACACCCGGTCACGTTGACTTTACAGTTGAAGTGAACAGGTCTCTTCGTGTGCTTGATGGTCTTGTATTTCTATTTAGTGCAGTTGACGGTGTAGAACCACAATCTGAAACAAATTGGAGATTAGCCGAGAGATATAGGGTGCCAAGTATTGCATTTGTAAATAAAATGGATAGATCAGGCGCCGATTTCTTTAACGTTGTTAATGACATTAAAGAAAAATTAGGTGCAAACGCTATTCCACTTCAGGTTCCTATTGGTGCAGAGGAAAAATTTAGAGGAGCTGTAGATTTGATTAGTAATATAGCGATGGTCTGGAATGAAGATGATCAGGGAATGACGTATAAAGTAATAGACATTCCTGCAGATATTGCTGATACAGTAGTTGAATACAGAGCAAAATTAATTGAGGCTGTTGCAGAGTATGATGTTGATTTGATGGAGAAATTTTTTGATGATCCAAATTCAATAACTGAGGCGGAAATCAAGGCAGCAGTCAGAACTGCTGTTATGGATCTGGCTTTCACTCCTGTGATGTGTGGTTCTGCGTTTAAAAATAAAGGTGTTCAGGCAGTATTGGATGCAGTGTGTGCATACTTACCATGTCCTTTGGACGTGGAAGGTATTACAGGTATTAATCCTAAAACAGAAAAAGAGGAGCTCAGAAAGCCTTCAGTTTCTGAACCATTTGCTGCATTAGCTTTTAAAATTGCAACTGACCCTTATGTTGGTCGATTAGCTTTTATGAGAGTTTATTCCGGCGGTTTGGATGCGGGATCATATGTAATGAATACTCGTTCAGGAAATAAAGAAAGAATATCCAGACTTTATCAAATGCACGCTAATAAACAAAATGCGATTGACAGAGTTGAGGCAGGTGATATAGCGGCAGGTGTAGGTTTTAAAGACATCAGAACTGGTGACACTTTGTGCGACGAAGCCCACCCAATAGTGCTTGAAAGTATGGTATTCCCTGAGCCGGTTATCGGTCTTGCCATTGAGCCAAAAACACAAAAGGATCTTGATAGATTAGGAATGGCTTTAAATAAGCTTTCTGAAGAAGATCCTACATTCAGAGTCAGATATGATGAGGAAACCAATCAAACTGTAATAAGTGGGATGGGTGAATTGCATCTTGAAATTATAGTTGACAGATTAAGAAGAGAATTTAAAGTTGAGGTTAACGAAGGTGCACCTCAGGTAAATTATAAAGAAGCATTGACTGCAAGTGTTGAACATACTGAAAGATTGAAGAAGCAGTCTGGTGGTTCGGGTTTATTTGCACAGATGTCATTTGAATTGGGACCTGCTGATGAAAAGTTTTTGGAATCAGAAGACTTCAAAAGCGGCAAACTAAAGTTGCAGTTTGTGAATGATATTTTTGGAGGATCTGTTCCTAAAGAATATTTTGCATCTATAGTTAAAGGATTTACATCTATGATGGATAATGGTATCCTTGCCGGTTACCATATTGATAGCATGAAAGTAAGATTATTTGATGGTCAGACTCACGCAGTGGATTCAAAACCGTTAGCATTCGAATTATGTGCAAAAGAAGGTTTTAAAGAAGCTTCAAAGATGTGTCATCCTGTCTTATTGGAACCAATAATGAAAATTGAGGTTGTGTCTCCGGATGAATATGTAGGATCTGTTATTGGTGATTTGAATAGAAGAAGAGGTCTTCCTAAAGGGCAAGACAGCAGATCCGGTGGAGCAGTAGCCATTCAGGCGGAGGTGCCATTGGCAGAGATGTTTGGATATGTGACGCAGTTAAGAACAATCACTTCAGGAAGAGCAAGTAGTAGTATGGAATTCAGTCACTTTGCACCTGCACCAAAAGGAATTGCAGATGCGGTAATTGAAAAAGCAAGAGGTGCTAAAGCGTAAAGTTTATTTTTGAAATTATTTTACTAATAGTTTTTATTTCATAGAGAACGCTATCTTTGCGCCCTCTTAAGAAATAGAGAATATATATTAAAAGGTTATGAATCAAAAAATCAGGATAAAACTCCGTTCTTACGATCACAATTTAGTGGATAAAAGCACTGAAAAGATTGTAAAGACGGTTAAAAACAGCGGTGCTGTTATTTCCGGTCCGATTCCGCTGCCAACTGAGAAGGAAGTATTTACGGTATTGCGATCCCCGCACGTAAATAAAAAATCTCGTGAGCAGTTCCAGCTAAGGACCCATAAAAGAGTCATCGAGATTTTTACACCTACCCAAAAGACGGTAGACGCACTTTCGAAGTTAGAGCTTCCAAGTGGTGTAGATATTCAGGTTAAACTCACTTAATCGCTGGATTTTATTTTATTTTTAGATTCTTAAGTATTAAGGTACTGGACTCTAAAGAGTTATGTCTTTAGTTAAAAATTTAATCATGAACGGATTAATAGGAAAAAAAATTGGTATGACCAGTATTTTCGATGCTAGTGGCAAGAATATAGCTTGCACTGTTATCGAAGCTCTGCCCAATGTCATTACTCAGGTAAAGACAGTTGAAACTGATGGTTATGATGCCATTCAGTTGGGCTATGGTGAAGCAAAGGCAAAAAATACAACGAAGTCTTTATTGGGTCATTTTGATAAGGCTAGTACGACTCCAAAACAGAAAGTTGCAGAGTTTCGGGATTATCCCAATCAAAAAAATATTGGCGATGAAATCGTAATTTCTGAAATTTTTCAGGAAGGTGATAAAGTAAGCGCTATTGGAACATCCAAAGGAAAAGGTTTTCAGGGTGTAGTTAAAAGACACAATTTTGCAGGAGTAGGCCAGGCAACGCACGGACAGCACAATAGATTGAGGGCACCGGGATCTGTGGGAGCATCTTCTTGGCCGTCAAGAATTTTTAAGGGTGTTAGAATGGCCGGAAGAATGGGGAATGATAGAGTGAAGACAAAAAATTTGAAAATAGTAAAGCTTTTACCGGAGATGAATCTGATATTAATTCAGGGTTCAGTGCCTGGTCATAAAGGTTCTTTTGTAATCATTGAAAAGTAAGGAATATGAAACTCGATGTATTAAATATTCAAGGTAAAAGCACGGGCAGATCTATAGAGTTGCCTGAAGGTATTTTTGGAATACAACCTAATGCTCATGCAGTTTATCTTGCAGTTAAGCAATTTAATGCTGCACAAAGACAGGGTACACATAAGTCTCAAGAGAAATGGGAGGTTTCGAGGTCAACAAAAAAGATCAAAAAACAAAAAGGTACAGGTACAGCAAGAGCGGGTTCTGCCAAAAGTCCTGTATTCAGAGGTGGGGGAAGAACTTTTGGTCCTGAGCCAAGAAATTATACTTTCAAACTAAACAAAAAGGTTAAAGAATTAGCAAGATTTTCAGCTTATTCTGATAAATTAGCTAGCGGATCATTAGTAGTAATTGAAGATTTTACTATGAACACTCCAAGTACCAAAGAGTATATTTCTATCTTAAAAAACCTTTCCATTACAGGTAAGTCATTGGTGGTAACACCTGATTATAATTCGAATGTATATCTTTCAAGCAGGAATGTTCCTAAAACGAGCGTTGTGAATGTTAAGGATGTAAATACGTATGAATTGATTAATGCAGATGTATTAGTGATTTCCGAAAATTCTGTAAATCACCTTAAGACGACTTACGAACAACAATAAATCTATCAGGAATGTCAAGAAATATATTATTAAAACCGATAGTTTCTGAGAAGTCAGAAAAGTTAACTGGAAAGGTAAATCAATATACCTTTGTGGTAGATAAGAAAGCCAACAAACTCGAAATCAAAAAAGCGGTGGAGAGTATGTTTACAACAAATGTTATTGCAGTCAATACAGTTATTATGCCTGCAAAACTAAAATCTAGAAATACAAGGTCAGGCGTAATTAAAGGGAGTAAAAGTGCTTATAAAAAAGCTTATGTGACGCTGGCTGAAGGAGAAGAATTAGATATTTACGGTAGTACTGAAGCATAATAGCTTAAACAATTAAAAGCAAGAGAAATGGCAATTAAAAAGTTTAATCCGATAACTCCGAGTTTACGTCAGAAAGTAAGCGTTTCATATGCAGAGCTAACTGCATCTGAGCCGGAAAAGAGTTTGACCGTAGGTATACACAAGAGTGGTGGAAGGAATCATGACGGTAAGATGACAATGCGTCAGATTGGAGGTGGTTGCAAAAAAAAATATAGAATTATTGATTTTAAGAGAGATAAAGATGGTATTCCTGCGAAAGTATCAACTATAGAGTACGATCCAAACAGAACTGCCTTTATAGCACTTTTAGTTTATGCCGATGGTGAGAAAAGATATATCATCGCACCGGATAAATTGAAAGTTGGTGATGCGATAATGTCAGGTAAAACGGCAACTCCGGATAATGGTAATGCATTGTTTTTCTCGGAGATTCCATTGGGATCAGACATTCACTCTATAGAAATGGTTCCAGGTAAAGGTGCTGCATTGGCACGAAGCGCCGGAACGTATTGTACAATGATGGGGAAGGAAGGCAAATATGCTATTGTTAAGTTGCCTTCAGGTGAAGTTAGAAGGATATTATTATCTTGTAAAGCAGTTATTGGAAGATCCTCAAATCCGGATCATGGATTGGAAGTGCACGGCAAGGCCGGAAAAACAAGGTGGTTAGGAAAGAGATCAAGAGTAAGGGGTGTGGCGATGAATCCGGTGGATCACCCTATGGGCGGTGGTGAAGGTAGGGCATCTGGAGGACACCCTCGTTCAAGAACTGGTATTATGGCCAAAGGACAGAAGACCAGAAGTGTTAATAAAGCATCATCAAGATTGATTATATCTAAACGTAAGAAGTAATAAAGTAATATATCAGCAATGGCTAGATCAATTAAAAAAGGACCTTACATTCATTTTAAACTTTTAGAAAAAGTTGCGAAAGTAAATGAATCGAATAAAAAAACAGTGATCAAAACTTGGTCAAGGGCTTCTATGATAATCCCTGATATGATTGGTCAAACCATTGCCGTGCATAACGGTAAGACGTTTGTTCCGGTTTTTGTTACGGAGAATATGGTTGGTCATAAGCTGGGAGAATTTTCACCTACACGTACTTTTAAAGGCCATGGAGGTAAAAAATAATTAAATTAGATAAGCAAATCGCATAAATATATATATAATGGAAGCACTTGCGAGATTAAGAAACTGTCCTATGTCGGCTAGGAAAATGAGACTTGTTGTTGATAATATCAGGGGCAAATCAGTTGACGAGGCTTTAAACATCCTTAAGTTTACAAATAAAGAAGCTGCTGGGTGGTTAGAAAAAGTTGTTTTGGCAGCAATATCAAACTGGACAAATAAAACAGAATCTTTGAGTCCGGAGGATTATAGGTTGTTTGTAAAGACTGCTTATGTAGATGGCGGATCTGTGTTAAAAAGATTTAGGCCGGCACCACATGGTAGAGCGCACAGAATAAGGAAGCGGATGAACCATGTTACAATAGTGGTAGAGAATAAAGTTAAAATTGCAGAATAAATAATTAATTTAAAACATCAATTTAATGGGTCAAAAGACAAATCCAATTGGTAATAGACTTGGCATCATCAGAGGATGGGATTCAAGTTGGTTTGGTGGAAAAGAGTTTGCTCAAAAGGTAGTAGAGGATGAACAAATAAGAGTTTATCTAAATGCAAGAATCCAAAAAGGAGGAATATCAAAAATTGTAATAGAACGTACACTTAAAAAAGTCACTGTAACTTTACATACATCAAGACCAGGTATAATTATTGGAAAAGGTGGACAGGAAGTTGATCGTATTAAGGAAGAATTAAAAAAACTGACTGGTAAGGAAGTTCAAATTAATATTATTGAAATTAGAAAACCTGAGATAGATTCAGCAATAGTTGGTGAGACAATTGCAAAACAAATCGAATCAAGGATAAACTATAAGAGGGCTATAAAAATGGCAATTCAGTCTGCTATGAGGGCGGGTGCTGAAGGAATTAAAGTTAGAGCCAGTGGTAGGTTGAATGGTGCGGAGATGGCAAGGAGTGAGGAATTTAAAGATGGCAGAACACCTTTGCATACTTTCAGAGCTGATATTGATTATGCTTTAAAAGAGGCGTTGACAGTATATGGTAAAATTGGAATAAAGGTGTGGATATGTAAAGGTGAAGTATTGGAGAAGCGTGATTTATCACCAAATGTTGGTGTTGGCAAGACAAATTCTGATGGACCATCAAATCAGGACGACAGAGGAGGACGTGATAACAGAGATAGAAGGGGTGGAAATAATAATGATAGACGAGGTGGTAATGACCGAAGAGGCGGAAATGATCAAAGAGGCGGAAATGACCAGAGAGGTGGTGGTGACAGGAACAAAAAAAGATAAGCAATAATTATAAAATTTATTACCTTTGCGGGACTTTTTTCAAAAGGTAATTTTTTAAATAGCAATAAGATATGTTACAACCAAAAAGAACGAAGTACAGGAAGCAGCATAAAATGAAAACAAAGGGTATTGCCATTAAAGGTGGTACGATATCATTTGGTTCGTTTGCGTTGAAATCTTTGGAAATTGGCAGGATCACTAACAGACAGTTGGAGTCCGCCAGGGTTGCCATGACTAGATACATGAAAAGGGAAGGAAAGGTGTGGATCAGAATATTTCCTGACAAACCTGTAACAAAGAAACCTCAGGAAGTGCGTATGGGTAAAGGTAAAGGACCTTTGGATCACTGGGTTGCTGTTGTAAAACCAGGTAAGATCATGTTTGAGATAGATGGGGTGCCGTCTGAGATAGCAGTTGAAGCGCTTAGATTAGCCGCCCAAAAGCTACCTGTACAGACTAAAACGGTTGTAAGAGTTGATTATAGCGAATAATTTAAATTAAGCTGAAATGGCAACAAAAAAATTTATCGATCTTCAGGGAATGTCTGTTGAAGCAATTCGTGAAGAACTAAGGCAAGCTGAGATTGATCTTGGCAGAATGCAGTTTGATCACGGGTCTAAAGGATTGGAAAATCCATTATTGTTAGGTGTAACAAAAAAAGATATTGCGAGATTGCATACTGAGTTAAGGGCTAGGGAAGTTAAAGCAATGACCCCTGCTCAATTGGCAGGAAGATCTAAGATGAGGTTTAGAAGAAGTAATAATTCATAAAATTTAAGTCCAATGACTGACAATTTGTTAAACAAAGTAAGAATAGGTGTTGTAGCCAGTTCGAAAATGGACAAAACTATTACAGTTTTGATCGAGAGAAAACTGAAGCACCCTAAGTATGGTAAGTTCGTAAAGAAATCAAAGAAGTTTTTTGTCCATGACGAAAATAATCAATGTAATCTCGGGGATACCGTAAAAATAACTGAAACGAGACCAATCAGCAAGAATAAAAGCTGGAGATTGGTAGAAATAATTGAAAAAGCGAAATAACTAATAAATATAATTAGTCATGATCCAACAAGAGTCTAGATTAAAAGTGGCTGACAATAGTGGTGCTAAAGAAGTCCTGTGTATCAGGGTACTTGGTGGTACAAGAAGGAGATATGCTTCTGTCGGCGATAAAATAGTAGTAGCAGTGAAGTCTGCTACACCTACTGGTATCAAGAAGGGAACCGTTACAAAAGCTGTAATTGTGAGAACTTCAAAAGCGATCAGAAGGAAAGACGGTTCTTATATTAGATTTGATGATAATGCAGTGGTATTATTAAATGCAGCTGATGAACCAAGAGGATCTAGAATATTTGGACCAGTAGCAAGGGAGTTGAGAGACCGTGACTATATGCGTATTGTATCATTGGCACCGGAAGTGCTTTAAAAATTAAACATTAATATTATGCCTACTACAAAACGGTTTGCACCTAAGTTGAGTGTAAAAAAAGGTGATAAAGTTCGGATAATTGCAGGTTCAAATAAAGGAGAATCAGGAGAAGTTAAGCAGGTCTTTCCAAAACTAAACAGAGCAATAGTAGATGGTCTGAATTTAGTTAAAAAGCATACTAAGGCGACACAAGATAATCCGGGAGGTATTAATGAGATAGAAGCTCCTATACATATATCAAATCTTATGGTGATCGACCCAAAAACAGGTGAACCTACCAGAATCGGTAGAAAAGTTGTTGAAGGAAAGATAGTAAGATATTCTAAAAAATCAGGTGAAATAATTAAGTAATGAGTTACATACCGAGACTTAAAACAAGATATAACAGCGAAATTGTTCCTAAATTGTTCGAGCAATTTGGATATAAGACTGTGATGCAAGTACCAAGATTAATGAAAATCTCTGTGAATCAAGGTGTAGGTTCAGCAACACAGGATAAGAAACTGGTTGATAACGCTGTTAATGAAATGACAACTATTACAGGTCAGAAAGCAGTACCTACAATAGCATCAAAATCAATTTCAAACTTTAAACTCAGAGAGTTTATGCCGATTGGCGCCAGGGTTACTTTGAGAGACAAACAAATGTATGAGTTTCTTGATAGGTTTATAACTGTGGCTCTACCTAGAGTGAGGGATTTTAAAGGGATAAATGATAAAAGTTTTGATGGGAAAGGAAACTACTCAATTGGAATCAAGGAACAGATTATTTTTCCTGAAATAGATATTGACAAGGTCAGTAAGATAACAGGTATGGATATTACATTTGTGACAAATGCCAAAACAGATGCAGAGGCATTTGCGCTGCTTAAAGAACTGGGTTTACCATTTAAAAATCAAAAGAATTAATACCAATGGCTAGAAAATCGGTAATCGCAAGAGAAATAAAGAGGGAAAGGTTGGTAGCAAAATATGCTGGCCTAAGGAAAAAGCTTAAAGAAGCTGGTGATTATGAAGCATTAGATAAGTTGCCAAGAAACTCTTCAAAAGTTAGATTGCACAATAGATGTAAACTGACCGGAAGGCCGAAAGGTTACATGAGAAGATTTGGTATAAATAGAGTTTTGTTCAGAAAGATGGCAAATGAAGGTTTGATTCCGGGTATAACAAAAGCCAGTTGGTAATTTTTAAAATCGAAGATTAGTTTCAAAATGATAGTAACAGATCCAATAGCAGATTTTTTGACAAGAATAAGAAACGCTCAACAGGCGGGTCATAAGGTTGTTGAAATCCCTTCTTCAAATATGAAGAAGTCCATAACTGAAATTCTTTATGAAAATGGTTATATTCTTAAGTATAAATTTGATGATGCAGTTGGAAAACAAGGCATGATTAGTATTGCACTTAAATATGATCTGGCAACAAAAAAGCCAATCATTAGAGAGCTTGGAAGGATATCAAGGTCAGGTCTAAGACAGTATTCAGCTGCGCAGGATATACCAAAGGTGATCAATGGATTAGGCATAGCAATTGTTTCCACATCAAAAGGTCTTATGACGGATAAACAAGCGCGAAAGGAGAATGTAGGTGGCGAGTTAATCTGCTATATTTATTAAACTTTATAAATTTCTGAAGTCATGTCTAGAATAGGCAAAGCTGTAATAAACGTACCATCAGGAGTTTCTGTAGATATTTCTAAAGGAAACTTGGTAACTGTAAAAGGGGCTAAAGGCACTTTATCTGAACAGGTTAATCCTGATTTGAGTGTAACTTTGGAGGATGGAGTTCTTGTAGTTGGAAGACCTACGGAACAAAAGAGACATCGGGAAGCTCATGGTCTTTATAGATCTCTTATCAATAATATGATAACTGGGGTTTCAACAGGGTTTACAAAACAGATGGAGTTGATCGGAGTAGGTTACAGAGTAAGCAATACTGGCAATATGCTAGAATTGTTGCTGGGATATTCTCACCCAATTTATTTTATGTTACCGGCTGAAGTCAAGTTAACAACAAAAATGGAAAAAGGAGAGAATCCTACGGTAATATTGGAAGGTGCTGATAAGCAATTGATCGGACAGATTTGTGCAAGAATAAGAGCTTACCGTAAACCGGAACCTTACAAAGGAAAAGGTATTAAATTTGTTGGTGAATTGGTTAGAAGAAAGGCTGGTAAGACGTCCGGTAAAAAATAATAAATAGGTAAATCCAAAGCTGTTTTAAGATGGATAATAAGTTATATAATAGAACGAGAGTTAAGTACAGAATCAGAAAAAAGGTACATGGTACCATTCTGAAACCAAGGTTGTCTGTATTTAGAAGCAATAAAGAAATTTATTGTCAATTAATTGATGACGTAAATGGTGTGACTTTAGCTAGTGCATCTACCAAAGGAGTCAAAAAAGATGGTAATAAAGTCAATCAAGCTGCTGAGGTAGGTAAAACGATAGCTGCTAAGGGCATTGCTTTAAATGTTGGGAAAGTTGTTTTCGACAGGGGCGGTTATTTATATCACGGTAGAGTAAAGTCTTTGGCAGATGGTGCCAGAGAAGGTGGATTAATTTTCTAAAAATATCAAATATGTCAACACCAGTTAAAGTAAATCAGGGAGAGCCGGAATTGAAAGAGAAGTTGGTTAATCTGTCAAGGGTTGCTAAGGTTACTAAAGGAGGTAGAACTTTTAGTTTTTCAGCTTTAGTGGTCGTCGGAGATGGTAATGGTTCTGTTGGTCATGGCCTTGGAAAGGCTTTGGATGTTTCTGAGTCAATTCAGAAAGCAGTTCAGGATGCTAAAAAAAATATGGTTAAAATAGCTTTGCACAAAGGAACTGTGCCACATGAGCAAAAGGGCAAATATGGTGCTGGAAAGGTTATGCTTAAACCTGCAGCCGATGGTACTGGTGTTATCGCCGGTGGCGCGATGAGGGCTGTACTTGAAATGGCTGGGATTCATAATGTATTGGCTAAATCGCAGGGTTCATCAAATCCTCATAATGTGGTTAAAGCAACTATAGACGCGCTTTCCAAAATGAGAAATGCTTATGAAATAGCCAAACAAAGAGGAATTGCTATTAGTAAAGTTTACGAAGGATAATATTAAATTTACCATTATGGCAAATATAAAAATAACACAAATTAAGAGCACAATTGATAGAAGTAAGAAACAAAAAGCTACTATGATAGCTTTAGGAATCAAAAAACTTCACAATCCTGTGGTCAAAGAAGTTTCTCCCCAAATTATGGGTATGGTAGCTAAAGTAATGCATTTAGTAACCGTGGAGGAATGTTAGTAAGGTATTATACCATTTTAATTTAATAGAAATATAGTAAATACATTCAAATGAAATTGCATAATTTAACTCCTGCATCAGGTTCAGTGAAAAATAAAAAAGGACGACTTGGAAGAGGTGAAGGTTCTGGTTCCGGAGGTACAGCATCAAAGGGTCACAAAGGATCGAAATCAAGGTCTGGTTTTAAAAGTAAAAGGGGTTTTGAGGGTGGTCAAATGCCTTTACAGATGCGTTTGCCTAAAAGAGGATTTAAGAATATTAATAATGTGACTTATGTTGGTATAAATGTATCAAGGCTGCAGGAGATTTTTGATAATTATGGTTTGACAGAGATTACAAAAGTTTCTTTGTACAATGAAGGTATTATCAATAGAGGCGATAAAGTAAAAATTCTTGGAAATGGAGATATCAATGTAAAACTTACAGTTAATGTTGATGCTTTTTCTGAAACAGCTAAAAGTAAAATTGAAGCTGTTGGTGGTACTATCAATGTATAATATTTAGAGAAATGAACAAATTTTTTGAAACACTAAAGAATATTTGGAGTATTAAAGAATTGAGAGATAAAATTCTCTTTACACTTTTAATACTTGCCGTTTATAGATTGGGTAGTTATATCGTTTTACCAGGGGTTAATGCTATAGCACTTGATACGGCTTCAACAACCAGGAAGGCAAATGACCTTTTACAATTAATAAATACCTTTACCGGTGGAGCTTTTAATCAGGGTTCTATTTTCGCCTTGGGTATTATGCCATATATTACGGCTTCTATTATTGTTCAGTTACTTGGGTTTGCAGTACCATATTTTCAGCGTTTGCAACAAAAAGAAGGAGAATCAGGTAGAAAAAAAATAAATCAAATTACACGATTTCTGACACTATTGATTACTTTAGTACAAGGAGGTGGTTATTTGGCATATTTAAAAACAACACCTGGTGCCATTGACCCAAATATCAGTGCAGGAATCTTTTGGTTTAGTAACATGATTATTTTATCAACAGGAACAATATTTGCCATGTGGTTAGGAGAGAAGATTACCGATAGGGGCATAGGCAATGGTATTTCCTTATTGATTATGGTAGGAATTATTGCAAAATTGCCAACAGCAGTTGTATCAGAGATATTGGGTAAGGTGGCAACCAATGCATGGATTCAAATGATTATTGAGTTTATATTATGGTTTTTTGTTATTATTGCTACAATACTTATAGTTCAGGGTGTTCGAAAGATTCCGATTCAGGCTGCCAAACGTATGGTTGGTAGAAGTTCAGGTGACATTGCAAGTGGAACAGGAAATGACTTTATAAATCTGAAATTGAGTGCAGCTGGTGTTATGCCAATAATTTTTGCGCAGGCTATTATGTTTTTACCATTGACAGCTGCACAATGGGCTACTTCAAATGCAGGCGTGCAAAGTGATTTACTTTTAAGTTTAAATGATTGGAAGTCCTTGCCATATAATTTGATATTTTTTCTATTAATTGTTGTTTTTACTTATGTTTACACAGCGTTGATAGTAAATCCGCAGCAATATGCTGAGTATTTAAAAAGACAAAACTCATTTATTCCAGGTATAAAGCCAGGTGAGGATACACAGAATTATATTGACACCTTGACAACAAGAATAACCTTGCCCGGAGCTCTATTTATTGGCGCAATTGCCGTGCTACCTGCGATTGCAAGTGTAGTTGGGGTAAATGATGCTTTTGCAATTTTCTTTGGAGGCACTTCACTATTAATTTTGGTGGGTGTTGTATTGGATACATTACAACAGGTTGAAAGTTATCTTTTGATGAGAAAATATGATGGTTTGGTTAAATCCGGACGGATTCAGGGAAGAGGGACTCAAGGCATCACTATCGGTGCCGGGATGTAGTTAGTCTATGATATACTTCAAGACTAATGATGAGATAGAGTTAATGCGTGAAAGTAATTTACTTGTAAGTAAAACACTTGGACATGTGGCTGGTATGCTAAAAGTAGGTGTTACCGGAAAGTATATTGACAAATCTGCTGAAGAATTTATAAGGGATCATGGAGGTATTCCAGGGTTTAAAGGATATAGAGGCTTCCCTGCTACATTATGTATGTCACTTAATGAAAGTGTTGTACATGGTATACCTTCAGATTATGCATTTGAGGAATCAGATGTAGTTTCTGTTGATTGTGGTGTGATTCTAAATGGTTTTTATGGTGATGCAGCTTTCACGTTTGCTTTTACAGGTGTACAGGAAGGAGTTGAAGATTTATTAATGGTTACAAGAGAAGCACTATACAAAGGAATTGAGCAGGTTGTTATCGGAAATAGAGTGGGAGATATAAGTTATGCCATACAACACTATTGCGAAAAAGTGCATGGTTACGGCATAGTAAGGGAATTGGTTGGCCATGGAGTTGGCAGGAGTCTTCATGAGGAGCCGGATGTTCCGAATTTTGGTTCAAAAGGTAAGGGACCAATCCTTAAAGAAGGTATGGTGATTGCAATTGAACCAATGGTTAATATGGGGCATAGAGGTGTAAAGCAAAAGAGTGACGGCTGGACAATAGTGACAAAAGATGGTAAACCATCTGCACATTTTGAACACAGTGTAGCTGTAAGAAAAAGTGGTGTAGATATTCTGTCAGATCATTCCTATATTGATGATGCAATTAAAAATAATGCGGAAATAATAAATATTTCAAGAAATTGTTAGATATTTGCGCTCCAAAATAAAAAATGGCAAAACAAGACCTTATAAAATTAGATGGAATTATTGAAGAGGCGCTATCAAATGCAATGTTTAGGGTGAGGTTGGAGAGTGGTCATCTTATAACGGCAACGATTTCCGGTAAAATGAGGATGCATTACATTCGGATTTTACCGGGAGATAAGGTTGCTGTAGAAATGTCGCCATATGATTTGTCCAGAGGACGTATTAATTATAGATATAAATAAAAGTTTAAAGGCTTTATATTATGAAAGTACAGGCATCTATTAAAAAACGTTCTGCAGAGTGCAAGATCGTAAGAAGAAAAGGGAAACTTTATATAATAAATAAGAAGAATCCCAAGTATAAACAAAGACAAGGTTAATAATTTAGAATTATGGCACGTATTGCTGGTGTAGATTTACCAAGAAATAAAAGAGGGGTCATTGGTTTGACTTATATCTATGGTGTGGGAAGAACCCTTGCAAGTAGAATTTTAGCTGCTGCAAATGTTTCTGAGGATACCAAGATTCAAGATTGGACAGATGAAAACATAAAGTTCATATCAAAATATATTCAGGATGAATATAGAGTAGAAGGTGAATTGAGAAGCGAAGTTCAGCTTAGTATCAAACGTCTAATGGATATAGCTTGTTATAGAGGCTTGAGACATAGAAAGGGTCTACCCGTACGTGGTCAAAGTACCAAAACAAATGCCAGGACACGTAAAGGGAAAAAGAAGACAGTAGCAAATAAGAAAAAAGCAACTAAATAATAGTTAATTAGTAATATTATGGCCAAAGGTAAAAAGGTAAGCAAAAAACGTGTTGTTAAGGTTGAGTCTGAAGGCTTGGCTTTCATTCATGCGTCTTTTAATAATATAATAATATCTCTGTGTAATAGGTCCGGTCAAGTGATTTCGTGGGGCTCAGCAGGAAAGTCGGGTTTTAGGGGTTCTAAAAAAGAACACACCTTATGCAGCTCAGATGGCAGCTGGAGGAGCATCTGTAACTGCATATGAAGCCGGTTTAAGAACTGTCGAAGTATATGTAAAAGGACCTGGAGCTGGAAGAGAGTCTGCCATTAGAGCAATTGATTCATCAGGCATTAAAGTACTAAAAATCAAAGATATGACACCTGTTCCTCACAATGGATGTCGTCCTCCCAAGAAAAGAAGAGTTTAATAAGTTTATAAAAATCCATTTAAATGGCAAGATATACCGGGCCTACAACTAAAAAGGCCAGAGCATTTGGAGAACCAATTTTTGGTTATGATAAAGCTTATGAAAAACGTAAATTTCCACCAGGACAACACGGAAATACAAAAAAACGTAAACAACGTTCAGATTATGCTGTTCAATTAACCGAAAAGCAGAAAGCGAAATATACCTATGGTGTATTGGAAAGACAGTTCCGTAAATTGTTTGAAAAGGCAGCAGCTAAGTCAGGCGTTACAGGAGAGATATTGTTACAGTTGCTTGAATCTAGATTGGATAACGTAGTTTTTAGAATGGGCATCGCTAAAACCAGAAGAGCAGCAAGACAGTTGGTCTCGCACAAACATATTTTGGTTGATGGTATTTTAACAAATATACCTTCCATGCTGCTTAAACCGGGATCAGTTATTTCTGTAAGGGGAAAGTCAAAAGAAATCGATATCATTAAGGGAAATGTGACGGCAAAAAGAGACGGTAATAAGATTTTTGGCTGGATTGAGTGGAACGGAGATAAAATGGAAGGTCGATATCTTGCTCATCCAGAAAGAGAAAAAATACCTGAAAACATCAATGAACAATTGATTGTCGAATTGTATTCCAAGTAATAAAATATGGCTATCCATTGCGGATAGCCTATCCTTTTTTAAAATTATAGAAAAATTTTCATAATGAGTATTCTAAATTTTCAAAAACCAGACAAAATACTTCTTCAAAAATCTGATGAGTTTTATGGTACTTTTGAATTTAAACCCTTAGAGCAAGGGTTTGGTCAGACTATTGGAAATTCATTAAGAAGGATCCTTTTGTCATCGTTGGAAGGATATGCCATTTCTGCAATAAGAATTGCAGGAGTGGATCATGAATTTTCTACCATTAAAGGAGTAGTCGAAGACGTTGTCGATATTATTCTAAATATCAAGCAGATTCGTTTAAAGCCGATGGTAGTTGTTGAAGGCTCGGAAGAGGAAAAGATATATGTTACAATTTCTGGTAAAGATCAGTTTGTAGCTGGTGATTTGGAAGCTAATACCAACACCTTTAAGATAATGAATCCTGATCTTTACATTTGTACATTGGAACCAAATGTTACTTTGGAGATAGAATTCACTATAACAAAAGGTCGGGGCTATGTTCCTGCAGACGAAAACCTTCCCAAAGACGCTTCTATTGGCGTTATTCCCGTGGATGCTATTTATACGCCTATAAAAAAGGTTGCTTATAAAGTTGAAAGTACCAGGGTTGGACAAAGAACAGATTATGAAAAACTTTCTATTGAAGTTAAAACCGATGGTACCATTCATCCCGAAGAAGCCATTAAGGAGGCATCTAGGATAATGATTCAGCACTTAATGTTAATTACAGACGAGAATATTACATTTAATGATTCATCTTCACGAGAAGATAATATTGTAGATGAACATATTCTTCACATGAGAAAGTTGTTAAAAACATCTCTCGAAGATCTGGATCTTTCTGTAAGAGCTTATAACTGTTTGAAAGCAGCCAAGATAAATAGTTTGGGAGAAATGGTGAGATTTGATATGCACGAACTTTTAAAGTTCAGAAATTTTGGAAAAAAATCATTGGTAGAAATTGAAGAATTATTGCAAACCAAAGGTTTAACTTTTGGAATGGATCTTTCTAAATATAAACTTGACGAAGAGTAATCGTTTCGACCCGGCTTCAGGGCTGGATTAGTATAATATTAATCATAGTATTAAACGTTGCTTCACAGAATTAAAGGTCGGATATCAATTCAAGCAATAGTGGTACGCAAATAGAAGTTTATGAGACACGGTAAAAAATTTAACCACCTCGGAAGAAAAAAAGGGCACAGAGATGCACTTTTAATGAATATGGCTAATTCGTTGATTGAATATAAAAGAATCAATACAACATTAGCTAAGGCTAAAGCACTAAGAGTTTATGTGGAGCCTATCCTTACAAAAGGGAAAGATAACACAACGCATTCAAGAAGAGTGGTTTTTAGTGATTTGCAAAATAAAGAAGCCATTAAAGAATTATTTGATGTTATCGGAGCTAAGATTGCTGACAGACCAGGAGGTTATTGCAGAATTATTAAAACAGGTTTCAGAAAAGGTGACGGTGCTGAAATGGCAATGATTGAATTAGTTGACTTTAATGATGTAATGAAAGCTAAAACTTCAGCAACTAAAATAACAACCAGACGAAGCAGGAAAAAAACTGGTGGTGAATCTGCAGTATCCGCTGTTGCGGCAGCTGCTGTTGCAGCACCTATAGTAGCAGATATAGTGAAGGATGAAGAAGAATAATTTTCCAAGGAATTAATATTAAAGGGTAGTGATGTTTATACGTCACTACCCTTTTTTGTTTATATATTATATGATATATTCATGCATATATCTTTTTTTTTATATTATTCAGCTATATTTGTGTCGAAATATGGTAATCAAATAGTTTATAGATGGATTTTTCAAAAAAAAACAAGGCTGTATTGTTGTTTGATGATGGTAGTTATTTTGAAGGAAGCGCTGCTGGAGTTACAGGCACCACGACGGGTGAAGTGTGTTTTAATACTGGCATGACTGGATATCAGGAAATTTTCACAGACCCTTCATATTTTGGTCAGGTTTTGGTTTCCACCAATGTACATGTTGGCAATTACGGTATTAAACATTCTGATGTTGAGTCAGATAAAATACAAATTTCAGGCCTTATCTGCAAAAATTTCACAAATGATTATTCCAGACCTCTGGCTGATGAGGACATTCAATTATACTTTGAACAAAACAATCTGGTATGTATTTATGATGTGGACACAAGGCTAATTGTAAAAAATATCAGAAACAAAGGTGCAATGAATTGTATCATCTCTTCTGAAATTTTTGATTTGGATATTTTAACTGAAATGCTTAAAGCGGTTCCATCTATGGAGGGACTTGAGTTAGCTTCTTTAGTAACCACTAAAGAAGCTTATACATTAGGTTCTAATGAATCCACCCTCAAAGTGGCTGTGTTGGATTTTGGCACAAAACGCAATATTTTAAATAGTTTGGTAGACAGGGGATGCAAACTTAAAGTTTTTCCCGCAAAAACAGAATTGGACAAAATTTTGGACTTTCATGCTGACGGTTATTTTTTGTCAAATGGCCCGGGCGATCCGTCTTCCATGGATTATGCCATTAATACGGTTAAAGAATTGCTAAAAACAGACAAGCCAGTCTTTGGCATTTGTTTGGGTCACCAGATTCTTGCATTGGCAAATGGAATTGGCACATATAAAATGCATCATGGACATAGGGGTGCTAATCATCCGGTTATTAATATGATAACAGGGAAGTGTGAGATAACTAGTCAGAATCATGGATTTAGTGTAACGAAAAATGAAGTATTGTCTTCCAGTGAAACCATCCAAATAACCCATATGAACCTAAATGACGAAACCATTGAAGGTATTCGAATGAAACACAAACCGGCTTTTTCAGTACAATATCATCCCGAAGCCAACCCTGGCCCACATGATTCCAAATATTTGTTTGATGATTTTATAACCCTACTAAAACAAGTAAAAAATAATTAAAAATGAGCGTAATTGTTGATATCAGAGCTAGAGAAATTTTAGATTCAAGAGGCAATCCTACAGTTGAAGTTGAAGTATTGACCGAGAATGGAATAATGGGTCGAGCTGCCGTTCCATCCGGAGCTTCCACTGGAAAACATGAAGCTGTTGAATTGAGAGACAATGATAAAAGTCGGTTTTTAGGAAGGGGCGTTTTAAATGCCTGCAACAATATTGACGATAAGATAAGAGAAGCACTAATAGGGGAAGACGTTTTTGAGCAGCGTTACATAGACGATATTATGCTCGAATTGGACGGTACGGACAATAAATCTAATCTTGGTGCCAATGCAATCCTTGGTGTATCTATGGCCGTATCTAAAGCTGCCGCAGAAGAATCAGGACAATCATTGTACCGCTATATTGGAGGGGTTAATGCACATATTATGCCTGTTCCGATGATGAATATATTAAACGGCGGATCTCATGCTGACAATAGTATTGATTTTCAGGAGTTTATGATCATGCCTATAGGAGCTGATATGTTTTCAGAAGGATTAAGGATGGGTGTAGAAATATTTCATCACCTAAAATCGGTGTTAAAATCCAAAGGCTACTCAACTAATGTAGGTGATGAAGGAGGTTTTGCACCCAATATCAAATCAAACGAGGAAGCCATAGAAATTGTCCTTAAATCGATTGAATCAGCAGGGTATAAACCTGGTATTGATGTCATGATAGCTATGGATGCAGCAGCTTCTGAGTTTTATAATGAGAAAGAAAAAGTTTACCATTTTCATAAGTCTGGAGGCAAAAAACTTTCAAGTGACGAAATGGTAGAGTACTGGACTGGCTGGGTCAATAAATACCCAATTTTCTCTATTGAAGATGGTCTTCATGAGGATGACTGGGAAAGTTGGACAAAATTAAACAAAGCCATCGGTCATCGAATTCAGATAGTAGGAGATGATCTCTTTGTTACTAATACAAAGAGACTTCAGAAAGGTATAGAAACTGAAGCGGCAAATTCTATCCTTGTAAAAGTGAATCAAATAGGCACAATTACCGAAACAATAGATGCTGTAAATTTGGCTACAAGAAACGGTTTCACTTCAGTTATGAGTCACAGATCTGGCGAAACCGAAGATACGACTATAGCTGATTTGGCTGTTGCGTTAAATACGGGTCAGATTAAAACCGGCTCTGCATCCAGAAGTGATCGGATTGCAAAGTATAATCAATTGTTAAGAATAGAAGAAGAATTGGGTGATTCTGCTTATTATCCTGGTAAGTCATTAATTTTTTAAGTTATCTATAGTTTTTTAAGGTTTCATTGTTCAATATTTTATCATCAAAATAAGGTATTATGTCAAAAAATAAGAAAATTCAGGAAGAGGTTTCCAAAATGATGGGTATTTCTCCCTCACTGATCAACAAATACACCATTGTGACGGCACTTTTTATAGTGTGGGTAACTTTTTTTGATAAGCATAATATTTTTGCTTATCAAAAGCTAAAGGGCATGGTTACACAAATGGAATTGGAAAAAGAACGTCTAAATGACGAGATCGCTCAGACTCTGATTGATAAGAAGGATCTTGAATTAGATCATGAAAAATTTGCCAGGGAAAAACATCTGATGCATTTGTCAGACGAAGAAATCATTTTAATAGAAAAGAAGAAAAAATAGCCCAAATTGTTATGAGTGTATTAGTAAATAGCGAATCGAAAATCATTGTTCAGGGATTTACAGGTAAAGAAGGATCATTTCATGCTGAACAAATGATTGAGTATGGTACCAATTTGGTAGGAGGCGTTACACCCGGAAAGGGAGGAACAGAACATCTAGGAAGACCTGTCTTTAATTCAGTAAAAGAGGCAGTCCATAAAGTTCATGCTAATACTTCGATAATTTTTGTACCACCTGGATTTGCTGCTGATGCCATCATGGAAGCTGCAGAGGCAGGAATTAAAGTAATTATTTGTATCACTGAAGGCATACCTGTACAGGATATGGTGATTGCTAAGGCTTATTTGGATAATTTTGACTGTACACTCATAGGCCCCAATTGTCCTGGGGTGATCACTCCGGGAGAAGCTAAAGTTGGCATTATGCCAGGTTTTGTATTTAAAAAAGGCAGAATCGGGGTTGTGTCAAAGTCAGGTACACTGACATATGAGGCAGCCGATCAGATAGTTAAAGCTGGAATGGGTATTTCTACAGCTATTGGTATCGGTGGCGACCCAATTATTGGTACGCCAACCAAAGATGCGGTAAAATTACTTATGGATGATCCTGAAACGGATGGAATTGTAATGATTGGTGAAATCGGCGGCAATTATGAAGCAGATGCTGCAAGATATATAAAACAAACTGGAAATAAAAAACCTGTAGTAGGTTTTATTGCTGGTCAGACGGCCCCAAAGGGCCGAACGATGGGCCATGCGGGTGCTATTGTGGGAGGTCATGAAGATACTGCTGAAGCCAAAATGAAAATAATGGCTGAATGTGGCATCCATGTAGTTAATTCTCCTGCTGAAATAGGTATTATGATGGCAAAAGTATTAAAGGGTTAAAATAGAGACAAAACAAATACATCTGTCGCTTTTTTTTTGTTAGCCTGCCCATCCTTCTCTGTCAAGACTTCTATATTGAATGGCTTCTGCAAGATGTTCGATTTTAATTTCAGGACTACCGGCAAGATCAGCGCCTGTTCTTGCTACTTTTAAAATGCGATCATATGCCCTTGCTGACAGTTGAAGACGCGTCATAGCTGTTTTAAGGAGATTTGTACCGGCTTGTGAAAGCTCACAGATATCTCTGACCATTCTACTTGGCATTTGGGCATTGCAAAAAATGCCAACATGGTCTTTAAACCGCTCTTCCTGGATCAGACGAGCCTTTACTACCCTCGCTACGATTACTTCACTTGTTTCACTTTTGTACTCTCTATTTGCCAATTCATCATATGAAACAGGAGTGACTTCGACATGCAAATCTATACGATCCAATAAAGGTCCCGAAATTTTGGTCAAGTACTTTTTTACCACGCCAGGACCACAGACACACTCTTTTTCCGGATGATTGTAAAAGCCACAGGGGC
The DNA here is from genome assembly GCA_016717145.1 of Saprospiraceae bacterium. Lineage (GTDB taxonomy): Bacteria > Bacteroidota > Bacteroidia > Chitinophagales > Saprospiraceae > OLB9. The sequence continues at coordinate 18,974 of JADKGD010000012.1, read as the reverse complement.
ACGGATTCATTGACGCGATCAGCATAAAACTAGCCGGATAATCTACAGAAATTTTAGCCCGTGAAATGGTAACTTTACGCTCTTCCATAGGTTGGCGCATGACCTCCAATACTTGTCGTTTAAACTCAGGGAGTTCGTCCAGAAAAAGGACACCGTTGTGAGCCAAAGATATCTCTCCGGGATTTGGATTGGATCCGCCACCAACAAGTGCAACGTCGCTAATAGTATGGTGTGGTGACCTAAATGGCCGCTCTGTTACTAAAGAAGAGTTAGCACCTAAAATACCTGCTACGGAGTGTATCTTTGTGGTTTCAAGTGCTTCATACAGATTTAAAGGTGGAAGGATGGTGGGTAGTCGCCGTGCAAGCATTGTTTTTCCCGCACCAGGTGGCCCAATCAAAATGACATTGTGTCCACCAGCAGCTGCTAACTCGAGGGCTCTTTTAATATTTTCCTGTCCTTTTACATCATTAAAGTCTACATTATAATGGTTGCCGGTATCAGCAAACAATTCCCGGGTATCATATTTAAGTGGCTGAAGGTCCAACGATCCATTTATAAAATCTATGGCTTCTTTAACATTGTCAATGCCGTAAACATTGAGATCTTTAACGATTGCTGCTTCACGGGCATTTGCTTTTGGCAAAATAAAAGTATTAAACCCTTCTTTTCGGGCTTGAATCGCTATAGGCAATGCGCCCTTAATAGGCCTTAATTCGCCATCAAGGGCAAGTTCACCCATGAAGATCATTTTGTCAAGGCCCGGTGTCTTGATCTGACCCGTCGATGCCAGAATACCCATGGCAATGGGTAGGTCATAAGACGATCCTTCTTTTTTAATGTCGGCTGGAGCAAGATTTACCACTAGCTTAACCCTTGGCACATTAAGGCCTATATTTTTGATGGCAGCTTCAATACGCTGCCAACCTTCTTTTACAGCGTTGTCGGGAAGACCGACCAGGAAATATCCTTGTTTGCCCGCAGCGACGACGCCTCCAGCGTTGACTTCAACTGTTATAGTTTTTGCTTCTACGCCATGTACGGCACTTGCGTAAGTTTTTGATAGCATTTTTGTGTGTAATTTTATATTGTCACAAATATAATTAAAATAAAGTAAATTTTGCGGGGTAAAAGGTAAGAAAACAAAAATTGTATATGGAAAATAAATCATAATGATTCGTTAAAATTTTGCCAATCAATAAAAATTTGGATTGCAATATTTCTGACTTGATATACCAGTCTACCAATTCATGTGGATTAGAAAAACGTATAGACAAAAATTCATATTATGAAAGTGCTTTATCTTGGTAGTTTCATTTTTTGAACATTTTTTATCTGAAAAGCACCCTTTGTTCACGCACAATGTCTTTTATTTATCCGGAAAAACGGAAATTTTTATTCGTAAATATTTTCCCAAGTTTCAATTTTAAAAAGCAGTATATTTGGACAATATTTTTGAGTATTGCATTAAGTTTATCCTTTTTTAAACCAAATCAACCAATTATGAGAAATCTGTTTTCCCTACTTTTAATTTGTGTGCTTTTTAATATATCATGCAAAAAAAACAATAATGCTACATTACTGGATGTAAACAAAGATCAGGAGTTGCTTTCTGAATATTTTATGGCAGCAACCGTTGGTGTAATATCGGCAACTGACGAACTGAAATATGTATTAAAGGAGCCACTGGAATTGGAAGTATCGGATGAAATACTAAAAAATGTCATTCTTCTGGACCCTGAGGTAGAAGGCACTGTTACTTTGTCGAATAATACTATTCTTACATTTAAACCCAAAGAAGCTTTAGCATCTGATCAGACGTATACCGTTCATATTAATCTCAAATCTCTTGATGATAAACGATTTGATAAAAACATTTCTTATCAGATAAAAACATTCAAACAAGATATGATTGTAGAACGTGAAGGATTAATTATCAATGACGATGGTTCTGTCTCCATCATGCTAGGTGTAAAAACAGCAGACAAAGTTAGTCCCGAAAAACTTAAATTGTGTTTTTTATCTGATGCTGATGAAACCGAAGTAATAGAACGTAATCCAAATGATTATGAAGTGGCTCTACGATATAAAAATGGAATGAAGCAATCATCATCTATAAGCTTTAATGGAAAAGCAATTGGGTGCGATACACAGGGCGATGTTGCCTTGTTTGATCTGAATACTAAAGAATTTGGCGTTGTTTATACCTACCATAACACTGATTCAAAAGAGTTTAATATTTATTTCTCTCAACGACTTAATAAGCAACAGGATTTGACAGGACTTTTAAAGGTCCAAAATGAGAATGGCTCATATACTTTAAAACATAATGTGCTTACCATTTTTCTAAGTGAAACCCGAAATACGGACAAGGTTTCCATAACACTTGATAAAAATATTAAATCCATTGAAAATAAAACTTTATTGACGGATTATACATTTGACATCTCTGTACTTATGGATAGCCCTGCTGCGGTATTTGTCAGTGATGGAAACTATTTCCCTTCCGAAGGTGATTTTAAGATTCCAATTAAGACAAGAGTGCTTGATGCTGTAAGGATTATGGTAGTAGAAATCAAACAGGAAAACGTGATGCACTATCTGGCTTGGCAATCACTTACAAATGCGGATTTTTATAACCTTCGTATGTATGGCAAACCAATTTATGATAAGGTTGTAACGCTTAATAAAGGTATTCGGGACAACGAAGGGTGGACGGTACATGGTATTGACCTTACCGGCCAAATATCCAAAAACCCAGGATCTATTTATCACATAAGTCTTGATTACGGACCGGCAAATACATCGATTTCTTGTAAAAAAGATTTGGAGAAGTATAAAATCACTTCGCAACTACCGGACAAAGATTATTTTTCAGTAAGGGATCAGAATTATAATGATTATTATTACAATGAAGATATTAACTGGGCGGAAAGTGAAAATCCATGTAAACTGGCATTTTATATTAATAAGCAGCCTGTTCAAAAGATTTTTATTTGTTCAGACTATGCTGTAGTGGCCAAAAAGGCAGGTAGTAATTACCATATTGCTGTTAGTAAATTACAGGACCTGAGTCATGTGCAGGATGCGGAAGTCACACTCTACGATCTTCAGGCTGAAAAGATCGGTACATCTAAAACATCGGGACAGGGCTTTGCCACTTTTGAACGCACGAAGTATGAAGCTGCAGTAATGAAAATCGAAAAGAACAAACAAGTCACCTACATGGGTCTTGATCCAAATCAAAGCAACCCACTGACTGAGTTTGATGTATCGGGCGAACGTACTGAAACAGATACAGAATTTTTTGCCTATACGGACAGGGATGTGTGGCGTCCTGGAGATAGTATATTTGTTGATTTAATGATCAATAAATCACAATCAGATCTACCTTCAGGCATTCCCATCGTAATGACATTTTATAATACAGAAAATCTTGTAGTAGACGAGCAAATCCAAACCATCGATACTGACAGAAAGCAGATATATAATTTTGCTTTGCATACACCTGCTTCAGCTAAAACAGGGCTTTACAGATGTATGTTTCAGATAGGACCCAAACAAATCCGTAAAAATATCCGGGTTGAAACCATAAAGCCAAACACTGCTGAAGTTATATATAATTTTAATGACGATGTTGACAATATTGTCTACAGCGATAAATTATCAGGTAGCATTAATGCCAAATATCTGACTGGTTTTGAAGTAAAAAATGCTAAAATTAAAGCAGTTGCAAGAGGAAGAAAAACCTCAAATCCTTTTCCTGCATTCAAAGAGTACCAGTTTGATGTGTATGATAATCAGGCTCAGGATAATAATTTTGACGTACTTGATGTCGTAACCAATGACCAGGGATATGCTGTATTTGAGGGTAGTATCGATTTGAAGGCATTTAATACTCCTATCACTGCATCAATAGAAACTGAAACCATCCTTCCTGGTGGTGGAAGTAATAAAGAAGGAAAAAGTATAATCATATCACCATTTGTAACATATATCGGTGCCTTACGCAAAGATGGATCAGGTTGGGATGGCAATTATACATTCAGCGAAAATATAGAAATAAACCTGGTTAACCTTACGAATCGAGGCAAACTTTCATCTAAAGCGAATACGGTATCTTACACCTTGCAACAACACATCTCGTCCTGGTGGGTAGATAAGTACAGATTAAGGTCAGAAGGAAATTTTGTAAACGCAGATTACTGGAAAGATGTTAAATCATCAGAGACCAAAATCAATGGAAAAGGTAAAGTAAGCTTTGCAAAAGCTACTTTGTCCAAGGGTGCTTACAGACTTACGATGACAGATGAATCTTCAGGTCACAGGACGCAGGTTTATTTTACTGTGTATGACGGCAAGGAACAGATTCCTGGTTCTCAACCATATATTGTGAAGTTTGAGACAGATAAAGATAACTATAAGTCCGGCGAAAGTGTCAAAGTAATGTTGCCCGATCTGGATGGTGCAAAGGCGCTAATCAGCATTGAGCGTGGCAATAGGGTTATAGAACAAGTGTGGTTTAATATGACAAAAGCCAACAATGTCATCAGTATGACTACGGACGAGAACTGGTCACCAAATGTCTATATCCATGTTACCATCATGCAAAAATATAAACAGACTTCCAATGATTTGCCGCTTCGTATGTACGGCATAAAACATATCAGCATGGATGGTACTTCCAGCCAGCTTAAGCCTGTTTCAAATATTGTGGAAAAAATGGAATCCAACAAATCGTATACCTTTAATGTATCCGAGTCAGAAGGGCGAGCCATGGAATATACCATTGCCCTGGTTGATGAAGGCCTGCTGAATCTAACAGGATTTGCTACGCCTGATCCGGTAAAACATTTCAATGGCAAATTTCCATTATTGGTAAAAACATGGGATATCTACCAATTTCTTATTAATTATTTTAAAGGTAAATTTGCGGGTATAATAACAATAGGCGGAGACGATGCTTACAATCCGGATGCCATTGCTGAGGTCAACAGATTCAAACCCGTTGCGATACATATGGGATCTTTTAAAGTCAACAAGGGAGGCAAAAATTCCCACACCATTAATATACCAAACTACATAGGTAAGGTAAGATTGATGATTGTGGCTTGTAATGATAATAATTTCGGGAAATTGGAGAAATTAATACCCGTAAAAAATCCACTTATGGTACAATCTCAGTTTCCGCGAACACTTAATGTCAGCGACAAACTGCAGCTTCCTGTTACGATTTTAAGGGATGATTCCAGCATCAAAACAGCTGAACTTACCGTCAAATCAAACACATCTATGGTTAAAGGATTTACGCCTTCCAAAACGCTCAGTTTTAATGGCAACAATCAATTGTCACAGATTTATGATATTGAAGTGATGAATCAGACAGGCAGATTGAGTGTTGAAATGGGTATTAACGGTGGTGGAAAAGGTATGAAAGAAACGACAGACATATTGATAAATTATCCAAATTCCTATGAGTCTGCAATTGTAAAAAATGTTGTTGAGCCGGGTAATAAGTTTGACTTCTCTGTCAAACCAAAAGGATACAGAGATGTCTTTACCTCCAAAATTATGATTAGTGGATTGAAGGTACCTAACTTCACACAATATGCGGAAGAATTGATAGATTACCCTTATGGTTGTCTTGAACAAACAACTTCATCAGGATTTGGGCAATTATATCTGGACAAAATCATGCAGCTCGACCCAAAAGAAAATCGTGTGAGAATGGAAAATCTGCAGGCAACAATCAATAAGCTAACAAGATTTCAACAGTCATCAGGAGTATTCAATTACTGGGACAATGATTATTATCATGTTTGGTCGGATATTTATGCGGGTAATTTTATGATAGAGTTGCAGCGACTTGGATATTTCCCAAATAAATCGGAGATGCTCAATAGATGGAAAGATGCGCATGTTCAAATTGCTAATAATTGGGCATTGGCTGAAGTTACGGACAATTATTTTTATGAATCGGAGTCAATGGCACAGGCATTCAGATTATTTGTCCTCGCCAAAGGATCTAAACCAGCAAAGCCAGCGATGAATAAATTTGTTTCTTCCAATAAATCAACCAATCCTATTACATGGTGGCTGATGGCAGGTGCTTTTCAATTGAGTGGATATGATACAAAAGCTAAAGAATATCTGGCAAAAGCAGAATCTCTTCAGAAAAACTATAATGCCAATCGTAGTTATAATAATTTTGGAGATCAAGGTCGGGATTGGGCCATTATCGTAGAGATTTTAAGTTATTTTGAAGGTGAGAAACAACGATTGGAAAACTACTACGATCAAATGGTTGAAACATTAAATGCTTCATACTGGGCTAGTACTCAAACCAAAGGATTTGCCTTCCTTGCAGCGTATAAATATTTTGGTAAATCTCTAGGCATCACAGGTAAAATTGATTATACCATTTCAGGACTAAAAGATGGCGTCAAAAATTATCAGCATTCTGCTTTTGAGCCCAAACTTATCCGCATCGAACGTGCTTCCTTTGACAAAACCATTACTATTCAAAATAAGGGGAAAGGTAAACTTTTTATATATCAGACTGATCGATTTATTGACAATAATCTGATCAAAGATGGATCATCAAACAATCTTAGTATTTCTGTAGATTATTTTAATGCCACGCGTAAACAGTCGGGTATTGTCGGAATGAAACTGGGAGATGACATTATGATCAATGTAAAAGTCAATAATCCATCCGCTCTTGAAGTTACTGACATAGCACTCAATCTGAAAATGCCTGCAGGTTGGGAGCTCATCAACCCAAGATTGTATGAAACTGAAGTGAATGCTAAGGTTAATTATACTTATCAGGACTTTAAAGATGATCGTGTGTATACTTTTTTTAATATGAAAGCAAGTGGAACCGAATCATTTTCTTTTAGGGCCAAAGGCGCATTTACGGGAGATTTTTTTATGCCATCCATCTCCTGTGAACATATGTATAAGGGAAATATATATGCAAGAAGTAAGTCACAGAGAGTGGTAATAGGAAAATAGACATCGTAAATTTACTGATTTGTTGTGGACTAATTTTAGTTTTTTAATTACTTATTTTAAAAGCTTACCATCAATATTGCGGCAAATTGAGGTCGAATGTGGTACTTTCTATTTGATATAATTTATTTTTGAAGAAAGGATTTATACATATACAAACCGGACTGAAATGGTCTTTTATAACAGTAATAATTATGCTGATAATTATTCCGCTGCCCAAGTATAAATTAGCATTTAGCAAAGCATTATACAGTAATGAAGGCAAGCTTCTTTCAGCTATAATTTCATCAGAACAACAGTGGTGCTTCCCAATGGAGGAAGCAGTTCCTGATAAATTGAAATCATGTATTATTGCTTATGAAGATGAATATTTTAAATACCATCCTGGTATCAATCCAATCTCACTTTTCAAAGCAATGGCAGACAATTTTGAGGCTGGTAAACCCATCAGAGGTGCAAGCACAATTACCATGCAAGTGATGAGAATGAAAAACAAACATGCCAAACGTAGTCTCGTAAACAAAGGTTTGGAAATGCTTGGAGCAATCAAATACACAGTCCTTCATTCCAAATCTTCCATTCTTCGGGAGTGGGTGGAAATAGCCCCATTTGGAGGTAATACTATAGGTGTTAAAGCGGCATCACTAAGATATTTTGGCCGATCTGTTGATAATCTTTCCTGGGGAGAATATGCCCTGCTTGCCGTCATGCCCAATGGGCCCTCAACGGCCAATCTGACCAAAAACAGAGATAAACTAAAGTCGAAAAGAGACTTTTTATTGACCAAACTTCATAAATTGAGATATTTTGATTTATCCGAATTGCAGCTTTATTTGGGTGAGGACATTCCTACGGAAACAAAAGCAATACCACAATTTGCTTATCATGCTTTAATGTATCTTGCCAATACGCATCCTGATACTTATATCTTCAGATCAACAATGCCATATGATATCCAAATCAGAATCAATGAATTATTAATAAAAGAATCATCCTTTTTAAAGATGGATGACATTCGCAATATTTCAGCTGTGATCATTGATGTTAAGACCAATAAATTGGTTTCATACATCGGGAATGTTTCGGCGGAGAAAAACCAGTTTTCATATGTTGATATCGCCCAATCTGCCCGTAGTTATGGCAGTCTGCTGAAGCCATTATTATATGCTTACACAATTGAAAATACTTATTTGTTGCCTAATGAAATGGTTGCAGATATTCCAACTTCTATAGGTGATTTTCAGCCAATGAATTTTGATAAAAAGTTTAGAGGTGCGGTCCCTTTTGAAGATATGCTGATACAGTCACTTAATGTACCTTCTGTTAGAGTATTGAATACAGTTGGTTTGCAGGGCTTTTATGATTTGATCAGACAATTGGACATAGTGCATTTGGATAAAGGAGTTGATCATTACGGACTAAGTATAATCCTGGGTGGCGGTGAATCTTCACTTTGGGATTTGTGTAGGGTTTATAAAGGATTTGCCCAGAATTACCAAAATATACCTGGACCTTTTCGTCAGGTGCAGTGTTTGGAAAATGAACAATTGAAACTTGATAAACAAACATTTTCATTTTCGGGAAGCACTATGGATTACTTAGTAAAAGCGATGTCAGATTTGACTCGGCCCCGTGAAGAAAAGTCTTGGGACAGGTATGGAACAGATTATAAAATTGCATGGAAAACCGGGACTAGTTATGGGCATAAAGATGCGTGGGCACTTGGATTTAATGGACAATATATGGTCGGGGTCTGGGTTGGAAATGAAGGAGGTGAAGGTCGTTTTGATCTGACCGGCATCACAAAAGCAGCACCCGTTATGTTCAAAATATTTAGCACATTACCTGATAATCAATGGTTTGCGACTCCTCCGGTTTATTCCAAAAAAGAAATAATTACCATTTGTTTGGAATCGGGAAAACTTGCCGGACCACTGTGTAAACACAAATCCAAAATTACAACCGACAAAACATCTTACAAATATATTGGGTGTAATTACCATAAAGAGGTCAGACTCAATAAAGCGAACCTGGTTATCTCTGAAGAATGTAAACAGTATGAAATAAGAAAAGATACTGTTTTTATGTTGCCATCATATATGGAATACTATTACAAAACTGCCCACAATGATTATCATGGAATGCCTGAATTCGACCCAACATGTAAACCCTCAACATCAAATTTTAAAATTATTTATCCTAATGACGGCCTGAAAATATTTCTTCCCAAAGAGTCATTGGATAAACAAAATGAGCTTATAGCAAAAGCATATCATAATGAACCAAATACCGATGTTTATTGGTTTGTTGATGACAAATACATGCTTAACACAAAAAACGAAGTAGAACATAATGGTAGATTTATACTGGGACCCGGCCGACATAAGCTTACGGTTACAGATCAGTGGGGCCATAGGGATGAAGTCAATTTTGAAATTTTGGGAGAAGATTGATTTTATTTTTTGTGTATACAGTATTTTATTTTTTCTTATCCATACCTTTACCAAAACAATTGTCCAAAATGATATATAAATTAACCCTGATATATATGCTCCTTATCAGCTTAGGAGCATGTTCTAAGTCAAAAGTAGACGTTGGTAGTCCTTCAAAAAGTACCTTGGAAATAAAAGCGGCAGATATTTCTTTTTTACCGGAGATCAGAAAATCCGGCATCACGACCCGAAACAGAAACGGTCAAATCGAAGATATGTTGATGACATTAAAAAATGAAGGTTGCAACACGATTAGACTCAGGTTATGGCATACTCCGGATGATGAACATTCAGGATTTAATGAAGTAAAAACTTTTTCTCAGGAAATAAAAAAGCTGGGAATGAAAGTGATGTTAACCGTGCATTATTCTGATTACTGGGCAGATCCGGGCACCCAAACTAAACCAAAAGCCTGGAAAACTTTAAATTTTACACAACTAAAAGATAGTGTTTATCAGTATACTTCAAGAATAGTTGGGGAAATAAAACCCGACCTTATCCAGATTGGAAATGAAATCAATAATGGACTATTGTGGCCTGACGGAAATATATCCAAACCCGACCAGATGAAGGGCCTTATTACCAGTGGGGTCAGGGCGGTAAGAGATAAAGACCCAGCCATAAAAATTATGATACATTATGCGGGACATGAAGAAGCACTTACTTTTTTCGACAAGCTTAAGGATATTGATTTTGATATTATTGGATTGTCATATTATCCTATGTGGCATGGAAGGGATATGGATAAGTTAAAAACGAATATGGAAAAGGTGTCCTCTACATTTAATAAAGGTTTACTTATTGCTGAAACTTCATACCCATTTACCTTTGACTTTAATGATAAAACCAATAATATCATAGGTACAGAAAACCAAATTCTGCCTCAATATCCTCCAAGCCCTAAAGGTCAGCTGGATTTTTTAATGGCCCTAAAAACAATCATTTCAACCAATCCGAAAGGTCTTGGTTTTGCGTATTGGGCACCTGAATGGGTCGCTTTTAAAGGAGTTGATGCGACTGATGGATCACCCTATGAAAACCAGGCCCTTTGGGGATTTGACAACAAAGCTTTACCAGGAATTAAAGTATTTAATGAATAAAATATTTTTGCATTTGTCTGCAATTATTTTCAATCGAATTAAAATGATGTTCAATATTATCTTAATTGTAAGTCAGATTAATTATGTCAAAATTATATTATAAAAATTAAAAACCATGAGTTTACAAACCAACATTGATATTACCTTACAAAACAGGAAGGCTTTTAAAAAAATTCTGGATAGTCTGAGTATTGAAGACATTAATAAAATTCCTAACGGATTTAATAATAATATAATCTGGAATGTAGCGCATTGCCTGTCAGTTCAACAGACGCTGATTAATAAATTATCAGGTCAGGCGATGACCATTTCTGACCGACAAGTGGCAGCTTTTTATAGAGGTACCAAGCCGGAACAGGATTATAATCATGAGTTTGTAGATTTGGTAAAAGCACAGTTATTCAGCACTATTGAGCAACTACAGCTTGGTATTGAAGAAAACAAATACAACACATTCACTCCTTTTATGACAGCTATCAAGGTCGAAATAAATAATATTGATTCTGCAATTGCTTTCAATCAGTATCACGAAGCTTTACATATGGGTTACATACTGAATATCTTGCGTTTCCTAAAGTAAATAGTTTTAAACAAAAAAAGTCCTTAATCTCCATCAACCGGGGCCAATTGAACTTTTAAACCCTGTATGGCTTTAGTAATTTTGATCTGACAACCTAGCCGGGAGTTGGACTTTACAAAAAAAGCTTGGTCGAGCATGTTTTCCTCATCGTCTGAGGCTTCTGTTAAGTGATGGTCACTTAACACGTACATGTGACACGAGGCGCATAGCGCCATGCCACCACAAATGCCTTCGACTGGCAGCTCGTATGACTTACATACCTCCATCATATTCATTGCCATATCAGTTGGGGCATCCAAATGATGCTCTACTCCTTCACGATCAATGACCGTAACTTGTATAATATTTTCCAATTATTATATTTTAGACCTTAAGGTCAATTATTCAAAACCATTTACTCCTGCAACCGTCGTGTATTTGAACGATAACTTCTGATCAGGATAGATGTATTTAAACGCAGACTGAACCATGAGAGTTCCCTCATGGAAACCGCAAAGGATAAGCTTAAGTTTGCCTGGGTATGTATTTATATCTCCTATAGCATAAATACCTTTGACATTTGTACTGTAATCAACAGTATCTACTTTGATGGCATTATCTTGAATATCAAGTCCCCATTCCCCGATTGGTCCGAGTTTTGGGGCCAGACCGAATAATGGGATAAAATGATCAATTGCTTTGGCGTATTTTTCCTTCTCATCTTCTTCAACAATGACTTCGGTCAGGACACCATTACCACCCAAACCTATCACTTGTGCATTGGTAATCAGATTGATTTTTCCAATATGAGCAAGTTCCATTACTTTGTCCACTGAATCCAAAGCACCTCTGAACGAAGTGCGTCGGTGAACCAAAGTCACTTCAGATGCAATATCAGCCAGAATTATGCTCCAGTCCAGTGCTGAATCACCACCACCAGCCACAAGAACGCGTTTATTTCTATATTTTTCAGGATCTTTGATCACGTAATCAACGCCTTTGTCTTCAAAAGAATCAATATTGTTAATTGGAGGTTTACGGGGCTCGAAACAACCTAAACCACCAGCTATTGCGACAACGGGTGCGTATATCTGAGTGCCTTTGCTGGTGGTAAGTCTGAATAATTTTTTTTCGATCTTTTCTAATTTTTCTGCCCGTTCCCCTAATGTGAATCCTGGTTTAAATGGAGCTATTTGATGGAGTAAATTGTCGACGAGTTCACCAGCCATAATGGTAGGATATCCGGGAATATCGTAGATGGGTTTTTTAGGATATATTTCAGTTAGCTGACCACCAGGCTGTCCAAGTGAATCGACCAAATGACATTTTAACTTTAGTAATCCCGCCTCAAAAACGGTAAATAATCCTACCGGTCCTGCACCGATAATTAGTATATCTGTATGAATCATGGTGCAAAATTAACAATAAAACATCTAAATTTGAAATTTAATGTGATCAGGCTGTATTTAGATTTTTATTATTTTAAAAAAGGCCTTTTCAGGATTAAAATATATTTTAGTATATACTTCTTTATCTGGACTCAATATTATGTTTACAGTCTATTATTTTTTATTTCAGGAATGCCAAAATGATATTGTTAGTCTGGGTAGAGTACATTCTGATAGCATAAAGCCCTTCTTTTAAATTACTGATATGTAAAGCCGCTTTGTTTTCCATAATTTGGCTTAAAGAAAGCCTTTTGCCATTCAAGTCCAGAACTTCTACCATGCTTCCATTTAAATCTTCGTCTGAAATAAATTGTAAATAAACACCATCATAATATATTTTCCACTTAGGTGTGGCGCCATCATTTGTCAATGAAGTTTTTTTTTCAAACATCCATTTATATGCTTTTGGAAATTCTCGTGCCCAATACCATTCATTGTGCTTCCCGTCTGAATGAGCCACTACTTGTACATGCTTATCATCTCCACCGTTGGTTTTGATCAGTGATGACATTTTATTCATATCCTCAACCTGTTTTCCTCCTTCCAATGCGCCGGCTATCATATAAAAATAACTTGCATCATCTACACCAGTGTCGCTAATTTGTTCATAAGATTGATTTGAAAACCAATAAGAAGAAGAAAAAGCTCCTACTTTTCCGAATACGTTTGGATAAGCTATACCAGCATACATAGATACCAATCCACCCATCGAACTACCCACAATTCCTGTATTGTCACTTTCTTTTAACGTTCTGTAATTTTCATCTATATATGGTTTAAGGTTTCGACGATAAATGAAATGTATTCGTCACCTTCACCACCTCCGTATTGTGTGTTGTACCATGAGAGTATTCGTTGAGCCGACTGGCACCTCCATTTTCAATTCCTGCTATAATACACCCGTAATCTCGCAACAAACATGCTATCAAGGCTTTCATCAACACGCCATTCCCTGAAAAACTTGTTTTTATCAAAAATATTTTGTCCATCTTGCATATACAAAACAGGATATTTTTTTTTCAGAAGTGGCATAGTCCTTAGGTAAATAGAGCCATATTTTCTATTCCTATTCAATTGAGGATAAAAAAAATCAGTTGATAATATTTGCACCTGAGGAGACGCTGTAGATGCCACATTTGAGGATCCTTCCCTACCTGCTATAGTAAGATAGTTTGTTGTTGGTTGACTGAATAAGTGATTGATCTGTCAGCAATGAATCCGCCTTGTTCTGTCCTTCCACTGTATCCAGGAACCACGGGTAAACTTAAATTTTACTATACCCAAGGGTGGTGTGAAAGTGAACCGATACGTTCCCAAACTATCCTTGTTTAAAACATAAAGTACATTTCCGGGATTCCAATTATTCATAGTACCTGCTAAATAGATATTAGACGTAACCGGAGTGTTTTCGGGAATTTTATTTACAACTATTGTCAGCTGTGCCTTTGCTTCGAATACAAAGATTAAAGTGAAAATGACTTTAGCTAAAAAGCGACTCATACTATTAGCTTATTGGTTTACAGGACCATATTTTCAACAAAATTCTTTCATATCCTGAACCATAGCTTTGGATCCCATTACAATTGAAGATGTTTGATGTAACGAACTAATTTCCACATCCATTATCCGCTCAAGCTTACATGTGGGCGCAGTACCACTGCCTGCTCAACAATATATGCCATTGGAAAACGTTCGTAAAGTAATCGTAATTTACCTTTAGGATATTTTCGTGTATTTGGATATAAAAAAATACCACCCCTGGAACATTATTCGGTGTATGTCCAGACACCATACTTCCTATGTATCGCAAGCGATAATTCAGATCAGAACAATGGTCAATATATCGCCTCATTTCAAGATCAAACTTCAAATAATAACCTGGTTTTACGGAATAATAATTACCTGACGTTGGCATTTGTATATTTCGATGAGAGAGACAAAACTCACCGATGCTTGGGTCAAGCGTAAAACCGTTTACCCCATCACCCGTAGAGTAAACGAGCAAGGTTGACGTGCCGTAAAGTACATAACCCGCAGCTACAAGATTTGATCCTTTTGTAAAAAATCACTAATTTGACAAGGGCCATCTTCAGGACTTTTCGTTTATAAATACCAAATATTGTTCCTACGGATACATTGACATCGATATTGGAAGACCCATCAAGCGGATCCATTACGACAATGTATGTTGCTTTTTTTAATGGATCAATTGGCAAATCAATAAAATCAAGATTTTCTTCAGAAGCAATGCCGCATACTTCTCCGCTAGTGATAGTGTTTCGATAAATGTTTCATTGGCAAAAACATCAGTTTCTGAACATCATCTCCTGTGGAATTAGTACTACCTTCAACACCCAAAATATTTACCAAGCCCGCCTTATTGACTTCTCTGTTTACAATTTTTGCCGCTATTCCTATATCCCTTAGTAACCTTGTGAAACTACCGGAGGATTCGGATTTTTCTTTTTGTGACCTGATAATAAATTCATCAAGCGTTACAATTTTATTCATGAATAAATATTTTATTTGATTAGGTGACGTAAATATAAAAAGAGTTAGTCTTAAAACAGGATAAAGAAATTGATATTGTAAAGTGGATATTATTTTCCAATTCAGGGAATCATATGATTATTTAATTATATTTTGGTCTTTAGATATATCTATTCTTTATATATTGTTGAACTAATTTATTTAATAATTAAATTTATTATTATCAATTTAATTATTTTTAATTATATTTCTGCTTTATTTATTTACTTATTAAACCAACTATTTATATGAGATCATTTCTAATAGCACTTTTAATGTTGCTGTGGCTCATCTTAGGTTGGCTTTATTACAAGGATTTTTAATAAATGTTGTGGCAACAAAACCTTGACAGAGTGCAGTCCTGCAATTGAAAAAACAGGACCTATTCTCTTTAATTGGGAAATAGTACACCGATCCTTGGAGAAGGCTGGCCAATGATGAGGGATTCCATTGCTGCCTTGGCAACCGGAAGTAACAAACTTGAAATTACAGGCTGGTTTTGTGAAGATTCAGCTCCTGCTGAAACAGATAGTACCGGTCTTAAAAGGGCCGCTGAAACCAGGAAATTATTTCCTGAAGTTACCGATGACAAAATTATAATTCTCAGCAAAGCTGTTTTATGTGACTCTATGCATCAGGTGCGAAATTTGAATCTGTTTCGTTTGCAGCGCGTATGAACACAGAAAATATAAAAATGCCGACAAAACCTTGATTTATTTCCCTTTTAATTCAATCAGAGAATTGAATAGCTCGGAGGTTGAAAACTATCTGGATGATGTATCCGAAAGGAGTAAAAAATCGGTGGAGTCTATCAGTTAACCGGACATACAGATAATATAGGAAACGATAAATCAAATCTTATTTTAGGACAAAAAGAGGAACAAATATAATCAAGAACTACCTTGTTTCAAAAGGAGTTGAGGTCAACAAAATAAATGCTACCTCAAAAGGGGAATCAAGATCCGATTGCCGAGAATGGTACTGAGGATGGTCGGGCAAAAAAAACAGAAGAACAGAATTACAAATCATTAAATAACCTAATAAGAAATATAATCATGATCGTATTGTTGTTGATTTTTGCTCTATTCCATGGTGGTTAACTTGGTTATCTACCATTTTACTTGGCTTGGGCATAGGATGGCTCCCTTTGGGAGTAAATATAAAGCTATAGTGGCTGATCTCGAATCCAAAATCAAAGATTGCGACGTCAGATTCAGGAACTCGAAGCTGATCTGGAAGCTTGCAAAAAAATGAGAATGGAAGCTGAAGGTAACGTTTCCATGTTGCGTGGTAAATTGAGGGAACTGGAAGGCCATGGCCGCAGGAGCAAAGGGGCTATTGCTGTGCCAGTAGCAGCTGTTACAGCTGCTAAAACCAGCTCAGCATTGCACCTGCTGCATCGGTTCATCGATAGATATTTTTGCCGCCAGGCACAGACAAACTCAGACGATAGAAGGTATTGGACCAAAAATGGAAGAGATATTAAATGAAAATGGTATCAAATCTTTTACTCAATTATCGTCACATCCAAGAGAGAATTAAGAAATATTCTGAATAAGTATGGTAGTAAATATCGCATTATTGATCAAAATGCCTGGCCTCCAACAAGCCTTCTTTAGCTAGCCCAGACAAAAACTGGGCAGCCTAATTGAACTCCAAAAAGCATTGGATACCGGAAGGAGTCAGATAACGCGCCTACAGGTCAGACTGATTCAAAACTTGAAAATTTCTTATCAAAGCCAACGTTATACGCAGATGGGCTCAAGGATGATTTGAAAAGTTGTTGAAGGCGCAGGACCTAAAAATGACAATTACTTCATGCAGCTGGCATCAAAAACATGGAAGTCTTGCTGAGACTCCTGTCTCGAGGATACAGGAAATATTGACTGCAGCCGGCTCTCGGTATCAATTGGCTGACCCGGGGACATGGCCAACAATCAGAAATGGCTGATGCCGGAAGATGAGATGATCTTCCAGGTTTATCAGGATGCACTTCAGGCTGGTAAGACAAGAAGTAAGACCAATGGACTTTTAATATTAGGAAGGAGAAAATAACTTAGATGTTCTCCTTCCTAATATGAAATATTTAATAGACCGTCCATTGTAATATTGACAGATAATTGCCATTTAAAGCTTTACAAATAATTTTCAAAAGAATCGAAAAACCGGAAATGAACTATACAGATATTCAAATGTATTTTTACTACCTTTACAGCAAATTCTTACTTTAATTGAAATAAAACATTTTGTTTTAGAATTTGATGATGTTGATATTTATCAGGAAGACAACCTGATATTAAAAAAGTTGATTTTAGACTGGCGCCAGCTGAAACGTGTTACATCACGTTGGGAAGTCAGGTAGTGGTAAGACCAAGTTTTTTACCAAAAACTATATATGGTAGTATTCTGTTAAAAATGGTAAAGCAACAGTAGCGGGATTTTCGTTACATAATATTGAGAAAGCTAAAGACATCCGTTACTCAGAAAAAGCCTAGGCATGGTTTTTCAGGATTTTATTTTATTTGAAGATTGGTCAGTAGGCCGGAATCTCATGTATATTCTGGAGGCTACAGGATGGAAGGACCGGTCCCAGATGACATCAAGAGTGCTTCAGGTTTTAGACATGGTTGCACTCACGGGATATGAAAAAACCTGTCCACTTCGCTTTCAGGTGGGGAACAGCAGCGATTGGTTATTGCGAGAGCCTTTCTCAATAATCCACCGATTATAATAGCGGATGAACCTACTGGCAATCTTGATCCTGACACAAGCGATGAAATTCTATACTTACTAAATAGATTGGCGCGTGAATTTGTTTACATCTATCATTATAGCTACTCATGATTACAGATTAATCCAAAAATTTCCAGCTCGTGTTTAAGTTAGAAGGTGGTTCAATTACTGAAGTTGGATGATAAAACAGAACATTGGAACAAAGTATATTTCCTGGAACATAAGCTTGCTAGACCATCAGACCATATATCAATACTGAGAAATAGAACTTACCGGCATTATTATGGCCGCTACTACAGGTAATGGTTCCCTCGCACAGCAAAGTAAAGCCCGACAACATTGTATAAAATGCGATTACAAATGCCGATGATTATCCATCTGGCTTGTTTTAAAAATGTGAGATATTAAGCAGAGAAACCGAATGCCTCCGCACCGAGGATAGCATCACATGCGGGTGTAAAATTATTGGAATCTTCTGAGATTACAATTCCAATATCACTTTGCATTAAAGCTCCGGCATCGTTAATGCCATCCCCGATCATAAGCAACTTTATATCCTAAATGTTGGCGAGTTTTATATGATTGAGCTTATCAATTGGTTTTGGTCAAAGATCATGGTGGCACCAACCGGAAAAAGTTTCCAGCCTTTCTTTTCTTTATCATTATCGCCTGAT
This sequence comes from Saprospiraceae bacterium, assembly GCA_016717145.1. GTDB lineage: Bacteria > Bacteroidota > Bacteroidia > Chitinophagales > Saprospiraceae > OLB9. The sequence goes on along the minus strand of JADKGD010000012.1, from coordinate 425 downwards.
AATATACTGACTTTATAAGATTTTGACAACTTACTGATGAGGTTTTCCACGCCTTGACGCAATTGGTGGAAAATATCAAAATGTGTGATAACGATACCATCCATTTCAATAAATATTCCTTTTAGTTGTTTACCTCCTTGTTGGTCAAATATAAAATCCGGTGAACCAGCCCTTATGAATTTATTAATATTCTCCTACCCGAGCTTCAATACCACGTCTGAGTCTCACAAGATAAGATACTTCAGAATTGAAATGGCCTTTTAAGCTTTTAAAATTGCTTTGCTGAGGGGATAAGCTCGATTGGAATACAGTACTTTTTAGAAGATATTCTGACAGGGAGTTATGGCTTTACCTATTAAATAGCTGAGATATTTTTATGATCTGTTATAGTTCCGGTTTATCAAAAATGATTTCATCAAGCTGTT
>JADKGD010000011.1 GCA_016717145.1 Saprospiraceae bacterium | reverse complement strand
TTCAGTGATATCTAGTGTTAAATCTCTCGTTGACAAAACTTTATTCTTTTTTATCTCGCAATTGTATTTGCTGCTCCTTTCTGATCAGCCTCTGTTTCATTTTTTAAACCTCTCATGTCTTTATATCCCATTTGACTGCATATTTCTTTGTTTATCTTTAATATTTTTGTCTGAAAAGTCTGGATCTGAGCACCTATTGGCAATTCCAAAAATTTCATGATCTCTTCGTATAAAAAAAACTGTCACAATATCACAGCAGATCGACTTCTGAATTCAGAAGGTAAAAAGATTGATAGCGAGAGGGTAACCCCATCACCCATAATATTATCAACCATCTCTTGTCTCTTATCAAAGTAAAGTACTTCGTCTCTTCACCTTCTTTAAAACCAATTAATTCATAAAAGTCTACCTTTTAGAGACGCTTTACTTTTTACGGTATTCATTTATATACGCGTTCTTAAGTATCTTAAACAACCAAGCCTTTGCATTAGTTCCCCTATCGTATTTTCCTATAAATTTATGCGCTTCGAAGTAGGTTTCCTGTACTCAAATCATCTGCATCTTCTTCATTTAGCGATAACATATGCAAACGTTTTTAGTGCATCCATAAAAAACAATTCTTCTTCAAATATCTTCTGACTCTACTTTTGACACTATTTACAGATATATCATGTAAGAAAAATTTTTGATAATCATGTTGAATTTTATACAATTGTTATGTCTTGAAATCGATTTCAGGAAAGGAAAGGCTCTGGGTGGCAGTACATATGTTTCAAGAAATTTGATACCACCAACTTCACCAAAGTGTATTTTCAAAAATATATTAATAATAAAGTAAACTTATTTGAAAATCTAAACTATATTTATACAAACTTGGTTATAGCCAGTGGAGTGATTTTTACAGCGCTAAAGGCAGACAAAAGTGTCATATATAGAGCGCCAGTTCCCTACGTGGCGGATGGGCCGCAAAGAATTGACCGGCGTCTCACGTCCCATTGATTATTGAACGAGGAACCAGTTTACGAACACATAAAGGATTACAAACCGCTTCTCTGATCCATGAATTTGATTACCGTACTAAACAATGGGTAAACAGCAAAGAAGATTTTCCTGTCATCCACAGAGGCTGGCAGCAATGAATCATGATGGACGGGGGCGGCAGAACAAAGATCCGCCCCATACTGAAATCAAGCCCTTCACATGGTGGCAGCTATCGATCAGATATGGTAGTCTCTTTAACAGAGACAGGTTAGGATGGAGTGAAATGGATTTTTTAACAAACAAGACATGCCGGGGGCATAGACTGGGCCATCAAGATATGATACGCAGCGTCTGGCAGGATCACGTGGAAAATCAGATTGGTGTCAGTGGACTGTACCAAGGTTTGCCCAGTTCGGTGATGGGCTGCTTCAACCTGCCAGGATCTCAAATATCGTGGAGAAAGAAGCAAAGTTCAAAAGTCACTACATGGTAGCAGACATTTATTCATAGGCTGGGTTGCCAATCTCACATCTGATGTGAATAAATAGAAGTAAATGCCAACAGCAAAGAAATCGTTGTTGGGAAGGATGTCCATCTGGTGGTTACTTTAGGCACGCACTTGTCTACTTTGCCAGCAGCAAATGGTCACCAAATACATTATAATCTACGCCATATGTTACTCAAATACTTTACAATGGTTGATACAAAGATGGAGTAAAATACTGGATAATAGCGATAACAAAACCTATGTTTGTTAAACATAAAATTATTTGTATGTGCTTCAGCCTCAATAATAGTACCTGGTTGTTTATGAATCTCTGCCACAGAATATGGGCCAGATGGATTCAGTAGAAGGCAGTGGCGGACCAGGCCTCACCGTCATGGACCATCACTACAAACCTGTGGTCAATCAACAAGGTATAGAAGGTTTTAAAGATTTTGACACGATGCGGACGCAGACCCAACACGCTTTTATATCCTGAGGTCCTGACCACAGCTTGAAAGAGGCGGACCATTCATGTGGGTTTCGGTTATCAAGGTAGTGCGCGGCAGTAACAGTTTACAAAGAGACGTCGCTGAACCAAAACAGTAAATAACCTTGGGGCAAAATATTAAATGAACTGGGTTCGTCTGGCATTAAAGTGTGGTTTTGGTGAAACATACCTATCATGAAAACTGTATTATAATGGATAAAAGGTATTATAGACACCAGAAACAAGCTAGAAGACGCATCAAAAGGAAAGTTATTAAAAGATCGACAAGTGGGGCTCATCCATATTGGTTCGTGATATTGAGTCGAGAGAATGAATTGAAAATGAGAAAAGATATTGTGGCAGAGATGAAGCAAATGCTCAAAATTGGTGATAAGACACCGTTAAACATATGGGATAATGGTTTAACAAGGTATCCAGTTCGCGACAGCCAGGATGGAAGGGATCCAAAATCAGCCTGGGCTCCCATATCATAATCATGTAAAAGCTTAATGCATTTATTACGGACGGAGCACGACGAGCAGCGCATGTCAAATCCATCACTTCCCTATATGGCCTTTGTTGTTCGTGAGCTGCGTGTATGCCGGAAATGAACTCACCAAACAGGGTACCCAAAGCGAAGATTCTGCGGACAAAGGAACACTGCAAAAACAAATTTCAGCCAGGCACGGGCGTCGCTTTTATAGGTGGGGAACTATCGTCCAAGCGGTGCAAAACAGGGGGCAGAAACATCTTTCTCATTTTTCTGCAGTTGAGCATATGTCATTGCTGGGATGGAGAAAGAGGATCACCACACAAACCATTACACCAGGGGCAAAAGTTACACAGTAACGCTTATATTTAAAAATGGTGACTGATTGTTATAACCCGGACCAGCAAAAATATTTATTGGTGGGTTGGATGCCATAAATGTTGATTTTGAAAGAAATTAAAAATACCTTTTTCCATGGGTCCATGCTTCAGAGTGGAGAATGTCTTCAACGCAGGTCTACAATGATGGGGTAAAGGTACACAGAGTGTAAGATCCGCATCACTTTTCCCGCGATGAAGCCAGATGACGATCCTTCAGGTATTTTACTTCTGAAGCAGGATTACTCAAACTCTTCGATATATGGCGGTACCTGGAAAATATGATGGAGCTATTCTTATAAGAAAGGGATAAGGCCTGGGCAACCCAAGATATTTCCAATTGACTTACAACCTTAAATCATTCTGCCGTTTTGCTCAACTGGACCACGTGCGCCGGCATTCTAGCCCCCCAATCGTCTGACTGTTATTGCTAAAGAGATTCCCTTACCGTAGCCAAACTAAAAAGGTAGATTGGCTATTTCTTTTGTATCATACAGTCTTCAAATTAGTTTCATTATTTCTTTTCTCTATCTAATAAGTCTCTGGTAGAATATGCCTTATCGCAGGAGTGAAATGTATGCAAAACCTTGCCATTTTCACCACAAGAGATCCTTATCCACAGTATTCAAAATCTTTTTAGTAAATGGTTAATATTCTGTATATAATGAAATGTAAGAAGCACCCTATTTTAATAATGGATAAAACTTGGAAAAAGGTATACAGGCTTTCCCATTAAAGAAGCAATTTTATACCACAATGAAAATTTGAATATTTATTCTTTGTTCAAATGGGATTTTCTTAACACACCCAGTAAGCCAATGTATTTCAATTATAGTGTTAAAACATAATCCTCATTCAAAAGGCCCAAGGATTTGAATATTGTCTTTCTGTACTTCCGTAGTTATTCAAAATCTTTCACCTACTTCAAGAAATATGTGTAAATTGGAAGATGACCATATCGCCACTTGGTATCTGTCTTTTAATTCCATTTAATAAAAGATTTAGCTTCTTCCTGAAATTGCCTGATATCTCCTATATCATCTTATTGTGTGCCGGATGACAATGCAACTATTTTTTGTAGAGCCTTTCAGCATCTTGTTGCATTCTTCTAAACCATTTCTTGCATTTTTTAATTTTATGCCCTGACTGTGTATCTTAAACCGTTCTAAAATAAACTTTAAAAATTATAAAATAAAATAATTAATTATAATATAATCAACATAATATATATTAAAATATTATTTATATCATGTGTTTTATATTTTTATCCTAAGTTTTATTTATCTTATGTTTCTCAATTTGCTCTAATATTTTTTATTAATAACATATTGCCCAAAGGCCATCCCTTTATTTGCTACTAAACTTCGATAAACAAATAAAACAAGCCAAATTTCTATCATTGAAACATTTAACAATGTTACAAGGCAAATTTCCATAATATAAAAAACCAGTTTTGTATGTGTTGTTTTCATGATGATACTGGTAATTTATAAATCTATTCGGTATGCCCTTAATGACTGATTTTAAAATAGCGATTTTCTACTATTTCCGCACGTGCTAAGTATAATTTTGTGGCTCAAATATCACCGTCTTTTCAGGCTAAACTTATTGTATCAATGACCTAAAAATAATACTTCAACCGGGAAAGCTTTACCAATTTCGGCCAGCACCATATAATACAGCATGGCTCTAATGTCGACACCATACATTGGTAGAGATAGATCATAGATAAAATGAAAGATGTTTCTATATTTTGTATGAAAGGTATTTCAGATGTGTTGTATGTCTGTTATTAAATTTGTAGTCAGGACAGAGCTTACTAATGATCGCTTCAATACATTTGAAAATATGGAGAAACATTGACATAATTGATCCTGTAGGAACAGTTCTTTACTTGACATGCTTAGAATAGCCCGAAAACCAGTCCATTGACTTTTTAGATCAACCAATTATCAGCAACAATTACGGATGAACGATGAGTGCGTCAATTGAAAAAACAATACACCATCAAAAACAGGAGAATTAGAGTTTAGTGATTTTAAACAGAAGGCTGTTGCATTTGGGTCAAAACATGGAAGTTATAGATATGATCTTTTTGTGGGGTGGACATATGAACAAACTGCAACTATATTAAAATTACCGATAGGTACGGTAAAACCAGAGCTAGAAAAGGGATTGGGTTATAAAAGTCCTCTATGCTGAATAGTATGCCTTCCATTTATAAGTGAAATTTATTAGCAAAACTCCCAAGTATATTTGGGCGGCCATTAAAAAAATGGAGTAAGACGACTTTATTTAATGTTTTATTCTATAACAACCGATCTTTTCATTCATCATTTACTATCCAGCATCCTCCTATGGTAATTTATCTGGCCTAGATGATAGGTGAGGTGAGCTTCCAGATGGATAAGTATAAAGACCACATATTGTGGAAATCCCTCTATTTTATGAATCACATATTCTTGTTGGAGATCGGCATCTGTCAAAAGACTGAGGGACATATCCACTACTCTGATGGTTTCTTCCACTTTGGAAATAAGTTCCTCTCGAGGTACATTTTTAAGTGAAAATTCAAGATCCCGATGTCTGATATATCCTGTTTTACCTATCTCAGCACCTATGTAGGTGTTTAGATTACCTACGAGATGCAAACAAAGATTTCCGGCAGAATTGGCTATACCCGGAGCAAGAAGCCGATATTGGTTCTTTTTCATTAGTCCTATTTCAGTTTAAGTTATTCAGATCTCTGCCAATAGTGCCTTTCTTAATAGATTCGACTATCATATGTTTTTATTATTAGTCTTCATTTTTCAATCCACTCTTTAAACTCCCTGACTCTTTCTCTTGAGACAATCACCTGCTCGTGAAAGGCCGGATTTAATGTCAGGCTATATCTGGAATTAAAATAAGTTTCCATTTTTTCAATACTATTCAGACTGATCAGCATGGCACGATTAATACGGAAAAATTCGTCAGGATCCACCATTTTCTGTACTGTATCCAGTGCATCATCGATAAGATATTTTTGTTGCCGTCTGTGACTATATGTGTATAGCCTTCATCTGTAGAAGTAAACTATTTCTTTCATTCGGATGACCATCAGATGATTACCTGTCTTGACAAGATAGCGCTCCTTATATCTGAAACTGGTCTGTGTCGGCAAATCAGTGACTGTAATGATAGTTTTATCCTGGGACTGATATATTTTTTGATATTTGGATAATGCACTTTTCAGCTCATCTTGATCGATGGGTTTGAGGAGATAGTCTATGCTTTGCAGTTTAAATGCTTTGAGTGTATATTCATCATACGCAGTGGTAAATATGACTGGTATATTTATGTCAGTTTGCTCCAATATATCGAGACTGATGCCATCGCCCAGCCGTATATCCATCATGATGAGATCGATAGCATGATTTGATTTTAAATATGCTTGCGGACGTTGATACACTTTCACATTTCATCACTACTTCTACGTCAAATTCTGTATCATTCAACAACCTTTCCAGCCTCTTGTGGCCAGCGTTTCATCTTCGATGATCAGTATTTTAATGCTTTGGGCCATTAGTTTGAGCTTGATTTTGTCACTTTGTTATCATTCAATACTGGCATACGTACCTTAAAGTTGATGCCATCATTCAGCACTTCAATGGGAAGATCGGTAAAGTAGGCATACCTGCGTCTGATATTATCCAAACCAACAGAGGTCGACTCATCTTTATTGACCAATTCCTGGATATTGTTGGAGATACAGATATAAGACATATTTTCATGAATCGATAAGGTTACACGAAGTGGTTTTTCTTTGGTAGATATATTATGTTTGACACAATTTTCAAAAGTAATCTGAAGGCTCAGGGGTACGATATATTTGCTGAGTTTGGATGAATCGATGTTTTCCTCATATACAAGATTGTCGCCAAAACGTTCTTTCAGCAGATGAATGTAGGCCCGCAGATGGTTCAGTTCTTCTTCCAGGGTGACAAGTGTTTCATCATTGTTTTCTAGTACGTGCCGGTACACCTATAAAAACAATCCGCCGAGAAAATCAATGACATAATAGCCTACAAATACCAGTCCAATGGTAATAGCCTGTCTTTTTCTGAAGTCTTTATTTACAGGATACTTTCTGACCATGTAGTAATATAATTCTCTGAAAACTATCCAATAAATCGACGTAAAATAAACAGATATTGGAAAACATCCGCCAAAAATATCATATGCTCTTTCTTTTAGCAAGTGCCCGAAAAGCAGGGTGTTGACCAGTAAAGAAACCAAAGGTATGCCAAACAGTATCAGCCATCTGTCATCAAAACCTATGATTTCTTTTCGTGATCTGAAAAATTTCAATTTGAATTATTTTGCTGTAAAATTATCTAAATAATATTGCTTTTAACAGTATTATGTTTAAAACTGAATTCTGTATAAGATATCCGGGAAAAAGCCAATCTGATACAGGGTATCGACTTTATTATTTACTCGGTTATATCTTTTTGCAAATACATTCTGGTTATTGCTGACATTTTGAAAATCAAGGAAGAACTGCTGACTGAATCCTTTTTTATTTATTCTAATACCTATCTTTAGATCCATTCTCAGGTAGCTACCCAGTTTTTCGGTGAATGCCTGATCTTTATACAATACTTCATTGCCAACAATTTTGGAAGCTTCAAGATTGACTGAGTTACATATCTTCCGCCTGCATGGGTAAATTTAAAATCTGTGGTTATAGCCGTATTTTTGCCTACTTTCCACTCTTTCCCACCGAGTATATTGAGCACATATTCATTATTGAATGCAGTGTTTCTTTCTATGCCATCGCTTCCTTTGTATTTGCTCTGGAAGACAGAAGCAGTAATCAGACCGTAATATGATTTGCTAAAAAATTTCTCTAAAGTCAACTCTACTCCATAGTTTCGCCTTTACCATTATTGACCAGATCACCTATCTGAGGAAATACGAAATCCGCGCCTGCATTTACCATAGAGAAGGATGAGGACACTTTTTCTACAGGTACATCAAATAATTGCTGGTAGTAAGTTTCAGCTTTTACTCTCCAATTTGCCGCCGGCTTATAATCCCATCCAATAACAAAATGATGTGCCCTTGTAAATCCTAAATCTTTATTCAAAGGTTCAAAGGTGCCGCTTTCTGTCGGAGACAACAAATAAAAAACAGGCAATGGCTGCACCTGACTATGTAGTCCGTATCCCAGATTGATAGCTGACTTTTGGGTGACGGCATAGTTGAATCCAAGTCTTGGTTCAACCACACTCTTTTTGTTGAGTGACTGCACCTGGCCATGAAGGCCCAATATCCAAGTTGCTTTTTCAGTTGGTTTATATTTGAACGACGCATAGGGTTCAAAGGTAGTCAGTCCACCATCCACATCACGTACCGGCAACAGATCAGGACGACCATCTCCGTTTTCGTCAGGATTGTCATCTCTGCTTTCTACTGTTGATACAAGAGATCTGTTGTCCACTGTGATGCCGATCCTGCTGCTCAGCCTGGCGTTATATTTTGTATTGTAAAAACTATGAACATTGACCCGATTCAGATCATCATTGACATCTGTGTAAGTATAGCTTTCTTTGTAAGTGGTATCCACATAGCGCTGCTCATCAAGTTGTTTTTTGATTTGGATGCTGAAATGGTTGTTCTGATGTAATTATTTTCATTGACCATAAACGTATGTTTCATCCCGATCACGCCAAATTTTGACTGAGCCCTGGAGTCTGCATCTTTGGTAGCAAAAAATCAGCTTCATCAAGTTCTTTTCCAATAAAATTTATATCACTAAGTCCACCTATTCCGAAAAAATTTAAAATTTCCCCACTTGCTTTTGCCCAAGTCAATATTAAAAGTTAGGTCCTGATATTTTGGTGTGGCATTGGTTCCGAATTTTAACCCTAAAGAGTTGGCAATTGTACAAAACTATATCTATAACTGATCAGATAAGACTTATCACCTGATTTACCTATCGGTCCTTCTGCCATCGCTTCGAGACCACTGAATGCTGCCAATTGGAAGGTGTATTCTGCTTTATCTTTGATTGCCTGATCTGAAGCCTACATCAAACACGCCCGACATGGCATTGCCATATTCTGCAGGAAATGCAGAAGTCAGGAAGTCGGAATTTTTGAGCAGGTTAGTGTTCAATGAGCTTACAGGACCACCAGTTGTGCCCAGAGTGGAAAAGTGATTGGGATTGGGAATGGGCACTCTTCAAGTCTCCATAAGATGCCTGAAGGGGCTGTTGCCTCTCACTACGATATCATTTCGAGAGTCATTTAAGTAGATACACCTGCAAAATTGGAAACGAGCCTGCTGGGCATCATTACGTCCTCCACTATATCTGGTTACCTCTTCCAGTGAAAAGGTACGGGCACTAATTGCAGCCATTTCATTGAGTGCTTTATCTTTATCAGCAGTTGCAGTACGACCACTTCGTCAAGCATTTTGACTGCTTCATCCATCATAATATCCAGGTCAGTCCCCTTGCGGACGTAACAAGAATGTTGGGTATATTGGACAATTCGTAGCCAAGGTAGCTGATCTGAAGCATGTATCTTCCCGGACTTAGCTCTCCAATGACAAACTTTCCGTTTTTCATCAGTTGTAGTTCCTTTGTTCTGATCTGATCCAGAATCATAACTGTTGCCCCTATGAGCGGGAAACTCAGTGGACTTTATCTCTTACAAGACCTTTTATAACTGCATTTTGGGCTTGGGATAGCAAGAGATAACACAGTAGAAAGAAATAAAAATTGTTCTCATGATTTTTTAATTTTAATTTATGGGTCAAAAGTATATTCAAAGGCTGTCTTGAAAAACCGTTTTCCTTGAATTGTGGAATAAGGTTGGTGAACTGTAAAATAAGTACCATAAAAGACGACTGAATAAAAGGCGGACCCGCCTGCTCTGAAGCGGGCAGGTAAATTTACTTTATTTATAAAGGAATTTATTCACTAAGGATGATTCAAATATTCGTCGTTCATAATTCGTCGTTCGTAATTTAGAGGAATGACTTTAAAGGATTGGTTGGAATTAACCCAGCTTAATTCCCGGTTTATATACCTGGTCCAGCCATTGTTTGCGTTTGTATCATCCAGATGTTTTGATAATGCCAATGGTGGTGACCTTTACTGGTTTGACACCACAAAACTCGAGCGTGGATTTTTGAGTTGGTTGATACTAGGCCTGCCATATGCCAGTCGATAATACCAGCCAGGCTGATCCATAGTAGTGATGATATGAGCGGTCTTACCAGTAAGTAATTTATCCCACCAGATAGAGTTTTCACGATATTTAAATGCCATACCCGGTAAAAAGAGCGATCGATAAATCCTTTCATGATGGCCGGGAGCCCGCCCCACCACACAGGATGCACCCACACTTGAGATGGTCAGCCCATTGGATCTTTTCCCATGCTTCTAGCAAATCAGGTTCCAGTTCTGTACGGCTTTGATAGCCTCCACTCAGATTTGGATTGAATTGCAGGTCAGCGATGATGATTTCTTTTACTTCAGCGCCACCTTCTATTGCTCCTTTTTTATACGCTTCAGCCAAAAAATAATTGAGACTCTCCTTGTTAGGATGACCATTGATGATGAGTATTTTTTTGTTCTTTGTCATTATTTTGAATTATTGGACAAAGGAAAGGAAACTTATCGGGTTAAAACATTTGTTTTCTGGCAGTTGATGGAAATTAAGCTTGAGTTGGTGTAATGTGGGTTTGGATTGAATAGGCATCCATAAAAAGTCAAATTGTATTATATTGTATTAACTTAAACAGATACAAACGGAAGATCAGGCAGCCATTTGAATCTGACTTCAAGCAAAGATATAAACTTATTAATTGCTAAAAAAAAGCCCCCTTAATCCAGGGTCAGTTTTGCACTTCCTTTGACGGTGAAAATTACAGCCGGGCTCAACAAAAAAATCTCCTCCTGGACCAACTGTCCTGTCTACATTTAGGAAGCAGCTGCCGTTATTATATGGCTTGATGACAATGACTGATCCTGAAGGTAATGGATTAGGTGGAATGACACCGGTCTTCCAGTTGGAAGATGTCATCCAATCACCTTCCCCCTGTGAAAGTATATGTTGTTTTTGGATTTGCAGTTGTGATTGTATAGATAATATTGTCAGAAATATCCACCATATGTAACTCTGCGTCTTCGGTCTCTCCAAAATCAACCATGCCCGTGTAAGATGTCGGCATTTGCTGATTTACAACTACGCAGGACGAGCCTACAGGAAGTAGCTTACGTAAGTTTCTGGAGAAATAATCTGCTGCAAAAAATACCAGCCTTTCAGACCAGGATAGGCATAACCTCTGTATACATTTCCCCCAACTACTGAACGATTATTTGACTCTCTCGGATAGTCATAGATAGGTGCAACATAGCTGGTATATGGAAGACATGGAGCCGATGTGGCATGCGGTAATGTTCCTTCAAAACAGTCCCAGCCAAAGTTGCTTCCTGCTATCTGTCCGGCAGCTCTGTAGTTTATTTCTTCACGCGCTAATTGACCCACATCCCCAATATACATATCACCGGTATATCTATCAAAATTCCACCTGAATGGATTGCGTAAGCCATAACAATATACTGGTGATGTTGGGTTGGGATTGTCTGGTGGAATGGCATAGTTATTAGATCCGGAAGTACTATTTATATCAATTCGCAATATCTTACCAAGTAAAGCTAAAGAGTCCTGACCATTGTCATCAGGATCATCACCCGAACCACCATCGCCGGTAGAAACGTAAAGGTATCCATCCTTACCAAAATGTATCTTCCCGCCATTGTGGTTGGTATTGGTAGGATGCGGAATATTTAGTATGGGTAGCCTGGAAGCAACATTTGCTTTATCAGGGTCGACAGCACTAATGGTATATCTGTCAACAATCAAATTAAAGGTGGTGGCTTGCGTATGAAAAACAAAAAAATAACCATTATTTTTAAAATCCGGATGGAATACAAAAGAGAGCAAACCCTGTTCGTTTCCTGTGCCCATATTTGTAATGGTGATCAACGTGTCCTTTAATGTATAACTAGAATCAAACACTTTGATCCGGCCGCCTTTTTCAGCTACAAAAACACGATTGGATCCATCACCGGCATGACCTATCTGCATTGGAGAGGAAAGATTACTACTGATCACGGTGCTGAATATAACCGTCGTGTCTTGCGCTGAGATATGCATGAAAGAAATAAGATAAAAAATAATGAACAGACTTTTTATTCGAAGCATAAATTAAAGTATTCAAATTAGAATTAATATAAGTACTTATTTATAACGAATATACAATCAAATACACTACCCGAAAATAGGAAAAGAAAGGAGATAGTGACATCGGGCGTTAAATTTTAAGCATTTCCATCAAAAGAATTTTTTTCTTTAGCTCCGACAATCAATAGCCATAAACAAGTACCTATTTCGCCAAGACTGGCAGGAATGCTGATATAGCCCGATATACCCAGTTCTGAATAGTGTGGTGAAAATGTATTTCCCATCAAATTGATGACATAGCCAAAACATCCTGCCATCAGCAATAAGCCCAAAGTTTTTGGTAAGATCCCTGATTTGAATACTAAATAACCAAACGGGAAAAGCCAAAGTCCCCAAAATAAGGAAACAACCGAGATGCCATTAGCATATTGATTGAGATACATCATTACCTGCAATGGCAATTGGTCTGCCCGGATATAAACTCTGAATATTCGGATTGCTGATCAAATCCAATATTGAATATTTATTTTGAAGATTGATAAAAGATATGGGTACACTCACCAATGCCAATACGACCATCATCATTGCATACTTTTTATTGATTGTAAACAGCAGTTGGTACAACATTAAAGCTAACATCATAAAAGCAGTATAACAAATAATATTACTTACCATCCCCAGCCTGAATAAAGTTTCTGACTCTGAAATATGCTGAAAAGTCAACTGCGCATTATCCATGACTATCAATTTAGATGGCACATACATTAAACTGAATATGCCTGTAATCACCACTATCAGGTAAATTATGCCTGCCTGGTGAGCTGTTTTTTTGTTGGAATCCATGTTTTGAATACTTAAATTTGGGTTTGAGTTATTCTTTTGGCCATTTTATAGCGTACCAAACGATCAAAGCTGTAATGATGCTCTCAATGATAGCTAAAAACACATAAAATGTATACCATTCATTTCTCTGCACTGAAGCTATCAAGAGCATAATCAAAGTAAAAAATAATCCAAAAACAATATTTAAAATCCTGTTGATATTGGGCTTCAGTATCAATGACAGAAATACCATTAAAGCAGGTATTGCAAGCATGATCGATGCACCAAATAATTTCATCGGGCTATCCAGCAAATTATTGCCATTGATTAGACCATCAATTTTATCAGGCACATAAAGTTCAAAATAATCTCCATACAAGTAGCAGAGTGTCACTGATGTCCAGAGCATTGCCAATTTAACCTTGATATTTACTTCAAAATCTTTGTAACCACTATTAGAGGATTTGGTGTCAATCATGATTTTTGTGTTAATATTTATATACAAGATATACCTTATGCTTCTGACGATCAGATTAACAGAATGGTTGTAAACAAAATCGATAATAATATTTTTTTGATCAAAGAGCAACAACCACCCTTATAATGCAGCTAAATATGCTGCAGGTTAAAAATAGTCTGAATTTGTCTCTTGTATTCAGCTTAATATTGGTCCAAGTTAATCATTTTTTCAGGACACTGTGATATAATCTTTGCTTCATTAACGCTTGTTTTTTACAACTTGCAGTTATGTATCTATACATTTTTTTCGAATATATAATGAAATAGAATATTAATCAAATTTTGTTTATATCTTTATTGGTGTTATTTACCTATTTTTAATGTATTAAGTTGCATATGAAACATAATTAATATTAAGAAATGAGACATTCAAATATTGTTGATAGCATTACCGGGATAAATCATTTTTGCATTGGTTTATTAATTATTCTTTTTTGCCATAATAATTTCATACAAGCGCAGGTCACACTCAATCCAACTAACAATGCAGTACTAATGGATATTGCGTCCACATCCAAAGGTGTCATTACACCTCGAATGACATTTGTACAAAGGAATGCTATAGTTAATCCTGCCCAAGGTTTACTTGTTTTTCAGGTAGATAGTACTAAAGGATATTACTTTTATGTTAATTCAAACTGGAAGAACTTAAGTATGCTTGTGTTACTGTCTGATGTTGATAATGATACTAAAGTACAGGTAGAAAAAAATAACGATGAAAACATAATCCGAATGGATCTCGGCGGCACCGAACATATGGCGCTTAAAAAAAACAATGTTAATGAAGGCAGAATAGAATTTTCGAATAATAAAGGCAGCATCTATATGGGAAAAAGTGCTGGTAAAAATTCCAATGCCCGCAATTTTGCAATAGGTGATTCAACATTAGTGAATATTTTTTCAGGTGCTAATAATTTGGACATCGGTAAAAGCGTTGATGTCAAATGTAACAGGAAAAGATAATTTTGCTGTCGGTACTATGGCATTGTTTTCAACTGTTGCAGATAGCAATTTTGCTTTAGGTTACTTTGCATTAAAAAATAATACACTTGGGAAATCCAATACTGCTATTGGATATGAATCAATGTTGAACAATATCACAGGAAACGAAAATTTTGCCATTGGGAAGAGTAGCTTATATGGAAATGTGGATGGACATAGAAATATGGCAATTGGTTTTGAAGCATTAAAAGCAAATTTATCAGGAAATGATAATATTGCCATTGGCAATGAATGCCTTATCAAAAACGCAATCGGCACATTAAATCTTGCTATTGGTCATTCCGAGACTATGAAGGAGAATGTAGACGGATCAGGCAATGTAGCCTTAGGTCGGTTTGCGTTGAATAAAAGCACATCTTCATTTCAAAATACAGCTGTTGGTTTTAATTCATTAAATAGATTAACTATCGGTACAGGAAATACAGCCATAGGTTTAGGTACTTTACTTCAATCTACAATTGGTGAAAATAATGTTGCATTTGGTGAGGGTAGCTTAAATGTTAATGTATCCGGATCAAGAAATACTGGATTTGGTCACAAAGCTTTATTAAATAGCGGTGGTAACAACAATACTTATTTGGGTGCCGGAAATGCAAACAGCGTCCTTAAAAATTACAGCAATAACACATTGTTAGGCGCACATACCATTCCCTACGAAGACAACAATACCTTAATTGGCTATGCAGCGACCACTACATCAGGTATCCTTATTACCAACTCCACGGCAATAGGCGCTTTTCAGGAAGTTTATACACCAAACACCATAAGTATTGGCATAGCTGATTACCACAGAATCGGTATCGGTACCACACAGCCGGATACAAATGCCTTAATAGACATGGTTTCTACCACAAGAGGATTTTTACCACCACGACTTAGTTTTGAGACTATTGAGGACTTGATTTATGCTGATATTGGAAGCATTGGATATGTACCAAATTATAAATCTCTTTATTTTTCAAATGTTACATTCCCTCGCTGGAGGCAACTTAATAATGTATTTGAATATCTGGAGCCAAAAATGCAAAGTCGGGTTCCTGTCTGGAATGGCGTCGAATGGAAATGGAGTTATCCGGACGTTTTGATGGATAGTGATGGAGATACCAGATTACAAATTGAAAAATTTCCCGACGAAGACAAATTTAGGGTGAGAATAAAGGATAAAGAGAGATTTGTTATCTCACGAGGTCTAAATAATCACACTACGTATAATATACTGGGTGATAACAATAGTTTTTATATTGGTTCATCAGCAGGAGAAATGGCGTCTTCAGTGGCTAGCAACAATGTAGGTATTGGCTACAACGCATTAAAAAATGTAAATGCGCTAGGCATATCCAATACTGTTCTGGGTGCTGAAACCATGCCTGGCACTACTTCCGGACATGAAAACACTGCGATAGGCAATAGTGCAATGAGCCAAAATACAACAGGTTCATTCAATACTGCCATTGGAAAAAATTCGCTGGATATTAATACTGACGGTGATTATAATACCGCCATAGGGATTAATTCGCTTGATGCACTTTCCGGTCAAAATTATAATACGGCTCTGGGTTATAATGCTGAAGCAACAGGCGCTGCAACGACCAATGCCACTGCCATAGGCAACAGGGCTCGTGTAACATTAAGTAATGCTTTGGTCCTTGGAAAAATTAATGGCATAAACGGTGCGACAGCTCATGACAGGGTGGGCATTGGCACTGCGGAACCTTCAGGACTATTACATATTAAACATGATGCAAATGAATTGGGAGCTTATCATTTATTGGTGGAAGAACCTACTACTGATTTTAGTAGAATTAAGTTTAGAAATGGCGCTACTACAGAAGAATGGGCCATGCTGGGCAGGGCAAACGGTATAACAAATAACGCTAGATTTAATTTCTATTTTCAGCAAAACAGACTTACGCTTTACGGAAATGGTGATGTTGAATTGGGTGGATCACTTAATGCACTTTCTGATATCAATTTGAAAAGAGACATACGGCTTGTTAATTTTAACTGGGATAATTTTAATAGCATTAATGCCTACACATACCATTGGAAAGATAGCCAAAGATCAGATAAGCAGCAGCTTGGCTTTATAGCTCAAAATGTAGAAAAATTATATCCCTATCTTGTAAAAACAGATAATGGAATCAAGTCTTTGAATTACATAGGTTTTGTTCCCTTACTCATAGAAGGCATAAAATCACTTGATGATTCGTTTGAAAAATCAGAAAAGGAGATTGAAACAATAAAATCAGACATAAATAAAATACGTAAAGGAATAAGTCAATTAACCGAATCCAAAAAATAAAATGAAAATGTATAAAGTTTTTTATTTTATAATAGGCATATTACTGATTTCGGATACATGTGTTGCACAAAATATTGGAATCAATACAACAAATCCTCACGCTTCTGCAATGCTGGATATATTGTCCACACAAAAAGGATTACTTATACCCAGAATGGAAAAGGTGGAACGGGAAATAATAGCAAATCCTCCTGCAGGTTTAGTAGTATTTCAAACCGATGGTCAGGCAGGATTTTATTATTATGAGCAATTTACTGCTTCCTGGAAAATAATTGGCACCGCAAATATGCTAATTGATGAAGATTCGGATACAAAGATCCAGGTAGAAAAAAATCCTGACGAAGACATTATCAGAATAGACATTGCAGGCACAGAAAAGTTGAATCTACAACGCAATATAAATAATCTTTCAAGGCTTGAATTCGTAAATAACGATGGCAACATTATTGTAGGTGATAGCGCGGGTTATAACACAAACATCGGGTCAGGAAATATAGCCTATGGCAACACTGCTTTATATCACAATACTGATGGAGACGATAACATCGCTTTTGGCAATAAAGCTCTATTTACTTCCAGGCAAAATGGAAATATAGCACTTGGAAATGAAACAATGATTCGAGATAGTATTTTTGTGCCAGGGAGCATTGCTATTGGAAATAAGGCTGGGAAAAGTATCATTGGCAATTACAGTGTTACTATAGGTAATGAAGCGGCTTCATTACAATTTGGTGGAGGTGACTATCAGATTGCCATAGGAGTTGGATCGCTTAAACAAAGTAATACAACCTGGAAAAACATTGGCATTGGTCATGAAGCACTGGCGAATGCATATAATTCCAGCGTAGTATCTCAAAATCCTTTTAGCAATATCGGGATTGGGTATAGGGCATTGTTGTCAAATGTAGGAGGTTCTAACAATATTGGCATCGGTGCAGAAAGTAATAGTATTGGTTTCGATAATATTGGCATAGGTTATAAAAGCCTCAATGCAAATACTAAAGATAATATTATTGGTATAGGAAGTGGCGCTTTACAAAGCAACAACAGTGACGATAATATTTCGATTGGATACAAAACATTGAGCAACCTTAACAATGGCAATCATTCCACTGGCATGGGTTCAAATGCGCTAGTAGAAGTAAGTAATACAAGTGATAATACTGCTTTTGGAGCAAATGCTATGATAAATGGTACTGGCTATGGAAATACAAGTATTGGCTACAACAGCATGTCATTTCCAGGCAATACCGTATACCAGTCCTTTGCATTAGGTGCTCTGGCAATGAGCACCGGAACAGGAGATTATTATAATTCAGCCATAGGTTACAATAGCAATATCGCCAGTGGGGCAAAAAGGGCCATTGCCATTGGTGCAAATGCTTATGCAGGTACGTCCAATTGTATTATTTTGGGTAGTGTAGCTGGTATAAATGGTGCAACAACAACAAGTCAGGTAGGTATTGGAACTTCATCGCCGCATGAGTCAGCTATATTGGATGTAACATCTTCAGACAAGGTTTTTTCCCTTAATTCAGGTATTTTTAACAGCATTGTCAACCCACCTGAGGGCTTAATGTTACATGATCAAAATACAAATAGCCCATATTATTTTAATGGCACTTCATGGAAAAAAATGTACAAAGACTTAACAAACTTTAATGGTGAGTTAGGAAAAACTTTAGTATATAAAAACAATTTATGGGAACCAGGGTACATGAATAAAATAAAGATTATTGATTTGCCTTATAAAGCTACCGTTGAGGATTCGCCTGACGATGATGCATTCAAAGTATTTTTACCAAATACCAGCACAACTACTGAAGAAAGATTTGTTATGAAAGAAAACGTCTTTGGGCAACTGATATTAGAATTTCCAAATAATAGTAAAAATATTTTAATTGGTCAAACCGAGCTCCTAAGTGGACAGGAAAATGTGGTCCTTGGTCAAATTTCAGGACTTAACAACGGATCTTTCAATACGGGGCTTGGAAATTTTTTATTCCCTGCTGATATTGATAATACGATTAGCATTGGGCATAGTAATTTACAAAATTCCTATAACAGTTCAGACAATATTGCCATCGGTGATAGTGCTTTGAACAATATTACCGTATTAAGTTCTGAGAATATTGGAATTGGATTTGGTGTCGATGAGGCTAAAGAACTCACCAAGTTTAATACAGCAATCGGCTCAAAAATAGACATTCAGAACTATGTGCAATATTCAACGGCCATTGGACATTATTCGTATTTAAGCGAGAACAACCGAATCATTTTGGGAGCCATACCCGGGCACAATGGGAGTACCAATTATTCTGCAACAGGAATTGGTATTACAGATCCGAACGCTGGCCTGCACATCAAAGGAGCAAGTACGCCTTCCAATCCTCAAATATTGTTGGAAGAAGATGGCAATGTCCCTGCAAGACTTGTGATACGAAACGAAAGTTTAAATAAAGAATGGGAGTTTTTGGGTGATCCTGACCCTAATATTAACACATCATCTTTTACATTGGGTTACAATAACGGGAGCGGTTTTAAGTTGTTTGGTAATGGTGATCTCCTTATCAATGGTACACTTAGTGACAACTCAGATTCAATTTTAAAAAAAATATTGAGTTAGTTGACAATGTACTTCCCGCACTCGATAAAATTAATACCTATCAATATAATTGGAAAGATAGTCTAAGAAGTGGAAAATTACAGACTGGATTGATTGCGCAACAAGTAGAAATGGTATTGCCGCAACTCGTCTCAACCAATGATGAAGGCATAAAATCTGTCAATTATCCTGCAGTAAATGCAGTTCTGGTACAAGCTTTAAAAGAACTAAAAGCCGAACAAAATGATCTTGACGAAAATATTGGTAAACTGGAAAAAAGGCTTAATAAGTTGAAAGTCAAACTCAAAGAAAAACAATCAAAAATGAGTACTTCAAGTAACTTCCAAACATCATTAATTGTACAGAATAAATAAAATGGCATGACCGCAGGAAATTCGAAAAATCAAAAAATCGGGATCAAAATTGCATGCAGTCAGAATTTGATCATAAACAAAATGGATATTCAGATCAAATCATATGTTTTGATTATATGTCTAATTTTATTTTCAACTGATTTTTACGCACAAATTGGTATAAACAATTCAAACCCGCACACTTCTGCTGTACTGGACATACAATCGACTACCAAAGGTTTGCTTATACCAAGAATGACTTTTGGACAAAGAAATGCCATCGTATCTCCGGCACTTGGACTTACTATTTATCAAACAAATTTATTTCCGGGATTTTATTACTATACCGGATCTTCATGGAGGAGAATTGATATTGCCTCAAATATAATGACAGACAATAATCAGGATACAAAAATTAACACCGAACTGAATCCGGATGAAGATAAAATAAGGTTTGTTTTGCCAAATGCAGAAATCTTGAGGATGGAAAATAATCAAAATGGAATATTCAGAATTCATAGCAGTTCAAGCTTAAATAATTTATACGGAGGAATTTCATCCGGGCTAAGTAATTTAACAGGTTATAATAATACCGCACTCGGTGATAGTGTGTTGATGCTGGCCACTAATTCAAATAATACGGGTTTAGGCCACTTAGCATTATCTGCTTTGACTACAGGATCAGACAATACTGCCATTGGTTTGAATGCATTAAAAATGTTTTTGCCGGAAGTGACAATACCGCGGTGGGTAATAATGCATTAATGAACTTTCTTGGTAATCAGGCAACGGCCATTGGTTTAGGTGCCATGATGAATGCCCTGATCGGAGGCTCAAATACTGCAGTAGGATCACAGACTTTGTTCAATAATGTATTGGGTATAAATAATAGTGCTATAGGTTATAAGTCCCTTTATTCCAATACAAATGGAAACAATAATACAGCAGTAGGATACCTTGCCTTACATAAAAACACAATAGGCGATAGAAATACAGCCATAGGAAATTATGCACTAATGTCAGGCACTAATGGTAATGATAATACAGCGATCGGACAACTGGCATTGAGTGAGCTGTCATCAGGTAGCTTTAATACTTCATTAGGCAGCAATGCGTTGGAAAATTTAACTTCAGGTAGTCATAATACGGCAGTCGGAGCATCGGCAATGAAAAACCTGATCACAGGAAGTTTCAATACTGCATTGGGCAAATATGCTTTATTATTAGGAACGGACTATAGTTTCAATTCGGCTTTAGGTAACGATGCACTGCTGAATTCAACCACAGGCTCCTATAATACTGCAATAGGTTATGAAGCTATGCGCTCAAATACTACAGGTAGTTATAATACTGCTGCCGGATATAATGCCTTAAAATCAAATATTTCGGGTCAATATAATACAGCCATAGCTGCATTTGCAGATGTAGCTAATCCAGGTCTTACTAATGCTACAGCTATTGGGTACAGATCAGTAGTCAATAAAAGCAATAGTTTAATTCTTGGGGCTATAGCCGGCCAAAATGGCGCTACTGAATCTTCTAAAATTGCGGTGAACAGGTATGATATGAGGGATGATGCTGTTGTTGATTTATTTGGCTACCTTAAGGGAATGCTCATACCGCGAATGACAAATACCCAACTAAATGCTATTCAGAATCCAGCTGCAGGACTTATGGTGTATAGTACCACAAGTCACACTCCATGGTTATTCAATGGAGAATTGTGGGAAGATTTTGATCTGCCCGTTGGACATTTGGGTGCTGTGGAAGGTCAAGGTATTATCTATGATGGACACTCGTTAACAACCGGGTTTTGTGCCGGAATACAGGATGCAGATGGTGATAGTAAAGTAGATATCAATTTTGGATCAGCTTCATCGGTAGCAGGTGATTTCAGAGTGCTGCTAAAAAATAACAATACTTTTAATGTAACCAGTAATTTTCCTGTTTTTACTCATTTAAGATTGGATGAGGATGATTTATCCACTTTTTTGGGTGAATATGCCGGATTGAATCAAGATGTCGGATCTTATAATACAGGGATTGGGTTTGGGGCTTTAAAAGCCATAAATAACGGTGAAAAAATATTGCATTTGGAAGTGGTGCTTTAAAAAATTTGGAAGATGGCGATAAAAATATTGCAATTGGTTATAATGCTTTATCAACTATACAGAATAGTAGTACTGGGAATATTGCAATTGGTCAGGGTACCTTATCGTCTGTGGTGGTGGCTGACACTAATATTGCTATTGGCTATCACGCCTTAAATAATTATGTGTATAATATGAACAATATAGGTATTGGGGCTTATACCGAAATAGAAGCACAAAACAGTATTGCACTTGGAGCAAGGGCTAAGGTAACTGATGATTATTCCATTGTTTTGGGATCAATCAATGGCGTTAATGGCGCTACAGATGATGCAAAAATAGGCATCGGCACCACTGCGCCTGAAGCCAAACTTCATATTAAATCACGCACAAATCAAGGAGAAGCTGTAGCTTTAATGCTTCAGGATGCAGACGATAATAATGTCAAAATCGGATTTACCATCACGGGTGTTCAAAACGCCTGGGATCTTATTGTAAATACCAATAGTGGGCCGGCAAATTCCAGCATTAATTTCACAAACGGTGCTCTTGCATATGTAATGAAAGTATTTGGGGATGGCAATGTAGACGTGTCAGGCAATTTCACTCAAAATTCAGACATTCGGTTGAAAAAGAATCTGATTCCTGTTCAGCATTCACTGGAAAAAATTAAAAATCTTAATGGCTACACTTACTTCTGGAAAGATAAGGAATCAGATCCTTCGCTTCAAACAGGTGTTATCGCTCAGGAAGTAGAAAAAGAGTTCAACACACTTGTCACTCAAAATGATACAGGATTTAAGTCAGTTAATTATAATGCACTTACAAGCATCTTGCTTGATGCTGCCAAAGAACTAAAATCAAAAATTGAGCATCAAAAACAAATGAAAGTAGAACTTGAGAATGCCATAACTGCTTTGGAATCTGAATTAAAGTAAAGGCAACAGAAGGGCAAATATATGTGGGAAATATTTTCCATTTATTGGTTTCCAAAATCCGAACTTTTGGTAAAATATTCCAAACCCAACATCCATAAAACAATAAATAAAAAACTGATTTTTTGCATGATGGGTAATAAATCCAATAAATGCCCCGAATAATAAATGTAATTATTGAGATACAAAATCAACAAACTGATAATGCTTAAAATTTTAAACCGCATCAATTTTGATTTGAAAATAAACACGGTGATATAAAATAAGGCTATCAAAGCAAAAATGCTGGCTATTGTCGTCATCACATCATGATATGGAGTCACCACCAAAAATGCTGCTGCCATCGATGCGAATCCGCAATACTTTATAATTGTTGCTGAAGACGAAGCAGGAATTTTTTTAGAAAATCGTTCAAAAAATATCGCACCGCTTGCACAAAGTAAAAACATGGCTGCGATGGCAAAGGGCCTTGAAGCATTGTTTTGGCCATTTATGGCTGTTTCATTAAATAAATTGCACAGGTAGTTGTGTTTTATATCATACCCGATGGCCTTTCTATCTGATTGTGATCCACCTGGGTAATATAAAGACGATGTAGCAATAAGCAAAACAGATGAAATCATCCCGATTAGTGTAAAGTGTTTTTTTATCATTTTGAATAGATGCCTTTATATTAATAATTTATATATTTTTAATTTATTTAATATATTTTACGAATTAATTTATTTGTTTTTCCAATATTGTCCATCCTGTTCATTCCTAATCTCCTTTTCAAGTACATATTTAACGATATAAAGTGAATTTATCATGACTCAGATTAAATCCAAGATTTTTATAAATGATGGTGTTTTCTACACGGCTTTTATTTGTTGTTACCTCTATACTTTTTAAATTGTGTTGCTCTGCATAGTCCTTTACTTTTTGTACCAATGCGCTACCGACACCTTGGTTTCTATGTTTTGTGTCAACATAAAATTCCTGAATTTCTCCCACAAGACCGCAATGATGTAATAAGTTCTGACTGTGAAAACTAATAAAACCAATAAGCTTGCCTTCTTCTTCAGCAACGTAATATTCGAAACTAGGATTGGTAATATTCTCCAAAAAGATACGCTTAAAGTCTACAGCATCAAGAACTTCATTTTCAAGCATACACACGGCGTTGTGGACAAAAGCCAGATCCTTTTTTTTTGCATTTCTGATATTAATTTTTGATGTCATTCATTTTGAAATATAAAACTTAATAAAAAGAGTAATGATTATTCTATTTCTAACAAAATGAATTTACAGATAAATATATATGCCATTATTAGATAAATATATCACATCATTTGAGAAATATTTTTATATTAATTTGAATATTAAGGAATAATTAAAACTTTATTACCAATTGTTTTTTTTGATTTGTCTTTAATCACTATAAAATATTTACCTGCATTCCAATTGGTAGTTTCGACATTAGTGAAATGATCAGATGTTTCCAATGAGGTTTTCAATTGACCATTGATATCATATATCTGCATGATGGCAGGTAAATTGGAAGATGTAAAATGTACTGAAAATTTATCCAATGCAGGATTAGGCCACACTTCGACCAATGAAATGTCTTTGGTTTGATTGATCACACTGGTGCTTTGCGGAATAATATTTTCGAAAAAAAGGACAAGATCCTGGAGTGATGTGACGATGGTAATATCGGGATCACCATCACCATCAGCATCAGCAATATCAATATCCCGAACATATCCCAGTCCGGATGCTATAATCTGTTCTTCAAATATTTTGCCTGAATTCTTATTTAAAAATATTTTGACATTTTTTTTTACAACGTCCCCGGTTACGACATCCATATCACCATCTCCATCCAAATCAGCACACTTTACATCCCAATATCCACCATCATTTGTTAGATTTGTGGTTGGTGTAAAAAAACCGGTACCATCATTTTCATACCAAAGTAAATATTTTTTAATCGAACCATCACCATTACCTACCAGGATATCCTGATCACCGTCACCATCATAATCCGCGGCGGTGACACAATTATTATATGCTGCTGTGTTATTAATGACTATTTTATCAGAAAATATACCGCCTCCTAAATTTTTATGCCAGGAGAAATTTTTATCAAAATAGGATACAACGATTACATCTAATAAACCATCACCTGTCAAATCTGTACAAAATAGTTTTTTCGGATCTTTCACATTTAATGAAATGGTTTGTACACCGGAAAATTGATCTGAACCCAGATTTTTAAGCCATTGTACCTGGTCAAAATCATTCGAAGCATTGTAGGTACTAAAAATAATATCCAGTTTCCCGTCATTATCAAGATCGGCGAGTTCCAGATCTTCCACGGGTTCTATTGATGTATTAACTTCAATATTTTCAAATGTCCCATTACCCTTGTTTTTGGAAAAAATAATCTTATTTGGATACGAGACTGCACTGATGATATCCATATCGCCATCTTTATCGACATCAGCAACATCCAATGCATCTCCAAAAATGGAACCATCATGGATTTGGGTCATTGTAAGGAAAACATTATTAGCGGTATTTTTACTCCACACCAAGTTGATTGTTGAGCCTGTTGCAATGATATCCTTTTTGCCGTCACCATTTATATCTGCAAAAGAGACGCCACCACAAATACCATTGCTACTGGTTATTGTTTTTACCGCCTTAAAATATTGGGCATGTATTACATTATTGAAAACAAGACAGGATAAATAACAAAGAAGAAAAATTTTGTTCATAAAAAATATTTATTGAAATTTCGTAATTATAAATTATTACACACCATATGTTCAATTTGATTGCTAATATATCGTGAAACCAAAAATAGCGATAAAATTAATTTTGCACTAATTAATAGTGATGTTTTATGTTTTTTTGGTTCAGGCTAAAGTTAGGATTTGATTTTCCTTGGTGGCTGAATTATTTTTGGTTTTAATATCTATATACTTTTTTATATTGAAAATGCCTTACCCATTAACTTCAAATAGGTAGTATTTTACGGACGGGTGATTTATGGTTTCCTGGAATTTCGTTCGTTTATATAAGTTTCTTTAATTTTTGGAGATCTACTTTCGAACAATCTACAATCAATTGTTTGACAACATCTATTGGCATATCGTCTTCTTTGACAAAATTAATACAGCCTTTCAAACTGGTAGAAGTAATAAAGTCTTATACTAGCCTTACTTGCGGGGCATAAATTGGCTGGCGTCTAACCATATTTTTTAAACCCCATTTTCATTTTTACCTTTATACGATCATCTCTTTTCCCATCATGGACTCTATTTCTACCGTTACATGAGTATCAGTTTCCAATATAGTTTCATGAATATAGGTTAATATATTTTGTCTTTCAGGGGTTTGATTTTTAATGTAAGTTTTTATGTCCATTTAAGGTTTGGTGTATGTTTTGATTGAATAAATTTTTATATAAAACATTACGAAATTATGTTGTCTTCTTCACTGCTCTATTAACTGCAGACGTTTCACAATACTTCCCCTTTTTAATATAGTCCCCGGCGATAATACTGCATTGGCACCAATTTTTGAATGGTCTCCGACCAACGATCCAAACTTATTCATCTTAGTATCAATAATGGTTTTATTTATATTTATGAAAATGTTTTGTTTTCTCGCTCATTATAGTGATTGGCACATATGGCACCAGCTTCAAAATTTACATTTTTACCGATTAAACTATTGCCAATATAATTAAAATGGGCAACAGCCGATTTGTCCAAAATGATGGATTGTTTGATTTCTCACCCTGGTCCTATTTTTACGGCTTTACCCAAAAATATTGGGCCCCTTAGATAAGCATGGGCACCGCTAAAACAACAATGATCGCATCTTTATGAATGGCTATATTGTCTTTAATGAGATATTGATCGGAAAGTTAAAAAACTCATTGGAAATGGTATTATCCAATTCATTAATTAGATCCCAGGAGTGGTTTATACAGATTTATCAGCCAGGAGGAAGATCTGAAATATAGGCATTAATATCTATCATTTTATTTGATATTGACATAGTATTGAGTTAACCCTAAGGCTTCGATCGTTGTCGTCACTATTTTAGCCTAAAAATAATAAACTTTCAGGATAAAAATAAACATACAGGTTTCAATAGGAAACATCTGGTTTCCAAAGCTATGTATAAAACGGGTATCTTTTCAGGCTCGTGCTGTAAGCGATGAATATGAAATATTATTTATAATTAGATTTAATCTAAATAATTTGAAAATGTAAGTCCTAAAATATACATTTGTGCCTACTTAGAATAAATCCAAATAAAGAATCATGTATTGTAGCGTTTTTCCCCTTATTTTTTCAGCTTTTTTATGTTTGTTAATGTCTCCCTGGCACTACATCCTGTATTTGAACTTAAACCAACGGTTACAGGCACCGTATTTTCTAAAAATGGCGAACCGGTTATTGGCGCTCTAGTCCATGTTGAAGGAACCATTATACATACCACCACAAACCTTGACGGAAAATTTGAACTGCCCGATATTCCCAAAGGTAGCTACGTGCTGAAAATCTCTTCTTTAGGCTACAAAACAACGACCAAAACCATTGAAATCGTTGATGATACAGTCATTGACATACAAATCAGCTTTGAAGATGATGCACTTTTAATGCCGGAGGTGCTAATTATGGGAAAAACGGATCGTTTGTTTTCCAGAATACCCGGTTCTGCTTCCTATATCGGCACTGCAGAAATAAAACAAATTAATCCTATTTCAGGTAATGAAGTATTCAGGCGAAGTCCGGGACTTCACGTAGTTGATGAGGAAGGTGCCGGCTTGAGAATCAATATAGGCATCAGGGGTCTGGATCCCGACAGAAGCAGATCGTTACTAGTACTGGAAGATGGTATTCCTGTAGCCTTAGCGCCATATGGAGAACCTGAAATGTACTACACACCTGCCATCGATCGTATGGCAGGGATTGAAATTTTAAAAGGCTCAGGACAAATCCTTTACGGACCACAAACCATAGGTGGCGTTATCAATTATCTTACCCATAAGCCACCTGCCGAATCGACCGGAAAATTGAAGATTCAAACAGGTCAAGGAAATTTGTGGAATGCTTTGCTCAATTATGGCAATACCCACGGGAAAATCGGCTACAATATTACAGTACTTAAAAAAAGAGCGGACAAACTAGGCTTAACACAATTTGATATTACCGACTCGAACGCAAAATTGATTATAAACTTTAATGAAAAATCTATGATTTTGATTAAGGCAGGTTTATATAAAGAACGTTCCAATGCGACATATATTGGTATGACACAAACCATGTACAATGCCGGTAATCAGGACTTTGTCCATATGGCACCAAACGATTTACTCAAGATAGACAGATATTCTTTTAGCCTTCAGCATTCGTATCAATGGAATAGTAAAACACAATTAAAATCTTCATTTTTTGCATATACTACATCCAGAAACTGGAGACGACAGGATTTTATATCAAATACGGTAGGTAATGTCAAACCTTCCAACTGGACAGGTGTCACATGGGGCGATGAAGCTATTGTGGGCGGTGCGATATATATGAGATCTTCTACCGGCAATAGAAACCGTCAATTTGAAGTAGCAGGGATGGAAACAGGTATGATTCATGAATATGGCAGCTTAAGTATGAGCCATAAGTTAAAAGCCGGCGCACGCTATTTATATGAAAAAGCTAATGAACAACGTGTCAATGGAAGCCAACCAAACGTCAGTTCAGGGGCACTGGTAGAGGATGAATCAAGACCAGGGAGTGCGCTTAGTATGTACGTGCATCAATTGACAAAAATAAGGACTGATCTGGAGTTCCATTACGGTGTTCGTCTGGAACATTTTAGGTATGGAAGGGACATTAATAGAAGAAGTTTTTTAATCAATAACCAAAGCCAAATACGTGATACCGTCTTGAACAAATCAAACGCCCTTACCCAATTGATCCCGGGGGCAGGTTTTACCTGGACAGCTTTAACCGGACTGAATTTATTTGGTGGTATACATGCCGGTTTTGCACCACCGCGTACCAAGGATGCCATATCCGATGTAGGTGATGTATATGACCTTTCTGCTGAAAAAAGTATAAATCTGGAACTGGGCTTAAGAACAAACCTTATTAAGGGAATTCAAATGGAAGTGACAGCTTTTCATATGGATTTCAGCAATCAGGTCATACCGGTATCAGAGTCGAGTGGAGGCACAGGTGTTGGATTGATCAACGGTGGATCCACATTGCACCAAGGCGTGGAAAGTGCGTTACAATGCAACATCTCAGAAATGATGGGATGGACAAAAACAACATTGGTGATCAATTCCGGTGTAACCTATGTTGATGCACATTTCACCGGTGACAGGATAAAAAACGGAGAAAATATAAGTGGACGGAATACACCTTATGCGCCAAATTGGCTGGTCAATTCAGGAATAATCTTAGAAACAATTTTTGGATTATCCCTTCGCATTGGTTCAAATTTTGTGGCTAAACAATATACGGATGAATTGAATACGATTGAAGCGGCACCAGATGGTCGTACAGGATTAATTCCTGCTTATCATACACTTGATGGAAATTTAAGCTATGTGATCAAAAAATGGAATACTGTTTTTTCTCTTTCTGTAAAAAACATAACCAATGAAAGATATATCGTTTCCAGGAGACCCCAGGGAATTCGTCTGGGTTTGCCAAGATGGGTAACTATTGGTGCTGAGTATAGTTTTTAAATGGCTGAATTAAGATTTTTAACCTTAAAGGGACACCATATGGAAAGTTTAGCTACCCCTATCCGACTCCATAAGCAGGTAGGCTCATTACTTACAGGGGACGCCCCAGAAAAACCTCTCATCGATGGGCTGATCTCCCCATCAGGGGTCAGTGTGCAGGCAAAATGAACTAAATAATTCGGCTGAAGATTGCATGACGATTTGCTCAAGGGTTGCTACGCACTCCTCGGTCAAATCGTCTGATAAGTGGATAGCATTCCCCTTCAACGGCCGGGGGTAAATAGAGGAAATATTCCATCCAGACAAATTCTTAAAAGTATGTTTTACCAGTCTTCATACTTTTCCTGAAAGAAGTGCAAAATGTTATACACACCTGAAGTTTGGTTCAATATTACCTGACTACTTTTAATATCTCCCGGTGCGATGATAATATATGTACTTTGAATTTTATATACCATGCCTTCCAGTCATTTTTATCCATACTTGCCGTCAGTGATTCTTCATATTCAGCTAATGAATCAAAACCTTCCTCAAAAATGAGACGATAAGAATCGCCTGTAAAATCGGATAATATTTTTGATGATTTTGCATCAGGCAATAAACCTTTGCTTAAAGCTTCATCGATCAATAACTTTGCTTCTCTGTAATGTCCGAAATGGAGTTGCATGGAATAATCATCATGACATGAAATTCAACCACCACTATCTGTTCATTGGCGACAACACATTACACTTGAGCATCTATCGGAAGAGGGTGTTAGAACTTACTTAATACATGCTTAGGACATAGTTTTTGCCTCAGGACCTGTAAAATGTTTTATGATCAACCTGTCCAGTCTAAATGCCATGCCAACGCAGGCCAGTACCAAAACTATACTAATATAGCCAAGGATTTGGTAGTTGTGGATGGCATAATGCTCGTCGCTGTAGGTGATCCACCCGCTGGTCAGTGTAGCTAGGCCTGATCCCAGTGACTGTACGCAAGAGTTAAGACTCATAAAGCTACCTCTTGTCTGCGTCGTAACAGCTTGGGTCGTCATAGCTTGTCCGGGCACTGTTCGACCGGTAGCTGTACTGAACCATAACGCGAAGGTAATCAGGACAATATATAGTGGCATGGTCGGCATATTGGTGATAAAAAATATAAATATAGTGGATACAAGTGCAGAAGCTACAAATACCTGCTTTTTACCAAATCTGTCAGCCGCTTTACCTGCTATCTGTGCACTGATTAAGGCACTAAGACCTCCGAATAAATATATCAAAGGGGTGTATTCCTGAGGTACACCAACATTAAATACCATGTATGGATTGATGAGCGGTATAATGATAAAATGTCCCATGATCATCAGAATGCTGAATGCTAAAGCAGTCATTTGTGTTTCATTCCTGAATATGTCAAAAAAATTGGCAATTCGCTGCTTCAGTAGTACAGGTTTTATAAGATGTTCATTTACTTGTGGTATATATCTGATTAAAAATGGATATAATAAACTACCGACTACAGCCACAACAATAAAAGGAAAGTACCAGTCATATTTATTGGCCAAAAACAAGCCAAATGGCACACCGATTACCGAAGCCAAAGCAAAACCTCCCATTAATAAACCCATCGCCTGACCACGCCGCTCATATGGAATGACATCACCTATGATACTCAAAACCTGTGCGCCGATCAGTCCGCCAAATATCCCTGTTATTACTCTGGCTAATACCATGGTCAAATGTCCGGTAGCAAAAACGCATCCGAAAGTTCCCATCAAAAAACCTACATATGCAAAAAGTAATAAATTTTTACGATCGAATTTATCAGCAAAAAATATGGCTCCAAAACTACTCACAAAGGCAGCCAAAGAATAGCTTGAAACTATGACTGCAAATTCGGATGTCGTCAAGTGCCATTTGGGCATAAGGATATTACCCAATGGCATCATGATCATAAAATCCAGGATATGCGTAAAATTGAGTAGGGCAAGAAGGGCTACCAGAATGATTTCATTACGTTTCAAAAGATGTAAGTATTATTTCTTAATGAACAAGATAAAAACATGTAGGAAATATCATTGTCAGAACAAAATTAAAACGAAAACAAATAGGGTTATTGTTTTTTATATTTGTTTTTTAGGTTTAAATATAAGTAACAACAAAATATTAAATAAGTTGGTGAGTCTTATTTTGGTTCAATGTAAACTGATAATATTATTACATTCAAATATATGTAATAAGTAGCTCCCCATTTAAAATGAGCAGCTACTTATTTAATCACTACATATTGTATACATATTGAAATGTATGAGCAAATTCTTCAATGCCAGTAGGTGTAGTACTTTCTTTGTCTCTTTTTGCATTAGCCATAGCTTTACCCTCGTTCATCACTTTGATAAATTCATTTAAATTATCAGCTACACTTTCAGAAGATCCCATTTGATTTACCATTGCATGCTTAAAATCTGCAGGTGCAAATTCGACATAACTTAAATCAGGTTTGCCAATCGCTGCACCATATACTTTTGTCATTTCGGGATAAGTAACTTCTCTGCTTCCTAAAAGATCCTGAACATTATGGCCATTAAAATCCAGGGCCAATAACCTTTTGGATGCATAGGCTGCAATGTCTTTTGTAGCAATGACCGGAAAAGAAAGATCAGCCTTTATCGGAGAACCCATGATGCCTGCTTGTTTTATAAGACCTACCATTCCTAAAGTGTTTTCCATAAAATAGCTTGGTCTTAAATGTAATGTGTTGAGTCCTTCTACCTGATTAAACATCTGCTCCATCTTATGCAGACCAAGCACAACGCCGGAACCACTTTCCAGATGAGCTCCTGGCTACTTAAAGAAACGACATATTTTACCTTACATTCTTTTAGTGCTTCCGTAATTGCCTTTGAGTGGGCAATTTGTGATTCAGTATAATCTGTTGTCTGCCACTCCATAGGTAACATTGCGTACACAGCTGTGGCACCCTCGAATGCTTTTTTTAGCAATCCGACATCGCTCGTATCCCCAAGAAAAAGTTCTGCACCTTTGTCTGTAAGTTCTTTTGCTTTCTCAGCACTTCGGCTGATGATTCTTACTTTTTTGCCTGCATCCAATAGCGTTGAAGCAATAATTTTACCGGTGTTTCCTGTCGCTCCTGTGATTACGTACATTTTATATATTTATTTAATGGTTAATTTATTTGTGTGTTAATAATTTAAAAGCGTGTGTCCAGCTGTTCTGTGTAAATCCTTTGATACACCACAACATACATAGCGGTTCTATGGCTCTGGCAGACTCTGCTTTGCCAAAATCGGCAGCCTCCCATCCCAACAGGTCGATGATTTTGATACTTCCTTTTTGGCATTGTCATCATTACCGCAAATAAACATGGTTGGTTTTGTATCAAAAGAAGGATTGACCATAGACGGATTTCCCACACTATTGAACGCTTTAACAAAATGTGCATCAGGGGCAAGAGCCTGCAATTCTTCCATCAACGATTTATTCATATTTGTAAAAAAACTTAGTACACCATTGCTTGGCGGCGTATCAGCTATGGGATTGGTGGTGTCTATGATTGTTTTACCTGTCATATTTTTGCCCTATCAAACCAAGTACATCTTTGGCTATATTTCCTTTTACTGCAAGAACTATGATATCACCAAACTTGGCAGTTTCTGCAAAAGTCCCTATTTGTGCATTGGCCCCTGAGCTTTTTTGCCAGTCAGCAAGTTTTGTTTTGTCTCTGGTACCCAACATAACCTGATATCCATGTTTTATGAATCCAGCTCCCAGTGTTTGAGCAACTGCTCCTGATCCGATAATTCCGATTCTATTCATTTTTTAGATTTTATTAGTTATAAAATAAATAATTTGGTTGTACATATAATAATATTAAAAAAAATCAGATTAAAATTTTAACCGCATCATAAATGTTTGATGTTAGTTTTTGACCTTCTTCTTTTCCGAGCAACTCAGTATACCTGTGAAATAAATTCATCCAGGCCTCTTTGATTTTTGGTTCCAATTGTAATCCTTTGTCCGTCGGATATACTTCTGTCATTCGACCATTTGTCTTTCGCTCCACCAGTTTTTTTTGTTCCAGTTTTTCAATCAATCTTGTGATGGTAGAAGGCGTAAGTTGCATCTGTTGGCCAATTTCTTTTGGCTGAACTCCGGGCTTATTATTTACGACCATCAAAAGAAAAGCATACGAACTTGAAAGACCTGTTATGGTAAACTCTTCGTCTGCCATTTTAGTCATTATTCTCGACAGTGCATTCGTCGAAAAATAGAGACAACCGCAATATGGTGAACTATGTTTTTCCATTTCGAAGGCAAAGATATGACAAATTTTGTTTGTACATACAAATGATTAATGTTTTTTGATTTTTTAATATAACTTTAACACAGTGGCTTCACAGGACATAATTCATGGATTTTCATTGACATATGCACTTGAAACTAGCCTTAAGCAAAAATATTTTTTATTTATTTAATTTTATGTGTAATAAAATCATGTGCAAGCATACTAATGAGATATATTTACCATGATGAAGGAGGAATTTTTACAGATAATTAATGCAAACAGAGGCCTGATATTTAAGGTATGCAATCTTTATTGTTATGAACAAGAAGATAAAAAAGACTTATTTCAGGAAATTTTGCTCCAGATGTGGAAGTCTTATAGCGGCTTCAGAGGAGACTCAGCGCTTAGTACATGGGTATATCGTGTTGCCATTAATACAGCCGTCACATATATAAAAAAAAACAGGAGAACGGTACGTCAAAGTGACGAAATAATACATTTGGATATCCCGGATTTGTTGGATAGTGAAGATGAAGAAGAAAAAACTTCCATGTTGCACGACGCTATCAACCAACTTGATGCCATAGAAAAATCGATCATTTTATTGTATCTTGAAGATAAAAGCTACCATGAAATCAGTGAGATCACAGGTTTTTCAAAAACTAATGTAGGCGTAAAACTTAATCGTATTAAAACAAAATTATCAAATATTATAAAGTAGTATATTATGGAACTTGAAGCCTTAAAAATAGAGTGGCTTAAACTCGAAAAAAAATTGGACCGTACAGAAAAGATCAATAAAAAACTTGTCGACGCCATTTTGCATCAAAAATCCTCAGCCATACTGGAACAATTGAAAAACAAACAATTGGGCTTACTTGCTATCCTTGCCGTCGAATGTATGTTTATTATAGCAGTATTACTGGGCAATCCTTTTGATTTTTTATTTATTTATCAGTATGTACCTTTCGTTTTACTTATGGTTATCATTATAATTGCCGCGGCATCGTTGTATACATTTAACAGTCATATTAAGACAGATCTATCGCTTAATAATTTAAAAACCACCATCAAAAACATCCTTGATTATTATAAAAAAAATGAAGTATACGACAAATACTTTGGTATAATCTCTTTAAGTATCGGACTACTGGTGCCCTGGTCTTTTTTACCCAATAAAATAATAAAAGAAGGCTGGGGTAGTAGCATTGTTGATCTGGCGATAATGACGATTATAACACTGGTCATATATCTTGCGGCATTTAAATTTGGAGCCTTCAAAAACAAAGATAAAGAAAGGTTGAAAATCACTTTAGCCGAATGGGAAGATATGGAGAGCACCATGGACGATAACATATCATAATTTATTTGTGGTAAATATTACCAAATAAACAGAAAATACTATTCTAAGCGTTTCAAAGTCTACAAGTTACAAAAAGCCCTTCAGTATTTTTTTACTAAAGGGCTTAACTTTTGTCTTATTCGTATACTTAACGATTACTCAACTAATGTATAATGACAATTTTACCTGTAATTATAGAACCGGACCGGTTTGTCAGTTTCCAGAAATATACGCCTGAAGACCAGTCTCGAACGGAGATTAGATTTTTGGATGTTTCTGCTATTTGTAGGTGATTAACCTCTTTTCCGTTGAGATCGGAAATGCTGAACATTCCTGAAATATCAGATGCGGCTACTATGTGTACAAGATCACTTCCAGGGTTTGGATATACTTTAAGTCTTTGATCTGAATAAACATCATCTGTAGCCACCAAAAAACTGATTTCTGCATCAGGGCTTACAGGCTGTGTTTCGATGTTTCCAACATTATCCACCGCTACAGTATAAAAACTATAGGTACGTCCTGCTTCACCTTTAAATTCAGCTGATTTGTCGGTAGTATTTGCGATCCATAAACTGTCTTTCACATCCGGAGTTGACAAATAAATATTATAACTCTTCAAACCTGAACCACTATCCGTACCTGACCAGTGAATCGTAACTTTTTCCTGATGAGTAGTAGCCGGAAGTGGTGCAATACTGCTCTCAGGAGCCAGCAAGTCAAAGGTGACTAAGTGTTCATTCGTTAGAATAGGTGGATTGGCGTCAAAGACAATAGATGCCGAATTATATATCTGTTCATCATGAATGGGCTCACCTTTTACTTGAACCGTAAATGAGACGCTGCCCTGACCTTCAGGATTTGTAATGTTTGGAGGAAGAAAACCCAGATCAGGGTCTTCGATGTCTTCCAGCATCACAGGGTCAAGACTTCGGATCACCCAATTAACAATACCTGTATTCTGGTCAATTTTAGCATAAACCCGGGCAGTGACATTTTTACCATTTATTTTTTCGTCAGTCACATACTCCTTTAAACCTTTTTCCGGACGGATAAGCTGATCACCAATCACGATGTCGCCCAGACTAAATGAATTCAGATCAAATGTTGTTTTATCCAATGTATCAGTCACATAAACTGTATGTGCCGGTGCGGTGGCTGATGCTTTATTTTCAAAGTGAATGGTATATGGTATTGTTTTTTGATCCAAGATGTAGTTATCATCACCATAACCTGTCAAACCTGATTTTTCATTAGGGTCGAGTGAAGATACTGCTTTGATGGTTCTGCGTTGATTGTCTTTCAACCGTGCGCAGTCAAGAATTTTTGCAGCTTGTGCTAGTCTTTTTTGGGTTTTTGCCAATTGAGTAAAAAAAGTTGCTGCTAGACCTGTACCAGGCGCATAAGCCAGACCACATTTGATAAGGGTCAAGCCATAACCATAAACCCAAACGCCGAAAGTAGTTCCATCGACTTTTCTATCTTCTCGTGTTGCTTCGCCGCGCAACGAATTGACTTTATCCAATATACTCAAAAGACATTCTGTTTGTGCACCGAAGAGCTCTTTAACCTGACCAAAGATACCATCTTTAATCGCGGATGTTAATAATTCCTTTTTAGCACATTCCCATATATCTGAAATAAACGGTGAACGATAATATGGTGGATTCACCCAGGCCATGACTTCAATATCCTGATTGGTTTTAATTTTTATTTGAAAACTTTTTGTAACACCAGGTGCAATAAATGGTATCATGTAGGCATACACTTTACCCTTGAATGGTTCTCCAAATAAAGAATCAACATACGTATAAGGCAGTAAATCTTGTGAAATGTTTTGTAGGCCCCACTCCTTAGCTTCATCAGGTAATACGATTTTTATGGCACTCATATCTATTTCCACGCCCGGTTGATTGCTAACGACAATCCAAAGTGGGACACCCATGGCGTCGACATTGCCATTGTTTCCATAAGTTATAGTATAGTTCGTCCACGTGTTATAAAGCATCCTGTCTCTGCCACTAATAGTTACCCATGGATCAGCCTCCATACCTTGTATTATGGTAAAGCTATTTTGTAGGATATACGAAGGCCCCCCTTGTTTTTCTACTAATACATCATAGGTACCAACAGGTATATTATGTAAGTCATAAAATGCTAAAATAGTACCTTTGCCACCGAATCCCACATCATTGGAACTAACTTTTATCTGATTATTCTGAACAAGATATACTTTGTAAAATGTATCCAATCCCCCGCCAAAAACTTGAATGGTTACTTCACCAGTGTTACCTCCTGAGTTTGGTAAAACTCTGGCAAGGCCTCTTACAGTTATTCTGGTACACAAGGTGTCTTTGCCTCCCCTGTTTTCAGCAATAAGACATACATCATATTCTCCTGGCAGTACATACTCATGCAACGGGTTTATTGAACTTACATTCGGAGTGCCATCATCAAAATTCCAGTTAAAATGATCGCTTCCTGTCGTCTTATTTTCAAATACTAACCTGTTATCATTTTGGATATAACTAAATTTGACGTCAGGCGATGGGATTAATGTTGAGGTTGCTTTATAGAAACCACTC
The DNA here is from genome assembly GCA_016717145.1 of Saprospiraceae bacterium. Taxonomy (GTDB): domain Bacteria; phylum Bacteroidota; class Bacteroidia; order Chitinophagales; family Saprospiraceae; genus OLB9. Next base: position 20,985 of record JADKGD010000011.1, on the reverse strand, counting down.
CCTCTGGATTTATATATAACCATATAATATGTTCCCTTACGTACAAATGTTACCAAGGAATCTTGTACCTTGTTTCCAAAATAGAAAGATGCACTTGCTAAATTAGTATTGAGTTGTGTACTGTCTTTGATGTAAATGGTGGCTTCGCTATTGCCATCCGATTGAAGGTTAATTATGACAAGACCTCTTCTATCTGTTTTAATTTTAAACCAATCTTCACTATCATAATTTTTAATAGTTGGATTATAGTGGTTTATTGAACCCCCAATAGTTGAGTGGATAGAAAATATGTTGGCTTGTTCCCATTGGTCATTGGGTTCTTTATCTTCACCCCATGGAGATATTTGCAAAGACGATTCAATTTTATATGCTCCGCTACCTCTTGTCCTTATAACGGCGACGTAGTAAGTACCTTTAAGTAAAGGAAATACGAGAGAGTCCAATTTCCTGTCGTTGAAATAAGAACTTGCTTTTGCTAAATCAATATCTAATTGGCTGCTGTCTTTCAGATAAATGTTGACTTCATGACCACCGTCGGCAGAAAATCTTAACTTTAAGTTTCCACCTTGTGGAATGGTGATTTTATACCAGTCAAAAGGGTCAAAGGTTTTTACACGAGTGTCATAATGCCCAATCAAGCCAGTGACCTCTCCATTGACAGGCAAGAACAGAGAGTTGGAGAACTCATTGTTTGGTTCAGCATCTTCTGCCCATTGTAAGATTTGTAATGAAGATTCAATTTTATAAGCACCGCTACCTCTTGTCCTGATAACCGCGACATAATAAGTGCCTTTCAGTAAAGGAAATACAAGAGAGTCCAATTTCCTGTCGTTGAAATAAGAACTTGCTTTTGCCAAATCAATATCTAATTGGCTGCTGTCTTTCAGATAAATGTTGACTTCATGGCCACCGTCGGCAGAAAATCTTAACTTTAAGTTACCACCTAGTGGAATGGTGATTTTATACCAGTCAAAAGGGTCAAAGGTTTTTACACGAGTGTCATAATGCCCAATCAAGCCAGTGACCTCTCCATTGACAGCCAACATCAGAGAATTGGAGGACTCATTGTTTGGTTCAGCATCTTCTGCCCATTGTAAGATTTGCAAAGACGATTCAATTTTATAAGCGCCACTGCCTCTTGTTCTGATAACAGCAACATAATAAGTGCCTTTCAGCAAAGGAAATACAAGAGAGTCCAATTTCCTGTCGTTGAAATAAGAACTTGCTTTTGCCAAATCAATATCTAATTGGCTGCTGTCTTTCAGATAAATGTTGACTTCATGGCCACCGTCGGCAGAAAATCTTAACTTTAAGTTACCACCTTGTGGAATTTTTATTTTATACCAGTCAAAAGGGTCAAAGGTTTTTACACGAGTGTCATAATGCCCAATCAAGCCGGTGACCTCTCCATTGACAGGCAACATCAGAGAATTGGAGGACTCATTGTTTGGTTCAGCATCTTCTGCCCATTGTAGGATTTGTAATGACGATTCAATTTTATAAGTGCCACTACCTCTTGACCTTAAAACAGCGACATAATAAGTACCTTTCAGTATAGGAAATACCAGAGAGTCCAATTTCCTGTCGTTGAAATAAGAACTTGCTTTTGCCAAATCAATATCTAATTGGCTGCTGTCTTTTAGATATATATTAGCTTCATGGCCACCGTCGGCAGAAAATCTTAACTTTAAGTTACCACCTTGTGGAATCCGTAAAATATACCAATCCGCTACATCCGTTTCGTCAATGAATCCGTTTTGATTGCCATTAAAAATCAAAACATTTGCCTGTGCAGCATTATTGTTTGGCTCTGTTTCGGTTTGACTAAATATCATATTTGACAAACAAAGCCAAAAAGTTGTAAGTAAAACTAACTTTTTCATTACATTTATTTTTATGATAAATAATTTATTATTAATACGTATTATATTTCCTTATAATATATAACTTTTACATCCATTTTGTCAATTATGCGATCTTCCAATATATCTATATCCAAAGTACAATTTTCTGACAGGCTGGGTAAAACCCTTACGATCAACTGTACACCCACATAACCAGGAGCATCTTTAAAAGCCTGTTTAAGTCCGATATTACTGATTTTACCTTCATATCTTGTAGAATCTGCTGATCTGTTGAGTTCTACTATTTCTTCAAAAAAACCGCCCCAATAGACTTTTGCTTTAATGGATACTATTTCAGAAAGTCTAATATCATTTAAGATTACTGCAAACTCAGTATTAATATGTTCGTCGGTACATATATCTTCAGGAGTACCGGTTACATCTTCGTAATAGTGGTCACGATAAGCAATGCCATCAGAACAGTTGTTATGTTTTACCTTGTAATTTGGATTGTGATAGGTTGTCTCCGGACCACAAGTATTACCCGCTGTTTTGCCGCAACTTTCAAAAGTCAAAACAGTGGCAAAAATGAATAACACCAAACAGACCTTAAACAAATCGGTATAAGAGAAATTCCTAAAAAAGTTACTCTCGTTCTTTATAACTATAGGACGATTTAAAACACTTAATTTTTTCATTTTGAAATTTTTTATTGTTGATTAAATTTCCATCACAAGCAATTTAAATATATTTTAATGATTTGGAAATGACTTACATTTTATCCTGAAATGACTTTGATCACGAATCGCTGAACCATACATTTTAAAAATGTTGCAGTAGGGTAATATTTATAGTTTAAGAAGTCGGAAAGGTTTATTTTTTTAATTTTTGAATGGCGAAAGTATTGCCGGAACGCTTTGAGGCATCCAGGTTGAATAGAAACGAAAGTCTTTGCAGTAATTTTTGTTAATGGTAATAAGTAATCATTTACACCATCAATTCACCATTGGCATTTGTCGTTAATATCTCACTCATGTGATCAAAAAAGGGTCTTACTGATTTGTAGATTTTGTTTACCTGGAACAAAAAATCATCAGCAGTCACTTCCTCATCTGTAAAATGGTGTCTTAAAATAAATTGTTTATGGCGAAGTAATTCGATGGCTTCATGATCTTTATTAAATCCACGTGGCGTGGTTTCCAGTTTGTTCCCTTGTAGATTTCCAAAATTTAGTGCAATAGCTTTAGTGCTTAATATTTTATTCCAATGGGAAAAATTGTCGGAAATATCTTCTCTGATTCTTTTTAGGTCTGATGGATTTGGTGCAAAAAAACCACAAGCCAAAAAACTGCTTCCCGGTTTAATTTGCATGTAGTAGCCTCCCCTGAGATATTTTGTTGATCTCCGTAAACTGAAAGCAAATCTGGCATTATACGGAGATTTATCCTTACTGAATCTAACGTCATTGTATATGCGATAGATGCTTTTTTTGCCTGATTCATTTTCAATAATGTCATGATGATTCATTTCTGATATCAACTGATCAACAAAATCAATGACATTTTTTTGTGCAGCGAGGTAGTCGTTTTTATGATCATTAAACCAGTCCCGATTATTATTTTGTGCCAGATCAGCAAGAAATTTTATCGTGGATGTATGGATTATTGAAGGTTTCATATTAAGTTGATTTTAAAAAATCACCATCAATAATCAGTAGTTTGACACCATTAGCTGAAACAGAACGATGAGAACTAAGGTCGTCAGATACAACATAACTCTGTCCTTTTGTGAGTGTAAACGCTTCTCCTGTATGGAGTTCACTAATGAACTCTCCTTCCAGACAATGCACGATGTGTCCCTTTTGACACCAATGGTCAGCTAAATATCCTGGTGTATATTCTACCAGACGAATTCTGAGCCCACCAAATTGTATTGTTTGCCAATAAGCTCTGCCTGTTTCTCCTGTATATTCCACCTTCGAAATGGTGGTCCAGTCTATCGTTTGAAATGGGATATTGCTGCTCATTTCCAAGATTATTAATAATTTTTGAAATTTCCTTCCAGCACTATGACTGCTTGTCCAAAAATGAGTACGCTATCACCTTTATATTCCACCGTCATAAATCCGGTACGCGCTGAAGATTGAAAAGCTTTCAGCGTATTTTTGTTTAGTTTTTCTGCCCAGTATTTTGCCAAAAACGTTTGTACACCTCCGGTTACAGGATCTTCATTGGTTCCTGCCCAAGGCCAGAAATAACGGTAACAAAAATCATAATCTGTTGTATCTGACTGCGCAGTGACCAGCACACCATGTATATTATCATAGGATTTTACCAGCGCCATAAAATCAGGAGTCATCTCCTTTAAGATTTGTGCATTGACAATTTCCAGAATTACAATTTTGTTGTGTGAACAATATTATGTTTTACAAACTTCAGTCAAACCTAATGCGCGCAACATGTCCATCGGAGTCTCCAATGGGGTAGTGTCATACACCGGAAAGTCCATAACGATATTATCTCCGTTATTTCTAATGGGAAGTTCGAGGCCCTCGCCTGTTATAAACAAAATATCATTTTCGGCCGCATCCAAAAAAATTACTTTAGCAGAAGCAAGCGTTGCATGCCCACACAAAGGGATTTCTTTTTTGGAGAAAATACCTGATGTTGTATACATTGGCTTTACCTGTCTTCCGGACGAATGCCGTTTCTGAAAATCCTATTTCTGTTGCAATTTGTTGCATTGCCTTGTCACCAATATCTTCAGTCACAAAGCAAACACCTGCCGGATTACCTTTAAATGGTTCATCGGTAAAGGAGTCGACAAAATAGGTTTTCATTTAATGCTCAATGCGCCTGAAGGACATTTGCCGACAGCCTCCACTATTTCCGCCGATGTGGCATTATCTAAGTTGATCCAGGGTTGTGTTTTGGGCTGAAAAACCTTTGACAGATTTTTGACACAATTGCCTGAATGAATACACAAACCGCTTTGCCATACTACGGTTATGTCACCATTGGAGTATTCTTTTGTGATGTTATTTTTGTCCATGTCTGTATATTTATAAAACGTCTTTAAATTCTGGTACTTTATCAAAAACACTTTTAGCAAACGGACATAAAGGTAATATTTTTATTTTATTTTCTCTGGCAAAATCTACAGCTTTACTGACCATTTGTTTTCCAGCCCCCATACCTTTCAGTGATTCGCCAACCTCTGTATGATCGATAATAATTTTACCTTTTCCGACCCATACATAGGTCATTTCTGCCATTATGAGTCCTTCTTTTTCGACATAGAACATACCTTTTATAGTATCATCATTCTGTTGTATCTCCATTATTTTTGTTTGTATTAATGACAATATTATTTTCTAAAATTTTTGAAACTGGACATTTTGTGGCAATCACGAGCAGCCTTTCTTTTTGGTCATCCGGAAGATTAGTTGGGAAAAAAATATCCCTTTTTATAATCGTTATTAACCCGTTTTCTGTCTCTTGTCTCATATTCATACGTACAGAGATTTCCGGAATATCCCATCCTTTTCTGTCTATATACATTCTTAATGTAGACAATGTACATCCCGCCAGTGAAGCCAATAAAGTAGTGTAAGGGTCAGGTCCGGAATCTTGTCCACCAATATTTTTTGGCTCGTCCATGATAAGGGTTCCGTTTCGCCATACTATTTTACAGATATACTTCTCTGACCCTATGCTTCCGAGGATATCATTTTCTAAAAGGCTATTTTGAATCATGTTTTAGCATTTAATGTGCGATTAATCAGGTATGATTCTGCAATTACCTATCAAATCAGTAGAAGCACCAGTACTATTATCGATGGTAGCTGTCGAAACACCTGGGAATTTATACAAATACACATCTTGCAGGGTAAGTTTACCTTGATTTTTAATGGCACCAATATTATTATTGGAAGAATGGATGTGTAAACCTTTAATTTTTAATCCTTCAGCCACATTTGGCGCTGTATTCACTATGGTAGCATTAGTACTTGTACACATGATGTGTATGTTTTTGGTAATGTCGGCTTCAATAAATATATTTTTATTGATATTTAAAAAATCAGCACCCAAAAATATCGTATCATTCATCACATTAGAGGCAAACCTGATCGTATCACCAGCTACGGCACAACTCACCGCATCAAATAATGATCCTGCGCCTTTGGTAAAGGTGTTTCCTACAATTAATCTACAAAAATTATTCACACAAGTTTTTAAGCCCCATGTTTGTAACGAGCCACCATCTAAATTAGCTGCATCCTGGACTTGCATACGCCACAAACCTTTTAGCGCTACATTATTGAATGTATTTAAGGTAACTCCTGTTGTGGGTTGGTATGTGAGGCCACTAGTCGGAGGACAAGGCCAAGTATTTGCCAACATAGAAGCTTGGTCAAAGTTAATATTAAAATTATCATTATCTCCGCAAGGTCTGTTCCATATCCGTACATTTGTTGTTGAAGGAGCTATAACAAAAAACCTTAAATCTTGAACAAAAGTATGGAGGCCTGTCAAGTTAAGCACATCCAAATCAGTCACGGTTCCTTTGTCTGTAATATTCAGGGTCGAGTTAATTGTTGGAGTACCCGAAGCAGAAATTGCAATGGGTACATTAGTACTGGTATACTCAAAACAAGACTCTGTCTTAAAGGTAAAAACAGGAGACCAGAATAGAACATTACAGGATACCCCCGTATTTACGCGCCAAAAATACTCAGATGCCCCATCTAAAGCATTTATTACTTGAAAACTTGTACCTGATACCGTCGTATTTATTGCCATCACACTAAATAAAGGATCTCTCGAAACTTGCAAAGCATAGCTTGTCACGCCCGCAAAGGCAGTCCATGAAATAAGTGGTTTAATACCCACACCTACCGCATTATTAGCTGGAGCTATTAATGTGGTCGCACCTGGGTTATTAATATTCACTGTGATATTAAGATTTTTTACGATCGCACCACTTGTACCTGTCACTTGAATGGCATATGAACCAGGGGCAGCACTCACATTTTGAAAGTTCAACAATGTGTTTTGTCCTGGGGTCACTGGATTTGTGGCAAAGGTACCTGTTAATCCAGCAGGTAAACCAGATATGGACAAGTTCGCTGGATTTACAAAACCTAAAATACCATTGACATTTATTGTTGCACTACCTTGTTGGTTGCTACATAAAGACAAGGAGTTAATAGAGGTAGTTAAATCAAAAGTGGGTACACCGCTGTTTACGGTGATATTTACATGATTGATATCAAAAAAAACATTTCCTACTGCTCGAACCATGATTCTAGCGGTGCTGGTCAGACCGACTGGAACTGAGATATTTTCAGCGCCATCATTTGCCGTTGATGCTAAAATGGTCACAGGAAACGTATTACCTCCATCATAAGACATTAAAATACTTACATTAGCGGCGTTGATACCATTTGCGGTACTTCCTGCCACATCCCAGGTGATGTTTTTTGTTTCTCCTTCAAACCAAGTGGTGGCCACATCAAGTCCAGTGACTTTAAATGGACCGGTACTAGCTACCGTAGTTACTGTGAGGTTTATTTCACTATTACAACCTGCTACTCCTGTCCAGTCCCTTGCGGTGCCTCTAAAATTCATTACCCTGCCGACTGAAGGCAATACTTCCCAAGTATTGGTGTTGGCCCCAGATAGTATGCTTGTTAGATTAGGGAAGTATCTGGTGGGACTAACCGTGGGGCTAATGCTTCTAAATGCAGGTCCACCAGTATTTGTGGCGACAGGCGGCATCGTGGCAACAGTATTATTAATTTGATCCCAATTGTATTTCATAGGATGCCCTTCCGCATCGGTCGCCTGTAAAGTTAGGGCAAAAGGTGTAGAGGCAGGTATGATATAATTGGATTGGGCAGTCACTGTTGGTGCTGTATTTGCAAAACCAGATACATTTGTTCCACAGTTACTGGTAAAGCTTGAAGCGACAAATGTTTTGATTTCCTGTAGACTGATGGCATGAAAGTATGCATCACTATTACTTTGTACATCTGGCGGGCAGATCCCTGCATAACCCATAATGGTCGATGCGCTACCGGGTTCCATGGATGTACTGCCATTTCGCTGACAGCTGTTATTTTGTGTGTGGTTACCATTAAACTGATGTCCCACTTCGTGGGTCACATAGTCTATGGTAAATGGGTCGCCTACAGGATTTGGTCGACCAGTATACCCCTGTGCTTTAAGGGAGTTATTACAAACTACTCCTAAACCTGCAATACCTCCATCACCAGTGCCAAAAACGTGGCCGATATCAAAGTTAGCTGTGCCTATGACATTGGTACAGTTGGTTTGATTTTGGGTTAAATCGGCAGAACTTCCTGTATTGGGATAACCACCACCACCCGCGCCGTAATAAAATACCTGATCTGTATTAGCTACTAAAATAAACCTGACACCCGCTTCCGACTCATACACTTCATTTGACCTATTTACCACATTGATCACTGCGGCCAATACCAGGCCAGATTGGCTAGAGTTACTAGCACCATGGAATGAACTGTAAGCACCCGTCGTAGCTTGAGCCAATCGATACGTGATCAATTGGCAGTTACCTGCACGTTTGCCAGAACCTGTTTTAGGATCGTCATGAATGCTACTTTCACCAACCTTACAGCCCCAACCGGGGACAAGTCGATAGTCCTTTTTATTATAAACAATCCTCGTATTTTTGTCCCCTCTTTGATAATGATCGATGTACACTTTATCATGATCTGGTGCCGAAATAACGGCCCTGAATCCCTGGCTTGTGTAATCTATTCTGATGGCTTTAAATTCATTAGCTACACTTACTCCATAAAAGGTCTTAAAATCAGGGTACCTTAGTGCCAATCCTGACTCCATCATCACGTAAGATACTATTTTAAACGTTTCTACAACGCCGTTGGGCATACCCACCCGGATGACCGTTTTAGAATTATTCACGTCTACTTCTGCCTCCGCAGGAGCTTGCCACAAAATTGTTTTTATGGATGTATCATCTACATTATATAAAGTATATTTGTTAGGCGTGATATCCTTTTGTCCTTTATCTTCAACCAATGATTTATCAGTAATTGTCCAGGTTTGTGATTGACCATAAAAACTGATTAAAACAAACAACACCAATAAAACTGACCTAAAATTCATGAACAACGATATTAAATTACAAAATATAACAAAAAAAACGCAAATATACTAAAAAAAAATGATATTTAAATCAGATTTTTTGAAACAAATATTTAACCATTTTTATAAATAAAATAACTGTTTTTCATGCGCGTTTTTACCAACACGATACATGTCTTCAGTATTAAATTCCAAAACAATATTGGCATATCTGTCTATTGCAATCAATCCACCTTCTCCACCTGAATGCATTAATGTAGACTGGATCACCTCATATACAGCCTCTTGAAATGATGATTGTTTTTATGCTATCAGACAGGATTGATTGCTAAAGAATTCTGTGCAGATTGGCATATATCTAGCCTGTTGGTATGGCATTACATTTAAAATGACATGGCCGGTTCCTTTCGATTGAAACCAGCCATGCTATTTTATTGGAAGACTTAATGTACGCAGTTAAAAGGTGATGGTTTTGTTAAATTGAGTGGAAATCTTATCATAAAATTAGTTCTGCTTTGTCAACTTAACTTGGAGGTCCAATTATTGTGTAAATGTTGGGTTAACCCAACATTTGAGAAGTGAATTTTATCAAGGTGACAACGTAAAATTGATCAAGTTTTTTTAACATCCGCCATCTCTTGGCACGGCATAAATCACTTTGTCCGAAATTGATAAATTGAACACTTTTTTTACCTATCGAAGGAAGAAACAATGCCCAGGATTTGCCTTTGTCTGCTGAACGGAAAATGCCATCAGGATGACCGCAAAGAAATACTTACCCACTTCTTTGATAGAGGCAATTAACGCATGTGGCGGCAGGCCCGCATCAATGGCCTGCCAGGTTTTACCTCCGTCATAGGAAGTGCGCACCCTTCTTGTTTTCGACTCAGTATTGTACGTGATCGCAGCAAACCCGCCATTGATCACTTCTGCAGCGATGCCCACGCCTCCTTCAGAAACTACAACATCCCAGTTTTCGCCACCGTCAGTTGAGCGCAATATGCCTTGTTGGTTGGTGCAAATGATCACTCCGTCTGACTCCGCCATTTCTATCACCCAACCATTTTTATAGACGTGTTTCCAGGTTTGTCCATTGTCAGAGGATTTGAACAGGCCATTTCCGCAGCCGATAAAAAAGCTTCCATCATGGGCTTCAAACACCGAACGTACTAACTGATCTCCAAAGCTTGTGAATGTGGGTAACCAAACATTCGAGCCAAACATTTTTTGAAAAAAATGACCTTGGAAATCAATTGCCATCAGTCCATCTTTGAGAGGTGTAACATTTGCGAAACGGTCGTTTGTGGACATCTCTTTTTCCAGCCAGGGAGCGTGGAAGTTGTGCTGCCGAGGTACATTTCGTTTTCAGTTTTAAAATATAGCTGGTTATCGAGGGCAAAAAAGTCATTATTTTTCAAATTATTTGGTAGTCCTTTACTGATGTCTTGCCATGTTTGACCATCATCTGAGGATTGAAAAATGATGTTAGTTGTCTCAGAGCCTTCTTTTTTTGGTTCTTGCCTATTACCTTGTATTAATGAATAAGCAAGACTTTCAGTAGATGGCAGGGAATTTTCCGAAACCTGATTGCAGGAAGAAAGTAATTGAAAAAAAAGCATAAGGGCTAGGTAATACATTTGCATGACTAATTGATTGACAGGTTAAATAATAAAACAAATATACAGGCAAATGGGTATAAGCTGATTTTTTAAGTGTAAAAGCATGTAAAGGAATTGTAAATAGTTGTTTTCTTGCGATTCTACAGGCTTTTTGTTGATGTCTTATGTATAAAATACTATATTGATCTTTCAAATATCTCTATATGTATATAACCCTTTACGTCAGTCAATAATTTATTTTCAGACCTTCTTTTTAGGCGTTTTTATACAAAGCTCCTCCATAGCTCCTCCGTAGCTCGTAAGGACATAGTAAACTGATACACTACGCTATAAGAATTTTTTCACATTTTTTAGCCCAAATTACCCATTGGACTTTATTTGAATGAAAATATGAAGTCAGATTTTTATGTGGTTCATTTCTAACGCGGATTTTGAGTTTAATAATCAGATTGATTGTGTTCACTCATTTGTTACAATGTTTTTGATTGGTAATCTGTTAAAACATCTTTTACTGTTTTCCATTGTATTTCGGGGTAACGATCATTGTCGGTTTTATCAATATTTGCACGCTCATCTATTAAATTATGCATATACTGCATACCCTGCCAGGCAGGATATAGCTCATTTTTCCCCGGTGATAATTTCCGGGTTATTTTTATAAGCATACCAAGCAGCCACTTTCCTCCTGGTCGAAACAAACGAAATTTTGGTCCAAATACCTCATTAGCTACAATCTTTACTTCCCGGGGACTTATTAAATCTCCGGCTATTCTGAGATATCGGGGAGTTACAGCATCCATCGCCACATTAGCAGTATATTCAGCTGTATTGTCTATCGTTGTAAAACCCCATTTGTGATCGGCATCTCCCCAGTAGAGTATCAATTTTTGTTTTATAAGTATTAAAGGCATTTGGTCGGTCAACATATCGGTAAAAGCACCGTTCATAATGGAAGTAGATGAGATAGATGTTTTGTCCAGGTATTCATGAAATTCGCGCCTTAAATCAAGGTTCCGATTTTCTCCATAAAAAAATTTGGTAAAATCCAACGAAAAATCCGAAGGTATAAATCGAGGTACATTTGCAGCAATTGCCGCATCAAGCAGTACTTTTTGGGCATCAATAATCACTTCCCTTAAGCCGGCTAAAGCTGAAATGACACACGACACGCCTTGACATGCAATGGTTAATTCAGATAAGTTCCAATGGTCAGTGATATATATATCAGCGCCTAGTGTTTCAAGCATTTTTATCTTTTGAGCCTCACTTTCTGAACGCACAATGACACGTATTTCAGCATTTTTTTGTGAAAGGTAACTGACTATTCTCATTCCCAAATTTCCTGTTGCGCCTGCTACTAATATTACTTTCTTCATTTTATTATATGATTCATATTAAACCCACTTTAGCTTGTTTTGTTTTTGAACATTGTAAACTTTATAACCTTCCAAAGCATTTAACTTATTAGATATCTTTTTTATTTATAAGCATGTCTAATTTTTTGTATATATATAATGTATGTTAAGTCTATAGCATTTATTTATGTGGACATAAGATATATTAATTAAAATTATAGTATTTTCATAGTAAATTTGTAGTTTCTAATCATTTTAAAATATCTTATATGGAAAATAAAGAGCATTCGGGCACATCGTCCTACAATGTTAACAGCGAAAGCAAGTGTCCGTTTTCCGGTGGCGCACTAAAACAAAGTGCCGGGGCAGGCTCCAGAAACCGTGACTGGTGGCCAAATCAATTAAGGCTGAATATTCTTCGCCAACATTCCACCTTGTCTGATCCCATGGGAGCATCCTTTAATTATGCCAAAGAGTTTAATACGCTTGATCTGGTAGGTTTAAAAAAGGATATTTTCGAACTGATGACAACGTCTCAGGATTGGTGGCCTGCAGATTATGGTCATTATGGTCCACTCTTCATTCGTATGGCGTGGCATAGTGCAGGTACTTATCGGATCTCTGATGGACGTGGCGGTGGAGGTTCAGGCACCCAAAGATTTGCGCCGCTCAACAGCTGGCCTGATAATGCAAATCTCGATAAAGCACGTTTGTTGTTATGGCCACTCAAAAAAAAATATGGAAAAAAAATATCATGGGCAGATCTCATGATACTCGCCGGCAATTGTGCCCTTGAGTCGATGGGCTTTAAAACCTTTGGTTTCGCAGGTGGAAGGGAGGATATATGGGAGCCGCAAGAAGACATCTATTGGGGCTCTGAAGGTAGTGGCTGGATGACAATCGGTATACAGGTGACCGCGAACTGGAGAATCCCCTGGCTGCCGTTCAAATGGGACTTATATATGTCAATCCTGAAGGGCCTAATGGCAATCCTGATCCAATTGCCTCCGCGCGCGATATTCGTGAGACTTTTGGCCGGATGGCCATGAATGATGAAGAAACAGTGGCATTAATTGCGGGTGGCCACACATTCGGTAAAACACATGGCGCTGCTGACCCGGGTCAGTATGTTGGGCCTGAACCGGCGGCAGCAAGTATTGAAGAGCAAGGTTTAGGGTGGAAAAATACATACGGTACAGGAAATGCAGGAAATACGATTACAAGCGGGCTTGAAGGCGCATGGACTACTACACCAACCAAGTGGGGCAATAATTATTTCTGGAACCTCTTTGGTTACGATTGGGAATTGACAAAAAGCCCGGCAGGTGCACAACAATGGATACCAAAACATGGCATGGGTGCAGATTCAGTTCCTGACGCACACGACCCTACCAAACGTCATGTTCCTGTAATGCTGACTACAGATCTGGCATTAAAATTTGACCCTGCTTACGAAAAAATTTCAAGGCGCTTTCATGAAAACCCTGACCAGTTTGCAGATGCTTTTGCACGTGCCTGGTTCAAACTGACGCACCGCGATATGGGACCAATTTCCAGATACCTCGGTCCGGAAGTTCCCAAGGAAGCTTTGATCTGGCAAGATCCTGTTCCGGCACTTACTCATAAACTTATAGATGGTAAAGACATTATATCACTAAAGAATACTTTAGTGGATTCGGGATTGTCTGTATCTCAACTTGTATCAACTGCATGGGCTTCTGCATCAACATTTCGTGGTTCAGACAAACGTGGTGGTGCAAATGGTGGACGCATACGTCTTGCGCCACAGAAAGACTGGGAAGTCAATAATCCAGGTGGATTATCCATAGTTTTGAATAAACTTGAGGCAATACGAACGACATTTAATAGTACACAATCAGATGGCAAGCAGGTTTCTATGGCTGATCTGATTGTACTCGGTGGATGTGCAGGCATAGAGAAGGCAGCAAAAATGGTGGGCATAACATAACTGTTCCATTCACCCCGGGACGCACCGGATGCATCTCAGGCCCAAACCGATATAGATTCATTTTCAGTGCTTGAACCGGCGGCTGACGGCACCGCAACTACTTTAAACCTAAATATTCGGTATCCGCTGAAGAATTGTTAATTGATAAGGCACAGTTATTGACCTTGACGGCACCTGAGATGACGGTTCTGGTCGGTGGTATGCGTATGCTTGGTACTAATTTCGGTCAGTCCAATTATGGCGTATTGACCAATCATATAAGTAAACTTACCAACGACTTCTTTATAAACCTGCTTGATTTTGGCACCATCTGGAATGCAATTTCTGACTCGAAGGATGTATTTGAAGGACGCGATCGAACAACAGGCAAAGTCAAATGGTCAGCAAGCCGGGTTGATCTAATATTCGGTTCTAATTCAGAATTGAGGGCACTCGCAGAAGTCTATGGAAGTGATGACGCGCAAGAGAGGATCGTAAACGACTTTGTTGCTCTGGAAGAAAGTGATGAACCTGGGTCGATATGATCTTACATGATCATTTATACTTAAATCCTAGTGTAAAAAATGAATAGATAAAAAGAGGTCCGGCGATGGACCTCTTTTTTATGGTTTATTGTTTAACCCAAATAAGCAATGTCGTTAAGTTAAGGAAATAAAGAGCAATAGTGAAGATATAAGAAAAACCTAGAAAGGGTAAAAAAAATAGAATTTTCTTAATCAAATTTAAGGTAGAAAGAAAAATTAAGTTTATCTTTAACCGACAATAAGGGGGAACAATTTTGTTTATCCCTTTTAAAAAAAATCAAAAAAATAATTGAGGATGAAGGTTCAATAGGGCGTTATCGAAACACGTCTACAGGCTTCACCAGAAATCGTTCTTTAACCTTTAGAGGACTTGTTTATTTTCTATTTAGTAAAGGAAAAAGTAGCCTTCAATATGAGCTAGATGAATACTTTAGTAATCAAGCTAAAAGTTATACTAAATCTGCATTAACTCAACACAGATCAAAGCTTAAGTATGAAATATTTGATGATATAAATTACAGTATGTTAGATGAATTCTACCAGCGCTATGATGAAGTAAAGACTTGGAAAGGGTATCGTTTAGTAGGAATCGATGGTAGTACGATGCAGCTACCTACAAGCAAAGAATTAATTGAAGATTTTGGAATATTTGAAACCAGAACGGAGAATAATAGGCAAGTCGTACTATCAAGAATATCTCAAGCATATGATGTATTGAATGGATTAACACTAGATGCCAAAATCGCCCATTACAGAACAAGCGAATTGAGTTTAGCTGATGGTCATATTCAAAGCTTAAAGTCAAATGATCTGATACTTATGGATAGAGCCTATGCATCCTTTTGGTTTATGTCAAAGTTAATTAGTCAAAACCATTCATTTGTGATCAGATTAAAAGAACGGAGGTGGAATATTGCTAAGAATCTATTACAGAGTGGAAAAACAGAAGAAGTGCATACCATAAAACCAAGCTCTGAAGCAATTAAAAAGTGTAAACAAAAGGGAATATCCTATGAGCCATTAACACTAAGGATAGTAAGAGTAAAAATAGAAAATGGGGAAGATTATGTATTAATAACAAACTTAGTTGATACTACAAAATATACCTTTCAAGAGCTTGGCGATTTATATAGACTTAGATGGCCAACAGAAGAGTCATTTAAGCATTTAAAATTAAGAGGTGAGTTAGAAAATTTGAGTGGAAAGACTACTTTGGCTGTAAAACAAGACTTCTTTAGAATTATTGCAAGAGCCAATCTTAGCCAGATAATAAGTATTGCAACAACAACCAATCAAACAAAAAATATCAATAGCAAACGGAAAAGTGACTACCAAATTAATCGTCAACAAGCGTACCGTAAATCAAAAAAGATAATTGAAATGATAGAGAAAATACCTTATAGAAAATGGTTGGAAAAAATTAAAAATTTTGCAAATGAGCTAATGAGACAACTTGAAATTGTTAGGCCAAATAGAAAATCTGGGACTGTAAAGTATTTTGTGTTTGACGAAGGAGATTGAGAAAAAAGTTAACTTTTATTTCATGGGTCAAATTTTTTTTAAAAATTTGCAATATGAAACATAGAAAAGTAGAAACACACCCATTAATCGAAGAGCTTGTCTCTCAATTAAAAGGTCCTGACGACTTCAGGACCTTGCAAGATATGCTTTTGAAACGAGGCATAGAATCGTTATTACGAGCAGAGATGAATGAACATTTAGGTTACCCAACAGGTGATAAACCACTTGAAGGGAACTTAAGGAATGGATATTCCCAAAAGACAATAAAAACGTCCGTCGGAGATCAAGTTATTTCCATACCTCGCGATAGGAATGGGGAATTTGAACCCATCATAGTACCTAAGCATAAAACGATGACAAAGGAGTTAGAAGATTGCGTCTTATACCTTTATGCAAAAGGTATGAGTAATGCCGATATTGTTGATTTTATGGATCGAACCTATGGCGCAACATATTCAACCAGTAGTATTTCTCAAATAACGAATTCGCTACTTGAAGACATAAAGAATGGCAAGGACGTCCGCTAGACGATCAATATGCGGTGGTTTGGATAGATGGGATACATTACAAAATTAGATCAGAAAATCAGATAGTCTCAAAGGCATGTATGGTAGTCTTGGGGATCAACACAGCAGGCCAACAGGATATATTGAGTCTACGGATCTGTGAGAAAGAATCAGCAGCCATGTGGGCTGAAATGTTTGATGATTTAAAATCCAGAGGGTGCAAGATATAATATTCCTATGTCTCTGATAATTTAAAAGGCCTGGATAAAGCAGTTGACGCTGTTTATCCCAAAGCAGTCCGACAAGTGTGTATAGTTCATCAGATTCGGAATAGCATGGCTCACATATCATACAAAGATCGTAAAGAAATAATTAAGGATATGCAGAAAATCTATAAGGCGTCAAATATCGAAACAGCCCAGGAAGCCCTAGAAGAATTTAAACAAAAATGGTCAAATAAATACCATTTAGTAGTAAAATCCTGGGAGAAAAACTGGGAGAATCTCACAGCATTTATAGGATATCCATTAGAAATACGGAAGTTAATCTATACCACAAATATCATTGAAAGCTTTAATGCAAGTTTGAGAAAATTCACAAAAAATAAAAAAGTCTTCCCAACCGATGACGCAGCGCTAAAATCTATATATCTTGCAGCTCAGCAGATACGCAAAAAGTGGGAGAAGACCAGATTTGGATGGTATCAGATTCATAACCAGCTCAGTATTTATTTTGAAAATAGATTAAAACATTAACAAACCAAAAAATGTCCCCGTGAAATCAAAGTTGATTTTTTTCTAAACACAAAATTCAGGACAACCTCCAAAGGCAATTAAGGGATTTTTCCTCAACTTTGTCCTATTTTATTTTTTTTGGCAAACTATGATGGGTTATTTAAGAATTCAACAATAGATTTTGTACAGGCTCCAATCAAATATATCTGTTATTCCTCTGCCTAAAGATTCAATACTATGACCTTTGAAGCATTTTCCAATAAGTCTGTCTTTTTCTTCTTTCTTCTTTATAAGATTTTCCATTATAAACAGCTCTTCATATTTAACAGCAAACCTACCTTCAATAAATTCGAAATCACTTCCATTAAAATAAAGCCCAACTCGTTTTCACCCTCCCAATTTTCCAATTTAATTTCCGGAAAATTTACATGAGTAGTATTTAACTGAGGACAGTTTTATAGAAAGTTTGTAAGGCATCTCATTAATCTTATAAGAACCGGAACTCTAAGTATTAGTAAAGAAAAAAAGCTATTCTGGTTTTAGTTAGTCTAACAAATGCAATTGAATTATTGATAGTTAGAACACAGGGATAATATTTTAATCTGACTAAAAATGCAGAGTTGTCTTTACCTTGAATTTTCCATTTTCTTAAATCTCTGCCAGAATCGGGTGAATTGTTGCAATTGGATATTCGCAATTACCTATGTATGTTTTGGAAAGATAAATGTATTCTGACTCAAATTGAGTTTTAGTCTGAGATTTTAAAAGTGATATATTTCTGAGAAGTTCTTTTCTTTTCTTTTCTTTCTCATTATTTAGTATTTCGTCAAAACTGTTTTATGTTCTTTTCTGAGATTATTTATCTTTTGTTTAAATATTTTAGTCTTGATTCTAATTTCAGGAGGTATTCAATATTAATTTCTTCGGCATCTTCCATCCAGGAATGAATTGTTTCAAGATAATTGGTTGAATTGAAATTCAATTTAGACATAAATGTAGTTTCTTTGTTTTTTCTGCCTTGTGAGGTGAAGTTTGAGAGCCATACGAAATAAATTGATCGTCGATAATAATGCTTTAGCATGTAGTTCTTTTTTATATGGTAAATTGAAAAACCTTTTTTTGCAATTAATAAGAGCTCTTATTTGATAAGGTTTATCAAATATTGTATCTGAATCTATTGTGGTGTAAATCTTTTTAATTACATGAGATTTTATGATTTTTGAACTCAGCAGGTACGTGACGGTATTGTCGATGTAAGGTGAAAGTATCGATATGGATTTGTGGGGGAAGCCTTACAATTCTTAGACCACAAAGAACAGGCATCCTTTCTTAGAAAATGATTGTTATTTATTAATCTGTTCTCATTTTAATTTTGACAATTGTTTTTACTGTCTACAGAATATGAATCGACTCGGCTCGATAAAGCGAGATGATCTAGGAATTCTTGAGCATTGAATGACAAATCTAAAATAATTTATTTAAGGGGCAAGTAAATGTTGTATCTATTTAATAAATAATACTGAGGCAAATATTTCAAACCTGATCAATTTAAAAGTTGATATTACTTCGGTATATCCACTAGTTTCAAGTTGGAAATAAATTAAATAATCCAATCGTACCGGACTAGTGGACCACCGGACGAGATTTCACTAGTGGTTCAATATACCCTCATCTCTTGTTGCTAAAATGTTTTCCTTTCATAATAGTACGAAATGAAATGAAACGAATAGCCAGAATTGAGCAGTTGTAGTTATGATTTTGCAAGTAGGGTATTAGAAGACAGGCTGTCTGAAATCTTGCAAATAAATGTACAAGTCAAATAAAATTATGGCTGCTTATGGAAAGCAAAAGTGTGTGGGGTATGGGGAACAGTTGTGCCTGCATGAAAAGACTAAAAAATTACATTTTACAATTTTATCTCAATTGGAACTTATATTGCAAGATTTTTGGATCAGTTATTGATTCTCATTAAATTTTTAGTTTTATATTAATTGTGAAAAAAAGTATGATTTATGAGCAAACCCTGTTTTAAGATAAGTAAGCTATTCATTATCCAAATTGATGGATGATATTGAAATGGGTGAAATTGGATTACCTGACATCCAAAGACCATTTGTCTAGAAAAACAATAAAATAAGAGAATTATTTGACTCTATGTATCGGGGATATCCAGTTGGGTATTTACTTTTTTTGGGAGAATTGAAGTTGAAAAAGTGTCAAACAAATTGGAACCAATAATCATCAGAAAGTCCCACATTTGTTGATTGTAGATGGCCAGCAAAGATTGACATCACTATATGCTGTAATTAAAGAAATTGCAG
Source organism: Saprospiraceae bacterium (assembly GCA_016717145.1). GTDB lineage: Bacteria > Bacteroidota > Bacteroidia > Chitinophagales > Saprospiraceae > OLB9. Next base: position 1,441 of record JADKGD010000011.1, on the reverse strand, counting down.
TCATCCGAGAAAATTATGACATTGAAAAAATTGAAATTGCTTTCAAGCCGCTTGATGGTAGTTTTGAAGTTGCAGATGCAACAATTAGGAAAAATCCAGAATGGATACCAAATATTAGTGTACTTTTTTCTAAAGATGCCAGTCAATATAAAATAGTGGGCACTTATTTAGATAAACTAAGAGAAGTTAGGGGTACCGAAGGGTAAAGAACTTTCGCATGATGAACAAAGGCTTGTGAAAAAGCATTCGAGAATATTTTGGGATAATGAGTTTCCCCTTTACTGTTCTGCAGTTATCCGCAAATATTGATGAAGAGCAAGTTGCTGAAGTTTTTGTAAGGATTAACTCACAAGGAAAAACGCTGAACCAAGCTGACTTTACTCTGACACTGATGTCCGTATTTTGGGAGGATGGAAGAAAAGAGCTCGAAAATTTCTGTAGATTATCAAGGAAGCCTGTAAAAAATCAGGCTGGACCATTCAATTATTTTATTGATCCGGATCCAGCAGATTTATTGAGAGTAGCCATAGGCTTTGGATTTCGAAGGGCAAGATTAAATATGCCTATGCTTTACTAAGGGGTAAGGACCTCGAGACTGGAAAATTAAGTGAAGAACAAAAGAGATGCACAGTTTGAGAAATTGCAAAATGCTCAAAAGCACACTTTGAACTTACAAAACTCACATGACTTTCTACATATCATACAACAAAGTGGCTTCAGAAGTGGCAGTATGATTAATTCATCTATGACACTTATATATTCATTGTATTTTATTTGATAGGTAAAGCAGATTATAAAGTTTCATTTTGGTGCGTTGCATGAAGCCATCAGAAGATGGTTCTTTATTTCAGTACTAACCAATCGTTATACTTCTTCTCCAGAATCGGCAATGGAAAGAGATATGGCAGACTTCAGAGCATTTAAAAATGCAGATGATTTCATAAAGTGGATAGATAATACCATTAAGTCTGAACTCACCGTCGATTTTTGGGAAACGACATTGCCTGCAAGACTTGAAACTTCATCTCCAAATTCACCATTGTTACATTGTTATATTGCTGCGCTCCATTTATTGGACGCCAAAGCTTTATTTTCAGATATTAAAGTATGGATGACTTGATCCAACAACCTGGGCCCTTAAAAGCAAGGTTGAGAGACATCACCTGTTTCCCAAAAATTATCTTAAAAATTTTGGAATAGACGCATCAGAGATACCAATCAGATTGCCAATTATGCATTACTTGAGTGGAAATACAATATTCTATTTCTGACACACCACCATCTGAATATTTCAGTAAGTATAAAGATATCATTGCTCCAGATAAAATGGCCAAATGATGTATTGGCATGCATTGCCCAAAGATTGGGAGAGTATGTCTTATACAGAGTTTCTATCAGAAAGAAGAAAAATTGATGGCTGGTATCATTAAAGATGGCTTTA
>JADKGD010000010.1 GCA_016717145.1 Saprospiraceae bacterium | reverse complement strand
GACCGGGTGTTCCGCCTCTCCAAGTATTAATGATTTGAGCTGTAGCTGCTTGCGGTGCGATTTGAATCAAAAAAAGATAACGATTGAAAATAGGGTTAGTAAACGCATGATTTTAATTTTGACATTGATTAAATAATATTTCTTAAACAAAAGTAATGCATAAGATTGCAGTGTGCTTCATTTGGACTTATCAAGTGGCTACAGCGATTATCTAGGCGGTAATAAATGCCGAAAATCAATCATATTAATACAAATCTGTATATAATAAATGTATAATATATGCTTGCGAAAAAAAAATAAAAAAACTAAAATATTCTGTTTATCTTTGCCAATAACAAAAAAGAGTTAATGAAACCATTAAAAGCTTTAATTGTAGAAGATAATGCCTTTATGGCAACGGTTTTGCATGATTTGCTAAAACAATATGCAAGCAAAATTACGGTTATAGACATTGCAATAACGGGGAGTGATGCACTTTCCTTAATTGCTACCGTAAAGCCCGATGTTGTTTTTCTGGATATTGAATTGCCTGACATGACGGGGTTTGAATTGCTGCAACAGATAGATGACATCAATTTCAAAACTGTTTTTACTACCTCTCACAGCCACTACGCCATTAAGGCTTTTAGATTTAATGCATTAGACTATTTGGTAAAACCAATTAACGAAATCGAATTGGGTGAATCCATCAAACGTTTGTTTAGGTCAACAGATAATAGTTCTGAAGTTAAGAATGCCTTATCTAATCTTGCAGCAAGCTGTGGAAAATCAAAAACTCATATTATCTACGCAAAATGGTACTTTAAGATTGCCATTAAAGCAAATCACACATATTGAAGGGGGGCGCAATTACAGTTATATTTACCTATCAAATGGATCTCGAGAATTGTCCTCTAAAAATTTGGCTTACTTTGAAGATATACTATTGGACAAGAATTTTTTCAGGAGTCATCGTTCTTATTTAGTTAATAGCTACCATATTGAAGCCATAAAAGTGATCTTTTTGTATTAAAAAGTGGATTTGAGATTTCTATTTCGAGACGAAAAGAAACCGAAGCTAAAACTTGGTTTTTTGGTTTGTAGAACAAATGACCTGCAAATAAAAACTTAGTGCAATGATAAATATACATCTGATGATTTGTTCGATTTGAGATATCAAAAAATAGAATACGATACCTGGCAATAAAAAAATAATAAAATAGATAAAATAAAAGTACAAGCAACAATTTCGGCTGACAAACAAAAAGTTTGGGACTATTACATAAAGCCCGAACATATTACAAAATGGAACTTTGCCAATGATGATTGGTGTTGTCCTTCGGCTTCAAACGATTTAAAAGTAGGCGGACAGTATTTAGCCAGAATGGAAGCCAAAGATGGCAGTTTTGGCTTTGATTTTGATGCCACCTACACTGCAATCAATGTAGGAAAAAGTTTTAGCTATGAATTTGGCGGACGTTGTGCTAACGTGGAGTTTAACGAACAAGAAGGACAGACCGAAGTAACAATAAGCTTTGACCCGGAAACAGAAAACTCCTCTGAACTACAAAGACAAGGTTGGCAAGCGATTTTGGACAATTTTAAAAAATATACAGAAAACAATTAAGCGATGAACGTCACGCCTGAACATAACCAGCGATTGGCAAAAATGACATTCTCATCTGTCTATCCACTCTATATTGCGAAAGTTGAGAAAAAAAACAAAACAAAAGAAGAATTGCATCAATTGATTGAGTGGCTAACAGGCTTTGACGAAAAGAAAATAAAAGAATTTATTGACAAAAACGCAAGCTTTGAATTTTTTTTTAAGCTCGCAAATTTGAACCCGAATGCTGATTTGATTAAAGGAGTCATTTGTGGTTACAGAATTGAAGACATTGAAAATCCTTTAACCCGAAAAGTTAGGTATCTTGACAAGTTGGTGGACGAATTAGCAAAAGGGAAAAAGATAGAAAATATTTTAAGGACATCATAACCAAAACCATTGCAAAACAACACGACAAAAAGAAACACTGCTTATTACACGGGTAACTGTTGCACAACAACTTAACATTTGGATTGGAATGTAGTTAAATGGATAAATTCAGTTAATGAATGGCATGCTGTAATGTAAAAATAAAGACGTAGACGCAGCCCAAGCCTGGGGACATAAAAAATTCAGACAAAATGAAAAAATACTATTTAATTACCATTTTAACGCTGCTAAATTTTTTCAGTTATTCGCAAGAAAAATATAGAATTACTTACGACCAATTGAAAGAATACGAAGGTATTTACGAGTATCTAAATAATGCCAAACTGAAAATAGCAGTTTCGCCAAAGGATACAATTATATATGCAATTATAAATGAAAGTAAGTATACTTTAATGCCCATTAAAAAGGACTTGTTTACAGATATGACAAAAAATGAAGTCCGTTTTTTCAGGAATAAAAAGAATAATATTGTTGGCTATTATTACACAAACAAAGACACTTTAAATTTACTTAGTAAAAAAGTGAAATTCCCAAAAGAAATGTGGTACCCACGGCTTAATACTACTTCCAATTATACATATGTGTACCAACACCCTAAGAACGATAATGATGGGCTGATGACAGGAAATTTGGATAATACTGGCTTAGACATAGCGCTGCTCAGTGAAATGATGCAAAAAATCATTGATGGGACGTATCCAAATGTTCACAGTGTTTTGATCATTAAAGACGGCAAACTGGTGTTTGAAGAGTACTTTTATGAACACCATAAAAACAAGTTGCACGAGCTTCGTTCTGCAACCAAAAGTTTCATATCCGCTCTCACAGGCATAGCCATAGACAAAGGTTACATAAAAAGTAAAAACGAAAAAGTGCTTCCGTATTTTTCCGAATATACATTTAAAAACAATACCGATGCAAAAAAGCAAATTACAATAGAAAACCTTTTGACTAATCAAAGCGGACTTGATTGTGATACATATAACCCTAAAGCGATAGGTAATGAATCAATCATGGCTTACGAAAAAGATTGGATTCAATATTCTCTTGACTTACCGATGAATGATAGTGCAGGAGGAATTGGTCAATATTGTTCAAGTAATCCAATTATACTGGGTAGAATCATCGAAAAAGCTACCAAAATGTCTTTGCCGGAATTTGCAAAACAAACGCTTTTTAAAGATATTGGAATTAAATATTTTGATTGGCATTTCAAACCAGACCCGTCAAGTGGAGAAACATTTTGTCAATTAAATCTAAGGTCTAGAGATATGGCAAAATTCGGCTTATTATTTCTCAATAACGGCTTATGGAATGGAAAACAGGTCATCCCTAAAGAATGGGTGGAGCAATCATTTGCCAAACATTCTGTAGTGTCTGGACTTGATTATGGCTATCTTTGGTGGACTAAGTATCTGGACGCGAACGGAGTGAGATATTATGGGAAATTGGCTCAGGGGAATGGTGGACAGAAAATATATATTTTTAAGGAATTGAATTTAGTAACCATTATAACTGCAGGGCATTACAATATGCAATCGTCAAGTAATGAACTCAATGCAAAGTATATATTGCCAGCCTTCAACAAAAAATGACAGACCCGTACAAAAGGCATTAACGCCCAACATCGGTACCTGTTGCACCACAACTTAACATAAGGATTGGAATGTTGATGTTTTCCAAAAGTCAACCTTTTATAGCTACTTTTGAAGAGATTTAAAACTGCTCAAAATATCCCAAAATCAAATTAATGTGCTTAAATTTGGACTTATATTCAGAACATATTTTAAAATAATCTCTAAATCCAAAAGAAGCCTTACAATAAGTCCAGATATTGGCCTCACTCAACTTGTACTATATGGTAATAATGAAGCAGACGTCAACCACCAATCTGATTTAGGGCACCTTCACCTTTTGAATGTTTTGAATCAACGCTTTGTGGTTGGGGTTGATCTTCAAGGCGCGTTCAAAATACTCTAAAGCTTTCTGATGCTTGTTGGTATTAAAATAGACCGCGCCACAGTTTATCAAAGCATCAAAATTATTCGGGTTTAATTCGAGAACTCTATCCCAGAAAGCAAGCGCAGTAATATTATCCCCATTCCTGAAATAAATAACGGCAAGGTTGTTAAGTGCACCTTGATGGGTAGAATCAATTTTTAAAGTTTTTTCAAAAGCAACGCGGGCTTCTTCCGTTCTATTGAGTCCCATAAAGGAAACGCCCAGGTTGTATTGCGCCTCACAGTAACCAGGGTATATTTCAAGTGCCTTCTGATAATAACCGGTTGACTTTGATAAGTACTCTGCTTTATTTTTATCCTGTGGATTTGGGATGCCTTCTGCCAACACGCGCCAATAAGAACCATAGTGATTTTGTGCGCGGGCACTATTTGGAGCCGTTATCAGTCCTGATTCGAACAGTGATAATTGTGAAGCCCAAACTTGGCTGCGTGTATATGTTTTAGCAGTGTATAATAGCAATATAACACTAACTATTGCGTATAAACTATTTTTAGATATCTCAAATTTTTCGGCTAATGAGACAATAGCCCAAGCTAAAGCGATACAAAAACCTGCAGACGCGCTGAATAAAAAACGTTCTGCCATGGTAGCGCCAATCGGAGTTAAAAAGTTAGAAACCAACACCATCATCACTGAATAAAATCCGATACCATAAGCATAAAGTTTTTTAGTAGATAGTCCCCAAATGAATAACCCGGCTAATGCGAGATGTACAACCAAAGAAATCAGGAACCTTATATCGCTAAGCCCTACCAATGGCACCTGATTATACGAATAGTCGAAGCTCAATGGATGCGGAAATATCAATAGCTCTAAATACTTCCCTAATATCATGGTGCGGCTGGCAAACCATTCCCCACTTGTTTTAGCCCCCGAAAGCGAATTGTTTACCACATCTTTGATGTCGCCGGAAAAAAAACATATTGTCCATCGCACCCGAGCGCATCAAGAAATAGAGTACAACAGGAGCCAGATAAATTGCGGTAATACTTGCAATACGGCCAAATTTTAAATCGGTAAAAAACCAAAGGGTAATTGGTAACAGCCCAAGCATGGCCAAACCTGTTTCTTTTGCAAGTGTAGCGGCTAAATAACAAAACAAACTAATGACCAGATCCTTCGTCTTGTTTCCATCCTGAGCATATTTTAATACATACAAAAGACTCAATGCAACAAACAAAAAACCCAATATCTCGTCGCGGCTTTTTATATTTGCAACTACTTCAGTATGAATGGGATGCAATACGAAAAGTAAAGCAGTCGCCAATGGAATTAAACTGCCTGCGCCTAATGCTCTCTTCATAAAAAGATAGAAAACACCGCTGGCCAAGGCAAAGTAAAATACATTAAAAAAGTGATAAGAACCTGAAGTACCGCCAAAGAACGTTTTTTCCAAAGCAAAATTTGCCAACATGAGCGGGCGATAAGACTGGTCGTTCATGCCATTGAACCCGAAAAGCGTCCCATGTGTAAATATATCCCCTATCCCGGCAATCCCTTTGTTGACAAACTTATTACCGTACGTCATTATTTCGTCGTCCAGCACAAAATCAAAGCCAATAGTGCCGGCATAAATGAGTACCGCCACAAACATTACGATCCAGATGCCCCAGTCCCGTTGGGTTGAGTTGGAGGAAGTTCGTGATTGCATTATAGTCGTCTGTTTGCTTTTTTTGTTCATTTGAAAACTGATTTTGGATGCATGCAAATGTACAGGATTTTTGGAAAATCAGTTGCAAAGAAAACCTCTGTCGGACCTTTGTTTTGAGTTATTGGGTAGCTTAGCATCAGCCGAGATGGAATTAAATAAATCTAAACATATCTTTAAATGTTTTTTCACTCAAATTTTACGATTTTCAATCTAAGATTGGTTGGAGTTTCACCGCTAACTTTATTTTTAACTACCGTTCAAACTGTCCAAAACTCAATGCCTCGACCACTGCCGTATAGACGTAATTAAAATTCAAAATTTTTTCGACATTTTCCTCTGAAGACATCGGAGCATATTTTGAAGTTGAAAGAAAAGGAAAAAAGACAATTTTATGCGTTGCTTAAAAAATTTCAAAATAATCCTTTATGAAAGTAGGAAGTCTAATAAATACTTCGAAAGTCAAACTGTATAAAAAACTGGAGAAAGTGTAGCATCATTCCCCACTATATCAGGAAATCAAAAGCCCTGGAAATTGGAATGTTTCAAGAGTTAAATAATTATATCTCAGAATTTGAAAAAGAATTAAAACTTAATTATGCACAAATTTGCCGATGGGTACTTAAAAAAACTTAACTTGTGGTCGAACTTTATCTTTAAGTTTTAATTTATTTCAACGTTTGGTTTTGTGTACAGTAAGCGGCTTCAAAAACCAACCACTGCGCAAACGTAAATGTTATGAACTTGATTGCTAAGGTAACGGATAAAGACATTTGCAAAAAAAATGGAGACCAGCGACCATTTCAAAAACGGGGCGTTACTGAAAAGCCATACGAGTAGGACTTAAAGTAAAAGTAAAATGAAAATTTTGACATGTTTTTCAATTCTGGCCTTGGTGATTTTATTATCATCGTGTAACTTGAAATCGGTTGACAATGGAACAGAAAGTAGCGCAATGGTTAGCCCTGACTCTTTGATTGGGCTTTGGAATTTGGCGTGGAACAAAACAGATTCCATTACAATTTCAAATATGTTTACGAAAGAAACCCAATTGGTTTTTTCTTCTAATAAAAGGATAATAGGAGGCGATTCAATTATGATAAAATGGATTCGGACAAACCTACCAACTGTAAGAAATTTAAAAACAGAAAAGTACATAGCCACTGCTACAAATGATATGGCATATTATTCCGGAGGCTATTCGCTTGATATGGTAAGAAACGACTCCGTAATTGGGACTGATATTGGTTGTTTTACTGCAATATGGAAAAAGCAGGAGGATAAAAATTGGAAAATAGAATTAATGTTTTTTGGGGTAGGCAAATAATCGTAATTAAACCAGCCTACGCCAAACCAGGATGCTATAACTGTATGGTTGAAAGAGTTTGACATAGAAGTGAAATCTCCTGACATAATTTGATTTGCGATCATTTTTAAACGAAGCGATGCTCTGCGATGAACTGAAATTATAACAACCATTTGATAAGTATATATTGGCGCCATTTGAAGTTTGTTGTAGCTTTGCAAACACGAATAAAATATAGTAGTGTACATTTACCTTTGGTAAGACAAAAGGATGTACAACTACTTTGCTAACAGAAATTAATTTTCTAAAAAACTGTATGAATTTATATTTTTGTTGCCAATTATGATCGATTTAACTTTTGCAGAACATCAATTTCAGTACGTTACGAATTTTCACGATCTTATTAACACGCCTTTCCAGGGAGAAATTAATGCGATTTGCTGGACTCGTACATTGAAGGGTGATTTTTCTGAGATTGTTCATAAGATAGAGCTAACCGAAAATATGACGGAAGTAGATCAAGATGAACTTCTTGGTCTTAACTTGAGTGAACAAGGGCAATTAGCGCGTGAAATGCTCCTAAACGATTTGAAGTTATTGACAGCTTTTGGTGCATCTCCAATCCTTAATATAATCAAGTGTTATGAGAGGGATGACAGCTTTTTTTCCACCGATGTTTATTCTTTTCATATAGATCGCTCTCCTGTGCCCACCGATACCTTCCTATGTACTTATTATGGTGAGTCGAGTGAAATATTGCCAAATGCACAAGCCATTCAAAAAGTGCTTATTCCCGAAATACGTGAAGAACTCAAAACCCTATATCATGGAGGAGATGAAGGTTTTGAATCATTTTTAAAAGAAAATTTTTTTGATTTACACTATCAAGCCAAAGCTAAGGCTATACCTGTCAGCTTAGGTCTAGGTCAACTTTGGAGATTGGCGATTGATCATCCTGAAAGTCAGGTACTTCCTTGTCTTCATCGTGCACCATTGGAAATTAATGGCCAAAACCGTTTGTTGATGATTTGTTAAAAGAAATACAAAGTTCTTAAAGTTTGTAAAGTTAAAAGTTTGTAAAGTTCTTAAAGTTTCCTTTCAACTTTAAACTTTAAACTTTGACCTAAATAATAAATTTTGTAAATGGAAAGTCTCCATTTAATGATGATACAATAAAGTCCTTTTTACTGCCATTCACAATCCACATTTCTACCTTATTCGCAACACAAATCTCAGCTGCATGGATTTTTGTCGTCATGCCTCCTGTACCCAATTCTGAAACTTTCTCATTGGCAAAAGCCTTTATGTCTGCTATATTTGTGACTTGGTGTATTAATTTAGCATTTGGATTTTTGTGGGGATTGTCATCGTACAAGCCGTCTATATCCGAAGCTATTATGAGAATATCAGCATGACAGATCGCGGCAACAAGTGCAGATAATTTGTCATTGTCTCCTAGTTCTATTTCTTCTGTTGACACGGTATCGTTTTCATTGATGATGGGAATGTATCGATGTTCGAGCAGTTTTTGTATTGTATTTTTGGTATTTAATTTGGATGTTTCGTCTACAAAATCCCGGTAAGTCAGCAGACATTGTGCTACATGAAGTCCAAAGCTTCCAAATACTTCATCATACATCCGCATCAACTTGGGTTGTCCAATGGCTGCCATGGCTTGTTTAGATTCCAAATAGGTATTATGTCCGATGATATCTGTAAATTGTTTGGCAGCAGCTATAGCGCCTGATGAAACCAATACTATATCATAATCTTTTTGCAATATGACCAATTGCCGTGCAAGATCTTCTATTTTTGCGTAAGAAATTCTGTTGGTTCCTACTGTGAGCGTGGATGTTCCTATTTTTAATACGATTTTTTTTCTCATCTCTTTTCTTTATGATTGGATGCTACCGAATTTGGCCTGTTCCTTTTATAAACCATTTATTGCATACCAATTGATCTATACCGACTGGTCCTCTGAAATGAAGCTTCTGAGTGCTGATAGCTATCTCTGCACTAAATCCAAATTGACCTCCATCGGTAAATCTTATTGATGCATTGTGATACACTGCGCCACAATCTACTTCTGATTGAAATCTCATGGCATTTATCTCATTGGCAGAAATGATGGTAGCAGAGTGACCTCCCGAAAATGTATTTATCATTTCTATGGCTTGATCCATATCGTCTACAAGTGAAATCAACAGTTTAGGTGCTAAAAATTCTTCATACCAAATACTTGTATCGGTACATTCCTCCATATGGACATCATTTATTCCAATATTTCCAAATCTAAGAACATGGATATTTTCATTTTGAAGCGCAAGGTATAAAGATTTTATTTTGTGGTCAATGTCCAATATATTTTTATTAATCAGTACTTTGTCCAATGCGTTACACACACTGATTCTGCTCTTACCATTGACAGCTATGGATATGGCCATCTCAAAATCCGATTCATTGTCTATATACATAAAATTATTACCACGTCCACTTATAATCATAGGTATTTGGCTGTTCGACCGTACAAAATTTATCAATCCTTCTCCACCACGTGGGATGATAAGGTCTATTTTTTGAGATGTATCACTAATCAATTTTTGGGTGGCTTCCCGATCAAGATCAAGATACTGAATGTAGCTTAATGGCACATTGGCAGAAGTCAGGGCATTGTGCCACAGAGAAGTCAGTACCAGATTTGTATTCCGGGCTTCTTTGCCACCTTTTAATAATATTTTATTACCTGCCTTGAATGCTATAATCGCCGCTTCTATAGTAACATCAGGACGGGATTCATATATGATCAAAATCCTACCGAAAGGAACAGATTTATTTTCACATATCAATCCATTTTCGTGGTGGTGAACATACAAAGACAATCCGACTGGATCAGCAGCATTAATGGCTTCATCAATAGCTTTGATCATCTGTTTTATTTTTTTTTCATCTACTTTTAGTCTGTCATACAACGCTGGATCTGAATGATCACATGCTGCCATGTCCAGTTTATTTGCTTCCAATATCTCATCAACATTTGCTGCTATTTCTGATGAAAGACAGGAAAGAACCATATTTTTTATATCTGTATTCACGAATTTTTTTATTTAATTTTGAAATCGGCAAACGAATTATGAATTTACGAGATTCACAATTAATAATTGAGTCATCTCCAAAAAGATTTTTGTACTGAATAAATAATTAATCGTTTCCCTTTAAGGTTAAAGGTAAAAAACAGTTGATTATAAAATTAGTGTGGCTACAAACAATTGTAAAAATAGTAAAAACCAGAAACTAATTTAATTTTTGCCTTCAAATAGTGTGTAACATATTGCATCGACTGAAGATTGCTATGATGATTTGCTCAAGGGTTGCTACGCACTCCTCGGTCAAATCGTCTGATGTGTGGAGAGCACTCCCCTTTTGGGGTCGGCGGTACGGAGAGCAATGAAAAGGCCAGTCACGACCCTAAATCCCTAAAGGGACTAGCCAACCGCTCAATAAACAATGGCGAAGAGAAAAGAGGAAGCCAGTCTCGACCCTAAATCCCTATAGGGACTTTCCACCCGCTCAAAGAACAATATTTAAGAGAACTCCCATTCAGGGGATGGAGATAGCACAGGCAAAATGAACAAAATACTTCGACTGAAGATTGCTATGATGATTTGCTCAAGGGTTGCTACGCATTCCTCGGTCAAATCGTCTGATGAGTGGAGAGCTCTCCCCTTCAGGGGTCGGGGGTACGGAGAGCAATGAAAAGGCCATGCCCGACCCTAAATCCCAAAAGGGACTAGCCACCCGCTCAATGAACAATGGCGAAGAGAAAAGAGGAAGCCAGTCTCGACCCTAAATCCCTATAGGGACTTTCCACCCGCTCAAAGAAGAATATTTAAGAGAGCTCTCCATCAGGGGCAGGCAAATTAAACAAAATACAATACACTATTGATAAAAAACCGAGGCAGCATAGCCAAAATAATTACCATAAAATCTATCCTTGGCATTTTGGTTTTACTTTATATTATAATAAATATGGCATAAATATTAAGACAGCCCCCTTTTTTTTCGTGCAAATCTTCTAATAAATATATATATTTTCTACAAACCTATATAAAATTGATATATTTGGTTTTTAAAATAGAAATCTTAGTATTCGGTCATATCATTCCAGAAGTTGTCAATAGAGATAATGTAAAAATATTGAGATTTTAAAAAACGGAAAATGAATGGATCTTTTAGGGTTGATGCAAGAGTATAAAACAGATCAGAATGTCTGGGATGAAATGTATGCCAGTGAAGGGGTTAGAAAACATTATCATCAATTTGTCTCTAATCTCGCTACCATTGAGACTGATGACTTACGCAAAAAGAATGAACTTGCTAAAAAATTATTCATGCGGCAAGGGGTCAATTTACCGTTTATGATAATGGAGAAGGCATTGAAAAGATTTTTCCATTTGACGTGATACCCAGGATCATAGAAGCAGAAGAGTGGCAAAAACTTGAAGCTGGACTTAAACAGCGGTTGAAGGCATTAAATATCTTTTTGAAAGACATTTATCACGAACAATTCATCCTCCATGACAAAGTAGTGCCATATGATCTGATCTATTCGTGTCCCTATTTTGTACAAGAAATGTGCAATGTCAATGTCCCTTTTGACATCTATACGCATATAGCGGGAATAGATTTAATTCGTGATGTAGATGGTGAGTTTTATGTACTCGAAGACAATCTCCGCACGCCATCCGGTGTCTCTTATATGCTCGAAAATAGAAATGTAAGCAATCGTATTTTTCCAGATCAGTTACCCAAAAATAAGGTTAGGTTGGTAAGGAATTATCCGGATTTATTGCTTAAAAATTTACTCGATTTATCTAATTTGCAAGCAAGCAAACCAACTGTTGTATTATTGACTCCGGGAATTTTTAATTCAGCTTATTTTGAGCATTCTACATTGGCAAAAATGATGGGCATTGAACTGGTAGAGGGCAGTGATTTGGTAGTCAGTAATCTCAAAGTATATATGAAGACTACAAAAGGTCTTCAACAAGTTCATGTGATATATCGAAGGGTAGATGATGAGTTTCTGGATCCATTGACTTTCAGACAAGATAGTTCATTGGGTGTGCCTGGTCTTTATTGGGCTTATCGTGCCGGAAATGTAAATATTATAAATGCTATGGGAAATGGTGTGTCTGATGATAAGGCAGTGTATACTTATGTTCCTGACATGATAAGGTTTTATCTCAATGAAGAACCAATTTTAAAAAATGTACCTACTTATCAAATGGAGAATCAAGACCATCGAAAAATTCTTTTTGACAATATAGAAAATATGGTGGTTAAAAGAACAAATGGCAGCGGTGGATATGGTATGCTCATAGGGAATTCGGCATCGCAAAAAGAAATAACAGCATTCAAAATAGCCATAAATAAAGACCCTAGAGATTTTATTGCCCAACCAATCATCAATCTCTCTTCTGCACCATGTTACCTTGATGGCAAGCTGAAACCACGCAGAGTGGATTTACGTCCATTTGCACTATACGGACCAAATGGTATTGATATCGTGCCGGGTGGTTTGACTCGTGTAGCTCTGAAAGAAGGATCGCTTGTAGTCAATTCTTCTCAGGGTGGAGGCAGTAAAGACACATGGGTTTTGGGAGAATGATTAGATTTGGTGTAATTTTTTGTTCATATTGAGAATAACAGATGATATATGTTAAGTAGAGTTGCTGATGCAATTTTTTGGATAGCCAGATATGTAGAACGCACCAAGGTAGAATCTACCTTCTTGCACACAAACTATGTAGCCATTCAAGACAATGCCATTCATAATAATTGGCTTTTGGTGATGGAGAAATATGGTAATCAATCTCATATTTCAAAGATGAATAAAAATCAATACCAGTCACCCGAAACACTTTTACACCTGATAACGGATAAAAACAATCCGGCATCTATCGTAAATAATATCATGTATGCACGCGAGAATGCGAGATCTGTCCAGGACCATATCACTAAGGAAATGTGGCAAATGTTAAATAATTTTCATCATTTGATAAGAAATGAAAAGAATGAAGTTTCCATCCTGAATGAAGACCCAATCGAAGTGATGGATATGGTGCAGCAACAGTGCTACCTTTTTGCAGGAACATTGGACTACACAATGGATCGTGGCTCCGGTTACTATTTTTTAAATATCGGAAAAAGAATGGAACGTGTATTTCAATCCATTTATATTTTAAAAATAAAGTTAAAAGAAATTGATTTCAATATCACGGATGATGCCAATATTTTATCCTTCAGATACGTATTGTATGCTTTGTCCGGCAATGAGCTTTTCGGAAAAACATACAGTGGCGATATGACCATTAAAAATATGTTGCAATTCGTTTTGTTTAACCCTGTATATACCAACTCTATTTTGTATTCGCTTGGTAGGATTCGGTCCAACTTTGTACCGCTGAAGGAAGAATCGACTTATGCCACTTATTCACAAATAGAATATGAAATCGGGAGACAAATCAGTAGTTTTCAATATTCCAAACCTGATATGGAAAACGGTCGCATTTTTTATCAGTTCCTGGATGAATTCGAAAACGAAATGATGATGCTTTCCAAACGGTTTTCTGAACTTTACTTTGGGTAATTTTATTGATTTTAATTTCTGTCATATATCATTTATTTCAAATCAAAAACGTATGCCAATATATAAAATAAAACATAACACGCATTACTTTTACGAGCAATATGTCCACGATTCTATGAATCAAATGATGCTTTATCCGATCAATGATAAAAATCAAAAGGTCTTAGCGCACACCATTCATATCCATACCCAACCAGAAATTGAATGTTTTAAAGATAAGTATGGTAATATTTTAGGTATATTCAGTATTATAAAACCACATATTGAACTCCACATCACATCAGTAGTGGAAGTAGAAATCCATCCCGTAGTGTTACCGGTTTTTAATGTAATTTCTTCAGATTTATGGGCGCTTTATGACAAACAAAAAGACAATTATCAACTAAAAGACTATCTGCAAATAGAAGACATTTCTCTAATTGAAGAAATTAAGTCCATGGTCAATGGTTTGAAAAATGAAACTATAAGTCCTTTTGATAATGCAAAATTATTTGCTTCCTACGTGTACACAAACTTCATATATCAGAAAGGCGTCACATCTATAGAAACTAAAATTGATGATATATGGTCTTTAAAAGCTGGCGTATGTCAGGATTTTGCTCATTTTCTATTGGTCATGTTGCGTTTGGTAAACATACCTGCAAGATATGTCAGTGGCTATGTATGTCCGAATAGTGATGAATTCAGAGGTATCGGCGCTACACATGCCTGGGTAGATGTATATATACCTGATTATGGTTGGATAGGCATCGATCCTACCAATGATTGTATTGCATCAGACCAACACATCAGGCTAGCTGTAGGAAGAAGTTTTAAAGATTGCAGTCCTTTTAAGGGAATCTTCAAAGGTAAATTGGATCATAGACTTGAAGTGTCTGTTACAGTGGAACTGGCTTCCGAATCTGTCTCCAGTCAACCCAAAATGTATCAAAACGAATTGTATGAAACCAAACCAACAACCGTCACCGAGGTAAAGTCATCCGAACATATTAATAATTCCTATCAGGCATTCAAACAGCAACAGCAGCAACAGCAACAATAGCAAAAATAAAATAATTGCCAAGTGTAATATTTTAATGATAGCTCCACCAGAAAGATTTAGAGACGAAGAATGATTTGCATTGTGTATCGTTCCTCATTTTTTAAAACCAAAAATAATTTATACTGCTAATTTAAGTATACAAAGTGTTGAAAATAAAAATGTATTATTGACGTAAGAACAAAAGAAGAATTTGAACATGACCATATTCCAGATGCTTGAAACCTTTCTTTTCAAGAAATAAAAGTCAATATTAAGGTACTTGACAAATAGTTTGGAATCAATGCAGTGTGGTTTTGTGGTGGGACAAATCTATGGTTAAACAAGTTCAGATGTGAAGAACGCCAGCGCCATAAAGCACATTTGTAATAAATGGTGTTGCGCACTCCAAAACCCGCCGTAAATTATTTGGTTGTGAAATAACGTATTTTCCAGGGCATTGACCCTGTTGTAGACATGTCAGCTTGCTCTCCAGCAGAGACTACTTCCGTTTCAATGGATTTAATAAAGGTATAAAATGTCTTTCATTATTGTGTATAACTTTACAGTACAAACAGCCAACTTTTTGGTTATTATATAAATATTAAAAGCTTCTTACTTGCACAAATGTGTGAATGATACAAATCATTCGGGAAATTATGTAATGCAGCTCTCTGCAGAGCTCCTCACCTTTGTGTCGGTAAATAAGCATATTAACAATAAACAACATGGTAAATCTGCTTTTCAGGATAGCGGTAATTTTTGTCTTTTGCCGGGCAATAAATTTTTTTGTACAACGCTGGTGCAGCAAATGCCATGAAGGTCCGTGAATAAAATAAAACTAAAATGGAAAGAATAAAAGAAAACAATACTATACCTAAAGAAAAAATAAAAAGTGATAGAGAAAAAAAAGAGAACGCCACAGCAATAAAAATATGGAAACTTGTTCGTGCTACCATAAGCAATTGGTGGGAAATGGAGCCTTTCAGACAAAGTGCAATAATTGCCTATTATGCTATTTTCAGTTTGCCTGCACTATTGGTAATAATAATAACAGTGGCTGGTTTTACATTTGGTACTGAAGTAATAGACGGAAAAATTTACGACCAAATAAAAAATACCATGGGACTGGAAACGGCAGACCAGATAAAAGTAATGCTGGTAAAAGCCACTGAATCAAAAACATCTGTTTGGGCTACCATTATAGGGATATTTACTGTGCTGTTGGGTTCAATAGGCGTCTTTGTAGAGCTGCAAAAAACACTGAATATGATTTGGAAGGTAGAGGCAGCACCAGGCAAAGGGATATGGAGATTTTTACGAAACAGGCTTTTCTCATTTGGGTTAATATTATCAATAGCCTTTCTGCTCATGATATCCCTGATTATATCCATCGTTTTAGCCGCTGCAAGTGACTTTCTGAAAGCCGATTCATCAAAACTTCTTCTTGTGTTTTTCCAAATCCTTAACTTAATAATATCATTAGGCGTAATCAGTTTTTTATTTGCATTAATGTTCAAATTTTTACCCGATGCAAAAATATCCTGGCGGCAAGTTTGGGTGGGCGCATTACTAACAGGTATTCTGTTTACCATTGGTAAAACAGCGCTCTCTTTTTATTTCGGAAAAGCTGACCCCGGCTCAGAGTATGGCGCAGCAGGCTCCATAGTTCTTATCCTTTTGTGGACATCCTATTCCTCAATGATATTATTTCTAGGCGCAGAATTTACGCACACTTATGCCGACATGTATTCAGGCGGACTAACTGCAAGTGCTACCGGCAAAAAAATATAAAAATTACTCTTGCCATAGATACCTGTATGTTCCGTAATAAAATCTACTGTATGTATCGACTTATTTTCTTTTGCAAACTTTTTAACAAATGACAAAACTTCTTTGATAAATTTATTGAGAAAAGAAGTGGTGTTTTCTACTTCTCTTTCAAGAAGAAAGTCGTTTAAATAACGAAGTGCGAAATTGATTTTGTCTTTAGAAATGTCAGAACCGATGGTGAACTTTAACATGATGAAAATGGTTTTAAGAATTAACAAGTTTTAAAAATAAGATAAGTAAAAGTTGAAGGACGATTACCTTATTAATGGGTTTTACCCTAATTTTCTATCTGTCTTTTTAACCTTTTGAGCAAAGTGTGGATTAAAACTAGCAATAGGTTTAACCTGGACTCGGAGATAATTTGCCACATTTTGTCTCAACTTTTCCATAAAATTAACACTTTTCGACACCCACCTGGACCCCCCACATAATACATAATAATAATTGTAATATGATTAATTTATTGGAAATACAAATCTAATGGTCCGGTCAGGTGTGAATAACAAATTGCACTAAATATTTAAAGACCATCTTTAACCCTGCCTGCCTACAGAGTCATGTTAACTCATTCCCTGAAGGGAGCGCCTACCTAATTTATTACATCAAAGCGCAGGTCACCCCTTCAGGGGTCGGGGGTAAGAAGAGCAAAGAGAAAGCCATTCTCAACCCTAAATCCCTAAAGGGACTTTCTGCGCGCTCAAAGAAAAATAGTGAACAGCCCTCCCCTTCAGGGGTCGGGGGTAAGCATAGCAAAGAGAAAGCCATTCTCAACCCTAAATCCCTAAAGGGACTTTCTGCGCGCTCAAAGAAAAATAGTGAACAGCCCTCCCCTTCAGTTATACCGTTAATTTCCAAATTTATTTTGCTTTTTCTTTATCCTTTTTACAAACATTTTTATATGTTTGTTTTGGGCATAGGAGATGATCTCGTATTTAATGCCTTCAAAGCATTTTGAGACTCTTCTATTGCCTTTTTTATTCTTGCTTTTTTAAGTGATGATGTTGGTGCTTTTTTACTATTTTCAAACTCATTTTTTAAGCTGATAATATCTTTTTCCAATTTTTCTTTTTCTTTTATTAATTTTATGTCTTCATTAATCCCTTGATTATCAATATTTTTATACTCACTTTTAGATTTTGCCTTTTTTTCATCAAAAGGAATCCCGGATTTCAAAATACCATACATGATTCTAACTAATTTGTTCATTACCACTCCTAATGCAAAATTGTGTGCTTTCCCTTCAGCTCTTTTGGAGGCATATATTTCTTTAAAATAATCGCTATACATAACTGAATTTTTTGCAACCATATATAACGCTCCTCTAAATTTTGAACTTCCTTTTTTGCTCATTCTGGCTTTCGTCTGACCATCGCCGCTTGTTTTTTTTCAGGATGTGTTCCAAAGTAGGCACATTTGTGCTGCTGAATCAAATCTATCAATATCTCCTATTTCGATATTTAATATAGCTGCTGAATTTGCACCACACCCTGGAATAGAACTAAGTAATGCATTTTTGGCTTTATAGCCCTCACATGATTGATATTTTTTTTCTATTTGTGAAATAACTTCATTCAACTGTTTTATAGTCTGAACTAATGTTTTTATTTGGAATGATTTAATTTCGTCTTCATGTTTCAAAGCTGAGTCTTTTTGTACTTGATCAATTATCTGAGTTGCTTTTTCAAAACTTATACCTTTTATTTTTGATAATGATGAAGGTTGTGTTTTTAACAACTTTATTTTTGAAGAAAATTTCAGTAAAAGGTCTAGTAAATAATTTGGACATTTATCTCCCCAGAACATCATAAGACCAGGCATTGTATCATAAACAGTCTTTTCAAGTGCTGCATATGCTTGAGTTCTTTGTTTTAAATACATCTGGTGAGTTGTTAGAAGTCTGGTTAAATTCGATTGTTCCTTCGTTTTGGAAGACATTGCGATAAACTTATCCTTGTTATCCATAAGATGATTAGCTATGGCTTTGCTACTAATTTTATCGGTAATATTGCGTTGCATATCCTTCTTCGTTTCGTGGTGAATCCTAATCGGATTTATCCTGAAAATATGGATATTCTTATCTACTCCAAAAAAATTATTGTACCAATTATTTTCATAACCTCCCGTACTTTCCAATCCCATATATACGTATTTTCCTGAATTAAGGTCGTCTGTGACCAATGTCATTAATTCTTTAATACCGTCCTTGGTATCGTTTAATTTCCAATGGCTGCCAGATTGCGCAATACCATTACCCATTCTAATAATGTCAGCGTATCCCTTACTAACATCAATACCGTAAAATACTTCACTCATTTTTTCTTTTTTTTTGTTATTAAAAAATAATTACTAAGCCTAACATTTCCTTATTTTATTCGATATCTTTGTATCTAGTTATACCGCATGATTTAGCTTAGTGAAGAGAGTGACTAAAGGACGATATCTAAGTATCTCGGGTCGGGATCTCTTCTTTCACTAAGTTAAGTCTTTTTTTGAAAAATCAAACATATCAGGGGTCGGGGTGAAAGCATCAACCTCCTCCGCCCCCCCCCCCCCCCTCGGGGGAGGGGCAAAAGGAAAAGGGCCACCCCTCCCCCCCCCCCCCCAAGGTCTCCCCCCGCGCCAAAAAGCCCCCCCCCCCTCCCGGGGCCTCCTCTCCTCCCTTCTTCCCTCCTCTTTGGGGGGGGAAAGGGGGGAGGGAAAGAAGGGGAAAGATTTCCCCCCCCCCCCCCCCCCCGGGGTCTCCCCCCCCCCCAGGGCCCCCCCTCCGGGGTCGGGGGTAAGCATAGCAAATTTTACTACAAATCTTTATTCTTATTAGTATTATTGTATCTATTTTATTTTTATTTATAAAAAGTGCAATTTGTTACACACACTCCGGTCAGGTAAGCAGGCGGGCTCATTCCCTGTAAGGGACGCCACGGCTAATTTAAGAATATAAAGTGATGAAAATAAAAGTGTATTATTGAAGTTAGAAAAATTAAAGTCGCTTAAAATGCTCCCAAATGATTCGTTTTTACCTACTTTTGGAAGCGCAAATGTTAGTGTCCTACATTAAGGACAATGTGTCAGACCGATGGGGCTTTTAGGTAGGTTATATGGTTGTATGTTACAAAATGTCACCTATTACGGGCTTTATAATACCACTACAATTGTTGTTAAGTGCATAGGCTGATATTTTGGCAATATCATGAAGCTTACAAAAAATGTATTAAGCACAAAGTGAGACACGGAGGGACAAGATTTAGGCAGACTATGGTTGGTCAGCATTGCAAAACGAAACATCAGAACAATCTAATGAACGATGAGTATGTAAAAAGGATAAATAAAATCCTTGTCTATATTGACGATAATTTGAATAGTGATTTATCTTTAGAAAAATTATCAGAATTTATATATTATTCTCCATTTCATTTGCATAGACTTTTCAAAGCTTATACCAATGAAACACTCAATGCATATATAAATCGCAAACGAATTGAAAAAACTGCTTTATTATTAATTCACAAAAAAGACATAACAGTATCTGAACTTGCATTGAATTACGGATTTAATAGCAATTCTTCATTTACAAGAGCTTTCAAAAAATATTATGGTGTAAGTCCTTCTCAATTCAGAAACTTAAGTCCAGACAATTATAGCAAGATTGGTAAAGTTGAAAGCAAGAACGGACAAATCCGACCAATATTTGAAGACTACATTTGCAACATTAATCATCATAAAAATTGGATTGAAATGAATGCAAAGATCGAAATTAAAGAAATAGAAAAATTAAACCTTGCCTTTCTTACTCAGATAGGATCGAGTGGTTTACACCATGCCTATGAAAAGCTAATTAAATGGGCAAAACCAAAAGGACTGTTTGAAAATCCCAATGTTAAAATGGCAAGGATTTACCACGACAGTTTTAAAATAGCTGAACCCGAAAAAGTTAGAATGAGTGCTTGTATTGTTTTAAACGAACCTGTTGAAGTCAGTGGGGAAATTGGTCTGACAGTAATTGAAAAGGAAAATGTATAGTTGGACATTTTGAAATTGGAACCGAAAGATTTTGAAAAGCTTGGAATGGACTTTTCGTATGGATGAACGAAAATGGCTATAAAAAAGCTGATAGAAATCCTTTTGAAATATTCCACAATAATTTTAGCGAACATCCGGAAAACAAATCAATCGCGGACTTCTACATTCCAGTTATATAAAAAATAAAAAAAATAAATTATGCTGACAAACATACATCCAAAATTACCAATGCGTAATAAATCTGCCACGAGACATTTTTATATAAATCAATTAGGTTTTAAAGAAATAGGTGATTATGAAGCTTATTTAATGGTCACAAAAGATAATGTAGAAATACATTTTTTTGAATTTAACGACCTTGCCCCAAAAGAAAATTATGGACAAGTATATATACGTACCACCGACATTGAAGATTTATATAAATCTTTAATTGACAATAATACCGAAATTCATCCCAACGGAACATTACATACTAAACCCTGGGGACAAAAGGAATTTGCATTACTTGATCCTGACAATAATTTGTTGACTTTTGGGCAAAGTATATAATGGATTATTTACAGACATGAGGTTGGATTGATGCGTATATTTTTTCTGTTATTCCAGCGTTACATGGCAAACAATACATATTATTTAAGGAAGCTTTATGTAAAAAAAGTTGATAACACTAATGCCAAAAATTGAAGAAAATATGACCATAAGAGAAGCAAATACTGACGACATTAAACACATTCAAATTGTAAGAAATTCTGTGACAGAAAATACCTTGTCTAGCCCAAACCTTGTGACGGATGAAGACTGCAGGGAATTTATTACCATCAGAGGCAAAGCCTGGGTTTGTGAGATTAATAATGAGATTGTTGGATTTTCAATTGCTGACTTGAAAGATCATAATATTTGGGCTTTGTTTTTAAGACCTGATTTTGAAAAAAAAGGAATAGGAAAACAACTCCATGACACTATGCTTGACTGGTATTTTAGGCAGACAACGGAAACAGTTTGGTTAGGAACATCACCTAATACAAGGGCAGAAGCTTTTTATAGGAAAGCTGGTTGGACAGTAACTGGGATACACGGGAAAGGCGAAATAAAATTTGAAATGACATATAAAGACTGGAAAATAATACAACAAGACAAAATTAGCAACAATAAAAAGAAGTATAAGCACAGCCAATAACATCGTTCTCTATGCAGAGCCCTTTTAAACCAAGATGTGCATTTCTATTAATGATTGGCAAAATGGGGACTTTTGTACCGGTTGTGAGTCTGCCACAGCGGAGAATTCTATTGGTTCTGCCAACCTTAAAAAACTTCAAAATTTAATGCCTTCAACAAACCGTTTTTGACATCTTTTGGGACCACTACCGAAACTATTTAGTACATCACCCCTGCATATATTTTTTTTATTAAAAAGCTGCCCCACTAATATTTCAGCCACTGCACAAAAAACATCCATATTTGATACGATGAATTCTACGAACCTTATCGGATAAGGTTTGCCACCATCCTTATCTGCCATACAGACTGGAACGTGGCAAACCTCAGATTGAAATAAAAGTTTAAAACAAATGCTATACTCAATAATTTATTTATCAATGCTTACTCTGCCATTGTAGCAGCTACAATTCTTATTTCTTACTTACAACAGCAACGATAATACATCAGATATAAAATCTGTAGAAGTTGCAGCCGACATAGCAACTGTAAAATATCAACGCCTGATGAAATGCACAGGTGATACAGCTTATACCATAGCAGAGACATGTCCAGTTTGTATAATGGAATTGTAAAAAGTAAGCCAATGAAAACTGTGAATCATGTAACGCATATGTTTAATTGTGTAATGCTTTCCAAACGTACACTTCATAAATTTGCAGTGGCAATTCTGCCAAACTAAATTCATACTAAAATGGAAAATAAGAACATTGAAAATTGCATTGAAGCTTGCGAAACATGTGCAGATGCATGTGAAACTTGCGCAACAGAAAATAAGGGTAAAGCAGGAATGGAACATTCCGAAAAACTTTGCATCACTTGTGCTGATGCTTGCAACGCTCTAGTTGCAGCAAGTAAAACTGATTCAAACCTTGATGCGCTTTGCAAAAAATGTGAAGACGCTTGTAATGCTTGTGCAACTGAATGTGAAAAACATTCTGACATGAAACATTGCAAAGAATGTGCAGATGCTTGTCGCAAATGTGCTGCAGAATGTAAAGATATGCTTGCAGTAGCAGCATCAATTATTTAGGAACAAAAATCAAGGATTGACATTCATTCCTTGATTTTTCCTCCAAACAACTAAAATAAAAATAAATCAAAGTGAAAAAAATAATATCCATAGTATTCGCCTTTGCAACGATATTTTCATTTGCGCAATGCAGCAAAAATTCAGGTAATGACATCAGCAATGCAGACCGCAGAGCCCAAGTAATTTCGGAACTGATGGACAACGATGCATACATGAAAGAAGTAATGACAGCTATGAAAACCAAACATGGTGAAACAATTGTTTCTACTTCAAGCGATATGATGAAAGAAGATCAAGTAACACGCGAAAAATGATGGCAGCATGATTGATATGTGCAAGAGTGATACAGGCATGTGTAAAATGATGATGGGAAAACAATGGAGATGTGCGACATGGACAAAAAAAAATGTAAATGATGATGACTTCCATGAACGAACACCCAAAGGAATGAAGGATATGATGGATATGGGTATGTGCAACATGAATGGAATGGATATGGACAAAGTAAAATGATACTAACATATCAAAAAACAGCGATGACGTGCGGCAATTGTGAAGCTATAGAAAAATCAGCTTTGCTTACCTGGTCTGTTATAACCAATACACAAGTTACAAGAACGTATGTTACCATTATAATCAAAAAACACATTGCTTTAAGTGAGATGGAAAAAGCAATTAGAGCAAAAAGCAATTACTCAATATAAGCTGAACAACAAAGCGAAGTTGCAGAGCAAACAAAAAGTTGGTTTGCTACGTACAATATTGAACAAAACAAAAATTAAAGGTGCTTGCTTGGGTGCAGGATTTAATTTACCTATGAGCACCCTTACCATTATTGAAGATGCTTTGATGATGGTAATGAGTGCCGCCACGTTAATCTTAATATAAAATAAAAATTCAATCAATATGTCAAATATTATCTTATCATTCACCATGCTAGCAACAGTTTTAATAAACTCCTGCTCAGCACAAAAACACAAACACAAACAACCTTACCAGTTGGAAACAATGGTTGTAAAACTGATTCAACAACAGCGGTTGCAAAAACCGACACCGTAAAAACGGTCGAACAAATAACGGTTTCAAATCCTATTTCAGAAGTGTATGCAGATTACATCGGCTTAAAAAATTCGCTTACAAAAGACAATGCAGATAGTGCAGCCGCTTATGCAAAAAAACTTATAGAGGACGTTGACAAGGTACAAATGGACAAACTCAATGCCCCACAACACACAGCTTGGATGAAACATGAAAGATTTGGTTACCATGCTGAATTTATCAAAAGCACAATTAAATTGGAACACCAACGGGAACATTTTATATCGCTTTCAAACCATGTATGATTTGCTCAAAAATTTAACCCAACTCCGAAACTGTTTACTACCAGTACCGCCCAATGGCAAATGATGGAAAAGGTGCATACTGGTAAGCGAAAATTCAAAAATCGTAAATCCGTATTTCCGGTAAACAAATGTTGAGTTGTGGCAGCACAGCAAACAATCACGGTAAAATAATAACACTCCACTGATTGAGTTAAGGAAAATCAGATTATCAATTCTCACTTTATTTTGTTTTGTTTCTTACAGCAACTTCCAGGACAAAAGTTGTTCGCTATGATTTGTGGAAGTGTGGAAAGACACCACCGTAAACTTTACTGGAAAAATAAAGAGCCATAGCAG
>JADKGD010000009.1 GCA_016717145.1 Saprospiraceae bacterium | reverse complement strand
AGCCATCGGTGTATCTTGTCTCAAAGGACCGGACAACGGAGGTACAAACTTATGGTGGGATGTTGACTAACATTCATGTAATGTAAGATACATTTGCGGATCGGAAAGAAAAATAAAGTCATGTGGTTTTGATGAATTTTTTATTTCCGGTCCGCTTTTTTTATGTTACTTTGTACCTTTATGATAATGTAAAATTGAGAATGAAACATATTTATTTACTCATAGTTACTTTTGTTTTATTATTTGGAAATGGGTGTAAAAAGTCCGATAAAGGACAATTTACGTTACTGGAAAAAGATGCCACTGGTCTTGATTTCAGAAACATGTTAAAAGAAGATGAAAATTTTAATATATTCAAATATCAATATTACTACAACGGCGGCGGTATCGCTATAGCTGATTTTGATAATGATGGACTACAGGATGTATTTTTTACAGGCAATATGGTTAAAAACAGATTATTCAGAAATAAGGGTAATCTGAAATTTGATGATGTCACCGAAAAATCAGGTGTAGCCAAGGCTGAAGGATGGTGCACAGGAGCTAATGCCATTGATATAAACAACGATGGGTGGATGGATTTATATATTTGCAGAGCAGGATATCCTTTCCCTAAACTAAGAAAAAATTTATTATACATCAACAACAAGAATCTGACTTTTACCGAGCAGGCAGCTGAATATGGTCTTGACGATGATTCATATTCCACACATGCTGCATTTTTTGACTATGACAAAGATGGTGATCTCGATATGT
Source organism: Saprospiraceae bacterium (assembly GCA_016717145.1). Taxonomy (GTDB): domain Bacteria; phylum Bacteroidota; class Bacteroidia; order Chitinophagales; family Saprospiraceae; genus OLB9. The sequence goes on along the minus strand of JADKGD010000009.1, from coordinate 66,361 downwards.
TTTTACTCAATCACAGTGCACCTGAATATTCTAAAGGCAGCCTTGAAATAGTGACCTTAAAAACAAAAGAGAACCGGAGCTTGAGAGTAAATTATTTAGAAATGACAATGGGAAATATGTAATGTATCCGAGTCCGCAGGTATAACAGGCAACGTATTGAGTCTTAGCCTTGGACTTGGTATAAGTGATATTAACAATGATGGTTGGCAGGATATTTTTGTTGGCAATGATTTTAATGAATCAGATTATCTGTTTTTAAATAATGGAAACGGAACATTTACAGAATCATCAAAAGTCACATTTGACCATACTTCTATGTTTAGTATGGGTTGCGACATTGCGGACATAAATAATGATGGCCATATGGATCTTGTTTCACTGGACATGCTGCCGGAGTCAAATTATTTGCAGAAACTTCACTCAGGTGCGGACAATTATAATAAGATTTCAACTATGATTTCCAATGGTTTCCAGCCTCAGTTTAGTAAAAATGTTCTTCAGATAAATAACGGTGACGGAAGTTTTTCGGAATGTGCACAAATGTATGGTGTTTCAAATACAGATTGGAGTTGGGCGTCCTTATTTATTGATTTCGACCAGGATTCTTATCTTGATTTATTTATTTCAAATGGTTATTTAAGAGATCATACGGATATGGATTTTCTGCAGTTTACAGCTGATCAGGTTGTGAAGGCCGATAAAGGCGAAAATCCTGTTTCTTTCGAAAAATATATGGCAAGCATGCCTCCAATCAACCAACCGAATTATTTTTTTCACAATGAGCATGGTAAAAAATTTGTGAACAAAAATGCCGCTTGGGCACTGACCACGCCAACTATATCTCATGGCTCTGCTTATGCAGACTTTGATAATGATGGAGATGTTGATATTGTGACGAGCAATGTTGGGGATTATGTTTACCTATACGAAAATAATTCGGACCACAACACTAATAATTTTATAAATATTAAGCTCAAAGGTTCTAAATCAAATATTCATGCGATAGGAACCAGAGTGACATTGTACTGCGGCGGACAACAATATATTAAGGATCTCCAGCCATGTCGGGGATTCATGTCCACTATGGAATACAAGTTATTTTTTGGTTTGGGTGAAAAACGAAAGATAGACACTATTCGCATCGATTGGCCGGATGGCTATGTTCAAAAACAAATAACAGATCAAATTAATACGACTATTGAAGTAGAATATGATTCAGTAAAGACGGTTCCTTTCACACCATTTCCAAAATTAAAACCTCTATTTGTAAAGGATTCTCTGATTCAGTCTTTTTATTCAGGAATTGACGAATTTGATGATTTTAAGGTACAAGGCCTGCTTACACACTATTTGACTGATAGAGGCCCGAAATGCCTGGTTGGAGATGTAAATGGAGACCAACTTGAAGATTTTATCCTGACGGGCAATACTGTTACCACATCCAAATTATATATCCAACATCAAGATGGAAACTTTACTAGTTCAGATTTACCTGTAAAAGGGCTTGAAATTTCGGACATTACTTTTATTTATCCGAAAGAACAACCATTGCCCGACATTGTGCTTAGCGTAGGGTCTTATAAATATGCGCCTGATACAAAGGCAAGAGGGATATATTATCTTCAAAACGATAAAGGTTTGTTTAAAAAATCCGTTTTTTCAAGCACAATTATGACTAACCCAGCTTCTTTGGCGGTATATGACATAAATAATGATGGCTGGCAGGATCTCATTGTGGGTGGCACATGTGATTATAGAATGTATCCCAAAAGTACAGAAACATTGATCATGAAAAATGAAGGAAATGGTCAATTTTCAATAGTCCCGCAAAGTGAAACAAATATCGGTCTGGTAAATGATATCGCTTCATTAGATCTTGATGGAGACCAAAAAAATGAAATTGTAATTGTCGGTGACTGGATGCCCATAAAAGTATTTACTATAGTAAGCGGCAAGTTTAAAGATGTGTCTTCTACATTTTTTGAGAAAGAGTATAAGGGCTTTTGGAAATGTATATACCACTCAAAAAAAGAAAATAAGAAAGATTTTGATTTGATCTTCGGCAATGTTGGGACAAATTCTCAGTTATTTGCATCATTCGATCACCCTATGGTTTTATTTGATCAGGACTATGATCAAAATGGCAGTATTGACCCGATTCTCGCCACCTTTATAGGGGATAATACCTATCCATTTGCGCCAAGAGAAGATATGATTAAACAAATACCTATGCTCAATAAAAGATTCAATTCTTTTGGGTTATATGCAAAAGCCGATATTAAAACATTATTGGGCGAAAAGTATTTTGAAAGCGCAAAACCACTTCATATTAATACACTGGAAACAAGTTTTTTTAACAGGGAGAATGGAAAGTTTGTAAAAGTTAATGTTGATGAAAAGGTACAAGTTGCACCTGTGTATAACGTAAAGCAACTTGAAGCTGACAATAATATGAAGCACGATTTGTTATTGGCAGGCAATCAATCGAAAGTCAGGGTAAAGCTGGGAAGATTAAATGGAAATCATGGCCTGATGTTAGGGCATTCCAATGATGGGTATAATACAATATCGCAGACTAAATCAGGATTTGACGTCAGGGGCGACACCAGAGACCTGGCAGTGGTAAAATCAAAAAAAGGGGATCTGCTTATTTTTGCTGTGTATAATGGAAATGCTCAGTTTTACAGGAGACAAAAATAAAAATGTCGCTGAAGTATGAGAAGATATATTACCTGATAATTTATTTCTTTCAGAACATCAGATGATTATATATTAATAAAATAAATAGAAATTAATGAAAAATTGGGTATTAATATTTGGTGTTCTTGGGCTATTCATTTTTTTATCGTGCAAAAATAAAACAACATCAAAAAATGTTAAGATGTATGAACATTTCATCATTCCTGCGCCAAATAAAGTATTTTTGAATGATGAAAAAGTCTCTGAAATTACTTTTTTAAATATATATTTGGATGATACGCTCAAGACTTCATATCTTGAACAATTATTCCATAATACAAAACGATCAACATTTACGACTATCGATTCGGCAAATGTTACTGCGACCATTGATACAAGTTTAGGTATTGAATCATATGTGCTTGACATCAGTCGTCAAAAAATAACTATAAGGTCCGGAGGAAGGGCGGGTCTTCAATATGCTTTTTTAAGTCTCAGCCAGGTGGTAACATTTAATGGCTATCCATTACCTCAGCTACATATTGAAGATAGTCCGAAGTTTACATATCGCGGTATGCATCTTGATGTAGGCAGGCATTTTTTTAATGCAAATGATGTCAAAAAATATATTGATTATATGGCTTACTATAAATTTAATAACTTCCACTGGCACCTTACCGAAGATCAGGGTTGGCGGATTGAGATTAAAAAATATCCTAAGCTACAACAAATAGCAGCTTTCAGAAAAGAGACATTGATTGGTCATTACAATGACAATCCACAAAAGTATGATGGCAAAAGATATGGTGGATTTTATACTCAGGATGAGGTAAAAGATATTGTCGCTTACGCAACTGCACGAAATATCAACGTCATACCCGAAATAGAAATGCCCGGTCACGCTCAGGCTGCACTGGCAGCCTATCCTGAATTAGGTTGTCGCCAGGGACCTTATGAAGTAGCTACAAAATGGGGTATATTTGAAGATGTCTATTGTCCCAATGAAAAAACATTTACATTTTTACAAGACGTTATTGATGAAATTATAACTTTATTCCCAGGCAAATATATCCATATTGGAGGCGATGAATGTCCCAAAACAGCATGGGAAAAAAGTGAGCTTTGTCAAAAAATAATCAAAGACAAGGGCATTGAATTAGGAGAACACGGTTTGCAAAGCTACTTCATCAATCGTATGGAAAAGTATATCAATTCCAAAGGCAAACAGATCATTGGTTGGGACGAAATCCTTGAAGGTGGCCTTGCTCCAAATGCTACAGTGATGTCATGGAGGGGTATCGAAGGCGGCATAGAGGCTGCCCGGCAGAATCATGATGTTATAATGACACCTGGCACACATTGTTATTTTGATCATTATCAGTCAGAGTCACCAAACGAACCATTGGCCATCGGCGGATTCACTACTCTGGAAAAAGTATATAGTTGGAACCCCATTCCTGATTCTTTGGAAGTTGATAAACACAAATATATACTTGGCGGTCAAGCAAATTTATGGACAGAATATATCCCGACTTACGCCGGCGTAGAATATATGGCTTATGCGAGAGAAATGGCTATGTCAGAGGCCCTTTGGAGTGAATCAAAAGATTATTCCGATTTTCTAAGAAGGTATGACAGACATACTGATTATTGGAAATCAAAAGGTGTAAATATGGCGTATCATGTTTATGAATTGAAACCCAAAATAATGGCCGATAATGGCAAAGCCATAACTGTAAGTTTTGATCTCCCTCAAGGGTCAAATATTACATACAAGGTCGATGGGAAAACAATGTTGGCAAAGCCGGGAGAATTCATCAAAATAGATAAATCTGCCCAGTATGTTTTTTCAGGGGGTAAGGATGATCGAACAGGAAGTTCTCTATTGCTGAATTTTGACCTGCATAAGGCCACAAATGCATCCATTGCTCCAGATCCAGGTCCAAATTATTCTGGCTGTGGCGTTGGGGCAGGGATCATAATAAACGGTATCACAGGAAGCGAAAGAAAGTATGGAGGATGAGAGTGTTTGGTTTTGAGGGCGAAGGATTGTGTTGGCATTGTAAATTGGGATTTTGGTAAAGATGAGACATTGAAAGAAATAAAATTTAAATTTTTCAAAGGAGAGGGTCAATGGATTTACCTTCCAAGAAAAGTAGAAGTGTTTACTTCACAAGATGGAAAAACATTTTTGCCAGTTGTTACCCTTGAAAAAGTTGATTCTGATACTGCATTGTTGCACTGCTTTTAAAGATGTCAACGCCAGATTTGTAAAATTTCATATCACCAATTTTGGCATTATCCCTAAAGAAGTCCAAGGGGGAGGACATGGCGCATGGCTCTTTGTTGACGAGGTTGTTGTCAGGTAGAGTACCTAAAAGCTTATATTTAAACAGGTTAAAAATAGCTTTGTGGAAATAAAGAGAACAAATTCAGAAGACTCCGATTTTAAAATATTAGTTGCCCTATTGGACAAACATCTTTCTATTAGCGATGGAGACGAACATGCTTTTTATGATCAATATAATAAAGTCGATGGCATAAAACAAGTTGTTGTGTATTATGAAGGTCAAAAAGCTGTCGGCTGTGGTGCGTTTAAACCATTTGATTCAAATTCCGTTGAAATCAAACGAATGTTTGTTCGCACTGAGTACCGCGGTAGGGGTATAGCTTCCGATATATTAAGCCACCTCGAAGGATGGGCTTCTGATCTGGGCTATAAAGAAACAGTTTTGGAAACGGGCAAAAAGCAACCCGAAGCCATTAACCTGTACCAAAAAATGGGTTATAAAATTATTCCGAATTATGGGCAGTATGTTGATGTGGAAAATAGTGTGTGTATGTCTAAACAAATACAACTGTAAGACGATTACCGAAGTTATTGAAAACACAAAAACGATTAGTCAGGTCCAAAAGTAGAACACCATCCAATTTATGAACTCCACAACAAACAAAATGTAATTAATTGCTAACATCAGCTAAACACAATAGTGTAACCAACATAATACTTTATCATATTATATTTTGACTCTATAGAACTTCAGAAAATAAATGTTGATATTATACTATTCGTATGAAGGTTTTTTGAGTCTTTTTTCCGCCTTTTTTTCTTTAGGTGTTTTAGCGGCTTCCTTTTTTACTTCCTTTTTTGTGTCTTTGCTCTTTGCCATGATTTTTTAATTTTAACTTTTATAATAGTATATTGGGCAATGTATTTCTATACTGTAAAGGTATTTAATTCATTTTTATTTTTTAGTTATACAGGCATTTTTTTTATTTCCAGAAAAATAAAAATACTTATGACATGATTTTAATCATGTTTTCATCTATTTTATATCACTGTAACGTAGAAGGTCATTTTTTACATTTGTATCAATAAAATAATGTAAAAATATGTATCAAAACAAAAATGTGGCCGGATTGTGGGTCGACCACGAACATGCTTTTCTTATCAGTACAAAGGATAAAAATTTTGATGGAGAGTATGATGTTGTGGAAAAATTTAAAGCACCTCATCACGGTAATCATACCAGCAGTGAAAACGCACGTCATCACAAAATAAATCAGGAATTACATCAATTTTTTAAACAAATTATACCTCATCTGTCAGGGTATGATGTGATATTACTGACCGGTCCCGGAAAAGCGCAGGAAGAACTAAATAACTACATAAAGCACGAAGGCATTTTAAAAAATGTTCAGATAGAGACGAGTACAGCTGATACACACCTGACACATAATCAAATCTTAGCTAAGGTGCGAGGTCATTTTCATAAAGTATAACATATCCTCATTGATGAACTTAAATAAAATGCATGAAAGTTGTTGGTCCTCACTGATCGTTGTATCACGATTGTCGTTGGTCTTCTCAGTTTTTGTAGGACGAACAGCCTTCACAATGCTGAGACAAGTTTGTCTCAGTAAAACCTAAAGTTGCTTTTTTTGAGATTTCATATATTTTATTCGCATTTTTATTCTTTAAGTTGTAAAATTTTTTACTGATTAAAAAAGGGGGAAAGGGGGTGGGTTTCATGGGGTTTTGACATTCCAAGTATCGCCCGTGGGGCTTAGAAAAAACAAAAAGCGAAGGCCCGCTTGCCCATCTGTATATAATTATTTTCTACCCTTTCTTTTCTATTTCCTTTAAACTTTCCATTCGATTTCTAATGAGGAAATCATCAATAGTCTCGAAGTGTTCAAGGACTCTTTTATCTTTAAATTCAAATACCTTTTGAGCCAGGCCGGTCAAAAAATCCCTGTCATGAGATACCAGAATTAGGGTTCCATCAAAAGACATTAAAGCTTCCTTCAGCACGTCTTTTGATTTGATGTCAAGGTGATTCGTGGGTTCATCAAGGATGAGCACATTGACGGGTTCCAGCAGCAGTTTTACCATAGCCAGACGGGTGCGTTCTCCACCTGATAGTACGCTTACTTTTTTATCAATGTCATCTCCCGAAAACATAAAACATCCAAGGATGGTTTTGATTTGAGTCCGTATCTCTCCTTCTGCTACTTCGTCTACTGTCTGAAATATTGTGAGTGAAGTGTCAAGTAGTGATGCCTGATTTTGGGCAAAATAACCAACTTTTGCATTGTGGCCAAGTTCACATTTACCATCAAAATCAATTTCGCCCATAATGGCCTTTATCATGGTAGATTTCCCTTCGCCATTGCGACCCACAAACGCAACTTTTTGCCCTCTTTCTATGGTCATATTGGCATCCTTAAAAACCGTAAGATCTCCGTAATTTTTGTCCATATGTTGCACAGTGACAGGATAATCTCCCGATCGGAGTGATGGCGGAAACCGGAGTTTAAGCGCTGAGTTATCTACTTCATCCACTTCAATAATCGACATTTTTTCAAGCATTCGTTCCACAGAGTTGACCTGATTTGCTTTGGAATAAGTACCTCTGAATCGTTCAATAAATAGTTGGCTTTCAGCAATGACTTTTTGTTGTTCTTTATAAGCCTTTAATTGACCGGCACGTCTTTCTTCCCGCAGTACCAGGTAGTGTGAATAATTGGCTTTGTAATCGTAGATTCTGCCCATTGTAACCTCGATGGTACGATTGGTTATATTGTCGATAAACGTTTTATCATGCGATATGACCATGACAGCTTTTGCTTTATTGATAAGGAAGTTTTCAAGCCATATGACAGATTCGATATCAATATGATTCGTAGGTTCGTCCAGTAAGATAAGATCTGGTTTTTTAAGTAAGATCTTAGCCAACTCTATACGCATGCGCCATCCGCCACTGAATTCGCTGGTTAACCTCGTAAAATCTTCTCTTTTAAAACCGAGACCAAGTAATGTTTTTTCTACTTCAGCATCATAATTTATATCTTCGAGAGAATAAAATTTTTCTCCCAATTCTGACACTTTTTCGATCAGATCCATATAATACTGAGATTCGTAATCAGTTCTGGTTTCGAGCTCACTATTGAGAAAAGCCATTTGATCCCGCATATCGAATATTTGGCCAAAAGCCTTTAATGTTTCTTCAAAAACGGTACAATTATCGTCTGTCAGTAAATGTTGTGGCAAATAAGCGATTACGGCTTCTTTAGGTGCCCTGACATGGCCTCTGGTAGGTTTTTGAGCTCCGGCTATAATTTTCATCATAGTGGATTTGCCCGCCCCGTTTTTGCCCATCAGAGCTATCTTGTCGTTTTCATTAATGACAAATGACACATCACTAAACAATATTTGCCCACTGAATTCTACTGCAATCCCATCAACTGAAACCATAAAATGTCCTTTTTTTATTTAAAAGTGCAAAAGTAATAAAAAGCATCAAAGGATAAACAAATAAGTGAGGCAACAATATGATTCGTATCTTTTACAAAAAGACATGTCAATCGGCTTGATTATTTTACAATCACTTCATCAATAAACAGCCAAGGTTTTTGACCTGCACCGGCGTGCCATTGTGGCAATTGACTTAATGTCTCTATAGTAATGTTAAGCTTGTTATATTGTTGGCCTTCTATTGGCATCTCAATATACCTGTAATATTCATTATTCGGTTCGTTGGCATTTGAAATGTTCTTTTCACCTACAACCATCCCAAAATGATTCCTGACAGTAATTTTATATGGAGGAAAAATCCACGCACCCTGATTAATACCAAAACTAATGGCTACCTGTTTGATTTTGGTAGCATGAGTAAAATGCAAATCAATGACGGCTGTATCTGTATTGAAGCCAAGATAATTGCTTTTGAAATCAGTGTCTCCAAGTATATTGTCGATCAGTGTTTTTGGGCCATTACCTGAATATTTTTTATTTGCAGCAGTTGTTTCTATACTGTCAATCTTCAAACCTTTGTTATAAAAGTCGACTTGTTTTATTTCTGAGGGCAAAAAATCAGGATGGAATGCCCGGGCTTTGATGGTACATGGTTTTGATATGTGCAATAGTTGACCATATTTTTTACTTTGTTTACCAGGAATTGTACCATCAGTAGTGTAACATATTTGGGCACCATCCATTCTGAAAGAAAAATTAAGGTCAATAGGCATACCACTTAAAATGGCTCTTTGGATATTTGAATATGGAATATTTAAGGGTAATTTATTCTGTCCTTGAGCCGGACTTAAAATTATTAAAACAAATACATGGATCAATAATTTATACATATGGTACAAATTTCATTGGCAAAATCTGACCACTATTCCATTGACATACGTACAGATTGTCTTCGTCATCAATCATGACATCATGGGGATGTTTAAATAACTTAACGGTTTGTTGCATTGTCTGACAAATCCCTTTTTTATATTCCGGTGTTGTGCCTGCGATCGCAGAAACCAATTGATTGTCTTTATCTAAAATTATGACAAATCCTGTATTTGCATTTCCGGTATTATATGAGGTCAAAACTGCAGCGTAAAGATAGTCTCCACTTATGACTGGCCTGCACATATTGGCGCCCGGGATCACAATTTTTTCCAGAAAATCACCTGTCATCGTGAATCTTTTAAAACAGCATCTGTTCCTGTCCGTTATTATCAATGTAGGCTTAACAGTTCTATAATCTATACAAATGCCATGTGCATTATCGAGATGTTCATCCCCATCTCCACGTCCGCCAAAAATATTTTTTATATGCCCGTCCCGATCATAATGGGTGATGTATTGCGCTCCATATCCATCTGCGACATAAATCTCACCTTCTTTTGTAATAGCCGTTTCAGTGGGAACGAATGCTTTTTTATCCGAATATTTTCCGGTTTCCAAGGGGCAGTCCCAGGTATTAAGGATCTTACCATTGAGGGTAGTTTTGTAAAATTGATGTTTTTCTGTATCTGTAATAAATAGATATTGTTCCGCTTCATTATGAATTGTCATACCATGCGCTCCTGGAAAATCATGCCCCCAACTTCGGTTAAGTTTCCCGCTTTTGTCAAATATTAAAATATTGTTTTTTGTATCATTGGTAAGGAGAATGACTTCTTTTTTATCTGTAAAGACCATTTCATGACAATCTTTTACACTTGGCTTATTGATCAGTCCATCCAGCCAGTGTTCATCCCAGGTATACCTTTTATTTTGATGGCCAAACACAATGTTTTTATTATGATCAAAAAAATGAAAAGGAAACGATATTGAGGTAGCTAACATCGCTGTATCTATAATAAATGTTCTTCTGTCCATCATTGATAAAAAAATATTTCGTCAATAAACAACCATGCTTTTTCGCCTTTACCCGGATGTTGTGCAGGAATTTTTGGTACATTTTGTGCATCTATTCTGAAGTGAGTCAAAGCCAATCCTTCCAGATTTATATGTAACACTTCAGATTTAACCTGATCTGTTGACTTTAAGTCAAATGGTGTGATATTTACAGTTTTAATCAGTTTCATATCGTGACTCGAATGGCCACCGTAAACTTTTACCCACAATGGTGGAAAAACATAAGCAGGTATTTGTAAGCCATAACAAAAAGATATTTTTTTAATTTTGGTTGGTACTTTGTAGATAAATTCAGCAGAATATGGTACTTCTCTGAATGCAATCCAATTTTGATCTTTAAGATTGGTAATGGGCGCTTTTTCACCGTTGATAAAAGTTTTATTTCCAAGTCCTAAATACTGTTCATTTGCTTTAGTTTTTAAATTACAGAAATCCGGCGGAGTCCCTTTTTCAAACATGTTGTAGGTGACAACTTCACTGGTTTTCCATCCATTTTTTATTGCTATGGCTTTAAGGTCCATTGAGCCTTGGATTTTAATCGGCTTAGTATACATTATACCATTCGAGCTGTCAGGTATTGTGTTGTCTATGGTATACATAATTTTAGTTCCCTTTATCTGATGGGATAAAATGACATCTTCACCTGGATTGACAACCGTATGGTCATTTTTTAAAATTGGAGTAGTTAATTCTACTACTTCAGCATCAGTTTTAGTGTAGAAGAATGAAATATTGGGATATTTAATTTGCCAGGCTTTTATCGTTTCCGCGTCAATAGGGGTATTATCAAGAAATATTTTATGTAATGATTTTAAAGACTTAAAAGCCAATTCAATATTTTTTGTAACCGAGGTATTGGCCAGTGAAACTTGTTCAAGTTTTTGACATTTGTCCAATAATTTAAGACCCGCATCTGTTATTTTTGTTCCGTTTAAGTGAAGTTTTTCCAATGAAGCAAAAGAAGAAATAAAAGACATATGTTTATCTTCAACAGACATATTATTAAGGTTCAATCCAATCAATTGTTCTTTTATAATTTTTAGTTCTTCAAGTCTTTCAGTGCTGAACATTGATGTCAAATAATAAGATGCTTCCAGTGCAGGACTATTGTATGACAACGTTTTGACAGATCTGTATGGCGTATTCAATTTTTTTATATCCACAACAGATGCAGGATTAAATTTGTAGGTTTTCAAAATGACAGGAGCTGAAATCATTTCTTCTGTCAATATCCTTAAGGAATCGCTGGCTTCCAGATCATTTATCTTTCTGGAAAAAGATGCTCCGGATTTTATCCAGTATTTAATAAACAGCGCTTCTTCCTTAGTGAGTTGAGGTTTGCCATCTGGTGGCATATGTTTTTCATCGTTGGAAGGAAGGTGTACCCGTTGTAAGATGGTACTTTGTACTACATCACCAGCTATAAATATTTGTCCGTTTTTCCCGCCTTTTAATATATGTGTGGAATCAATCATAATTAGATTGCCTTTGGACTTACTTGTATTGTGGCATGAATTACATTTTTTATCGAGAATTGGTAAAATTGAATTTTCAAATATAGGTTTATTGACATCTGTTATTTTTGGAATGGAGATCATACTTTTTCAGGGAAAAGGAAATTTTTGCCATGGGTAATTTCAGCGCCAAGGTGGCCGGTAACCAATACACCTAAAATATTGATAGTCAATAATGAAATGATCCATTTTTCAGAGACGATACCATATAGTACAGACAATAAATACATACCGAAACCAAGGATCAGACCGGTGTTTTTGTGCAGATTCAGATCATCTTTTGGGTAAGCTTCTTCCATGGAAAGCAACATGCCAAATAAGCCACTTAACAAAGCGGTTAAAGCAGAAAATTTTAATATGAAACCAAATATTTCAGAAAAGTGTGCTGGATCAAAACGAGTTTTTATAGCATAGATAAGGCCTGAAATCAATATTGTGCCTATGGGAAGATGCAACATTAAAGGATGTAATCTTCCGGCAAAAATCATCCACTCCGGCACAATAATGGATTTTTGACATAGCCAAAGAAAAGCCAACAAAATAGCCAAACCAAAGCTGATGTTTGATATTCCTTTTTCAATTATATGCATTATGCTATAATTTGATTTACCACATTACCGGCTACATCTGTTAATCGGTATCTCCTTCCCAAATGTTTATAGGTAAGTTTTTCATGATCAAGCCCGAGAAGATGTAATACGGTAGCGTGGAAATCGTTAACATGGACCGGGTTTTCTGTTATATTATACCCCAATTCATCTGTTTCCCCGTAAACAATCCCTGGTTTAACGCCTCCGCCTGCCATAAATATACTGTAAGCTCGCGGATGATGATCCCTGCCATAATTCATAGCTGACAATGGTCCCTGACAGTAATTTGTTCGTCCGAATTCTCCACCCCAAATGACCAATGTTTCATCCAACAGACCACGTTGTTTTAAATCCTGGATCAATGCAGCAGAAGCTCTATCTACATCTTTGGCTTGTGAAGGCATTTCACCGGCAAGGTTATTATGCTGGTCCCAACCTTGATGATACAGCTGAACAAACCGCACACCGGATTCTGACAGCTTTCGGGCCAAGAGACAATTGCTGGCATAAGTACCCGGAATCAGACATTCAGGACCGTACATTTTTATGACTGAATCGGGTTCGGTAGATAAATCCGTGATTTCAGGAACAGCCGTTTGCATACGATATGCCAGCTCATATTGTTCTATTTTTGTTTTTATTTCCGGATCATTTACATCCTCAAAATTCATGGCATTCATCTCATTTAACACATCAAGCATCTTTCTGCGATCATCTCTACTCATCCCTTCCTGATCATTCAGGTATAAAACACGTTCCTCGCTATTGCTAAGCTGAACACCCTGATGCAAGCTATCCAAAAATCCATTTGTCCAAAGCTTGGAATATACGCCTTGACCATTGCCTTTTCCTTTTGAAAGCAGGACAGTATAAGCAGGTAAGTTTTGATTTTCAGTTCCAAGGCCATAACTAAGCCATGCGCCCATGCTGGGGCGATTGCCTTGCTGTGCTCCAGTCTGCATAAATGTTAAAGCAGGATCATGGTTGATAGCCTCTGTATGCATGGATTTAATGATACAAATGTCATCTACAACTTTGGCAATATTCGGAAAAAGATCGCTGATCCAGGTACCCGCCTGGCCATGTTGATGAAATGGAATATATGAGCCTACGAGCGGAAATGTTTTTTGTACAGAGGTCATTCCAGTCAGACGCTGACCATTTCTGATGGAAGCGGGAAGGTCCTGTCCAAACATTTTGTTCAACAATGGTTTGTAATCAAAAGACTCCAATTGTGAGGGTGCCCCGTTTTGGAAAAGATAGATAACTCGTTTTGCTCTGGGTGCAAAATGAGGTAAACCCAATGGCAGGCTGCTACTATTTAGATCCGAATCAGAATTAAACAAATCCTTGATCAATAATGAACCAAGCGCAAGGCTACCCAGACCAATACTTAATTTGCCCAGAAAGTATCTTCGGTTTACAGTAAGTCTGTTTTCTAAAAATGGATGTATCATCTTGTCATACTTTCTTCGAGATTATATACCAATTGAATCGTCTGCATAAGGGCTGCGGTTTCTTCAGGTTTTATTATTTTGGATTGATCGGATTCTCCTACGTTAAGCAACTTTTTTATCTTTGATGCGCTGCTTTCTGTTATTGTAAATTCATAATATGTTATCAGCTTATTTAATTCTGTTGGTTTTGGTGTTCTTCCTACTATCGTTCGAAATATTGTTTGAATATTTTTGTTCGCATCAGACTTTTGATTGACAAGTCTTTGGGCAAAATATCTTGAGGCTTCGAGTATTTGCACATCATTCATCATGACAAGCGCCTGGAGCGGTGTATTCGTTTTAGATCTTCTGACTTCACATTGATCTCTGTTTGAACCGTCAAATATCAACATAGAAGGCGGAGGCACCGTCCTTTTAATAAAATTATACAATCCTCTTCGATAAAGATTGGGGCCATGATCCTGCACGTAGCTAGCCAATTGTCCTCTCCCGGAACTTGCGGCTTCCCAGATACCAACTGGTTGATAAGGTTTCATACTTGGTCCACCGATTTCTGTAGATAACAAACCGCTTGTGAATAAAATATGATCCCTCAACAATTCACTTGAAAGTCTGTTACGAGGCCCTTTTGACAAGTAGATGTTCTCGGGATCTACAGCCATTTGATTTTTGTTGTAATCAGAAGTCTGACGATATGTGGAAGACATAACAATTTGTTTTACCAGTCGTTTGATATTCCAACCATTGGCTCAAAAATCCCAAGCCAACCAATCAAGCAATTCAGGATGACTGGGCAATTCACCTTGTAATCCAAAATCTCCGGTTGTTTTGACGATGCCTCTACCAAAAAATTCCTGCCAGATCAGATTTACAAACACCCTCGCCGTCAGTGGATTATTATGGTCAAACATCCATTTAGCCAGACCATACCTATTGCTTTGATATTTTGTAGTATCGAATGGCAAAATTGCCTTCGGCATGGCACAATAAACCTGATCAAGTTTATGATCATACACACCTCTTTCAAGCAAATAAGTTGGACGTTTTACAGAACTATCTTTCATAATCATAACACGGACGTCCATGGTATCCATTTTATTTATAAAAGAAAGCAAATTATCTTTATCTTCTTTGGTTATGGTCAGGTATGGTGGATCTGCAAGTGAGGCCACTGAAATATCTCCTACCAATCCTTTTTCATTCAGCTGATTAAAAAAGGCAAATGTGCGGTAGTAGTCTTTTTGCGATATAGGATCGTATTTATGATCATGACATTTGGCACACTCAAATGTCATAGCCAGTAAACCTTTACTAAAAGTATTCGTTCGGTCTGCAACATATTCGACCCGATATTCTTCATCAATTACACCACCTTCCTGAGTGATTTTATGATTTCGATTGAAACCTGTAGCCAGAATAGTTTCTTTGTTTGCTTCAGGTATTTGATCTCCGGCTAATTGGTAAGTTATAAATTTTTTATAATCATAATTGCGGTTAAAAGCATTGATAACCCAATCTCTCCATGGCCACATTGTCCTTAGTCCATCATCCTGATATCCATGACTGTCTGCATACCTTGCAAGATCCATCCAGAATATGGCCATTTTTTCGCCATATTGTGCCGTTGCAAGTGCCTTATCTACCATTTTTTCGTAACTCCTGGGATCATTGTCACTTAAAAATGATGATTGTTCCTCGATGGTAGGTGGAAGGCCTTTTATATCGTGAAATAGTCGTTTAAGGATACGTTCTTTGTCTTCCTCTTTAGATGGTTTAAGTCCTTTTGTCTCCATTTTTGCCAGGATAAATCTGTCGATGTCATTAATAGGCCAGGCTTCATCCGAGATCTTTGGTAAGGTCGATTTTTTTATCGGGATAAAAGACCAATGGGATTCATATTTTGCTCCATCGGCAATCCATCTTTCAATCAATTTTTTTTCGTCATCAGAAAGGCTTAGATTTGATTCCGGCGGAGGCATCATGAAGTCTTTATTATCAGAGTTAATGCGCAGTATCAATGATGACTTAGCGATATGACCAGGCACAATACCATATTCGTTTTTTGAATCTTTCAATAAGGCATAAGCACCGGCTTCTGTATCCAGCCTAAAGCCTGATTTACGTTGTTTTTCATCAGGTCCATGACATTTAAAACATTTGTCTGACAGGATAGGTCGGATGTGGGTATTGAACGTAATTTTGTTTGGATAATTATGATCATTGCAAGCGCTGAAAGCGAATAGCAAACAAATAATAATACATAAAATTACGCTGATATTTTTTATAAATAAAATCAAAATTTATGTCTGGAATTATCTCGTTATAATGATAGAAAAATCGAAACAAAGTTAGGATATAATTCGGACAATTGTGCAGGCGCACATAAATTTATTTAATTGAAAAAATTATTACGCACTATCTTTTTTCGAGATGAGAGCAATGTAGTTTTGAAGTTTCTTATTTTATTCCAAACAATTATTTTTACGCCTGGTATCCACAATGCTCATTATTTTCCATATGCCATTAAGTTTTACCAAAGTAAAAACATTAACTCCACAATGACTGAAGACATCATTCAAATAAAATGAATATGGTGTCCATCCAATGGCCAGATCATCATCAATGTGTATATCGTAAGATAATAATCTTTCGTCATATTTCAGCCCAGGGGATTTAGTTCCGATACTTTTCAAAAAAGAATGAGCTTGTTCGGTTCTCACATGGGTATTGCCATCTTTGGTTTTTATAATGCTTTGTAGTGTAAAATCAGTTGTGAAAGTGCTTCTGACCATTGAGGAATCAAAAGTGGACATGCCTTTAAACATACGATTGATAGTATTTTTTATATCGATAGTATCTGTTTGTCCATTTATTTTGGTCAAAGTGAATGAAATAATTAGGATTAAATAAGATATTTTGAAGAAAATAGCTAAATCGCGGGTCAAAAAGGTCATAATCTTATATTTTATCATTTATTTTGCATGCCATAAAAAATGTAGGTCCATTTCAATCTAATTGAAAACAAAATAGCCTTTTTTTTATTAGGTTAAATTATCTTTCGCTAAAAATCTATTCAATATGTCTGAAAAGACAAGTGTCACACCATATTCCGATACTGATATCTCTAAAAAAGTGCAGGTCACAAGCATGTTTGATAAAATTGCACCTTATTATGACAATCTTAATAGAATATTGTCATTAGGTATTGATGTTTTATGGCGAAGGAAAGCCATTAAACTGCTCAAGGCAGAACAACCTCAGAGCATACTTGATATTGCGACAGGTACTGCCGATCTTGCCATTGAAGCGGCGTTGGTTATAAAACCAAAAAAAATAATTGCTATGGATATATCTGCCAATATGCTGAAGATTGGCGAAGAAAAAGTACAAAAAAAAGGTTTGGATCAAGTTATAAAACTCGAATTGGGAGATAGTGAAAACCTGCATTATGAGGCGAATTCCTTCGATGCGGTCATGGCAGCTTTTGGGGTCAGGAACTTTGAAAACCTCGATAAGGGACTTGCAGAGATGTTGCGTGTGCTTCGGCCGGGTGGAACCCTAATGGTATTGGAGTTTTCCAAACCAAGGCATTTCCCTTTGAAACAATTGTTTCACATATACTTTAAATACATTTTACCCGTTATTGGTAAGATAAGATCAAAAGATCAGAAAGCATATAAATATTTGTATGAGTCAGTACAGGTTTTTCCTGATTATGAAAACTTTACCGATATATTAAAAAAACTGGGTTATGCTCAGGCAAATTATCATATTTTAAGTGGCGGCATATGCACGATATATATAGCAAAAAAGTAGGTCTTTTTTTTATTTTGATAACGTTTTCCCAGTTTTTGTTAGCACAGATGGGTGGACGAGAGAATCATAATTTTCGGGATTTTAATAAAAAGGCATATTATTTTGGCATCAATTTGGGCTTTAATAACTCAGGCTACAAATTACAACAATCAGGTTTTTTTATCAATAATGACAGTATTAAAGTTACCGAAGGTAAGAGCGAAATAGGTGTCAATATGCACATGATAACCAATCTCAAACTTGGTGAATATTTTGATTTCAGATTTTTGCCCGGATTTTCTTTTGCGCAGCGCGGTCTGGAATTTACGCAAGTATCATCCAGTCTGGTCATAGAAAGAAAAATAGAATCCGTGTTTTTTGAATTACCTTTTCATGTTCGTTTTAAGTCAGAACCATACAAAGACAAAAGGATGTTTATTGTTGCCGGATTGAAGTATAGCTATGATGTACAAACAAACTCTAAATCCAGAAAATCATTGATAAAAATAGCCCCACATGATTTTCAATACGAGGTCGGTATCGGTATGCAAATGTTTTACCCTTATTTTATTTTTTCACCGGAGATAAAATTTTCCAGAGGATTAGGCAATATTCTGCTATATGACAGGACTCAAAACGAGGCAAGGGTTTTGGAAAATGTGGTCTCACAGATATTTACCATTTCCTTCAATTTTGAAGGTTAACATTGACCTGAGAAAAATTGACTTCAATATTTATCAACAAATATGGTTATTTTTCATTATGTCATAAAAAGACATAAGATTTATCCCCTCATTTTGTCCAATAAATGGCTCAATGTCGAATACTCCTCGTCTGTAAGTGTTTTTAATGCGGTGTCAGTTTCCGTCAACTCTATGGATATTTTTTCGGTAATCAAAGATCCCTCTTGTGTAAGTGTGACATTCATTTTACGTTTATTTTCAGGACAGATGTTTCTTACAACCCAACCTAAACTCACAAGCTTATCTATAAGACGCGTAAGATCACAACCTTTGTCCAGCATGACTTCCTTAATAGATCCCGGAGATAAAGGTTCAGGATGTTTTCCCCTTAATATCCTTAAAACATTAAAATGTGCACCTTGTATGCCATACTCAGAAAATACCTTGAGATGTGCATCCCTGAAATAATTTGATGTATAAAATAAATTCAGCATGGCTTTGTGATAGCTATTGCTGAACTTTGGTTGTTTTATTAATTTTCCAATCTCCACGGCGCAATATTAAACGTATAAAGAACAGTCAAAAAGTTATCTGATTAAACGAAATCCCAACAAATTGATATCTTATTAAAACACCGATATGATGTTTTGGTTTATAGTTTTTGTCATTTTGGCGTATCATTTTATTATTACTCTGCAAAATAGAAAAAACCTGGTATTATGCCACATTCAAATCTTCCCGTCTGAAAGGTCTCCGGATGTATAAAACTAGCTTCACCCGGAGATTGAAAATCTTTGGCATTGGCCAAATAAAGTCTATTGGTAGATTTTTGAATAGCTAAAGCATTAAAATATCCATCAGCCACTGATTCATTTTCAAATATTGCATCACTTACGTCATGCACATAAACTTCATCCTGTTGAAGGAAATAAAGTTTATCACCCGTCGCATTCACAGCCAATCCACGTGCATCTATACCTAATTTATATTTTGATACAGCCACATCATCCGTTATTTTGTGTAAAGAACCATTCGTAGTTTTTAATGGATCAGGATTGTAATTCCCGCTGCATATTACCCAGATGTCATTGTTTTTGTCTTGTACTATGGCAGAAGGACTATCTCCGGCGACTATATATTTGATTAATTTATTGGTTTTAATATCGATTACTGCAATCTTAGTTGAAGACCCAAGATATGGTGACGAAATGGGTACATACAGCTTATCACTGGAAATAAGCATTTGTTCCGGTGCATCACCTACAGATATGGCAGGCAATAATTTTAAATTTGTCACATCAATTTCATGTACAACACCCGACTGAGCATCAGCACCCCATGCACTGACGTAAAGTTTTTTACCATCCGTACAAAAGTATCTTGGCTGATCAATGCCATTAATGACGCCTACCGATGTAAAATCAGATGCATTTACTACCTGAATTTTTGCGCCATTATTGACCGCAATAAAATATTTGTTGTCAAATTTTATCATTGATTGTGCAATATTTCCCAAGACTTTACCCGGATTTGCTCTGCCAAAAACATCCTGAATGGTATCTCCCTCATTTCTAAATGTAATTGTTCCGGTTCCATTTTGAAATGGTCCCTGATTAACCACAAAAATGCCTGTTGTATAATTGACAGGTTCAACAATTATATCATCTTTTTTACAAGAAAAAAGTGTAATGAAACCAAAGAGAATAAAAAGGATAAATTTGTTCATGATAATATTTTTTATAAAATAATTTAGTTTATTTAGTAAATTTTGGGGTATAAGCGCATGATATGTTAAGATTTCTTAAAGGCATGGGGAAGTATCTTATTATGGCATAATCTTCATTCAGGATATTATTAATGGATACCTCCCATTTCCATTGTTTAATAGAATAAAAATAATGTAAATCAAGCAGATGAATGGCATTTAGCGGATTTGTATTGTCAGAAGTATCATATCTTTTGCCCGTGAAAGTATATTTAATTCTCATTCCGTGGTTTTTCCATTGGACCTCTGTACTAGCTGAAGCCTTATGCATAGGGATATAAATTAATTGTTTACCGATCTGACTTTTATCATAGTAATGTTCTATCGCAGTAGTTTTGTTAAAACTATAATCAGCAGATGTAAAAAATGCCACTTTTTTAATAAGGTATTTATTGGACAAGCCTATTTCAATTCCTCTGCTCAAAACTTTTTTTTGATTGTACGCAGACCACAGCCCATTATTTTGAGGAGACCACTGTATCCAGTTATTTACGGAATTTATATAAGTTTTGATGTTAAGATCAAATATTGGAAAACTATGCGTATGACTCAATTCCATCTGTAAACTTTTTTCTGTTTTAAGATCCGGATTTCCGCCTGAAGGCCAATAAAGATCGTTGAGTCCAGGTAAGTTGTAATTGCGTGACAGGTTGATGACAAAAGATTTGTGTGAAAACAAATAAGACATTGATAACGGCATAAATGAGTTATTTACCACATCTTGCCTCATTGACAACTGACCATTGGTATTAAGACCATATGGCCATTTTTTTGACATGGAGAGGCTGAATGTCTGTCTGGTATGTGTATTCAAATAAAAATTTGGGGATGATACATCACGACGATATCTAAAAGATGTGTAATAATTATTATTTTTAGCTTCAATACATTCAATCATGCCAATAAATACACGGACATGTGATATTGAATTAATACTATTTGTTATAAAATTAAGATTTTTCAACCATATATAAAGCACTGGTATATAAACTAATAGTTTTAAATAAAAAAATATGTTTAAGATTTAAACGCAAATTTTTGTCATGTTGTTTTTGCACTGTTTCAGCTGAAGTAATACTGACTGGTATACGTCTGTCTGATTGTTGAAACCATGTGTCAAAGGCCAATGATTGATTGTGTGTGAGATAATATTTGCCCCGATAAAGCAGATTCATGTTTTGAAAATCTGTTGATGACCTTTCCTTAATTTCTAAGCCGTTAAAATATTTAAATTTGTTTTTATCATAAATATAATCTATTCCTATATTATGTTCAAATCTTCCTGTCTTAAAATGAGACAATACACTGGTATTAATATTGTACATTGAAGATAAGGAAGCACAAACTTTAAGTGGAATACGGTCTTCTGAATTCGATATTTGAAAGGTGCCAGCCATGGAGTTATTACCATTTAATGCAGGTGATCCGACTGTGTAAAAAGACATGTTATTAAATAGTGAAGTTGGAATCAAACTTAAATCAAAACTGCCGTTGACGATACTTTGAATATTTGCGCCATTCCATTGCACATTGAGTTGTCTGTTTGACATGCCACGATTGAGCAATGTGACTAAACCTCCGGGCGAATTTATCTGAACCTGACCACTTTTTAACCCCTTCAAAAACTCTGGGGTATCGAGTTCGAAAGAATCACTGGAATTCAGATCAGCCTTTAATAAATCATCAGCATAAGGCCTTGATTCAATGATCTTAATCGAATCAAGGAGGTATTGTCTTTGCCCTTTCAGCGTAAAGACAACCGTTAAACTAATAAAAAGAAGAAGCCAATATTGGTATGTGTTGTTCACTTTGTTAATCATTTTCCGTTTTGGAAAGCCGAATAACAAATAGAAATAAATAATCGGCATAAGTCACAAAGCTTATAAGCCAAATATTTATTCATTTTGTCCGACCTTTCATCCCGAAAGTCAATACAATAATATTTATTGGCAGGTCTTCTGACTCTTTTCACCTTTGGCACCTTCCCATCATGAATTGACAGTGGTACATTGCCTTGGCTTTTATGAAAATTACAGCTACGGGTATAGTTCCGGATTTGCACCGGATTCCCTATTAATGCACTAATTAAAGTACAACCAATAATATACAAAAGTACAATCTAATAAGTGAATCACGCAATGAAACGGAAAGATTTAAAAAACAAAAGCCCGATAGTATTTATCAGGTCTTTATTTTGCTTAATATTGATTATTTTATAGCACCGTTACATCACCCACAAACATTTCTATTTTGCCTTCAATGGTCTCAATTTCTATTTTGTATACAAAAACCCCTCGTACAATGGCATCTGAGTTGTTGAATTTACCATTCCAACCCTGGGTTTTATCACCGGCGGCAATGTTTTCCTTAAAAAAGGCAAGATTTCCCCATCTATCGAAGATACTCATAGATTTTATGGTCTTTATTGTTTCGTAAGCTTCTATATAAAATGTAGTGTTATTTCCATCAGGTGAGAAAACGTTTGGTACAGTAATGACAACAATTTTTTTGACAATTACATCTATACACTCATTCACATTACAACCATCATTATAATATACGGTAACACAATATCTTTCGTCCTCAAGTGGAGCGACTTTTACAGATTGGCATGTTTTCCCGCTGCAAACGATTATTCCTTTTGAATCCACCCATACGATAGAATCAATAGTTTATTCCAATCCTGTGGTTGTCGCTGTTAATTCTGTCAGTAATCCACTTGTGATGTTAGTATTTCCAGACAAAACAAGCGTAGGTACATCTGCAGATTTGATGGTAAATGAATTAGCATCAGTACAATTATTGACATCCGTAACGACAAGCTCATATGCCGCCGGAGTAAGATCTATCAAAGGTAGTGTCTTAGCAAGACCATTAAGTGTATAACTATATGCCGGTTTACCGTTTAAAGTAGACACGTTAGCCTGCCCTGTATTTTCAAGATAACAATCAGGCTGAATCGTTTCTGTACTTACTTCAGGCAAGTCAAATACTTCAATCAAGATACTGTCTTTGTAGTCACAATTATCCTCACTAAAAGTATAGAATGATTTGTAAACCCCGGGCACAATATTTAAAGGGTTAAACAAACCTGTTGCATTTACATTACTTCCTGACCATACACCTGTACCTGTACCATTTGTTCCTGTCTCTGTTGATATGAGCTGGAAAGCAGTTGTTTTTGAACCTTCACAAAAAGCTGTAAAAGGACTGGAGAGTTTTGTGGTAATCGCAGGGCATAGTTTTGCTTCGCAGACCTTCACAGAAGGTATTGATGGACAAGCACAAATCGTTACTGGCTCAATACGTATTTCTACTTTTTCTCCTGTCATCAGGTTATTTAAATTGTAGTTAAGGTTAGTTTGTGTGCCTTTCGCAACATTGTTGATAAATACTTTATACCCGGTGACACAATTGTCAATAATGTTGTTCCAATCAAAATCTACGCTTGTAGTAGTTTGTTTGCAATTAATAGCAACCGCCATCAGCTCCGGATCAACTTTTACAGTAAGCTTAGTAGTATCTGACACACAATTTGCATTGCCACTTACCAGTTTGAGGTCATATACGCCATCCTTAGGGAAAGTAATTTTGAACTTGGCAGGTTGACCATTCACTGGAGTCGAGGTAACACCAGACGGCAATTTCCATTTTAGTGGCAGATTTGATGTGCCTGTATATGTTACTTCATAATTATCTGTAATACATATGTTTGTTTTGCCGGTGAAGGTCGAAACGGGTTTTGCGATAATGGTTATTTTCATGCTTGTGTCTTTCAGGCAGGTGCCATCGACCAAAGACAATTTAATATTATGTGTTCCAATTCCGGCAAGATTGGGATTGAATACGCCAGTGCTTGCATTTATGTAAGTACCTCCGGACCATGTCAGCGTTTGATTTGCTGACTGAAGACCACCGCTAATTGTTGCATTGATATCAATATTAGGTAAATTAGGTCCAAAACATATGGTAGAATCAGGAATTGAAAATTTAATAGTGACTAGCGGACAATCAAGGGTTTTGCATATCAATGTATCTGCAACACCAGGGCAGGCATTATTACTATTGGCTTTTACGATTATGGTATAATCTTTTAAAACAGACAAATTATTTAAAGACAACATGGATTGTGCCGAATTTGGTTGACTTTGCCCATTTAAAGTTACACTATAACCTGAAGTATTTGGGACATCATTCCAATCAAATGTCATTACTGTAGCACCGATGATAGGGCAGGAGATGACAACCGGTACTATCCTAGGTTCCACCTTAACGTTAATAGTAGTAAGATTTGAAGTACATCCATTTTTTTCTGTCACCAAAGAAAGTATCTTGTTTCCGGGTGTCGACCATCCTACCTTAAAAGGATATTGGTATGATGATGGTGGAATAGAGTCCTTGCCTAAACTCCAAATAAATGAGCCTCCGGAAACAATATTTCCGTTATAATTAATGGTAGCCAGACTGTCCTGACATATTATGTTGTCCGCAATAAAAGTAGATGTTGGAATGCCGTTGATTTCAATTTCTGTAAATGCAGCAGCAGAAATACAACCTGTGGCGTCAGTATATATCAACCTGATTTGATGTTTGCCAATACCGGCCACCTTTGCGTCAAAAATTCCATTAACATCATCAACCACACCGGTACCTGTAAATTTGTAGGTACCATTTTGAGTCCCTGAGACAACGGAGTCTTTAAGATTTATCAAAGGATAGTTACTTGTAAGGCAGATTGGCTGCCACGGATTAATTGAAATATTTTCAGGTATACAATTCTGAGTGATGCATGACCCGCTGCTTAAGAGGTTACCACAAGGGTGGTTAGTTATATTTGTTATTTCTATCTGCACTTCCACGCCGGGAACCAGACCAGTCACAAGATATGTATTGCCTATCTGCATACCGCTTTGACCTGATAATACATTGACAATTGAAGCTGTTTGACCAGGTAATGGTGTCCAATAAAATTCTATTTGATTGGCTTCAGGATTACAACCAATAGCAGGAGGATTTTGATTGTCAATTACCTGAACGGAATCTTTTTTTATGACAGATTGACAACCATTGTTTTCAAGCTGTAAGTTAATATATTTAAGTCCCGGATCTGACCAGTTTATTTCAAGTGTATCAATACCATTTGAATTGGGAGAAGAAATAATGCTTCCGCCTGAAAGTGACCAGTTGTAAACATAACCCGGCTGTGAAGCAAGTGTAAAAAAGGCACTTGCAGTACTATCCACACAGATGATCGGATCTACATCAAAATCAGCAAGTGGTATAGGTGTTATTTCAAATGTTTGACAATAAGGCAGACTCTGACCACATGAGTTTGTGGTAACTACACATACTGTTCCCACCCAATGAGTTGCCCCAAAGGATAGATAAAGTTGAGGTGCCCTGACCAGAAACTGAGGTTACTGTTGCAGGATAGGTCCAAAGGAAATTGGTATTGCCATCAGGACTCGTTGCAGTATAGGTTTTCAGTACATTGTCAGCACAAAATTTATCATCCCATGCCACAGCAGCTACTGGAGTAGCAGGTGTTAAATTCCCAATATTCAAAACATAAGGTGTATCAGAATAACATGTTTTGCCCTCCATGATCATTTTTATCTCTACATAATATGTTCCGCTGGAAGGCACAATCATTGTGGTAGGATCGGCATCCGGATCATTATCGTTGAGGTACACTCCTAAACTATTTTTCCATTTTATTTCATAGGTCACGCCAGGATATGTCAATTCTGTATACATGAATTTTAGCTGAAATCCATTGTTCACACAACCCTCTTCCAATACGATACCGTAAAGGGCAAGTTTTATTAACTCAACATTAATCGTACTGTCGCATCCGTTTGCATCATCAATGATAATTGTTGTAATGCCATTGGTCGCATCTGTTATGTACTCATTGCCCACAAGATAAGGAAATTCGTTTTCACACAAAATTTCCCTGATATTCGTAGGTGGACTTAGCACGTATGGCATTATGGTAACCTGTTGATTGTATATACAACCGTCTTTCATAATGGTTGTGACGTTTGGTCCTGCTACAAAGGTAAAAGGACTTTTTTGCCAACCGTTTATAAGGTCTCCATTAGGATCGGGATTGTTCATTTCGTCAGCAACTGGGCCTGCATAACCTGGCAGTTCATCAGGACATAATTTTACCAAACCAAAATTTTCGTTGGCAGGATGTTTTACTTCAATAGTTATCGACTTGGTTGTGAAACTATTAGAGCATTTATTAGTAATTTGATTTATTTCAAAAGTATATATACCCAATTCCGTCGGTGTATAATCAAGTTTATTCACATCAGTGACAATATATGTTACCACTCCGGAAGGTGAGGTTATTTTCCATTTAAACTTAAAGTTGAGGTTTTCATACCCTGAGTTGACGACAAGATTTATTATATTATTAGGACAAATAGGACTACAGATTGGTGAAGTACAAACCACTTCTGTTGGTTCCGGAATGGTAAATATTTCAAATGTCCCAAGTATATTTATATTATAGCTGCATATACTACCTGAACAACCATCGAGCCAGAAAAAATAGGTATTTCCTGGTGTAAGAACGTCACTGGGTATCTGGACGGGGCTCGTGGTACAGGTGGCCATACAAAATATAGGATCCGTAAAATTGCAGTTTTCATAGATACCAGTCTGAATACCAATACTATTAGGAGGTACTGTCGTGCAAGCGAATGGTTCTATTTCGATAGAATAGTTACCGTTTCCGGCTATAAATGCGAACCAGGACATGTTCTGAGGTGTACCCTGTCCATTACACAACGGACTTGGAGCCGGACCAACAACCGGCGGCGATGGCATTCTGGCACAACCCAGGTCCAATTGCTGCAGATCACAAAAAGTATCCATAACGGTACCACATGAAGGAGCTGCGAGAGCGTTAGGTACTGTACAATCAAATTTAAAACAAAAGTCAATGGTATTGTTGGTAACGCCGTCCGGATCCGGTTCTTCGCCGCAACGAAAACTTACCTGAGCTGTATTTACTGGTCCTAAGGTCGGTCCTGAGCCATTGTCATCCAGGTCTATATTATTGTTAGGATCAAAGGTCGGTGTACAACTGATCACGCCGTTAAGCGTATTTCCAGGCCCAAAATTATTACTTGTAATCGAAATGACATAATCGCCTGGTTTAACGGAGAACATATACTCTCCCGTGGCATTTGTGATTGATGTTGCAATAACATTCGCACCTTCAAGTAATTCGACTTCTACATTGCCTGATAAAGCTTCAGTGACAGCTAGAAAGCCATCATCATCCTGTTCCAGCCATACCTGACCAATGATGATAATGTTTTTATATAAACCGGCATCAAAATTTGTAAAATTGTCATCAGAATTGAATTGATATTTTGCTCCAAGAAAACCATCTGCCCTGAAATCACTATCCACATTATCATTTGCGCCTACATTCTGATCAGAAAAAAACCACATTGGCGGTGCTGTAACCTGGATTTCATATTCTTCAGGTCTTATGTTGGTAAACTGATACATACCTGCAGCATCAGAAACAACCGGCACCAACGGATTGTTATTAACATCAGTGGTGACACCGCTAAAGCTCACCAAAGTCAGAGTAACACCAGCCAAGCCAGATTCACCCGCATCCTGTATGCCATCAGCGTCTGCATCATGCCATACGAAGTTGCCAATTGTGACAGCTTTGTAAAATCCGCCGTCAACACCCATTTCTACTTCACCGGATACGATGTCGATATCAAAAGTCATGTTTGCATTCCCTGATCAACATCCGAGTCATCATCAGTATCTGTGATATCGGTAGCGCCACCGGTTTTATTTAGTTTGGTAGGAAAATATCCAGCCGGGGCAGTGAATGTAAGTTTGTACATTCCTGGTTTAAGATTTGGAAAAGAATAAGCACCGGCACCATCTGAGACTACGGGACCTACGCCTGCGCCCAACACGTTAGTTACAGCACCTCCAAGGTTGTCAGTAATCGCTACACTAACACCACCTAATGGAGAAGGATCATCCTGAGTCCCGTTTCCATTAAAATCTATCCACGTTTTATCACCGATGGTTCCTGCCCTAAAATAACCGGCATCAACATCTGTTTTCTGGTCAGCTGAAACGGTTGTAATTATATCGGAATCACCTGTCAGTACATTTGCATCACTGTCTACGGTTGGTCCGCCTGCATTTTTTGAAGTCCTGTAATAGTTTGGTCCAACCAGATTTGTCGCAAAATTTATAATATAGCTACCAGGCCTTAACACATCAAAAATATAAGCACCTGCTCCACTTGATACCACGGGATTTGCTGGCGTTCCATCTGCTTTGGTAACAGGTCCGCCAAGTGAAGTTTTAATAGAGATATTTATTCCTGCCAGTGCGGGTTCGCCACCATCCTGAATACCGTTGCCATTTACATCTTCCCATACATAATTTCCAATGCTTACTGCTTCAAAAAGTCCTGCATCAACGTCGTCTACATCCTGATTACTGATGACGGTTACTGAAGGACAGACTCCTGTCAAAGGATTTGGGTTTGAATCATTTGCAGGAATAGTTTGATTGGCTAATGAGAAAAAATGATTTGCAGGTAATGGTCCAAAGCTAATTACATAAGTACCCGGAGGAAGATTACTAAATATATAATTTCCGGCTCCATTGCTGGCTATTGGTCCCAAACTAACAGGCGTTCCAGCGCCGTCCGTTCCGTTAAGGTTAACATTAACACCAGGAAAACCAGGTTCGCCACCATCCTGAATACCATTACCATTCAGGTCTTCCCAAACAAAATTACTAATGGTCGCTCCGATATACATTCCTGCATCAATATTGGTTATGACCTGATCGCTTATGACAGAAAATGCAGGAGCATCACCTGTGACCTGATTTGCATCACTGTCATTAGTATCAATGGTATTATCGGGTTTGCTAAAAAAGTGATTGGCACTTGGTAAATTAAAACTTATCGTATAATTGCCAGGAGGCACATTAGTAAAAGTATATATACCACTTGCATTAGTGACATCATTTAAATTGACGGCATTTCCAAGACCATCGGTACCGTTCAGATCAACGCTTACGCCCAAAATTCCAGGTTCACCACCATTCTGAATACCATTTCCATTTACATCTTCCCATACATAATCTCCAATTGTAGCGGGCAGATAATATCCGACTTCAAGAAAGATGTTTGGACCGGAAGTTATAACTTGATTATTGGCAATAGTCGTTCGTATATAAGAACCCGAAGGTGATGGATATCTTACTTCATAGTTTCCATTGGGAACACCTGTAAACTGACCTCCAATAAATGCGGGTATAAAAATTTGTGTTTCATATGAACCATTTGGCTCTGAGTCCAACCACAGTTCCGGCGTAATCGGCGCCGTTGGTTCACCACCATTCTGAATACCATTTCCATTTAAATCTTCAAAGACATTTACGACAATATTGGTCTGTGCCAAAGCTGAAAATGAGTAGTTTAGTAATATTATAACAACACAAAAGAACGATTTTGTAAAATGATACATTATCAGATTGTTTAATGTGAAAACAGGTTAATTATCAGTGTAGCGTAAAATAGGAATACAAAGAAAGTAAAATTAATTTATAATTTGCTTAAAAAGTAAAAACCTTTTTATTGGAGTATTATTGATGGCGTTAAGGCAATTTTTAGAATTTTATCAATATACGCAATAAAAATTTTAATTATCCCATTTTTACCTATAAAGTTAAGTTTAGAGCCTTTAATATTGAAGAAAAAGAAATATTATTTTTATGACCAACTGTTCAGTTTCTTTCTTTATGACGCAATCTATATATAAAATCAATAAGAGCCATAGGGTTAATTCTAATATCTCTTAAGGCCATTAATGTAAGGAAGAAGGCAAAAGGCATAAGGGTAATACAGGGTAGCCAAGCCGCCTGAACACCACCCATACTTTCGTTTTTTACAAGCTTTTCTCCAAGGATAGTGTTAATAATAAAAATCATATAGAACAAAATGGCTACAAGTAGGGGATAACCGTATCCCCCTTTGCGAATAATACTTCCGAGTGGTGCACCAATAAAAAGGAAGATGATACAAATTGCTGCCCAGCTATATTGCTGATTAAGTCTAAGCTTGTATTTTTCACTCGATTTTTTATAATCATACGTAATATTTTTAATCGACATCATCTCATCCCTGTCTCTGGATAAATTGGTCGAAGCAGAAACGATTACCTCCTTGTAAAATGAAGCATCAATAGTTGCCACAAAATGATTGATGGTATCCAGATTGATATCTGTTTTTTGTTTTACCACTTTTTTAGGAAAAATCGGTGCGCTCAAATTCATGGTATCGGTAACCTTAATTGGCTTTTTAATCAATGGTACTTTACGATTAATGCGACCGACAATGCCCTTGGTTGATTGGACAATTGGATTCTTTTTGGTATGTAAAGTATCCGGCTTGATTGGTTTTTTTAATGCTGTTGTGGTTGAGGTATCTGCTTTCCATATCATTTTCCCCTGACTTGCCCGGGTATTTTTTGATAATGCTGCGTTTAAGCTGTCAAATTTATTTGGCACTACTTTTTTGGTATTCTCAGAATATTTTGAAATAAACAACTCTGTAACTCTGCTGTTTATTTTTTCATTATTTTCATTAATATGTCTCTGAAAAGTGTCTATGGATTTCAGAAGCTGAAATGTATTCATCATATCTTCCCGATTACGGTTGAAATTTAAAATACCTTCTTCTGCGTCAAATTGACTCATATCAAATGTTTTGGTCCATTGATCAAAATAAGTGCGCATAAATGGTTGTTCAGACTTGTTGCTCCCCAATGAAGTTCTTTTTTCCAATTCACGGTATTGAATGCCCGTATCTAGTTTCATAATGAAGTACTTGCCTTCTTCGGCAGTATACATTTCTCCGCCTTTGGCAGACATGACACCTATCAGGCTTTTATCATTGGGTGTGTGGTCATAAATAAGAACATCATGGATGCCACGACCATCTTTATCGATCTCACCGACCCTGATTATGGTTTCATTAAAGGCATTATTAAAAATGCCTTCTTCAATGGCAAGTGCAGATTTTTGTTTTCGGAGGGCTGTAAATCTTTTTTGAAATTGAAGATTGGCAGCTGGCTTTAGAAAATTAGAAGCTAAAAGTGAAAACAACCCAATTAATATAGCTACAAAAATACTAGGTAACATAATTCTCAATAAAGAAACTCCTGCGGATTTCATACTGGACAATTCATATTTTTCGGCCATATCACCGAATACCATTACAGATGATATCAGGATAGTGATAGGTACTGAAAGCGGTATCAGGGTGACAGCATAGTAAAATATCAATTCAAGCATTTCGAGAATTGTAAAACCTTTCCCTAATATTTCGTCGATATATTTCCATAAAAACTGCATTACCAACACAAAGGTGGCAACAAAAAAAGATAGGATGGAAGGCCCTATAAAACTGGTTGAAATAAGTTTATCTATTTTTTTCAATACAAGGATCTAAAATATTCAAAGACAAAAATACAGGATTACAGCTTTATATTATGGTTTACCTAAAGTCATTTTGTAATTTTATGAAATTATTAAGGATAGCATACAGTTTTACGTCAGATGCATTTAAGTTATTTAAACAGTATGAAGATCATTAAAACCATAGCTGCCAGGGTATCCTTGACAAAATAAGCAATAAAGCTATGGTATAAAAAATCAAAACAGCATGTCCGGCTTTGTCTGTACCCATTGCTCTTTTAGCTTTTGAATATCCTATGGTAATCAATATTATAGCTATGATATTGACAAAAGGATGCTCCACAGCAAGCAATCTGGCAAGGGAATCTTTCATGGTTGTTCCTGATAAATTACTTAGACCATAAGGAGATGTAAAGTATAGGAAAAGTCCAAGGAGTAACTGTATGTGCGTTGATATAAGACCCAATAATACGAGACTTAAGTTAGATGCCGTGAATGGTTTTTTATTGGTTTTTTTGACAGCTGCTACAATTATACAAATGATTACAAAAGCAAGCGTGATCCATGCAAAATATGAATGCAGGTATTTGAGCATTATATACATATTTATAATTATTTATTATGATAAAGGTATGACATTTAATGGGTAAACAAAATACCTTTCAGAATACTAATGTTAATTACTTTGTCCTATCATGAATAAAAATGGTCAATTTATTTATGCATTCTTCCGGACAGATGTTTTGACACTTAGTCCATGATTTTTTTACTTTACCTTAATCCTAATTCCTTCACTATGACTGCTGAATTCCGGGGCATACATACTTTCAATACTGGTTATTCCACCTGAAAAATCACCGTGGTGCACAACTGTCAATGGATATTCGAAGACATAAGTACCTTTAGGCAGATATGAAAAATAAAAATGTGTTGCAAGGTCTTTTGTTGTTTCGTAATATCCCAATTGACCCTGATATTTATACATACTGATGACATTAGTAGGTTCAAAGCCACTTGCGCGCATGTCTTTCATATGTACATATTCCATCTCGCGATCTACCCGTAGCTCGACGCGTACTTTTAGTTTGTCTCCGGGTTTAAGCTGTGTAGTGCCATTAATCTCCTCCATCTGATCTCCCTTCAGCGTTGAAATAACTTTAAAGAGTTTTTTATTAAGCTTAAGCGGTGTGTCCGCAAAGGTTTTGATTTGGTCCAATTGCTCGAAATACTGATAAAAAGCTGCTCCCCATGCTATTGACTTGTTATCATTTTTCACTTTTATAGTGGCTATATCCTTAGAAATTGCTGATGACGAATATGTTTTTTTGAAATAACCGGTGCCTGCTTCAATGTCACGTGGGTCTATTTTTATTGACTCTTTACCTATCGTTATTTCTGGTGTTGCATTTTCTGTTATCCATTGAGATATGTCACCGGACTCTCCTTGCAAGAGTAATGCATAGATGGCTGCTGAAGTCGATTTTGATGTTTTCCAGTTTGTCGTTTGTTTGTTTTTAAGCAACCATATTTTCATACGATCGGCTTCAGCCTTATCAGATGCTGCTTCAGTAAATAATTCAATCATTAGTGCATGGCGTTCTACAGGCAATTGATACCAATAAAACCCATTTCCCTCATTCCAATA
This sequence comes from Saprospiraceae bacterium, assembly GCA_016717145.1. Lineage (GTDB taxonomy): Bacteria > Bacteroidota > Bacteroidia > Chitinophagales > Saprospiraceae > OLB9. The sequence continues at coordinate 33,035 of JADKGD010000009.1, read as the reverse complement.
CATTCCCAGTTCCTCATTGCTGAATGATTTTTCCCGTAAGGATTTAAGAATATCCTTTACTGTACCTTCATCATTTCTAAACATGATCAGACCGATCATTGCCTGGGAATAAAGAGACCTTTTAAGCCAATATTTTTTTGCCTGACCAAAATAATAATCACGAGCTTCTTTGCTGGCTGGCTGTGGATTTACATGTTTAAAAAAAGTTTTAATATACAGGTAATGTACTGATAAATCATCCAAATGATCATCGTTTATGTTGCCTCCATACTTTTTTATATTTTCCTGAAGTCGTTGATATCTTGCCACCAACTCTTCATCCATATATTTTAATCCCTGAGATACAAGATTGGTGAGTTGGATGTCATTGATTTCCAATGCATTCAGATGATATAAGTGGCCGATGTTTTCCATAATATTCTGAGTGGTATATACATCATCCCTTCCTCCTGCAAACCATGGAAAGCCACCGTTGCTAAGTTGACGTTCCTGTAATTTATTTATGGTATTCTTTCTGTCATCTGCGAGTGTATTTAAGTCAAATAGCAAGGCAATATTGCGCTTCTGTTCTGACTCTGACAAGGCTTGCAAAAGCCATGGTGTTTCTTCAATCAAGGCAGATTTAAGTTCTTGATTTTTGGACAGATTACTCAATAAAGCGTCTTTATTTATGGTCTTCCATTGATCAAATACAGCCTTGATTTTAGGATGAGCATTGGCAATTTTTGATGCAAGGGCATTGGCGTAAAAACGATCTATAATAGCCTGCGTACCCGCATTGTTTGTTGCGTTCATATAAGGCAGAGCCTGAATGGCATACCAAACAGGATTGGACGTGTATTCGAAGGTATATTTAAAATCCTTTTTAGTTTTGCTTTCATTGTTTTTGAAAGCATTAAACGTGAAAGTTTTTGTCTCATTTCCTTTGAGCCACATAGGCATAGACTCCGTCACAAGCATTCTATTGGTGACGACCGGTATTGTATTTTCTTCTGCATCTGTATGGTCGCCAGCTACAGCACTGACCCGATAAGTGATGGCTGAATAGCTTGCATCCGGTATCATCAATTGCCAGGATAATCCCTCAGATCTTCCTTTTGCGATATTAAAGTTCTGGGTGGCATTTCCTTTTAATAATTCAGACGTAATATCTTTTAGCGTTATTGCATCAAGAATACTCAGTGTGGCTTTACCATTTAACGGACCTTCACTAAGATTGCTCACTTTTGCTGAAAAATCAATAATGTCACCGTCTCTTACAAATCTTGGGGAATTAGGGAAGACCATCAGATTCTTCTGGGTTTGAACAAATCTTTCATCAAATCCTGTCATGAAGTCTTTCGTATGTGCAAAACTAAGTAAACGCCATTTTGTTAATGCCTCATTCATCGTAAATGCAAGGATGATATTGCCCTCAGCATCTGTCCTGATTTCAGGAAAGAAAAAGACGGTTTCCTTTAGGTTTTTACGAACGGGAAGGTCTGCTTTTTCTTTTTGATTTGGTGTTTCTTCAGCTTTTTCCGGTTTCCCATTTGTATCAACACCTTTATTTGTTTGTAGTACATTTGTTGCTTCATCCATCATAGCTTCAGGTGGGGCTTGAGACGCTCTCGGCTGCATACTTTTCATCATGAGGACATCACCTCGGCCACCACCGTAATATCCGTAATTATCAAGCAAAGCGATCAGTGAAGGATATATAAGATTTTTTATCGCAATATTGTCTTCATTTCCATAAAAATAATACATGCCTTGCGTCATTTGAAAGCCGGGTGCTTCAAGGTAAACCGAAGCATATGAAGATGGATAAAAATCCGATCTCCACGTATTGGCCGTAAATTCATCCAACGAAGCATCATACATTGCAGCAACCATTTCAGCAGCAACTTTATCCTGTTTTTGGCCTTTTATTTTGATCCTGTATTCTTCTTTCGATCCCGGCAATGTTTTGTCCCTGAATGTTTCGAATGTAATATTCAATTGTTTATTTGTCCACGGTACAGAAACATAAAATGATTTATCAAAAAATCTATTTTGTATGATGTAAGTCAATTTAACATTAAAGCCACCCCTTAATGCCTCTGTCACAGGTAAAACGATTTGACCGGTTTTGTCAATTTTTACCATTGACTTAAGCAATATTTTACCATTTTTTTCAATCAGGGCGTTTGTGAAGACGGGTTTATCGCTTACGCCAATTTCAAGTTTATAGCTTTCACCCGGTTCGTAAGATTCATTATTGGCCGATGTAAAAAGAAAATCTGATTTTGGAAATATTTTTTTAGCAAAATTTGTGATTACGGTATAGGTCGTGTGTACTACCTTGTTTTTATCTTTGTCATCTGCTTCTATGTCAATCTTGTAAACTCCGGCATTCAATATTTTTTTAAGATTAATGGAATCTTTAGTATCAAAATTTGTAGTAAACACGGTCTGAAGTTCAGGCCATTTACTGTAATCATTCTCTACTATATAAGGATACTGAGGAAACATTTTATCGTGTTGCGAATATGGTATCGGAACATCGATTTTACCATCCCAATATTTATTAATCTGAACTGTTTTTGGTTCTTTTAAACGGCTTATTTTTATTTTACCCGTCGTTGTTACAGGTTGTCCATTGCTGTTGCTTGCGGTTACTTTTAAGTCTTTGATGTCTTTGATGTCAGCCTCCTTCAACAGGTTAGTACTTAGCGTAAATGCGGTATAACCTACTGAAAAAGTGGCAGTTGCTGTTCTTGTTTCACCACGCTGATCTGTGACATTAATGTCTACGCGATAGTTAAAAACAGGCAAATCAGCTTTGTTAATCAATAAATCGGGCAGGGCTTTGAATGACAATTCATATTTTCCATCTGCATCAGTTAATGTTTCACCCTGACTTATTATAAATTCATTTCCAGTAGGGTATGGCATTCTCCAATACCATGGCCATCCCGGAAATCTTGCTGACCTGACCACTTTATAGGATACCTTGGCTCCGTCCACCACACTGCCTGCAAATGTCAGTGCCTGACCTGTTAGTTTTATGTCGTCATTAAGTTTATACTCTAGCTTGACTTCATCCGTTTTCACAAAAAATGTGGGTCTTTTGTATTCTTCTACAAGAATATTTTTTATTGCCGTTGACCCCATCACTTGAGTTGCATTCGATGGAAAAGTTTCCATTCAGTTTGCCAAGAGGTAGGGTAAAACTACCGTTTACGCTTCCGAATGTATTGGAAGTCAAAGTTTGTTTTGCTACTTCCTGATAGTTTGCATCATGCAAAATAATGTTTACTTTATGGTTTGGAAGAATTGAAGGAATTTGGTTTTTATCATTTTTTAATAAGATGGTTTTAAAATACACGACCTGGCCAGGTCTGTAAATGGCTCTGTCAGTAAAAATTTCTGCAAATCGATTTTCCTGTTGTTCGTACTGTTCATAATTTCCGTGGAAACTACTTAGATTCAGGACATCTTTTTTATGTGTCAGAACAACCTTAAAATTTCTATTTTCTGTAGCCGGCATACTGACTTTGCCGTCTTTGTCAGTCTTATATTCTCCGGCTTTATTAAAAACATAACTTCTGTTGCCGGGATTATATTCCTGTGTAAATAATTGAATATTAACATTTTGTAGCGGTTTGCCTGTCAATCTGTCGTTCACAAAAAAATGACGATTTTTATCCGCCAAATATGTGGTGTACGTGAGATCAGAAACGTGACACAAGGTATACTGGTGTATTTTTTCTGACTTTTCTGTCCCGCTTGCTGTCACAAGTACGGCATATTGACCATAGGGCAAAGCGGGCATATGCAGTTCTGCTTTCTGACTTTTGTACGTCTTGCTTACCTGTAATGTATGTGATGAAGTAAAAACTTTTTTGGCTTTTATAAGATAATCCAGCACCTGTTGCTGGTCATTCAGTTTGTTGATTTCTTCATATGTTTTGTCAAGCTTTATTACACTGAGTTGTAATAGGGTGACATTATTATAATCTACTGCAAGCAGCATATTGTTTTTTGAAGCATATACTTGTTCGGCATATAACTGTATTGATGGTTTTGTTATGTTACTTACGATTGATGCACATTTGGAGGCGCCGGATGACAAAGGGTATTTTTTTATGGCACCGTTACAAATATCCATGACTTTAACATTTGACATGGTATCTTTTTCATCACCTAGCATTGTACCGGCCAAAACATATATGATTTCTGTATAATAATCATTTTTTTGATTCGCTTCTGCAAGATTTTTTAATGAACCTTGGTATACCTCTTTTTTACCTTCAATAGTAGTGTTGACAAAAACATACTCCAGTCTTTTAAGGTCATAATCTGCCAGGGCTTGTTTGTTACCTGACTTAATTTGTGCTTGTAATACTTGTTGGTAAATGGTCAGTATCCTGAATTTTGATGAACTTGGGTCTGAGGTCTTTATGGCCATGCCAACAAATTCTTTGCTTGTGCCAAAATAAGCCTTGTCTGAAATGGTAAAACTTGATTCGTTTTGTGGTAGCAGCCCATCGTTACTATTAAAAAAGTTTATGGCCCTGTCCGCAAGCACTTCATAAAGGGTAGGTCTGAAGACAATGGCTTCCTTATCATATGTGTTTAATATTACCTGATATTCGTTGATGGGAATGTTTATTTTTTCCTGATTTTCCAGCGACATCAGATAATAAGACTCAATAGTGGTCAGGAAATTTTGAGTCGTCCAGGTTCTGAAATCTGCCCCTTTTTCAGAAGTCATTTCAGATCGTTGGGATATCTCATATCTGTTTATATCAAAATACCTTTGATACAGTTCAGCAAGATAAGATGCGGTTATTTCTTTAACGTCGTTTGAATTGGTTTTTATAATGTTTTCCAGTCTTTCAATCGAAGTCTCTATACCTTTTTCGTCAGTAATGATGGCTAATCTGGATATATAAATGATACTTTTTACAAACTGAGGTTTGTTGTTTTCTGTTGATGCCATCTTATGGATTTCTTCCACCTTTTCGAGGGCCGATTTTGGTAGTCCGTCGCTTATAAATTTTTCGACGGCTTCCCATGCTTTGTCATAGTCATATTTATTCAGATGTTCCTGATTGTTGCTTATTGCCATTAGAATGCTTAATGCGATGATTATGGATTTCATTTAGTTGATTTAAAATATTTGCTATTAAATAATAATGAAATGACAATTACCACTTCGATATCATTTATAAGATGCATAAATGGTATCAAAAGTATAAAATATTTAGTTAAATGAATCTTAAAGTATAGTGTAAATAAAAAAAGGGAAGTCAGCATAAACTGATTCCCTTTTATCGTTAGTGACTAAAAAATTGTGGTACAATTATTTAGCCATATATCTTCTTTCTTTGATTTTTGCTTTTTTACCTGTAAGTTCTCTAAGGTAATAAAGTTTAGCTCTGCGGACTTTACCTCTTTTAAGCACTTCTATGTCATCTACAGCGGGAGAAGAAAAAGGGAAAACCCTTTCAACACCGACACCATTAGATATTTTTCTTACAGTGAATGTTTTTGTGGCGCCTTCACCGTTTATTTGTATCACATCACCACGGAAAAGCTGAATTCGCTCCTTGGCACCTTCTATAATTTTGTAACTAACAGAAATGTTGTCACCTGGTCTGAAAGCAGGAAAATTTCTTACCGGAGTCAATTGTTCGTGAATGTATTTAATTAGATCCATTATCTTGTCTTATTTAAACTTTTCTGAATTGGAGCGCAAAGATAGATTTTATTTTAATTAATAGGTAATGTTCTGATAAGAAAAATTTTAAATTTCGGTATCACCAAAATGTCAGCCTTCTGGTCTTTGCTGCAATTGTAGCGTGACTCAAAGCCCCATAGGGGCGTTATTTTGGAAAAAGCAACTCAATAGTCTGCCCAAAAGCCCCGTAGGGGCGACATTTCTTACGACTGAAACTTTGGCGTTATATCACCAAAATGTCAGCCCTCTGGGCTTTGTCAAGTTATCACCAAAATGTCAGCCCTCTGGGTTTTGTCAAGTTATCACCAAAATGTCAGCCTTCTGGTCTTTGCTACAATTGAAGGTGACTCAAAGCCCCATAGGGGCGTTATTTTGGAAAAAGCAACTCAATAGTTCGCCCAAAGGCCCCGTAGGGGCGACATTTCTGACTGAAACTTTGGCGTTATATCAACAATGTCAGCCCCTGCTTTGGCAGTTATCACCAAAATGTCAGCCCTCTGGGCTTTGTCAAGTTATCACCAAAATGTCAGCCCTCTGGGCTTTGTCAAGTTATCACCAAAATGTCAGCCCTCTGGGCTTTGTCAAGTTATCACCAAAATGTCAGCCCTCTGGGTTTTGTCAAGTTATCACCAAATGTCAGCTTCTGGGCTTTGCTGCAATTGTGCGTGACTCAAAGCCCCATAGGGGCGTTATTTTGGAAAAGCAACTCAATAGTTGCCTAAAGCCCCATAGGGCGACATTTACGACTGAAACTTTGGCGTTATATCACCAAAATGTCAGCCCTCTGGGCTTGCAAGTTATCACCAAAATGTCAGCCCTCTGGTTTGCAAGTTATCACCAAAATGCAGCCCTTCTGGTCTTTGCTGAAATTGTAAGGTGACTCAAAGCCCCATTGGGGCGTCATTTTGGAAAAAGCAACTCAATAGTCTCTAAGCCCCGTAGGGCGACATTTCTACGACTGAAACTTTGGCGTTATATCACCAAAATGTCAGCCCTCTGGGCTTTGTCAAGTTATCACCAAAATGGCAGCCCTCTGGGCTTTGTCAAGTTATCACCAAAATGTCAGCCCTCTGGGCTTTGTCAAGTTATCACCAAAATGTCAGCCCTCGGGGTTTTGCAGTTATCACCAAAATGTCAGCCCTCTGGGCTTTGTCAAGTTATCACCAAAATGTCAGCCCTCTGGGTTTTGTCAAGTTATCACCAAAATGTCAGCCTTCTGGTCTTTGCTGAAATTGTAGCGTGACTCAAAGCCCCATTGGGGCGTCATTTTGGAAAAAGCAACTCAATAGTCTGCCCCAAAGCCCCGTAGGGGCGACATTTCTTACGACTGAAACTTTGGCGTTATATCACCAAAATGTCAGCCCTCTGGGCTTTGTCAAGTTATCACCAAAATGTCAGCCCTGGCTTGTCAAGTTATCACCAAAATGTCAGCCCTCTGGGCTTTCCTTCAGATATGGCAAATCCAAAAGCCCTATAGAGGAGTCATTTTGGATTTGTGTGGTTAGTAGGCTAATGGTTTTATATTTTGATCAATATTTTAGAAGTAATAGCTTTTTTTGAGAGCTGGCACATTATTCCTTTTTACACCGTTTTGTTGCTATTGACTTTTTATTCTTAATATTTTGTAGCTTTGTACTGAAATTATAGCTGATTTTTATGTTTTATTTAGTATATATGTAAATACATATTAAATTATAAATTATAGATAATCAATTAATTAATATGAATAAGTACTTATTTATTATCCAGTTATTATTTTTGTATTCCTATACTTCCATGTGCAGGCAAAATACTAATATTAACCTTCAGAATGCAATTGATCAAATCGCACAAAAACCATTTTATAAACATGCAAGTCTTGGAATTTCTGTAAGAGATCTGACAAATGGAGAATTAAAAGCGAGCCTTGATAAAGACAGAATGTTAATGCCTGCCTCGAGTTTAAAGCTCATTACCACACTGATAGGATGTGAATTGTTGAGCCCTGAATTTAGATTTGAGACCAATGTAAGTTATGATGGTGTTATTGAAAACGATGGTACCTTAAAGGGAAATATATACATTGAAGGCAGTGGTGACCCTACGCTGGGATCAAACAGAATACCCGGCAATATGGATGCTGAAACATTATTCAAACAAATCGTGACTGACATTCGGGCATGTGGTATATTGTGTATTGAAGGTAATATTATTGCAGACGAGTCTGTATTTAATTCTTTTCCGATTTCGCCATCATGGCAATGGAACGACCTGGGCAATTATTATGCAGCAGGAGCCTGGGGCCTGAATGTAAATGAAAATGAGTACAGCATTTATTATAACAGGAGTGGTCCCATCGGAAGTGTAAGTAAGATTGTCTATTTCGAACCGTTTGTACCAAATCTCGAATTATCCAATGAAGTCACCATAGACAGCTCAAATACCGGCGACAATTCTTATATATTTGGCGGACCTTACTACTATGGCAAAAGGGTAGTGGGCACAATACCTCAGGGCCGAAATTTGTACAAAATAAAAGGTTCATTGCCTGATCCACCTTTGTATTTTGCATACCGGATATTTGAAGAACTAGCTAAAAGAGATATGGGAGGGCATCATTTTCAGACACAATATCATCCTAGCAACACCAAATCGGCTCGAAAAAAGATTTCATCGTACTTATCTCCCCAATTAAAAACTATCGTAAGATATACCAATGACTACAGTATAAACATATATTGTGAAAGTATTCTGAAAACACTGGGATTCAAAAAAAGAAATAGTGGTGCAGGAAGTGATGGCATTGAAGTTATTAATGCATATTTAAAGGCAAAAGGACTGGATACGGCACCGCTTCATATGGAAGACGGCAGTGGTTTGTCATCCCGTAATCTAATGAGCCCTGATTTTATGGCTGAATTTTTACAGGTTTATTTGGCGGGAAAAGATATAGGTTCTATAGTAAACATGATACCATTAGCCGGAGAAAGAGGCACGGTAAAAAATATTTTAAGTCAATCTAAAGCAAAAGGAAATATCTGGCTTAAATCCGGCTCCATGGACAAAACGTTAACATATGCGGGCATTTGTAAAGGTGCCTCGGGTCGTTTTACGTCATTCTCTGTTTTCTTAAATGCCTCACCGGCAAAAAAAAATAAAGAAAATAAAATAGAATTAGAAAAAATATTGGAAGCAATTTATAGATTTTCATAACTTGAGGCGGAAATGTAATTTCTTAAATCATTATGAGGCTTTTAAAATTCAATATTATTATTCTGTTTTTGTGTCAAATTATGGCATGTAAAGAAGGGGAATATAATAATGATTCCATTCTGAATACCAGACAAAAATCTAATGTTGCAGAAAGTGCTGCAGAAGATGACACCCAAACTCCTTTGGGCCGTGCTATATGGCAAAAGCCGGGTTTGGTCATTGCAAAATTAGGCGACATTTCAGATAAGGTGATTGCAGATATTGGTGCGGGTACCGGTTATTTTTCTTTTAGACTGGCAGGCAAGGCAAAAAAAGTGATTGCTGTCGAGATTGATAAAAAATTTATTGACTATATTGATTCTACAAAAATATTTCTCCCTCAGAATGTAGGGCAAAAGATTGAAACGAGACTAGCATTACATGATGATCCATTATTGAAACAAAATGAAGTGGACATTATTTTGATCATAAATACGGTGGCGTATATCAATGATTTAACCTCATTATTTAGCAACACTGAAGAAAGGGCTTAAACCCAAAGGAAAACTTATGATTATCGATTATAAAATGAAAAAACTTCCCATTAATGCACCACCTAAAACGGAAAGGATTTATCTGGATAAGATAGAGGATATGCTGCTTTCGGCAGGATATAAAGATATAGTCTCAGATGACACATCATTGGATTACCAATATATTATTGAAGCAATAAAAGAATAAAACCAAAACACAAAATTAAAAATAAATAATATGATCACTTTATCAAACCTTGACATCGGAATTGTAGCAGCATGGCTTGTATTTATGATGAGCTTTGGCGTTTGGATCTCTTATAAAAGTAAAGGGGATACTGCAAACGATTATTTTTTAGCTTCAAAATCGCTTCCCTGGTGGGCAGTGGGAGGTTCTCTGATAGCTGCCAATATTTCAGCCGAACAGTTTATTGGCATGTCAGGCTCGGGTTTTGCCGTAGGATTTGCTATAGCATCTTATGAATTGATGGCAGCAGTTACGCTTTTGATTGTAGCCAAATATTTTCTTCCGGTTTTTATCAATAAAGAGATTTATACCATGCCCCAATTTCTGGAAAAACGATTTGACAGTCGTGTGAAAACTGGTCTGGCATTCTTTTGGGTTTTGCTTTTTGTATTTGTAAATATTACGTCAGTATTATATCTGGGAGCGCTTGCGTTAGAATCAATCATGGGTATACCTATGTTATGGGCTATTATTGGTCTGGCAATATATTCTGCTACTTTTTCTGTTACCGGTGGTCTGAAGGCTGTGGCTTTGACCGATGTTGTGCAGGTCGTTGCGCTTATATTCGGAGGGCTGGTTGCTAGCTATATGGTGTTGGATGCTGTCGGTGGAGGCATCATAGGAGGATTAACCGCGCTAGTCGAAAAGGCGCCTGAGAAATTTGATATGATTTTGGATAAGTCAAACCCGGAGTATGCCAATCTTCCCGGTATCAGCGTTCTTATAGGCGGTATGTGGATAGCAAATTTGTATTACTGGGGCACAAATCAATACATCATCCAGCGTTCTCTTGCTTGTAAATCACTGGAAGAAGCTCAGGATGGCACAGCTGCAGCGGCGATGGTTAAGGTTATTTTACCACTCATTGTGGTCATTCCTGGTATTGCAGCTTATGTACTTGGAGCAGAAATATCTAAATCTGATGAGGCATATCCCTGGGTTATCAGTAACTATGTCGGAGTTGGATTCAAAGGGATTGCGCTGGCTGCGTTGATTGCAGCCATTGGATCTTCAGTGGCTTCAATTGTTAATAGTGCCACTACAATTTTTACATTGGATATATATAGACCATTATTTATGAAGCGTGATGTGGAGCATAAACAATTGTTGAATGCAAATGAAAACGACGGACAACAATTGACGGTGAAAGAAAACCATCACTTGGTTAAGGTGGGAAAATGGACAGCTCTCATTTGTCTTGTGATCGGCGTAGTCATTGCGCCTTCTCTTGGTTCTTTGGATCAGGCGTTTCAGTTTATACAAGAGTTTACCGGCTTTATCAGTCCCGGTATTGTAGCCATATTTCTCTTTGGTATGTTTTGGAAACGGACTTCTACTACGGCCGCTTTTGCCGCTGTTTTATTGTCCATTCCTTTGTCCTTCGGATTTAAGTATTTTACGCCAAACATTCCATTTTTAGACAGGATGGGTCTTTGTTTCCTGCTGATATCTTTAATTATGATTGTCATTTCAATATCAGAAAACAAAAATGACGATCCTAAAGCCATATACTTTGACACGTCGCTGTTCAAGACAAGTATTAAGTTTAATTTGATGAGTGGCGTAGTCATTGCTGCTGTCGGTGCTGTGTATTACTTTTTCTGGTAAGTGATGGTTCAAAAACAAGGATGGTTACTGTACAATCAACGGCATGTTTTATAGGATGACTGTCAGGTTAAAAGACGACAATCAAAGTAGTGCATTTGGGGCAATTACTGTAAGTGGTCTAATGGGCATAATGTGTATATAATGATTATCGCATCTTAGGCCTTCTGCGTTTACCCCCCAAATTTAGAGCTTGTCCCTGACCGGTCTTCATGCCCATGCTTTGAGCTACTTTCATTTGTCCACGATTGTTGATGGCTGTTTCAAATTGTTTAAACTGTTCTTTAAGTGACGGTTCTGTAATTTTTAATCCTTTGGTTTGGTAAAAATAATTTTTTGCACCGTTCCAGTTATTTTTATTTGCCTGAATACCTGCCATTTGTAATAGAACCATAGCTTTCTCATTGTCTGAAGGTAGTTTTAAAGCCAAGGCATGATTAAAATACCCTTCTGCTGCAGTGGTATCTTTTCTTTGTGCTGCCAATGATCCTTTGAGTATAAAATAAAATGCACGATTGGTTACGTACAAAAACTTAGGAAAATAAGTGAGGTTTAAACGTTTTTCAGCCCCCGCAAAGTCCGAGACCTGCAACATCTCTGATGCCGACTGGACGGTTCCTAGTAAAAAATAGCTTATAAGAAATATAACTCCTATAATGATAAAAATCCAGGTGTATCCTATGCCCAGAACAAAAGACATGATCGTCCCACCTAAAAGACAAATGGCAATGATGGCAAATTTTACATAAATATTAATCGTAAACATATTTTTATTTTTTAAACGTTTTAATTAGTTCAGGATGCGAAAATAAGGTCTTTTTTAATACTGAAGGGCGTAAATTTTATTAAATTAACTTTTTTCTTATTTGACTCAATCATATTACTACCTTTGTATCCTTGTTTATATAGTAGAAAAAATTCACTAAAATGAAGGTGTCATTACAAAAAACCCATGGGGATCTCAATTTCAAAGGTACCAATGATCGTGACCAAAGCATGCAGTTTTCAGGTCATAAAGAAGCTGTAAGCCCAATGGAAGCCGTGCTAATGGCTGCTGCTGCGTGTAGTTCAATTGATGTGGAAACCATTCTAAAAAAAATGCGACAAAATGTCATTGATATTAATGTTGACATTGAAGGTACCCGGGCAGAGACTGTTCCTGCTGTATTTACAAAAATACACATGCATTATATTATCTCCGGTGATGTAAAAGAAGAAAAAGCAATAAAAGCTGTTGAAATGTCTCTGAATGAATATTGTTCTGTATCACTTATGCTAGCAAAATCTGTTTTAATAAGCCATTCAGTGGAAGTAAGACAACTTGAATGGAATGATGAAATCTAAATTTTACCGCCATGAAATTTGAAACCCGAGCCATAAGAACACAAACAGAAAGGACACAACATCATGAGCATAGCACCCCAATATTTGCAACATCCAGCTTTGTATTTGATGATGCTGAACATATGCGTGCACTATTTGCAAATGAAGCGCCAGGTAATATTTATTCCAGATTTACGAATCCTTCTGTCCGGGAGTTTGAAGTAAAAATGGCATCATTGGAGGAAGGAGAAGATTGTATAGCGACAGCAAGCGGCATGGCGGCGATTTTTGCAACCTTCGCCTCATTACTATCAAGTGGTGATCATCTGCTAATGTCAAGGGCTGTATTTGGATCTACATTTAAAGTTAATGATGATTACCTTCGCAAATGGGGCATTACATATGATTACATAGATCCTTTGGACATCGCTTCGTGGCAGCAAAAAGTCAAACCGCATACAAAGTTACTATATCTGGAGACACCTTCAAATCCAGGCCTTGACATCATAGATTTACTTGAGACCAGTCAATTTTGTCGTTCAAATGGTATTTTACTGATTGTAGACAATTGTTTTGCTACGCCATATCTGCAGAGACCATTACAATATGGAGCTGATATTTCCATACATTCTGCTACCAAGTACATCGATGGTCAGGGTAGGGTTATGGGCGGAGCCATCATCGCTTCCAAAGCAATTATAGAACAAATATACCCATTTATGAAAAATGCTGGCCCATCCATGTCACCATTTAACGCCTGGGTACTTTCTAAAAGTCTGGAAACATTGGCTATCAGAATGGACAGACACTGTCAGAATGCTTTGGAGATAGCCAGTTGGTTGGAATCACATCGTGAGGTGTTATTTGTAAAATATCCTTTTCTGGCTTCTAATCCGGGAGTAGACATAGCAAGGCGACAAATGAAAGCTGGCGGAGGCATGATAAGTTTTGAACTTAAAGGTGGTTTAGCGGCAGGCAGAAAGCTGATCGATTCGAGAGAAATGATGTCTTTGTCAGCCAATCTGGGTGACACAAGGACAATCATTACACATCCCGCCTCATCCACTCATTCGAAACTAAGTCAGGAAGAACGAGCTTCAGCAGGCATTACGGATGGTTTAATCAGACTTTCCGTAGGCCTTGAACATGTCGATGACATAAAAGCAGACATTAGATTAGATTAGATTAGATTATAATAGTATCAGAACAATAGTACTTTGTCCAGAATAAGAATTAAATTATAATGAGCGTTATTTTTTTAAAGATCAAGTCAATAAGTGCAGGCGGATCATTGGCTATTCCGAGTATTTTTAACGCAATGGTTTGGAAAAAGAACCACATTTCGTTAAGTTCTTTTTCTGGGCAGAGTATTAGATATTTTTTTGAGTCATAAAGAAAAAAATGTAACATTCCATTATAAATCACTTGATCATAGCCTGTGCGGTGACATCAACTAGAGAATTCGCTTAATCAAAACGAATGGTTTGAAACAAATCAACTCCTTTAATTACTATCCAAAATCCTGAAAATATTCCTTTCAGGTTCAGCTATGAACAAATCCCATGCTATAGGCATCACCCAAAAACGTCTTCAATATATCAATGATGATTGATTAGACCGCTACTCTATCTCGACAAAGTCTGATGAAAGCGGGACGGAAATCCGTATTTTGATTCTGATATAATTTTTTTATACATTTGTAATATAGATATTTATACATATTTATTATTTATATGCGTCCAAATGTATATATTTTATGCTACTTTTGGCTGAATTGAAATTTTGTATTGTCCATAAATAAAATTATCTTTGAACCAAATTTCTTTATTATGGCTAAGGTTTTGGTAGGACGAAAAGAAGAGATCAGGATACTCGAAGAATGTTTTCGCTCAAGTCTGGCGGTATATGGTCGTGAAAGAGGAACATCCCTCATTAAATCACATTTTCAGGATATCTTTTTCACTCCGAGTTACAAAGACAAATAACGACTTTAATGTGAAATCAGTCACGTTTTCTCAGACGTCACTGATTGGTTTTCTGCTTTTCAGTTTTTAAGAAATAAGATAGCCAAAAGTAAAATCAAAAAGAAGGTAATCTTTATCGATGAGCTACCTTGGTTGGACACAAGAAACGCCAATTTTGTACAAGCGCTAGAACATTTCTGGAATGGATGGGCCAATATGAGAAGCGATGTATTACTCATAGTATGTGGTTCTGCGGCATCGTGGATGATCAAGAAACTAATCAACAATAAAGGTGGACTGCACAATAGAGTGACCAAAAGACTACAGATAGAACCATTTACACTTGCAGAAACGGAAGCTTTTCTTAAAAATTTGGGGCAAAGTACAGTAAATACCAAATCGTACAACTCTATATGGTTTTTGGAGGAATCCCTTTCTACCTGGAACAAATCAATATCTCACAGAGCGAAGTTCAAAATATCAATTATTTATGTTTCAAGTCCAATGCGTTTTCAGACTTAGTATATTACTTTCAGTTCTCTGCACACATCAAGCAGTATTGGAAGCTCTGGCCAAAAAAAGGAGTGGCATGACCCGATCAGAAATTCTCACTGCTTCAAAACTAAACACTGGAGGCACCACCACTCATATTCTCAAAGAATTGGAAGAGAGTTCGTTTATCAGAAGGTATCCTGCCTACGGCAAAAAGGAAAAAGATCAAGTCTATCAATTGGTAGATTTTTATTCTTTATTTTACTTAAACCATATCCTAAAGGCGGCTACTACAGACAGTACTTACTGGATTGACAACTTCAATACATCAAAATACTTCGCTTGGGCTGGATATTCTTATGAGTTGGTATGTCTGACGCATATCCCTAACATCAAAAAAGCTTAGGCTACAAGAGGTAACTATTTCGCTGATGCAGATAGATCTCATCATTGACCGTAAAGACAATGTGATTAATCTGTGTGAAATAAAATTTAGTCTCGGTAAATACAAAATGACCAAAAAGTATGCATCAGAGATACAAAACAAAGTAAATAGTTTTATAGCCAATGTAACAAGTCAAAATAAAGCAATATTTCCGACTATAATCACAACGTATGGCCTAGAAACCAATATCCATAATGGTATATTTGTAAACGAAGTTTATCTAGATGACATTTTTTTGGATTTTTAAATAACACTATTACAAAAATTATACATAAATAAAATATATATGCGTCCAAAAGTGTATTTATTATACTACTTTTGGCTAAATTGAAATTTTGTATCGTCCATAAATAAAATCCAAAATTCTTTATTATGGCTAAGGTTTTGGTAAGACGAAAAGAAGAGATCAGAATACTCGAAGAATGCTATCGCTCAAGTAGGGTTTGCGTATCTTATAATTATTGACCATTAATTTTCAATACTTGCCCATTATTTAAGGTTAGATAGCTACCTGGTTTTAGTACTATGCTTTTTATTTCAGTTGTACTGAATACAACCGGAAAATTTGGAGCAACGGATGGAATTATTACTGAACTATTGATACCGGGTACCAGGTTACTATCCCAATTAGCCGCATTTGACCATACATTACTTACCCGGCCATTCCAGAAATTTGCCGGACCTGTGACTTCAAAATCATCTACGGCTATTCCAGCTGCAGTGGTATTTGTATCGGTTTTAAATCTAAGTCGGAATGCTACACTTGGGCTGCCGGCTAGAGAAGAAACGTTCCTTGTATACAAGGTATAAGTTGAAACCGAGCCATTAAAAAAAGCTTCATTTACAGGAAAGACAGCGTCTCCTCCTGTATTTGCAAAATTATACCAATTTGATTCGGTCGTAGTCCCTAATGGAAGCCAGTTAACACCTTTATCAAGGCTGTATTCGATTCTATACCCGTCATAATCAATTTCAGTTGAGAATTTGGACCAAAATTTTAAAGTATAAATGCCTGGTAAAGAAAAAATCGTAGTTTGGCGTCATTAAGTTGGATTCTGTATTATCGGCGTAACTGCCTGTCAATCCTGTCACCCAGGCATTACTGCCGCCATGTGTTCCATTTTTACCACCTACATTTGAGCTTCCTTTTTCCCATGATGTATTGGCTATATGATCAACACCAAAATCATTTGGATTTATCTCAAAACCACCTCCATCTGCAATTAGATATGGAATTGATTTATTGGGAAGAATCAATATAAGTCCGGTTTTAGTAATAGTAGAGGCGCCATTATTGATGGTCAGTGACACCGTAAACAAGCCTGATGTTGCGTAAGCATAAACCGGATTTTCTAGAGCTGATACATTTCCATCACCAAAATTCCAACTCCATGAAGTGGCTTTATAAGAAGTACTTAAAAATTTTATTCCTGTTCCTATATACCCTACTTTCTTTTCAACATCAAATAGTGCGGTAGGGGACGTAAAAATATCTGAAAAATACAAGCCTCTACCATGGGTAGCTGCGATGACAAGTTTGTCGGACTGTCTCATTTGGAGCATAGATACTTTTACATTTGCCAATCCTGTATTGCTTGTTCCCCAAACGGTCGATGCGCCATTCAGGTTATCTGTACTCCATATTCCCAATTCTGTGGCTAAAATTGCCTGATCAGTATTGCTTGGGTTAAACAAAGCCCAACGTATAGGCATGTCAGGCAAATTGCCTTCAACACTAGTCCAGCTTGTTCCGCCATTTATACTTTCCCAGACGCTATTTACACCATAATTTGTATAAACTACCATCAAATGATTGTCATTTCCTGTTTCTACTTCTATGCAGTTTATATAGCCTGAAGGTAATCCGGTACTTATATTGGTGGAAGTGCCGGTAGATGAATTGGCATCATCAATCCTATAAACCCTGCCGTTATCAATACCAAAAAATACACGGTTTGAAGTATTGGGTGAAACCTTAACAGCAGATATTTGCCCACCAAATGTCATAGCTACATTAGTAACAGTATTTCCATTTGGCATATCATCCCATCTTTTATAATTATTGGCAGCAGCGCAGGAGTACATAATATTATTTACGTTATCATAATCACTCGGATTTATGAATCTTCCCCCTGAAATAGTCGGACCACTTGTCCAGTTTGTGCCCCAATCATTTGTCCTGCCATAATTCCCATTTTGAGATGAAACGATCTGATACTGTGGTTGATTCTGGTCAATATGACAAAAAGCACCATCTCCGCCCCAGGCAACAATACCATTTTGGAGAATACCGGATGTAAACTTAAAAGTATTATTATCCTGAGCACCTGCCAGAAAATAATTGGTCAACGCAGTAGGATGCATTGCGCAGGCATAAAATTGGGTAGTGATGTAATTGTTGCCTTTGTAAAAAAACAATGGGGTGGCTGCATTTATATTTGTGCTTCGGTAAATGCCTCCATCATTGGTAATATAAGCTTCTGACGAACTTCCGGATTTATAGACGATATTATGTTGGTCAGGGTGCACATAACCGCCTGAATACACATTGGTGACATTGGTCCATGTAGAAGCGCCATTTATGGATTTCCATAAATCTATTTCGCCCACAAATAGAACATCCCGATTATTAGGGTCGACACCAATACACAAATCATACCAGCCCTGACTACCACCACTGATGTTAGTACGCGCCAACCAGGTCAACCCGCTGTCAGTAGTCCTGATGATACCACTTACGACATTTGACGCATAACAAATGGCATATACATAGGCAGCATCAGATGCAGCACAGGACAGTTCAATTCTACTGGCAGATACTGGTAAAGTAGGAGCGGCATCAAAAGTCACGCCTTCATCAGTAGATTTATGAATAGAACCGCTTAAACTTCCATATACATCGCCATTGGAAGCAATTTCTATATCATATGCAAAATCGTTACCGGCGCCCGTTATTCCAAGACCGGAACCCAATACTTTTGTAAATGTGGTACCTCCATTAGCTGACCTGCGTAATCCTGTCTTTGTAGCTACAAATAAAATACCGGTACTACTTACCAGTATTTTTTGACAGTAGTAGAAGTCTGAATTATTGGTAGCTGCCAGTTGTGTCCAGCTTGTTCCACCATCTGTACTTTTCCATACACCTAAACCTCGAATGGCATCTCCATTATTATAACCTTCACCGGTACACAGGTAAATAATCATGGCATTGGAAGGATGCTGAGCAATTGAGGTTACTGCAAGGTTGCCCATTAAATCATTTACCGGATTCCAGATGGGATCGGTCAAAGTAATATCAGTTGTTTTCCATAGGCCCCCACCTACACTTCCGACAAATACTGTTTTTCCAGTCGGGTCATTGGCGTCAATAAGCATGGTTCGCGACCTTCCACCCCTGTTTTTTGGACCTAATGGTTTCCAGGAAACCCCACTTAAAGCATCCCGGCTTCCATTGTTTTTTTGTCTTTCAGCAACTGATTTGGCAGCTATTAATCTTTCTGTCGGAACATAGCCCAATTTGGGATCTTTGGTCATATATATTTCCTGTTCAATCCGCGCTCTGATGTCTTCATTTTTTTCTCTTTCATTTTTTTCAGATTGAGGTTTCTGACCAAAACCAATTTGAGATAGCAGCATAAAAAAAAGTATATTAATTGCGATTTTTGTATTCAGATTCATTTGTTATTATTATACATGTTTTAATTAGACCTAATTATTAAATAGTTAATTTTTTTGATTTTAAGATTACTTACTCAAATACAGAGATAAATATCCTATAACGTTCTTGATTAAAAGTATCCTAAAAAGGGCGACACTTGTTGTTTTGCTTTGTTGCAAATATGGCCATTTCGTTTTGTTGCAGGCACAAATATAGATAAAATCCTCGCAAAATAGAAACATCTTTTTGACTTTGACAATTTTACAAAGTCAATGGGCCTGCCAAATGCTGTAGTAGATTTGTTCAATCCGGATTATGCATTATAAAATCTATTCCAAAGCTTAGCTACTGCAAATCAGGATCCGTCGCGGCAGACAACTTATCTTCAGTTTTACACAAAAGCACTTTGGCTATCGCACAAAGTGTTTTGAGTACGCTAATCGCTCCTCGCTTTGCTGCGGGGCTAAAGCTCCCTTTCACTTCGGTCACGAGACATCTTTATGTCTCGAACGACCTCGATCACATAGGCGTGCTGCTTTTCGAAGCTAAGTTGCTGATTTATTGCAATTTAGGCTCTCATAACGATTTCTATTGTATAATTACGGTTAAAGTCCAACAAAATTCGTTACTCAAAAAATAAAGTAAAAACTCAAAAAATGTGAAAGAACTATTCGTAAAAGGTAGAAACATTTGTTAATCCGATGCATGGATAAAAAAAATGTAAACTTTTTTAATGACAAATCAATGATTCATGTTCCCTTATCCCAAAATCTAACAAACCACTAAGGCAAGACATTTTTGACTGTACTAATTTATCTCACATTTAACTTTTGAACAAGCGCTACCAATTATACAATTTTGACAAACTATAAAGATATTTTCAGCAAATTTTTGGCTAACAGACGACCTGATACCATTAACTTCAATAACAAGTAAGGCATCATAATCTTGTTTTGACAAAACTTTTATTTCATTATTAATTCCTAAACCTACTTTGACAACATATTGCAAAAACGAAGTTGAATTGTCTTTCACAGCAACCATTTTGCAACTATTTCCCACTTCTACATCGGACAAAGTTTTTTTAAAGTGTACTTTTATCTCACCATTCTTGTCAGGTATAGGGTCGCCATGTGGGTCAAATTCCGGATAATCTAAAAATTTGTCTAATTTGTCAATAAGTTTTGCCGACTGAATATGTTCTAGTTGTTCTGCGACTTCATGCACTTCATCCCAGGTGAACTCAAATTTTTCATACAAAAAGGTTTCCCACAGCCGGTGTTTTCTAATAACTTCAATGGCTCTTTTTCTGCCTTCGGATGTCAAAGATATTTTTCCATACTTTTCATAATCGACCAATTCTTTTTCTTTAAGTCTTTTAAGCATATCACTTACAGTGGCTGGTTTTACAGCTAATAGTGTTGCCAACTCATTTGTGCCAACCTCCGTATTTCCATTGTCAAAAGTGATTTTTAGCAATGCTTTTAAATAATTTTCTTCAGTTTGTGACAACATTTCCTTTGAATATTTTAGAATGACCATACAAAGATATAAATATAATTCAAGCTTTATTTGTTAGACTAGTCTAACTTTATTATTTTTGCGACCATAACAAATAAATTTATAAAAAAATGTTGATACATAAATCTGTAACAACTGCAATATTTGCACTACTAGTCCAAGTATCAATATCTCAAACAGCCAGTATTTCGGGAAAAGTGATTTCAGAAGGTAAACCAGTGGAATTTGCAAATATCTTTTTAATAGACACACAATCAGGAACAGGAACGGATACGTCAGGCTTTTACATCATTGAAAATCTAAAAGCGGGAACTTATCAGGCAGAAGTTTCTTGTCTTGGCTTCAATAAAGTGGTAAAATCAATCACTGTCAGAAAAGGTGAAAAGAGTACACTAAATTTTGACTTAACTAATTACGATATGAATTTGGGAGAAGTTGTCATTACAGGCACTTTAAAAGAAATAAGCAGACTGGAAAGTCCGGTACCTGTTGAAGTATTTAAACCAACGTATTTTAAAAAAAATCCCACACCAAGTATTTTTGAAGCTTTGCAGAATGTAAATGGTGTCAGACCACAATTGAATTGTAATGTGTGCAATACTGGCGACATCCATATAAATGGCTTGGAAGGACCTTATACCATGGTGCTCATTGATGGTATGCCCATAGTAAGTAGTCTTTCTACGGTTTATGGCTTGTCGGGTATTCCAAATTCATTGGTAGAAAGAATTGAAGTCGTAAAAGGTCCTGCATCTTCACTTTATGGTAGCGAAGCCGTTGGCGGATTGATAAACATCATTACAAAAAAACCACAAAATGCGCCATTATTTTCTGCTGATATTTTTTCAACAAGCTGGCAAGAGTTAAACGCTGATTTGGGCTTTAAGTTGGATGCAGGCAAAAAAGCGAGTGTATTGACCGGGCTAAATTATTTTAACTTTCAAAACAGAGTTGACAATAACAACGACAACTTTACCGATATGACTTTGCAAAACAGAATTTCAGTTTTTCAAAAGTGGAATATTCAAAGGAAAGACAATAGGGTTTTCAGCCTTGCCGGTAGGTATATGTATGAAGACCGCTGGGGAGGAGATATACGTTGGAATAAAAGTTATAGGGGTGGTGATAGTATATATGGGGAAAGTATTTACACTAAACGATGGGAAGTGTTGGGTAATTATCAACTACCGGTCAAAGAAAAATTGATGCTTTCTTTTTCGTATAATAACCACGACCAGGACAGCCGATATGGAAAGACCTCATACATTGCACAACAAAATATTGCCTTTTCGCAATTAACTTGGGACAAAATAATAGGTAGAAATGATTTGCTTGTGGGTACATCATTACGTTATACTTTTTATGACGATAATACGCCTGCCACATCCACTGCCGACACGCTAAATCAACAAAACCAACCACAAAAAACTTGGTTACCAGGAGTATTCGTGCAAGACGAAATTACATTAGCAAAACAGCACAAATTATTGCTTGGGTTCAGGTACGATTACAATTCATTTCATGGCAACATCTTTACACCAAGAATTGCATATAAAGTGACAGTAGATCCAAAAAACATTATTCGTCTTAATGCCGGTACAGGTTTTAGAGTAGTAAATTTATATACCGAAGATCATGCAGCACTTACAGGAGCAAGAATTGTGGAAATAAAAAATGAACTAAATCCTGAGCAATCTTACAATGTAAATATCAATTATATCAAAAAAATATTTGCAAAAAACGGAACATTTATTGGGCTTGACGCTTCGGTATTTTACACCTATTTCAACAACAGAATAGTGGGAGATTACGATACCGACCCCAACAAAATAATTTATGACAATTTAAATGGCCATGCCGAAAGCAAAGGAGTAAGTTTAAATATTGATGTAGCTTTTAATAACGGTCTAAAAATTAATACCGGCGGAACATTAATGGCAAATACTTTAACTAAAAATGGATCAACCAAACAACAAATTTTAACTGAAAAATTCACGGGAATATGGGCCATATCCTACAAAATCAAACAAACAGATTTATCAATTGATTACACAGGCAATATTTACAGTCCCATGCGACTACCATTGTTAGGCGAGAGTGATCCAAGAAGCCCAACTTCCCCTTGGTGGAGTATTCAAAATATTCAATTGACATATAGTGGTTTAAAGGATTTTGAAATTTATGGTGGTGTAAAAAATTTATTGAATTGGACACCCAATAAAGGCAATCCGTTTATCATTGCCAGAACCAACGACCCTTTTGATAAAGAAGTGCAGTTTGGAAGTAACGGACAAGTTTTAGCAACTACAAATAATCCATTTGGTTTAACCTTTGATCCCAATTATGTTTATGGACCTAATCAAGGGCAAGAACATTTTTGGGAATAAGATACTATTTGAAATAATGAAAAATATTCACTTATTTTTATTGTTTGGGCTTGTTTTTTATTGCAAGGATACACTTCATTTGCCCAACTTAAAACTTATCAATTTGAACAAATAGATAGTTTGCAAAAGGTCGCAAAGAGAAACGTAGTTGTTTTTATTCATACAGACTGGTGTAAGTATTGCCAAACGATGCAAAACACCACCTTTAAGAACGACGACAGCATTAAAATGCTCAATGAAAAATATTACTTAGTAGACCTAAACGCAGAAGAAAGGCAAAATATCATTTTTAACGGATTTACTTTCAGATACAAACCCACAGGTACAAATACAGGCATACCTGAATTAGCTGAACAATTAGGTATGTTTGATAAAAAATATCCTATCCATCGCTTTGTTTTTTAAACGCTGACAATGAAATAATATTTCAATATCCTGAATACATTACATCTAATGTCTTAATAAAAATCTTGAAGCGACTAAATCCGTAACAATACAATCATTGTCAAAATAGATTTTTCTTTCATAAGTATTTAATACCCGGATATTTTGATTCGGGAGATATGACAGGTATATTTTTACTGCAAACGGAAAATTGCTTTGGGGGAAAATATTTTCTTTAGACTTTTGTGAAGGTAGTTTTCAGGATTTTGAAGAAACTAAAAAAGAAATTATTCACCATTAGAAATTAATGTTTGAAAGCCTTAATTTTAATTTTTTTATTTTTAGCTTTGTGTTGTAAGGAAGACGTAAAGTTATCAAATAAGTCAGATTGCAAACAAATGAAATATAATCCGGCGTTTCAAACGGAGTCCTTCAAAGAGGGATATACAATTCAACTTCCAAATGAATACATCCGCCTTCAAAAACCGGTGTAATACAGTTTGGATTTTCGACATATTTTTAATTTCATTTCGATAAGATTAGTTATTAGAAGTTATGGCACAAGTTGCATTTATCAGGCTAGTATGTGACTGAAATTTGCATCAGCATGGGCAAATAAGGGCATGATTGCTTTTAAATATATCAACAAAATTTACCTTAAAAATTAAATACTATATATTTGTTAGGTAAATAAGTAAGTTGGCTGAATGCTATGAGACTTTTACTCCTCATAATATTTTTCTTTTTTTCATGCTTAAGTTTTGGGCAAGACAGTTTACAATTAGATACAACTTTTAAAACAATAATTTCTACAGTACGTGATACAATGCTTTCAGATTCAACTTCATCTGAGTCAAATGATATTGTTGTAAAAAAGAAGAAGCAAAAAAAGAGAAAAAAAATTATAATAAAAGAAGGACCAGTAATTATTAATGAAAAGAACGTTAAGAATAATGATGCAATTGAAAATATCTTCGGACCAGTAATTATTGGAATATTAATCATCGTCATTATAGTATTTTCTGTGTTTTTTCGTTCAATTTTTAGTAAGTCTGATAGACATAATACCTCAAGTTCAAAAGATGAGGGTTTTTTAACAGACTATATAAGCCGGATTTTATTGCCTCGTCGCGAATACTACAGAAATGTATATCTCAAATCGGAAGATTGGAAGCGAAAGCGCTATGTAGTGTTGAGAAGGGATAATTGGCGATGCGTATATTGTGGGGGACGAGCTACACAAGTCCATCATACGAGATACGCCAAGCTGAATATTGGGAAAGAGCCTATCGAATGGCTAGTTTCAGTATGTATAACTTGTCATGATTCCATACACCAACAATGAAACTGTTGGGATACTACTGGCGCCAGAAAGGGGCAGAACTATCTTTAGAAATGGCCACCTGCAGTGGGCAAAAAACTGACTAAAGTGCACAATTTTTTAATAGGATTTAGGAAAACCACTGCACTAAAATTTCTAAACTATATTAAACTCTAAATCAATAATTTATCATACACTACGAAGACCCTGATTATGTACCACTTTGTATTCAATGCCTCTGGTGGGCGGTTCCAGATCAACAAAGATGATGGGTAAAGCGTAAAGATAATTTAGTATTTCTACCTGTACATTGAGATGACAATGGCTAATAAAACTCCGGTTTAATCTTTTGGTATCGTAATGAAACTATTGGAGGGTTATGTTAGTACTGTTGTAGGATCCGGAGTACCCTCGTGAAAACCTCGGGACAAATATAGTTCAATTCGCTTCGCTTAGGTCAATTCGCCTGCGGCTTAGGTCAATGCGCTTCGCTTAGGTCAATGCGCTTCGCTTAGGTCAATACGCTTCGCTTAATTCAATGCGCTTCGCTTAGTTCAATAGGTCAATTCGGTCAATTCGCCTGCGGCTTATTTCAATTAGTTCAATTTGTTGAATTGCTGACGAAGTCAATTGAACTACATTGCTGCCGAAGGCAATTGATTTTATCGGGGCTTTTGTGCGGCTCAAACAGTTTCAACTGTCGGTTTCTTTTTTAAGATTACCCAAAAAAGCGGGGCTAACTTTTCGGTACGCGGAGTGATTAGCGAAAAGCGGCATTTTGTTTCGTTTTTTTGCTGCAGAAAAAATGAAAAGCCCTAACGGCTGGCGGAGATGGATAAAGTGCAAAAGATTATTTTTTATCGAAATTTAATAACATCTTTTTTAATCAAATCAATTAAATTCAATTCACTTCATTTACCATTTGTTAATCTTTTGCCCTTTGGGGCGGCATTTACTTTTCCCATTGCTGCAAAAGTAAACAAAAGATCTAGACACTTGAAAAACTCGCTTTAGCATTGGAGCTCGCATTGATCTTTGTACAACAAAAGTGCGACGTTATCTCCCAATTTTAAGGCAAAGGATAATATTAAATTAATTCGCGCTTAAAATCGGGGCTTTTGTGCGGCTCAAACAGTTCCAAGTGTCGGTTTTAATTTTTGGCTAGCCCCAAAAAAGCCTGAGCGGCTTGAGCGGAGATTAACTAAAGTGCAAAAGATTATTGTTTATTGAAGTTTAATAACAACTTTTTTAATCAAATCAATTAAATCCAATTCATTTACCATTTGTTAATCTTTTGCCCTGTGCGGGCGGCATTTACTTTTCCCATTGCTGCAAAAGTAAACAAAAGATCTAGACACTTGAAAAACTCGCTTTAGCATTGGAGCTCGCATTGATCTTGTACAACAAAAGTGCGACGTTATCTCCCAATTTTAAGGCAAAGGACAATATTAAATTAATTCGCGCTTAAAATCGGGGCTTTTGTGCGGCTCAAACAGTTCCAAGTGTCGGTTTTAATTTTTGGCTAGCCCCAAAAAAAAGCGGGGCTAACTTTTCGGTACGCGGAGCGACTAGTGCTCTGTCCAGAAAAAGAACTTAATGAAATGTTGTTCTTTTTCCAAATCTCTGCGTTAAAAATACTCGCTGTAGCTATAAAAGAGAAAAGGTGTGTATCAAATATCAAATGCTTTCCAGCTGTGACACGGCGGCCACAGTTCAGAGCTAAAATAGTTTGCGACTATTTTTTTACGCTCTTCACGTTGATATTCTTTTAACAAGTACTTCCTGGTCACTAAATATCATCCAGGAGAAGTCATAGACATAATGGACGGTTTTGTTTTGGGAATTGATGTGGTAGTGGGTGATGTAGGTCCAATTAAATTTTTTAGCATCAAGTATCTTTTTATCCATTTTTTTTTGTTTGCCTTCTTTTCCCATTAGTTCGAGGAGGATGGATCGGTTTCTATGTAGCATTTTGTCGATGCGTTCAGAAGCTGTGTGTGTGACTTTATTGAGTTTGATATGGTATTGAGCTTTGCAGGTAGCTTATTTAGGAAAAAGAGAAAGAGAAATATGACAGCTACTAACATTGCACTGAACTATATGCCAGCTATCGCTAGGCACATCGTCAGTGCAGGCCGTTAAGACTAATGAAAAAAAATTGTCCTGCCACACCGAAAATGAATCTCAAAAATACAAGTCAAATGTCACTGCCAATCATTTATTTGGTTGGGGCAATACTCGCAAAATGAAATATATTAGATGGACAAAATACCATAAATCTATCTGTACTTCCAGCAGAAATTCGTATTTTTGCGTTCTGAGACCAGAGATATTTAGCATGTAGGATGTAAGTTTTAATAATATGCTACGCTGAATTCTTTTTTGGCATCCAACGTACTAAAGGTTTTGAAAGAGTAAATATGGCAAAACAAAAACACATCGATGTTTGGATAGATAAATTGACAAATAGTATCGAAAATACCATTTCGGGTGAGCGTTTTCCAACCACAATCTCTTTAGTTACTTTATCAGAACTTAAATCCGTAACAAAAACTAAAGGATGGAATTTTAATTGGAAAGCTGAATTAAAGAAGAATGATCATCAAGTGTTTAAATTGACTACAAGGGATAATCCCACAATAATTCATGGTTTAGTAAGTCTGAAAATGGAAGAAGATCATGTTTTTGTAAGTATAATTGAAAATGCCCCATTTAACATCGGGAAAACTAAATTGTATAAAGGTGTTCCAGCAAATTTATTTGCATACGCTTGTAAAGTAAGTTGGGATTTGGGGAACCAAGGTTCCGTTGCTTTTGTTTCTAAAACAAGACTAATTGAACATTACGAACAAAGTTTAGAATTGTTCACTTAGGAAACCAACGGATGGTAATCTTACCAATGGACGCCCTTAATTTAATAAGGAGATATTTTTTAAATCAAAAATAAATTAAAAATGGATATTATTAGAGAACCAGAAGGAGTTGATTTTGTAGTCGAACCAGTAAAATTAACCAAAGCAGACAAAGAACTTATATCAAAGGCCATAGCTCATTATAAAGCCACAGGAGAAAAACTGAGTGTCCCACACCCAAAATCTAAACCATCAAAAACGAAAAAAGAGTTAATCACGAAGCCATAACAGAAGCATTAACGACAGTTTTGGCTATCGCCAAAAACCTTCGCAAAGCACAACCGTTCAAGCAATTTAAAACACAGACAATGAAACATTACAGACTAATAATTTCGACATTTTGTGTCTTAGCATTCTTTATTTTCTTCTCAGGCATTATCCGACATGATGTTAATGAAAAAAACTACTTAAGTTTGGCGACCGAGAAACAATTTGATTGTGTTGGACTAATATATAAAGACACCTCTGCGAGTGGTTCGTGTGTTTTAATCAGCGACCGTTTTGTTCTATCTGCTGCACATGTCTTTATTGACAGTGATACTCGACCAGACACAATGGAATTTAATGGGCAGATCGCTGTCAATTATGTTAATTACAATCATAGAGTAACTGATGTTACTAAACTCTATTTGATGTTCAATGGCCAAAAAGTCAAGGTTAAAAATTTATTGCTGCATCCTAACTATTTAGATAGTTTGACAGAGGGTTCATGTGATATTGCACTTTTAGAATTGGAACAACCTATAAATAATATTACACCTGCAAAAGTTAATACTGCATTTGACGAACTAAATTCAAATGTAGTGGGTGTCGGTTATGGCGCATCAGGACCAGCAAACAGACCTGATTTAGTGAGTCAACAAAACAAAAAAATTGCAGGAGAAAATGTAACAGATAGTATTGGAGGACAAAAATATTTAGGTCGCGAAACTTTACTCGTTTGCGACTTTGACCATCCAACAAGAAAGGATTGCAATAAATCAGGAAGTACTATACCAAGACCCTTAGAATATATTTGCTCTGGTGGTGATAGTGGTGGCGGACTTTTCAGACAAAAAAATAATACTTGGGAATTAATAGGTATTTGCGCTGGTAGCGGTGTTGACATTAATCAACTAATGAAAACAGGTTATTACGGTCAGACTATGGAGTGGACGAGAGTTTCATTATTTACGAATTGGTTAAGCCTACTGACAAGATAAACTGCCTGTAATAACTAAGCGCTCGTCGTGTCCAGAGGACATGCGATAAACGTACTGTTGAACCTGCTACCCCACCATCGGCCCTTCCTTCCTTTGAAGAATTGTCGCCCTTCATCTGCCTTGGGCAGAATCAGTCAGTCTTGATAGCGGGGCCAAACATGAAAAACAAAATTGAGTATGTTATGGAGATATCGCCAGAGATTATCTCATTTTCTGATTCTTTGGCTCAGGTTACACAAAGGTCTGATGTAGCCTTGTTTAATGTGTGAATAATGTAACTCTTTAGAAAAACTCTGTAATGCTTGCCAAAGTAATGAGCTGCACCTTTGTGGCATAAATATAAGAATGGAAAAGAAAAAAGTAAGCGCTACTCAAAAAAAGGTAGCCAAGGTCATGCACGAATTTAAAGTAGGGGAGTTACACGTCGGAAAATCGGATACCATAGTAACAAATCAAAAACAAGCCATTGCCATTGCTTGAGTGAAGCAGATGAACAAAAAAATCTAAAAAATAAGTACTATGTGGAAAGAAGCAAATAATCAATTGAAACGTAGCTTTGAGTTTAAAGATTTTGTAGAAGCTTTTACTTTTATGACTGAGGTAGCTTTTGTCGCTGAAAAAATGAACCACCATCCGAATTGGAGTAATGTGTACAACAAGGTAGATATCTTATTATTTACACATGAAGCCAATAATAGCATTACCGAAAAGGACTTAAAACTTTCAAAAGAAATAGACCGGATTTTCAATAAAAAATAACCATGCATCACATATCTATTATTTCATCAAGCGTCAGAGAAGGGCGAAAAAGTCATAATGTTTCGCTTTATTTTCAAAATTATCTCATTGAAAATAATCTTGACTACAGAGGTTATTGACTTAAAGGAGTACAACTTTCCTATTTTCGAAGGGACACTAAAGACACTTATTAATCCATCTAAAGGTGTACTTAACTATGCCAAAAAGATAAAATCATCTGACGGTATTATCATCGTCACACCAGAATACAATGGTGGATATCCGGCCAGTTTAAAAAATGCAATCGACCTTTTGTATGACGAATGGAAACACAAACCCATAGGCATAGCCACCGTTTCGGCTGGACCTTTTGGTGGTACCCAAGCCATGGTAGCCCTCCAATTTACCTTATGGAAAATGAAAGCATGGACTATCCCCGCTATGTTTTCTGTCCCAACTGTGGATAAAGCCTATGATGAAAAAGGAAATGCGCTTGACAAATCTGCTTCCGACAAACTTGCCGCAGTATTTGTAAAGGAGTTGCTCTGGTGCATTGAGGCGGATAAAGAACCGAAACATTAATCAGGCGTATAACTATTATTTTTTAATACTATTAATTATAAAATTATGCCAATTCAAACCACCAATCCGGCTACCAACAAAGTGATAAAAAGATTTGATTACATGACTGAATCTGAAGTCGACCATTCCATTGCAAAAGCGGCCGAAACATTTGCTATTTGGAAAAAGACTGAATATTCATTAAGGGCTGAATTATTGCACAAAATAGCTGGTTTATTAAGAGAAAAAAAGAAGGAATTATCCCAACTTATTACCCTGGAAATGGGTAAGTTGGTCTCACAGGCTGAAGGTGAGATAAAATTAAGTGCAGAAATCTTTTATTATGCCAATAATGCGGAAGAATTTTTATCGGATAAGTTATTAAAACCAGTCCATGGGCAGGCCCTGGTTCGGCATAGTCCGATAGGCGTATTGTTAGGTGTGCAGCCCTGGAATTTTCCATTTTATCAAGTAGCCCGTTTTGCAGCACCCAATATAATGGTTGGCAATACAATTCTTATCAAACACGCTTCCATTGTTCCGCAATGCGCAATAGCTATAGAGAAGCTTTTTCTAGAGGCAGGAGCCCCGGTTGGATTGTACACAAACCTATTGATTTCAGGCAAAACCGCTTCTATCCTTGTTTCTGATGCACGAATAAAAGGCGTCTCGCTTACCGGAAGCGAGGCTGCAGGTGCAAGTTTTGCCGCTCAGGCGGGTAAAAACTTGAAAAAATCAGTTCTGGAATTAGGTGGAAGCGATGCTTTTATTGTTTTGGAGGATGCCGATATTGACAAAGCCGTAGATTGGGCCGTTACAGGCAGAATAAATAATAATGGTGAATGTTGCATAGCTTCAAAAAGATTTATAGCTGTTGAAAGTATTTCGGATGAATTTTTTGAAAAATTTCAAAAAAAACTAGCCGGCTTGGTGATTGGCGACCCGATGGAACCAAATACCCAGCTAGGTCCCTTAAGTAGTGAAGAAGCAGCGGTTAAAATCGCGGATCAGGTGAGAAGGGCGGTTGATGGCGGTGCTAAAATTTTATTGGGGGGCAAAAGAGTCAACCAAGCAGGTGCTTATATGGAAGCAACAGTGATCACAAATATGTTGCCTGGCAATCCGGTGTATTACGAAGAGTTCTTTGGCCCTGTAGCTGTTTTTTTCAAAGTAAAAAATGAACAAGAGGCAATTGATTTGGCCAATGATTCTCCATTTGGTTTAGGTAGTTCAGTATTTACCAATGATATTGAACGGGGAAAACGGGTTGCAAACCAAATAGATACAGGTATGGTTTTTATCAACCACCCTACCTGGACACAAGCCGATTTACCTTTTGGCGGTACCAAAGGTTCGGATATGGAAGGGAACTTTCGGCATTGGGAATGGATGAATTTGTAAATAAAAAACTTATCAGGATATGTGAATTAAGTGATCCTTTTTAACTCATATTGTGCAGATGAAATCTATTCGAAAAAAATGATTCACATTGAGGTAATAGCTCAATGTCTGTCTTTTTTGCATTTTTTCTGTACACAACGACTTGCATTGCAAAACCATAGTTTACATTTATTTTTAATATAAAACAATTAAATAACATTAATATGATACGTAAAGCAAAAGCACATTGGTCTGGTAATTTGAAAGAAGGCAAAGGTACGTTAACTACGGCAAGCAGCATTCTAAATGAGACAAACTATAGTTATAAAACACGGTTTGAAGATGGGGCAGCAGGAACAAATCCGGAGGAATTATTAGCCGCTGCCCATGCCGGTTGTTTTACAATGGCTGTAGCTGCCATGCTCACTCAAAAAAATATAACGCCAACAACGTTGGATACGGAAGCAAGCTTAACTCTGGAAGGTTTAAGCATTACACATATTCATTTGTCCATAACAGGTGTAATACCGGGCATTACGGCTGATGATTTTACTACCATTACAAAAGATGCAGAAAAGAACTGCTTAATATCAAAGGTCCTAAACATCCCAATAAGTTCTGAAGCCCATTTCAAAATCTGATAACAAAACTTTTATAGCATATGACAACAAAACAAATAGTACTTGCCGGTAGGCCAAAAGGGAAACCTGTGGTGGAAAATTTTGAAACAAAAAATATTGAACTACCCCAAATTAAAGAAGAAGATATATTGCTGGAAGCTATGTATTTTTCTGTAGACCCGTACATGCGTGGCAGAATGAATGATGCTAAATCATACGCTCCTCCTTTTGAAGTTGGAAAGCCAATTACTGGTGGTGTAGTAGCTAAAGTAATAAAAAGCAACGTTGCCAATTTTAAAGAAAATGATATGGTAACAGGTAATCTTCCATGGCAGCAACATTGTATTGCAACAGCACCCGGCTTACTAAAAATAGATACAAACATAGCACCTGCAAGTTATTATCTCGGTATACTAGGCATGCCAGGCCTCACTGCTTATTTTGGTTTAATACATATTGGTAAACCAAAATCCGGCGAAACAGTTGCTGTCTCTGGTGCTGCCGGTGCGGTTGGTATTGTAGTTGGTCAAATAGCTAAACTAAACGGTTGCCGTGTAGTAGGGATTGCAGGAAGTGATGAAAAAGTAAGACTGCTGAAAAAAGAATTTGGCTTTGATGAAGTCATTAATTATAAAACCACTACTGACATTAAAAAAGCTATTGCTGAATTTTGCCCGGATGCAGTTGATATCCATTACGATAATGTAGGTGGACGAAATTTCAGATGCTTGATCAGTAATATAAACTTCAATGCAAGAATTGTGTTGTGGTCAGATTGCTTTATACAACTAGCAGATCAAATACTAATGGGGCCAGTCTACAACCCATGTTATTGACCAGAAGTGTATTAATGCAGGGTTT
>JADKGD010000008.1 GCA_016717145.1 Saprospiraceae bacterium | reverse complement strand
GTACTAAATGTAAATATTTCTACTATAGTCTGTGGAACAGCATGTTGCATTCTTGATATGGTACCTTTTTCTTTTGATGATGACCTTGCACCTGTTTTTATCAACCCTCCCGGACCAATAACATATGCATGCTTTGATGAAGTCCCACCAATTCCAATACTAGATTACATTGATAATTGTATCCCAGCAGGCATGGTAGCAGGAACACAGGTAGCAGCTTATACTAACTGTGCCGGAGGCACCATCACAAGAACATGGACTAAAACAGATTTGTGCGCTAATGTGGCAACCCATGTTCAGGTCATAACAATTTCACCTATTCCAGTTGCTTTAATTAATAATCCACCACCGAATGTAACTTTACCCTGCGCTTCGATTCCCCCTGCCAGGCGTTCTGCCTCCATTAACATATACAAATAATGCAACAGGTGCTTGTTTAATATCGGGGACAATAATTCCGACTAGGGAAGACAACATCACAAATTGTATAGGTACAATAACATACACATGGACAACGATCGATATATGTATGCGTACAATTCAGCACATACAGGTGATAACTGTCAATCCTCCTGCGGTCGCTGTTTTTCAGAATCCACCTCCTAGCAGTACCATAAATTGTACCTTAATACCCCTTCCAGGTGTTTTACCTTTACTTACGTATGATAATGGTGAGCTCGGTTCGTGCCGGATATTTGCAACGCAACACCTACTAGTGTTGATAATATAGTGAATTGTGTCGGAACTATTACATATACCTGGGCAACAACTGACTATTGCGGCAGACCATTAAATTATCAGCAGATTTTAACAGTTATGCCTCCGCCACTTGCTACACTCATAAATCCCCCGCCCAGCACTGCAATTAATTGTCCTGATATACCACTTCCCGGAGTTTTGCCTTCCACTGAACTATTCCAACGGTTCTTCAGGCTTGTGTTTGATTCAGGGATCAGTAATACCTATCCGAGTAGACAATATTGTAAACTGTGAGGGCACGATTACTTATACCTGGAATGTAACAGATTATTGCAACCGTAATTTATCCTATACTCAGGTGCTCACAATCTTGAATTGTACAACAATTACTGTTACAAACCCTACCATAACTTCAGGCTTTGCCAATGCACCATTTAGCCAAACCTTTACTGCATACGGTGGCATTACTCCTTATACATTTACTACAGGAAGTACAGTACCCGGACTGACATTTGCATCTACAGGTGTTTTAAGTGGTACTTCAACGACTCCCGGCACATATAATATAACCGCTACAGCAACCGATGCCAATGGATGCACAGGCACAGGATTAAATTATTCTCTGCTGATAAGCGCTAACGCTTGCTCTTCCGGTGTAGTTTCACAGCTTGGTTCAGCAACATCCAATACATCAACAAGTGCTTTTGGCTCCAATACTATTAATGGTTTACTGTTCCTGCAGGAACAAACAGGCTGCTTGTTGTAACTGCATCTGATGCAGCTGCAACAAATGTAGTCTCGGTAACATTTGGAGGAACACCAATGATTAAGCAAAAGAAGTAGCGACGCAGCAGCTGTAGATGCGGTATTTACTCTGGCATTAGGCACAAGTGTAAGCTCAACGGTGGGAAATATTGTGATGACCAGTGCTTCTGCCGATAAATTTATTACAGCAACAGCATTCCAGCATGTTGACCAGGTTACACCAACACCTGCGGCCAGTTATCAGTCAGTTTCAATAGTTCAACCCCTTCATCAAGTACACTCAATGTGCCAAGTGCAGTTAATGATTTGGTTTTTTGATATCTTTGACTATTTTAAAGGTTCAACTGCACCCAACAGTGCAACATTTGGCGGAGGGCAAACCATGCTTATCAACCAAGGACCTTTAACCATAACTTCCAGCGGATTTGGTTATTATAGCACTTCATTTAAAGCCGGTGTTGCTAGTGTTGCAATGATAAGAACAACACCATCAGGCCCGAATGGCGGAGAGGTTTTGATACATATTGCATTCAATATTAAAGCTGGTGGGCCCATTATAACCCTTAGCAACTTGGTGTAACAACAGGAAGTATCGGCGGACCATTCAGCCAAGCCTTTACTGCCTCGGTGGAACAGGACCTTATGTATTTACAACATTCAGTACATTACCGGCGGGACTAACACTTTCATCTGCTGGTGCGCTATGGCACGCCAACTGTAACCGGCACTTTCCGATAACAGTTTCTGCCACAGATGCAAATGGATGTTTCGGAAGCGGGCCAATCTATAACTTGGTGATCAATGATTGCGAAAGCATTACTCACATCAGCAGCGGGTACCAATGCGCAAACTGCTTGTATCAATACGGCTATAACCAGTATTACTTATGCAACAACAGGCGCAATGGGTGCAACCATAACCGGTTTACAAACCGGAGTAAGCGGATCCTTCAGCGGAACGGCTGGATCGGGTACGGTAACGATCAGCGGAACGCCTTCGGTAGACGGTTCTTTCCCTTACACAGTAACACTGACCGGAGGTCCTTGCGGTGGAGTAACTGCAGCTGGTACTATCACAGTAAATAATATTACCGGTGGAACAGTGGCAGCCGATCAAACGATCTGTTCTGCTGGCGACCCTGCAGCGTTCACACAAACAGTTGCCTGTACAGCAAAGCGGTGTATTATCTTACCAGTGGCAAAGCAGTACAATAGATTGTACAACTGGCTTTGCCAATATTGCCTGTGCAACAGGTGCAAACCTATGATGCTCCATCAGGATTAACAGTTACAACTTATTACAGGAGAGTAACAACAAGCACACTCAATAGTGTTGCATGTACGACCAACAGCAATTGCATAACGGTAACCGTAAACAATGTTACCGGCGGTACCGTAGCGGCTGATCAGACTATTTGTTCCTCAGGAGATCCTGCAGCATTCACACAATCCGTGGCTTCAACCGGAACCGGTACATTAAGCTACCAGTGGCAATAGTACGACAAGCTGCGCTGCTTCAATATTGCAGGTGTAACAGTTGCAACCCTATGATGCTCCATCAGGATTAACGGTAACTGAACTTTTACAGAAGAGTCACAACAAGTACACTGAATGCAGTGGCTTGTACATACAACAGTAATTGCATCACAATAACTGTAAATGCTGCTTCAGTCGCACCAACCGGCGCTGCAGGTACAACAATATCTGTAACGCCAACGGCACCACCTTAACGTGCCCGGCGGAATAAAAGGAACGGGATACTCCACGCAATGGTTCACCGGTTCATGTGGAGGCACACTCGTATTTATAGGAGATGCCTTCACTACTTCACCAGCTTCAACGACAACTTATTTTGTAAGATATACCGGCACCTGTAATACCACAACCCATGTGTCGGTAACCGTAACAGTAACCCCGAACATTACTATCGTTACTGATTCAGGTAATAGTATACTTACACCAGGAACTTTAAGAAACATTCTGAATTGTATTGTTGATGGCAGCACAATTACCTTTACTGTGCCAACATCTTTTATCACAGATCCATTGATCATAAATAAAAATGTGACATTACAGGGCAGGGCCGCGATTGACTTTAACTTTGCTGCACCTGGCTTAGCTTCAGGACCGTATGGTATGCAGATGCAACAGGTAAAACTGTAACGTTAAATATTATCAACATCGTCGATAGAAATAACACAAACGCTACACCACCGTCTGTATATCCTGTGATCAATGCTTGGGGAACGCTTATAACTAACGCGGCAACAACTATTACAACTTTAATACTTTTCATTATCACAAATAAAAGTTAGCGATATGAAAAGTATAAAATGGTGCCGATCAGTGATTATGTCTCCCTCAAAATGGAGGTTGACAGGCTTAATGATTAACGGCAAACCCTACATCGCGTCTGATGATTGTAAATTAAAAGGATCGTGGCGCTATGGAAAAAGAAATCATCGTGAGGTATCCTGTTCTACACATTGACAAGTGGCGGGTTTACAGCTACTAAAAAAATGATCATAGTGGAGTAATATAATAGCTTCATTAATATAGGATTTAAACACCCTTGTTAGAATGACTTCTTTCAAGGGTGTTTTATTTAATACAGAAGACATTCATTGGTTGCATAAAAAAATGTTTTAAATGAATGTTCTTTATCAGTTTAAAAAACATCTACTTAAACAGCATTTTGAAATAAAGATAGATACTTTATGCAACTTTGTTGCATAAAGTATCTATCTTTGCTTTATGTCTCGAAAAATATTGTTATTTCATATTTTTTATCTTTTAAGTTCTGCAATATTCTCAAACATTATGAGTCAGGACTGTCAACTTATGTTAAGCGGAACGGTCATTGATGAGCAACATGCTGATGGCTTGGAATATGCGACTATATACATACAAGAATTAGGCAAAGGAGTAGCATGTGATGAAAAAGGTAAGTACATCATTATGGGAATTTGTCCTGGAAATTACCACTTTCTGGTTTCGCATCTTGGCTGTGAAACCAAATCTATTTATATGTCTATAGACAGTTCATTAATTTTTGATTTTTATCTTGAGCATCACGATGAACTCCTTGAGCAAGTAGAAATCAGTGGTCAAGACAATAATTTAAAGTTAGGTACAACGAAATATATGATTTCAAAAGATATGTTGTTTGAATTAAATGGAAGAAATCTGACCGAAATCCTGTCGACCATCCCTGGCGTGAATATGTTAAAATCAGGTCCAAATCTCTCAAAGCCAATTATAAATGGCTTGTATGGAAATAGGATAACGATCTTAAACCATGGAATACCTCAAGAAGGACAACAATGGGGAAATGATCATACACCTGAAATTGATCCAAATACTGCCGATAAAATATCAGTATATAAAGGTGCTGCAGCCATCAAATATGGCCTTCAGTCAATGGGTGGTGTGGTTATTTTAGAACCAAATGAAATGACATATGACCCACACTGGCATGGAGAAATCCGATTAAATGGTCAATCAAACGGTCGTGCTGTTGGCGTCAATGCCATAATAAAAAAAAGTACGCTATTAGGCAATATCAGAGCAACCTTAAGTAGTTCAATCGCAGGTGACAGGAAATCTCCTTCATACTATCTTACCAATACGGGAAATACTGACAGATCCGCTTCATTGTATGTTACAAGTGATATAAATAATAAATGGGTCAGAAAAGTATACTTAAGTTTGTACAGCAATAACATTGCAATTCTGAGGGGATCACATATCGGAAATACCACGGACCTTAAAGAAGCTTTTGTTAGGAATATTCCTTTTTATACAGAACCCGACTTTTCTTATGATATTAATGCTCCCAAACAAAATATATACCATTACCTATTAAAATTTACCAATAAATATCGTGTAAATGAACAAAGTTATTACCAATTGGATGCAGGTTTTCAAATTAATAACAGGAAAGAATACGATATACGCAGGAATAATTATAATGAAAAACCATCTTTAAGTCTATTGCTATTTAGCCAATATTATGACTTTAATTATAATCATGAAACTAAAAATATCAACAATTCGATGGGCTTGCAGTATAGATATGTGAATAATACAAACGATCCAGGTACAGGCATCCTACCTTTGATACCGGATTATATAAATAATCATATAGCATTATATGACATTAGCAGGGTTAAAATTGCATCAATACCCATTGAGCTGGGTATAAGAACAGAATACAGGAATTATTTTGTTGCTAGAATAGATTCAGCCAGAATGATAGTAAAAGAAAATATCCGGTCATTAAATTGGGCAGCAAATATTGGAATAAAAAAACAAATAACAAAAGATTTTCAAACGGGCGTAGATGTTTCTTACACCAATAGGCCACCTGAGATCAATGAACTTTTTAGCAATGGACTTCATCAAGGTGTATCTGGTTTAGAATTGGGGAATGCAAAACTAAAGGCAGAAAATTCCTTTAAAATCACAAATGAATGGATTGGTCATGTCACACAAAATACGCATTTAAGTGCATCAATTTTCTATAACAACATCCGTAATTATATTTACTTACAACCTCAAAAAGAATTCAGACTTACCATAAGGGGTGCATTCCCGGTTTTTAAATATGTAGGTACAAATGCTTCTTTATCAGGACTTAGTACAAAAATCACACATGATGTCACTAAAATGTTGCAGCTCATAGGTGGGCTAAACTACATCTATGCCAAAAACATCAGTCAGGATACCGGACTTATCAGAATCCCGCCTTTTAGTGCTTTTTCTCATATAAATTACACTATGGCGAAGACAAAATATTTTAATGAAATAAAGATTGGAATCGAGGGAAGTTATACAGCAAGACAATCTTATGCACCTCCCTCAGAAGATTTTTTATTACCACCGGATGCCTATTTTTTAATGAATGCCAGTATTAGGGTCAAATTCAAAAAACGTAACAATAGCGACATAGATGTTAGTACCAGAATAGATAATATCTTTAACATTCAATATAGAGATTATTTAAACAGACTTCGATATTTTTCTGATGAAATGGGAAGAAACATTAGCATCAATATAAGATTTATTTTTTAATTAATAATATCCAATTACAATGACAAATTTTAAATT
Source organism: Saprospiraceae bacterium (assembly GCA_016717145.1). Classification (GTDB taxonomy): domain Bacteria; phylum Bacteroidota; class Bacteroidia; order Chitinophagales; family Saprospiraceae; genus OLB9. The sequence continues at coordinate 280,493 of JADKGD010000008.1, read as the reverse complement.
TTTTTGTAGCATTTTATGTATTGTTTTATGGTCATCATCTTGTAAAAAAGACCCTATGGTTCCAAATGAAGAAGAGTTAATCACAACCATGGAATATAATTTAATTTCCAAAAGTGATGCCTCTAAAGTGGTAATATTTACATTTGAAGACGTTGACGGTGATGGTGGAGTTGCTCCTGTCGTTACTTCTGGACTACTTGAGTCAAATACTGCCTACACTGGTACGTTAAAACTAAAAAATACGGTTGTAAACCCAGCGATCGATATTTCAGAAGAAATCAAAACTGAAGCAAATGATCACCAGTTTTTCTTTGACATCTCAGAAGGCCTTAAAAGCAATATCTTAATAAATTACGATGACCAAGATGCTGATAATAAGCCTATTGGACTTAAAACAATAGTACAAACCAACAATGCCGGGAGGGAAAATTGAAAATTACGCTGCGTCACAAGCCAAATAAAAGTGCTTTTGGTGTGTCCACAGGAGACATAACAAATGCAGGAGGAGAGACGGATATAGAGGTAGAATTTGACATTGTTGTTAAATAAATAAGGTTAAGTCAGTTCTTGGTTTATATGTACTCAAGTCATTTTTTTTTTTGCACCCTATTCAATTAACTATTTCTCATTCACAATGGAATCAAGATCTGCTTCAGAATAATTGACCGACTTCAGGACTTTTTTGTCTGATTTTCGGAATACAAGATATTCGCCTTCTTGTTCATGTATAAATGATTCGGTTGCTTTTTCTTCGAGATAATATTTTTGAGTGGCATGAGCTTCGTCAAGTGATTTGCAGGTTTTGCTCATATTAGACCGTTGAACCTCATCAAATAATTTTTTAAATCTGCTAGCCAAACCAAATTCCAGAACAGCACCAGACAAAACATATTGGAGATCGCTAAATGCATCTGCAACTGCTACAATATCATTTTCAAGAATTGCTGTTTTAAGCTCATCCAATTCTTCCTGTAGAAGTGCTATTCTTAGATTACATCGCTTTTCATCGGGGATTTCAGGAGAACTTAATACCGGAAGATTAAATATTTCATGAAATGCCGCGACCGAGCTAAGGGCTGTCGGTTCGTCAAATTGGTGGGCTTTTTTTACCATTACAAATCACTGTTTAATAATTTCAGAATATATTTTATCATAACAAAAAGGCTTACCTGAATTAACTGATAAGCCTCATATTAAGATTGAGTTTGAGGTTTAATTTATTGGACAGGAGCTATTAAATCACCGGAATTACTACCTGTTACCAGGATAGCAGTTATGATGCATAATACGAATAAAATTGCGGCTAAGGTCCATGTAAGTTTTTCAACAAAATCTGTAGATTTCGAGGCTCCAAACATCTGATTTGCAGCACCTCCACCAAAAGATGAATCAATACCGCCACCCTTAGGGTTTTGTATGAGTACTATAGCCATCAATAAAACACAATTTATTGCTGTTAAAATTGTTAATGCAGTGGTCATATTATATTAAATTTTTATAAGATTATTAATTTTGGCTGCAAAGTAACTACTTTTTTCCGGATATTTAAGCATTAATTGCTCATACATTTTTTTTGAATCGTCTAAATGGCCCTGCGAAGCAAGAATTTCAGCCAAAGGTTCAGAAATTATTGACGGAGATCGTGTTACAGATTTTTTGGCGTTATCTTCAAAAAGTTTCTTTTTTGCCGCTTTTTCTTCTTTTTTGATTCTTTTATCGAGATCATCACTTTTAAATGACAATAACCAAAGTGAAAAATCTGAAATGCCACTAAATTCTTTAAGTTTAAATTTTTCCTGCTTAAATTTCTTGTGGGTTTTTAACTTTTCGGTTTTTACTTTTTGATTTATCGCATCCATTTCCGGTGACATTATCGAATTGGACACATTCTGAACATTTAACACAGGTGATTCAGTTGTATTTTCTTCCTCAACTGATAAGTCAAATGTGGATTCTCCGGTAACAGAAACTTCACTAATAATTTGATCAAGCACTACCCTATCATTTGTTTCATTTTGTTTAGATTGTCCATGCTCAGATTGACTTTGGTTATAAAATTTCACATCATTTATATTAGGAACAGTCGCTCCCTGATTAAATAGATATTCCATAAAAATTCTATCCTGAGCGGTAATGGAAATATCATTCGCAAATTTATGCTCCAATTTATTGGCAAGTACCATTCTATAAATATCTGAGAATGGATATTCTAATACCAATGCTTCCAATTCAGGAACGTCAAGTGCATTCAATGAATCAATTCCGGAATAAAGAGGTTTAAGGTTTTTTATCATTTCTTCGGCAAATGTAGCGATTTATTTTATCAAAAAAAAACGCTTTATGCTAAAATGTATGGAATTAAAACTTCCACAATATAATTTACTCTTTTGACAAAATCACCAATAAATCATCGATTAGTTTTTTCCCTTCTATGGAAAAATTTTTATAATCATTTTTATAATTAGCTAATAAAGCCAGCATAAAATTATCAGCCATAATTTCATCCGGGTGAATGATATATTGGGTGTTATCTTTAATTTTAGTGAAAAATGATGGTGTCTTTGTTACATTCAGAGTTGTTTTTCCAAGTGCATCGTTCTCAACTTCAAAATATGAGCCTTGATCAGAAATACTATAGAGATCAAAATTTAAATAATCAAAAAATGCCCCGTTGGACTTATTAAATAACTTAAATTTACTTGTGATTAGAGGAACCACCCTTGCATCCTGATTAGTTTCATCCAGATCGATAACATATCTCATCGAAACTCCATCAGGATTGGTAAGTATAATATTTTCAAGATTCTGCCTCAATTTGACAGGCTTGCCAGCATCTTTAAAACCGATTAAGGCATATGATTTTTTTCGTAATTCAGGCCTATATCTTGAAAGAATATGGAATATTTCGTGAAGCATAACTGGAATTTGCTTTTCAAAATTTTTGTCTTTAAATATATTTTCAGGTATCATTATGTTGCGGCCACGGGTATAATATACATCATTGCCATAATGACCATTTTTTATTTTAATAATACGTAAACCGTCAGGAAAAATTCTTGGACTAACTTTGTCGCAAATGACTTTAGCGTTCTTAAATAAATTCATTATTGAATCTTTTTCATCCGTCTCCCAGTTAGTTACTTCAGTTTGCAAATACTGCTTAAAAGTCTTTAAAGACAAAGCTCTGTCATTATGATTTAAGTTATTTTTCATTTGAATTTCCATATCCAAAACAGAAATTTGGTTAAAAAAGCCATCAATATCATCCATTATAATTGCTTCAGCCGCCTTGGAACTATCTAAAAATGTAACTATTGCCGGTTTAGACAGCTCTTGATGATGAGATTCTTTGTTTAGTCTGCAACTAATCGTAAAAAGGACAAAAATATAAAGCTATATTTTCATAAATCAATTGATTATTTGAAATTAATATTACAATATATTTATGAATGTATATACTATATACGGTCAATATTATCGAATGAAGCGCTTTTGGCGAATTATGTAAATATTTATTTGGAAATAAATACAAAAATAAATCTAAGTTATTAAAAAAAGTTTATCTTTGTAATGACATGGATAGTCAACCCATTATAGTTTGGATTGATTCTTATTTTTATTTATTTTTTAATTTTTTTTTAATGAACATTTTTGTTGCAAAACTTAACTACAGAACAAGTTCTGAAGCTTTAGAGGATCTTTTTTCTCAGTATGGCGAGGTTGTCTCAGCCAAAGTAATCACTGATAAAGATACTGGCAGATCAAAAGGATTTGCTTTTGTCGAAATGGGTAGTGAAGATGCTGGTATAGCTGCAATTGCAGGATTAAATGAAACCGTTTTTGACGGACAGACTATTGTTTGTAAAAAAGCTGAGCCAAGGCCTCAAACTCCAAGAAGAGATAACGATTACAAACCAAGAGAAAGAAGATATTAAGATATTTTATGTAAATTGAATCTTTCAGAAGGCTCTGCATGTTTGTAGAGCCTTTTTTTATTTCATGTTTCGTGATATAGATTCAATAATGTACATTTTCTGATCTTCATTACGCTATCCTTATATTATTTCTTACTTTTGCACCACAAAAATATATCATACAACATGCAGCATCTGAGTGAACAGGAGATTGTACGAAGAGAAAACTTGATCAAACTAACAGAAGCCGGAATTAATGCTTTTCCGAGTAAGACATTTGATATAAATTGCTTTAGTTCAGATATAAAAAGGGAATTTAAAGTTGGCGACACTACATTTCAAAACATTTCCATAGCAGGTAGATTAATGTCAAAAAGAATTATGGGAAAGGCTTCCTTTGGCGAAATTCAGGACTCAGCTGGAAGGATACAAATCTATATAAACAGAGATGAAATATGTCCCGGTGAAGATAAAATGTTATATAATGATGCTTTCAAAAAGTGGTTTGATCTAGGTGATTTTATCGGTGTTAAAGGATATGCTTTTTATACTCAAATGGGAGAATGCAGCATACATGTGACAGAATTGTCCATTCTTTCAAAATCATTAAAACCGCTTCCGGTTGTTAAAAAAGATGATGAGGGCAATGTCTTCGATGCATTCACTGACCCTGAGCAAAGGTACAGGCAAAGATATGTTGATCTTGTGGTCAATAGCGATATCAAAAACGTATTCATTAAAAGATCTCTTATGTATAACTCCATGAGAACCTACCTTAATGAACGTGGTTATCTTGAAGTAGAAACCCCAATTCTTCAGCCTATTTATGGAGGAGCAGCAGCAAGGCCTTTTACAACGCATCATAACACACTTGATATGAAGCTTTACCTCAGAATAGCTAATGAGCTGTATCTTAAGAGATTAATTGTTGGGGGATTTGATGGTGTCTATGAGTTCAGTAAAGACTTTAGAAATGAAGGTATGAGTAGATTTCATAATCCTGAATTCACACAAATAGAACTTTATGTAGCGTACAAAGACTACGAATGGATGATGGATCTGGTCGAAGAAATGGTCGAAAAAGTGGCTTTGGATTTGCACGGTACTACCGAAGTGGTGGTTGGAGATAATATAATTAATTTCCAGAGACCCTGGAAAAGATATACTATGTATGAAGCCATCGCTCACTTTACAGGTATTGATATCAGCGAAATGGATGAAGAGCAACTTAGGGGTACAGCCAGACAACTTCACGTGCCCGTAGACAATTCTATGGGCAAAGGTAAGTTGATCGATGAAATCTTTGGTGAAACATGTGAAGGCAACATCATCCAACCTACCTTTATTACTGACTATCCTGTCGAGATGTCTCCATTGGCAAAAAGACACCACTCTAAACCTGGTCTGGTAGAAAGATTTGAAGCGATATGTAATAGAAAAGAAATTGCCAATTCTTTTTCGGAACTGAATGACCCAATAGATCAGAGAGAGCGATTTGAATCACAATTGGAACTTGGCAAGCGTGGTGATGAGGAAGCTATGATAATCGATGAAGATTTTTTGAGGGCTTTAGAGTATGGTATGCCGCCAACAGCCGGACTTGGCATTGGAATGGATAGACTAGCTATGATTATGACCAATCAGAAATCAATCCAGGATGTACTCTTTTTCCCCCAAATGAAACCTGAAAAAAAAGAGTGAAAAAATTATTATATGTGCTGGCAGCTTTGCGTGGAATTTTGATATTTTTAGCAATGGCCTTATTCATGATCTTTTATGGTATATCTTGTATTTTTATTCCCCATACAAAAGACAGAGCGCTCAGACTCAGGGAAAGCTATCTTAAATATGTGTGTATCCCAATATTGAATATTCATATCCAAAGACAAGGAAGTCCTATCGATACTCCGGCTCTTTATGTCGGAAACCATAGATCATTTACAGATCCTATTGTGTTATGTCGTTACTTGAAAGGATTTGTCATTGCAAAAGCAGAAGTGGCCAATTACCCGATCATAAATAAAGGAGCCGAATTAACAGGTGTAATTTGGGTCAATAGAAATGATAAAGAGTCAAGGGAGAATTCAAGAAATAAATTAGTAGAAACTATCCAGCTTGGCTTTAATATTATTGTATATCCGGAAGGAACCGTAGGGAAAGAAAAAAATACCTTACCTTTCAGATTAGGAACGTTTATTGAAGCCGCTTCAAATAATATACCGGTAATACCTGTTGCTATTGAATATAAATCAAAACAGGATATGTGGGTGCTTCAAAAATTTCTTCCTCAATATTTTCATCAATATTCAAAATGGAGAACAGATGTTAAACTCTCATTTGGAAGTCAACTTTCAGGAAAAACAGCTGAAGAATTGCATCAGCAAGCTCTCGAATGGATAAATGTAGAAATCGAACAAATGCAGAAAGATTGGTCTGAAGCCTTTTAAGCTTACTTGATTTCTTCCACTTTAAATACCATATAGTCCGTGTCACCCTGCCAAAAAAATGCATCATTAAGCTGCTTGTAATACAACCTCACATTTTTGCCCTCCATGCTCTGCATTGATTTGTAGATGTCTTCATTTTCAACAGAAAATTCAAATGTACTTTCTTTATTCATTATGGCAGTCCCCGCAGATTGCAATTGGCCTTCAAAGGTTTTAAAAATATTTCCTTTTTTCGATATTTTATATAAAATACCAGTCCTGGTACCTTCACTAAATGTATAAGTTCTATAAAAATAATAACCAATTGCCATCACAAACCCAGAAATAAGTAACATGATCATCATTTTTTTAAAAATGATTTGGCTTTTTGTTTTGTTTCCTCAAATGACATCTCGTTCTAATTGCATGTTTTAGTAAATCAGATAAATTTTTCCAAATTAGAAACGTAAATCTGTAAAATAAAGTTTCAGGGTTATTTATTGAGGAATAAATTTAATAGATAGTGAATTTACACAATGTCTCGTATTTTTTGATGTTAAGTGTTCTCCGGTAAACACGTGCCCTAAATGTCCTCCGCATTTTTTACAAAGAATCTCTGTCCTTCGTCCATCTTTGTCTGATATTCTGGTAATAGCTCCGACTACTTCATCGTCAAATGCAGGCCAACCACATCCGGAGTCAAACTTATCAGATGCATAGTATAATGGATTATTGCATTGTCTGCAAATAAATGTTCCCGGTTTAAAAAATTTGTCATATTCTCCCGTGAATGGCCGCTCAGTGCCTTTGTGAATGATCACATATTCCTCTTCCTTTGTAAGTTTATTATATTCTGTAGGCATAAGTTGTTTTTATAAAATCAAATGAGCATATCGCTCTCTAAATTTTTTAAGTTTTGGATTGATAACAATAGCACAATAACTTTGATTTTCATTATTGTTAAAGTAGTTCTGGTGATACGCTTCTGCTTTATAATAAACAGATGCCGATGTTATTTCAGTTACTATTGGGTTTGACCAAATTTGTATAGCCATATCAGATTTTGAAGCTTCAGCTTTATTTTTTTGCAATTCAGTGGTATAAAAAATAACTGATCTATATTGTGTGCCCGTATCCGCTCCTTGTCTGTTTAAAGTCGTAGGATCATGGCTAGCCCAAAATACTTCCAATATTTTATCAAAATCGATGATTGCGGAATCAAATATGACTTCTATAACTTCAGCGTGTCCTGTTGTTCCATTACATACTTCACGATAAGCCGGGTTTTTAATATGTCCACCCATATAACCTGAAGATACGCTTATGACACCTTTTAAATTTTGAAAAATAGCTTCTACGCACCAAAAACAACCAGCACCAAGATATACCGTTTCCATTTGTTAAACTTTATGTGAATAACAAACAACCGCTATCTAAGAAAGTTTGCAATGGATACAATAATGCTGTTGAATATTCTATTGGTTTAGGGTCTTTCCTTTAGTATAATAGTCAAATACTTTATTGACAATACCAATACCGAGACTTTTGTAATCCTTACGTATTTCTTGTTCTTCATGACCTATGGCTAGGAAAACAGCATCCACAGCTTTATCAGCTATGAAATTACTTAACAGAAGGATCAACCTTTGTTTTTGAAAAAATATTGTAAGCACCGGCAGCAATTGGCCAATATTTATGAACATCAGTTTTGGCCAATTCCTGATCCAATCGCTCTGCATATTTTCTCCTTACTACAATTTTCATGTTGTTTTGTAATACCTGTGTAGCAGCATCCTTTCCCCCGGTTACTATTGATACTGCATCACCGAAATCGACTTCTCTGATGGATTCTTTAATAATAACCTCACTTTCAGCCATTACAACTGTAGATGCAACACCGACTTGTTTACTTACTTTATCTATTTCAGCACCATATCCCAATGATTTTAGTGAAGCTAATACCGGTTGAAATTCAGCAGGCAATACCGTGGTCGGATCTTCAGAGTTAAGTGCTTTTAGTTTTGATATTGCTTTAAAAGTACTGCTGTTCAATATTTCTCTCAGTGCCATTACAGTCTCTAAAGCCGACGGTTTAACGCCTAATTGATTTAAAGTACTACATGATGACAAGAAAACTATGGTTGTCAAAAGAAAAGCGATAAGGGTTTTCATAAAGTATTATTTTTATATCTTAGACGCTGGAAAATTTAATAAGTATCAAATATTGACATTAATATAAAGTTAAAATATTTCTCAGTTTGAATAAGTCAAAATATTAACATTTATAAAAATTTAGAGATCTGATATAGTGATTCAGACATGTATTACTTTATGTCTTTAAAGTCATTTTAGTAGTTTCTTATTATTTACCTTTTCCTTGTATCAATACTAAAACAGTATAAAATAAGATTTTCACATCGAGGCTGAGTGACATATTTTCAATATATAAGATATCAAATTTTAATCTTTGTATCATCTGTTGGACGTTGGAAGCATATCCATATTTAACCTGTCCCCAGGAAGTGATACCCGGCCGCACTTTAAGCAGATGTTTGTAATGAGGTGCTTGTTTGGAAATTAGATCAATATAATATTTTCGTTCCGGTCTTGGACCAACAATAGACATATCACCTAATAAAACATTAAAAAACTGAGGTATCTCATCTATTCGCCATTTTCGCATCACCCTACCCCATGACGTTATCCGATCATCATGATCACTTGATAATTGAGGACCGTTTTTTTCAGCTTCGACAGGCATTGACCTGAATTTCAGAATATTGAATGGCTTCCCATTTAGACCGATTCGTTCCTGCTGATAAAAAATTGGTCCCGGAGAAGAAAGCTTTACACGAAACATGCTCATTATAATCACTGGAGACAATATTACTATAGCAATTAAACTAATAATATAGTCCATTAGCCTTTTCACAACTTTTTGCCAATTGGGCATTAATTCCTGCTCTATTTCTATTAGGACAGCGCCATAAATATGGTTCATTTTTACGGCTCCAAGCATGATGTCATAAGTATCAGGTATTACTTTTATCAATATTTGATCTGAATAATCAAACAGTGCATCGAGGATAGCTTTCATCTTGTCATGTTCTGAAGTTTCAACAGCTACGATGACTTCTTCAACTCTTTGATTGTGTAATATCTCTTCTAAATTTTCAAACTTTCCCAATTTGGGAAGATATTTTTCCAAATAATTTTTGCTTTGACCATTGCTATCAATGAAGCCGAGGAACTTATGCCCAAGACTGTAAGGTCGGTTGCATATTTCTTCGTAAAGGTCTACAGCATTTTTATCACCACCTATTATTAAAGTATTGTAACTTACTTTTCCCGCCTTGAGTCTCCTGCTTGCTGAAGTTAATATGATCATCCTGAATAAGGCTGTAATAGAAAAATGCAATACAAAAAGTCTGCTAAACAGAGAAAAATATGATGTATATTTTAACACAGTATCATCCATCAATACAGTAAAAAATAAAAGAAGAACGCCAAGAAATGTCGTAAAAAAAGTACTCTTTAATGTTTCCAGTCGGGAATACCTGTATATATCCCTGTATCTGTCAAAAATAGAATAAATTATCACCCATATGATAGGTATCAAAAGCAGTCCATGCCAAAGTTTAGTATCATTAAATATTTCGGAAATAGTTATGGTAGGCGTTTCAATCCTTTTCCTATAAATGAAGAATAAAAGCCACGCTAAAAGTGCGGAAATAAAATCACCGGATCTATAAATCAATAACTCTAACTTTCTTTGCTCTTTCATCAATGATCAAAAATGAACATGTTTTACATTGTCAATATATATTTTTGATACAGCACTGGAACCCGTTTTTCTAAATCCCAAAATTATTCTATATTCATCATAGTCTCTTGGAGAAAGTTTATCTGTGGCATCTACATATATTTTGTTCCATTCCGATTTGCCGGGGACAAATAGCAGGTACTCCTTTTGCGTAAATCCATTCCTCGTTTTTGCTATGCCTACCGAAATTTCACCCTCACCTTTATAATCAAATTCGATGTAACTGGAACCTCTGGCGTTTTGAGTTTCCCTAACTGCCGATTCAGTCCCTACTTCAAAAAAAGTCTGATTACCCGTAAGTGACGCTAACCCTGAATTTTTTCCTAAAGATGCATTTTCGTTATTTATTGTCAAATATGTCATAACATTATTATCCATATCATAAGAAAGCTGATTCCCTATTTCAAAGCTTTCATTAAGTGGAATTAAGGCCGTACTTACATATTCAAATTCCAATGCCATCTCAATTATTTGATTGGCTTTAGGCGAAATTACCTTTTTAATTGTTTGATAAAAAGGATAAAAAACAGGCGTGTCGTTCATGCCATTATTCCTGATACCTGCTAAAAACATTAGTTCAACATCATTATTACCAACTAACTCCAATGGAATCCTATCGGCCGGCATTGGGAAAATTCCAATAATCTGGCCATCTACAAAAACCCAAATATCCGTTATTTTATGTGTATCAAATTCCGGACCTTTAGGTGCCTTTACCTTAACTTCTGTAATACTAATAAAGGCTGGTACCGGCATTTCATTATCAGTAAGTGAACATGATCCAATAAATACGATGCTTAGTAATGATAGTATTACTTTTAGACAATCTTTCATGTTTCATTCATTTTGCGCTCAATGATCTGTGCCAACTTTAAAGCCTTGTATCCATCTTCGATGGTTACCAAAACATTCGTGTTATGTACGACGGCATTGTAAAAGTCATTTAACTCTTCTTCAATGGCATTGTTTTGCATAATAGTGGGTGCTTCTATTATAATACGTTTCAAACCGTCTTTTGTTTGTATGGTCATTCCGGAAAAATCATCACCCTCAACGTTTTCTTCTATTTTAACGACTTGAGCTTCTTTATCAAGAAAATCAAGGCTTATATATGCATCATCCTGAAATATGCGAATTTTGCGCATATTCTTAAGACTAATCCGGCTTGCAGTCAAATTTACAACTGTTCCATTTTCAAATTCTATACGGGCATTGCAAATATCAGGTGTTTTGCTGACAATACAAACGCCATTGGCTCGAACTTCTTTTACCTCACTCTTCACCATGTTTAAGATAATATCCAGATCGTGAATCATAAGGTCAAGTACAACCGAAACATCAGTGCCTCTAGGATTGAAGATGGCCAATCTGTGACCTTCAATAAATTTCGGTTTGAATTGAATATTTGACAATGATCTGATCGCAGGATTATACCGTTCGACATGACCTACCTGCACTTTAACGCCATATTTATGCGCCAATTGTACCAATTCATCTGCCTGATCCAACGTCTCAGTTAGGGGTTTTTCTATAAATACATGTTTGCCAGCAATGATAGCTTGTTTTGCGATTTCATAATGATATGTTGTTGGACTAACAATGTCTACACACTCCACAGCAGCTATCAATGCCTCCAAACTTTCAAATGACTCAATCTGATGCATTTCTGCCATAGTGGCACTAAGCACTCTATCAGTATCATAAAAACCAACAAATTCAAAATTTGTATTCAATAAACATTTGAGATGAATTTTACCCAAATGACCTAACCCAACCAATCCTATCTTCAATCCTGCAATTATTTATATTGTAAATCTTAATATAAAACCCATAATAGTAATAAGAATAACGAGGATTACCGCTAAAAAAATTGATTTCTTAACATGCCCCGTAAAACTTAGTATTTCGTTTTTAAAAGATGGGTATTTTGAAAGAACTTCAATTTCCATCTTTTTCGCATTAAAAAAATGAGACGAGTCAAACTCTATCTTATTTACTGTGAGAATTTTATATATTTTAAGAACTTTAATTCTAAAATACAGATTTAGAAATAAAAGTCCAACAAAAGTACCTATTAAAAAAAATATAAGTAAGTTAGTCATGCATCAGCTTAATGTGGCACAAAGCTAAGAAAATCTCTGACTGTTTCAAAATTGAAATGTTTATTTGTTAAATGATGATGCATGTTTCAATCTATTTGATATTGCTCAATATAAAAAGCAATTAAAGACATATAAATCATTCATTAATAGACTTTTGTATGCTTTATGTAAACAATAAATACATCCATTAAACATTAAATTTTTCAATTCTCTGACGAACGGCTTCAAAGATCAAAATTGCAGCACTTACTGATACATTCATAGAATCTATTTGGCCTTTCATAGGTATCATGATGTTAACATCAGCCGATTTAATCCAATCCATGCTTAAACCACTGGATTCAGTGCCTACTACAATTGCAGTAGCCCCAGTAAAGTCTTCATCATAGCATGATGTTGAGGATGCTGTTATTGAAGCACAATAAATTTTTATATTATTATTTTTAAGAAATACAATTATGTCATTTGTTGATGCCGATACCACATGATTAGTGAACACGCAGCCAACACTTGATCTTATGATGTTTGGGTTAAAAATATCCGTATTGGGATTTGCCAAAATGAACAGATCTACCCCTGCAGCATCAGCTGTTCGCATTAAAGCGCCAATATTACCGGGTTTTTCAGGAGCTTCAGCAATCAGAATAAGTGGGTTGTCAGTTTTTAACTTCACATCTTTAAGCTCGAGATTTATAGATTTGAAAATCGCAATTACGCCTTCCGTACCTTCCCTGTAAGCAATTTTGTTATACACCTGATTGGTTACTTCAACCATCTCGATGTCAAAAATGACATTCCCAAATTCTTCCAGCAACGTATTATAAATGACAATTGAAGGATTAAAAATCATCGTCATTGGCTTAAACCCTGCCTTAATGGCCATTAATATTTCCTTACGGCCTTCTACAATAAAGCTACCTGATTCCTTTCTTGCCTTCGACTTTTCGCTCAAATAAACTACCTCTTTAATCAAAGGATTTACCAGGCTGGTGATAGATTTAACCATTCGGAAAATATTTAGCTTTCAATTTGATAAAAAACCAATGTAAAACTACCTAAAATATTAACTTTGGACATTATATGCCATTACAAAAAAGAAATTCAACAGTTGAAATGAACTTGAGTGATTAGATAAATTCCTTCCATCCAACCATAAAGCGTAAAACGTCAGATCTCTAAAATACTCATAAAAATAGATACATGAAAGATATAAATGAAATTTTGACCCATCTTGGTGAAGACAGGACGTCATATTTTAATGCAGTGGCTCCTCCGATCATTCAATCAAGCAATTTTGTTTTTGATACTGTTGAAGATATGAGAATGGCATTTGCGGACGAACTAACACACCACATTTACACCCGGGGAAATAACCCCACTGTAGCCATTCTGCGTCAAAAAATAGCTGCTTTGGAAGATGCTGAAGATTGTCTGGTAGTCGGAAGTGGTGCAGCAGCTGTTTCGGCTGCGGTATTGGCCAATGTAAAGATGGGAGATCACATCATATGTGTACAAAAACCATATAGCTGGACATATAAATTAATATCCAGACTTCTCCCAAAATTTGGAGTCGAATACAGCTTTGTGGATGGAAGAGACATGACAGCAATTAAAGCAGCAATTAAATCAAATACAACTGTTTTGTATCTTGAAAGTCCCAATACCTTGACTTTTGACATCCAGGATTTACGTGCATGTTCGGATCTGGCAAAAGCCCATAACCTCGTTACCATCATTGACAATAGTCATGCTTCACCTATATTTCAACGCCCAATCACATTTGGCATTGACATCGTAGTGCACTCAGCCACCAAGTATCTGAACGGACATAGTGATGTAATAGCAGGTGTCATATGTGGAAAGTCAGCCATGATTAAAAAAATATTTGACTCAGAAATCATGACACTTGGTCTGACTATTTCACCACATGATGCCGGACTCATTATCCGTGGCTTGCGCACCTTAAACCTAAGAGTTATACAGTCTGATCTAACGGCAAAAAAAATAGCTGATTTTTATACAAGCACCCAAAAGTCGAAAAATTGTATTTCCCACTACATCCATCATTTGGACAATATGAATTGGCAGCAAAGCAAATGACCGGCTGTGGTGGACTCATTACGATAAAGCTGAAGGCAGAGGATAAAGAAGCTGTGATGCGTTTTGTAAGGTCTGTCAAACGTTTTTTAATGGCTGTTTCCTGGGGTGGCTACGAGTCCTTAATGATTCCGAGTATTGCATTTCATGAAGTGCCAGGGATTGCCTGATTCGCCTATCCATTGGTCTGTGGTAAGATTATATATTGGGCTTGAAAGTGCTGAGTTTCTTATTGAAGATCTGGCAATGCCTTGGACAAGATATGAGCGTATACATGAATCAACACAAAAATAAATCTTAAAAACATATCCGATTCCACCATATATGATGCATTCGGATATGTGTAAATCAAAACCATAAAAATTCTAAATACTATCTATGTAAAATCAATTATATTAAAAGAATTTTTAAGTCAATTAATAATATTATTAGTTGGATACAGTTTTACTGCAAGTTCCAGATCCGTCACAAGCTGTACACGTCATACCAGTCGGTACACATTTTGTCGAAGTGGCGCAAGCCCCTGTAGAAGTACAAGTGACCGTTACATCACCAATTAAATCCGTACCATTTACATCGATTATTACTTTTCTAGTAGATTTAACGGAATTTCCCCTTGCTACAACATAATATTCACTGCCATATTGTTCAATCGCTACCGTAGTAAAATCTGCTTCAATATCCTGATTACTTAGAAATGTTTCCCATGCAGAAATCATATCATTTTCATTTACTGTAATTACTGGAAGTCCATTAATAAACTCACCAATATAATTTGTTGCCCTTAACTCAACTTTAGGATCAATGTTCGCTTTAGCATTTGAATTATTTTCTTTTGCGCACGAATAAATAAAAGCCGCTGATATGATAACGGCAATTGACACTACAAAATATTTTAATTTGTTCATTTTATGTATATTTAATGAAAGTAATAAATAAAGATTAAACGTAAAACAGGTGCTTAACTTTATTAATGTTTTATCCAGATATTTGATATAAAAAATCTATTTAGTTTGCATATTTCATATGATGAATAAAATTCTTAATATTAGTCATATCCTTTCGAAAAGAATATGTACTAAATCCAAACTTATCATGTAAATCCCAAAGGGTGCTCGACATTTGATTCAATAAATTCACATACATTATTGAAAACAGATTGATAATATTCCTTTCCATAGGATTGTACTATTTTAGCTGGATAGCTGGATAGCTGGATAGCTGGATAAATTGATCATTTTCAATTTTTATTGTTGTCTTCAAAACCAAAGATAATACATTTTTGTAAAAAGTTATTTTTCTCTCTTAATAATATTACATTAATTCATTCAAATTGCATTTTGGCTTTTATAAAAATAATAAAGCAGTCTGCCCAAATATTCCTTTATTTCAATATCTCATTTTCCAATAAGGATTTTTCTTCCTGCTATGCTCAATTGTAAGTGCTTCTTTTTTCTGAAATTGTACGCTTCATATTTAATGATTTTGATGTGTTTTTATAGTAATTAAAAACCTAGTTAAAAGTACATCCAATTTTACAAATCAAAATTAAATCCTGTTTTTTTCATTTTTTCATAAACTGATTTGTCAAAATTGTAAAGCCTGGCAGGCCGATGAGAAACAGATTCCTGTATTTCACCTATGTCTTTTAAAATACCCAAAGCATTTAGTTTCCTTCTGAAGTTACGTTTATCCAGTTTTATATTTAGCACTACTTCATAAAGACATTGCAACTGCAACAAACTAAATTTTTCAGGCAACAAATTAAAACCTATAGGTCTTTCTCTGATTTGTTTTTGCATCTTTTTAAGACATGAATGCATGATTTCAAAATGATCAAAAGCAAGTGAAGTGATTTCATCGACATTTATCCAAGCTATTTTTGGGTTTTTTTCAAGGTGGAGCAAATGATTCTCATCAATTTCTATCAATGAATAATAAGCCACAGTAATCACTCTACCTAATGGGTGTCTTTTTAGTGCACTAAATACTTGAACCTGCTCAAGAAATACATCAGTAAATCCAGTTTTATGATATAAGACCCTTTTAGCTGCATCGTCAGTAGTTTCATCCGGACGAACAATATCCCCTAGTAATGAAAATTCATGTTCGTAAGGCGGCATATCACATTGACCTACCAGGATTTTTAATGCATCATTATCGTAACCAAATATGACACAATCTACTGAGACAGCGGCTTTGAAATCATTATTAATCTGGGTTAACCAAATATTTATATTGTCACTAGCCTTATTGGTCATTTATCTTTTACTTTTGCAGGGTGAAGATAAGTAGTAATAAAAATTCATCCAAGCTTTTAACCTATTTTTCAAGTCAAAACAATATTCGATATGAAAATAACTATATGGGCTATAGGAAAAACGGATGAACAATACCTCATGGAAGGTATTTCAAAGTATTTAAAAAGGTTAATTCATTATGTAAAACTTGACTATCAGGAACTTAAAGATGTTAAACCCGGTAAAACGCCTGAAGATACTTTACGAAGTGAAGCCGAGGTAGTCGCTGCAAAATTGAAACCCGATGATATTCTGATCCTAATGGATGAAAAAGGCATGTCATATGATTCTGTTCAATTCTCGGCTTTCATCGAAAAACTTCAGAATCAATCTTCAAAAAATGTGATATTTTTAATAGGCGGAGCATTTGGTCACCACAAAATTCTAAGAGATCGAGCAAACCATCTCATTTCTCTTTCGAAAATGACATTCTCTCACCAAATGGTAAGGCTATTTCTGGTTGAGCAATTATACAGATCATACACCATCATTAAAAATGAAAAATACCATAATATTTAAATACCTTTGATTCATAAATTTACATAATATGAGCATTACCCTGATAATTATAATTGTCACAAGTTTGATATCTTTCCTTTGTTTTAATGATAAAAACCTGTTTGACAAGTTAAAACACTACCCTGTTGCAGAAAAAAAATACAAGGAATATTATCGATGGCTCACCTCAGGTTTTCTGCATGGGGATATTATGCATCTGGCTATAAATATGTTCGTATTATATTCATTTGGCACTCAGGTAGAAAATGAATTTATATTCCAGTTTGGCCGAATGGGCGGTAGTATACTTTTTATAGGTACCTATTTACTGGTAATTATTATGGCTGATATAACATCTTACTATAAACATATCAACAATCCCACATATTCCAGCATTGGTGCATCAGGTGGTGTTTCGGGTATATTGTTTATATTTATTCTTATGAGACCATGGAGTATGTTAGGTCTTTACGGCATCATTCCGGTTCCTGCTATTATTTTTGGTATATTATATCTTTGGTATGAATCATGGGCTGATAAAAACAAACAGGATAACATTGGACATGATGCCCATTTTTTTGGTGCAATTGCCGGAATATTAATAGCTGTAATAAGCAGACCTGCAATTATCATTGAGTTTTTTCATAGCCTTACAAACGACTTCCCTTTTTAAAAAAAAATATAATTTGGGCTTTGTTAAAAATCATATTTTACAAAAAAAAGGGTGAAAAACTTTTCAGTCATTCACCCTCTGGTTTTTTATTAAACTTTACTTTATTTCTTCGACCAAGCCGCTATAGAGTCCATATTCATTTTAATATAGTCATTATTTGCTGCCTCTTTTGCCTTAGCCAATGATAAATTTGCTGTTGCAATGGCTTCTTTGAATTTACCCATATCTGCTTCAATAAGAGACTTTTGTCTTAAGACCCAAAATTTATCATTTCCCATTTCAATAGATTTATTCATCCACGCCAATGCCTGAACCAAATCTTTTTTAGATTCTCTGTAATATCTTGCGGCATTATAATAATCACCGGCCGAAGGACCAGCCATAACAGCAGTTATAGCAGCAGAAACTTTTTTGTCCGTAGGTACTTCTATTTTTACAGGTACATTGACATTATCCCAAGTCATTTCCAAATGAAAAAAATCACTTGCAACATTTGCTACATTCATGGTAAAAGTTTCAACCGGAGTTACTGTCTGTGGTGTTATTGTTACCATGGCAGCTACTTTAGTGTCATCCCATTTTTCAGGTACTCCCCAGTTTTCAGTATCAGCATAAAAATAAACTTCCCAAGTCATCTTTCCTGGTTTTGTAAAAACTGAATAAGCTCCTTTTTTTAATTCTTTGCCTGCTATCATCACATCGTCGCTAAACGTTACTATTGAGTTTTTGTTGGCTCCAGTTCTCCACATAACATCATAAGGAACCAAATCCCCAAAAATTTTTCGACCATTTTTACTCGGGCGTGAATATTCAATATTTACAGTGGTAAGACCAACCATGGTCTCTAGTTTAGCTGTCTGACTGGCAGCGGGTGTCTTTATTTGAGCGTTTAGACCCAGAAAACTTAAACTAAAAAAACTTACGAAAAAAAACTTAAACATGTTTTTCATTAATAATTGGTTTGAATGATTGTATAATAAATTATTTAAATGCTATATTGCTATATATTAATATAAATAGTACAAAACCAATTATTGTTTAAAAGTAAGCAAAAGAAATCATTTATTTTTTATAACTTTTTTACTTTCTCTATGAATTACCGGCATTTTTTCCTCCTCTAATTTGATTTTTTTCTTTCTTTGGTCAATTATTTTTGCTGACAAGGCATCAATATCCAGAGGCTTTTTTGAGATATACCTATGAAAAGTAACTAGCATAAAATATGTCATATCATCGACATATAAAATTCCCTTTTGTCTTAAAAGATGTGAAAGCCTTGAACCTTCAGCAAAATTCCAATTATACTCCATCCACCTACCCAAACCAAAATGAAGTTTTTTCGCTATGGTATCTTCATGCATTCTTATCAATGGTTTTCGAGCTTCCTCTGTAGTCAACTCCATTAGTTTAGCCATTGCATCATCAATATCTCGGGGTATATAAACGCCATATAGTTTAGATTTTTTAATATTAGCATTGTACAAAGAATCTTTGGATTCAATGTTAAGCTTTAACTCCTGACCAATTCCATAATGGCAAAAATTAAAATAGAAAAAAATTAATAAAATCCATTTCATAATAATGTTCTCAATTTATTAAATGTAAAACAAAAAAAACGGAAAGGAAGTTATTTTATTGGTTGTGTTTAACTATAAATTAAAACAAAATATTTAATTTTCAAAAATCATTGAGGACTTGTGCATTTGAGAACAATAGCGTAATTTTACGGTTTAAATGTAAAATTTGTAATTGTTATACTAATTTTAAAGCTAAAGGCTTAACAAAAAAGAACGTAGAATCATGGCTGAAGTAATGGTTAAGAAGAAAGTTACACCAAAGAGCGCAGGTGAAAGTAAATATGATAAAGCAACTTATTTGAAATGGTTTGAAACCATGTATCGCATAAGAAGGTTTGAAGAAAAAACGCTTTATGCTTATTCACAACAGAAAATAAGAGGTTTCTGTCATGTTTATATCGGACAGGAAGCCATAGCGGCAGGTTTTGTATCTGCATTAAAACCCGGGGATAAAATAGTGACAGCCTACCGGCAGCATGGGATAGCGCTATCCCGTGGTTTGGATGCCAAATCATGTATGGCAGAATTGTATGGTAAAGAGACGGGATGTGTCAAAGGAAAGGAGGAAGTATGCATTTTTTCTCAAAGGAACATGACTATTTTGGTGGCAATGGTATCGTAGGTGCTCAAATTCCTATTGGTACTGGTATTGGTTTTGCTGAAAAGTATAAAGGTACTGATAATTTCTGTGTCACCATGTTTGGTGATGGGGCAGCAAGACAAGGTTCGCTATATGAATCATTTAACATGGCTATGACGTGGAAACTGCCTGTATTATATATTTGCGAAAACAATAATTATGCTATGGGTACGTCAGTGAAACGTACCAGCAATGTCCATGATCTTTTCAAGATCGGTTCTGCATTTGAAATGCCAAGTGAATCAGTAGATGGTATGAATCCTGCATCTGTCCACGAATCCATAACCAGAGCTGCAGCGCACATAAGGTCCGGTAAAGGTCCGTATTTCCTTGAAATCAAAACTTACAGATATAGAGGTCACTCCGTGTCAGATCCGGCCAAATACAGGACTAAAGAAGAATTGGAAATATATAAGGATAAAGATCCGGTAATTTTGACTCAACATAAAATCGTTAAAAATAAAATAGCTTCTCAAAAAGAAATCGACGCCATCATTGATGCCATAAATATTGAAATAGATGAAGCTATGGAATTTGCTGAAAATTCATCATATCCTCTGGCTTCCGAATTGTATGAAGATAATTATACACAAAAAGATTATCCTTATATCACTGATTAATGTAGTCATAATGTAAAATTAATACAGATGCCTTAGAAAATATTTCAGGGCATTTTTTTTTAATGGAAAATCCATTTTATTGATATTATAATTAATTAGAGCTTTATGAAATATTCCTTGGTGCTACTATCCTTTTTTTTTATAACATGCAAAAGTCATGTAAATAATACACCACCACAAAACAATCCCTTGTTAGACGAAGTAATGCTAATTCATGACAAAGTAATGCCGGAAACGGCTACAATCCATGCATATATTCGTGAATTGAAGGACTTGAATCTGAATGAAGCAAAAGATATAATTTACCAAAATATTCAGTCATTGGAAATAGCCGATGAAGCTATGATGTCGTGGATGGCAGACTTCAAGGTCCCTGAAGATTCAATTTTGGTAAAGATTACCTTATCACAGAAAAAAATAAAATTGCAAACATAAGTGATGGTATGTATGTTGCTATTAAACGTGCCCGAATTGTGATAGATTCTTTGAAAGTAATTGAAAAAATAAAAAAATGAACCTGAATAAATACTTTTTTTTATGCTTAATTATTATCGGGTTAAATAACTGTAAAGTTCCTGAAAAACCATTGCCCTATCTCGGCCAAACAATCATTGAAAATGGGAAAGAAATACATCATACTGTCGGTACTTTCGAATGTTACAATCAAGATAGTCTGTTAATTGACAATAAAGCCTTATCGGAATATATTTATGTTGCTGATTTTTTCTTTACTTCCTGCCCATCAATTTGTCCAAAAGTAATGAAAGAAATGACAAAAATCAATGAAGCACTTCGTAATGAAGCTATGGTAAAACTCGTTTCTTTTACGATAGATCCAAAACGGGATAATGTATCCAGACTAAAGCTTTATGCAAACAATTTAGGCATAGACCAGAAAAAATGGTATTTCCTCACAGGTGATAAAGAAAAGATATTTGCCTTGGCAAATACTTATTTTGTTCCTGCCTTGGAAGACCCTGACGCACCCGGAGGTTTTGATCACAGTGGCAAAATTATTTTAGTAGATAAAAGTGGCCATGTCAGGTCATTTAGTGAAGGGACAGATCCAAACGAAACGCCTAAAATCATAAAAGATATTTACCGATTATTGGAGGAATATAAAATAAACAAGGCCAAATAACTATTTACCTGAAATGAAAAAAATAAGCTACTTTCTGTTGGTAGGGTATGTTTTTGCATCTTTAATATCGTGCCAGGAAACAACATATGTACAAGGGAAAAGGTTGTATATTGCCAAATGCCAAAATTGTCATATGGAAGATGGCAGTGGCTTGGGCGGTTTGATACCATCTATAAGCGTCTCTACACAATTGGGAAGCCCATATCTTGCCTGTATCATCAGAAAAGGCATCCAGGATACCATATTTAATGATACAACATATCTGGTTAAAGAAATGCCGGCTTTTAAAAAATTAAGCGCGCCGGAAATAGCCAATATCATAAATTATATCAATAGCACCTGGCACAAACCATTTGTTGAAATTACGATTCTTGAGATTGATAAAGCGCTAAAAAATTGCGACCCATAATCTTATGGTCAAAATTAACACTTAAAACACTTTATTAAAAGCTGATAGTAAAAGTGCAGTTTTAATTAATCTTCATTACTTGCAGAAAATGTATTATTTCCGGTTACAAAATAATACAATCCCACAACGATGGCACCTATAGCCCAAATACTATAAAAAATGGCGAAAAATCCAAAAATCAACAATATCATGCCAATAATGATTTTTGTCCTGCCAACTGATTTTTGTTCCGCCTTCTTCAAATAGTTTAATTCAAATGGTTGAAGTTCTTGAATCATTTCAGCTTTCTCTACTTCAGAAAGGCCACTTTTGTCCATTAAATAATCAAGGTGAACTGATCCCTTCTTTAAATGATGCTCCAATTTCAACATTGAAAGTGTTTCATTATATAATTGGCTTTTTTGCATGATTCTGAATTTAAATCACAAAAAGTATATTGTAATAATCGTTATCAATGCAGGAATAGTTTGTACAAATATGATTCTTTTTGAAGAAGAATATCCTCCATACAAGCCGGCTATAGTGACACATACCAAAAAAAATAACGCCACATTTGTCGCCCAAAACACATCAGTGATTATCAAAGACCAGATTAACCCTGCTGCCAAAAACCCGTTATATAATCCTTGATTTGCAGCCAGAACTTTGGTTTTTTCAAAATATTCTGCCGGATATCCTTTGAATGTTTTTTTACCGACAGTTGTCCAGGCAAACATTTCCATCCACAAAATGTAGAAATGAAGCACCGCAATACATGCGATTAAAAGTAAGCTGATGATGTTCATTTGTCTCTTTATTTAAATACAAATTTAATATAATCCTTAGACTTTGGCATGATTTTGGAAGATATAATGTCGAGATTGAGTTTATGAGTAATTAATTGAGCAAATTGTTTACTCGAGACCGGTTCTGTAGGGAGAATCGGTCTTTTTTTTTATATATAATTTAAACTCTTCCTTCAATCAATATACCCAAACTATATTTATACTCTTCTAAAGTTATTGACACTTTATGTATCTATTTTAAATTATTGAAATAGACCTTTACAGCATCCAAAAATAAGATCGCATAAGATTTTTTACTTTCTGCTTTGGAGCTCTGTACTATTTCTTTTGTTTTTAGACCATAGCAGCCTGCTGCACTATCCGTATTCCAATAAGACATTTTAAGAGAGTCCTGACAAAACATATCTCTTCCAAATCTAAATTCATTTGGGTCTATACCAAGACCTTTAACGACTGTAAAGGGTAAGTCAAAGTGATTGCATGGCATTTCAATAAAACGATTATAAATCACGGAATCTGTATTTAAAGTATAAGCTATCATGGGTATTCTAAATCGATTGTGATCCTCCATTCCTGCATATCCTGAATGTGTACTACCATGATCTGAGGTAATAAAAAATACTGTATTTTGAAACCATACTTTATGTTTAATGGTATTAAAAAACTGTCTTAGACTCTGATCACTATATCTTACCGAAGATTTATACTTCGTTGCTATATCATCTCTTGTGAACTCATTAGGCCATGGAACATCAAAGGGTGAATGTGAACTCAATAATAATGCTGTAGAAAAAAAAGGTAAAGCTTGTCTGTCTATTATTGTGACAGCTTTTTCCAACATAATATGATCCGGTATACCCCAATCTGTAATATTCTGTTTTGTATCAAAACTTTTTTCACTGATGATGGTATCAAAGCCTTGAAGGATAAGATAGTTTGATAGGTTTGAAAAATTTAAATCACCGCCATATATAAATGAGCTGTTATACCCTAAAGTCTCGATATGTTTGCAAAGTGATGGATAATACATCACTTTATCGAGTACATTTGGCATATTTACACTTTGTATTGAAGGTACGCCAGATTGTATACTCATCAATCCCTGGTCAGTTCTGAATCCGGTGCTAAACGCATTGGTGAATTTTACGGATAGCAAACTTAGGGAATCAAAAAAGGGTGTTACGTTTTCGTTACCTCCAAGATAAGATACCATATCTGCAGACCAACCTTCAAGGATAATAAAAACAATATTTTTCCCCACGTAGCCCTATAATGCTTCCCGCTGCTGCTACAAAAACAAACAAACTGACTTGAGCATAATAGTCCTTTACCTGTTTCCAGCCATAAAATATTGCAGACAATCTTTTGATTCCGGCAATCAAAATAGTGAGTCCAATAATAATTGGCCAAAATGATATAAAATCACGAGTAGAAGCCCATGCTTCATTTGGATGACT
The DNA here is from genome assembly GCA_016717145.1 of Saprospiraceae bacterium. Taxonomy (GTDB): domain Bacteria; phylum Bacteroidota; class Bacteroidia; order Chitinophagales; family Saprospiraceae; genus OLB9. The sequence continues at coordinate 256,031 of JADKGD010000008.1, read as the reverse complement.
CAAATAGGACAAAGCACGACTATCTACTGTGGTCCCCCATTCACTGTAGAGTAAGACTGAAGCAAATTCAACCAAACTTATCACTATAAAAATGGTAAAATTCAAATACATAATAAACTTACGTATCCATTCCTTTCCAAAAACTAAATATATGACCCACGGAATAAAACTTGCTAAGAAAACACCACAATGCATTGAAAAATCTATCCTAAGGGCATGACTTATTGAAGATAATGTTTCAGGTACTTTGTTATAAATAATAAAAAAGAACCTCCAGATATTGATGTAAATGAAGTAGAATATAATTATTCTTAGTGGAAAATAAATACTTTCAAATTTGTTGATTTTTAGATTCATGAAAATGAAGTAATTTGTGTTAAGTTAAAATAAAATATATAGCCGATATAATTTAACCTGGTTCAATCTAATTAGATTCCAGTTTTAAAATAATAACATCTAATGATTTATTTTTAATCATACTATTTAATTCTCGGAGCATTTTATTCTTTACATTTTCCCAAGTTGCCAATTCTACATCAATTAATGTCACCAACTCATCTCGTACCTGGTACATAGCTTCAGTTGGGGCAAAATCATTGATACCCATATTAAGCAAAGCATTCAAATGTGCCAATTTATTTGTCAACCGAATAGGGAAATTTAAAGGGTCCTGGCCACTTTTATTTTGAGTCTGATATAAATTTTTCTCAACTAAAGTTGACATAGAGTCCATGATGGTTGCGTATTTCTTTATTTCTTTATCACTTATTTTATCTGTATATGACTTTAATTGGGTTTTCATTAATCTGATATCAATAATAGCCTCATGAGCTTGTGATACTTTTTCATTTACAGACTTTACAAAAACAAATTGTTTTTCCACATCAATAATATTACCTTCAGATACAGGGCTCAAACGTATATCAAAGGATTGATGCAAAACTTTTTTATTTATAGTCAAAGAGACTTGATATGTGCCTGGTTTTGCTGTTGGGCCTTTAAGTGAAGCCCACCAAAGTATCATGCCGTCAAATTTTTTTGCCTGAGGATACTCCATATTCCAAACAAATAAGTTTCCACCTTTCTTAATATTGAGTTTGTCGGTATCTTCCTTGGCATGATTGGAATAGGTCCTGATGGTGTCACCTGAAATTGTTAGGTAAATCAGAGAAACAGTATCTTTTTTTTCATCATATTCCGGAAGGTAAAAATGGGTCATAACACCGCCGGGATGGTTTAATCCTTCTGATTTATTTTCCTTATTCTGATGTCCACCTATTCTGTAACTATCCATTGGTTTAAACAAGAAAGTTTCCTTTTTATTAATATTCATTGCCTGGTGGATTACGGTCAGGTCATCAATCATCCACAAACTACGGCCTTGGGTAGCTGCGATCAAATTATTGTCTTTTATAGTTAAATCTGTAATTGGTACAATAGGAAGATTCAACTGAAAGCTTTGCCAACTGGCACCATCATCGTATGAAATATAAATACCTCTTTCGGTGCCTGCATATAACAAACCTCTGATGGCTTGGTCTTCTCTGATCACTCTCGTAAAATGATCTTCCGGGATACCCGCAACTATTTTTTTCCATGTTTTTCCAAAATCATTTGTTTTAAACAAATAAGGCAGATAATCACCTGATTTATATAAGCTAGCTGCAATGTAACACGTACCAGCATCATATTTGCTTGGTTCTACGCTATTAACCATCATATATCTGGGCATGGAAGCATCAGTTACATCTATCCAGTTTGAACCTCCATCCCTGGTTAGATGGATTCGTCCATCATCACTTCCAGCCCATATTAATCCTTCGGAAATTGGTGATTCATTGACTGCAAAAATAGTTGCGTAATATTCTACTCCTGTATTATCTTTGGTAATAAGCCCCCCGGAAGAGATCAGTTTTTCTTTTTCGTTTCTGGTCAAATCCGGGCTTACAATTTTCCATGTAAGTCCCTCATCCTCTGTTACATGCAAATGATTAGAAGCAGCATAAAGCTTTTTTGGATTATGTTTTGAAAAAAAAATCGGAAAATTCCATTGAAATCTATATTTCATTCCTTCCGCTCCGTGGCCCATAGGGTTGTCAGGCCAGACATTAATACTCCTTACAGAACCTGTTTTATGATTTACTCTGGTTAAAAACCCATCATAACTTCCACCATAAACGATATCATTATTAAGGGGATCCACAGCAATATGCGCTGATTCAGCTCCGGCAGTTTCTTCCCAATCATCTTTTGAAATAGACGCTTTTAATGATCGATGTACAATCCTAAGTGTGCTATTGTCTTGTTGGGCCACATAAATCCTATATGGAAAGTGGTTGTCCGTAACCACTCTATAAAATTGCGCAGTAGGCTGATTATGATATGTACTCCATGTCTCACCTCCATCATAAGTTATTTGCGCGCCACCATCATCCCCAATGATCATTCGTTTCGGGTCCTCAGGGGCCACCCATAAATCATGATGATCACCATGCGGTGCATCAAATCCTTTAAAGGACTTACCGCCATCGATAGATTTGTGATAATCCACATTCAATACATAAATGATTTCATCATCTTTGGTATCTGTATATATTCTTGAGTAGTACCAGGCTCTTTGTCTTATCGATCGATCGTCATTTTGTTTTTTCCAAATTTTACCCCCATTTTCTGATTTATATATTCCACCATTTTCATTCTCAATTATGGCATAAACTATTTGATTATTATTGTAAGCGACTGCCAGACCTGATATTCCCCATACTCCTTTTGGAAGCCCTTCATTTTCAGTCATATTCATCCAGGTTTCACCACTATCCGTACTTTTCCAAATTCCGGATCCTTCGCCACCGCTGGACAGGCTGTAAGGTGTTCTTCTAACATTCCAGGTACTTGCATACATTATACGATGATTTGTTGGGTCAATACAGAGATCTACTGCACCAGCAGACCCATTTGAAAATAAAACCCTTTTCCAATTTTTACCACCATCTATTGATTTATAAACGCCTCGCTCCTGACTTTCTTTGAAGATATCACCAAGGACTGCTGCATAAACAATATCAGGATTAGTCGGGTGAACCCTTACTCTGGCAATATGTCTTGCCTGGGTCAAGCCGCATATAAGCCAGGTCTTACCTGCATCTTCTGATTTCCACATTCCTGAACCATAAGAGACATTGCCTCTGACTGTTTTCTCCCCGCCTCCTACATAAATAACATTATTGTCTGATGGTGCAACCGTAATACTTCCTATTGAGCCGCCGAAAAATCCGTCCGATATATTTTCCCATTTTCTTCCCCCTGTATTGGTCTTCCAAACGCCTCCTCCTGTAGCCCCAAAATAGAATAAGTTGGGCTTACCCGGCACCCCTGTCACAGCGCAAGACCGACCGCCTCTGAAAGGACCAATATGCCTCCATTCTACAGATTCAAAATAATTAATTTGTGGTAATGTATTTGACTTTTGACAAAATATCGGATCAAGATTCAGAATAATACAGATTAATATTGGAAAAAAACTGAGCAGCTTATGTTGTGCTTTTAGAAATAAATTCATTTTACGTCTTTTAGGAATTTTAGCAAGGTGACTATAACATTTTAGATATACTGGAATAAAGGTATTGAAAAATAAAATTCACGGGTCTTTAAATCAAAAATCTTTTAAATATGTTTTAATATTATAGATAAATTATATACGTTTGTGAAACAATGACAGTCTTTACCAAAATATATAGACAAAATGAATGATAATAATCTTTTTATAGATTTCAAACTTTCGAAAGCCAAAATCAATGATTTTTTACAAAAGAATTGAATCAATTATTTCTCAGAAAAATACAAACAGATGGTTATGATTTAGTATTAAAAGGCTATGACATGGAACTCGTTGAGATAAATGCAAGGCAAAAATCACTTTTTGTGAAAATTCCTATTGATTTTTCATTTATAAAATCAGCCGGCTTATTCAGCATAGAAGGTGAAGGCTGCATCAGGGTTTTTGTTGAGATTAAATGCGATATAAGTGAAAATTTTAAATTGACTACTGAATCAATTTTACAAGAACATGAATGGATAAAAGAGCCTGTATTGATAGTTGGCAAATTGACTATTCCTATCGAAACACTAAGCAACTGTATTATCAGATACATGAATGAAGACATGCTTAATAACCTGGATTTAAAAATTTCAAATGATTTAGATTTATATGGTCTTTTGGTCAACAAATTAAATTCCATCGGAGTCAACTACCCTATTTCAAAGAAACCTGAATTGTTTTTTAATAGTCAATTGTTACAAATACAAATGGATGTTTTAAGAGAAGATGCCTCTGATATTCACTTACATATGTGGCTCGAAATAATGAGCAAAATTTCAGATTTGGCAGTTCATTTCGAACAAAATCAAAATCCAAAGTTCTATTGGTACAATGGCGAGTATGAAAAAAGTGTCCAAAGTGTTGATATCGAATTATCATATCAAGGATTGGCTAAGGTATTGATGACTGAACTAAATGGTAAAGAATTGGGGGGCAAAACTTTTGAAATTGAGAGTATTAATATTAGGAATACAAGTTTTCTGGAAATTAAAATCAATTTAGTGGAACCTATTAAAGGTATCATAACTATTAACGGGAATCCAATTTTAGATAAAACGAATCAAAAATTATACATTACAAATCTGGGAATTGATATTGATGCCCAAAATTTTATTTACAAATTATCATCTCCGATAATGGAAAAAATTATAAGAAACAAAATTGAGGCTTTAATGCCTTTGGACCCACTTCCACTCTTTACCGGATTTATTGATAAAATACCTTCATTCAACATTTTTGACAATATGGTGTTACTTAAGCCGCAAGTACTAAGTATAAAAATTGAACAATTACAATTCAATGTTCAATCTATCTCGAGCACATTATTACTCGAAGGCGCTATAATTGATGTCGTAATTTAATTATAGAAGATGGATTTTTTTTTATGCTTAAAATTATATTATTTACTCATGTTAATATGACATCAATAACAATTATAATATCTATTTTAAACTAAATACTTTGACAGCGGTCTTAAAATATAATTGTCCCTATAGCTTGATGTTTCTTTGAGTAAATATTCAAATTATTCTAAATTAAAATAAATGTACAATTTTGTTGGAAACAACATTTAATCATTTTCCTCATTATTTTAGCTTCATCATCATTGAAAGCGCAGCAACCAAACTTATTTATCCAGCACAAATATCCATTGGAAGACTATATGGCAAAGTAATTGATGCAAATTCAAAACAACCTCTGGCCTATGCAACCGTAATGATTTTGAAGAAATTGCCAAACAATCAGGATACACTTTTAGCGGGAAGTCTAACGCAGGATAATGGTGATTTTAACATCTCCGGGCTACCAATGGGTCCTATGACTGTATTGATAAATTATATCGGAAACAAGGATATTGTCAAAAAAGTTGTGATTTCAGCACCAAATAATTTAGAACAGGATATAGGTGATGTAGCAATGGAGTCAAATGCTCAATTATTAACTACGGTAGAAATTAAAGCTGAAAAAGTAACTACATCGTTGAGTCTCGAAAAGCGTGTGTTTAATGTTGATAAAAGTCTAACCAGTGCGGGTGGGAATGCAGAAGATATCCTTAAAAATGTACCTTCTATAACCATTGATTCGGATGGAAATGCCAAATTGAGGGATAAAAGCACTACCATTTATGTGGATGGGAAGCCCTCACTTATGGCATTAAATCAAATTCCTTCTGACCAAATTGAATCCATTGAAGTCATTTCAAATCCATCCGCTAAATATGAAGCTGCCACTACAGGAGGCATTTTAAATATCGTAATGAAAAAAAATCAAAAACCAGGGTATAATGGTATGATAAATCTTGGTATTGGAAATCAGGATCGATATATCGGTGGTCTAAATCTGAACGCCAATGAGGGTAATTGGAATGTGTCAGGTTTCTATAATTTTAACACAGCTAATGTGCATACTAACGGCTATCTTTATCGGACAAATTTATTCAATGATGGAAATATTATTAATTATTTTAATCAAAACAGCAACTTGTTTTTTAAAAACACTTTCCAGACCGGGCGCCTCAATGTGGATCATGCACTAAACATCAGAAATACAATTTCTGTAAATGCATCTTTTAATACTGGTCTATTTAACGTTCCGGTAGTTCAAAATTATAATTACGAGTCTGAAACAAGACAGAAAACAGAGTATGGAAGCAGACAGACTATTTCGGAAAATAAGTTTTTGAGAAATAGTGCGGAAGCTCAATGGAAAAAAATGTATGCTAAAAAGAATAAATCTTTGACTACGTTAGCAAACTATGCATGGGGTAATGGTTCTAATATGGCTAATTGGAATACGACTGGTTTTAATATGGAAGGCAATATGTTGCCAGGTTACCCTGAACTTGTTGATATATATGGTGAAAATAAAAGCAACCAGGGCGTTTTTCAGATAGATTATATAAATCCAATAAATGACTCTACAAAAATTGAACTTGGCGCCCGAAGTTTTTGGAGCACCCGTGATCAGAATTATTTTTATAGTCCTTTTGATTATGTAACAAATGAATATATTCTGGATAAAGAGTTTTCACAGGATACCCGCATCATTGAACGAATCAATGCTGCTTACGTAACATATAGTGGTCAAATGAAACAGCGTATAGGGTTTCAGGCTGGTTTGCGATTTGAACAGTCATCAATGTCTGGTACTACACGTCTGGAAGGGGCCTCTGATTTTGGTTACGCATATCCTAAAGGTAATATTAAAGACCTGCTGCGTTCACTTTTCCCTGCAATTTATTTTATCAAAAAAGATCGATTCTTCAACTGAAATGGGCCTTAACTTCAGTCGCAAAATTCAACGTCCCAATTTCCGCCAATTGATGCCTGGTATACAAGCAAATGACAAACAGAACATTACAATTGGAAATCCTAATCTTCAACCTGAGTTTATAAATCTTGCCGAACTAAATTATAATAAAATTTTCGGAACACACAATTGGTTGTTTACCATTTATTTTAGTAACGAAACAAACACACTTAAACCTTTGGTGCAACCATCAACTGTAGACTCCACCATTTTAGTAACAACTTTTGTAAATGGAAAAAATGAAATCACATATGGATCTGATAACACATTGAGGCTCGCTTTTGGCAAAAAACTGGATATCATGATGAATGCCAATATATTTAAGTTTAATGTAGTGGTTGATACATTTTCCAACACAGGTTGGGCTGCAAATGGAAAGGCAAGCATTAACTATCGTTTACCATCAGGAATTTCGCTTCAACTTAATGGTGCATATGAAGGCAATCGTCCGATACCTCAAGGTAACCGGAAAGGAATAGCCTTCATGGACTTTGCTATAAAAAAGTCATTTTTCAATAATACTGCAAATGTTACCTTTTCAATTAATGATATTTTTAATTCACGTAAAGATATAACTATTTATACGCAACCAACTTATATTCAAGAATCTATGCGCCGCAGGGAAACAAGATATTTTAAAGTAACATTACAAATACCGTTTGGAAAAGCAGATGCTTCATTCTTTAAAAAAAGTAATAGGAAATCCGAAGGACAGGACCAGCCTGACTTTAACGGCGGATAAACATATTTAAAAAGATACTGATATAATCCGTCTTTTGAGTTATATCTAAAACTAAAACCTGCCCAATAATGTAAATGCATTGTAAAAATTAAGATGAATTTTAAAACAAAATAAAATTTTGTCTATATTTGCGACAATTAAATAGTGTACTAAGAAATCTTAATTTATGAGTATTAATCCATCAAAAATGTTGTCTGACAAAGTTCAGGCAATGGAGGAGTCAGCTACCATCAGAATGGCGCAAAAAGCGAGAGATCTGGCATCAAAAGGTGTAAATGTCATCAGTCTTAGTCTTGGAGAGCCGGATTTTGATACACCAGAATTTATTAAGGATGCAGCTTATGCGGCTTTAAAAAAAGGTAATACAAAATATACACCGGTACCAGGGAGTTTAGATTTGCGCAAGGCAATTTGTGATAAATTCAAAACTGAAAATAATCTAAATTTCGAACCTGCAAATATAGTCGTCTCAAATGGGGCAAAACAAAGTATTGCAAACATATGCATGTCTGTACTTAATGAAGGTGATGAAGCTACTGTACTGGCTCCATATTGGGTTTCATATGTTGAGATCGTAAAGTTTGCCGGTGGAAATTCTGTTATTCTGAACGCAGGTATCGAAGATGATTTTAAAGTACAGGCGGATCAAATTAAGACTGCCATCACACCCAAAACTAAGCTATTAATATTTTCTTCTCCATGCAACCCTACTGGTTCAGTATATTCAAAAGATGAATTGGAAGCCATTGCTGATGTAATTTCAGCCAATGGAAATATTTTGGTGATCTCAGATGAAATATATGAGTACATTACTTTTAGAGGCACTCATGAAAGTATTGGCGCATTTGACAACATGAGAGAGCTTACGGCTACTGTTAATGGGTTTTCGAAAGGATTTTCTATGACTGGCTGGAGACTTGGATATATGGGTGGACCAAAGTGGCTTGCAGATGCGTGCAATAAGGTTCAGGGTCAAATTACCTCGGGTGCGGCCTCATTTAGCCAGGAAGCCGCCGCAGTAGCTTTAAGGGCAAACAGGAATGAAACGATTGCAATGAAAGATGCCTTCCTCCTAAGAAGAGATTTAATTATAAAAGCACTAATGGATGTTCCTGGTTTTAAAGTCAATAAACCTGAGGGCGCCTTTTATATGTTTCCTGATGTAAGCCATTACTTTGGCACTTCTAGTGGAAATGTAACAATACAAAATGCTGACGACTTTGCGGAAGCCATGCTTACTGAAGCTCATGTCGGTACAGTTTCCGGCGCTGCTTTTGGAGCTGATAACTGTATCCGATTATCATATGCTGCTTCTGAATCAGATCTAATTGAAGCTGTTTCAAGAATAAAAAATGTCTCCAACATTTTAAATAATCATTGACTATGAGTTGTTCTTTATGAACACAAAGTTTTTTATTCATAATGTCTTATGAATAAAAAAGGAACTCACATAAGATATTAGATCATTTTTGAAAAGTATATTCAGGTCATTTTATTCATCTGCAGTAATTTGTCATCTCATCTATTGAAAATTAAAATTTGGCTTAAGTCCTGCATTTAATGCTAAATATTTTAAATATATAAATTTTGATTAATCTTAAAGATATAATATTTCAATATTGTTTTAAAATAGATCAACAGCTAAAATTTTACAAGTCGCCTAATATTTTTTTTGTAAATAATATGTTAATTAAGTTTTGTCAGTTAAAAACAATATTGTAGATTTAGGTTTAATTTAAATATTTTATAACATTTTAAATTGTTGCGTATATGAACATTACATTTGATGAATTAAGGAAAATCAAACACCAGTTACCTACAGGTAGCGTAAATCGAATTGCATCAGAGTTAAATATAGAAGAACAAACAGTCAGGAATTATTTCGGAGCTAAAAAATTTGAGAACGGTGAAGTTGTTGGATGTCATATAGAACCAGGACCAAATGGCGGTATAGTGCACCTGGATGACGATCAAATTTTACATCTGGCAAAAAAAATACTTGCTGAAGCGCAATCAATTGCATTTTAAATATTAAAAAAAAGGAATCAAACAATATTGATTCCTTTTTTTTTTAATGCCTTAGACATACTATGTTAACTTTAACAGCAAATACCATTTACTGAACGATCCTGAATTCTTTATTTCTATTGCCAACAAAAATAAATATCATATTATAACCAGTTTTACCTATACCCGTCTGAAATAAGCTTCATTTAATCATAAATTCTTCATTCAATTGAATTGCAAATCGTACATTTGCGCAAATTTTACAATAAGATAATGGAACGCAATCAAATCATAGGATTTATTCTCATTTTTGCCACATTGATGGTTTGGACAATTACTACATCTCCATCTAAAGAAGAATTGGAAAAGTCAAAACATCTACAGGATTCAATAGCCTTAGTTCAGCAAATAACTGAAAAAGGTATAACGATTAAAGATACTACAAAAGCTGTTGATAGACTCGAGGAAAATAGCTTTAAAGGAGATACAGTATCATCACAGGAAAAAACCCTTAAATTTGGTGCTTTCGGGGCTTCAGCTATTGGTATTGAAAAGGATGAAATATTAGAAAATGAATTGATTAAAATTGTCTTTACCAATAAAGGTGGCAAAATAAAGGAAGCAAAACTTAAAAAACACTACAAAACAATTGTTGATAGTAATGGTGTTGAGACAAAGGAATTGGTAAAGCTATTAAGTAGTCCCGAAAATAAGTTTGAATACGCATTACCGGTACCTGAAGCAATTACTAAAACAGTAAATACCAACGATTTATATTTTACAGCTGAAAAAAAAGGTAATAGCATAAGTTTTAAAGCATTTGCCGGAACAGGAGCTTATTTTGAACAAAAGTATGAACTTAGTCCAGACAATTATACCTTACAATATGAAATAAATACCGTTGGAATTGGTAAAATTCTGGCGCCTGGAATAAAGTCTCTTCCTTTATTCTGGGAAAATCATCTAGCTAAATATGAAAAAGGAACCCAATTTGAGCAAAGTTATTCTACAATTTACTTTAAGGAGAAAGAAGAACGAAGAGATTATTGCAGCTGTACCGCAGCAGATACAAAAGACCTTTCCAACAAAAATATTGAATGGATTTCAAATGTAAATCAATTCTTCAATACCTCATTAGTAACAAAAGAACAGGCTTTTACATCAGCAGTATTGACTACTATAATGACGGACCTGAAAACTTCCGACGATGTAAAAATAGTTACCTCAGACATAAAAGTTCCTTTGTCAAATCCGGATGCAAGCATGTTTGCTATGACCATGTACGTTGGTCCAAATGAATTTGATCGTCTTCAGGCATTTAATAATGATCTTGAAGAAATCATACCTTTTGGTTCCAGCATATTTGGCACGATAAATCGATGGGCAATTCGGCCATTCTTTGACTTTCTATCTTCTTACATAGGCAGTAAGGGAATTGTTATTATATTATTGATTTTTCTTATAAAAATGCTTTTGTATCCTCTAATGTACAAAATGCTTTTTTCACAAGCTAAGATGGGTGCCCTCAAACCTGAATTGGCACACCTCAAAGAAAAATATAAAGATGATACCCAAAAACAACAAATGGAAACGATGAAAATATATAGGGAATATGGTGTCAGTCCATTAGGGGGGTGTCTACCTATGATATTGCAAATGCCAATTTGGTATGCATTGTTCCGCTTTTTTCCTGCTTCCATAACATTCCGTCAGGAGCCATTCCTTTGGGCAAATGATTTGTCTTCCTATGACGTGTTATTTATGCTGCCTTATGAAATTCCTTTTTTTGGGGCACATGTAAGCTTATTTACATTGTTATGGGCTGTTTCAACTATAGTTTATACTTATTATAATATGCAAAATATGGACATGTCGGCAAATCCTGCAATGAAATATGTTCAGTATTTGATGCCGGTTATGTTCCTCGCTTTTTTCAACAATTATGCTTCCGGGTTAACTTGTTACATGTTTTTCAGTAATATGATCAATATTCTGCAGACAGTTGTAACAAAAAATTATATCTTTGATGAAGCTAAAATAAGGCAACAACTTCTTAAAGAGAAAGATAAGCCAAAAAAGAAAAGCGGATTTCAGGCAAAGTTGGAAGAAGCAATGAACCAGCAACAAGCCATACAAGCTCAAAAGAAGAAAAAGTAAATTTACTAATTTTACACCTAAAATAACACAAATGAAAACAGTCGGTATCATAGGTGCCGGTAGTTTCGGAATCACATTGGCAAAAATTTTGGCAAGAAATGTTGATGTATTAATGTATAGTCGAAACCTTGATGTTATTGACAATATCAACATACGCCATGAACATTTGGGTCACAAATTAAGACAAAATACTTTAGGTACTAATGATATAATAAAGATAACCTCAGAATGTGAACTTCTATTTGCAGTAGTACCTTCTTCAAATTTTCGACAAATGATGAAAGACTTTTGTCCGTTTTTAAAACCTTCACATATTATTATTCAAGGTACCAAAGGTCTTGATGTCAGTAAAATTTCTGAAGAAGATTATAGAAAATTAAATTTTTCAAAACAAGATGTCTGCACAATGACAGAGGTGATTCGACAGGAAAGCAATGTCATTCGTGTAGGTTGTCTATCAGGTCCAAATCTTTCCAAAGAAATTTTATCAGGGCAACCTGCAGCGACCGTTATTGCCTCAGAATTCGATGAAGTCATCAAACTTGGCCAAACAGTCCTTAGCAGTAAAAAGTTTTTTGCATTTGGTTCTCACGATTTAAAAGCAGCCGAAATAGCAGGGGCATTTAAAAATATTATAGCAATAGCCTCAGGCATATTGGCCGGAATGGGCATGGGTAAAAATATGCAGTCTCTTTTAATAACAAGAGGGCTCAGAGAAATGATTTATTTTGGAACAGCTATGGGAACAAATGGAGCTGCTTATCTTGGAGTAGCTGGTATAGGTGATCTTATTGCTACAGCAACAAGCGAAGACAGCCGAAACTATACCTTCGGAAAACGGCTGGCTCGGGGTGAAAACTTTAATCATATAATGAGTACCTCAACTGAGGTTGTTGAAGGTGTAAGAACGTTAAAAATCATTAATCAACTTGCCAAAAGTGAAAATTTAAATCTGCCTATTGTTCAGCTACTTGATAAAGTAGTCTTTGAAGGATTTGATATGCAACGGGCGCTGGATTTTTTAATGAATGACAATTATGCAGTTGATGTTGATTTTCTCTAATCCGGAATAACACAAAACTCAAAAGAACACCTCGACCTATTCCTCTTGGAATGATTACACTTCATTAAAATTCTTTTCAAGAAATAATATTACAATAAATCAGGTAGGAACTTGTAATCACATTAAGAAACAATAACAAATTAATTTCACTACTTTTGACCATAATAAATTTTATTTAAGTATATGGAATATATATTTATCACAGGTGTTTCTACAGGTATTGGATTCGAAACTTTCAAAACGTTGATTAATTACGGATATCATGTTATAGGCACTGTACGTAAGGAAAGCGATAAGATCAGGCTGGAATCCGAATTTGGAAAAGCATGCACTGTGTTGCTATTTGATGTTCGTGACCAAATGTCAATGACTAATGAAATTAAAAGTATTTTGCCTTTATTAGAAAAAAACGGACTCAAATGTCTTATCAACAATGCCGGAATAGCAGTCCCTGGCCCACTTCAGTTTCTCAGTGAAGAAGATTTGGAAATGGTGCTCGATGTAAATGTAAAATCAGTAAGGCGCATTACAAATCAACTTTTACCTTATCTGGGTACTAAAAAAGAATTGCAGCACAAACCAGGAAAAATAATTAACATTAGCTCAGTTTCCGGTTTATTTAATTCGCCATATAATGGCGCATATTGTATATCAAAGCATGCCTTAGAAAGTATGACTGATGTCTATCGCAGGGAATTGTCTAATTTTGGAATACAAGTGATTGCCATAGAACCCGGGCCCATTAAAACAGAAATATGGCGTAAAAACTTAGGCTCAATGGATAAATATGATCAGGAAGAATATAAAGAAATTTTAAGCTCTGCCAATAAAATGATTGAAAATGCGGAAAAATCAGCACTGGAAGTTTCCGTCATAAGTAGCATTATTCTGAAAATAATAACCAGCTCCAATCCAAAATCAAGATATATTGTTCATCGAAACAAATTTATGTTTAAGTTACTTGCTTTTTGGCTTCCCGATAAATGGGCAGATAAAATGGTCACAAGAGCTTTAGCAAAAAAGGATAATTATCGCCCTGTTTAATGGGGTATTATCACAACAATGCCCAATTTCTAAACAAGCTATTTAGTTTTATTATTCATTTAGCAAACAAGTAGGATTTAACATTATAAAATGTTGACAATCATTCCATATTTCAGCAAACAAAACATATCAATTGTCTTAAAAGAGTACATTTATTGATTAAGAAACATTAATCAAAGGATAATATTAAATATTATTTAATTTTGGATTTAATTTCCTTTAAGGAGTTAACAAAGTAGGGTTGATTGTGTAATATTCGTTTTATTCCAGCTTATAGGATTAATTAAATATCTATTTATGAAGATTAATAAAAACACTGTTGTAGGTGCAGCAGTCATTACATTTTTGATGGCACTGGCAAGTTCAGGTTCCCACCCTACCTCGGGCTCGGCAGGATACACAGGCGCACCTGGCGACAGTAGTTGTGGTCAATGCCATACAGGCGGCAATGGATCTTTTGATGGTGAAGTTATAATTTCAGGACTCCCAACTACAATCATGACAGGGGATACATATACTATTACGGTCACTGTAACCAATCCTAATGGAAATGCAGTCCGTGGCGGTTTTCAATTATTGGCATTGACTGGAACAAATACAAATGCCGGTTCGATGACTGAAACTGATCCGTTTGCTGAAATAAAAACTGTATTTGGAGGTAAAAAATATTTCGGTCATAGTCCTGCTCAAAACTTTCCGGTTTCTAATGAAATTTCATTCTCAGTAGACTGGACAGCACCAGCTTCTACAGGATCTAATCCAAACATCAAGTTTTATGCTTCCGCGGTTATTGCAAATAATGGAGATGGAAATCAAAATGATCTTGTTGTGCTCACTAATCAGATTATTCCTATAATGGGTAATAATACAATGCCGCTTGTTGTAACTTTAAACAATGTTCAAAATGTAACATGTGCCAATCTTAGTAATGGTAGTGCGACTGCTTCACCGACAGGTGGTATAACACCGTATCTTTATGCCTGGAATAATGGGTCCAATGTTGCTTCTCCAACTAATTTACCTTCCGGATTGGCAGTTGTAACTGTAACAGACAATGCTGGTACAACATCAACAGCTTCAACAAATATTAGTGCTCCACCAACAATCACAGCATCAGCCTTCGGTTCTGTAGTTTGTGTTGGTGCCACTAATGGTACGGCATCAGTTTCCGCTTCCGGAGGATCAGGTGGATTTACATATAACTGGACTAACGGTGGTACTAATGCAATCATATCAAATCTTTCAGCCGCCAACTATACGGTCACTGTTACAGATATCAATTCATGTTCAACAACTAGAGTAGCCACTGTATCAACTTCACCAAACATGGTGTTGACTGGTAATCAAACTAATATTAGTTGTAATGGCGGAATGAATGGATCTGCTACTGTCATTGTTAATGGTGGTTCTAATCCAATATCATATTCATGGACTAATGGAAGTGTTTCGAGCACTATTTCTAACCTTACTGCAGGATCTTATACAGTAACAGTAACTGATGCAGTACTTTGTACCAAAACTTCTACATTTACAATTACCCAACCATTAGTGTTATCAGCTACTTTTTCAAATATTAATAATGTTACTTGTAACGGTGGAAATAATGGTTCAGCAACAGTAACATTTTCAGGCGGCACTCCAATTTATTCATATCAATGGTCAAACGGGGCAACAGGAACAGGTATTTCAAGTACACAAAATAACCTGATAGCCGGTACTTATATGATCACAGTTACTGACCTTTTTGATTGCCAGAAAATTTCAAGCGTGACCATTACCCAACCGATTGGGCTTACCATCCAAGTTACAAATCAGCAAAATGTGACTTGTAATGGTTTGGCAAACGGCACATTGACTGTTGGTACTGGTGGCACAATAGGGTCTCCTGTATACGCATGGTCAAATGGGTTTAGTACAAACACGATATCCAATCTTTCTGTAGGCTCTTATACTGTAACTGTTACAGATAACGGAACAGGGTGTTCAAAGGCTTCTTCCTACTCCATTTCACAACCGACTTTACTTACTTCAAATGTTAGCTCCATTATGAATGTTTCCTGTAATGGTGGATCAAATGGAGGAGCCACCATTACAGGTGTCGGAGGCAACGGAGCGTATGCCTATATTTGGAGTAATGGTGGAACATCAAGCACTAAAACTAATTTAGCAGCAGGAACTTACACCATAACTGTAACAGATAGCCAAAGCTGTACAACTTCAGGAAATGTAACCATAACCCAGCCCTTACCAATCGCAATCAATCTGATGAATAATACTCCTGCAGCATGTATTGGGGTTAATAATGGTGCGTTGAGTGTAAGTTCAAGTAACGGATCAAATCCATATCAATATCTCTGGAACAATGGACTCACTTCATCTTCTATACTTAATTTGGCTGCCGGCATTTATACTGTTACTACAACTGATGTAAATAATTGTACAGCCTCAAACAGTTTTACAGTTGGTACTAATGCCTCATTTAATCTTTCTCAGAATACGGTTACCAATGTAACATGCAATGGTACTGCTTCAGGGGCAGCCTCTATTGTACCTTCTCCAGGGTTTACTTATCTTTGGTCAAATGGTAGTACAGCTGCTTCAATACTTAATGTTACAGCAGGAATGTATACCGTAACAGGAACAAATCAAGCAGGATGTCAAAGCATTCCATTAAGTATTAATATCACACAACCCGGGGAAATAATTTCATCAATTCTTCAGTCTGACACAATTTTATGCTTTGGAGAACCTAATAACGGTTCTTTATCGTTACAGCTTTCAGGTGGCACTGGTGTCTTAAATTATGTTTGGTCCAATAATACAACAACACTTGACTTAAATGGTCTTGGAACTGGATCTTATACTATTTCAATTACTGATAGTAATAATTGTCCCAAAAACTACACTTATCATGTGATAAATGCGCCACTAATCAATATTGATGAAGCGCAGCTGGATTCTATTATATGTTTTGGAGAATCGAATGGTCAAATATCACTTACAACTTCAGGGGGGGTTGGAAATTTGATGTACCATTGGTCTAATAATGAAAATGATGATACGATATCAAATTTGTCTGCAGGAATATATCAACTTACTATTACCGATCAAAATGGCTGTTTAAAACTAGATACTTTCAATGTTGAACAACCGGATAGTTTAGAGTTTATTATAAATATTGTTGATGAATCTGAGTCAGGAATGAATGATGGGATGATAACAGTTACACCAATAGGTGGAACATCGCCTTTTAATATTTTATGGAGTAACGGAGAATCTGATTTTGCCATAGACAGTCTGGCCCCTGGACTTTATACATTTCAAATTTTGGACTCCAACGATTGTTCATCATCTGGATTTGGAGTAGTTGGTGGTGGAAATTGCGCTCTGTCTGCAACATACGAATTAGTAAATCCTACTTGTTTTAATACTTATGATGGAGAAATAAATTTAAATATTTCCGGTGATTTCGAAGATTATGATATTCAGTTGTTTTCTGGTTCTGAATTATTGCATTATCCGCTTGATTCAGTACCGGCAGGAACATACTCCATTATTATACAAGACAGTATGATGTGTCTCTCTATCATCCCAAACATTCTGATAAATTCAGTTCATCCTCCAATCAACCTTGATAATTTAATTATTGTTCAGCCGACTTCATCAATTAGCAAAGATGGATCCCTTAATGCTTTAATATCAGGTGGTGAGGGAAACTTAAATTACTTATGGACAAAGAATGGCGTAAATATTGGTACTACAGCAAGTATAACAAATCTTATGACAGGAACTTATGTTTTGCAGGTCACTGATAATGCTGGTTGTAAATTAACAACACCTAATATTTTACTTCAGGCGCCTAATGGCACACATGAAGAAGTAGTTTCCAATGTGCACATTGCACCAAACCCTGTTACAGATATTTTATACATTAAAAATAATACAAATTTTAACGTGGTTAAAATTGCTATCTTCAATCTTCAAGGGCAAAATATTTATCAGGAACAAAACACAAATATTGAATACATTAATACAAATCATATTCCAGGCGGCTTGTATTATGTTCAAATCAACATCGGTGAATTTGTTATCGCAAAGAAAATTTTAATTTCAGAATAATAAATTGATTGTAAAGTTAAATATTAAAATATTGTTCAACAAAAACGGGTCTACGTAATAAATTACATAGACCCATTTTAATATGTCCGTTTATAGGGCAATTTTATTATACTACATTGTATTCATTTATTGCCTCTACTACGATATCATTAAATTTACGTAATCCTGTGCCTGCAGGAATATTTTTACCGACAATAACATTCTCCTTCAATCCAGATAAATTATCACGCTTACCGGCAATAGCTGCAGTACTAAGTACTTTTGTAGTTTCCTGGAATGAAGCGGCAGAAATCCAACTTTCAACCCCAAGGGAAGCTCTGGTAATACCTTGCAAAATAACACTGGATGTTGCAGATACAGCATCTCTTACCTCAGCCGATTTTTTATCATTTCGTTTAAGATTAGAGTTTTCTTCCCTCAACTGTCTGATAGACACGATTTGGCCTGCTTTCAGATTTGGAGAGTCTCCTGGCTCAGTCACTACTTTTTTGTCAAAAATCCAGTCATTTTGCTCATTAAATTCATGTCTGTCAACAGCTTCTCCTTCAAGGAAAGTAGTATCTCCCGGATCAACGATTTCAACCCTTCTCATCATTTGCCTAACGATTACCTCAATATGTTTATCATTTATGGCAATACCTTGAGAACGATATACTTCCTGAACACCATTTACCAAATACGATTGCACGGCAAAAGGTCCTTTAATATTTAGAATGTCCAAAGGTGCAACAGCGCCATCTGATAACTGCATACCTGCTCTTACAAAATCCCCTTCCTGTACAAGTAAGTGTTTTGATAGTCCTACCAAATACTTCCTTCTTTGCCCGGTCTTTTCGTCATCAATAAATATCTCTCTATTTCCTCTCTTAACTTTTCCGTATGTAATGATACCATCTATTTCAGCGGTGACTGCGGGGTTTGATGGATTCCTGGCTTCAAACAACTCAGTTACTCTAGGAAGTCCACCCGTAATATCCTGAATCTTACCCAGATTCCTTGGTATCTTTACAATCTTTTGACCAGGTACTATTTCCGCATTGTCTTCTATTGAAATGTATGCTCCAACCGGTAGATTATACGTTTTCAATTCTTCACCACCTAAAGAAATAATCTTGATAACCGGAATTTTTTTCTTATTCTTTGCCTCAATGATAACTTTCTCTGCGTATCCTGTTTGATCATCTCTTTCTACCCGGTAAGAAACACCTTCCTCAATATCTTCAAATTTTGCAATTCCTCCAAATTCAGAAATAATCAAATTATTAAACGGATCCCAATCGCATATAGTCTGACCTTTTGTGATTTTTTGTTTATCTTTAACAAGTAAGGTCGAACCGTATGGAATGAAATAAGAATTATACAATTTTTTGGTCTCAGAATCCATCACCCTTATCTCTCCTGATCGTGATAAAACAACCTGTGTCTTTGACCCGCCTTCAATCTGTTCAGTAACCTTAACATTGTCAAATTCCAGAACACCATCAAATTTTGATACTATTTCAGATTCTGTTTTTAATACTGATGCAATACCACCGACGTGGAAAGTACGCAAAGTTAATTGTGTTCCAGGTTCACCAATACTTTGTGCTGCAATAATTCCAACTGCATCGCCTGTCTCTACTCTTCTTCCGGTTGCAAGGTTCTTACCATAACATCTGGCACACACCCCAACCTTAGTTTCACAAGTTAAGACAGATCTGATTGTTACCATTTCAATGCCCGATTGCTCAATGTTTGCAGCAACTTCAGGAGAAATATATTCACCTGCTTCTACATAAACTTCGTCAGTTATAAGATCTTTAACATCGTATAATGAATACCTTCCAACAATTCTAGAACCTAGTGTTTCAATCACATTTTCATTATCTTTTAATGCTTCTGTGTCGATACCACGTAAGGTTTTACAATCCTCTTCAGTAATAATTACGTCTTGCGCAACATCAACAAGTCTCCTTGTAAGATAACCTGCATCTGCCGTTTTCAATGCCGTATCAGCCAGACCTTTCCGAGCACCGTGGGTAGAAATAAAATATTCCAAAACTGAAAGGCCTTCAAGGAAGTTTGCCAGGATTGGGTTTTCAATAATAGCCCCTCCTGTGTCACCTGATTTTCTTGGTTTAGCCATCAATCCCCTTAGTCCACATAATTGCTTTATCTGTTGTTTAGACCCTCTGGCACCTGAATCAAGCATCATAAACACGGAATTGAAACCTTGCTTATGTTGTGCTATTTCACGCATCAAATTTTCAGTAATTTTATTATCTGCAAAAGTCCACTTATCAATGACCTGATTATACCTTTCATTAGGTGTAATCAAACCCATATTATAGTTTTCCCAAACTTCATCAACTTCTTCCTGTGCATCGAGCAAAGTTTGCTCCTTGATACTTGGCGTAATTAAATCTCCAAGATTAAAAGAAAGTCCTCCTTTATAAGCCCAGAAAAATCCTAAGTCTTTTATTTCATCCAGGAACTTGGCAGTAACCCCAAAATCCGTTCTTATAATAATGTCACTAATGATCTTTTTAAGACTCTTCTTGGTCATTAGCTGGTTGATAAATGGAACTAACGTTGGTGTAGATTGGTTGAAAATAACCCTACCTACTGTTGTTTCAATTATTTTTGTAACCATATTACCTTCTTCATCTTCTACCCTTGCACGAACTTTAATTACTGCATGAAGATCTACCTTTCCTTCATTAAAGCCAATGATTACTTCTTCAGCACTATAAAATGTACTTCCCTCTCCTTTTACTTTTATTTCACCCGCTGACTTTCTTGGCTTAGTAAGATAATACAAACCAAGAACCATATCCTGAGATGGCAATGTAACCGGCGATCCATCCTGAGGATTTAACATATTGTGAGCAGACAACATCAACATCTGAGCCTCCAATATAGCAGCATGTCCCAATGGTACATGCACCGCCATTTGGTCACCATCAAAATCCGCATTGAATGCACCACAGACTAATGGGTGAAGCTGAATTGCTTTACCTTCAACCAATCTCGGTTGAAAAGCCTGGATTGAAAGTCGATGCAGAGTAGGAGCTCTATTTAATAATACAGGATGTCCTTTAAGAATGTTTTCAAGGATTTCCCAAATAACAGGGTCCTTTTTATCAACAAGTTTTTTAGCTGATTTTACGGTTTTGACAACACCTCGCTCAATAAGTTTTTTGATAATAAACGGCTTAAACAACTCTGCTGCCATTCCTTTAGGAATACCACATTCATGTAAGAGTAAAGTAGGCCCAACCACTATTACAGATCGTCCGGAATAATCGACACGTTTACCCAATAAATTCTGACGGAAACGTCCTTGTTTACCTTTTAAAACATCACTCAATGACTTAAGAGATCTTCCACCTTCCGCTTTAACAGCATTTGATTTTCTAGAGTTATCAAAGAGCGAATCCACTGCTTCCTGAAGCATTCTTTTCTCATTTCTAAGGATTACTTCTGGAGCTTTGATTTCCAATAATCGCTTAAGACGATTGTTTCTTATGATAACACGTCTATACAAATCATTCAAATCAGAACTTGCAAATCTACCACCATCTAAAGGAACCAGAGGTCTCAATTCAGGTGGTGTTACAGGAAGATATTGAATAATTGTCCATTCAGGTCTATTGTCGGTGCTTGCCAATCCATCTCTGAATGCTTCGACCACCCTCAATCGCTTCAATGCCTCAGACTTTCTTTGTTGAGACGTCTCATTAGCGGCCTGATGTCGTAATTCAAATGATAACTCATCCAATTTAATTCTTTCTAAAAGATCTTTTACTGCTTCAGCACCCATTCTGGCAATAAACTTATTTGGATCATTGTCATCCAATAATTGATTGTCTTTTGGCAAAGTGTCCAAGATATCAAAGTACTCTTCCTCAGTAAGCAAGTCATGCTTGTTAATATTACCTTCTTTAGCACCTGGTTGGACTACCACATATCTTTCGTAATAGATAATTGACTCCAATTTTTTTGATGAATAGCCCAAAAGGTATCCAATCTTATTTGGAAGCGACTTAAAAAACCATATATGAACTACAGGTACCACAAGTTTTATGTGCCCCATACGTTCTCTTCTGACTTTCTTTTCTGTAACTTCTACACCACATCTATCACAAACGATGCCTTTGTATCTAATCCTTTTATATTTACCACAATAACATTCATAGTCCTTCACCGGACCAAATATTCTTTCACAAAATAAACCATCTCTTTCTGGTTTATATGATCGGTAATTAATAGTTTCTGGTTTTAATACCTCACCATAAGATCTTTCTAGAATTTCATCCGGAGAACTAAGACTTATAGTAATAGACTCAAATCCTTTGGTAGGTTTTACACCCTTCTTTTTTAGCATAATAAAAAATTATATGACGTTAAAGAATTGTTTTTTAATCAAATTTAATATCCAGGGCTAAACCTCTCAATTCATGCACCAATACATTAAATGACTCAGGAATATTAGAATCAGGGATATTATCACCTTTCACAATGGCTTCATATGCCTTTGCTCTACCTATAATATCATCAGATTTAATAGTCAATAATTCACGGAGAATATTTGCTGCACCATAAGCCTCAAGTGCCCATACTTCCATCTCTCCAAATCGCTGACCTCCAAACTGAGCTTTACCACCTAATGGTTGTTGAGTGATAAGCGAGTATGGTCCGATTGATCTTGCATGCATCTTATCATCTACCATGTGTGACAGTTTCAACATATAAATAACCCCTACAGTTGCCTGCTGGTGAAATCTATCACCTGTTTCACCATCATAAAGATAAGTTTGTCCATAAGCCGGTAAGCCGGCCTTTTCGATATATTGTTCAATTTCATCAAGGCTCGCGCCATCAAAAATTGGAGTAGCAAACTTTATACCTAAGTTTTTACCGGCCCATCCCAATACGGTTTCGAATATTTGACCAAGATTCATCCTTGATGGTACGCCTAACGGATTGAGTACGATATCCACCGGAGTTCCATCTTCCAAATAAGGCATATCTTCGTCTCTTACAATTCTGGATACTATACCTTTATTTCCATGTCTTCCCGCCAATTTATCTCCTACTTTCAGTTTTCTCTTTTTGGCCAAATAAACTTTTGCCAGTTTAAGTACGCCTGCAGGCAATTCATCCCCAATACTGATGTTAAACTTTTCACGTTTATATCTACCTAATTCTTCATTAACCTTAATAGAATAATTGTGTAATAGTTTGGCAATCATTTCATTATTCGAACTCTCTTTTGTCCATCCTGAATAATCTACCTGAGAATAATCCAACTCTTTAAATGACTTAGGTGTGAATTTTGCTCCTTTGGGGATTAATTCTTCGTTATAAATACTCCTAACACCTTCAGAAATTTTACCCTCCAATAGTGTCATCAGTTTATCAACCAAGATGGTCTTCAACTCATTCATATTTATAGCATGTGTATCCTCAAGCTTTGAAAGCAATTCTTTTTCCTGAACTTTCTGGAATTTATCCTTTTTTGCTCTGGCAAAAAGCTGCTTATCAATAATTACACCCTGGGTGGATGGAGATGCTTTTAATGAAGCGTCTTTAACGTCTCCGGCTTTATCCCCAAAAATAGCTCTAAGAAGTTTTTCTTCCGGTGTCGGATCTGATTCCCCTTTTGGAGTAATTTTACCTATAAGGATATCACCTTCTTTCACCCATGCTCCAATTCTAATGATACCATTTTCATCCAAATCCTTTGTTGCTTCTTCACTTACATTTGGAATATCATTAGTAAGTTCTTCTTCACCTAACTTAGTATCTCTGACATCAATTTCATAACTTTCAATATGTAATGATGTAAAAATGTCTTCTTTGACTACTCTTTCAGAAAGAACAATAGCATCTTCAAAATTATATCCTTTCCAAGGCATGAAAGCTACCATCAGATTCTGACCAAGCGCCAGTTCACCATTTTCAGTTGCATAACCTTCACAAAGTAAACTCCCTTTTTTAACACGTTGGCCCTTTTTTACAATAGGCTTCAGGTTAATACAAGACCCTTGATTTGTTCTGATAAATTTCGTAAGGTTGTATTTTTTTATATTGTCATCAAAAGAAACAAGCATTTCTTCATCAGATCTGTCATATCTAATTACGATTTCATTGGCATCAACATAATCTACAGTACCTTCACCTTCTGCATTGATCAACATATTGGAATCTTCAGCTACCTTTGCTTCAAGACCTGTTCCAACAATAGGTGATTTAGGCCTTACAAGCGGAAGCGCCTGACGTTGCATATTCGATCCCATCAAGGCTCTGTTTGCATCATCATTTTCAAGGAAAGGAATCAAGGAAGCAGAAACTCCCACGATTTGGTTAGGTGCAATATCCATATACTCCAATTCATTTGGAGCCAAAACCGGAAATTCTCCGTGTTCCCTGGATTTAATTCTATCAGTTGTAAAAGCACCTGTCTCGCTTATTTGAGCATTGGCTTGGGCAATTCTTCTGTAATCTTCAGCCTCTGCAGAAAGATAAAGAATATCGCCACTCATATCAACTATGCCGTCGGTTACCTTTCTGTATGGCGTCTCCAAAAATCCCATTTTATTTACTTTGGCATGTACACACAAAGTAGAAATAAGTCCAATATTTGGTCCTTCTGGCGTTTCAATCGTACAAAGACGACCGTAGTGAGAATAATGAACATCTCTTACTTCAAAACCAGCTCTTTCTCTGGAAAGTCCACCTGGTCCCAATGCAGAAATCCTTCTCTTATGGGTAATTTCTGATAATGGATTTGTCTGATCCAAAAACTGGGACAATTGGCTAGTACCAAAAAAAGAATTAATAACTGAAGAAAGTGTTCGGGCATTTATCAAGTCAATTGGCGTAAATACCTCATTGTCCCTGACATTCATTCGTTCCCTTATTGTCCTTGTCATCCTCGCAAGACCTACACCAAACTGTGCATAAAGCTGCTCGCCTACGGTTCTTACTCTTCTATTTGCAAGATGATCAATATCATCCAATTCAGCTTTTTGATTTACTAGGCTTACCAAATATTTAACTATAGAAATGATATCCTCTTTAGTTAATACAAGCGTTTCTCTACTTATCTCAAGTTTAAGCTTACGGTTAATTTTATATCTTCCTACCTCGCCAAGATTATATCTCTTATCAGAAAAAAACAATTTATCAATAATGCCTCTTGCCGTTTCCTCATCTGGTGGATCAGTACCTCTTAATTGACGATAAATCTGAGTCACCGCCTCTACTTCTGATGAAGAAGGATCCTTTTGTAAAGTATTGTAAATGATTGAATAATCCTCATCTAAATTTTCCTTTTGAAGAATTATTGTATCGGTGTCGACATCAGCTATCAGATCGATGTTGTCTTCGTCCAAAACTACATCTCTCTCAAGAATAATTTCATTTCTTTCAATGGTAACAACTTCTCCTGTATCTTCATCTACAAAATCTTCTGTCCATTTGCGAAGAACCCTTGCAGCAAGTTTCCTACCTATAGCACCTTTTAAAGATTGTTTGTCTGTTGTTATTTCTTCAGCAAGATCAAAAAGATTCAAAATATCTCTATCTGAATCAAAACCAATTGCCCTAAGCAATGTGGTAACAGGAAATTTCTTTTTTCTGTCAATGTAAGCATACATTACAGAGTTGATATCGGTTGCAAATTCCATCCAGGCGCCTTTAAAAGGAATTACTCTAGCTGAAAATATTTTAGTACCATTAGGGTGAAAAGTCTGGCTAAAAAATACGCCCGGTGATCTGTGTAATTGAGAAACTACTACTCTTTGGGCTCCATTTATCATAAATGTACCCTTATTTGTCATATAAGGAATATTTCCCAGGAATACATCCTGAACAATAGTTTGGAAATCAACGTGCTCCTCATCATTACAAGAAAGTCTTAGCTTAGCTTTGAGTGGTACGCTGTAAGTCAATCCCCTTTGCATACATTCTTCAATAGTATATCTTGGAGGATCAATAAAATAATCTAAGAATTCTAAAACAAATATGCTCCTGGCGTCTGAAATAGGGAAATTTTCCTGAAAAACCCGGTATAAACCTTCATTACCTCTATTTTCAGGAGTAGTTTCTAATTGAAAAAATTCTTGGAAAGATTTAATCTGAATTTCCAGTAAGTCAGGGTATTGATTTGCTAATTTAATTTTGCCGAAGTTGACTCTACTATTTCCGGCTGCGGTTGCTACTCCGTTTGATGTCATACTTTTGATATTTTTTTAGCGTAATTCGATAAATAAAGAACAAAACTCATAGAATTGTTCAAAAAAAAAAGATTAATGACAACAGGCTTAACCAACCAAAAGGTCAGTTAAGCCAGATATCATTTTTTTTCAGACTTAACTTCTGAAATTAAGTCCTTCAAAATATTGTCAAATTACTTCAATTCAACAGTTGCACCTGCTCCGTCCAATGTCGCTTTAATTGCTTCTGCTTCTGCTTTTGTTGCACCTGCTTTAAGTAGCGATGGTGCCGCATCTACAAGGTCTTTAGCTTCTTTTAAGCCAAGGTTCAGAAGCGTCTTAACTTCTTTTACGATAGCTAGTTTGTTGGCACCTGCTGAAGTTAAATGTACATCAAATTCAGTTTTTTCAGCCGGAGCATCTGCTACTGCTGCTGCTGGCCCAGCTGCTACTGCTACTGCTGCTGCTGCTGGTTCGATGCCATACTCATCTTTCAAAATTTGTGCTAGTTCACTTACTTCTTTTACAGTTAGATTAACTAGTTTCTCTGCGAATGCTTTTAAATCTGCCATGATATAATGGTTTTAAAAAAAATTTAAAAAATAATTGCGTTAATGTTGGAAGCTATAACGTAACATTTAGATGCCCTCTTTAGGGATTAATATAATAGATTATCTTTCTTCTAATGTCTTTAATAAACCTGCGATTGTTGATCCCCCTGATTTAAGCGCACTAATAACATTTTGAGCTGGAGATTGTAACATAAATATTACATCACCAATCAATTCATTTTTAGTTTTCAATTTAATCAGCGTATCCAGTTGATCGTCACCAAAAAATATATCAGAATCAATATAAGCTGCTTTAAGCACTGGCTTAGAATCTTTCCCTCTAAATTCTTTTATAATGGAAGCTGGAAGTTTGCCATCTGCAGAAAACAAAATGGTACTTTGTCCTTTGAATGCGTCAAAAATACCTTTGAAATTTTTTGCTTCGGGAAGTTGATCCATCGCTTTAATGGCTAAAGCATTTTTAACTGTTCTTACTTCAACGCCTTTTGAAAAACAAGTTCTTCTTAGCTGATTGATTTTAGCTACAGTTAGAGAAGAGGCATCTGTCACATAAAAGTATGATGCATTTTCAAACTTTCCTTTTAATTCTTCAAGTAATAAACCTTTATCTGTACGTGTCATTTCTTTTTATTTATGGGTTTATTTAATGGTTTTGGTGTCAATAGCAAGACCTGGACTCATTGTACTGGCTACACTAATTGATTTCATATAAATACCTTTAGCTGTTGATGGTTTCATCTTTTCTAATGTACTTATTAATTCAATAGCATTTTCAGTCAACTTTTCAGGTGTAAATGAAACCCTGCCTATTGGTGAATGTATGATACCGTACTTATCGACTCTGAATGAAATTTTACCCTTTTTAATATCTTCGACAGCAGCGCCAACATTTAATGTAACAGTTCCTGTCTTGGGATTTGGCATTAAACCTCGAGGTCCTAATATCCTACCTACCTGACCTACTTTGGCCATGACACTAGGCATAGCGATAATAACGTCAACATCAGTCCAGCCTTGTCCAATCTTTGTGATATATTCATCCAGACCAACATAATCCGCACCTGCATCTTTAGCTTCACTTTCTTTATCCGGAGTACACAATACGAGCACTCTTTTAACTTTACCGGTACCATGAGGTAAAGTAACAGTACCTCTGATTGCCTGATCTGCCTTTCTTGGATCGACACCCAATCTTACATGTAAATCTACAGATGCATCAAATTTTGTAGTATTAATTTCCTTAACCAAAGATAATGCTTCTCTTAAAGCATAAAATTTGGTAGAGTCAACTTTGGCATTGACTGCTTGCCTCTTTTTACTTACTTTTGCCATGTTAAAAAATTTAAGGTACTAGCGTTATTATCAAGTAATAACTCCCTTACCAGATTAAAAAATAATTTAATTATCTTCGGCTACAGCTACCGGGTTTCCCCATGGCGCTTCGCCTGAAATAGTAATGCCCATACTTCTTGCCGTTCCAGCTATCATTTTCATAGCTGATTCAACTGTAAATGCATTAAGATCTTTCATTTTATTTTCAGCTATTCCTCTTACCTGATCCCAAGTTACCGAACCAACTTTATTACGATTTGGCTGAGCAGATCCACTTTTTAACTTTGTTATCTCCATTAGCTGTATAGCAGCAGGAGGCGTTTTAATCAGGAAGTCAAAAGATTTATCTTTATAAACAGTTATCAATACAGGTAAAATCTTACCTATAGAATCTTGAGTCTCTGCATTAAATCTTTTACAGAATTCCATGATATTCAAGCCTTTAGAGCCCAATGTTGGACCTACGGGTGGCGCAGGGTTTGCCTGACCACCTTTGACCTGAAGCTTTACATATGTTTGAATTTCTTTTGCCATTTTATTTTCTGCTTTATTAAATATTAATACTAAGACTTTAGGGAAGCATCAAATTTGATCTAAAGTCAATTTCTATTTTATGATTGTTTTTCTACCTGCATGTAGTTCAATTCCACTTCAGTACCACGACCAAATATTTTAACAATTACCTTTAATTTCTTTTTGTCCTCATTCACTTCTTTGACATCACCGATAAAGTCATTGAAAGGCCCATCAATAATTTTTATGGTTTCCCCAATAAGAAATGGTTCAATCATTGCTGCAGAAACTTCCTGTGAATCATCGACCTTACCCAGCATTCTGTTGGCCTCAGTTTGGGACATAGGAATCGGGTGTGTTTTGCCTAAAAAATGAATCACATTTGCAACATTTGAAATTGTCTGGACTATTTCTCCCGAAAATTTGGAATGCAAAGCTTCTACAAGAATATAACCTGGTAAGATATTACGCTCAAGTATTACCTTTTTACCATTTCTTATTTTATACACTTTCTCTGAAGGTACCAGAACCTGCGTAACTATGTCTTCCCATTTGTTACGTTGAATTTCAAGCTCAATTCTTTCTTTAATACTCTTTTCTTTACCACTTACCACTCTCAACGAGTACCACTTTTTATCTTCAGACATTTTGCTTAATTTAAAATTTACTTATAAATTATACAATGCTTTCAAAGCATTATTGGAAATAAAATCAAAAGCAAAAATTAAAAGTGACAAAATAATCGTGCCTACCACTACTAATTTCCCACTGCTCAGAAGCTCATCCCAAGTTGGCCATGTAACATGGTTGATAAGTTCATCATAACTCTCTCTAAGGTATAGTCTGATATTCTCCATTACTAAAAAAATTTAATTTCTGAAATACTCAGAAAACATTAATTAATATTTGCAGGGGAGACAGGTCTCGAACCTGCAACCTACGGTTTTGGAGACCGCCACTCTACCAATTGAGCTACTCCCCTATTCACTTAAAATTATAAACAAAGTAAAAATTTGTTAAAAATGAAAAATTAAGCACTTATTAAAGTACTTAATTTTTCAATATATTACAAAACTTAACTTCTAAATCTAAGAGATAATTTCAGTTACCTGACCAGCTCCAACTGTTCTACCACCTTCTCTGATCGCAAAACGAAGACCTTTCTCCATTGCAATCGGACTCAATAATTTCACTTCAAGTGAAACGTTATCTCCTGGCATAACCATCTCAACTCCATCCGGTAATTTAACATCGCCCGTTACATCAGTTGTTCTGAAATAAAACTGAGGTCTGTAACCATTAAAGAATGGTGTATGTCTTCCACCTTCATCTTTACCAAGTACGTAAATTTCACACTTAAAGTGTGCATGCGGTTTCACCGATCCAGGCTTAACGATAACCATTCCTCTTCTAATCGCTTCCTTATCAATACCTCTAAGAAGAATGCCTGCATTATCACCTGCCTCTCCTCTTTCAAGAATCTTTCTGAACATTTCTACACCGGTTACAGTTGAAGTTAATGGCTTATCACCAAGTTTCTGCATACCAATGATTTCTACAGATTCTCCTGTATTGATTACACCTCTTTCAATTCTACCGGTTGCAACTGTACCTCTACCTGTAATAGAAAATACATCTTCTATAGGCATAAGGAATGGTTTGTCAACCTCTCTTACAGGCTCTGGAATATTATCATCCACAGCTTGCATAAGATCAAGAATCTTTTGTTTAGCTGCAGGATCTCCTTCAAGAGCCTTTAGTGCTGATCCTTGTACAATCGCTGCATTATCACCGTCAAATTCATAGGCATCAAGAAGTTCTCTTAATTCCATTTCGACAAGTTCTAACATCTCAGGATCGTCAACAAGATCCACTTTATTCATGAAAACTACAACCTTAGGAACACCAACCTGCTTAGCAAGAAGGATATGTTCTCTGGTTTGTGGCATTGGGCCGTCAGTAGCAGCACAAACTAAAATAGCTCCATCCATTTGGGCAGCACCTGTTACCATGTTTTTAACATAATCGGCGTGACCTGGACAATCTACGTGAGCGTAGTGCCTTTTCTCGGTTTCATACTCTACGTGTGCAGTGTTGATAGTGATACCTCTTTCCTTTTCTTCAGGAGCGGCATCGATAGAGTCATAAGACTTCTTTTCTGCGAAGCCTTTTTCTGAAAGCACGTAAGTAATTGCTGCAGTAAGCGTTGTCTTACCATGGTCAACGTGACCAATCGTTCCGATGTTTACGTGTGGTTTGGTTCTTACAAATGTTGATTTAGCCATCAGTTAAAATTTTTCTGGACTTTAAATATTGATTAATAAATGATATACAATAAAACTGAGCCAATGAAGGGATTTGAACCCTTGACCCCTTCCTTACCATGGAAGTGCTCTACCCCTGAGCTACATCGGCCAATATCTCATCCATCTGAGCTCCGGGTATTAAAAACTTGGAGCGGAAGACGAGACTCGAACTCGCGACCCTCAGCTTGGAAGGCTGATGCTCTACCAACTGAGCTACTTCCGCAAATTCACAAAAACAACTATAAAGAGTGGGGACGATAGGATTCGAACCTATTCAGCCTAAACAACAGATTTACAGTCTGCCCCGACTCTCCCACTTCGGCGCGTCCCCCTAAATACAGGGAGCCAGTGGAGGGATTCGAACCCCCGACCCGCTGATTACAAATCAGCTGCTCTGGCCAACTGAGCTACACTGGCAATTATTTTTATGTCAAATTTTCAATGCACTAAAGGATCTTTTTCCAAAAGCGATGCAAAGGTATGTTTTTCTAGTATATAAAAAAACTTTATTTAAAAAAAATATAAATTATTTTCTTCATGTAGTAATCATTCAAAAGATTGATACTTAATCAAACTGTGTTCAGATATTAGTCATAATACTAAGGCTATTTTGATTACATTTGGTATATAATACATTGCTTAAAATTATATATATAAATCACTATGATTATCCCAATAATATAGTTATACATTAAATTTGTGATGTGCCCTTCAACCTGGTGTTGGAATTTATTTTTGATTATCCAGAGTTTTTATCCGAATTTAATGAAAAAAGTATAAAAAAAGAGTGATAAATCGATTTTTATCACTCTCTCCTGATTTAATAAATATTTAATAAAATCTGCTACCTTGAAGCAACTTCCTTATCGTGCGCTTTTTTAAGTTGCCGTTTAATATTTTCCAAAGAATCATCAAATGAAGCTTCAAAAGATTTATCTGAATTTGTTGAAATTAAGGTATGCCCGGGAATGTTCATTTTGACTTCTATTACTTTGTCCCTAACTTGTCCGGAGTTTTCTAATTTTAAATAAACTGTCGCCTGTATTATTTTAGGATAAAATTTTACAAGTTTTTGAAGCTTATCACTAATATAATCCTTCAACTTTTGATCTGCTGTGAAATGTACAGCCTGAAACGTTATTTGCATTCTTCAAAAATTTATTTGGTGAAAAAATATTTCGAAATTCATATTAAACTGATAATTTAAGTAACCAAAATACAAAGAATTTGTTGATTTTTAGTTATTAATTTTCATCAACCGATCTTGGGTGTGCTTTGTTGTACACATCTTTTAATTTTGCAATACTATTATGGGTATAAATCTGTGTTGCAGCCAAACTTGAATGCCCCAACAATTCTTTAATTGCATTTAAATCAGCACCTCTATCCAACATATGGGTAGCAAAAGAATGTCTTAGTACATGTGGACTTTTTTTGGTCAATGAGGTTATTGATGCTAATTTTCTATTTACAATACTATGAACAAGCCGAGGGTATATCTTTTTTCCTCCGGACGTCAGAATAAGCCAATCCATATCAACCACACTTTCGAGTAATGACCTTTCTTTCAGGTAAATTAATAACGAATCAACCAAAGCATCTGTCATAGGAATACTGCGCACTTTATTTCCTTTACCCAAAACTCTGAGTTCTTTCCTATTCAAATTAATATCACTGCACTTCAGACTTACTAACTCTGCTCGCCGCATACCGGTGTTGTAAAAGAGTTCAATAATAAATGTATCTCTCGCTGTTGTGTAGGTATTCTGGTCTTCATGGCAAAGTTCCTTTTCCAATAACCTACCAATATTAACATCCTGCACTGTAACCGGCAATCGTTTTGATTTTTTAAGGGTGGTTATTTTGATCATCGGATTAGTGACAACAAGATTCTTTTTTAGCAGCCATTTATAAAATGTTCTAAGCCCGGAAACCTTTCTGTTTACAGAATGAGGTGAAATGTTGTTAGAGATCATAGTGACAATCCAAGCTCTGATATGTATATGTCTTATTTGTTCAATTTCAAGAATATCATATTCCAATCCACAAAATATAAAAAACTTTGCCAGATCGTTATTGTAAGCAATACATGTGTGTTTGCTATATCTTTTCTCAACCTCCAGATAGGATATGAATTCCTTTTGTATTAAGCCAACAATCAATTTATTCAATTTTAATACAAATTAAATATTTTTTTAATATGAATCAAAATAAAGTCAGATTTATTTTTAAAAAAAAATCTCATCGGACAAAACTTTATAAATCAATATACCAGAATCAATTTAAAATAAGCCTTAAATACCTAAATCTTTGAGCATACCATTAAGTTTCGAATCCAACATCTTATCGATTTCGTCGAAAGCGTCTCTATTGGGTAACGGTGCATTTACACTGCAATAAAACTTAATTTTAGGTTCTGTACCTGAAGGTCTTGCAGAAATGATACATCCATCTGAGGTAAAGAACTGCAAAACATTAGAAGAAGGTAAATCAATTTTTTCAGTTTCCCCATTTAACATATTTTTTGAAATACCTGTTTTATAATCCTTAAGCATAATTACTTTTACGCCACCAAGATTTAATGGGGTATCATTCCTATAGTTCTCCATCATTTGTTTGATTTCTTCAGCGCCACTTTTGCCCTTTTTTGTTAAGGAAATAAGTTTTTCTTTATAAAAACCATACTCTATGTACATATTGACCATAGCATCATAAAGACTTGAACCCATGTCCTTGTAATAAGCGGCCATTTCTGCAAACATAGCGCAAGATATCACTGCATCTTTATCTCTGGCATGTTCGCCAACAAGATATCCATAACTCTCTTCCCCACCAACAATAAAAGTCTTTTTATCTTCCATTCTTGTCATAATCTCTCCAATGAATTTAAACCCAGTTAGAGAATTATAACATTCCACACCTTTTGCTGCAGCCATTTTATCAATAATATACGATGTTACAATCGTTTTGACAACGTATTGATTACCATCAAGTTTACCGGATTTTTCCCATGTGTCAAGCATGTATCTGACAAGTAAACTCAATGCCTGATTTCCATTTAACAGTATAAACACATTTTTATCATTTTTTATTGCCAGACCAACACGATCAGCATCCGGATCTGTAGCCAAAACTATATCAGCATCAGTTTCTCTTGCTTTTGAAATGGCCATGCTTAATGCTTCTGCTTCTTCAGGATTTGGATAAATAACTGTTGGGAAATTTCCATCCACTACCATTTGCTCTTCAACAGTTATAATATTGGTGAATCCAAATTTTCTTAAGGCGTCCGGAATCAAAACACCTCCGGTTCCATGAATGGGAGTAAATACAATTTTCAAATCGTTTTGCCTTCGGATTGCATCTCTTGACATTGATGATTTAATAATTGTTTCCAAGTATAGTTTATCAATTTCAATTCCAACGGATTGGATATTTTCTATAATCGGCTCAAATTTGATTTCGCTTATATTTGAAATTTTGCTTACTTCCTCCATGACTGCTTCATCATGCGGTGCAACCAGTTGCCCGCCATCAGAGCCATATGCTTTATAGCCATTGTATTCTTTTGGGTTATGTGAAGCAGTGAGCATAACGCCACTTTTACATCCAAGATATCTAATTGCAAATGAAAGTTCGGGGGTAGGTCTTAAACCTTTAAAAAAATAAACGAAAATACCATTTGCTGAAAATACATTTGCAACAATCTGTGCAAAAACATCTGAATTATTGCGATTGTCATGTGCAATAACTACCTTTATTTGTTGCCCGGCATAAATTCTTAACAAATAATTACTTAGACCCTGCGTGGCTGCTCCAAGGGTATATTTATTTACCCTATTGGAACCTGCGCCCATTATACCTCTGAGGCCCCCTGTTCCAAATTCAAGATCCCGGTAAAACGCATCTGTAATTTCACCAATGTTACCCTCATTAAGTAAATCCTGGATTTCCATTTTAGTGTTTGAATCATAATTACCTGTTAACCAGGTATTAATTTTATTCTGTACGTTGACGTCAAGCAGCGAATTAGACATGCACACTTATTTAATAAAATAAAAAAATCAAGAAGACTTAAAGCCTTGGGACAAATTTAAATATTAAAAAGGAAATCGTGGGTTCTAAACGTACTATTTATTCCATACGGCTTCAAATATATTTTCACTTTAAAGAATTAAGGAATATTCAAATGTCGAACATCAAATAGATTTTGAAATGTAGTGTTAAAACGCCATCAAAAAAGGCAAATGGTTACGTTTCCAAATTTAATGATTTTTAAATTATGTAAAAATACATATTCATGTGTCTAGTTTATTACATGAACAGTTTAATATTGACTTAACCTCTGGGCACCATATTAAATTCAACTCGTCTATTGAGTGATCTACCTTTTTCATTGTCATTCGTTGATACTGGCCGTGATTCTCCAAATCCTGTGTAACTCATTCTGGAAATTGAGATGCCACGTTTTATGAGATAATCAAAGCATGCTTTGGCTCTTCTTTCAGACAGTGATTGATTTGCCGTAGCGCTTCCTGTATTATCAGTATGCCCATTAATTGACATGTTGAAATCAGGATATCGCTTTAAAATATCAGCTATCTGATTGAGGACAATGTTGGATTCTGATTTTAAAATAGCACTTCCAGTTTGAAACTGAACAGCCTGCATAGCAACATCAAGTGTTTTTTTATCATCCTTGTTGATTTCAGGGCAACCTTCATTTGCCACGGTCCCGGCAAGGTTGGGGCATTTATCTCTACTGTCATCAATCCCATCACCATCAGAATCAGGGCAGCCATAATAAATTTTCAAACCAGGCTTATCAGGACATTTATCTTCTGCGTTTACAATGCCATCACCGTCGGAATCTGGACAACCCATGGTTGAAGCGCCTCCTTTTTGTGAAGGACACTTATCAATATTGTCTGGCACACCATCCATATCACTATCTATTATCTTAACTTCCTCTTTTTCCGGACAACCTTTATTACTAATCAAACCTGCTACCTTTGGGCATTGATCATCATTGTCAGCAACACCATCATTATCGGTATCAGGACAACCATCAAAGATTTTGAGCCCTTTGATATCAGGGCATTTATCAATATAATCTGCAATTCCGTCCATGTCTTTATCGGGACAACCACCCAGTTCTTTTAACCCGAAAGCATTAGGGCACACATCAAGTTCATCAATAATGCCATCATTGTCGCTGTCCAATTTTATTACCTCTTCGGGTTTTTTTATTTCAGGTTCTGCTGATTTGCCAAAAAGATACAGGAATCCTAAGCCGTGTTGTAAATTATTACGATTGTCAGCAAATGAATATCTGAACTCAGACTGGAGGTTAATAAATGCATTATCCGCAAGCCTTAAATACAATCCAAGTCCAACTGGTACCTGCATATTAAAGTCTCCTTCTTTTTCATACACACCGCCAAAACCAGCAAAAACATAGGGAATTACTTTGCGTCCATGAGCATTAAACTTATATTGAAATTGGGCATCAAGGCTAACGAGTTTCTTTCGTAAGTTGGTCACAGAGTCTATGTGAGAATTGACAATACCATATCTTAACGGAATGGTTAGCGCTATTTCGTTGGTCAATACCCTATAATATCCCAACTCAAATCCATGTCTGTAATCAGAAAATTTTGTAAGATTGCCGCCATTTTGTGATTGATAATCTAAAAATAATTTTTTGAATACGACACCTGACTTATACTGTGGGCTTTGAGCATGTATATTAGATACCAGACTAACTAAAAATATAAATAAAAATAAAAAATTTCTCATAATTGAAAATTCTATATGTTGAAAATCCCAAATTCAAGGACAAAAATACATAATAATTTATTATAATATATAAAATAAGTTAATTATTATAAATTTAATAAAAATTAGAGTATTTTATGAAAAATCAGAATCCTGATTCATAAATATAAAATAAATTTCGAAGTGACTTTAAGTAGTTTCTATTTTGAAGTATATTCAATAACTTAAATCTCTTACACCTTAGAATTTGGTATCGCCATTAATCTAATATTAATTTAATATTTTTTTTTTTGAAAGTTAGGATAAATAGTAGCTTATCATTTGTACATTTGCCGGACGATTTAAAACCAAACAAATTATGGCATTTAATAATATTATCAGGATTTTTTTGCCAAAAGATAAAATCTTTTATGAAGTATTTGAAAATATCGCTGCGAATCTAAATGATATGATAGCTGAACTGAAGGCAGCCTTAAATGAACCGGATAAGACAAAAATGTTTGCTATGTTGGCCAAATTAGAAGATGGTGAACATAAAAATGATGAATACACACATCAGATATTTGTTGAGTTGAGTAAAAATTTCATAACCCCTTTTGATAGAGAAGATATACATTACCTGGCAACTTCGCTTGACGATATTGCAGATTATATGTACGCTTGTGCAAAAAAAATGCTTACATATAATGTAGAAGATGTTGATATCTACATGAAAGAACTTGTCATGATTTCAGAAAAATCGATTATGGCCTTGTCTGACGCTCTTTTCAAACTAAGAAGTATGAAAAATGTGAGTCAAATCAGGCAAGAATGTGTATTGATCAACAGCCTTGAAAATGAGGCAGATGATGTATTGGATAAAGCAATATCTAATTTATTTGCAAAAAATACGGATGCGGTACAGATCATTAAATTGAAAGATATTTATCAGGATTTAGAAATCATTTCAGACAAATGTGAAGACGCATCAAATGTTATAGAATCCATCATTATAAAATATGCTTAAAGCTTTAATATTGAATTAGTTAGTCCTAAATCTTATCAATAAATATTATGACATTACTGATTATTATTATTGCCTTAGCTCTTATCTTTGACTACATCAATGGTTTTCACGATGCGGCCAACTCAATAGCAACTATCGTATCTACAAAAGTATTAACCCCTCTTCAGGCGGTTGTTTGGGCAGCGATGTTTAATTTTGTTGCTTATTTTATATTTAAGGATCATGGGGTAGCAAATACCATAGCCAAAACTGTAAATGAAGGTACTAATGCAATGGGTATTCCTTACATAACCTTGACAGTAATTTTGGCTGGACTTATAGCTGCCATATTATGGAACCTACTGACATGGTGGTATGGTATTCCATCGAGCTCTTCTCATACTTTGATAGGTGGTTTTGCCGGAGCTGCGATTGCACACGCAGGTTTTGAGTCCATTGATTCAGAAAAGATTGCAAAGATTGCCAGTTTTATAGTATTGGCTCCTGCTATAGGAATGTTGATCGCATTTACTATTTCAGTCTGGTTTCTCCATTCTTTTAGTAAGAGTCATTGGCCAAAACTATTATCATTGGCTGTAATGGCCTTTATGGTGATATTTTTATCAAATGTGTTAATAACTGATGCTACAAAATTAAAAGCAGGTTATGATACATATTTTTTAAACGTAATTTTTGATACGCATAACTTCAAATTAATATTGCTCGCATTTGTTATAATGATTATGGCTTTATTTACAACTTTTTTAAATTCTCTTAATTACATGAATTCTGAACGTTGGTTTAAACGTATGCAATTGATTTCTTCGGCAGCTTTTAGTATTGGTCATGGCGGAAATGATGCCCAAAAAGTCATGGGTATCATTATGGCAGCAATGGTAGCATTTGATTCGAGCCAATATAGTCTTGAGCATATGATATGGTGGGTTCCTCTGGCATGTTATGCAGCAATAGCAATAGGAACGCTAAGTGGCGGATGGAAAATTATCAAGACAATGGGTACAAAAATCACAAAAGTAACACCATTTGAAGGTGTTGCTGCTGAGACAGCAGGAGCAATTACATTATTTTTAACAGAGTATCTAAAAATTCCTGTTTCAACTACACATACCATAACAGGCTCAATCATTGGTGCCGGTGCAACAAAAAGACTTTCTGCTGTGCGTTGGGGCGTTACTATTAATTTGCTGTGGGCATGGGTATTGACCATTCCCATTAGTGCGTTGGTCGGTATGGCATTTTATTTAATGCTTTCTTTTTTCGGAATGGAATAAGTTGATTTTGCTGATATTATTTTGTTATCCTTCAAATCAGGATTAAAATAAACACGATAGGTTTATTCTTTTTCGACTGACGTCAATTCCTGTAACTTTGACTATTAACTCTTGCTGTAGCTTTAAGACCTCCCCAGGAGTCTGAATAAATTTGTCTGTAATCTGGGAGATGTGTAATAAACCATCCTGTTTGACGCCAATGTCAACAAAAGCTCCGAAGTTCGTAAGGTTGGTAACAATGCCTGGTACCACCATACCCTCATGTACATCTTCAATAGACTTAATCTTATCATCAAAACTAAATGTTCTGGCTTCTCCCCGAGGATCCAATCCTGGTTTATCCAGTTCTTTCATAATGTCTATCAACGTCGGCATACCTATTTTATCGCTAACATAGTCTGTCAGTTTTAAATCTTTTCGCACTTCACTATTCAAAACAAAATCCTTTATGGACATATTGGTTTTTTTTGACATTTGTGCTACGATATGGTAACATTCCGGATGCACGCCAGTATTATCCAATGCATTTTCGGCATCGCGAATTCTTAAAAATCCTGCAGCTTGTTCATAAGCCTTGTCACCTAATCTTGGTACTTTATTAAGTTGATCAATACTTTTAAAATCTCCATTAACTCTCCTGTATTCAACTATATTTTTAGCTAAAGAGGGTCCAAGGCCCGCTATATATGTTAGGATATGTCTTGACGCTGTATTAAGATTGACGCCTACTTTATTGACGCAACTTGACACAGTAATTTCAAGATTTTCTTTGAGTTTACCCTGATGTACATCGTGTTGATATTGGCCAACGCCAATCGATTTAGCATCTATTTTTACCAATTCTGCCAAAGGATCCATCAGTCTTCTGCCTATAGAAACTGCACCTCTTATTGTTATGTCTTTATCCGGAAATTCTTCTCTTGCAACATCAGATGCTGAATAGATAGATGCACCACTTTCATTTACCATATATATTTCAACTTTGGAATCAAAAGCAATTTCTTTTACTAAAGACTGCGTTTCTCTGGACGCTGTACCATTGCCAATACCAATGGCTTTGATTTGATATTTATATACAAGATTTTTGATCATGTCTTTTGCTTCTGATGCCTGGTTTTGCGGACCATGAGGAAAAATCGTAACATACTCCTGAAAGTCTCCATTACTATCGAGACAAACTACTTTGCATCCTGTTCGAAATCCCGGATCAATAGCAATTACAGCCTTTTGACCAAGTGGGGCCGCCAATAATAACTGTCTTAGATTCTCACCAAAAACACGAATGGCATCATCATCCGCTTTTTCTTTAAATTCGTTTTTTATTTGGGTTTCCAAACTAGGATGGATTAATCTTTTATAACTGTCTAAAACCGCATCAGCTACAATATCACCGTCTTTTCCATTGGATTGTATATACTTTCTGTCAATCAATTGTAAAGCCCTTTCATCATCGATGATCAGATTTATTTTTAAAAAATTTTCATTTTCACCACGCATAATAGCAAGGTAGCGGTGAGACGGACATTTGGAAAGTAATTCCTGAAAATCAAAATAATCCTGATATTTTTCTGCTTCACTTTTCTTTTTAGCAATAACTTTTGATTGGATAACACCAAATTTCCGAAAGTTTTGACGCAATTTTTCACGGATATCCTGATCTTCGCTAATCCACTCTGCAACAATATCCTGAGCACCCTGAATTGCATCCTGAATGGTGGTTATTTTATCATTCAAATATTTAATTGCAGCCTCCTCGATGTACTGGTTACGTTGCCCTAAAATAATCTTCGCTAAAGATTCAAGCCCATTTTCTTTTGCAACATCACCTCTGGTTTTTTTCTTACGTTTGTAGGGCAAATAAATATCTTCTATTTCGTTGGCATCAAATGAATTTATAATTATTGAGCGCAATTCAGGGGTTAATTTTCCCTGCTCTTCAATAGATGCAATAATAAAAACTTTTCTGAGGTCCAATTCAATAAGTTTTTTATATAATTTTTGAATGTCCGCAATCTGAACTTCATCAAGGCTACCTGTCATTTCTTTTCGGTATCGGGCAATAAAAGGGATTGTAGCACCATCATTCATAAGGGTAACGGTCTTTAAAACAGATGACTGCTGAATACCTAAGGCTAATGAAATGATTTCAAGATGTTTAATTTCCATAACACACTTATCATTATATAAGATGCAAATGTATTGAATTACTTGAGGTTTTAATATGTTTTTAACATCAACAGCTAAATATTATCGTTAATTAAAATCAGAATAATAAATATTTGTTGGCATCCATGTTTAAATCATTTGGGAAATGAAAAAGAGAACTGCAAACCTAACTCTATATACATTTAATGTGTTCATGATTCAGAGTACGAGATGATATAAATCCTAGTCACCGTCAAAATTCGGTTGTTGGGATGACCTCTTTGGGGATCGAATATCTCGCTTTTTGGTTTACAGTTCTCATTACTAGGATCTCAAAATAAAAAACTTCATAACTATTTGTCCTAAGACGATGCAAACATAATACATAAACATATTATAAAAAAACATAATATGTATTATTTTTATATTTTTATTTATGATATATTATATATGCACATATGTCAATACATAAAATAAGGTGTAAAAGGTTAATTGTCAATAAGCTTACATATATAATTAGATAAAAAAAATAATAAAATACTGAGTAATAAAAAATAAAACAACTTTAATAAAATCTTAAGTTTAACCAATAAGGTCCCAAAGATTTCCATATAAATCAGCAAAGACAGCAACTTTGCCATAAGACTCTACCGAAGGAGGCCGAATAATTTTTACTTGCTTATTCAGCAAATTGCTGTAATCTCTGTCAAAATCATCGGTATGCAGAAACAAAAACACCCGACCGCCAGTTTGGTCTCCTACCCTCTTCATTTGCGCTTCTGTGTTTGCTTTGGCTAATAATAAATTACACGATGATATTCCTGGAGGTGATACCAAAACCCATCGTTTACCATAACTAATGACACTGTCTTCTACTAGTTTAAAATTAAGTTTATTCGTATAAAAATCAATAGCTTCGTCGTAATCTGCTACAACAAGGGAGATATGGGCTATGTATTGTTTCATTTGTTTATATTTTATTTTCTTTTACAGGTAGGTGCAATTAACATGAAATAATCATACCGGTTTGTGCCCACTTTTACACGTCCGTCGGGCAGCTACCACAAAGATGGATTCATGCTCATTTCATACGTATATATTTAAAACACAATTTGATTTTGATTGAAAATGTCAAGATTACCGAAGCCTTATTGCTCGATTAAAAAAATTGTTTATGATTAATATCAGAACATGTATCTATCGAGTATTGTTTGTAGATTTGATTATGATTCGTATTTTTGTAAAATTAATGAATCCTTTGATAGAACATAATAACTTTTTATGCAGCACATCTCAGATCTCCGAAAAGCATATCAAAAATTCCAACTTTCAGAAAATAGTATTTCTGCTGACCCTCTGCAACAATTTGATATTTGGTTTAAACAAGCGCTTGAAGTCAATGTATCAGAAGCCAATGCTTTTGTTCTTTCTACGGTTAACACTTTCAATAAACCAAATTCAAGGGTAGTCTTGCTTAAAGCACTTGCTCAGGGAGGATTTGTATTTTATACCAATTATAAAAGTACAAAAGCTAAAGAAATGGCGCATTCCCCTTACGTGAGCATGTGTTTCCTGTGGCATGAATTGGAAAGACAAATTAGAATATCAGGCATTGTTAATAGAGTTACGAGGGAGGAATCTGAACTATATTTTAACTCGAGACCTAGAGAGAGTCAATTGGGTGCATGGGTATCTCCCCAGAGTGATATTATCTCATCTCGCGACATTATAGATAACAATATGACAGAATTAGTATTAAAATATAAAAATATTGAAAAAATACCTCTTCCTGA
Source organism: Saprospiraceae bacterium (assembly GCA_016717145.1). Lineage (GTDB taxonomy): Bacteria > Bacteroidota > Bacteroidia > Chitinophagales > Saprospiraceae > OLB9. The sequence goes on along the minus strand of JADKGD010000008.1, from coordinate 213,075 downwards.
TCATTGGGGTGGGTACAGGGTTATACCTGATGAAATCGAATTTTGGCAAGGACGTCCAAATAGGTTACATGACAGAATAAGATATACCAAAATTAATCAAGAATGGAAAAAGGACCGTTTGGCTCCTTAAAAAATAGTTTATGCAAATTAAGTTTGACATATCAAACGATTCATTACGTTCTAAACTAGGACTTGCTATTGCATTGATGGTCTTACTAATAATTTTTGGTTGTTTGGGCTACTATTTTTATTTTGATTACAGTTTAGTGGACGCATTTTACATGACCATAATAACTATTGCTACTGTAGGATTTCGCGAAGTAAATCCATTGGATGATAACGGTAAATTATTTACATCTGCCCTTATTATATTGAGTCTGGTAGTTATTGCCTTTTCCATCACAACAATTTCCACTTACTTACTAAGCGTAGATACTATTTTAAATATCAAATCCAGAAAAATGCAAAACAAAATAAGTAAATTGCAACAACACATTATTATATGCGGGTACGGTAGAAATGGTAGGCAAGCCGTGATAAAACTGGAACAGTATGGAAAACAATTTGTTATTATTGAATCAAATCCTGAGATCATTCAGCTATTGGAAAAGGAAAAAAGATTGTTTGTAATGGGTAATGCAACAGACGATAGTACCCTAATATCTGCTGGTATAGAAGTAGCCAGCTATTTAATTTCTACACTACCTTCAGATTCAGACAATGTTTTTATAGCTTTATCCGCAAAACAATTAAACAAAAATTTGACAATAATAAGCAGATCAAGCAGTGAAACAAATATCAAAAAACTAAAAATATCGGGGGTTGATAATGTCATTATGCCTGATAAAATAGGTGGCGATCATATGGCTTCGCTGATTGTTTCTCCTGACTTAATTGAATTTTTAGACAATCTTTCTTCCGTTTCAAACAACTTTGCCAATATTCGGGAAATATCATTGTTCAATATGTTGCATCTCAGCAATTTGGGCGCACTACTTATAAAAGAACGTACCGGATGTACAGTAATTGGTTATAAATCAAAAAACAAAGAATATGTAATCAATCCTGATCCTGAGTTCATGCTCGAACCCGAAGGTAGAATAATTGTTTTAGGCAGAACGGAGCAAATAAAAAAATTGAATAACATCTTTAATTTAGATAAATCCAATAATGTATAAATCACTTCAAAAATGATTAATCATGTGAAATAAAATAATTTCAAAGAGTTATCTTTTTGTTATGATGACAGGATAAAATGTTACTTATAGCCATTTATACCAAAATAATTTTGTCTCTAATGTAAAATTATTTATTCTATTAATCTCTAAATTCCAGCACTTTACGCTTTCAATTAGATGATTTTTTTTAAAACCGTTTAACATATTATTACAAATATTAATTTATTAGTATTTTTGCAGCAAGATAAATAATAAAAGACCTTAAATGGTAGCATTCAAAAATATTGATTTAATTTAAAATAATTATTCCGCATGAAACATTTATTCCTTTATTTCTTTTTAATAAGTATGCTGGCTTGTAAAACAGATACCAAAACTTCTGAACAAACCAATCCTTCTGATTTTACAATTAAGCCTGACAATTCAATTCCTACAGATCCTAAAAATCTTACTATACCAAGTGCTTGTGAGATGATTAATGAAGCACAACTAAAGTCAATCCTAGCTATATCGGGTTCGCCAGTGGACATAAAGCCAGCCGATGATCCAGGCAATATTTCGGCTAAATCCTGTTTTTTTAAATGGGAAGATGTCAATACGCCAAATGCAGGAATATTGATTCAGATTATGACAAATCCGGTATACGACGATGCTGCTGACTATATATCGAAGTTCGTTTCTTCCAAACTTACCGAAGGAGAAACGGTGCTTGGAGATGAAGCACCAATAAAATTTAAAAGATTTTCCGCAGGTGACTCAAATGGTGCTTATTCATTTGATCAATCGCGGTTTTATTGGAATTTTAAAAATGATTATTTGTTTATGTTAGCCTTTAATGTCTCTACATTTGATGAAGCTAAAATGCTTGATGTTGCAAAAAAAATCATTGTGGAAATAGACAAAAATTTTGCAAGTAAAGTAAAGCAGCAATAATATATCTTGAGATTTTTGTGATCACAATTTTGAAAAAAACGAGAGGCATAATACTTAATCCGTACATGCTAACTTTTTACTAATTCAAAGTACCTTTTAAGGTTTTTGCAACATGCCTTATGGTGTCCAGTAAATGGTGTATGGATTCTTTTTGTTTACGGTGATTAATTAAACAAGCCCGTATTACGAATTCACCGTTAAGTTTGGTACCTGTTATGAAAATACTACCATCTAATTCAAGTGCAGGGATCAATTTTTTGTTGATATTTATAATTTCCTCTTCGGTCGTAAAAGTTCCAATATATCTAAAACAAACAATGGCCAGATCTGAATCAGATTTTATTTCAAAGTCATCGGATTCTTTGATTACTTTTGAGAGATATGCTGATAATGCAATATCTTTTTGCATCATTTGTTGAAATAAAGCGAAACCATATGCCTTGATTGACATCCAAATTTTAAAAGCTTTAGCATTTCGGGATAGTTGAAAATAGTGTTCATTAATCTCCAGCCGAGGTGAGATAACGTTAATATCAGAATCTAAGTAATCTGCTTTATTAAAATATGTTTCTTTCAACAGTGCCCAATTTTTAACTAAAAAGCACCCTATTTCAAACGGCTGATAAAGCCATTTATGAAAATCCAAAGCAACTGAATCTGCTTTTTCTATACCTTTATATTGATGTTTTAATGATGGCAAAGACGAAGCTAAGCCTCCATAAGCACCATCTACATGAAACCAAACATTATATTTTTTTGATATTTCCGACAAACTATCCAGGTCATCTATAGCACCTGTATTAACAGAGCCTGCATTTCCAATAATACAAAATGGGGTAAATCCATTTATAACATCACTTTTTATTTGCTCTTCAAGTTTTGCAATATTTATTGTGAAGTCTCTATTTGTTTCTATTCGTCGCATATTATTTGTACCGATTCCAAGTAATCCAACACTCTTATCAATACAGTTATGGGTTTCTTTTGAACAATAAATTAAAAAAGGTTTCATTCCAAATAAACCATTTTTGTTTACGTTATTATTTCTAAAAAAAACATTTCGAGCTACAGTCAACGATGCCAGGTTTGCTTCTGAACCGCCACTGACCATAGCTCCACCTGCGTCATTAGTGTAATTTATCATTTCGGTGGTCCATTTCACAACACGTTTCTCAATTTCTGTCATTGAAGGGGCTAAATGCCATTTTGCTACATTCTGATTAATGGTTGTTGCAATTAAATCAGCAATTGTAGATATTTGATTACCTCCTGTCATCACATAAGCATACATATTCGGGCCCATATTTCCCGTCGCGGGATCAATTACTTTTTGTTTTACTTCATCCAATAATTTTATTACATCACCTCCTTCGAAAGGCAATGGCTCATCAAACCACCGAGCCACTTCATCCTGTGCATAATTATTATAACCCTTTTGTTCATCTACCAAATCATACTTTCCAAGGATTATATCTGTTGCCTTATCTAAGATTTGTTTAAATTCAGATGATGGAAAATCCAAAGATTTATTCATTTATTGGTACAATTTGTTTTGTTTCAAATTAAGATTCTATAAAGCAATAATCATAAAAAAAATTTATTTCAATGATACTTATTATTGTCACCACATCACTCTTTTTATAAGGAATAACGATAGGGAAATTCATTCGGGAGAACTATACATCTTTGCCTTGATATATATTTATTTTATTTCAAAAACCTGAGCTGTTTTACCTGGTATCAATATGGGATCTTTTAAATCCATAGAAACACTTGATATAACATTTTTTGCCACACGCTTTTTGTCCAATATTTCAGAAAACCTGTTAGTCTCAACAAGAACATCTTTTTCATTTTTATTCATTACAACCATCAATAATTCTTTGTTAGTATATCTGAAATACACATAAATACCATTAAAAGGAGCAAAATGAATGAGTTTTCCTTTCGAAATAACTGACGAATTTTTCCGAAAGTTTAATAATTGTTTTAAATATTTTTGCATATCGATTTGGTCTAGTGTCAATCCTTCACCTGAAAAAGCATTTGAACGGTCCCCTTTCCATCCACCAGGGAAATCTGAGCGTATTAATCCATCATTTTTATGATGTCCTGTATTATCCATCAAAATTTCTGTTCCGTAATAAATCTGAGGAATACCGCGCATGGTCAGCAAATAAGCTAATGCCATTTTTGTTAGCTTTATATCCTGTCCGAGTTGCATAAACATCCTATCCATATCGTGGTTATCACAAAATGTCAATAAGTCATTGGGGTGAGCATAAACAAAATCGTTGCTTAATGCCTCATACAATTTCACCATGCCATCATCCCACTTATTCACTTCTTTGTGTGTAAGTGCCTTAATAAGTGCATCTTGCAATGGAAAATCCATAATGGTATGTAAACAGCTTTTATATCCATCCATATTCTTTTTATCTTTTTGCCAGTATGAAGTAATCAGTGGATTAGTGCTCCATTCTTCGCCTACTATATTAAAATTTGGATATTCTTCCATTATTTTGCAACTCCAGTTTCTAGAAAATTTTTTATCCGAATAACAATATGTATCTTGCCTTAAACCACCTAGTTTAAGTGTTTCAACCCACCATATAGAATTTTGAATAAGGTAAGTAGCTGTAAAACTATTTTGACCATTCATATCGGGCATAGTCTTATCAAACCAACCATTTTTCATAAGATCTGTATCATAATCAGATGCGTAAATATCCTGATTTACAGTTCTCCTATGATTTGTCAAAACGAGTGAATCAGTTTTATTGATCCAATTTTTAAAAGGTAAATCGTTCATCCACCAATAATTACGCCCAATGTGATTTATAACACCGTCGAAAACAAGTTTAATACCTAATTTTTTAGCTTTATCAGCCAACTCTTTATATTCCTCCAGAGTACCAAACCGCGGATCGACTTTGTAATGATTCGTGATAGAATAACCATGATAAGAATATACAGGCATATCATTTTCAAGCATTGGTTGAGGCCAGATAGCCGTAAAGCCCATATCTTTTATATATTCCAGATGGTCGATAATGCCTCTGATATCTCCCCCATGCCTTGCTCCCTCAAAATTTCGGTTAATATTACTTTCACGCATTCCAACAATGACGTCATTTTTCTCATCCCCATTTGCAAACCTGTCGGGTGTTATGAGATATATGGCATCAGTCCCGTCAAAACCTTTGAATTCAAGCGGATTTTGATCTCTTTTGAATAAAGAATAGTTATATGAATAAATAGTCTTGCCTGATTTTTGGAAGTTAATAACCACTTGGCCCGGCATTGTATGTTTATCAATTCTAAGATCAATAAACAAATAATTATTACTATCACCTTTATGTACTTTTACAATAGTAACTCCAGGATACCTTATCGAGGGCATACTCTTACCCACTTCAGAGCCATGAACCAAGATTTGTAAGTTTTGGTTTTTCATTCCAATCCACCAGTTAGGCGGTTCTACATGTTCTATTTGAGCATTCAGAAAATGCAATAAAATGCCAAATGAAAAAAAAATGGATAAGGTGAATGATTTAATCATAAAATTAATTCTTTAGTATTATATTAGGGTACATTTAAGGTTCATTTTTTGGAATAATATTGGATTTAGTTTTGTATTTATAAGCTCTCCAACATTTGCACCAGGACACCAGGTATTCCAGTCGTTAAGTTGATTTTTATTCTCAGGCTGCTTAAGTTTCATATCTTTGTCCATGTATATGATCGTCATAACTTTGCGCGTTTGATCTGTAATATTTGGCCCGGCTCTATGAAAAACCCACCCCGAATGGAAACTGATTTCACCACAGTCAAAGGGTTCGATGACATGTTTTAGATTAGTTAATTTAAGATTCTGTTTTATAATAAACTCACTTTCGTCACTTATTTCCAGAGCTCTGCCTTCCATTATTTGGTGACTTCCAGCACTGAATTCCAAAGGGCCCAATTCAAGAGGTGTTGTTTGTAATGGTATCCATGCAGTTATGGTTTTGTCGGTAGCGAGTGGCCAGTAATACTGATCTGCGTGCCACGGCGTAATGCCTCCCCCTGCTTTTTTAAATAATGCCTGATCATGATATATTCTGACCCCATCAGTTTCCATTAATTCACTCGCTATCTTAGCAAGTCTCCGGCTGAAAATCAATTCCTTTATTAAATCATTCTCCCTCCATAAATTAAAAAGTTGCAGAAATGCTTTTTCATAAGTACTTCTTTCTTCCTTCGCTGAAGCCGTGGAAGTAAGATTGTTGACTTTTTCCGAAATTATATTATTAAAAAAATCGATTGTCTCCTCATTAAATACCTGCTTCAATTTAATAAACCGATTTTCCTTATAAAACGCTATTTGACTGTCAGACAGTGCGTAATCATTGCTTAATAAGGAAGATATTTTACTAGGTATTGGCATACTTGATTGGTGTATTTTTAACAAAGATAGACATAAGTGGCTTTTTTTATGCACACTTTTTGTAAATATTTTTATTAAAGTATAAACAGTGCTTACATAAATATTACCTTAAACAGCTATTGATAACTTTGATTAGCAATAATAATATTTTCAATGAATAAATAAATATCTTTACATTTCAAATCAAAACTCATTATAAATAAATTATTAATGTCTTTTCCTGCATTTTGCATTTTTACTTTGGTATGAAAAAAAATAAAATGGTAATTGGGATATGATTTCTGACCAGATATACAGTTAAAAAACAAAACAACCCAAATATGGCGGATAAGAACAATCAATTACTTAAATTACTTGGTGTAGGCTTCGGAATTGCAGTAACCGTCGGGGGCACTATTGGAACAGGAATTTTAAGAAAGCCTGGACCTATAGCCGCCCAAATAGGTGATCCATGGATGATCATATTGTTATGGCTTGCAGTCGGCATTTATGCATTACTGGGTGTACTTTGTGCTGTTGAATTAGCAATATCAATGCCCCAGGCTGGTGCTTGGTATGTGTATGCAAGGAGAGCTTTTGGTAATTATTTTGGGTTTGTGACGGGAATTACAAGTTGGTTGGGTACAGTATCGGCTTTGGGTTTTGGCGCTATACGATGAGTGAATATATAGTGCTTCTCATTCCAAAAACAGAACATAATGTTCAATTAATGGCCATAACTATGTTGGTTCTTTTAACTGGTTTTCACTGGCTTGGCACTAAATCCGCAGGCAAATCTCAGGAAATTCTTGCTGTTATAAAGGCAGTTGGTCTATTAATATTTGTTGGTGTATGCTTTATATTCGGAGATAGTCCAACATCCCATCAGGTGACCCAAACATTTGAAAATACAGCTGCTCCACTTACTTTTATAAGTATTATAGCAGCCTTGCAAGCTATTTTTTATACCTATGATGGATGGCATACTGCAACATATTTTACTGAAGAGAATACAAATCCTGCCAAAACATTACCCAAATCAATGATTACCGGCGTTTTACTTATCATTGGAATATACATTGCGGTCAATAGTGCCATTTTGTATGCCCTACCCTCAGAAATGTTAACTCATTCAAAGCTGGCCGCCGCTGACACGATTAGTTATATTTTTGGCCCGGGATATTCAAAAATGGTAACTTTGTTTTTAATGGTTTCGATATTAGGAATCGTCAATGCGCAGATCATGTTTGCCCCAAGGGTTATATTTTCAATGAGCAGAGACGGTCTTTTTTTTAAAAGTGGGGCAAAAGTAAATGCTGCTGGCACGCCATCAGTAGCAATGCCATTAACGGCCATTTTATCTATATTGCTGATTATTAGTGGTAAAGATACATGTGGCAAACTATCAGATATTGCAACTTTCTTTTTTGTATTGAGTTATGCTGCTGGTTTTATAGCATTAATTAAGCTTAGGTACTCGGAACCTGATCTTGAAAGACCTTTTAAAGCTCCTTTTTTCCCTTATCTGCCCTACATTTTAATAATATTATCGCTACTGTTTTTATGTGGCGCAGTATATACTGACATTAATAGTAGTAAGTTCGCACTTGCTTTCATAGTTATTAGCTACCCACTATTCCTTTTTGTTAAGAAAATGAATTGAATAAATTATTTCAATTCTCTCCAAGTATCCAGGATGCCTTGTATTTTACTTTATAGTTTTTATTAATAAATGATCTGACATGATCTGTTGCTTCTTGGATATCATCAGTAAATTTTATGAGTTTGTGGTCTTCAGACGAGATGGTTTCTTCTATGATCATTTTGTGAATTAGCTCGTGGATATCGGTATAAAACTCCTTACCCATTATAACCACTGGAAAATTATGCAGTATACCAGTTTGAATGAGCGTCAAAGTCTCAAACAGTTCATCAAGTGTTCCGAATCCTCCAGGCATAACTATAAAGCCATAAGAATATTTTGTGGAGCAATACTTTTCGTACAAAAAGTAGTCAAATCTTACGAATCGGGTCATATAAGGATTATTTACCTGTTCTTTTGGCAGTTTAATCGTACAACCTATTGATTCACCACCAACCTCGTATGCACCACGATTAGCGGCTTCCATAATGCCAGGCCCACCACCGGTCATGACAGCGAAACCCATTTGAGCAAAGATCTTCCCAATTTCACGAGCTTGGATATAGTATTTATTGTCTTCATTAAATCTTGCTGACCCAAAAACGGTAATACATGGTCCCACAAAATGTAGTTTTCTAAAACCTCGAATAAATTGAAAAAAAGCTTTTATAATAAAAAGCAATTCTTTGCCCCTGCTATTAGGGCCGGAAAGAAATTGAGAATCAGCATGTAAAATCCTTTTTGCACTCATATTAAAATTAAATTGAGTGTAAATTTATAATTTTAATGCGTTTCTCTACAAAATTTTTTATTGATTTAAAACTGAGCTTCTATTTTATCCGATCGGAGAGAATCAACAAAGGACATGAACTATTTTTAGCAGCAAATTCCGAAACGCTCTTATGAAAAATATCTGAAATTATATTTCGATGTTTTGTAGACAATATGACCAACGATTTTTTTGGAGAGTGAATAACACCGGATACTTCTTTAAGTAGATTATCCGTATCTAAAATTTCTATGTGGTATTTAAGTGTAGGGTAATAATTTTCCAAAATACTGATAGCATCCTTTACATCATATTCGTCGTCGGAAGATTTACTAAAATGAACTAATCTAAGTTTTACACCTAATGCAACACATAATTTTCCGGCATAAATCAAGTGTAAGGTATCATTTTTTAAATTTTCTGATAAATAAGAGACTTCATCCATTTTAGAGTACTTAATATCCGGAGGAATTAGAAAGAGAGGACAATAACAATCATCTATCAGATCAAGTGACAAAGATCCAAATATTTTTTTGAATGTATCGCCTACTCCTGTAGTTCCCATTACAATTACTGCGTTTTCAGTTTTTGACATCTCGATCAATTCGAGTTTTGGAAATCCCACTTTAAATACACCTTCAATCAAAGGCTCAGCCATAAAACTACCTATCCAATCCTGATTTACCGATTTTACCAAATTATTTAATCTTTCTCTATGAACATTTTCGGCAGTTTCATCGACTATACTAAATTGATTTACATCAATCGATGTTGGATAATACACATGTGTTAATAATAGTACGCCATTTATTACTTTTGCCATATTATTGGCATAATTGTATGCATTAAAAGAGGCTTCCGAAAAATCTGTAGGTACTATTATCTTAGTGAGTGCGCCATACGAACTCATTTTTAGAATACTTTGAACAGCATCTCTAAGGGATTGATTAAATGCCCCGTTTGGTTTTATTTCAAATAAATATTTTTCATCCACTTTAATGGCTGGAACGGATACGACACCATCATTAATAAACGTACTAATCTCTTGCACTTCTTTAAGCGTATACTCAATATGAGCGTGATCTAGCGCATCGGTAAGTTTGGATTTTACCAGCTGGTAACTGGATGTTCCAGGACCGTATATTTTTATATTCAACATAAGATAAGGCACTGTTTAATAATTAAAAAATAATTTCCCAATATTTAACACTGCTTCTTATTTTACATCATAGGAAGCGTGAGATTCTGCATCAATGGCCAATCGTTTTATAATATCAAATGTGGTTATAATTCCAACTATCCTTTTACCTTCAACAACAGGAATCGCATGAAATAAATTTTCATTAAAAACTTCCAATGCTACATTAATTCTGTCAGTTGATTCGAGTTTCCCCAATTTAGTGGTCATGATATCTTTTGCCAGATAATTGTTCAACCTAACGTCCTCTTCTATCTTTTCACCTTCATTATTTGTAAATCCTCTTCTAAAAAACAAAAAATCAGATTTACTTATAATCCCTACCAAATCTCCTTCAGCCAAAACCGGAAGATGATGAATTTTATTGTCTTTAAACAACTTAGCGGCAACAGCCAAACTCTCGTTAGCTCCAATACAAATCGGATTAGGTGTCATAATACTTGAAACAGGATGGAGGATATTCATATCTTAAAATTATATTTTGGTCAAAGATCATTTATAATATGTACCTTAAATATGATTAATGTCATATTATTAAATGATCTTTGTGAAATAAGAAAATGGTATTAAATAGGAATTTTGGTCTTTATTTAAGATTTTCACTTTATAATTAACATGTTATGAATATAACCGATGCCGTTAAAAGACTTCAGGCTGTTTTTAATTCAGCAGTTGACGGCATAATTATTATAAACGATTTGGGTCAAATTGAAGAAGTTAATGATGCGGCTTGTAGATTATTTAATTACCATGCAAATGAACTTATTGGGAATAACGTAAGCATGTTAATGCCCGAAGACTATGGAAAAAACCACAACTCCTATATAAATGCCTACAAAGAAACCAGATCACCAAAAATTATTGGTAATGGCAGAGAAGTACCTGGAATGAAAAAGGTGGGGAAATATTTCCATTTTGGTTAGCTGTTAGCGAGGTGAAATTAAATGAAAGAACTATTTTTACTGGATTTGTTCATGATTTGACAGAAATTAAACATGCGGAAAACAGACTAAAATCGCTCAATGACGAACTTGAAAATAAAGTTATGGTTCGTACATATGAGTTGGAAAATGCAGTTAATAGACTCCTTTCATTAAATAAAGAATATGAATCTGAAATAATAAACAGAATTGAAGCTCAAATAAAATTAAGTGAGCGGGAAAAAGAATTGGAAAAAAGTCTTGAAAAAGAAAAAGAACTTGGTGAATTGAAAACCAGATTTGTTTCTATGGCGTCTCATGAATTTCGTACTCCGCTTTCTACCATTTTATCTTCCGTTTCTTTAATAGGAAGATATAATGAACAGAATCAACAAATCAATCGTGAAAAGCACATAAATAAAATAAAATCAGCTGTAACGCATTTGACAGGTATACTTAACGATTTTTTGTCTATGAATAAATTAGAAGAAGGAAAAGTTATACCCGTTATTGATTCATTTGACCCTGCCGCTTTATGTATTGAGGTAATCGATGAATTGAAAGGTATTATAAAAAAGATCAGCACTTAATCAAAAAAAATAGTCTGACAATCCCAGTAATTTGTTCGGATCGTAAAATCTTAAAAAATATAATGATTAATTTACTTTCCAACGCCATAAAATACTCAAAAGAAAATACTCAAATAATTTGTGAATTATCAAACTGTGAAACCAGTTTTGTGTTGAGCGTTAAGGACTCAGGAATTGGCATTCCTGAAGAGGACCAAAAACATTTATTTGATAGATTTTTTAGAGCGCGGAATGCAATCAACATCGAAGGTACCGGCTTAGGGCTAAATATTGTAAAACGATATGTAAATATATTACAGGTGAGATAACTTTCGAAAGCAATGTAAATGTGGGTAGTACATTTACAGTCATGCTACCTGAATTAGTTTATAATATCGATACTTTAGAAGCTATAAACGAGTTAAATACTTTTAATAATAACTAGGCCTAACTTAAATATCACGGTGGTAAAGGTTAATAAATAAAATTATATTAAAATAATGCAAGCTAAAATATTAATAATCGAAGATAACTTAGATGTCAGAGAGAATCTGGAAGAACTGCTTATGCTGTCAGGTTATGAAGTTTTTACCGCTGAAAACGGCAAAATGGGTATTGCAAAGGCAGTTGAAGTCATTCCTCAACTAATTTTATGTGATATTATGATGCCTGAAATGGATGGATTTGGTGTGTTACGTATTTTATCAAACCATCCAAAAACAATGGATATTCCATTTATTTTTCTGACTGCAAAAACTGAAAAGGAAGATTTTCGAAAAGGTATGGGCTTGGGTGCAGATGATTATATTACCAAACCTTACGATGATATTCAATTATTGGACACCATCGAAATCAGACTCAAAAAAAGTGAACGAATCAAAACTTTATTTGATAAATCAAATCAGGGCCTCCAGAAATTTTTTGATGAAGCAAAAGCCCAAAAAGAATTTGAAAAACTTTCAGAAAACAGAGAGATCAGAAAATATCATAAAAGAGATGTCATATATGAAGCAGGACAATATCCAAAATGGTTATATTTTGTAAGTTCAGGAAGTGTAAAGAGTTATAAAATCAATGATTTTGGCAAAGAATTCACCACTAATATTTATTCCAAAGGAGATTTTTTTGGCTACCTTCCTCTATTAAAAAACGAGACATATCATGATAACGTTGCCGTAATAGATGATTGTGAATTAAGATTGGTGCCTATTGAGGACTTTACACTTCTTCTTTTTAATAATCGGGAATTTTCAGCAAAATTTATTAAAATGCTTGCTAATCAATCTGAGGAGATCGAAAAACAATTGATTGAAATGGCTTATAGTTCAGTTAGAAAACGAGTGGCCAATGCCTTATTAAAATTTAGCGATTCAAAGCAATCTACAAAAATGTCTATACTTAGGGATGATATCGCCAGTTTATCAGGAACAGCCAAAGAAACTACTATAAGGACGCTTTCAGACTTTAAAAATGAAGGATTATTAACCATTGATGAAAATCGCATTGAGTTGATAAAATTGGATAAGCTGCGTAATATGCCTCAATAGGTGATGACTAACATCATCTGACTAAATGGTTAAAATCATTCTGCAGGCTTTACGATATGTCATAGCTTTGCAGTATTGAACTTTTAGATATCATATAAATAATATATGGAGTTGGTCAGCCAAATCATGACAAAAAATCCTGTTACCGTAGATTTAGGGGGTAGTCTCTCTGATGTAAGAAAAATTATGCATGAAGGGGTTGTTAGACATGTGCCGGTGATTTCAGGGCATAAGTTGGTTGGTATGGTAAGTTCCCATGATATTGAGAGGTTTACACAGGTAAATCGAAATAGGTCTGGGAAGTTAGATACATCATTTAATGAAGCTTTAACGTTAGGAGATGTAATGAAAGTGGGGTTAAATGTGTTACAACAAAATGATTCAATAAAGGAAGCTGCGGAAATACTAAGTTTGGGTAATTACCACGCCCTTCCTGTTTTGGATGATGAGACACTTGTTGGTATTGTAACAACTACAGATATAATAAAATATTTATTAAAACATTATATGAAGGATGAATTATAAAAAAAGTTGAGTATAGATTGTTAATCTAATTGTTTTGATTTTAAGGAGGTAATGCAAAGGCGTTACTTCCTTATTTTTTTTGTTTAAATTGCAATTATTAACACCTGTTTAACACCTTGTATAACTTTCTGTTTTACCTTTGACCGTTCGATTTTATAAATCGTATTTTTGGTTTCAAATGAATCAATAAAGACATGAATGTTTTTTTAGAAATTGGTGAGAAGTATTTTAAATTTGCTACTAATTTCATATTTATTGTTGCATTAGCAATTATTGGAGGACAAATATTTGAAGCAGGGCTCCGGACAGAAGAAGTTATTGAATTTAATTATATATATAAACCTGCAAATCTTATTTTTGGTATTCTGGCAACGCTTATAAGCTTATATCTATATGGAACAGCTCCTAACATTTATGTTAAAATTTCAAGGGCGATTTTTTCGCTTATATCAATTTTCTACCTTCTTTTTTCAATAATCTGGATTTTAAATTTATTTGACAAGAATGTTGACGTTGCCGGTTTTAGTCATTTTTTAGCCATTTGTATTGGATTTCTTAGCATCTCCTTCAAGATTTCCACATTAGGTAATTCGGATATTCATCCTGCTACTTTATTTGTATTAAGTTTTATTTTTTAATCCTATTTGGCACATTTTGTTTAATGCTACCGGCAGCTGCTAATGTACAAGTTTCCTTTCTACAAGCTTTATTTACATCTACAAGTGCTGTGACCGTAACTGGCCTCGCAGTTTTAGATACCGGTAAGGATTTCACTTTATTTGGACAAACTATTATTGTGATTTTACTTCAGCTTGGAGGTTTAGGTGTTTTGACTATAACCAATGTTTTTGCGCTTATATTTCAATCTTCCTCTTCATTCAAAAACAGAATGATGGTAAGTGATATGATAAAAGAACTGGATAACAGAAAAACATTTACTACTTTATTCAAAATCATTTTTTTAACCTTTTCAGTAGAATTTTTGGGTGCCATATCTATATATATAGCTATAGACAACAACATTCAGATTACTTCAACTCCAATTTTTTTCGCTGTTTTCCATTCAGTTTCCGCATTTTGTAATGGTGGCTTTTCTACACTTTCCAATTCATTATATGAAGAAAGCGTACGATATAATTATGCTTTTCATCTGATCATAAGTTGGTTGATTATATCTGGAGGCATTAGTTATTCTGTCATGATCAATCATTACATATTACTGAAAGGGTGGGTTATGTACAGGCTTTCATGTATTAAACAACTTGGTATAAATTACAAAAGAGAACTTACCAGAACCAGTACAAATAGTAGAATCATACTCATTACAACATTTAGCTTACTTGTTGCCGGAACTGTAGTTTTTTATTTTACAGAATATGACGGTACATTAAGGGAGCATGATTTTTGGGGTAAAATTGCAGTATCTTTTTTCAATTCAACGACGCCAAGAACAGCCGGATTTAACAATATAAATATGGCCGAAATGGGTATTCCGGCCTTCATGTTGACAATGGCCTTAATGTGGATTGGTGCATCTCCTGGTTCTACGGGTGGCGGTATAAAAACCACAACTTTCGCCGTAGCACTATTAAACTTATACAACCAAATCAGAGGCAAAGATAAACTGGTCATCCAAAACAAAGAAATTCCATCTACAGCCATAAATCAAGTTAGTGCTGTTATATTGTTATCTATTTTTGCGATAAGCTTCGCTACATTTTTACTTGCCTGGTTTAATCCGGAAGTGTTATTTAAAGATTTACTTTTTGAGTGTATTTCAGCTTATTCTACGGTTGGTTTGAGTATTGGCATAACAGCCAAAATAACCGGTAGCAGTCAGGTTGTTTTAATTTTTTTAATGTTTTTAGGTCGTGTTAGTTTTCTTACCTTCCTCATTGGATTATTTAGTTATATATTTAAAGAAAATAGATCTAACGATCCGTATTATCCTAAAGAAAGTGTATTTATAAATTAATAATTATTTTTATAGTGAAAAGAAAATCATAGTCATAGGCATGGGAAATTTTGGTGGCAATTTAGCATTAAAATTGACCGAAGACGGGCATGAGGTATTTGGCGTTGATAAGAATGAAGCAAAAATTGACTTAATTCAACGAAAAATAAACCATGCCATAGGATTGGATACTACTGAAGAATCTTCAATAAATCATTTACCACTGGAAGATACTGATATTGTAGTCATTGCAATCGGAGAAAATGTAGGTGCTTCTATAACGACAACAGCCCTTATTAAAAAACATTACGGAGGGAGAATAATAGCCAGATCCTTAACACCCGTGCATAAGACAGTACTTGAAGCTATGCAAATCGAAGAAATCATAGAACCGGAGGCTGAATATGCCAATGAATTAGCCAATAGAATTATGGTCAAAGGCGCTGTAAAAAGCATGGAATTACATGGTGAATATGAAATTCTAGAAGTTAAAATACCAAAAAAGGTTGTAGGAAAAACATTAGGTGACCTAGATATTAAAACAAAATATAAAGCCCATATTATAACGGTGATTAAACAATCAGAAGATAAAAATTATTTGGGAAGCATTTCTGTTTCAAAACAAGTTTATGGTATACTGCATTCCGTTTATCAATTTGAGGAAGATGATTTATTACTCGTTTTTGGCACTAAAAAAAATATTGACAAATTTATTGAAGAAAATGCTTAGACGTTTTCTCCTGAATACATAGGCCATTCTAACAATTTTTATTCAATTTTAATTCAATAATGAAAAATATGCATTTCATAATTGACAGATTTATGCTGAAAACAAAATAGAGGCTCAGCACACAATTATCGTGTTTTATATTATCTTTGTTCATCCGAATGATGATATTTAAAACAACCTTTTATGTATTTCAAATGCTTGCTCACTTGTTTTTTTACTTTCATAGCTGTTTCCACATCTTATGCCCAACAACATAATATGGTCTTTCCGGATGTATCAGGAAAAAAAACTGTAATAAATAGTGGCTCTTCCTTAATAAATACTCCTTCAAAGTGGGACAATTAACCCATCTTACCTAAAAGAAAACTGGGATGTGGTGCTAAAAAACCTATCTAATTTTCGTCATGTGAGTTCGATTCCAACAAAGGATTTTGAAAAACTAAAATCTGAAACTAATCTATCTCGATTTTCAGCAAATAAAGGTAGCAACAATCTGGTTCAAAAAATCACCAAACAGATCTCATCGCCTTACTTAAATTTAAATTTCAGGGGTAATACACGCGATGAAAGTATACCCATGGATAATTCATTTGCAATCTCCAGAAACGGATTTATCGTATCAGGAATAAACAGTAATGTGGCATTTACGGGACCTGACGGCGTAATTACATATCAAAAGGGCTTTCCTGATTTTTTTACGCTCCTGGGTTTGGGAACGAGAATGTATGACCCAAGGGTTATTTATGATGTTGAACAAAATCGATTTATATTTATGTGTCTTCACGGATCAGAATCGTCAAATACTTTTTTATGTATTGCATTTTCAAAAACGGAAGATCCCAATGGAGAGTGGAATTATTATAAAATAGATGGAAATCCATCCGGAGATAATCATTGGTTTGATTACCCTAATGTTGCTATATCTAAAAACGATTTATATATCTCAGGCTTGATGCGGGATTCTATCGCAGATTGGAATTATTCTGTCTTATACCAAATTCAAAAAAAAGAAGGGTATGATGGCAATGATTTGACATGGAAATATTATAACGACCTAAAAGATGCTGACCAGCAACCTTCTTTCAACATTGTACCTACCCCATCCAGCTGGAATTACCTTTCAGATCCGGGCATGTACTTTGTAAGTAATAAACCATTGGGAGGAAATACCTATAACCTATATTATACAACGGGTAGTCTTAATCAAAACCCGTCACTCGTTTCCCTCCAAATGCAAGGTCTGGATACTAAATTAGCGCCAGATGGACGTCAGTTGAATACAACAAATGTGCTGAATACATTTGATAGTCGCATTTGGTCAACTTTGTATAAAGACGGAATTATCCACATAGGTAGTCATGTTATGGCCCTTAATGGCGATGTAGGATTGTTTTACGGCAGGATCAATATTGCAGCTTTAAAAATAGATGCAGACATTCTTACTATACCTGGCAGGGATTATGGTTTTCCTTCTTTCTCAGCTTTCAATAAAAAAGAAAGTGATGAAGAAATATTGGTCAACTATCTTGTTAGCGGTCCTGATATTTTACCCGGACAACAACAGCGTGTCTGTTCAGGTACAGGAGAAAATTTTGATTGGAGCAATCCAGTGACATTGAAAGAGGGGACAAGCTTTGTCGACGTGCTTCCAGACAATAACGAGCGATGGGGTGACTATACTACCTCATGCAGAAGGTTTTTTAATGACAGAATAGAAAATTGGGTTACCGGATGTTTTGGTGAACAAAAAAGTTATGGTACATGGTTAGGTCAGTATGTAAATGAAGAAGCTTTCAACACCATTCCTATGGGTGAGTTTGTGGCAACAAAGACTACAGCACCTAAAAACACATCGATTGCCTTTAAAGACATTACACAAAAAAACGCTTCAAAATGGCAATGGAGTTTCGAAGGTGGCACGCCGGAAACTTCAAATATTCAAAACCCAATAGTGGAATGGAAAGAAAACGGCGCATACTCAGTGACACTTATCGTAAAAAACGACCTTGGTGTCGATACCATAACAAAAATTGATTACATCCACGTTCAAGATGCAGTGGTAAAGCCTATAGCAGATTTCAGCATAGCTAAAGATACAATTTTTAAGGATGATATGGTTAAGTTTACCAATCTGAGTTCATCTAATGCGGTTACTTACAAATGGACCTTTAATCAGGGCAGCCCAGGTTTTAGCATTGAAAAAGATCCTATCATCAGATATCCCAAATTGGGCAGCCATTTGGTTTCTATGACAGCAGCCAATATTGCTGGCACCTCTACAAAAATAAAACAAAAAGCGGTAACTGTAATTTCCCGATTTACGCCTATTTCTGAATTTTCTGCTTCCGCAACTTCGGTCAATATTGGTGCAGATGTAGTATTTTCAGATATTTCAAAAGGTGGCCCAACCGGATGGCTATGGACCATTGAAGGTGGTACTCCGGGCACTTCTATTTTGCAAAACCCTATAATCAAGTTTAATAATGCCGGTGTGTATTCAGTTACGCTTCAAACGGGTAATGAATTTGGAACCAGCACTACAACAAAATCCGGATATATTAGTGTAGGACAAGTCGGAGTAATTGAGCCTGATTTTTAACAGCATACCAATTATATCCTAATCCGGTAAATGGGGACAGAGTAACCCTTTCGTTTAAACTACGAGATAGCCAGAAACTAAAATTTGACTTAGTAGATATTAATGGTCGGTCCATAAAAATTCTCTATGACGACTTAGCAAAAACCGGTAAAAATGAATTTTCATTTAATGTTCAAGATCTTATAAATGGGATTTATTTTCTAAATATTTCTAATAAAAATAGTCGAAATTACACTTTAAGATTTATCGTAAGTAAATAGACATAGATAAGAATCAAAATAATAATGCCTAAATTAAAACATTTAGGCAATTTCGAATAAAACAAAATAATAAATTAATCTACATGACACTAACACATAAAACGCTTATTCTAATAATATTTTCGTGTTCCACAATTGTATTATCTCAGAAATCAAAGATGATTATACCTAATCTGAACGGTATGGAGTTTAGTGCCAATAAAGGTTCAGAGATTTTTTCTACGCCATCCAGTGGAACGCTGTTACCTTCATTAATTAAAGATGACTGGAATGTAGTTTTAAAAAATTTTTCGACATTTAGTCATAACGAAGCCATATCTAAAGCAGACCATAAAATATTAAAAGACGCTGCTAATGCTGTTAGAAAACAAGCTAACCCTTCAATTAATCAGACAGTAAACAATACAAGGAATAACGTAGTTCCTCCCAAATTATTGAATAATTTCCGAGGAAACATCAGAGACAATAGTATACCGATGGACAATTCAATGGCAGTTTCAAGAAATGGATTTATTGTTTCGGCGATAAATTCAAACATTATATTCACAAGGCCTGATGGTTTAGTGACTTTCAGAAAAGGAGATGCTGATTTCTTCAAATTGCTTGGTCTGGGGACACGAATGTCTGACCCCAGAATTATTTACGATGCTGTGGAAAATAAATTCATCATCATGTTCCAACATGGATCTGAACCATCAAATAGTTATATTTGTATTGCCTTTTCAAAAACAGAAGACCCAAATGGTGAATGGAGTTATTTTAAAATTAAAAGCAATCCTTCAGGTGATGACGTCTGGTTTGATTTCCCCAATTTATCTATTTCAGACAAAGATTTTTACATAAGCGGCAATATGTTTAGCAGTGAAGACGTTTTTCAATATTCCGTAATATTCCAAATTGACAAAACCACTGGATATGATGGTAAGGCCATAGATTGGAAATATTATAAAAATTTAAGGGGTGTCAATAATGAAAGAATATTTAATCCGGTTCCCGTAGAGTCGGGATGGAAAAATCATGTCAATCCCGGAATGTATTTTATAAGCAACAACCCTTGGGGTGGTGGCAACAATTATCATTTTAATTACACAACTGCTTCCCTCTATAATAATCCGGAGTTGATGACATTATTAATTGTCGGTCCCGAAATGACCTATCCTCCGGATGCAAGGCAAAAAGATATAAATACCTTGCTTGATACAGGTGGCGCGCGTATAAGATCAGCCATTCATCTTGATGGCACCATCCATTTTGGGGCGCATGTAGGCACTATAGGCGGAGATGTAGGTATTTTTTATGGTAGACTTAATGTCCAGGATTTAATTATGACATCTACCATATTGACTGATGTTGGCAAAGACTATGCTTATCCAACTTTCACATCATTTGGAAGTTCTGAGACTGATGATGATATCTTAATGAATTATGTGTTTTCAGGGCCGCAATTGTATGGAAGTCAAGCTCAAAGGATTTGTAAGGGTAAAAATGATATTTTTGAGTGGAGTGATGAAACAATACTAAAAGCAGGTCTTACAGCCATTGGGTCCCCATCGGATATTTCGACAAGATGGGGTGACTATACTGCTGCATCACGCAGATATCTTGACAATAGGATCGAATCCTGGGTTGCAGGTTCATACGGAGAAACCAGAAATCACAGTAACTGGCTTGGACAATTGGTCAGCGAATCCGATTTTTCAAGCAGACCTCTGGCTGAGTTTGTATCCGACAAAACCACAACGCCTAAAGATTCAATAATAACATTTAACGACATTACTTACAAGGATGCTACAGCTTGGACATGGACCTTTGAAAACGGAATTCCAGCTACTTCGACAGAAAAAAATCCAGTAGTTGTTTGGACTGAAAATGGATCATATGATGTAAAATTAGTCGTCACAACCGATTTGGGGACAGACAGCATCACAAAGATAGATTATATTCACATCCTTGATCCAATACAGAAACCTGTTGCTTCTTTTATTTTTGATCGGGATACCATTTTAATAGGAGATTCTATAGCTTTTACAAATCTTAGTTCTGATAATTCAATAAGGTATAAATGGACATTTCAAAGTGGAACACCTGCTACAAGTTTGTTGACTAATCCTGTAATCACCTACAATAAAACAGGAACTTTTTTAGTATCATTAACGGCTGAAAACTCTGTTGGTACACATACGAAAGTAATATCTAAAGCGATCACCGTATTGTCAAAAGAAGCTCCAAAAGTAAATTTTGCTTCCGACAAGACAAATATAAATATAGGCGACTCGATCTTATTTTCAGACTTATCAACTGGCAGTCCAAATAAGTGGAACTGGTTATTTAACGGTGGGAAACCAGAGGCCTCTTTTATTAAAAATCCTACCATCACGTATGATTCTGCGGGGGTATTTGAAGTTAAACTCAAAGTGAGTAATTTTAATGGCTCAGATAGTGTTCAAAAGTTATCCTATGTTTCTGTTGGTCAGGTTGCAACAAAAGATTTCCCTTTTCTGGAAAATATCTCATTGTATCCAAATCCGGTAAGTATAGATAAAGTAACTATAGACTTTGATTTAACAAATACTCAAAAATTGAATTTTAAACTATTTAATTCAACGGGTAGCTTGGTAAAAGTACTATATAATGATAAAGTAAAACAAGGCAAAAATCAATTTTCATTTCAGACAGCAATGCTAAATAATGGTCCGTATTTTATCCAAATCAGTGATGGCCTCAAAAATAGCAGATCTTTGTCTTTTATTGTCAGCCATTAATGTTAAAAAATCTGGTGAATAAAAATAATATAAAAAAGCCATGAATCGTCATTTACTTAAATACACATTTGTGTACGTTACGCCATTGTTGGTATTTATTTCGATTTATTTAGGAGGATATTATACTTATATTGCCCTTGTATATGTTTTTGGGCTCATTCCTGTACTTGAATTTTTCTTTAATGGCACAAATAAAAACCTGAATGCCATCGAAGAAGACTTGGCAAAAGATGATAAATTTTATGATTATTTATTATATGGGCTTGTTCCGATCCAATTTGCTTTACTAGGTTATTTTTTATGGAGAGTCAGCGATGATACGCTAGTAATATATGAAAAAATAGGAATGATGACTGCATATGGAATGTCTTGCGGAGCGCTTGGCATCAATGCTGCCCATGAACTTGGCCACAGGAATACATGGTATGAACAAATGATGAGTAAAATGCTTCTTTTAACTACCCAGTACATGCATTTCTTTATAGAGCATAATAGAGGACATCATAAAAATGTATCTACTGATGAAGATCCTGCATCTGCTCGCTACGGTGAAAATGTTTATTCTTTTTTTTCACGTTCAATCCCCGACAGTTGGTATTCGGCATGGCAGCTGGAGGGTAAGCGACTAAAAAGTCTCAAACAGTCTATTTGGAGTCTAAAGAATGAAATGCTCAGATTTCAGATCATCCAGGGAGCTTTGGTACTCGGGATTTTTTGGTTTTTTGGCATGAACACAATGCTGCTATATCTGGGAGGTGCCGCAATTGGGTTTCTTTTATTGGAGACAGTAAATTATATCGAACACTATGGGCTTCGCCGTAAAAAAATTGACGCCAAAACTTATGAGCGGACTTTGCCAATCCACTCTTGGAATTCCAATCATAGCCTTGGACGAATATTGCTTTTGGAAGTTACGAGACATTCAGACCACCATTATCTTGCAAATCGAAAATATCAAACCTTGAGACATTTTGATGAAAGCCCACAGATGCCAACTGGCTACCCAGCTATGATGTTATTGTCCCTCTTTCCACCTCTTTGGTTTAAGGTAATGCACAGACAAATAGAAAAATATAAAGCAACTATTCAAGGCAATGCTTTGGGTTAGGTAGGTTTGTCTTTAAACATATTATTGCTTTTTGAATATAAACTTTGATATATTGTGCTTAAAAATAAAATAAAATTATATGATTGTGAAGAATTTTGGAATATCAAAAATCGATGCAATAAATAACCTGGATTGTCTACTTGAATGTAATGAAACAAAGTATATTATGTAAATTGGATTTTATAAAAATCAAAAGATTATTATTGATTAATTCGCGTTACTGTTAAAATATAAATTATTAACAATGAAAAAAACAAAACTATATATTTATGGAATTTCTTTGTTGTTATTTGGTCAGCTAACCTTGTCCGGTCAGAAATACCAATATGGCAAAGTTACAACAGAACTGTTAAAACTTACCCTTTGCGAAATAGATTCAAATGCTAATGCAATGATCACTTATAAAAGTGGCGATAGAGATATTATTTACCATCAGCCGGATGGATTTAAAGCACATTTAGATCAAAAGACTCAAATAAAAATATTTAATAATGAAGCCAAAGATATAGGGAATGTAAGTTTCTATTATTACAGTCCGAAATCAGGAGCAGGTAAAGTTAAGATAAGTGGGTTAAAAGGTAGGACATATAACTTACAAAATGGGAAAACGATAGAGACTAAGTTTAATGATGAAAATGTTTTTAATGTGCAATACAGCAACTACTTTAAAAAAGTTACCATTGCAATTCCAAATCTACAAAAAGGTTCTGTATTTGAATTTGAATATTCCCTAAGTTCAGATTATTACACAAATATTGAAGATTGGTTTGTTCAAGAAGATATTCCCGTATTGTATAATGAATTTTCAGTTCAAATACCTGAATATTTCAAATATCAAATTAATGTCGTAGGAGGTATTGTGCCAATCAAGGATGCAATCAGTACAAGCTCAAGATCAGTTAATTTTAAAACTACTACAGATAATCGACTAACTGGCCGTAGCACAGAATTTGATCAATTTGATATACAATATAATAGTCGCAAATTGGCTTTTACTAACATCGCTGCCCAAGAAGTAGAACCGCTAATGGTTAACATAGAGGATTCCAGAGCGAAAGTCACCCACCAACTGATTACAGTTCAGTTTCCAAATTCAGTTTTACAAACTTTTGCGGGCAGTTATGATAAATTTAATTTAGAATTACTTGAAAATGAAAATTTCGGGTCCAGAATAAAAGATGGAGATTTTATTGAAAAAATAATTGCCACTAAAGATACCTCTAACCTTCAAACTTTAGCCACAAAAACATATGACTACTTCTCAAAAAATGTAAAATGGGATGGCTCATTTCATTATTACACAGATTTAAATGGTAGTAAACTTCTGAAAGAAGGAAAAGGAGACATTGGCGATATTAACTTAAACTATATAGCGGCACTAAATCATTTAGGTATAATCACATATCCGGTTATTTTAAGCACAAGGGGCAATGGAACGCTTCATCCCGTGTATCCTGATTACTCTGATTTTAATTATGTAGTTGCTCTTAGTATTATCAATGACAAATTAGTGTTTTCAGATCCCACATCTGAATTGCCATTTGGAATTTTACCTAAAAGATGTTTGAACGGAAATGGATGGATAGTTGGGAAAAAATCTTCGGGATGGATTGATCTTAAAAATGACTGCATTGGAAAACAAGTTGTTCAATCTGATATCATAATAAAAGATGGGAAACTGAATTATATTTCCAAAATTAATAGAAGTGGATATTTTGCTTTTGATGATATTATCTATTTAAAAGAAAATGATTCAATTACATACCTTAAAAAATTCATACCTGAGGGAGAAATGGCTCTTGATTCCATAGCTATTACAGATCAAAAGCAAAACATTATAAAACTTAGGACAAAGTTTAGTAATGTAATATCAGATGACCAGTTTTTATATATTAAACCATTTATCCATCCACCTTTTGAATCCAACCCATTTAAAAGAGAAGAACGTAAATCTATTATTGACTTTCCTTATTCGCTTGATTACAAGCTGATAACGATAATCGACATCCCAAGCGAATATAGTTATGAAGTACCCGCAAACCTTAACGCAGCAATGGAAGACAAATCTATTTCTTTAAAATATAGTACCTCATATAGTAATGGACTTAAAAAGCTTACGATAATGGCAGATTTTAAAATTTTAAGAACTTCCTATTTACCTTCAGAATATCAGGACGTTAAAATTAGTTTTGAAACAATGTTAAACAAAATTAGTGAACCTATTATCTTGAAAAAAATATAAATTCTCAGATAATTGCGCGCGCTGGTAAATATACTATTATTGATTTTGATTGGTCTGAAAATGTCAATCTTCCATCATACTTGACATGCATGATCAGATAGAGATATTTAACAAAAATAAAATACACTATTCAACTAAGATTGTATCGGCCATATTGGATAGAAATGATAAAAATGAAACTGAATTTATAGTTTGTTATGACAAATTCACCAAAATAGAAGATATAATATTGGAAATATGGACGCCTGAAGGAAAAAAAGTAAAGTCTGTCAAAAAGAAAGAAATGCAGGATATATCAGCTGTTAATGAATCGACAATAGCAACAGATGTAAGATGTTTAACCTATGAATGTAATGAAAATCTAGTACCCTACATTATTAAAACCGAATATAGTACAATATCATCTCAGTCATTTCATATAGATAGTCACTCTCCAATATATCCTACCAATACGTCTATCATAAAAAGTAATTTTCTGGTTATAAACCACGATACGATGAATAAAGTTAGGTTTAATGAAACAATATGGGGACAACCTAATATTGAAAAAAAATTAGAAACTATCAATTATTCTTGGGAAATGACTGGAATTACACCAGCTTTTTGTAAAAAAATATTGGAATCTGAAAGTTCTCACATCATTACTCCAATCCTGGAGTCTTTCCAGATGGACAATGTAGAAGGTGAAATGAAAACCTGGAAATCTTTTGGACAATGGCTTTCAAAACTTAATGAAGGCATGGATATACTGGATGAAAAGACACAAGTGGAAATCAAAGCTATTGCAGGATTGGAAACTGATAAAAAAGCTATTGTGCGTAAATTATATAACTACCTGCAGGATAATATGAGATACGTCAGTATCCAACTTGGCATAGGCGGTTTTAAACCAATGCCTGCTCAGGATGTACACAATTACAAATATGGAGATTGTAAAGCTTTGAGTAATTATATGAAAACGATGCTAAACATCGTTGATATCCCTTCCAACTATATCATTATTATGGGCGGACAAAATCCACGATATGTCAACATACAAAAACCGCATAATCCATTCAATCACGCCATTTTAGCCGTTCCACTTGAAGGTGATACCATTTTTCTGGAGTGTACATCACAAACAAATCCATTTGGCTATCAGGGCTCATTTACAGGAAACAGGATGGCACTCTTAGTCGATGGCGAAAATTCAAAATTAATAAAAACCAAGTCATACACTTATAAAGACAACATTATTTCAAATAACATAGACATTACAGATTTGAATGAACTATTGCCATCAATTAGACTTAAACAAACTTTAAGCGGAATTGGCATTGAATATTTGAACTATCACTTCATTTCAGCGCTACCCGATGATAAATTTGCTGCTTATGTTCTTGACAACGGTTTTGAGGGCATTGATAAGCTAAAATTAGTTCAAAGAAATTATCCATATAATTATGAATATACTTTCTCTTCATCAAAAAAAATATTAAAAACTGGATCAAGGATTTTTGTGGATGTAAATATTGTCGGGCTTCCACAAAGTATTAGATCCGATTTGGGTAAAGAAATAAAAAAATAACAACAGGTTATACCATTTGCGATACATATCAAATTCATATACCTGTAGGATGTATGATTGAAAAATCAGCTAAAGAGCTATCTTTTTAAAGTGCACCAATTGATGCAAAAATAAAAGTGATCCAAGATTACAGTAAGCTAATATTTGAAAGAAAAATTATTTTTAAAGAAGGTAATTATTCAAATATGGACCTTAAAGAAAAAGAAAGCATTATTAGTCAGATAAAAAAAATAACCACAGAAAAAATCGTAATAAACTGTAAATCATAAAATAATGTTGAGTCTAAGTCATAGTATTCAAAATATTTAAGTTTCTTTGCACTCAACAATATTTAATAATAATCATGGCCGCAAAGAATCATCTTATTATATGGACAGTTACTGTAGCCATTGCTGGTTTTTTATTCGGATTTGATGTAGCTGTAATTTCAGGGGCTGATCTACCGATCCAAATAGAATGGAATACCACACCGGCTTTTCACTCCTGGTATATAATGTCAATGGCATTATGGGGTACTGTTTTAGGTGCCTTATTCGGAGGTTATCCTGCGGAGAAGTATGGCAGAAAATTAACACTATTTTGGATAGGCATTTTGTTTTTGGTCTCTGCATTAGGAACTGCATTTGCATGGGATCCTTATTCATTCTCCGTGTTCAGGTTTTTGGGGGGAATAGGTGTCGGAGCCTCGTCTGTTGCTGCTCCAATTTATATTTCAGAAATTTCACCTACAAAAGACAGAGGTAAACTGGTTGCTGCTTATCAATTCAATATTGTATTGGGTATTTTGATAGCTTTTTTAACCAATTATTTAATTGGTGTATTATTTGGCACTACAGAATGGCGATATATGATGGGTGCAACAGCAATACCAGCAGCAATATATTGTATCATGATACTTAAGGTTTCAGAAAGTCCACGGTGGCTTATCCTGCATAAAAACAATATAAAAAAAGCACATTCTGTTTTAAGTGAATTAAACCCGGATGAAAATATAGACGCCTTAATTAGTGACATTAAATCTTCTGAAGCAACAGGTGCCAGAACGGAAAAATTTTTTACCAAAAAATATAGATTGCCCATCATCCTGGCATTCATTATTGCCTTTTTTAATCAGCTATCAGGGATAAATTTTGTCATTTATTTTGCTCCAAGAATATTTGAAATGGCAGGATTAGGTGCACAAACAGCCCTACTCTCTTCTATTGGTATCGGTTTTACAAATTTGATCTTTACCATGTTGGGCGTGTATCTGATAGATAGAGTAGGTAGAAAAAAACTTATGCTGATTGGTTCGATTGGTTACATTGTTACATTGTCGGTTATTTCCTGGGCTTTTATGACCAAAGCTGGAGGAGAAATTGTGGTCATCTTCGTATTTGGATTTATAGCATCACATGCAGTAGGACAAGGAGCTGTTATTTGGGTCTTCATTTCGGAAATTTTCCCTAATAGTATGCGTGCTTTTGGGCAAGCCTGGGGTACGGGTATTCATTGGATTTTTGCCGCCATTATCACAGCATTCACTTTACCTGTTATCACATTATTGGGTGAAAATCCATGGCCATTATTTGCTTTTTTGCATTCATGATGGTCATGCAATTGTTATTTACACTATTTATGATGCCTGAGACCAAAGGAATCAGTCTTGAAGATTTGGAAAAAAAATTGTTGCATAAGTAAAAAAAGTACCCTTTAAACAAATCATAAATGGCGCACAAACTAACCATTCTATTATTTTTATTGACCATGCTCTATGGGTGCAGTAAGCAAAATAAAATTGAACCTTCTTCTTACCTGTTATCAGAACAACACAGACCGGTATTTCACTTTACCCCTGACAGCATGTGGATGAATGACCCCAATGGCATGGTATTTTTTAAAGGAGAATATCACTTATTTTATCAGTATTATCCGGATAGTACCGTTTGGGGCCCTATGCATTGGGGTCATGCTATAAGTAAAGATATGATAAAATGGACACACATGCCTATTGCACTTTATCCTGATAGCCTGGGTTATATATTTTCGGGAAGTGTCGTTATTGATTGGAAAAACACCAGCGGTTTTGGTAAGCATGGATTTCCGCCAATGGTAGCAATCTTCACACACCACAATATGGATGCAGAAAAGGCCGGAAGGAGTGATTTCCAATATCAATCTATTGCCTACTCCATCGACAAAGGCAGAACATGGACAAAATATGATGGAAATCCAGTCATCCCTAATCCCGGAAATATAAGAGATTTCAGGGATCCAAAAGTGATATGGCACAATGAATCACAAAAGTGGATTATGGTTCTTGCAGCAAAAGACAAAGTCAAATTTTACGCTTCTACAGATCTAAAAAAGTGGTCTTTTGAATCAGACTTTGGTATAAATGGCGACAAAAGATTGTGGGAATGTCCTGATTTATTTCCAATAATAGTTGAAGGCTCTAAAGAAATAAAATGGGTATTGGTCGTAAGTATGCAGACTGGTGCACCAAATGGTGGAACCGGTACCAGTTATTTTGTAGGTAATTTTGATGGCCACAAATTTACAAATGTTAACAAAAATAATGCTCAACAATGGCTGGACTTTGGCACGGATAATTACGCAATGGTTTCATGGTCTGACATTCCTGATACTGATGGCAGAAGGCTCATGATGGGTTGGATGAGCAATTGGCAATACGCTCAGAAAGTTCCTACAAAAAAATGGCGGAGCGCAATGACTTTACCAAGAGAAATAACCTTATGCTACACAGCATCCGGGTCATTTAAATTACGAACTAAAATTACAAAAGAATTTTCTTCGCTTCGGAAGGACACTATCAATATTGAACTAACTAATATTTCTGATCATGAATATATTTTACCGCTAAACCAAGTAGGTCTCTACGAAATTGAAATGACATTTGTGAAAACCAATGACATTGCCTTTTTATTAACCAGTGTGGAAAATGACAGTATTAAAGTCGGATATCAAAAAACAACAAATCAATGGTATATAGACAGAAGTATTTCCGGCAAATCAGATTTTTATGATGGTTTTGCAGCTAGGCACCATACATCGTCAAATGTTGACTCAACCATCGTCTCAATGCAAATTATTATTGATAAGGCTAGTATCGAAATGATAACTGAAGATGGTATGGTAGCAATGACTGACATCTTTTTTCCAAAAACTGATATGTCAAAAATAATTTTGATGTCCACAAAGCCCAAATTGAATATCAAAAGTCTGACAGTGCATAATATTAAAGGATAAAAAAATGTACGTAAAAACCTAAAAGGAAAATGTGGATTTACGATAAGAAAACTCCTACCAACAAAATCATTGAATTATGCCTTTCAAGATTTTAAATGTGGACATAAAACGCTCTAAATAAACAACATATGTGTTCCCAGACCTGAGCCCTGTTTATAAAAATCGCCAACTGTGATGACATCACTAATGTCATCATACATATCTTCTTTAGTATAATGAAACATATCCATCGCTAATTTACAGGCCCATAACTTTACCCCGGAAGCCACCAATATATCAAGAAATTCGTGGACATCAGGCATATCTATTTTTTCCATTTCTTTTTTCATCATACTTGTAGCTAGAGCTTCCATGCCTGGCAGACCTCCCAACATGGTTGGCATATGCATGGCAGGATTGCCAACAGTTGCTATATGAAGATGTTCCAACTTTTTTTTGTGAATTGCCTCCAAACCAAAGAAAGTAAAAAATATTTCAGCTTCAATTCCTTCCATTCTTGCCCCATTGGCCAGTACAAATCCGGCATAAACGTTTTCAAGTGTAGCTTTTGACATTATGATCATCATCTTTCTGATTTCACCATTAAATTCATTTCCCATTATATATGTTTTTTATTTTATGATTACAAACAGCTAACCGGTTTTGGAATTCCCGCAATTTTAGTGGCAGTTTTCAGTGGACCTTGAGGAAATAACTGATAGAACTCTTTAATATCCACAACTTTACTGTTGCCTATTTTACGAATACTCAATTGAACATTATTTTTGTACTCATTTTGTAAATAACTTATTACTTCCCAATGACGAGGACTTAATGTAATATTATTTTCTTTTGCTATTGCCTCAGCTATTGATTCGTCCCATTGGTTAAAGTCAATTAAATATCCCTCATTAGTGACTTCGAGTAATTTGCCAGCTATGTTTAATTCCATTATTATTTTTTTTTAAATATTATTAAATAATCACTTTTAAAAGTCTTTACCTGTTGTCTGCATATGGCTTGATACAAATGGAATATGTGTGCCTTTCAACAGCATATTCCAATATATCCACCTAAAAGCCAATTTCCCCATATGATTCATTCTGCTTTCTTTCAACAATCTTAAAGGTCCTATACCCGGAAAAGGAAATGATCCCTCAACAGGCTCGTGTGTATAATTGAAGTCAATTAGTAAAGCCTTTCCCCCACCAGTCTCAATAAAACAATTTGCATGTCCATCAAACTCCTCCTTTAATGGTTCTCCTTTGATAAAGTGTTTTATATTTTCAGTCAGAATTTCAGCTTCAAAGTGTGCAACAGAGCCAGCTTTGGAAGCAGGGATATTTGATGCATCACCTAAAACAAATATATTATCATACTTTTCGGATTGTAAAGTGGTTTTGTTTGTTGGCACAAAATTCAAATCGTCACCCAAATTTGATCTGGCAATTAAATCATCACCTTTGTTAGTAGGAACTGTGACAAGCAAATCAAATGGAATCTCCCTACCTCCATAATCAACGATCGTTTTTCGCTCATTATCGACGTGCTCTATGGCAAAATCACTTTCTATTTTAATCCCTTTTTCTATTAATAAATGATCAAGAGCTTCTGTTGCTTTAGGTTTTGTAAATGCCCCACTTAATGGGGTGACAAACGAAATTTCAACTTTATCCCGCATATTTTTATGCTTAAAATATGAATCTGCCAGAAAAGCAAATTCTAATGGTGCTACCGGGCATTTAATGGGCATTTCAGTAATATGAACGAGTAATTTACCTCCCTGCCATGCTCTAAGTTTATTTCTTAACGCTAAAGCGCCTTCAAACGTATAAAAGTCAAACACACTTTTAAACCATTCAGCACCTTTCATCCCTTCAATTTCTTCGGGAGAAATTTTAGCTCCTGTAGCAATAATAAGGATATCATATTTAATCTCAGTCCCATCATTCAAAAAAACCGTGTTGGACGTTGGGATGATTTTATCTATCTTTTTTTTGTGCAGCAAAACACCATGTGGAATAAACTCCTCTACAGTTTTTATGATGTCTTCAGGTGTATAAATATCAAAAGGAAGAAATAAATAGCCCGGTTGATAGTGATGTTCTTGCCGCTCATCAATAATCTCTATGCTCCATTCATCATTTTTCAACTCATGATTTAAATGATTTGCCATCATAGTACCAGCAGTACCTGCACCCAAAATGACCAACTTTTTCATTGTATTCTATCAATTTATTTACCCAACAAAGCTAAAAGATTTTTAGTCTTTGTATTATGATCTACTTCATTCAAATGACTAACCTAAATCATATGAATTTTTATAATAAATCAACAATCTCTGTAATCTTGATGGAAAATAAGCCTGAAGTTGTTTTGAGTGGCTAAAATGGTCATCCATTTAATACAATATTTACCTTATCAAGTCTTTTGTGCAATTCACCTTCGATAATGTAATATGGCTTTTTAAAAGTATCAAGTAGATTTTGATGCTCCAGAAAGAGTCTTTCTCGGTCATTTGGATGAGTTCTTTGGGGATCGAAAACCCAGGGCATGTCCGGTTTACAAAGAAAATATATATCAACATGGCTGTTTTCCCAATGATCCATCATCCATGGATCACAATACCCATATTTTTCCCTACTCCAGATGATCAAAGTTAATAAATCAGTATCACAAACAATCCCATTATTTGTAAGAAGCATTGTTTTTTCTTCCCATAACTGTAATCTTGCTATCTCAAATAGACTATTTTTATCATATTCATTATTTCTAAGATCTAAATATGGTCTTGCCATTTCTCTGACCCAAGCCTTCTGAAATCTTTTAGAAATGGCTTTAGAAAGTGTAGATTTACCCGAGCATTCAGGCCCTGTACATACAATCTTCAATATTGATTAATGAGATATTGATTCAATCTTTTTTAAGATTTCCTCAGCTTCAGCTGACAGAACATCACTTGCAGAGCGATTAATTTTTGATAAATCAAACGCTTCTTTAAGTTTTTTCTTATACGCTTCTTCCAAAAGCTCTCTTTCACTTTTCTTTTTAAACAATCCAAACATATTAATGTGTATTTTGAGTTAAACAAGAAATTTTCTGTTTGGTTTTAATAGCGTTCTATTATACATATTCATTGGTAACTAAACCATAATAATATCAAAAATTAAAATACCCGCCCACATCTTTATCACTTTTCAATTATATTAGTAATTTTGTATCTTCAAGAATGAAATTTAATGAAGAAAGTCAGATTAGATATTATGGCATTGTCCCACAGCGTGACACAATCTCATAACTATGCTGTAGTATTAGGAGAGGAAAATGGTAAACGGAGACTTCCCATTGTTATAGGCGGATTTGAAGCACAAGCGATTGCAGTAGCACTGGAAAATATGACTCCAAATCGTCCATTAACGCACGATTTGTTTAAAAACACCTTAGATGCCTTTGACATAGACATCAAAGAAGTATTAATAAACAATTTACTAGATGGAATTTTTTACGCGCAACTTATTTGTGAACAAAATGGAAATGTCATTCAAATTGATGCACGTACTTCAGATGCAATTTCAATGGCGGTAAGATATGGTTGTCCTATATATACATTTGAATTTATTATGGAAAGTGCCGGAGTGATTCTTGAAGAAGATGATACTGAATCAAAAAAGTCCCTTTCAAAAACTAAAAGTACATCGGTAGAAACAATGAGTGTGGCAAGTCTGGAAAAACTTCTGGAAGAAGCACTTGAAAAAGAAGATTATGAAAAAGCTGCACAACTTAGGGATATCATTAGCAGTAAAAAAACGAGTGATTCGTAACAAGTCTGTCAATTCCTGTCAAATGTCAAACGCATTCCTTTCCCTTCAATAAATTTTCCGGATATATTATATACTTCATATCCATTTACAAAAGTGGAATGTACAGCACCCTTAAACGATTTACCTTCCAAAGGTGACCAAGCGCATTTGTAATGAATATTTTCTTTAGCAACAGCCCATTCACTGTTTATATCAAATAAAACCATATCAGCAAACATCCCTTCATCAAGGAAACCACGTTCCTTAATGCTGAAACAAAGAGCAGGAGCGTGACACATCTTTTCTATAATTTTTTCAAGTGATATCATACCTTTATGATAAAAATCAAGCATAATATTAAGACTGTGCTGGACCAAAGGAAGACCAGCTGGTGCATTTTCATAACTTTGAGATTTTTCTTCCCAGGTATGAGGCGCATGATCAGTAGCGATAATATCCAGCCTGTCATCAAGCAATGCTTGAAAAAGTGATTTTTTGTGCTCGCTGGATTTTATTGCCGGATTACATTTAATTAGATTTCCTAAACGTAAATAATCATCAGCATCAAAAAATAAATGATGGACACATACTTCAGCTGTAATTTTTTTTTGCCCCAAAGGGATAAGATTTGTAAATAACACCAGTTCATCCCTGGTTGAAATATGAAGGATATGAAGTCTGGTATTATATTTATTGGCAAGTTCGGCAGCATAAGAAGAAGACAAGTAACAGCCCTCAGCATTTCTGATTAGCGGATGCATAAATGGTTTAATGTCGGCACCGTATAAACGTTTATATTGTTCAAACTGCCTTTGTATGGCAGCTTCATTTTCACAATGAGTAGCTATAAGCAATGGTGCATTGGCAAATAGTTTTTCCAAGATATTTGGGTCGTCTACCAGCATATTACCTGTGCTTGAACCCATAAAGATTTTAATACCACATACATCCCGGGGATTTGTTTTCATCACTTCATCGTAGTTATCATTAGCGACACCCATAAAAAATGAATAATTGGCGTATGATGTTTTGTGTGCAATATCATATTTATTTTGCAACAATTCCTGAGTAAGTGCAGCTGGCTTAGTGTTTGGCATTTCCATAAAAGTGGTTGTTCCTCCAGCAATTGCTGCTTTGGATTCCGTTGCAATATTGGCTTTATGTGTCAATCCAGGTTCACGAAAATGCACTTGGTCATCAATAATACCAGGCATTAACATTAATCCATCAGCGTTTATCTCATCACATTTTTCTTTAACAGATAAATTTTTTCCAACTTTTTCAATTCGATTATTCTTGATCAAAAAATCATTATAGGATATTACTCCCCTATTTATGGCTTGAGCATTTCTAATAACTGATGTTGGCATATTTTATTGATTTATATATAATTTATTTAGAAAAAGCAATATAATGAGCGGTAGTGTAATAATTCCTAAGATAAGGTATTTTTGTCAGTAGAGAATATACTTTTCTTTTTTTAAGTCCAAATTTAAAAAAATAAATCGGGTTAATAAACCAGTATATTTCATCTCTAATGATAAAATTATTGTCTTTCAATATACTGTATAATCGCTCAATATTAATTCCTGTACTTTTTACTTCCATTAACTCGGCAATACTTGCTTTATTTTCACCAAAATATTTTAATACTGCTGTATATAAAAAATTGGGCAAAAGGTGAAACCAGGGTAATGTCCGCAATATTTTACTCGAACATATTTGTTGGTGACCTCCAAACGGCATCCACCAAGGCGGGTAGGCAAAAAACACAATTCCATCATCTGTAAGAAATTCCTTAAGTTTTGGTATAAATTTTTCCTGCTCAGGTATGTGCTCAATTACGTCCTTAAGTATTATTATGTCAAATAAGTTTTTAAACTCCACATTCGGATCGATATCGTAGATGTTTTTATTAAGTATCATTGCATTTCCCAAGGATATATCTGAGGAAAGAAATTGTTTAGCTGACTCAAATCTGGAGGGAGATAACTCTACACCAACTACTTTGTCACCATTTAATAGAAATGCTTTTAAAACTCCAGCTTCAGCACATCCTATCTCCAGAACATTTTTTGATCCTTTGCCATTTTTTTTTATACTATCTAAAAATGGAATGATGTTTTCGACGGTTACAGTACGCTGTATGTCAAAATACCTTTCTTTATCATTATGAAAATCA
The DNA here is from genome assembly GCA_016717145.1 of Saprospiraceae bacterium. GTDB lineage: Bacteria > Bacteroidota > Bacteroidia > Chitinophagales > Saprospiraceae > OLB9. The sequence goes on along the minus strand of JADKGD010000008.1, from coordinate 176,954 downwards.
AACATCAATTTTTGTTATATCAATAGAAACTGCGCAGCTTAATGATAAATAAACTTTCAAGAAGGGTAATGGATTATTTTGCTTTAAAAACCGGTTTCCTTTTTTCAACAAATGCCAAAGCACCTTCTTTTGCATCTTCACTTCCTATAGTCAATCCAAAATTTTTATATTCCTTTTCAAAACCGTTGCTTTCCTTATCAAAATATGCATTTACAAGCTGGATACACTGATGTACTGCAAGAGGTCCCTTCGCAGCAATTTTGTTTAGTATGTCGAATGCCTTTTCAACTTCCTGTCCTGAATCTACGACATGAGTGACTAAACCCAGTCGGAGAGATTCATTTGCATCTATCATATCCGTTGTAAGCAGCATTTCAATGGCTTTCCCTTTCCCAATCAATTGAATTAGTCGTTGAGAACCTCCATAACCGGGCACCAAGCCAAGATTTACTTCCGGCTGACCAAATCTTGCATTGGTTCCTGCCACACGAATATGGCAAGACATTGCCAGCTCACATCCTCCTCCGAGTGCAAAACCGTTAACAGCCGCAATCACGGGCGCATGAAATCTTTCAATCATAAAAAACACGTCTTGTCCTCGCTTGGAAAGAGCTGAACCTGTCACGGCATCCAACGAGGCAAATTCTTTAATATCTGCTCCCGCTATAAAAGCTTTTTGACCTTGACCGGTAATAACCACACCTTTTACAGAATAATCTCCATGAAATGTACTAAAAAATGCTTCAAGTTCATTAAACACATCGCTGTTCAAAGCATTCAAAGCATGAGGTCTGTTAATTGTAAGCAGAAAAAAAGAATCTTTTTTTTCTATATTAATTACCTTTTCGCTCATAATTATATCAATTTAAAGGCGAAGATAATGATAATTGATATTGAGATAAATCTTTATAACACATTGCATATTTTAGCATCAAAACACAAACGGTATTGAGAATAGATATCACAATTTACCCTGACCTGTGAGGCAGGCTTGAATGGGTGGGGCCCCTTTAAAAATAAATAGCCATCAAAGGAAAGATATCAAATTTTGCTTACCTGGACAGAAAACTAATTAATATTGATATTTAGCACAGGTATTATTTGAAATAAGAGTAGCAAAACTATTGATACGATTGATTTTTCACATAAGCGTATCATGCAAATGCCAGGCATCTTTATTAAATTGTTTTTTCACTTTTGCTTTGAACATGTCGGGATCGTTATGGACACAATCATATGAAATACCAACCCGATTCATTCCATTTTTCAATTCTCTGTATGTTCTATATCCTTGAGAGGTAATTTTTTTAATCATCTTATCTGCATTAGAGCGTTGCTTAAATGCACCAATTATGACCACGCAGGTTTTGTCAGCTTTAGTTTCTTCTGACAAGTTCTTAAAAACATTTTTTCCTCCATCTGCCGAAACCGACCGATTTGATTCAATATTACTGATTTCTTCTTGCGTTGATTTAAAATACTGAATACTATCTTTCTCCATAATAGAATCAATTGACTCTAAGATATCGTCATCGCTCAGATTAATTTTTTTGTCTATAATTTGTAAAGAATCATTTGATGCACTATTAATATTAATTTCTGATCCTGTCTTAGGATCAGATAAAAACCACAATATAATCATGATGCCCGCAAAGATCGCAATTAAGGCGGGTCCAATAAAAGTCCAAAATTTTGAAAAATATTTTTCTGCTTTATGTTGATTCTGGGATGAGTTCATCCCTAAATATTTATCATTATCTTTTTTAAAGCCACGTGGAAGTACTTTCACAAAAACAGGTTCCAACCCAGGATATAGATCAAAGACTGATGGATTTTTTTCAAGAAATAAATGATTGACCACAGTACCAAAACCTCCAATTTCGAATGGTAGTTGCTTATCAAGACTAAGTGCATAATCCTGCATAATGGCGTTTTGCAGCAAATTAGCATCTAGCTCAGACATACCTGATTCAACCAACTTAATCAAAAAAGTAGATGATTTATCGACTTCAGATAAAAACTTTAATTTTGTCCCGGGAGGATTTAGTCTGGTATGATCCTTATCAAATGCCGCCTTAATTGGCTCCAATAAAAAGGTACCCAATGATGGTACAGACACTATGCCGTACTCCATTAGCATCTGGTAAAGATATCGGGAATATACCTGATTATGCATCAAACAATTTACATTACTCCATAAACGATAGAAATAATTGTGCCAAAATCGTGATTTATATATTAAAATGCCAATATAGGGCTAAGTAATTTTACTTTTGTACAATATTAGCTTTTTTGGTTTTTTTTTTAAAATAAATTCTGCTAAAAAAATGAGATTTCTTTCTTTCGGAGTGATGATATATATGTTATTGGCATTGATATGGTGGACGATTTTACTATCAAAAAATAATACTTTATTATATGATGCCAATAAAGAAATGCTGCAGTTAACCCAAAACCAATTATTTGGTGTAAAAGATTTTAGTATTGAAACCACAAGCGAATACAAAGTCATAACGGACAATTACTTACGTACAAAATTTATGATCTTGGGTGAGGGAATGGTTTTTGGTATTTCACTCATCCTGGGCTTATGGTTTATCCAAAAAGCTTATAGTAAAGAACTTGAAAATACCCGCAAGCAAAAAAATTTCCTGCTTTCCATTACGCATGAACTTAAATCACCTATTGCTTCAATTAATCTAATTACAGAGACTTTATTAAAGCGACAATTATCTTCCGAAAAAATCACTGACCTGCATCATAGTATTCTGTCTGAAAGCAACAGGCTGGAAAAACTGATCAATAATTTGTTGCTGACTACAAGAATAAACAATAGATATCAATATAACTTTGAATCGGTTGACATTGTAGAAATAATATCTGAAGTCGTAAATAAAGTGAAATTACAATATTCCAATGCATCAATTACCACTCAATTCAGCACAAAAAAAATGTATGTATCAGCTGATAAAGAAGCAATGATATCATTGATCACAAATCTAATTGAAAATGCTTGTAAGTACTCAATTGATCAAGCTGCGGTAAATGTTTCAGTGAAGACAACAACAATGGATATGATTATTGAAGTGATGGACCAGGGTGTAGGTATTTCTAATTTGGAAAAAGCGAAAGTGACCGGTCAATTTTACCGATCAGGAAATGAAGAATTAAGACAAACAAAAGGCACCGGATTGGGTTTATATATCGTAGAAAAAATCACCCATGCACATAGGGGAAAATTAAAAATTTCCGACAATCATCCGAAAGGAACTATATTTAGTATTTCACTACCATTAAAACATGCATAACATGCGAATCCTGCTTGTAGAAGACGAAGAACAATTAAGAAAGATTATAAAAATGAATCTGGAGATGGAACAATATGAAGTGGTAGCAACTGATAACGGACGAAAGGCGCTTGAGTTTACTGCAGGACAACATTTTGACTTGATGATACTGGATGTTATGCTACCTGAAGTTAATGGTTTTCAAATTTGTGAACAAATAAGGCTGCAAAATAATAAAGTTGGTATAATCATTATCTCTGCAAAAGACACATCAGAAGATAGAATAACCGGACTTAAACTTGGGGCCGATGATTATTTGACAAAACCATTTAATCTTGAAGAGTTGTTGCTACGGGTTCAAAATCTGCTAAAAAGAAGCTCTGAAGAAAATGCAAAAAATTTGGAAACGTATTGTTTTGCTCAAAATGAAATCAACTTTATTACATATCATGCCATCGGAACTCAAGGTCCATTTAATTTAACAAAAAAAGAAGTCCTTCTACTTAAATTACTAATTGATCGTGAAAACGAGGTTGTTTCAAGACAACAAATTCTTCAGACAGTTTGGGGATATGATGTATATCCTTCTACACGGACCATAGATAATTTTATCCTCTCATTTAGGAAATATTTTGAAAAGGATCCACATAATCCCGTTCACTTTCATTCTGTCAGAAGTGTGGGATACAAATTCGTAAGTGGATAAACTCATTATAATTGCATGCTTAAGAAATAATCGGTCTTGTTATGTTTCAATAGATTTTATTCTTGCGGCAAAGTACCGTGTACCAACGACAACCGTAAGATAAGGTGCAAATAAAATTCCTATAATTGGTATTGTAAACATTAAAATAAAGATACTTCCCAAGGTCATGGCTGCCCACTTGTGTTGATATACAATCTCTATGGTTTTACTAAATGAATAATGTCGCTCCATATAAAAATCCATAAAGCCAAATCCCGTAAAATATGCCTGCACCATTAACAACATTGGTAATGAGATAATATTTATCATTGGTATAAAACTAATAAGGAATAGCATACTGGAAATAATTAGTTCTTTTGCCATATTTAGCAAGTTTATTCTAATACTTCTTGATGTAGCCTGTATAAATGAAAATGCGCCACGATTTTTTGTACCGGTAATTTCGGATTCAGTTTTTTCAGAAATATAACTTAATAAGGGAGATAATAAAATGATTAATATATATTTAAATATCATAAAAACAAATACGAAGGTAGCCAGGCCCACGATAAAAGAAAACATGAGAGACTCATGAGCCCATTGCCAGGGAATAATTGAAGCGAGATATTTTCCAAGCAAACCAGAAAGATGCAAACCGGCATAAATGACTACACCACATAATAATATCGCACTTATTCCAGTGTAGAGGATATATTTTTTTACACCGGACTTAGTGCCAACTAAAGATGCAGTAAAAAACCTTATAATATCAAAAACTTGCAACATCACCAAAATTATGAATTTAATGGATTTGTATAATGGATGTCATAATATTTGTGCTGTTTATTGAGAAAACCTCACCTTACCATCAGATATGGTAAACAGTACCTTTGTTTTTAGAATATCATCATCACTGCATTTTATCAAATCATTAGAAAGTATTACAAAATCTGCAACTTTCCCTGGTTTTATCGAACCTTTGAAAGATTCTTCAAAAGCAGCATAAGCGTTGCCTAATGTGTAAGAATAAATAGCTTCTTCTCGTGTCATTTTTTGCTCAGGAAAAAATTCAATTCCAGTTTCTGCTTGCTTTCGGGTTACGGAAGCGTAAAAACTTTTTAAAGGATCTACGTCTTCAACGGGCGCATCTGTACCATTGGCAATAATAACACCGTTATCAAGTAATGATCTCCATGCATAAGCTCCCAACCTTGCCCGTTCTGTACCAAGCCTTTTTACTACAAAAGGTGCATCAGAAGTACAATGAATGCCTTGCATAGAAGCTATAATTTTATTTTTAGCAAATCTTGGAATATCTTTTGGATTAAGATGTTGGGCATGTTCAATTCTCCACCTTATATCTTTTTTTTCAGGATGCTGTTGCATCACTCCTTCATATATATCCAACACTACCCTATTAGCACGATCCCCAATTGCATGAACACAAAATTGCATATCATTATCTATAGCCATATCAGCAATTCTCTTAACGTCATAAATATCAGTTGTGTTTTGGCCTTTAAATCCAGGCTTATCAGAGTAGCTTTCAAGTAACCAGGCTCCGAAAGCACCAAGGGCTCCATCCACTTCTGACTTAATGGCGTTACAGGTATAAAATCGATTACCAATGTTTAATCTTTTGAAGTCTTTAACTCTACCTACAAGTTCGTCAACAGGTCGGCGAATCATTACCCAAAGCCTGACTTGCAATGTACCTTCTTCTGCAAGTTTTTCATATTTTTCAAGTTCGTCAAATGTGCTTCCTGCATCCTGAAAAGAAGTTACTCCCTTTTTAAGGCATTCTTTTTCTGCCAACTTAAAAGCTTCTAACCATATAGAATCTGTAACATTTCGATCCAATGATTTAATATAGGCATTATAATGTTCTTTGAAAATACGCATTGCCCGTTCCTCAAAAACGCCTATTGCCTCACCGTTTGGATCTCGTACTATCTCTCCACCTACAGGATTTGGAGTTTCCTTTGTGATGCCCACAATTTCCATAGCCTTCTTATTTGCAAATAAAGCATGTCCTGATGCATGATATAACAAAACCGGATTATCACGCGAAACTTCACTCAAACTATAATGAAACGGATAGTTATAAATATTTTGAATGGGTACACTATCCCATTTTTCCTGATGCCATCCCCTACCAATGATCCAATCACCTTTTTTTACTCCTAGCGCACGTTTTTTTACTTTGGTAACTACTTCTTCCCAACTTCGGGATGTAAGAAAATTTAAATTAATTAAAGAAAACCCTAGCCCTGAATAATGTCCATGGCCTTCTATAAATCCGGGCATTAGAAATTTACCATTGGCATCAATGACTTTAGTGTTGCTGTCAGAGAGTTTGATTACTTCATTGTTAGTACCTACCAACAATATTAGCCCATCTTTTATTGCAATAGCAGTAGCATTCTGATAGCTTGTATCAACGGCATAAATATTAGCATTAATTATAATTGAATCTGCAATATCATCGCTTTTACAGCCTGGAAGACAAATCACTACAATTGATAAACAAAAAAACAAAACCTTTACAATCATGATCCAATATTTGTTCCAATATAGCAGGAATTTTGTAAAATTCAGTAACTTATTTAGCATAAAACAAAAAACACCGAAAATCATGGATCTTCGATGCTTTTAGAATATATTCGTAATGGAATTTAAATTTGTTGGTTTATCTCAATTGACCATCTTTGAATAAGAAATAAAACAAATTATTTTTTTGTCAAATCCTTTCAATATTTGTTAAACCGTGTTAAACATATTTAACACTTTTTTTCGCAGCTTATTTAACAGATTTTGGTGCAGCAGGCTTTGTTGTTTTTGGTGCAACGGCTTTAACTACTTTTGGTGCAACGGCTTTAACTACTTTTGGAGTTGCAACTACTTTTGGTGCAGCAGCTTTAACTACTTTTGGTGCCGCAGTTTTAACTACTTTTGGAGTTCCAACTTTAGGTGCAGCAGCTTTAACTACTTTCGGCAGCCTTTGGTGCAACTACCTTATTTTCTTTTTTCGCTCCAGCACTTGACTTAACCACAGGTTTTGCAACCACTGATTTTGTTGTCTTGCTTACAGCAGACTTAACGGGTGCAGTTTTTTCTGACTTAACTGCATCCAATACGATTACACTATTACTTATACCGCCGAATGGAGAAGGTACATAACTATCTGCGTTATGATCATTGTCCCATGTCAAGCCATCCAATAAATATCTGAATTCATATTTCTGACCAGCCTTTAATTCAATTTCAGTGCTTAGCAATGTCTTTGAAGCTTTCATTTTTGGGCCTTTTTTGGCATCCCAACTATTAAAGTCTCCTAAAACCTGAACCGTTTTCACTTTAGAAGATGGTGTTAAAGAATAAGTAAAAGTAACCTTACAAGTACCTTTAGATGGTTGATAATTTTTGATAATGCTCATGACTATATTTTTTTAAATTTATAATTATTAAATTAAATGCTGAATTATATATCAATATCTATTTTGCAACACAAAGGTACAATATTTAAAATAGGTATTTAACTAATATTCAACGTTTAACATAAATTAACATAAATAAAAGATCATTTAACGAAATTATATTTGTTAATTAGCATTTACCAGGCCTTTAGAGACAGAAAGGGCAATATAATTTTCTATCACCGTAGCATAGTGCAAGTGTTCAAGTTTGAGCACTTCTCCGGCTATCTGATCAGAAGTCATGTCTTTAGAAATCGGACAAGCAGCCTGAAACAAAATTTTGCCTTCGTCATATTTTTGATTTACCAAATGAATGGTTAAGCCGGTTTCCTTTTCACCATTGGCTTTTACAGCTTCGTGTACAAAATGTCCATACATACCTTTACCCCCATACTTTGGCAATAATGATGGATGAATATTAAAAATTTTATCGGGAAACGTTGTAATCAGGTATTCCGGAATCAACCATAAAAAACCAGCCAGGACAATAAAGTCAATTTTTTTATTTTTTAGTACGTTTAAAATTTGGTTGCTTTGATAAAAAAACGACCTATCAATAAAAAGAACTTCAATTCCCTCCCGACTAGCTATATCAATAACGCCTGCGCCTTTCTTATTACAAACTATAAGTTGTATTGAAATTAGTGAATGTCCATTAAATCTCCTGATTAATTCAGCAGCATTACTACCACCACCCGAAGCAAAAATTGCAATATTTACCACATTAATTACTTTTCACTTAATATAACATATGTTTTTGTTTGTAAAACTACGAATGGTCTGAATGATACCAAGGAAAACATAATGACTTAGATTAAACACGTCGTGACTTCCATAGGCTAATATATTTGACTTAAAAGTCAATTCAGGACTCCGTATTTACTTTTTTTACTGGGATCAATACCTACCATGATAGCAGAGACCTTTGATTTCTGTCCATTATCACCATTTTTGAAAATCTCAACTATTTCATCTTTTTTAGCATCACCAAATGTCATGAGCAGCATTGTATTTGGATATTCGATATTCGCCTGCCCCATAGATGTTAGTGAGCTCAGCATCACCGCCCGGGCTTTGTCAGGATCTTCATACATCTTATCCAAAGATAATCTGTGATATTCGTAAAAAGCCTGTCTGAATTGTCTCATTCTGGGGTTTCTTAAATTTTCAGCCAGCCAGAATCTATTTCTTCGTCCACCTCCGTCATTTTTCCAGCCTTCATCCTTTACATAATTACCTGGGAGAGATGTAATTATGTCATTTGCTTTATTAAAATAAGGTTCGCCACCATTTAAACTAAATGAATCATAGTCCATTCCAATAGAAAGGAAAGCATAATAACTTAGTATGGCTGAAAGATTATCATAAAAAGTATTGGTAGTTTTAAGTAAGGGTTGAAGTCCAGTAAATGTAAAAGAGACATTTTTATCAATGATATTTATAATGGGCGAAATATAAATCGAATTAAAGACTGGTCTTTCTGTTTGCAAAATAATCTCTGCCTGAAAAACATTTGGTGAAGGTTGAGAAGTAATTGTAATCTGAACATTTCCCTTTATTTTTTCATGACTCTGAAATTCATCTTCTGTCCACTTATTTGTATTAAAAAATTCCGTAACATTTTTTTCCAGATCGTTAAAAAGTGTAGGGTCTGCGGTAGTAGATGTTTGAACCACAACATTGGCCTTAAAATTTAATTCCTGAGCGTTGCTATGGAAAAAAAAGATTGAAATAAAACCTATCAGAAAACATTTTTTATAAAACATATTTTAAGATTCTAGTGATTAAAATTCCGGAGGTTATTTTTTTGTAACAAAATCAATTATGTCAACTGCTACTTCCTTTTTTGTTTTCAATGCGTACTCCACAAAATTTCCTTGTTTGTCAAGAATTGATATTTTGTTGGTATCGTACTGAAATCCTGCACCCAAATCATTTAAAGAGTTAATAACGATAAAATCAAGATTTTTCTTGTGCAATTTTTGACTTGCATGTTTTTTTTCATCATTTGTTTCAAGGGCAAAGCCAACCAAAATCTGATGTTCTTTTTTACGTGCGCCTAAAGTTGCAGCAATATCAGTAGTATGCACCAAATGTATACTCATGTCATTATCAGATTTTTTCATTTTCCGGGGTGATATTTGAGCTGCTTTATAATCGGCCACTGCGGCAGCCAAAATAATCAGATTACTTTCATCAAAATGAGCATCGCTAGCTTCAAACATTTCATCAGAAGATTCCACATTAATAACGTTAATACCAGGATGCTTAATGTCTAAAGATATCGGACCAAGGATTAAAGTAACCATTGCACCTTTTGCAGCGCACACTTCTGCCAAAGCCAGGCCCATCTTCCCACTGCTTCTGTTTCCGATATATCTTACCGGATCAATAGCTTCAAATGTCGGTCCGGCAGTAATTAATACCTTTTGGCCAGACAAATCCTGTTTAGCTGCAAAATATTCTTTAAGTAAAGTAATAATTTCTTCAGGCTCGGCCATTCTGCCATCACCTTCCAATCCACTTGCTAAAAAACCATGCCCTACAGGAATAATTTGATTTCCATAAGACTTCAGTAACGCTACATTATTAATTGTAGATTTATGTTTCCACATGTCCAGGTCCATCGCCGGAGCAATAAAAACAGGACACTTAGCAGACAAATAACAAGCCACAAGTATATTGTCAGCCATACCGTGTGCCATTTTAGACATACTTGTAGCTGTTGCCGGAGCTATGAGCATGATATCCGCCCACAACCCTATTTCGACATGATTATTCCATGCGTCTCCATCTGAAAAACTTGTCATCACCGGATTTCCGGATAATGTAGCCAATGTCAGTGGAGTAATAAAATCAGCTGAGGCTTCTGTCATAACGACTTTTACTTCACAACCTTCCTTTATTAATAATCGGCAAAGAGATGCTGATTTGTATGCAGCAATACTTCCTGTCAAACCAAGCAATATCTTCTTACCTTGAAGCATTATTATAGCGTAAAATTATCTTAGTCTTCGTGAACCACCCTAGGTTCCCGATACTCAAAAGACAAATCACCATTTATAAATTCCTGAGTAGCAATAATTGCAGGATTTGGTAATCTTTCATAAAATTTACTTATCTCGATTTGCTCTTTATTCTCCAATATTTCTTCGATGGTCTCAGAAGTGCTGGCAAACTCATCCAATTTACCGTGGAGTTCATTTTTTATTTCAATAGATATTTGTTCCGCTCTTTTTGTAATTACAGAAATAGATTCATAAATATTTGCCGTCTGAGCAGAAATAGATTTAATATCTCTTGCTTTCACATTTGGATCTAAACCCTGTACTTTTGATTTGATATCTGATGTCATGCTTTTAATTTTTTAAGCTCTGATAATGTTTCCTTTTCGATCGACCTGGCATCTTTCATTTTTTTTGATGAAGGATGCTTTTTAATAAACTGAGCAAAGTGCTCTAATGTTTCGTTAAATCTATCTTTCTTTTTTTCATAAATGCTATTGGAAGCAAGAATAAAACTTGATTTCAATATTAAGAGTCTTACATCTTCCACTCGTTTTGACTCCGGAAAATCCTTTAACATACTTTGAAATGAAGTAACTGCCGCTTGATATTGCCCTATTTTATAATATAAGTTACCTTGTTCAAACGATTTTATCTCCAACTTCCGGCGCATCTCATCAATCATTTTATTTGCCATCTCTGCCCTCTCAGTATTTGGATAAAGATTGATAAACTGTTCAAATCCCTCTATTGCTTTGATTGTATAAGACTGATCTAATTTGTAATTTGGAGATAATTTAAAATTTGAAAAAGCAGACATATATTCAGCTTCTTCCTTATTTATACTATTAGAAAAAGTACCAGAATAGTTCTTAAAATAAGTTGATGCCAATATATAATCTCCTTGAAAATAATGTGCATAAGCATATTTAAAAAAAAGATCCTCTGCTTCCTGCTTGCCCCTATAAAATTGAATAACAATATCATACAAGGCAATTGCACGATCATACTCCTCATTTTGATAATACTTATTGGCTGCTTTATACACTTTCTCAGGTTGATTGCTACTTCTCAGAGCCTCAAACTCTGACTTACAGGCAGACAAAAAAAACAACACAAATATTATAAAATATAAATAAATTCTCATAAGGGCGCAAAATTAATATTATTATCTAAACTTTTATGTATTAGTGGTTAAAACTTAATTAAAAGGTAAAAACAGTAGCATACTCACACAGGTAATTCCACATTTAAGTCATCTTTGTGCATAAAACGGTTAATAATTTGTCTTGTATTGTAAATAAATGTTAAATGTTTGATAAAATTTGAATCAAAGTATTACTTTGAAAACAATTTACTGCTATCTTTACGTTGTTATAATAGAGTAAATTATTTAATCAAAAAATTTAAATCCAATAATCATGAAGCAATTGTTTTTTGTTTTTTCTTTTCTATTAGTTGCATCTTTCTCTGCTAATGCTCAGGCTTGCACGAAAGCTGCAGGAAAGTCTTGTTGTGCTGCAAAAAAAAGCGCATCAACGACTAGTTTAACCACTTCTGACAGTGATACTAAAGTAGCAAGTGTACTTATGGAAGCAGATAAAGTAGCCGCTTCAAATCCAAATATTTCTAAAAGAACTTGTGAAATGTCTGGTACTACTGCATATTACGAAAAATCAGTTTGTGAAACTACAGGTAAAATAAGTTGGGATGAAGTTAAGTTTGACGCTGAAACAAGTTCTTTTACTAAAGTTGCATCTGCTTCAATGGAGAAAGATGAGACCGGAGTAAAAGTTGAAAAGAAGGCATGTGCAGGAATGAAAGAAGGGAAAGCTTGTTGTGCAAAAAAGACAGGAAGTAAGTAATTAGTTTTCAACAAAATAAAAAAAGGCTTTCCATTATCCGGAAAGCCTTTTTTTTTTATCCTTATTCTATATTTAGTTACATAAACCTTCGCTTTATAAAGCTTAATCCTGCATTTTATTGTCATGCTTCTTAGCTAAATTTACTAAGAATTTCATAAGATTTACAATAGATAAAAACACCAGATAACTAAATGTAAACACAAAGTAAATCCACTTTACAGAACCCGTGTTACTGATAGATATACCACTAAAAGCCCACGCCAACAAGCCACCACCTATTAACATAATAGCAAAACTTATTATGGATTGAAGCCAATAAATATTTCCATTTGTTGCAGATAAACTAAGAATACTATTTCCTATAGCAAAAAAAAGAATCAAGCCACAGGCAATAACCCATGGCATAATATGTGCTGTGCTAGAGTATGGTTGTGCTGGAATAAAACCAGAAAATGACATAAATATTACTGCTATCAATAAAACCACAGCTACTTGCTTAAAAGGTGATATCTCAGTTTCAAGAAATGATTTGTTGTCCACTTAAAAAAATTTAAATGATGTAATGACAAATTTAGCGTATTGTTTTGAAAAAATTCATTTTTTTTTAATTGGCGAAGTTGAAACCTCTTCATTTAAAACAAATGAATTTTACTTAAGTCAGTACTTAATTCTTTAATTTTGCTTTGAAACTATCTAAAAACCTATCCATTTCAGGATTTAGACTTTTTTCAGATAAGGTATAAACCTGCAATGCGTAAAACCGATCTCCAATTAAAAACATTTTTGATTTAATAATGGCATTGCCTTTGTTGTATGTTGCCCTGTAAAGCATACCAGGGTAAACACCATAGTTAGCACTTGTACTGTAGACTAGTTCTCCTTTCAGATCATTTAAATTTGTTTTAATACTTATCTTAAACAAATCATCAATCAGCTCAGTACTGTCCGGATGAAATGTACCTTCTGGATAATCGACGTAGTTGATAAGATATATAAAGTTAGGATCACTTTTGGCACCCTCATGCATATATGTGACTACTTTGATTTCGCCAACATCAGTTAAAAGATTTTTTTCTCCATATTTCATTTCTCCGGGTGCAAATACTTCATAAGGCTGATTTTCAGGCGAAAATATTTTCCAATCCGCCTGAGCATGTCCATATCTGATTCCTAAAAAAAGGTTTACTAAAAAAAACAAAATAAAATATGGTTTATATGGCATAATGAAAAAAATTATAAATATCCAATAGAAATTAAACGAAATCAATTTTCAATTCCTCTTCAGAAATAATCAATTAACAAAAATTTAGTAAATGAGTATTCTAATTTTATTAAAAAATCATTTGTGCAATTACTAAAAGATCTCATAAAACTAAACAAACTTTACGTACTTTTGTCGTACTAAAAATTAAAAAAAAGACATTGACACTAATAAAATCAATATCAGGTATACGGGGCACAATAGGCGGTCAACCAGGAAATAATCTAAGCCCTGTTGATATTATTGAATGTTCAGCAGGCTTGGGTATTTGGTTAAAAAGACGTAATGGCAAACTTAAAATAGTTGTAGGCCGGGATGGTAGATTAAGTGGTAATATCGTCAGTCATTTGGCGGTCAATACGCTGCTGTCTATGGGAATCGACATTATAGATTTAGGGCTTTCAACAACACCCACTGTAGAAATGATGGTTCCAAAACTTAATGCTGGAGCAGGTATTATTTTTACAGCAAGCCACAACCCGAAAGAATGGAATGCACTAAAATTCCTCAACGAGGACGGAGAATTTATTTCAGCTGAAGATGGGCAGGAAATAATCGATATTATTAAAAAAGGTGAGTTGGAATTTTCATCTGTGGATAATTTAGGAACTTATGGTACTTTTGAAGGATCTATTGATTATCATATCGGTGAGATTTTGAAATACAGACACATCGAGATTGAGTCTGTTAAAAATGCTGATTTCCATGTTGTTGTAGATTGTATTAATTCCACAGGAGCCATATCTATCCCTCCGTTATTGGATGCACTTGGTGTTACATACACATTATTGAATGATACAAATTTTGGTCAATTTGCCCACAATCCTGAACCACTTCCTCAGCATCTTGGACAATTGTCCTCAATTGTTGTCAGCAAAAAAGCACACCTAGGTATTATTGTTGATCCGGATGTAGACCGATTGGCATTTGTTTGTGAGGATGGAACTATGTTTGGAGAGGAGTATACCTTAGTAGCCGTCGCTGATTACATACTGAGTCGTGATAAAGGAAATAGTGTTTCAAATCTTTCATCAACGCGAGCTTTGGCCGATGTAACTGCACGTCATGGTGGGGTTTATTATGCATCTGCAGTAGGCGAAGTGAATGTTGTGAATGAAATGAAACTCAGGAATGCACTAATTGGTGGAGAGGGCAATGGAGGCATTATAATACCTGAATTGCATTATGGCAGGGACGCTTTGGCCGGCATAGCCATATTTTTGTCTTTGCTTGCAGTTAAAAAAATGTCAATGACTCAATTAAAGGCTACTTATCCTCAATATGAAATTATTAAAGATAAATTGGAACTAACTCCTGAACTAGACCTGGAAAGGATATTTGCCTCTATCAGAGAGACGTTTAAAGATGAAAAGTTGAATGACATCGATGGTCTCAAAATAGACTTTGAGGAGGGCTGGGTTCATATGCGAAAATCAAATACTGAAGCCATTGTTCGCATTTACTGTGAAGCAAAAGATCAACCTACAGCTCAGTCTCTAATCAATAAAGTAAAAGCCATAATATGACTGTTCATAAACCTGTCAGTAATCTGGAAAAATATTTTAGTACATTCCGTAATCATATTATTGGCATAAATCAGGAATTCGATACCCCTTATGGACGTAAAAAAATTCTTTACGCTGACTGGACTGCAAGTGGACGTATGTACAAGCCAATAGAGGATATTATAACCAATAAAATATCACCTTTTGTAGCAAATACCCACACTGAAACTAATGTAACCGGTTCATCAATGACGCTGGCATATAAAAAAGCCCGGGAAATCATTAAAAAACATGTTAATGCCAAAGAGGGAGATATCCTGATTTCCTCAAATTCCGGAATGACCGGAGTAGTAAATAAATTACAAAGAATTATAGGTATTAAATTGCATGAAAAATTTCAGGACAAGATAAAAATATCCGATGATGAAAGACCTATTATTTTTGTCACACATATGGAACATCACTCTAATCAAACTTCCTGGATAGAAACCACTGGTGAAGTATGCGTTATTAAAGCTTGCCCAAAAGGTGAAGTAGATCTTAACAATTTTGCATCATTGCTTGAAAAATATAAAGACAGAAAGGTCAAAATTGCAGCGATCACTTCTTGTTCCAATGTTACAGGTATAGATACTCCATATCACCGTATGGCTGGTATGATACACAAAGCAGGTGGAATTTGTTTTGTTGATTTTGCTTGTTCAGCACCTTATATCGACATTGACATGCATCCACAAAAAGAAGATGAATTTCTTGACGCTATATACTTTTCACCTCATAAATTTCTTGGTGGCCCTTCAAGTTCCGGTATTCTAATATTCAACCAAAAATTATATACGAATCGAGTACCTGATAACCCTGGTGGAGGAACTGTAGATTGGACAAATCCGTGGGGAGAACATAAATATCATGAAGAAATAGAAGCCAGAGAGGATGGAGGAACCCCTGCGTTTCTTCAAACAATTAGAATAGCCTTGTGTATTAAACTTAAAGACGAGATGGGTGTTGAAAACATCCTGAATAGAGAACATGAAATATTGGACAATATCTGGAATAGACTTTCAAAAATTCCTAATCTTCGGGTATTGGCAGATGGTCATAAGGAAAGGCTAGGCGTCATTTCATTTTATATAGATGATCTACACTTCAATCTAGCCGTAAAACTATTAAATGATCGATTTGGCATTCAAATGCGAGGTGGTTGTTCATGTGCCGGAACTTATGGTCATTATTTGCTTGAGGTGTCTCACGAAAAATCGAAAAAACTCACAGACGAGATATCTCAAGGTTTTCTAGCAAATAAACCAGGTTGGATCAGAATGTCTATCCATCCAACAATGACAGATGCTGAAATTAATTTTATCATGGATTCATTAAAGGATCTTTGTCTCCATCACGACGAATGGTCAAAAGATTACACGTATGATAAACATACCAATGAATTCACACACATTTCGACACCTCATACAGAAGAAAAATTAGTTGAAGATTGGTATAGTTGTAATATGACTTAACCTGATCTATTTTTTTTATTAATTTTAATACATAATTTATAAGTGGTGCTGAAGGGTTTTTCAGCAGGCAAAAAAATAATGAGTTAATTGAATAAACCAAAAAAACAAATGCGCGTATATCTTGATAATGCCTCGACTACACCAATGTTTCCTGAAGTTATAGAACATATGGCTGAGATTATGCGTGAAAATTTTGGTAATCCATCTTCTATACACCAACATGGGCGAAAAGCAAAGTCTATAATTGAATATGCACGTAAAACAGTGGCAAAAGTTATTAATGCTTCTATAGGTGAGGTCTACTTTACATCATCGGCAACAGAAGCAAATAATATGATTCTAAAAAATGCGGTACAGGATCTCGGGATTAAAAATATCATATCTTCTCCGACTGAACATCATTGCGTTCTTCACACATTGGATTATCTTCATCTGTCTAAAAAATGCGGAGTACAATATGTTGATGTAGATGCTTATGGCAATGTGGATTATGCCCAACTCGAAAAATTTCTCAAAAAATCTACCATAAAAACCATGGTGAGCATCATGCATGGCAATAATGAGATCGGGACGATGGCGGATATACAAAGGATAGGTAAATTATGTAAAGACAACCATGCACTTTTCCACACAGATTCTGTACAAACCATTGGAAAGTATGACATAGACGTACAAGCAAATAATATTTCTTTTCTGTCAGGTTCTGCACATAAATTTCATGGACCAAAAGGCAATGGTTTTGTATTTATAAGCAATGAAAATATTATTTCGCCTTTTATACATGGTGGTGCACAGGAACGCAATATGAGGGCCGGAACCGAAAATGTATCAGGAATTGCCGGTCTTTCTAAAGCGCTGGAACGAGTTTCACATAATATGGACGCAAATAGAGTCAATATACTTCATCTGCGCAATACTTTCAAACAAAAACTTAGTGAATATTTTGAGGATATAAAATTTAATGGAAGGCAAGATGGACAATTTATGGCACATGTACTTTCAGTATCTTTCCCACCGGGACCAAAAACAGATATGCTTGTGATAAACCTGGATATTGCAGGAATCTCCGTTTCTTCAGGTAGCGCATGCAGTGCCGGAATTGAAGAAGATTCACATGTTCTGAAGGCGATCGGACATGATACTGAAAGAAAAACCATAAGATTCTCTTTTTCTGAATTTAATACAGAAGAAGAAATAATTTATACGGTAGAAAAATTAAAAGGGCTTACAAATATATCTAAATAAAACAGTTTATCTTTTAAAACAAACGGGAAAAAAGCATTATTTTACAACAGTAATATCACCTTTCAAAAAGGTCTTATATCCATCAATAAATATTAGTTCTGACACCCACGTATATACCCCATTAACCACTGGAATTCCTTTGAATGTGCCGTTCCATCCTTGATTCTTTTCATTGAGTGTAAATTTTCCCGAATAGAATACCATATTACCCCAACGATCATAAATTTTTAAAAATTGGCCTTCAGCACCTTCAGCATTGCCGTACAAATTAAAAACGTCATTAATATCGTCTCCGTTTGCTGAAATAATATTCGGATAATAGATTGTTCTGTCTTTTCTAACACGAATATAAACACTATCCTTAATAGTACAGCCAACTGAATTTGTCATAAATACTGTAAAATAGCCATCAAAATAAGGTGTTGCTTCGATATTTTGACAATCAGAGCAAATAAACAAAGGATTTTCAGGTGCCGACCAATAGAAAGCAACATTATCATCCGGATTAGTATAAGTTGAATTTATTTTTATTACATCACCCAAATCAATATTAATTGTATCTTCCAATATATCAATTGATAACAAATCATTAGTAACCGTAATATCTATAATATTTTCTGCACATAACGAACTAAGCTGCAGTCGGATATCGGTCGGAGAATTTAACCATTTTGCAGGCAGCGTGTCACCATCTGACCAAAAATATTTAAACCCATATAACGTTGCATCCACAAGGACGGAGTCACCGGGACAAGTGCTTAGACTATCTTTAATAAATGTTAAGTCCAATGGTTTAATTAATAAAGCAGTACTATCTTTTTCAATAAATGTATACGGATCATCAGATAATGCAAATGTACCCAACGCTGGAGGAAGTCCGGAGAGTACTGCCTGATTCTTATAGATTCCCAACAAATCAGAACCAACTTCAACTTTTACTTTAACCGTATCTATTCCTGCAGGAACAGTCATATTATTTATCTTCAAAATATTCGCATTCAAAAAGACATTACCTCCAAAGGGATTCGCAATTACATCCTTTACAATAAAACCGGCAGGCATCGTATCAAATAATTGAATCCCCGTTCTCGTCGCACCGGATCCATTGCTTAATATGAACGAATAGACAACTTCCGTACAAGGGAAAGTGACTTCAGGAGTTACTATTTTTTGTAATTCAAGCGTGTATGGGCAGGCACAGCCATCCTGTCCCGAAGACTTTGGACCCTGAGCCAGAAGTTTCATTTCACCGGTTATTTTATTGATACCCACAAATTTATCCTGTACTTGAGAATTATAGGACCCATAACCATAAAGATTGCCAAAAGAATCAAAAAACAATGCTCCCAACTGATCTACCTGAGGTTGTACCATAAAATTTGTATTCACTTCTCCTGTCTCAGGATTAATGGTAACAATACGTCTGTTTCTATAATCATGCCCGTACATAACGCCTGAAAACGGATCAAAAGCAATATCTACAATAGAGGTAGTATTGTTTTGTAATGCAACAAATGTACAAACATATTCAGCATCTTCTAAATCGACTTTTACTATTTGAGCTTTTGAACTTAATCCAATCAAGAGAAGATATCTACCATCAGGAGTCACGTCGCCGGCAAAATATATTGGAGATTCGGGGATATCTTTAGGCTTACCTAGTGAAATTGCAACACCATCGCTTCCTACTTTTGACAACTCAGCAGTATAAGGATTCATTCCATAAATAAAGTTATCAGATATCCGGTACCCCATAGCATTAAGTACAAGACCAACATTATTGGAAATTGTATCAAGATAAATTTGCTGACCATTATTGTTTATCTTGACCTCAAACAAGCCAGAATTTAACACATCACTTTCTGTCAAACTAAGAAAATATTGTCCCTTGCATGTAAAGGGTTTTTGTCCTGAAACCGAACAAAATATTGTAAGTATACATATGATGAGCGCAATCCATTTCACTTCTACTTCGATTATATGGCTAAAGTACAGATATTATCTGAATTCAATTAAGCAATTTACAAAATAATTATTCGAAAGTAAAATAAAAAACAATTTCTAATATTAAAATATTCTTGTCTTTTGAACTGTGCATATTAATTTTATTTATCTTGCAAAAAAATAACCAATGGACATCCACGTAGGTAGCATACCGTTTAAATGGACGGATAAAAATCTAGAAGCACTTTTGAAGAATATGGTGAAGTAACGTCTGCTAAAATTATTATTGATAAGATCACGCGTCAAAACAAAGGATTCGGTTTTGTTACCATGCCAGACGATGAAGCCGCGATGAAAGCCATCGAACGATTGCATTTATCTGAGTATGAAGACAGGCAAATTACTGTAGCTCCATCAATTCCAAAAGGAGAAATAAGAAAACCCCTAAGGTCCGGACCATCAGGAAGTGACAAGAAAAAAGGGCCAAGAGAATTTAAATCCGAAAATCATAAAAAATCAATTCCCCCCTGGATGAGAAAAGAGTATTAATTCCTCTTACTTTCCGACAATATCATTACCTGTAATTGACATTTATATGCGCATTTCTATATTTCAATTTGACGTCGAGTGGATGAATCCGGACGCAAATTTGCTTAAAATAAAAAAGGTATGCGAAATACTTAAAGGGCAAACTGACCTGCTGATTCTACCTGAAATGTTTAACACCGGGTATACAATGAAACCTTTTGAAATCCCTTTGGAATGGCAATCCAACACAATAAATACCTTACAAAACTATTGTTTTGAATATGATATTACCATTTCAGGTTCTATACCTATGCATAATCAGGGTAAGTATACAAATACATTCATTTTTGTTGGTAAGGAAGGTTTGATTTCTTCATATCAAAAAATCCATCTTTTTTCTATGGCAGGAGAAGACAATGTATATACACCAGGGAAAAAAGTCGAATTTCTTAATTTGGGTGATGTAAACATTCAGCCCTTAATTTGTTATGATTTAAGATTTCCCTATGTTTCCTATCAAAACAAAACAACAGATGTTATAATTTACTCCGCCAATTGGCCGCGGGTTCGGGTCGATCATTGGAGATCATTGTTACAGGCCAGAGCTATTGAAAATCAGTGTTATGTTATTGGTGTCAATCGAACAGGAGTCGATGAAAATGGCTATGAATATCCCGGCAAATCAATGGTCCTTGATTTTAATGGCTCAATCATTGCTGAGCTGGGTGATACAGAAGACATCATCACAACTATTGTTAATCCCGAAGAAGTAAAGATGTTTAAAGAGAAGCTACCTTTTTTAAATGATAGAAAAGATGTGTTTTAAATATCAATGTGAACATATTTGAATTTATTTTTTTTTAGTGAAACTTTATAAATTTTATCCAATATAAATAAAGCTTGAAAATATATTATTGGTAACAAATAAAAACAGTACTTTCATGCCTAACAATCAATCAGCGGGTAGCTTACTTGCAGACTAATATCATTACACCATACAATCTAACTCAAAAACAGTGAAAATAAGAGAAATTAATGCCATGCGTGGCCCAAATTACTGGTCTGTCAGACGTCATAAGCTGATTGTGATGGTTCTGGACCTTGAAGACATGGAAAAAAAACCAAGCGATCAGATACCTGGATTCAATGAACGTTTAAAAACTAAATTTCCAACAATGTATTCTCACAGATGTTCTGAGGGTTGTGATGGTGGCTTTTTCATGAGGCTTGATGAAGGTACATGGATGGGTCATGTTATAGAACATATAGCACTCGAAATCCAAACTCTGGCGGGAATGGATACAGGATTCGGCCGTACCCGGGATTATGGTGAAGTTGGTGTATATAATGTTGTTTTTTCTTACCTTGAAGAAAATGCCGGCAGGTATGCTGCAGAAGCAGCCGTTAGAATATGTGAAGCACTGATAGATGGGCTTGAATATGATCTTGAGCCTGACATTCAAAAAATGAGGGAATTGAGGGAAGGACAACGTCTCGGGCCAAGCACAGGTTCAATTGTTGAAGAAGCTGTATCCAGAGGAATTCCATGGATACGCCTCAACAAATATTCACTGTGTCAACTTGGATATGGTGCAAATCAAAAAAGGATACAAGCGACGGTTACAAGTGAAACAAGCAGTATAGGCGTAGAGCTTGCCTGTGATAAAGAGGATACTAAATTTTTGTTGATTCAAGCAGAAGTTGAGGTTCCAAAAGGTGATATCATAAGTCGCGAAAGCAGCCTGGAGGCGGCATGCAGGTATGTTAAATATCCATTGGTTATTAAACCTGTTGATGGGAATCATGGTAGAGGTATCACTGTGAATATAAATAACTATGAAGAAGCCGTCATTGCATTTAATGCAGCCAGGCTTGTGTCTTCTAAAGTTATCGTTGAAAAATATATTACCGGAGAAGATTACAGGCTTTTGGTGATAAACCACCGCTTAGTGGCAGCTGCAAAAGAACACCTGCTCATGTGATAGGTGATGGAAGATCCACCATAAAAGAACTGGTAGACGAAGTAAACAAAGACCCGCGGCGAGGTTATGGTCATGAAAATGTACTGACTATGATTACCATCAATGAACTTACTAAAACAATCATAGCATCAAAGGGATATACAGAAGGTTCCATCATTCCTCCCGGTGAAAAACTTATCCTCAAAGACACAGCAAATCTTAGTACCGGCGGAACTGCTGAGGATGTTACAGATATCGTGCATCCAGCAAATGTTTCTATGGCGGAACGTATTTCAAAAATTATAGATTTGGATATATGTGGCATAGATATTATGACGAGCGATATCAGTCAGCCCCTCTCGGATACCGGAGGTGCGGTGTTGGAAGTAAATGCAGGACCTGGTTTCAGAATGCATTTGGCTCCAACAAAAGGGCTTCCAAGAAATGTAGCTGCACCTGTTGTAGATAAATTATTTCCTAAACAAGGTGATACAGGTCGTATACCGATCATTGCCATTACAGGTACAAATGGAAAAACGACTACGAGCAGATTGATCGCACATATGGGTAAGATGCATGGATACAGGGTTGGATATACCACCAGCGATGGTGTGTATATACAGAATAGATTGCTGATGAAAGGCGACTGTACCGGACCAACTAGTGCCGAATTTGTGCTTAGGGATCCAACAGTAAATTTTGCAGTACTTGAATGTGCCCGCGGTGGTTTATTGAGGTCAGGTCTGGCGTTCTCTCATTGTGATGTTGGCATTGTTACAAATGTAACAGCGGATCATTTGGGGCTCAAAGGCATAAATACTCTAGAACAATTGGCAAAAGTTAAGGCTGTCATACCTGAAACCGTAATGCCTTCAGGCTACGCCATTCTTAATGCTGATGATGACCTTGTATACGATATGAGGAAAAACATTGTATCAAAATTAGCATTATTTTCAATGGATGAACACAACCCTCGAATTAAAGCTATGCAGCGCAAGGGTGGTATTACATCTATTTATGAAAATGGCTATGTCACGCTTTGTCGGGGCGAGTGGAAGATGAGAATTATGAAAGCGGACAAAATACCCCTGACTTTTGGTGGAAGGGCTACATTTATGATACAAAATATCTTACCAGCCATCATAGCGGCAGATGTACAAGGTATAAGCATCGAAGATATGAAGGCAGCATTGGAAACATTTATTCCTTCTGCTTCCCAAACTCCCGGTAGATTAAACCTGTTTCAATTCCAAAATTTCCAAATACTTCTTGACTTTGCACACAATCCTGCAGGGATGAGGGCACTTCAGAAATTTACTGATAATATTGAAGCTACCCATAAGGTGGGTATTATTGCAGGAATCGGAGATAGAAGAGAAGAAGATAACAATGAAATGGGAAAAATAATTGCCCAAATGTGTGATGAAGTAATTATCCGACAAGACAAAAACCTTCGCGGTAAAACGGAGACTGAGCTTATTAATATGATAAATGCCGGTATTAAATCTCATGATCCCAATAAAAAAACAACGATAATTCCTTCTGAAAAAGAAGCCATTATGCATGCCGTAAGGTCAGCAAAAAAAGGATCGCTAATTGTGCTTTGCAGTGATGTCATCCCTGAAGCCCTCGATTTGGTTACCAAATTAAAGGAACAGGAACTCAGTGGCGAGGTAACATTTGGACAGTAATATTCTGAAATAAAGTTGGTTAAGCCATTATTGATTTGGTGGCTTAATCAATTTTTATCATTTTACCTTCGAATGTATGATTGGATGTAATTACATGCACAAAATAAACGCCATTATTGTAAATGTCATTTATCTCAATGGTATTCATACCTTCTGTCAAAATTACATTATGGCTTTTTACCAAAATTCCATCCGATGACAAAATCCTTAGTTGGGCTTTAGTGTTTTCAGAACTAATAAGCTGTAATAAAGTATTGGTTTTAAATGGATTTGGTATTATCACCATTTTATCCAGCTTATCCATTAATTCTAAAGAGTTGCTTATACAATCGAACTGAATTTCAAATGAAAAAGATATTAATGGTTCGGAATCACTTAAAAGTATAACCAGATAATATTCTTTTCCTAGCTCTGTTACAAATTGACCACCAAAATCATTTATTTCATTAATGATTTTACAGTCATCATATGTTACGATTGTATTAACACCGCTAAATGATCTGAAAATCCGGAAAATCTCACCATTTCCGGTAAACTTATACCAGAGCTGCTTTTTAGCATAATCAAAACAGCCTTCGGTGGCATATTGAGGTAAAAGCTTAAGGTCGATATCATATATTTGACAATCCAATTCCAGTGCTTTTTCTTTGGTATAATTGTCATATACGATAGTGTCACATGTGACATTCAGGGGTAACACTATATCGTCAGGATATGAAGCCACTAATCTAAATACATATTCTTTATCTTTTTTAGCTAGTAAGCTAAAGGAGTTTTTGTACGAATAAACAAAATTTTGTATGAGACTGCACATTGTATCGCATTTTTCAAATATTTCCATATTGAATCCTATCGTTGGGTAATCAGAAGAAAAGTTTACAATATTTTCATCTCCGATAAAACTATACCATGCAGAGTTCTCAGCTGACGTACAATAATTTACCCTGTCTTCGTAATAAATTGAGGGACGAAATTGGATAGAATCACCACAAAAAACTGGTAACCTTCCTAAACATTCATCATTCATAGGAGCTTCAGAAAATGATAACAAAATTTTAAACTCGCTATCCGGAACCCCGGAGTAAAAAAGGATAAAATAGTTTACACCTGAAAATGCTTTGAATTTTAATGAATCGGCATCATACAATCTTCCATTTTCCAAACATTTTAAAGTGTCACAGCTTCCTTCAAAAAGCAAATAATGCACATCTTCAAACCCAAATGCCGTTGTACTAATTGTAGCAATAGAGTCATTTCCTTCAAAAGTATACCAAATTCCACTATTTGTTTGCACATTACAATTCTGATTGCCCAAGTAGTTTTCACCGGTGCTGTTAAAAGTTGAAACATCATTTTCAGCCTCCAGTAGGTATGCTCCGCTACATAAATCATTCGCAACTGCTTCTTCACATTCAACGGTGAAAGAAATATTGCCAGGATAATCGGAATAAGATTGTATTACCATTAAATACTCTTTGTTCAGATCAGATATGAATGAGATAGGATTTGATGAGGCACCAGAATAAAAAGCCCATTCATTGATACAGTTGAAAGTATCACAACCATTGTTTTCGAAAATCAGGACACTAACGCTATAAATTACCGGACCAAAAGTAATATTGGTTTTATTGCCATTACCTGAAAATTTGTACCAAATATCATTACCGCTGATAAAATTATTGCACCCGATTATTTCCTGGGGTGTATTGGAGGTCAAATATGTCGTCCCGCTTATAGTGTCTCCGCAATTAAATTCAAGGGCAGTATTACAAAAGTCATTTGGCACAGGTAAAATACATGATAACCTGAATTTTATTTTATTAATAGTTTCATTTTTCCCATGAATGATCATAAAATAATCTTCAACCATTGATGTTTTAAAAGCAATTTTTTGTTCCAAATGAGTGAATGAAGTCTCACAAATAAAATTATCACAATTACCTCTTAATATTTCTATATAAAATTCATTTGAAGTTTGATCCAAAAGTTGCAATTCAAACAATGAATCATTTTTGGGCAATAAATACCAAAAGCTTACGAAGCCGACGGCATCATTAAAACAAGGAGAAGTGCTTTCAGTTCCCAAAGGGGTTTGGATGCTAATATCAAACTCCTGACCACACTCCAACAATGTTGCTTTTTCACATGCAGTATTTCCGGGTATTGACTCACAGGAAGTTTGAAAATTGAAAGCAGCATTCTCTTCCTCAGCTGTAATTTTTACATAAAATGATTGATTTAATACCGTTTCAAAAAGTATGGTTTGAATAGAGTCTTTATAAATATTAGTATTATACAAACATGTGCCATTCACACAATCACCAGTTATAACTTCAACATGTAATTCTTTGACAGACATCTGTTCAAAGTTCAGCCTAAGATATTCTCCGGTACCAAAAATTTTATAATACAACCCTGGGTTGATATCAAGACAAGCATTAAACTGAACATCAGGTTTATTTAGAATTACGCCTGAAACAATATCCTGACATGCCAGGGAAATAGCATTTGCACAACTGAAATTGTCTGTAATACTGATACAGTCTACTTCAAAGTTATAATAAAAAAATTCATTATCAGTACTTGCAAATTGCAAAAAATAGTGAAGTCCTTTTTCAGTGTCAAAACTAAATACTGTTCCATTATTATCAATATTATATCCATTTAAACATAATATGGTATCACAATTGCCTGTTCCGAGATAAGCTTGAATGGCTTTGCTTTGCAGTTTATTTTCCCCCATTGAAATGGTATAAACATTTCCATCACCTATCAATTGAAACCAGTCACCTTTTTGCTCCTTAGTACAACCACCAAATGCAGATGAGTTACCTTTAACATTGGTCGTTGTAAATGTTGTATCGCACTCAAGTAGTTTGGCTTCCGAACAATTTCCGGCATTTATGTTCCCGTTTGTACAAGATATTTGAAACATTAATGAATCTTCATTTGCTGTTGATTCTTGCTTATATAATAACAGATAATATGTTTTTCCTGATTTTGCGAAAAAATTTGTATAGTTTATTTGATTGGATTCAGTCTTGAAAATGGTGGTTAAATCATTACAATTAATTTCACTTTCATATATAATCAATGAAGCAAGTCTATTTGTAAAGTTAATTTCTATAAAATTATTGTCACCGATAAAAGAATAATAAGCACCATTGTAAGCAACAAAACCTTCTTCTGTCATATCGTTGGAAAATTCTGAACCCTTATATATATATTGACTGTCACAAACTGTAGGTACTGCATTAATACACAAATCGCCTAAACTTAACGCTTTGCATGATGACTCAAATATATAAGATTCAAATGAAGGAGAAAGATATCTTATAAAATATTCTTTGCCTGGTTCAGCATAAAATGTCAGCGGTTTTCTGTTTAATTGAGGTGTAAGATTAGCATTAATATCGGCAGGAAAAGGAGAGTCACAGTTTTCTGAAAATAACTGATATCCATAATATAAGTCCTTGACATCTGATTTGCCTATTGTCCAAACCATTCCATTTCCATTCATTTTATACCATAATTCTCTTAAGCTTTTTCCTTGAACAATAACCGTAGGGGCAGTGGAAAAATCGGTATTAAAACCTGCATTACATTCAATAAGCTCCGCGTCAATACACAAAGAATTTACCGCTTTATCACGACAACTCAACTTGACAGAATGATCCATACTATCAACTACATCTCTAGTAAGATTAACATAATAATTTTGGCCAGTCTCAGCAAAAAAACTAAGTTGATTGGCTTCAGGTCCGTTGATACATTCAATAGATGCACAATCAATTCCATAATATACCTGCATATTCATTTGTCCTTCTGCAGATATTTGATTAAAATTGAATACCTTATTATTCCCTTCTATAAAATACCATACTCCATTTACTTTTGGATAACAAACATTTTCAATATTTTGGTCAAAAGCTGCATTTTCAAAGTTTGGTAAAAAGGTATCGGTCATACAATCCAAAGTATCAGACATTTTACATTCATCATTGATG
This sequence comes from Saprospiraceae bacterium, assembly GCA_016717145.1. GTDB lineage: Bacteria > Bacteroidota > Bacteroidia > Chitinophagales > Saprospiraceae > OLB9. The sequence continues at coordinate 148,980 of JADKGD010000008.1, read as the reverse complement.
TTTGTCAATGTACATTTAAGCGCCTCCAATGGGAAGATATCATAATAGTTTGAAATTTCGTATTGTAAATAATAAGACTCTCCAATAGACGATTTAAAATAAAAATCACTTGCATTATCCTCTTTAAAATAAATACACTTAAGGTCATTGCACGTTCCTTTATATAAATGCAGATTGCCCCTACTACCTGAACTAGGAAAAATTAATGTCTCACCATTTCCGAGCAAACGATACCAAGCTCCTGTAACATCTCCACAAATATCATCAGACAGTTCAAGGCTTAATGGATGGATATTGTGATTTATCAGGTCACCACAAACAATGTTCTGAGCGAAGTTGCAAAGCGGGTAAAGGTCTGATTGGTCGATGCATTCAACGTTATACTTATTTGTTATAAATCTGTTTGCATCAACGGCGAATCTCAGGTAGTATATTTTATTCTTTTTAGCATGAATATAGATGTCAGATAAATCTCTTGACTGGCTATTTTCACTATATATGCAGGACAAAGTATCACAATCTCCACTGAAAACCGATACATAAACGATACCTTTCAGATCAGTTGCCGATAGATGATATGTAGAATCATTGCCTACTATGATAAACCATTGACCACCGGCATCAGGCTCACATGGCAATGATTGAGGGCTGAGTAATGGGGTGTAAATATCTATTTGATTTCCACAATACAAAGTGTCAGCTCCCAAACACAAATCATTAAGTAATGACGGGCCAGGGCAAACCATTTGTATGGTGGCATCACTATTGTACAAATGTTGCATTTCGATATAATAATTTAACGTTGAATCTGTATTTATAATCAACTCACTTGACTCGAAAAATGGCGTATAACTCGTTAACAGCCATAAAGTATCACAATTATCATCATATTTAGGAGAAGAATACATATTAAAACCTAATGAAAAAACAGGTGCTTGAATGATAATTTTATGTTGCAGATTGTCTCCTGAAATTTTGAACCATGAAGATGGAACTGACGAATTACCCAATTCGGGAAGTTTTTCGGCATCAAATACATCATTGTAAGTTGTATCGCACGTCATAGATGTAGCCCTGTTGCAAACTGAATTATCAGACACTTCCGTACAAGTTATATGCATGCCAATAAGCTGATCAGTTACTTGATTATTTGATTTTATTAAGGCTAATAAGTAACTGTTATCCGTTGAAGTTGAAAAATTCATCACAGCTTGCAAAGGACGGCTCTTGAGACATATATTATCTATACAACTTTCGTCGTCATAAAATGCCAGGCTATAACCTTGTAAATCTTCTGAATCAAAATTAAGACTGACATTATTTCCCAATCCTTTCAATTTGAAAAAAGCGATTAAACCTGTTTGAAAGCAAGAAGTATTTTGAAGTGACAATGCATATTTTGCAAAATCAAAAGTGATAATGGAGTCACAACTCAAAGTTGGTGCCGTATCACAGGTACTATAAGATTGGGGGCTTTCTGTAGTGTAAGTTAGTGAGAAGTTATACTCATTCAGGTTAAAGCCATTTTTCTTTTGAATAGTTATATAATAGCTTGAATCATTTTGGGCGACAAAGGAATGATAATTATCAAGAGGACAGCTCAGTAAATCACATTGTCCTTCAAAAACCTTTAAGATCAAGCCATTTGTAAATGCTTCATTAAATTGTAGGTCAACAATCTGTCCTTTACCTTCTATCTTGTACCATAATCCTTGTGCCATCTCTGGCAAAGCACCGTTACAACTTTTATAATTGCGTAATGAAACAAATCCAAAAGTATCAGAAACAATTTGGTCGTCTGACAATAAAATTGCTTTACTGCATACGTCATTGTAGTTTAATGATTGTGATACTAAAGTATTACAAAAAAGGAGGGAAAAATATATAAAACATTGAACGAAAGTTAAGATTCTCATCAAATGAATGTTTAAAATTTATTAAAATACAAATATATTGTTTTGTGTAGCACATTAGTAATTCAAAAGAAAGTAAACATAAAAATAATAATTTTAAAATGTAATTGTGTAAAATATCAGCGCTTTTATTTTTCAATCTTATACCTGAACGAAGTATATTCCATAATAAATGACTCGGCTTCCAAAATATGAAATTTTAAATGGTCATAAAAGTCAAGTCATATATTTAAAATAATGATGTGTCACGCCATCGTTAAAATTTACCAAAATTCTGATTTAATTGTTTCTTACCATTTCGCCGAAAGTTACATTTCGAAATTTTACATATAATTCAGACAAAGTCCAAGCGGAATGATAAACTTTTTACCATCGAAAGTTAGAAATTTCAATCGACAAAGGTAAAATTTTAGAACTATCACACAAGTAGACTTTAATGAATAAGATGCAGACATATTCAATGGTAATACATGGAGGCGCAGGTACATTGTTGCCAAATCAAATGACTCCTGAGAAAGAAAAATCTTATATACAAGCTTTAAAAATTGCACTGGAGCTTGGTTATAAAATTTTGGAGGGCGGTGGACAGGCACTGGATGCAGTTGAAGCATCAGTGAAATCACTTGAAGATTGTCCGTTGTTTAATGCAGGACGCGGGTCCGTGTTTACAGCAGAAGGTGGTCATGAGATGGATGCGTCTATTATGGAAGGTAAATCGATGAATGCAGGCGCGGTATCCCTGATCACAGGTATTAAAAACCCGGTTTCCTTAGCCCGTGATATAATGGAAAAAACGGAACATGTCATACTTGCAGGTGAAGGGGCAATGGCATTTGCAAAAAGTATTGGATATCAAATAGAAAATCAAGAATACTTTTTTGACGAATGGAGATTCGAGCAATGGCAAGCAATAAAAGGAAGTACTCATTTTCAGTTAGATCACAGTACTAAAAAAGAATCGAAATATGGTACTGTCGGTGCAGTGGCTTGTGATAAAAGTGGCAATCTTGCTGCCGCTACCTCAACTGGTGGAATGACCAATAAAAAATGGGGCCGAATAGGCGATAGCCCTATCATCGGTGCCGGAACCTATGCCAATAACCTTACTTGTGCCGTTAGTTGTACAGGAAGCGGAGAATATTTTATTCGCGGGGTTGTGGCTTATGATGTTTCTTGCCTGATGGAATACAAAGGACTGAGTCTGGCTGCAGCGGCCAACGAAGTGATAAACAAGCGCATCCTAAAATTAGGTGGCGATGGAGGATTGATAGCAGTAGATACACATGGAAATATAGCATTGCCATTTAATACAGATGGAATGTATCGTGCATACCGTAAGTCATCAGGAGAATCGGGAATATCGATCTATAAAGAATAAAGTTTGTCAAAGGCTGCATCAATAGGCAGCACTTTAACAGCTCTTTTTTCAATATTAAATCTATCTCCATTTGCAAGGACGTGAGTGGTTAGATTGGTAAGTGTCATAGGCGTCCCTTGTTCAAGAATCTGAATATTATTATGTGTGAGCTTATTTGGGTCAAAAAGAATGATCATTCCTGACCCGATAACTTCAAATTCGTTGCAATTTTTAATTACCAGACCAGTATCTTCGGAAAGCCCTACACCGATTAGTTTAGGAAATTTTGCGACTGCTTCAGCAAGTCGCCCGAAACGCCCTCTCTGAATAAAATGAGAATCTATAATAAGGTTAGGAATAAAGCCCAATCCTTTGCCCATTCCAACTGCTCCCTTGAACAAAGACACAGAGCTACTTCCCCCGGTTATCATCTCTTCAGACATACACATAGCGCCTGCACTTGTGCCCGCAATGACAATGTTGTCGTTTTTAAAACGGTCCATTAATATCTTGTGAATTGTGGTTCCACCGATTTTAGTCGTTATTTTTGACTGATCGCCTCCTGAAAACATTACACAGTCCGCTTTTTTGATGAGCTCGATATTTTGTATTTCTTCAGATTGTTCACGTTTTCTGATATCCAGAATATTTATATCGACACATCCTAATTTCTTAAACGCTTTGATATAATTTTCAATAACTTCATCTGGAATGCTTGAAGCTGTGGGTATTAAAACAATTTTGGCTTTTTTTCCCCCACTTTCTTTAACCACGCGAGCAAGTATACCTTCTTTTATATATTCTAAAGTGTAGGTTTCGCTTTTTACAATACCTTTATCTTCGTGCCCACCGATCGGTATAAGAGTTCCTTTTACATTCATTCAAGAGAATTTATAGCCACAAAACTACTTGAATTAGTACAAAACCATTACAAAATTCGAGTATTGTTTTTTATAAAATATAATTTAATGTTTAGAAAGGAATAAAAATTATGAAATTTCAATTTTGCAAAAACAAAGGGAATATCAGATAATAGTCAAAACTTTGTAAATGAATTTTAAGCTATTGACTAAATGTTTAAACTTAAAAATGACATTACTGTTTGAATTGACTATAAAGCAATACTTTTGCGAAAATTTTAAACCTCCGATATAACGGAATTAATAATGGCAATAATAAAATTTAAATTTGAGGATGCATCTATTCCTGATGTTACCGCAGAGAATGTAGTCAAAGGCTATTCTATTCTAGAGGTTACCGAGGATTACGATGTACACTTAAACCACAATTGTGGCGGTGTGTGTGCTTGTTCTACATGTCATATATATATAAAAAGAGGGGAAAACTTTATAGAAGAGATTTCTGATAAAGAAGAGGATTTTATTGATCGGGCTATCAACCCTAAGATTGAATCCCGTCTGGCTTGCCAATGTATCATACTTGATGATGATGCTGAAATAGAAGTCGTGATCCCGGATCAAAAAAATATTATAGGGCATGAGCATTAAGGAATTGTAAACAATAGCAATCAGCTTAAAGTGCCAAAATTAACTTAAAGTAAATTAATTTAAAATAGTAAAATGGCTTTTGAAGAAATAGACAATTTCCCAATCAACTGGTCTGACCATGAGGATATTGGTATGAAATTGTATGAAAAATTTGGTGATGATTTTAATGAAGGTAAAATATACCGCAGCAGGTTTACCGAATTAATTGAATGGGTGCTTGAGATTCCTAACTTCAAAGGTAAACGGGAAGATTGCAATGAAGCTCATTTAGAGCAAATACAGGCAAAATGGGTTTACGAGTGGAGAGACAATCAATAATCAGCAGGCATGGAACACAGTTTTTGGTTAAATATAACCACATTTGTTTTTGATGTTGATGGTGTTTTTACAAATGGTGAAGTCATTGTAATGGAAAACGGAGATCTGGTGAGAACCATGAATACCAGAGATGGCCAAGCTGTAAAGATGGCTTTAGAAGCCGGATATAATATTGCTGTTATCACCAAAGGTTTTTCAAGTGGGGTTAGAAAAAGATTCGAAGTTCTTGGAGTTTCCTACATTTATGATCGATTACAAGAAAAAGAAGCCGCTTTCACCAGTTTTAAAGACACTTTACAACTGAAAAAAGAAGAAATCCTTTTTATGGGCGATGATATTCCAGACTTAATTCTATATGATAAAGTAGGTGTTTCTGCTTGCCCGGCTGATGCATGTGCTGAGAATCTACAAAGGGCTTCATTTATTTCTTCTAAAAAAGGTGGCGAAGGTTGTGTACGTGAGGTTATTGAAAAAGTAATGCGTGCACAAGGCAAATGGAATTTCTAGATTATGAAGCCCTATTTGTATATCCTGCGACCTAAAAATCTGGTTATCATAGGTGTTACCCAAGTCATTCAATATTACTGCATCATTTTACCCAATATTAATGTTCCTGCGCTTAATTCGACTTTATTTTATTTGCTCGTATTAGACACCATGTTACTCGCTGCTTCCGGTTTTGTAATAAATGATATCTTTGATTATTCCTATGACTTAGTCAACAAACCAAAAAGGACGTACATTCCAAACAATATTTCAGCGAATACTGCTAAAATATATTATTTATTCCTTGTCATTGCAGGCCTTTTGGTTGCTATTTATATTGCAATTATGATAAAAAACATAGCTTTGATAAGCATTTATCCGATAGCTGCAGCAATGTTATTTGTATACTCTTATACATTTAAAAATTCGATACTTTTAGGCAATGTCCTGGTAAGTCTCTTTGTCGGCTTAGTTTCAGGAATTGTTATTTTTGCTGAAAGAAATTCAGTTCAAGCCATGACAGACGTCGGTAAAAAACAATTTGTCATAGAAGTATTTTGTTTTTATATGACCTTTTCTTTTTTTGTAAACATGCTTAGAGAAATCATTAAAGATATTGAAGATATAGACGGCGATAAAAGTGCAGGGATATTGACTTTTCCTATTAAATATGGGATATCTAAAACGAAAAAAATTTGCATTTTTATTATTGTTATGCTTAACCTTATGCTAATCATATGGATGAAGTTTACATCCATCCATATGGACATTAGAATAAGTTCATTTTTAATCATATTTATTGCAGCACCGTTGGTAGTTTTAATCCAATTATTGACAAAATCAAGACATAAAGAGGATTATTCAAAAATCAGCATTATTTTAAAATGGATTATGGTAGCAGGATTGATTAGTTTAATGATTATACATTCAGGAAAGTGAAAATATTAAATACACAAAGGAATAAGATTGTCCTGGGATCAAAATCACCTAGGCGCAGCCAATTACTAAAAGAAGCCGGTTTTGAATTTAGTATCCGAACCCAGGATATTGATGAACATTTTGATGCAGAAATGCCGGTACTTCAAGTAGCAGAAGATCTTGCAATTAGAAAGGGTCAGGCACTCAAGGAAACACTGCAACAAAATGAAGTCATCATTACTGCAGATAGTGTTGTCATTTTAGATGGCATGATCTATAATAAACCCAACGACTACAAGGAAGGTTTTGATATGTTAAAATCACTTTCAAATAGAACCCATACAGTTGCAACCGGAATTAGCATCTTATCATCTGAAAAATCAGTATCATTTACAACCATCACATACGTCACATTTGACATCTTATCTGACGATGAAATTGATTACTACCTAAACAAGTTTAAGCCCTATGATAAAGCTGGAGGGTATGGCATTCAGGATTGGATAGGAATGTGTAAAGTGGTTAATATAGAAGGAAGTTATACAAATGTGATGGGACTTCCTGTAAGGGATGTCTATAATGCGTTACGACAATTCTTTCTTATAAATATGGCTTGAGTCGAATTATCAATATCATTTAGTTAAGATAGCTTTTATAGTTTTTACAGATCCCTAGCCTTACCGGCTGGCAGGCTAAATTCTTCTTTTGAAACAGAAATTTGTTACAACAAAACCAGTCATAAAATTTGGATTAAAAGTAAAGCTCCTGAGCGACCCTAAATGTATTGGCATGTGCTTCAATAATGTCTTTAAGTTTATGGGAATATCCTCCACCCATACAGACAGCCACCGGTATGTTATGGCTTTTAGCCGTCGAAAGTACGTATAAATCCCTATTTTTGCAGCCTTGTTTTGTCAAACTAAGTCTGCCTAACTTATCAGATTCCAGCACATCAACACCTGAAAGGTAAAATATAAAATCCGGTCTAACCTCATCTATCAGTCGTGGTAAAATGTTTGTTAGGTGAAGAAGATATTGGGCGTCATTTGTTTTGTCGGGCAAGCCCACATCCAAGTCAGATTTTTCCTTTCGTACCGGATAATTTTTATCCCCATGCATGGAAAAAGTAAATACCCTTGGTTCATTTTCAAAAATCCTGGCTGTGCCATTGCCCTGATGTACATCAAGGTCCACTATCAATATCTTCTCAACCAGACCATCATTTAACAATAAATTACTCGCAATGGCAATGTCATTAAACAGACAAAAACCTTCTCCCCTATCAGCAAATGAATGATGTGTTCCACCTGCAATATTCATAGCAATACCATTTTTTATGGCAAATTTGGCGCAGGTATATGTTCCGTTTGCTATATGTTTTCCACGTCGAACCAGAATTTCTGACATAGGGAATCCAATATTTCTTATTTCTTTCCGATCCAATAACTGGTGATTAAGTTTGTGGAGATAATCAAATGTGTGTGTTAGTAAAATTGATGCATCATCCAATGCTTCGGGCTGAAAAAACTGCTCATTTACTACTGTACCTTCATATAACAATTGTTCTGGTAAAAGTTCATATTTTACCATAGGAAATCTATGACCTTCGGGTAGCGTATAAGTGTAAATTGGATGACAGGCAATTTTTAACAAAGCTGCAATTATTTTACTATGGTAATGTCACCTGAATATACTTTAACATTTGTCATTCCATCAATTTGCATTTCAATAACATAGACATACACTCCAGGATTAACGATTGTGCCATTCATATCTCCTTTCCATCCTTCGGCAGGCACATTAGCAGCTACATTTTCTTTATTAAACAAAAGATTGCCCCACCGATTGTAAATACGCATTTTTTTTACTATTCCTCCAACACCATCAGGCAGTTGGACAAAAAATGTTTCATTGCTATTGTCCCCGCTCGGGCTGAAAATATTTGGTAAGATAATATCAACATTAATTTTGACTACTGTTATTTCCCGTGAATCCAAACAATTTTTACCATACGTGTAATTAAAAACGTATGTTGTTGTCAGAGAAGGATTGGCAATTGGGTCAAAACAATCTATACAGCTTAAAGTAGCCCCAGGGCTCCAAAAAATATCGTATAAAACGTTTGGTTGAGTGATGACATTTAATTGAACCTTGCCATCTGCCGATGGTGTTTGGGTCAAATCTACCAATGGTCCATTAGAATTATCAACATTTACTATAAGCGAATCCAAACATCCTTGTTGTGTTTCCAATAAAATTTTATGAGGTCCTGGTTTTACCGTCGTGGTATAGGGAAGTATTTGTTTGTCAGATATTAATACATCATCTATTTTAAGCATGTATGGTCCCGGATGGGAAGCCAGATTAATATTCAATGTGGCATCTGAGCCATCACACGCATACAATATTGTCTGAGTAAAATCAAATGTATCAAAATTTAACACTACATTTACCAAACTGTCACAACCGTTGACAGCTGCTCCGGCCAGCAAAACACTACCTGAAGGTTTTGATTTTGTAAAAGTCTCATTTCCAACTTTATAAAAATATGAATCATCGCAAGTAGCGAAGGTAAAATTACTTTTGGATACCGGCAGGAATGTCAGATTTACTGTGACAACGCTATCACAGCCATTTTTTGCCGCTCCAATTAAAGTTACACTACCAGAAGGTGTATTTTTATCAAATGTTTTATTGCCAATAATCTTATTATATAAAACGTCACAGGTAGTATTAACAAAATTAAATGAAGCCTGAGGTAAAAATACAATATTAACTGACACAATACTATCGCATCCTGCTGCACTTGCACCTATAAGTGTTGCTGATCCTGAAGGCTTTGATTTATTAAATGTTTCTGTTCCCACTTTATACGAATAAGTTTGATCGCACGTTTCAAAATCAAACTGACCCAAAGAAAATGTACTGAAATTAAGTTTTACAATAACCAGACTATCGCAGCCACCTTTATTTTTTAAAGTAACTTGCCCGGAAGGATTCGTTTTGTTGAAAGTAATATTTCCGGCTTTAAGAGAATAGGCATTATCACAGGTTGTCGTATTAATATTTGTGGGGGCAGAAATTGGGTTGAAAGTCAAACTAACAAAAGATCAAACTATCGCATAATAAGGAACTTGGAGCCAAGATAGTGGTAGTTCCTGTCGGTTTGGTTTCAGAATACATATCATTACCAACCATAAAAATATCGCCTTTGCACAAAGATTTAACAATTTGTCTTGTTGGTAAAGCATTTGTTTTAAATGTTTGAACCTGTGCATACTGAAATTTACATCCACCATTGTTTATCTTGATGCTATCGACTTTTAGCGTAAAGCTTTGATTCAATGGTAAATTATTAAAGTCAAAGGGCCCGATTTTTTTTGCACAAACATTTATTATCACAGGAGCTGCGTTTAATATTGTTTTGACATCTTATAAAATTGGCCCGATGAAGCAGATACCGATACGTAAATAATTGACCCTATATCTGCATTATGAACTATTGTCAAATCAAAACAATCATTTTCACATAAATCAGGAACTTGTGTTAAGGTCACGGCAGGTTGCGAAATCTCATTTAATGACAGATAAGATGTATCTAAAGGGCAGCTTCCACTTCCTCCTACTATATATAAAAAATTTGCGTTACCGATTCCTGTACCGTCAAAAATACCGTTCAAAACCTGAACACCATTGTAATAGAAAGTACCACCAAGTGATGCATTGGCCGCAAGATAATCTGATAAAAACAATGTTTTCCCCTGGCAATAAAAGTCACTTCCATCATCGCCTGCGTTAACAGATGTTGCCAGATTAACTGTTAAAGATGCAGTGTCATTCGGACATGGGCTAATATTTACAACTTGATATTCAAAGGAATATGCGCCGGCAACGAGACCTGTAGTATTCCAAATTGAACCTGTCAATCCTGATATTCCGTTTGGGTTGAGGATATTTCCTGTCAATGAAGCTGTAGTAACCAATGAAATTAAATCAATGGAACTTCCTAAACATAAAGTTGAAACAGTATTACTACCTGCAGTATTAAATCCGGTGATATTAAAAATGGTATGAGAAGTGTCTGCAATACAATTATCAGCTGGAATCATGTAGGAAAAATCATATAACCCCGGGCTTAATGAAGATAAATTTACATTGTTAAGATTTGTCAGATCAATGCTTGTTCCAATGGGCAACATCCATGTTCCTCCGGAATCTATTGTGCCAAGAAGACTTAAAAAATTAACTGATGAAGTTGACGTAGTACAAAGCATCGGATTGCTATTATTACCTGCATTATTTGGAAAAGAAATATCGAAGGTAATTTTTGCAGTATCTGCTCCACAGATAGCGTCGGTAAGGATATAGCTTAAAACGTTTACACCCGAAGGTAAAGACGATAAATCAAAGCTGATAGGATTTGGAATCGTTACGCCACTATTTTTCCATATGCCTCCAGGAGTATAACCAATGCTTAAAAAAGTGTTCAAATCTACTATTTGAGGTCCTGAACTACATACTGCCTGAGTATTGTCATTGCCTGCTGAAATAGTATTAACAGAAATTGTAACATCCAAAGGAAGAGCACAGTAACCGTTTAATACTCTAAAGGTTAAGGTAAAGGTACCAACTCCATTTATAGCAGGATCGAATATGGTCAAAGGCACGTTATTTAAAGTCCAGGTACCTGGTAATAAATTTACGGACACTGGCAGCACAACTGGAGCCGAATTAAGACAAATCGCAGGGAAAGGAGGTAAATTCAGTGTAGCTACAGGTAGTACTTCTATGCTCGTGTTCAGCGGATTTACACAAACATTTGTAGGCGTAAATATTAAAGGATAAAGTCCTGCCGGTGCAGTTGGGTTAAATGTATTAAAAGAAACCTGTGGATTACCGGACCAATTACCCGATTCTCCACCTACAAAATCTCCCAAATCATATACCGCAGCTCCAATGGAACATAAATCAGGAAAGGTCACGACAGGCAAGTTAGTATTTGCGGTTACGATTATTTGGGTTGTATTTGCACTAAAACATGTGGAAGACCCTGTTGGTGTAAAAGTAAGTGTAAATGAACCAACACCGGAAGCAGTTACATTAAAAATGTTTCCTGTCAAAAATGGGCTTCCGCTCCAGACACCATTTACACCACTTTGATTTGTGTTTAGGATAAATGAAGCTTCACCAAGACAAACATTGTCTATAGGTGAAATAAGTGGAACAGGTCCCGCTGTGCTTATTACTACATTTACAGTTAGCGGTAAAACACATAAGCCGGCAGTAGGTGTAAATGTGATGGGATATGATCCTACAAGTAATCCAGTGGGGTCAAATTGACTTCCCCCTCCAGTGACATTTGTGCCTGACCAAATACCAGAAAAGCCGCTGACAGCAGGTGGCAAAGGTATTATCGAACCATTGACACAAGATGCAAAATCAGCCAAGTTTAATATATCCGGTAAATCCAATATCAAAGAAACAGGTACTATAGCCGAACAACCGTTAGGACTGGAGACTTCAGCGTATACTGTAGCATTTCCAGACAAAAAAGTTGTAGGATTTAATATAGGGTTTGTTGCTGCGACATCCGTAAACCAGACAATGGAATTGGCGACCACATTATTTTTAACGGTATTTTCAACTGTTGTCAGATTAAAAATTTCAGTTCCATTTTGGTCCAGATCACACTCAGTAATGGATGCACTACTTGTTGGTGGTGCCGCTGAAATGGTAATGGATAGAGAACCTGGTACACCTACGATGCCTGTGGAACAAAGACCGGCAGGAGTAGAAGAAAAATTCAATAAGGTTAGTGTATATGTGCCAGGTGGGACAAATGTAGGGATATTGAGGGTATTTGTGGCCGGATCAAAAGGTACACCATTGTTTAAACATAAAGTCAGTACTGTTGCATTGGTCACTCCTACCATTGGGAAATTTATATTTATTGGTCCTGCCGTAAAATTCATATTTATACTGAAAGTACCTGATCCACCGGTAAAATTGAACGTGACCTGTCCACATTGACCCGGACATAATATTGGCGATCCTGATAAATTACCTACCGGATTGGCGGTCACTGTGACATCTTCAGTATGTATGTCCGGACATGGTCCAGGCGTAACATACTGAACGGTATATGTAGAACCTCCTATTGCGCCCGTAATTACACCTGTAGATGGGTTGATGCTAACGCCACCGCCTGGAATTGGATTAAAGGAAAAAGTACCACCTGATGTTATTATACCTGTAGGTCCGTTACTACCGCTGGTACAAAAATCGGCAAAATTGAATCCTGCATCTTGTAATGGTATGACCAATACATCTTCTGTCTGTGTATCCGGACATGGACCAGGTGTTACGTATTGAACTGTATATGTTGTCCCTGCAACCGCGCCTGTTATGATTCCAGTAAGCGGGTTGATGCTTACGCCTCCACCTGGATTCGGATTAATTGAAAAAGTTCCCCCTGATGTTATGATTCCGGAGGGTCCGTTTGGGGCACCAACACAAAAATCCATAAAATTGAAGCTTGCACTAGGCATGGCATTGACCAAAACGTCTTCTGTGTGCGAATCAGGACATGGCCCTGGAGTTGTGTATTCCACAGTGTATGTCGTTCCGCCTATTGCACCAGTTATAATTCCAGTGACCGGATTAATGCTAACGCCACCGCCTGGGTTTGGGTTAAGTGAAAATGTGCCCCCAGATGTTATTATTCCTGTCGGCCCATTGGGTGAACCAATACAAAAATCAGCAAAAGAAAAAGTTGCATTTTGGAGGGCATTCACAAGAACATCCTCTAGATGGGTATCCGGACACGGGCCTGGAGTAATGTACTCAACGGTATATGTTGTGCCTGCTACCGCACCTGTTATAATTCCTGTAACAGGGTTGATGCTTACGCCACCGCCAGGATTTGGATTAAGTGAAAATGTGCCTCCTGATGTAATGATTCCTGTCGGTCCATTGGGTGAACCGATACAAAAATCAGTAAAAGAAAAAGTTGCATTTTGGAGGGCATTCACAAGAACATCCTCAGTATAAGTATCCGGGCAGGGGCCTGGTGTAATGTACTGAATGGTATATGTTGTTCCGCCTGTCGCACCAGATATGATACCGGTCACGGGGTTAATGCTAACGCCACCACCTGGATTTGGATTAAGTGAAAAAGTGCCTCCTGATGTAATTATTCCTGTCGGTCCATTTGGTGAACTTATACAAAAATCAGCAAAAGAGAAAGTTGCATTTTGGAGGGCATTTACCAAAACAGTTTCAGTCTGCGTATCAGGGCATGGGCCTGGTGTTATGTATTGAACTGTATATGTTGCCCCTGCAACTGCCCCTGTTATTTCTCCGGTAAGCGAGTTGATGCTTACGCCACCACCTGGATTTGGATTAAGTGAAAAAGTACCACCTGATGTAATTATTCCCGTTGGACCATTTGGTGAACTTATACAAAAATCAGCAAAAGAAAAGTTGCATTTTGGAGGGCATTCACAAGAACATCCTCAGTATGTATATTCGGACATGGGCCAGGTGTGTTGTATTGAATGGTATATGTTGTCCCAGCAACAGCGCCTGTTATAATTCCAGTGACTGGATTGATGCTTACGCCACCCCCTGGATTTGGATTAAGTGAAAAAGTTCCTCCTGATGTTAATATACTCGTAGGTCCATTCGGAGAGCCAATACAAAAGTCAGCAAAATTAAAATTTGCACTTGGCGCTACTGCAGCTGTTAACGTTACAGAATTTATTCTTACTCCTTCTGTGACAGATTGAATACCAAATGTCATTCTGAATTTTACATTGGTCCCATTAAAAGCCGGAGAAGAAAAGGAATAAGTCATTCCAGAGAGATTTCCATTTGCTGGTGGACAAATTACATTTGGTTGGGCGGCGTTAACAGGAAGCCAAGAAACTCCATTAGTTAAAGAATACTCAAAAACAAGACGATCTTGACCGTTACCGGGTGCGCAGTCGAGATTATTTGCCGAAGGTATAGTACTAAAATTAACTACGCTATAATTTACCGTCATTACAACATTACATCTATTGGTAATATCTACAGCGACAGTTTCATACATGCAGTCATTATCTCCTCCTTCAAATGGATAATAAGGGGGCATTGTAAGAACTGGTTCAGCAGGACACATCCCTGAATTATTGGTTGCATTATTTACATTACAATTTGATCCTTCCGTATCTGCAAATTCCATCATTACAGGTGTTATATTTACAAGATTGGGCAGGCATCCCAATGAAGGTTCCAAATGGTTACAATCATTGATAATCAAATTGGCCTGATCGCCTGAAAAATTATAAGTATAAAACAACTGACTAAAACCACAAAAAGTGAATAAAGTCAATATAAAAACGAGAGTTAGCCGCTTTATAAATAATTTACACATATTAATAAATTTGTTCTACTTAAATCTAAAATCATACTTCCCAACTTCCTTTCCCTCTTTATTTATAAAAGCAAGGCTCAATTTCCGATTTTTTTTATCACCGGACACATTAAACAAGGCAAAATTTTGTTCGATAACCATACTTCCGGGTAGACGAAGCGTATTAGCCTCACTTCTGTGATCATAAGTGGTCGAAGTTATTGAGGAAGAAGTAACATCATACAATACATTTCCTTTTTCTGTCTTCAACATGGTTATCTCTGAATGATGGCGATCGCCAGATAGAAAAACTACCCCTTTGAGATCATGATCATCAATAAAATTAATGATTTCCTCTCTTTCAGCTTTATAATTTGCAAAATTTTCATATGCAGCAAAATCGCTTAAAAATTGTCCCCCAACAGCAACAAATTTGAAGGAAGCGTTGCTAGCAAGCAATGACTCCAGCAACCAATATTTCTGTTGTTGACCCAAGATTGATCCTTCCTCTTTTTCCACGGTTCGGTACCATCGATCGTCAAGCATAAAAAACTGGCAATCATTATATTCAAAACTACTTGTCACACCTTCAGTATGTCCGGATCCATAAGATTCTGAAGGCCAAAAATCCTTGAAAGCATCCAGAGAATGATGCTTCAAAGGGAAAGTCCAATCTGAATCATTGGTACCATAGTCATGGTCGTCCCATGTCGCATACTGGGGAAAGGAAGCCAAAAACGGTTGCAATTCCGGAAGAGATCTGGTGTGTGTTTGCCTTTTATATATACCGGCACGACTTTCAAAATCACCTTCTCTCAGGTATGTATTATCTCCTAGCCAGATCATCAGGTCTGGTCTGGATTTATACATTTCATTAAGAATAGTATAACCGCTACCATATCCTTTACCTGGCCTGTCAAAATCTACATCATTTATATACATACAAGAACCTGCAATAAATGAAAAGTCCGGCGGATCTGAACGGTGCTGCCAGTGAGTTTGTGTTCTAAATTCCGTGGGATATTTAAGTACTATTTGTTTGTTATTAATGTAGCTTGTGTATTCGTAGGTAGCGCCTGGTAACACATCTGATATATGAACACTCACTGTATATTCATTTTCTTTTTTTGTAATCACATTATCAGAATAAACAAATGGAGTTTTACCACCTTTGATACGATACCCAAATTTAACACTAGCTTCTTTAGTAGTCTGCATCCAGAGTGTCACATCTCTCAACGTAACGGGGCCTAACATAGGCCCACTTTTTAACAGACTTTGTTGACTCAGCGCAATTGAAAGGTTAGTCAATAAAAAGATTAATATGTATAAAGGCTTCATTTAATATCCTTGATTTTCTCTTTTTTATTAGCCGTTTTAATATTTTTAAAAACCAATTAGTTGATAATCCATATCTTAATTTTGTAAGTCAAATCAAATGTATCACAAATGCGGGAACAAAGGTATTATAATAAATTTAATCTTTTTTGATACTGAAATTAAATCAATATTAAGGTTTCACATCAATTTTTCTATTTTTAACATATTTCTCCATCCATTGATCTTGCTCCCAAAGCATGTGCAAAATGGACTCTCGCGCAGCATATCCATGACTTTCTTTTGGAAGAATGACAAGTCTTGCGGTTGCCCCAAGTCCTTTTAAAGCATTAAAATATCGCTCGCTTTGCATAGTGAAGGTACCCGGATTGTTATCGTCTTCGCCATGAATTAACAACATTGGTGATTTCATTTTATCTGCATGCTGAAATGGCGACATGGCATCATACACTTCCGGTGCATCCCAATAATTGCGTTCTTCTGATTGAAATCCAAAAGGTGTAAGTGTGCGGTTATAAGCGCCGCTTCTTGCAATACCGGCAGCAAAAAGATTTGAATGTGTTAATAAATTGGCTGTCATAAATGCACCGTAAGAATGACCGCCTACGGCTACTTTTGATCTGTCTATATATCCCAGGCTATCCACTGCATCAATAGCAGCTTTTGCATTTGCTACCAATTGCGGAATAAAACTATCATTTGGTTCGGTTTTGCCTTCACCTACGATGGGAAATGAGGCATCATCAAGCACTACATAACCTTTGGTCAACCAATACAAAGGTGAACCATAAAACGGAAATGTAAACTCATTTGCATTGGATGTGACTTGACCAGCACTGGATTTATCTTTAAATTCGGTCGGATAAGCCCACATTACCATAGGCATTTTTTCTTTAGCAGTCTTGTCATATCCTACTGGCAAATAAAGTGTTGCTGACAACTCTACGCCATCAGGCCGCTTATATTTTATAACTTCCTTATACACATTGTCCAGAACTTTAAAAGGATTTTCGTGAAAAGTCATTTGTGTCATTGACTTTTTATTTATGTCACGAAGATAATAATTTGGATACTCACTTTTTGATTCCAGGCGGGTCAGATAAATTCCTTTTTTAGAATCAATTGCAGAAATCACTTGTTCCAGTTTATTTTTATCTGTACTTTGGTACATTCGATTTTTGGTAAAATCATTTAAACGGTAACTATCAATAAATGGAAATTTTCCCTCCTTGGTGAAGCCCTCCCCAATCATAAACAAATTACCGTCTATAATCTCGAGGGTATTAAGCCGATATTGATTCCTTTTTGTTACAAAAGAACCGGGATCAGCATAATTGTCCTGTTCATTCCGTTCATTAAATAATCTAGGTTTTTGAGCGACATCAGATGGATTAAAAATTAGTGTTCGTGCATTTCGTGTATTCCACCATCGTTCGTTAAGGACTGCGGTAACATCGTTTCCCCACTGAATACCGGCATATCTTTCTTTAGTTTTAATCAATAATTCAGGCGTACTTCTAAATGGTGCATTTTGCCAATAAACAGCATCACGCGCTTCCACTTCGATCGCCGGATCTCCCCCATCCAGGGCTTCAGCCCAATAAAGTGTGGCAGGTTTATCACTTCTCCACTGAAGGCTCCGGGGTCCTTTACGAACGGCCATAAATCCTTTAGGTAATTCTTCAATCAATGCAATATCAAGGAATGTTTTGATAAACTGACCTTCTTTATTTAGAATGTTTATAGTCGTTGGAAACCTGTCATAAGTTACAATATAAGAAAAAGGCTTTTTAATTTCATACGTTAATAAATAATTTCCATCCGGTGACCAACTCAAAGCGGTATACATAGCGGCTTGTCTGAAGGGAGAAATTTTACCATTTAAATCAATCCTCGAAATATTTGAGATGGCCAATTGCTCAAAGTTATGTTCATCATAAGCATTCTTAAGCAAATCCTGAAAAGTTCTGTTCTGGGCCTTCTGTCCATCATTCTCTGTAATAACAGGTCCTGTTGGAATAGATGTTTTAGTATCTATTAGCTCTTTTCGATCTTCAGGCAATGTAGTTATCAACAATGACTTATCGTCCTTTGCCCATACCATTACATTACTTAAATTGGCATTAATAATCGGTCCCGAAAGCTTAAATGCTGTATTGTCTGATAGCCTCAGATACCATAATTCCAGACCATTTTCTATTGTGTTGGTAAATGCCATCATTCTTTGATCATTGGACCAAACAAAATTCGATAGATTGGCGTGTTGTGGGAGCCCGATTACTTCAATTTCTTTTTTATTATCGACATTTAAAATCTTCATTCCATAAAAGTAGGTAATTCTGGATGGTGCATTGATCATGGGATTGATACGAAGTCCCGCCAGTTTCATCTCCGGAGCAGCAAGATCCTCCATACTTTTATATGTATTTCTAAATAATAGCACTGCAGTTTTTGCATCCGACGTCAATCTGATCGCCGGCGCAGGTTTAGCATCAGCCAAAGTAAGTATGGCGTCATCAGGTGTTTGATAGGGGAAATCTGACTGAGCGTAGGTGATGGCAGAACTAAAAATCATAAAAAAAATTATCCACCTTTTCATCAGGTTAGTGTTTTAAGTTCTAATTTCAGGGTGCTTAAACCCGACCCATCCATTAATAATATCGGTCAAATATAAGATAAAATATGGCTCATAGCAGCATTGTTATATCGATTTTTGCTATTGCTAAACCCAAGTATCGATTAAAAAAACTTAATTAATTCACTGCATATATTTTATATATTATTACTTGTGTTTATATATTTAAAAAATCTTACCTTTGACCCAAATTAAACATCTATAATGAAGCATCAATATTTTACATTTGTTTTCTTTTTATTTTTAGTGTATCTGATGTTTACGAGTTGTAAAAACGCTAAAAGTGAGGTCATTTCAGATTCAGAAATTTCAGCATTGGAAGATATCTACCAAAAGCAACCAACAGAAGAAAACTTTAATAAGCTGATTCAAAAAATGGGTGAAACCATCATAAAAGAAACAGATTCCGACAAAAGAGAAGGGTTATTGAACTATGCAATGACACTTTGTGAAAAAACAAACAAGCCAAACCTGGTGAACACTTTTGCAATTGAACTCATTAAAACTAACCCCAATGCTGAAAGGTCAAAAAAACATCTTTGGGCGACCGCTGAAGAAATGAAATCAAAAGGGAAAACTGATATTGCTGCCCTTTTGTATAAAGGATTTGCGTCGCTGTACCCTGAAGATCCAAGGTCGCCAGACATAAAAAAGAACGAACCTGAAAACATGAAAAATCTGGAATTATATTTCAAAAACCTAGCCGCCAGAGTTTTTGAAAACCCGGACGACAAAGGGCTAAATGTGGCAAATACCCAAAACTACATTGATATGTGTGAGTCATATGCGCTTGTTTTTCCTAAAGATACGATAGCACCTACTTATCTTTTCAGAGCGGCAGAGATGTCAAGAGCAATAGGTACTTTTTCAAAAACCATGAGTCTATATGACTGGATATGTACGTATTTTCCCAATAACAAAAATGCTGCCATGGCTATGTTTCTCAAAGGGTTTACATTGGAAAATGACTTCAAACAATTTGACAAAGCCAAAGAAATATATGATGCTTTTCTGATTAAATATCCGAATGACCCGATGGCCAAAGACGTAAAGTTTTTGCTCGAAAATCTGGGTAAATCTGATAAAGAGATTATGGAAAAGATAGAAAAAACGAATGCTGAAAACAAAAAGGTCGGGAAGTGACACTTAATACCAAAATGTCGGCCCTCTGGGCCTCAGCCATTAGTGAATGTGTTCCTTCACACCTAATACCAAAATGTCGGCCCTCTGGGCCTCAGCCATTAGTGAATGTGTTCCTTCGCAATAATGCCAACATGTCAGCCCTACGGGCCTCAGCTATGAGTGAATGCGTTGCATCACAATAATGTTAACATATCATCCCTCTTGGCCTCCGCTATAGTGAATGCGTTCATATTTTGAAATTGTGAACCACTTTACTAAAATGTCAGCTATCCCAAAACCATAATAAAATGCAATAAAGCCTATACCTTTTTCTTTGAATGACATTGTCTCATGTATTGTTTTTACTCCAATAGATTTATATTAACCAATTTTACAATAAAAATATTATTTCATCACTGTAACGTCGCCCGTGACAAAGCTTGAGCTGCCATCAGAAGCTTTGATCTCAGCCATGTAAATATAAACACCGGGTAAAACAGGTTGATTACCTATGTTTCCATTCCAACTAATACTGGTCAAATCTTGTGTGGGTGTGGTGTTAAATACTTTATTGCCCCATCTATCAAATATAGAAAGTTTATTTACTTGCTGATTATTGGTAAATAATACCGTCCATTCATCATTTTTCCCATCACCATCAGGAGAGAATATATTTGGGAAGATGATGTCATTTTTAATTTCACTTACATTGACACTTACTTTACGAGAATACACACAGCCATCAATATTGGTAAGATATATAGTGTACTCAATACTCTCCTGAGCATCTTTTATTTCAGGAGTCAGACAATCAACACAATTCAGATAGGTAGCTGGCTCCCAAAAAATCTTGTCGGGTAAAGGTGAGAATATAGGATCAAGCAGTATTGACTCGCCTTTTAGTACATCAAAAAATTCATTTTTAACAACAAAATCCTCCGATTCAGATGATGAAATTGTTATTGTTTCCGTATAGGAACATTGATTATCATTTCCAGATATCGTCAGCACATATATACCTGGGACAAGATTTTCGATGATCAAAGGTAATACCGGGTTTTGAATGACATTATTTTGAAGAGTTACAATGTAATTACTACAGCCTTTGATTGCTTTTACCTCTATTCTACCATCATTTTCTCCGGGGCAACTTTCGGCCTCAATATTGAAATCTGCAGAAATAAATTCCTGTTCGATCTCAATGATAACGTAAGTATATTGCAAACATCCCGTTGCAGATAAATCAACATTAGTAGTCAATCCGCGCAAATTATTAACATCAAATACGACATTATTGAGGGTAAATGTTTCATTCCGTTTTATTGTCTTTCGAATGGTGTCTGTAATGATAGGATAAAAAGAAATCTTAACATTCACCAAACTATCGCAGCCTGCTGAAGAGCCATTTTTAAATAAAAAACTTCCTTCCTGATTTGTATTATCATAGGTCTCTCCATTGATAACTATACGCTCTCCGAAACATAAGGTGTCGACTATTAATTTTTTTGATTCAGGTAAAAAATTTAGGTTGACATTAATGATGGAATCACAACCGTTGGAAGCACCATTTTTGACTATTTCCTGACCCGAAGGCTTGGATTGATTGTAAGTAATTCCATTGACAACCTTGGATTGTCCATTACATAACACATCAATTAGACTTTCAATCTCAGGTGATTTGAAAGTCAAAAAGACATTGATAACTGAATCACACTTGACCCCATCAGGAGAAGAAATGATTTCTTTACCTGTTGGGTTTGACTCATTGTATAACTTATTATTGACATTTATGAATGCTCCTTTACACAATGTTTGGCTTAAATTATTGATGATTTCATTGGTGAAAGTTAATTGGATATTGACAATAGAATCACACCCATCAACATTACCAGCCAAAAGAATTTCTTGCCCTGACGGATTGAAGCTGTCATATACTTTATTATTTACCTGGATCGATTGGGTAATACAAAGTTCTCTGTTAAAATTAAACGTACTAGGCATCAAAAGTTTAAGGTCAACATTGATGATCGAATCGCATTGACCTAATACAGACGAATTGATGATTTCTGTACCTTTGGGTTTGTTTTCATCATAGATATTGCCATTAACTGTGATGCTTTCGCCCAAACAAATAGGCGTAGTGATATTGGTTATACGTTTTGGAAAAACATTAAATTCAATAAAATCAGCAAGTAAACGCCCATCACAATTTTTATCATTAAAATTTAATATCTTCATTTTTATCAGACCTGAAACATCATTATAGTCTGATGGACAAAATGGGAGCTTAAAATCTTTGGTCAAGGTGGTTATTGTATCCAGGTCCAGTCGTGTATTGCCCTTAGAAATTTCAATAATGAATGTAAACGGCCCTTCACCGTTTGTATTGATATCAACATCATTACAATCTGTCGTACAAAAATCTATAGTTGGATTTATTTTTATATCAGGCTCATAAAAGACAACAGGAACACCTGCTGCTACCGATAAACAAGCATCAGAAAAATTAACATCATTCAGTCCCAATGAATCTGCTACTACAGCAGATATGTAATAGGTCGTACCTAAAACCCCATTTTGAGGAAAATCAAATATAGGCTGACGTGAAGTTGCCAGCACATTTCCTTTAGAAGGTCCGGCATTGTCATGTAAAATAAAAATCAATCGGTCATTATTGTCCAATGAAATATCATTGTTAAATAAAGCCGTCACCTTACCTGATGCACAAGCCTTCAACGGAGTATTGGTAAAATTCATTGTACCTGCAATTGTAATACAATCACAATTTTTACTTCCTTGTATGTTGACTATTTCACACTGATTGGCATCATTGATGGCAAACGAATAGCTGGATTGAGAAGGAAAAGCAACGGATGTATAATTGGCTGAAGCAGCCACACCATTGACTGAATAAGTGTTAGCGTCTCCACCTGTAATGTCAAAGGTGACAACATAAGTTTTAGTAGTTTGATCGCAGGTTACATCTATGTTTGTAATAGAAGGTGCAGAAGTTACATTGGCTGCGATTACTGAAGGGAGCGTGCATGAAGTATTAGATGTAAATGTAAGGATAACAGCACCTGACAAGCCTTCCGGATCAAAAACACCGTTAATTACCGCTGGTCCAGTCCATATGCCTGAGGGATACAGAGGGTCAGTAAAAGCACTTAAACTAATAGGGTCACTGACTTCGCAAATCGTCAATGGAAGTAATTGTGGTACTTGCTGAGTGGTGACATTAATGGTTGTGTTGGTAGGAAAGATGCAGTTTTGTGACGAGGTAAAAGTAAGCAAGATGAGACCTGCCAAACCATTAGTTTCAAAAACATTGCCAGTTACCCCTGGACCTGACCAGGTTCCGTTAGTAAATAATGGGTCTTCAAGTGTATTCAGGTAAATGGTGGCCACGGTTTCACAAACTGTCAGAGGCTCCAGATCAGGTGTTTGTGAGGTAATCACTTCAATGGTTGTGGTAGCATCGTTTACACAAAAATCTATAGGATCAAAAGTCAAAGTTATGATGCCTGAATTATTTGATGGGTTAAATATATTACTGTTGACACCTTGGCCACTCCATGTGCCCAAAGGGAAATTTACATCAGCAAGCGAAGAAAGATTATAATTGCCTGAAGATGAACATACCTCATCTGTCCCTAAAATTGGATCTATAGATGAGAGCACATTTACGACGGTGGTTGTTGTGGAAAAACAAGCATTATCAGGAATAAATGTCAGATTAATTACACCGGATTGAAAATTAAGATCGAGCATATTTGAATTTACTCCCGGACCTGACCAAATACCCGGGCCGGACAGTGGATCATCAAGTGTATTTAGATCAAAGGAAGTCTGGGTTTGGCATAGTGTCGCAGTCCCTAGATTGGGTACGCCACCCGGTGTTGCCGTAATGATGAGCGGAGCTAAGCCAAAACACCCGTCAGCATCGGTGATTTTTACATAAAACTGTGTGTTATTAAATATTGTCACATTAGTATTAATGACCTCATTGAAAGGTATAGCCGGCAAATTAGCGTAAATGTTGATATCAAAACCTGAAGGATTGATGACATAATCCGTGAGCTGAATGGTTTCTCCCTGACATACCACAATATTCGGTTCTAGATTGGGTATCGGAGCAGGTAAAACATTGACCGTGGTGGTAGCCGGTGAAATACAAATATTAGAGGGCGTAAAAGTTAAAACCATATTTCCTGAAGCCAGGGCAGGATTAAAAAAACTACCTGAGACCCCAGGTCCTGACCATGTACCATTAGTGACGGTAGGATCTTCCAACGTATTGAGATCCAATGGGATGTCTGAACTGCAAATATCTGCAGGTGACAATGCCAATACCTGATCCGGAGTAACATCAACAGTCAACGTGCCTGTGTCATAACAAATATTATCGGGATTAAACTCCAAAACGACCTGACCAGAGAGCCCGTCAGGATTAAAAGTTGTGCCATTAACGCCTGGGCCACTCCAGCTTCCTGTCAAAGTAGCCGGTGTAACGTAAGGATTCAAGTTGACAATGGTACCATTTTCACACACCGATAAAGTTGAAGTAAATGGAACTCCGCCAGGTAATACAATTACCAATAATGTTTCCAAATCTTCACAATCATTCAGTATAGACAGTGCAAAATATTGTGTCGTGCCTGTTGGTGACACTATTGATGTACTTAATTGATTTGCCGGAGTAGGCGGTGATGCACTATGAAATGTAAGGCTTGCCCCACTGGTAGTGGACACAAAATCTGCCAGATTAATGCTCGCTCCGGGACAAATTTGCATCGGGCTTGTTGTAATTTGAGGTGGAGCATTTACAATGATGTTGTCAGTCAACGGAGGACTAAATATGGTAGTACAAGCTGTAGCCACATTAGTGATACTGGTGATATTTAAGGTACAATCAGATGTGACCGCCAAAAAGATGGGATTGGCAGATGTGGTAATACTGTTATTTTGATTTCCACTGGTACAATTCAATTCATAATTGTACGTATATACCGCAGTGCCCGGAAGTGTAAATTGTATTGTCATAGGTCCAAATTCGCACAAAGCATCCTGTAAAATATTCATTCCATATAAAGCAGGATCATTGGGGACAACGGTCAGCGTAATAGGAATAGGCAAAGAATTACAATCAGATTGTGTCGTTACCGCATAGATGATAGTGGTCGGACTTGAAAAATTAGTTAAATTGGTGATAAGATTAGTCAGAGCCAATGTCTGAAAAGAAAGAAACAGGTAATCCATTACCAATTGCTGCAACAATGGTAGTCAAATCAAAAACACTATTGCCTGGTGGAGATGACTCGCATTTTTGCATGGTCAGTGGGTTGCCAGTGGGAGATGGTGTTACGTTTGATCACAACTACATCTGAAGCTGTACAACCTGATTGATCTGTGACCGTGACAGTGTAAGTGCCTGATGTAGTAATATTATTAAGCACAAGGCTTGAAGTATTGTTTCCTGTATTCCAGGCATACCCTGTTGGAGATGGTGCAGTATTGCTGGCATTCAAAGTAACATTAGCGCCTGAACACGCCGTAATATCAGGGCCTAAATTAACACCAAATGATGGGCCGTTATTGGAGAAAGTGATAGACCAGCTATTAAGAAAACCAACATCGGCGGGCACAAAATCATTTAAATAAAGTTTCCAGTCTCCATCAGCATTTATACCATTAAAAGTATTGGCAAATGTAAATGTTCCTGGTGTTCCGGCATTAGGATAAGGGTTGCTTAAATTAGTATTTTGCCGGCCCTCTGGCTTAAAATCTCCATTAAATGGTGGGGCGCCTGATACAACATTAATAGCTGCAATATCTTTGAAAACTGTAATGCTGTAGTTGTCTCCGGCACCACCATTACTGCTTGATAATTCAATAAAAGTCCCATCTGGAGCAATAAGCATAAGTGCAATATCTCCATCAAAAGTATGATTTAAATTAACAGTTACATTATCAATAATATTGCAACCTCCTAAAATTCCAACACCGGTAACTGCGCAAGTAGACTCAGTAATACCAATCGTGCCGGTAGAAGGAAATGGCAAGCCTCCTACCCCATTAAACGTTTGTCCACATAATGGATTTAAATTAAAATTTAGTAGTATTACTAAAAATAAATTTGAAAATAACAGGTTGTTTAGTCTCATGGCAATATAAAACTTAAGTGAACATATAGAATAGTGCCAATTATTCAAATAAAGTTGTATTTTAGTCGACAAAAGTTTTAAAATTATTTATTCTCAAAGTATAGTATTAAGGTTTTTGTGATTTTTGATTACGCTCAATTAAATTATTAACAGGACATCATACTTTTAGACAGATGGCACATCAGTGATTTTTTCTGGTATTTTCCAATACCATAAATTTTTAGTTATTTAGTTATTTGAATGATTGATGGTAGCTTTAGTTTGATTAAAATATACCAATAAACTATTAAAAAGATTTTCGCTTAATGGCTCACGTTATCAACCGCGATGTAAATCGTGTAACATGGCCAAATACATGTTAACTTAATAGATTTATACATTAAATTATGCCGATTCAAGGCATTTTTATTCCATTTCAGTAAGTTAGTTCCATAAAACATAAGATATCCACTATCTTGTGATAAAAAAATGTAATATATGTCACCAAGGGCGCATAAAATATATTTGGCGACACTTACTTTAATTGTTGTTATTACCACTTTATATCTTCTTTATACAGGTTCGACTTATTATATAACAGATATGGAAGAACGATTTTATCATCCTGATCACGCACGGCTTAAACCCAGCGGACTTTATGGTCATGGTCTTGGTATCATTGGTACATTATTAATTTTGATAGGTGTATTTGGTTACATGGCACGTAAGCGATATAGAATATTTTCCAGGATTGGCATATTAAAACACTGGCTGGAATTTCACATTTTCCTCTGCACCCTTGGTCCTATATTGGTGCTTTTTCATACGTCATTTAAGTTTGGGGGTATAGTTTCCATAAGCTTCTGGAGTATGGTGGCTGTTGTGGCAAGTGGTGTGATAGGTCGTTTCATATATCTGCAAATACCGCGAACCATTCAGGGGCAGGAATTGAGTTTGAGTGAAATTAATGATATGAAATCAGGTCTGAACATATCAATCGAAGAAACTTTAGGAAATAAAAATGTGGATTTGGCTTCCTTAATACAATCTGTCAAAAATCCTGAAGATCAAATGAAAAAAAAAGGCATCGTTGCGCAGTATATTGATGAATTTAAAAAAAAGAAAGCCCTAAAATCCGTCCTTAAAGCTCATAACATTTCCAATAGTGAAATCAGTCAACTTGTTTCTCTTGTCAGCCATGAAATGGCATTGACAAGAAAAATTCAACGTCTTGTCACTATGCAAAAGCTATTCAGGTACTGGCATATTGCACATCTGCCATTTGCCTTAATTATGCTGATTATTATGGTTATTCATGTTGCAGTGACGCTGGCTTTTGGTTATGTTTGGGTGTTTTAGTGGTTTAAAGATTAGATGATGGAAGAATTTTTAATTTATGCGGCTGTTGGTTTATTGTGTTTTGTTATAGTATTTATCTATATCAAAAAATTAAAAAATGAATCCAATGTCGTAGAAGCCAAAATTTCGCAAGCCAAAGAAGAGGGTATTTTCGAACCGGTATCTTTATATCCATACATTAATGAAGATACATGTATCAGAAGTGGTGCTTGTATCACAGCCTGCCCGGAGCATGACATTTTAGGGATAAAAAATGGTCGTGCTACACTTATTAATGCTTCCAGGTGTATTGGTCATGGTGCATGTTTTCATGCCTGTCCTGTTGAAGCCATTACATTGCGTATCGGCACTGAAAAACGTGGTGTTGATCTACCTCATGTCAATCAGAATTTTGAGACAAATGCCCAAGGCATCTTTATTGCCGGCGAACTTGGTGGTATGGGGCTTATAAAAAATAGTGTGGAACAAGGCAGACAGGCTGCTGATTCAATATTTAACTCCCTTGGAAAAAATCATGGCGCTACTTATGATTTAATCATTGTCGGTGCAGGTCCGGCTGGCATTTCAGCCTCACAACAAGCAAAAAAACTAGGTATGAAAGCCATCGTGTTGGAACAAGATACACTAGGCGGCACAGTATACAATTTCCCAAGGGCCAAAATTGTAATGACCTCACCTATGGATCTCCCCGGATATGGCAAAGTTAAGCTATTTCAGACCAGCAAAAAAGAATTACTCAGCCTGTGGCAGGAAGTTATTCAAAAAAATGACATCACTATATTTGAACATAAAAAAGTTGAAGACATAATAAAAAGTGACAATAACTTTAAAGTAATTACGCTTGACGGTGATACATATTTCACCAATAAAGTACTTCTGGCAATTGGCAGGCGAGGTACGCCAAGAAAACTAGGTCTACAAGGGGAAGGACTTGAGAAAGTTGCATACAAACTTTTGGAACCTGAGCTTATTTCGGAAAAAAACATCTTAGTAGTGGGCGGCGGAGACTCAGCGATTGAAAGCGCACTCTTACTTTCCGAACAAAATAAAGTCACCTTGTCATACAGAAGTGACCAATTCAGTCGGTTAAAACCAAAAAATGTCGAAAACATAGCTCACGCGATAGATTCCAATAAAATTACCATGCTTTTTGAGTCAAATGTGACCAATATCATGTCCGATACGATAGAAATCAGGGTAAAAGATGGGAATACCCTGATTTTTGACAATGATTTAGTCTTTATATTTGCAGGAGGTGAGTTACCTACGCAGTTTTTGGAGAAGTCAGGAATTAAAATTTCTAAAAGATTTAATTATACCATGAAATCACATTAGAGCGCAAAATGAACTGGGGACATGCACATATTAAAACGTCAACCTTTATCGCAATGATATGGTGGGTTTTATATTGACTGCAACTCCTGTTTTCTGTCAGATTAGTCCCGGCAAATTATCAAAAGCCCACGCCTCAATGGAAGGGATAAGTAGTTGTACATCTTGTCACGAGCTTGGGGCTAAAATATCTGAAGCAAAGTGCCTGGATTGTCATAAACAACTCAAAGCAAGAATCACATTAAGCAAAGGATACCATGTTTCCAAAGAAATAAAAGGCAAGGAATGTATCACATGTCACAGCGAACACCATGGTGTAAATTTTGATTTAAATCGTTTTGACGAAAAAAAATTTAATCATACACTTACCGGCTATGAACTGAAAGGCGCACATAAAAAAGTAGAAAACTGTGCAAAATGTCACTTTGAAGATCATATCGCAGATATCAAACTTAAGCAGAATAAAAGCACATTCCTTGGTTTGGATCCAAAATGTATATCTTGCCATGAAGACTATCATCAGAAGACATTGGCAAATGATTGTGCAAAATGTCATAATTTTGAGCAATTTAAACCGGCTTCTTTATTCAAACATAGTTCAACTGATTTTCCTTTGACAGGCAGCCACGCCAACGTGGATTGTATAAAATGCCATAAAACAGACATAAAAAATGGCAAAAATTCCAACAGTTTGCTGATATTCCTTTCAAAAATTGTACTTCTTGCCATAAAGATCCACATGGTAGCGAATTTGGTGTCAATTGTACATCATGTCATAATGTGACGTCATTTAAAGACATTAAATCAACGTCAAGTTTTAATCATACCTTAACAGGATTTGTACTGGAAGGTAAACACAAAACCATCGATTGCAAAGCTTGTCATGACAATAGATCAGGCACCAAAGGCAATTACCGTGAATTTGAATCAAATAAAAATATCACATGTCTGACATGTCATAAAGATATTCATGAATCAAAATTTGGCACCGATTGCAAGGCCTGCCATAATGTACAAAGTTTTAGTGTAAACAAAAAAATATCTGATTTTAACCACTCACTCACCGGTTTTGTGCTTGAAGGCAAACATGAAGCTGTAGATTGCAAAAAGTGTCATACGACTTCAAAAATGACCGATCCAGTCAAACATGATTTCTGTGCGTCATGTCATAAGGATTTTCATGAAGGGGAGTTTAAGGATATAAAAAACAGAGATTGTGCCGCTTGTCATAATACGGATAGTTTTAAAGAAACGAGTTTTGGTCTTGAGCAACATGCCGTATCATTGTTTCCACTTGAAGGTGCACACATAGCAAGTCCATGTACTTCCTGCCATATGAAAGAAAATAAGTGGACTTTTCGGAATATTGGAAATGTCTGCGTGGATTGTCATCAAAATATTCATTCCGGTATCATAAGTGAAAAATATATGCCGGCAAATGATTGTCGACAATGTCATGATGTAGCAAGTTGGAAATCATTGACTTTTGATCATAATGTGACAAGATTTGAACTAAAAGGAAAACACACCACTATTTCTTGTGGCTTATGCCATTTTAAGGAAGCAGAAAACGGTGCGCGTTTACAAAAATTTGTAGATCTCACAGAAGAATGTAGCTCTTGTCATAAAAATGTTCACGGCACTCAATTTGACATATCGGGTGTGACAGATTGTAAAAAATGTCATGGTTTTGAAAAATGGGACAGAAGCAATTTTAATCACGACAATACGGCATTTAAACTTGACGGGGCGCATAAAAATGTATCCTGTGACAAGTGTCATGACGAAGAATTGGTGCTTGACGGCAAAATTAGTATCGTATATAAAACCGGAAAACTGGAATGTATAGATTGTCATCAATAATCGGTTTAATCTTTTTGGGGTTAAACATGGGTTTAGGCCAATCTCCTCATGGTAAAGGTTTTGCTATGGATTGTGCTAAGTGCCATAGCTCTGAGAATTGGACATTTAATACATCATCACTAATCAATGTATATCGTGTCATACTGATATGCATAACCAAACAGTCGGTACCGATTGTGCTCGTTGCCATAACGCTGTATCATGGATAGTCGATAATGTCACGGATCTACATGAAAAAATAGCCTTCCCACTGATGGGTGTCCACAGTACTGTAAACTGCAATGCATGTCATACTGGTGAGACGAACATTCGTTTTAGCCCTACCGGTGTGGAATGTATCAATTGTCACAGATCAGATTACATCGCTACTACAAAACCAAGCCATTCAAAAAATAATTTTCCTACTGACTGTGCCTCCTGTCATAGTCTGACAGGTACCGCCTGGAATACAGAACTCATAGATCACAGCTTCTTCCCATTGGAACAAGGTCACAATATTAAAGACTGTTCGCAATGTCATACCTCTTCTGATTACTCAAAAATATCAGCTGATTGTATTTTTTGTCATCAGACTGACTTTGCTGCTACATTAAATCCTAATCATAAGTTATCATCTTTTTCAACCTCATGTATAGAATGTCATACATTGGCCGTAGGTTGGAAACCTGTGGATTTTAAAACCCACGATGGACAATTTTTCCCCATTTATAGCGGCAAACATAAAGGCGTATGGAATGATTGTGTGGAATGTCATACCAACACAAGTGATTATAAACAATTCACGTGTATTTCCTGCCATAAAAACCCTCAAACAGATGATATTCATAATGCCGTACAGGGATATAATTATGAGGATTATGCATGTCTCGCCTGTCACCCAACAGGCGATGCTGATATGGCTTTTGACCATAATGCTACAGGCTTTCCGCTTACAGGGGCACATATAAGCACATCTTGTGTCAGTTGTCATGCTGATGGATATCAAGGAACTTCGACCGCTTGTATTGATTGTCATATTAAGGATTATAATCTCTCTGCCAATCCCAATCACACCGCCTTAAATATATCAACTGACTGTGCTGCCTGCCATAGTACGGCAGCGGGCTGGAGCCCGGCAACTTTTGCAAATCATAATAATTTTTATCCGCTAAATGGGGCCCATACTTTGATTGCAAATGACTGTATAAGTTGCCATAATGGAAATTATAATTCGACACCAAATACCTGCGTAGGCTGTCATAAAAGTGATTTTGATGCAACGGTTTCACCCAATCATACGCTAAGTCAATTTACCACCGATTGTGCATCATGTCATTCTGAATCTGCATGGCAGCCTGCAACATTCAACCATGATGGGCTGTATTTTCCGATTTATAGCGGTAAACACAATGGTCAGTGGACACAATGTCTTGATTGCCATACTACACCTGGTGATTTTACACAATTTACATGTATCACATGCCACATGAATCCTGAGACAAATGATGTCCATAATGGCGTTGGTGGGTATCTATATAACAATGCAGCGTGTCTGGCTTGTCATCCTACAGGTAATGCTGAAGTTGTCTTTTGACCATAATACAACGGCTTTCCCATTGACCGGTGCACACGTAACCACAGATTGTATCAGTTGTCATGCCAGCGGTTATCAGGGAACATCTTCGGTTTGTGCGGACTGTCATACCGTTGATTATAATCAATCGCTCAACCCTAATCATACCGCCCTTGGATTGCCCACTGATTGTGCAAGCTGTCATACAACAGCCCCGGGATGGAGCCCGGCTTCATTTGCCATTCATAATACTTTCTATCCGCTTAATGGTGCACATACTGTCATAGCAAATGACTGTGCTGTTTGCCATAACGGCAATTATAATAATACGCCAAATACTTGTGTTGGCTGTCATACGACAGATTACAATAATACTACAGATCCAAACCATGTGGTACTTCAGTTTCCTACTGATTGTGCTTCGTGCCACTCTGAATCTGCATGGCAGCCTTCAACTTTCAATCATGACGGACTGTATTTCCCTATTTATAGTGGTAAGCATAACGGTCAGTGGACACAATGTCTAGATTGCCATACTACACCTGGTGATTATAGTCAATTCACCTGTGTAACATGCCACATGAATCCTGAAACTGATGATGCCCATAATGGTGTAAATGGCTATGTATACAATAGTTCGGCATGTCTGGCGTGTCATCCTACAGGTGATGCGGACGTTGTCTTTGATCATAATACCACGGCATTCCCATTGACCGGTGCTCACGTAACCACAGATTGTATCAGCTGTCATGCCAGCGGTTACCAGGGCACATCTACGGTTTGTGCAGACTGCCATACCATCGATTATAATCAGTCGCTCAACCCTAATCATACTGCCCTTGGATTGCCGACGGATTGTGCAACTTGTCATACAACAGCACCAGGATGGAGCCCCGCATCATTTGCCATTCACAATACATTCTATCCACTTAATGGCGCTCATGCTGTCATAGCAAATGACTGTGTTGCTTGCCATAACGGCAATTATAATAATACGCCCAATACTTGTGTTGGTTGTCATACGACAGATTACAATACTACTACAGATCCAAGCCATGTGTTACTTCAGTTTCCGACTGATTGTGCTTCGTGCCACTCTGAATCTGCATGGTTGCCTTCAACTTTCAATCATGACGGACTGTATTTCCCTATTTATAGCGGTAAGCATAATGGTCAGTGGACACAATGTCTAGATTGCCATACAACACCTGGTGATTATAGTCAATTCACCTGTGTAACATGCCACATGAATCCTGAAACTGATGATGCCCATAATGGTGTAAACGGTTATGTATACAATAGTTCGGCATGTCTGGCGTGTCATCCTACAGGTGATGCTGACGTTGTCTTTGATCATAATACCACGGCATTCCCATTGACCGGAGCGCATGTAACCACAGATTGTATCAGCTGTCATGCCACCGGTTATCAGGGTACACCAACATCTTGTATTGCCTGCCATACAGACAATTATAACCAATCTACAAATCCTAATCACTTAACTCTTGGGATTTCAACTGATTGTGCCAGCTGTCATACCACAACGCCCGGATGGAGCCCGGCAACATTTGCCATCCACAATGACTTTTATGTCATTGCCGGTGCTCACGTAAATATAGCAAATGATTGTGCTGCATGTCACAACGGAAATTATAATAATACGCCGAATACATGCGTAGGCTGCCATATTACCGATTTTAATGCCACAACCAATCCCGACCATGAGACAGGAATGTTTCCAACGGATTGTACCACTTGTCATTCACAAACAGCGTGGACACCTACAAATTTTGATCACAGTATATTTTATCCACTGACGGGAGCACATGCTTCAATTGCTTCCAACTGTGTGGTTTGTCATACGAACGGGTATAATAACACCCCTAATACATGTGTGGGTTGCCATAATGATGATCATACATCATCTTTGAATCCCAATCACATAGCCCTTGGCATTTCAACAGATTGTGCCACATGCCATACAACTGCACCAGGATGGAGCCCTGCTACTTTTCCTACACATAATGATTACTATGTTTTGGCCGGGGCACATGCGACAATTTCTAATGATTGTGTGGTCTGCCATAACGGAAATTATAATAACACGCCAAATACATGTGTGGGTTGTCATCAAAGTGATTTTAACGGAACCACTGATCCAAACCATGTGACCGCTCAGTTCCCTACGGACTGTGCTATTTGTCACACTCAGGATGTCTGGTCGCCATCTACCTTTGACCACAACAATTATTACCCTCTTTTAGGTGCACACGCCACCATTGCAAATAATTGTGTTATTTGTCATAACGGCAATTATGCCAATACGCCAAATACCTGTGTGGGTTGTCATATTACAGATTTTAATGCTACTACAAATCCGGACCATGAAGCCGGAATGTTTCCGCAAGATTGTGCTATGTGTCATACTCAGAATGGTTGGGCACCTGCTACTTTTGATCATAACATGTTTTATCCGCTTACGGGTGCACATGCGGTTATTGCGAATAATTGTGCTGTATGTCATATGGGCAATTACAACAATACGCCAAATACCTGTGTAGGCTGTCACCAAACAGATTTTAATGCGTCGCTTAATCCCAACCACCTTACGACGGGTATAGCTACCGATTGTGCTACATGTCATACTACAGCTCCTGGCTGGAGCCCGGCTGCATTCCCCAACCACAATGATTTTTATGTTATAGCCGGCGCACATATTGCGATTGCCAATGATTGTGCTGCCTGCCACAATGGAAACTATAATAATACCCCAAATACGTGTTTTGGATGTCATGCTACCGATTTTAATGGTGCAACCAACCCAAATCATCAAGCATCGCAATTTCCAACAGATTGTACTATTTGTCACTCTCAAACAGCCTGGCAACCTTCTACTTTTGACCATAATACAGTTTATCCATTTACAGGTGCTCATTCAGCGATAGCCAACAATTGTGTCATATGCCACATGGGTAATTATTCCAATACACCAAATACTTGTGTGGGCTGCCATCAAAGTGATTATAATACGTCCATAAACCCAAATCACAATTCACTTGGCATTTCCAATGATTGCGTAACCTGTCACACTACAGAACCCGGATGGAGTCCTGCATTATTCCCCAATCATAACAATTATTATGTTCTGGCCGGAGCCCATGTCTCCCTGGATTGTATATCTTGTCATAACGGTAATTATAACTCTACGCCAAACACATGTTACGGATGTCATTCTTCAGATTATACCGGAGCTACGAATCCTAATCATGCGAGTGCACAATTTCCAACAGATTGTACTACCTGCCACTCTCAGACAGCATGGCAGCCATCTACTT
The DNA here is from genome assembly GCA_016717145.1 of Saprospiraceae bacterium. Lineage (GTDB taxonomy): Bacteria > Bacteroidota > Bacteroidia > Chitinophagales > Saprospiraceae > OLB9. The sequence goes on along the minus strand of JADKGD010000008.1, from coordinate 113,406 downwards.
TTGATCATGATAACATGTATTTTCCGATTTACAGTGGCAAACATGATAACGAGTGGAACCAGTGTGTAGAATGTCATTTAAATACCAACAATTATGCCCTATTCAGCTGTATAAATTGTCACGAACACAGTAATCAAAATTCCGTAAATCAGGATCATCAAGGTGTAAGTGGATATATGTACAACAGCAATGCTTGTTACGCTTGCCACCCAACTGGTGAAAATTAATGTAAAAGATGAACACAATGGACTCAAAAAACAAAATCATACACAAGGAAAAATATTTTTGTAGTCAATACCATGCTGTCAATGCCTTTGGACGTGATTCCATTTCACAAAAGCACAAAGGACACTAATGAAAAATGTTTTTTTATTCAGTCTTATGTATTTGTTTTTGTCCGCTTTAAACGGTCAAGTCAAGATACCATTTACCGAAGGTAAGGTGACTTTTAAAAGCAATAAAAATGTTTACGTAAAATTCTACAGTACAGAAAATATGCATGCAGGTGATACATTGTGGTATGTACATGCTGCTGGCCCCGTTCCATCATTAATTATTAAACATTTGTCCACTACTTCATGTGTTTCAGAAAATTTTACTCAACATATTTTTACGGAAGGAGAGACCATTTATTTCAAAAATACATCTAAAGAAAATGAAATGGAAGTACAAACAATTCAATCTCCTGTGATTAAAACGATCGTAACAAATTCTCAGGAACCAATTGATTCAACAGACCACGACACTACATCAAATAACAAAAAGGTACAAAAAATAAACGGCAGGCTTTCTATGTCATCAAATGGGAGTATTACAGATGGTAACACTCAAAATTTTCAGCGGATAAGAATTGCGTTATCAATGAATATTCAAAACATTCATTCATCAGCTTTATCTCTTCAGAGTTATATAACGTATCGCCACAGGTATGGCATAGATCAATCACAAGTGGGTTTTTATGATGATTTTAAGATTTACGCCCTAAATTTGTTGTATGCGCCAACTGAAAAATATAATGTAAGTTTGGGTCGCAAAATAAATAATAAAATCGCCAATATGGGTGCCATAGATGGTATACAAGGTGAAGTGAATTTTGGGATATATTCAGCAGGTGCTTTTGCAGGAACGAGACCAGATATTGCCAACTATAAGTTTAATCCTAAGCTTACTCAATTTGGAGGTTTTATTGCCAGAAATGATAAAAGTAAAAGTGGAATCGCAACTACTTCTCTGGCCTTTGGCGAACAACAAAATGATTTTAAAACAGACAGGAGATTTATGTATTTTCAACATAACAATTCAACGTTTAAAAATCTTAATATTTTTATTTCTGCAGAAATGGATATGTATCAAAAAATAGGTGATATATCTACCAATCATCTGAATATCACAAGTACCTATCTCTCACTTAGATATCGGATTCGTAAGAACCTAAGTATCTCTTCCTCCTATGACAACAGGAGAAATGTTATATTTTATGAGTCCTATCAAACCTATATCGATCAGTTGCTTGCACAAGAAACAAGACAAGGTCTGCGGTTTCAAGTTAATTACACAGCTTTCAAATTGATCAATATAAGTGTTTCTAATTTTTTAAGATATCAAGGATCTAATCCGATTCCAACCAAAAATTATGTTGGAAATATAAGTGTGAGCAGATTGCCCGGTACAAATATTTCAGCATCTTTCAGTGCCAATATTTTGGAATCGTATTACTTCAAAGGAAATATTTTGGGATGTAGATTTAATAAAACCTTTATGAAAGGTAAATTGCAGGCAGAAATAAATTACAGAAACCTTACATACACTTTTAATAATTCGGAGTCCTCTTTAAAACAAAACATAGCGGGAATTAATTTAAGTATAAATATGTTGAAACTTACTTCTCTAATGTTGAGTTATGAAGGTACATTTGAACCAAATAAAAAATATCACCGTTATTTCATCACTGCTGTTCAACGATTTAAAAATTAATGTATATGTTTGAAAAGATTAAATTTTATAGTTCTTTCACAATCATTGTTTTACTGATGAGCTGTGAATCCAAGCCTAAAGTTATTGTAGCAGATGCACCAAACGAAAGCGCCTTAGAAGCCACATCTTCCGGGTCAACACCTGCTCTTCCCGCTTCAGGTCAAACGGCTGATGCAGGCGTCCATAAAGTTGTGGCAAATGAGATTCTTCAGTCCGAAAGATATACATACCTAAACGTAAACGAAGGAAACCACAAATTCTGGATCGCCACTGCCAAAAAAGAAGCATCCAAAGGAAAAACATATTTGTACAAAGGCGGGCTTTTGAAGACTAATTTTGAAAGCCAGGACTTTAAGCGGACATTTGATACCATTTATCTTGTCGGAAATATTATAGACGCTGCAGAACATCCAGGCGGCAATATGGATGTGCCGTTAGGTCAGGATATGGCAGCACCTATCAAAAAAACCTCCGGAGGTGGTGCTCCAAAAGATGTGGTTAAACTGTCAGAACTTATGTCAAAAAAATCAAAATATGACGGTCAAACTATAACAGTAGCTGGCAACTGTGTCAAAGTAAATAATGGCATCATGGGTAGAAACTGGATACACATACAGGATGGAACAAAAGAAAAAGGTAAGGTCCTTGAACTTACCGTTACTTCTAATGCCAATATTGAAGTAGGCTCTGAGGTGGTATTAAAAGGCAAAATTGTTTTGAACAAAGACTTTGGCGCTGGCTATAGATATGATATTATTATGGAAGAAGCCGGAGAAATGTAGTAATATTTTTTTCCATACAATCAAAATTGTTGTAATAGTTGACATTCCAAATGCAAACAAGTTGGTTTGTTGATAAAAGTTTAAGCATAGATCAAAAACATTGTTTAGTGTGACCTAAGTCACATGCATTGGTTCAGATAAAGACTACATTTACATATCGACTAATAAAAGCCGAAAAGGATATTTATAACAACGGTTATTATGCCAAAGTCAATATTACTAAAGTACGTCATTCCATTTCTCCTTTGGTTTGGGTTAATGATTTTTTTCGCCTTTCTGATTGATTATTTGCTACATTTGGGAAATATATATTGGGTTGGGAAGTATCTCGGTATACCTGGTACGCTGATGATTATTTTTTCATTTATATATTCAGCCAGAAAAAGAAATATAATTCGCTCCGGATCTCCCAAAGGCCTCTTGGCTTTTCATGAATATATGGCTTGGGGTGGCTCTGTTTTAATATTGGTTCATGCCGGTATTCATTACAATGCCCACTTAGCCTGGTTAGCCACCTACATGATGATCATAAATGTCATGAGTGGACTCGTCGGAAAATTTATAGTAAAAAATGCCCGAGCGTCTATGAATGACCGAAAACAAGCACTCATTGCTGAAGGAATGAGCACAGAAGCCATTGAAAAAGAATTGTTTTATGATTCCATTACTTTTGGACTTATTACTAAATGGCGAGTCATCCATTTGCCTATCGCCATGATGTTTTTTATATTAGCCATCCTTCATATTATCACCATAATAATTTTCAGCTGATGAATAAGTTATTGATTGCAGGGGCTGTAATACTTCTTGCCATTTCATTTTTAATCATCAGATTCCCACATACCCTGATCAATCCAGGTGAACTAAGCAATGGACACCAAAAATTTAATAATGATTGTTTTGTTTGTCATACACCTTTACAGGGTGTAACAAATACAAAGTGTATAGTGTGTCACCAACTTGACGAAATTGGATTCAAAGACGATAGTATCGACATTCGATTCAGCAAAAAAATATCATTCCACAAGGCACTGACCAAACAAAGCTGCACAGCATGCCATTTGGACCATCAAGGTATTTCAACTAATCAAAAATTAATTTTTGAACATAATTTATTAGAGCCGGCAACAGTACAAAGTTGTCTGGACTGCCACCAAAAACAAGAAGATGTATTGCATTCAGTCTTATCTACAGCTTGCAACAACTGTCATAGTTTTGAAAATTGGAAAACAATCACTCGATTTGATCACGACATGATCAATAAAGATCAATCACAAAATTGTATCAATTGCCACCAAAAACCAAAAGATAAGTTGCATACAGGAATTATCGGCAATTGCCTATCCTGTCACAGTATTACCAAATGGAAACCGGCTACATTTGAACATTCTTCCTATTTTGTCTTAGATCAGGACCATAACACAGACTGCATAATATGTCACAAAAACAATAATTTTGAAACCTACACCTGCTATGGATGTCACGAACACACGCCTTCCAATATTGCTGCAAAACACAGGGAAGAAGGTATCAATAATTTTGTTAATTGTGTCAAATGTCATAAAAGTGCCGACGAAGACAACAATAATAATGAAGGAAGATCAAAGGAAAAAGATAAAGGGGAAGATGATGATTAGTATATATCTACAAAAACTAATTTTTTAAAAAAATAAAATCCTCAATAGTCTAATATTAATATTTAGGTGGTAAATTTTCTATAAAATAATTCTAAAAAAAATACGGCCTGAATAATTTAGCTTAATTTTGGCCATCAACCAGCAGAGAAGACTTTCTTTCAATCAAATCTGATATATTGTACTTGCTTCTTAGGAAATAATACCTTAAAAAGAAAATCTTTTACCCCATATTAGTTCTGATTTTTCTTAAAATTTTCTGCTTGTTCAAAAATCTCAACATACACTTCGTCTCTCTCTACTGGTGGATAACCAAACTCGTCAAGTAAAAGAATGAGTCCAACTTTTAAAGCTGATTTTATGTCGTCACGTTTGTTCCAGTCAGGGAATTTGGCTTGTCCGTCAACCAGGTCTTTCACGGCTTTTGCCAGTTCAATCATTTTGTCTTCAGGATACTTGAAGTCGTATTTTATACATAACTCTTTCAAGATGTCGTAAAAGGCTTTTTCTTCAAAGTCGATTCCTAAAGCATCACCTGCTGAAAATTCTTTGTGAACTTCCCAAATTAAGTCTGTCAAAGCACTTGCCATTTCTTCATACACTTCACTTCTCAAAATGTCGTTGGCATCACGATTGTTGTAGCGTTCAACCAATGCTTGCATCTTTTTAGTAAAGTCAATTCCTTTTACCCGGTTTACTTTTTTAATTTCTACAATGACTTTAGCCAATAACTGTTGAAGCAATTTGATTTTTGTATTTGGCAGTTTGATCTTATCTATTTTTGCCAGGTAATCTTCATCAAAAATATCTTGTTCCGTTTCTGATTGGTCTCCCAGTTTGAAAATTTCTTCCACGCCGTCACTTTGCAAAGCATCTTTAATCATTTCCCGAACTTTAGCATTCATCTGAGCTGCGTCGGGTACAGTGCCTTTGGTAAGTTTGAAAACTATGGAACGAACTGCCAAATAGAAATGGGTATAATCTCTTTCTGACTGTGTTAATTGTTCACTTCCTGCACAAATATCATAAGCGGCTTTTAGTCGCTTAACCAAGCCCATAAATCTGGTTTCAAATTCTTTGGTTTGTTGCACATATTCGGCTGCCAAATTCAAAGTATTTAATTGCTGTAAAGACGTTGGGGCAAAAGATTTTTTGCCCGTACCGAAATATTTGGAGTTGTCAAAGGTGTGAAAGATTTTAGCCAAAAGGTCTAAATGATTCCTAACAATAATGATGGATTCAGAAATGTCTTCAAAATTGTCTTGGTCACCTTCGCTGTATTGCTTCAACGCCAAATTCATTTGCGTTTTGATGCCGATATAATCCACTACCAAACCTTTGTTCTTTCCTTCAAACTTGCGGTTTACTCTTGAAATGGTTTGAATTAAATTGTGTCGCTGAATGGGTTTGTCAATGTAAATGCTATCCAAAAACGGTACATCAAAACCGGTGAGCCACATATCCACCACAATAGCGATTTTGAAATTTGATTTTTCATTTTTAAATTGTCGGTCTAATTCTTTGCGTTGGTCTTTTGTTCCCAACAAATCATACATTTCCTTCGGGTCGTCTTGCCCTCTGGTGGCAATAAGTTTTATCTGGGTTGGGTGAAGCTCCTGGGTGGAATGTAGCTCCAGCTGCATTCCTGTATAAATATATGCAATATGATCCTTTTCTAAACCCGCTTTCACCGGATTATTAAGTATATACCTTACTGCGTTATTAAAGTGATCTTCGTCTCGAATGAATCTATCCCAATATTCAGGCATCCAAAACTGAGTTGCGTCTTTATCAATACCTAAGTTATATTTCTTGTTATTTGCCAATGCCCATTTTCCTGTGTATGATTTCCAAGACTGCACAATTCTAACCAAATCGCCAGTAGTTTTAATAAGAACGTGAACATGATTTGGCATGATGCTCCAGGCCAACAAATCATATTTTTCGCCATCATGATGCAACAGTGCTTCCTGCATCACTTCAGCCATTTCTCTCTTTGCTAATGCACAGCAGCCTACGCCTTTGTCAAGCCAATATTCATATTTTTTTCTTTTTTCAACATCTCTTTTTTCACCCGAAAGATGCTTAAGTTCTTCTTCGAGTGTTGCTAAAACACTTTGTGCCAGGCTATCTGCCAGACGAAATGTAATAGATTGTATTAAACCTTCTTTGTTTCTATGCGGCAGATTTCTTTTATGCCATTCTTCGGGGTATCCATAGTTGGTGGTAAAATATTGTGCGTAGTTTGTTGTTTCGATTTGTTCGAAGCTGGAGCTTCGTTCACCCAGATATACAATGATGTTTTTATACAACTCATAAGCTATTTCACGAGTGCTGCACACAAACATTGCTTTTCCTTTTACGGTTGAACCTTCTGAAACCCGCTTTTCATAATGGTTTACAAAATCTTCGGCAACAGCTTTTAAACGGTCAGGGTCGCCAATAATGGCATACATCTGTGCCATTTCTTTTTTGCTTTGCTCAATCTGATTTTCGTTGCTTCCTATTTCTGCACACTTAGCGTAATAATCTTCAATCTCTTTGAGTTTGGAATTATTCAACAATACTTTTGCTGCTCTGCCTTCATACACAATCCGCACTGTGATTTCATCTTTCACCGATTCACTCATGGTGTAGGCATCTACTACTCGCCCAAAAACATCCAGCGTTGCATCTATCGGCGTTCCAGTGAATCCTACAAATGTTGCATTGGGTAAGGAATCGTGTAAGTATTTAGCAAAGCCATATGTTTTAGTAACACCTTTCTCGGTCACTTTTACTTTTTGGTCAAGATTTACCTGGCTTCGGTGTGCTTCATCTGAAATACAAATTACATTGGGTCTATCGGTAAGAAGTTCAGTGTCTTCTGTAAATTTGTGAATAGTGGTTAAGAAAACGCCTCCGCTTTGTCTGCCTTGAATTAATTCTCTCAAGTTGGCTCGGCTATCTACACTTACCACTGTGTTGTCGCCAATAAAGTTTTTGGCATTTGTAAATTGCCCCGAAAGTTGGTCGTCTAAATCGGTGCGGTCGGTAATTAATACAATGGTCGGGCTTTCAAACCATTCGCTTTTCATCAACAACCTTGTCAAATAAAGCATGGTAAAACTTTTTCCGCAACCGGTAGCACCAAAGTAAGTTCCGCCTTTTCCGTTTCCTTCGGGCTTTTGGGCTAATTTGATATTGTCATACAAGGCTCTTGCCGCATAGTATTGCGGATACCGACAAACAATTTTTTCGTTTTTCTTTGAACTGTCAGGAATGTAAATGAAATTGCGGATAATATCTCTCACAGTTTGTTTGTTAAACATGCCGTGAATCATTGTAAACATAGAGTTGATACCCTCGGCTTCCCTCTGGGCTGCGACCTGGGTTGCGGCAAACTCCAGCTTGTCGCTATTATGAAGAAGCGGGAGCTTCTTAATGCCCGGAGAACCACCCAGACGTCGCCACGCATAGAAAAACTCATAAGGAGCAAAGAACGAACCAGCCTTATTGTTTACGCCATCGCTGATAACACAAAAAGCATTGTATTTAAACAGTTCGGGTATGTCTCTGCGGTATCTTATCGTTAATTGTTTGAAAGCATCGTAAATAGTAGTTTCTTCACGAATGGCTGTTTTAAACTCAAACACTACCAAAGGCAAACCATTGATATACACAATGCCATCAGGTATGCGTTTTTCTGAACCAATAATTTCTAATTGATTGACAAACTTGTAAATATTATTGTCAATGCCATATTCTACTTCGGGTTCTGCTGCTATAGAAATAAGATATTCATCTTCGGGCTGTTTCTGTTTGTTTAACCCGCTATAATCTATCAATTGAATGTATATGTCTTTTTGATTTCGGTCTTCCCGTTTGAGAATAAAACCGTCAGATAGCATCCTGATAAATGTTTTGTTACTTTCGTATAGGTCAGATGCAGAAAGCGACTTGAGTTGGAGAATAATAGATTTGGTTTCGTTTACGGTAATGCCTTGACCAGCGTATTGTGTTAACAGGAAGTTTTGCAAATCTTCTTCTATCAATACTTCGTCTGGCTTACGAGTTATCGTAATGCCCAAATGGTGGGGAAATCCTTCTTGCCCCAACAACTCGGTAAATGCCTTTTCTAATTTTTCTTCGGTGAATTTCATTTATAATTGTTAATGATAAATGGTTAATTGTTAATGTTTGCCTTAACGGATTTAATTATACTTGTAATAAGTTTGATAATTTCTACAGCATCATTGTTAATACTTTCAAATTTTTCTTGGGTTAAGTAATCAGTTTCTTTTAGAAGTTCAAGCCAGTAAATAGTCTCGTTAATTTCTTTTTGAGCTATACCCATCTTATGCTTGAAATCGTTTTTGGTTTCTGCGTGCTCCGCCTCTCTAACCATTGCACCAGATACCACTCTTTAAGTAGTTGTTTTGAAAGCACAAACTCCTTTTTCTGCCCACCAAAAAGAGTTTTACCACCCTCACCGCAAACAAACCCCTTTTTCTTTCAATGTTTTCTCTCATTACTTTATCCATTTATCATTAACAATTAACCATTGAACACCAACCATTCTTTCTTGAATCATTTTTAATGTTTCCAAAATGGCTTCTTCTTTGGGTAATTCTCCATACACCAAATTTTTAAAGTCACCGTTGTAAATCGTTTTTAACTCACTCCATACATTTTCCAAGTCTTTAAAAATTAGTGCTTCATTAGGATGATGGATTAGCCATTGATTATTGTTTTTAAAACTTGCAACATCATCATTGGCTACCTTTAAAAGCATTTCATCAAAAGTCGTTGATTGTAAGAATTTTAAGAACTCATCTTGCTTAAGTAGCTGGTGTAAATCATAGGTGTGTCTTATCTTTTTCTTTAAATCATTCAGTGGATTTTCGCCATAAGAAAAACGAACCAAACTCATTATTTTTTCGCAAATGGTTCTTACAGGTTCTAATGCCAGCAAGTCAAAAGGAAGTAGTCCGTTTTCTTTAGCAATATCAGATTGCTTATTGTCCAGCATCATTTGACCAACAAATGAAACGATGCTTTTGGTGGTGTATGGTTCGTAGTATCCCAGCCAAGTAGATTCCAAAATTATAATATCTCTTACTTGTCCGTAATCGCCTTTAAATTCTTTGTTATAGGAGTGTGCCGTTTTTCGGTTCATTCCCATTTTATGGGTAATGCCTTCAATAGTTACTTCGGGCAATACTGTTTCTACAACTGTACTTATTGCTTTTAATTTTGATTTTAACTTGCTGTCTGTTTCTCCTTCTCGTCTCAATACTACCAAATCAATATCTTCCGAAAAGCGTTCTATCATATTGTAACATTTGGATAGTGCAGTTCCGCCTTTAAAAACTGTGTCTTTGCCAATTTCATTGTTGAAAATGGTAAACAAAGCATAGGTAACCCAATAGTCTTTTTCAACATAAATGGCTTTTATGCCCATTTTGTCTGCGGTAAGCTGTATCATATCTACAAACAATTCTTTATTATGGTGCAGTATCATTTTATTTGCCAGTTTTTAATCGATGGAAAATCGGTTTCCTTAATTTTAAGCTTATATACTGTTGTAGGATTTAAACTACTTTTTAAATCAGATAATTCGATCGTAGTTTTAAATTTATCTTCAATTATAGCCCCTAATAATGCCCTTACCCTTGGTGGATATTTCATTGAAAGTTTAATCAAAGCATCAATATCTATTTTGCTAAATGTTACCAGCTTGCCACTTAATATTTTTATAGCTTTTGTGGTAGACGTGTCTGATATGTTTCTAATATCTTTTATAGCATCCAAAATGCCCAATAATTGGTAATTGTTTTCAGAAATTTCAGCATAGGCTTTTACAGTACTTGTTTTTAGCCAACCTTTTTCTATTTTTTTTCGGCTTCTATTGGTGGCTATTTTGGTTCTAAAATAATTTTGTGTTGTAAGATTGAGTTGGTTATATAATTCGCCCCCTGTTATATAGCCTACTCGTTTTCCATCTTTAAATAAAAATCTTTTTAGTAAGGCATCATAATCTGGGCCCAAAGGACCCATTATGGTCATTTTGGGCTTATAAAACACACCTTTCGACACTTTTTTAATTGTTCCCTTTTTTTGCAATCGTTCTAAAGCCTTGGCAGCAGTGAAAAATCAGTAGCTGCAATACCCAAATCAGCATAGCCAAAAGGCTCACTTTCGGGTATGCTTTTTATCTTATTTCGTATTTGCTCGGCTACTTTCATACTGCAAAGGTACTCATTTTTGAATAAATGTCAAGTTTTTGGTGTAAAAAACTTGACATTTTTGTTATTTCATTACCATTAATAATCGACCATTAACCATTATATCCGCCCGTTCTAATTTTTCTTCGGTGAATTTCATTGCATATTAAATTTATCCTCTGTCCATTTTGCAGGATTGTTTATAATATATTCCGAAATGGTTTGATATGATTTTTCATCCCGTATGATGTGTTCATAATAATTGCGTTGCCAGATTTTAAAATCTAATTGGATTATTTCTTCCGTTGGGCCCGTTGGGGCGAATTGCAATTCGCCCCTATCCGAATTTAAAATATGATCCTTAATTTTTTTAATCGTGGCAATTTTATATCCTCTTATGATCGCCCCTATCGTTTGTGATGGGGATTTAAATTTTTCCATCGCCGTTGCGGCAAATCGCAGTCGCCCTCATTTCCTTTTTTTTTTTTTTTGGTTTCCCCTACCCTTTCGGCCGGTCACGGTAATGGCGTTGTTCATCACCAATGCTTTTGCTCTGTGCTTTTTTATTTTTATTCAAAATCCAAAGCGTAACACTGATGTCGGTGGTATAAAATAAATTGCGTGGCAATACCAAAATGGCTTCCACCAAATTATTTTCAATCAGCTTTCTACGTATTTTGTATTCTTCACCACCACCACTCAATGCACCATTTGCCAGGATAAAACCTGCAATGCCATCGTCGGAAAGTTTAGAAACCATATTCAAAATCCAACCGTAATTGGCATTGCTTTTGGGTGGCACATCATAACCTCTCCAACGCGGGTCGTCCTTCAGTTCGTTTTCAGCGCGCCAGTCCTTTTGGTTAAAAGGTGGATTCGCCATGATGTAATCTGCTTTCAGGTCTTTGTGCTGGTCGTCTGCAAAAGTATCTGCTGCTTTTTCACCTAAGTTTCCGCTTATTCCACGTATGGCAAGGTTCATCTTTGCCAGTTTGTACGTGGTATTTGTATATTCCTGACCGTAAATTGAAATTTCTTTTTTGTTGCCATTATGTGCTTCAATAAACTTGATAGACTGCACAAACATACCTCCCGAACCACAGGCAGGGTCATAGATAATGCCTTTGTAAGGTTCAATCATTTCGGCAATGAGGTTTACAATACTTTTAGGTGTGTAAAATTCTCCTTTGCCTTTTCCTTCTGCCAATGCAAATTTTGAAAGAAAGTATTCATACACTTTCCCAACTACATCTTGCTTCGGGTCTTTGGTAGTGTCAATATCGTTAATTGTATCGAGCAAAGAATCCAGTTTGGTTACATCCAGTCCTAAACGAGAAAAGTAATTGTCGGGCAATGCACCTTTCAATGCTTTGTTGTTTTTCTCAATGGTATGCAGGGCTGTATCAATGAGCAATGCAATGTCGTTTTGTTTGGCTCTTTTTATCAGGTAACTCCAACGGCTGGTTTCTTCCAGAAAAAACACATTGTTCATATTGTAGAACTCCGGCATCTCAATGTATTTCTCTTTGCCATCGGCAATGAGCTTGGCTCGGTGGTCTTCAAACTTGTCGCTGGCAAATTTTAAGAAAATAAGTCCTAATACTACGTGTTTATATTCGGCAGGCTCTACACTACCTCTGAGTTTATTCGCAGCATCCCAAAGGGTTACTTCTATTGCCTTTTCTTTTATTTCTTTTTTGATCATATATCAAGTGTCAACCTAAATATTTTATTAGGTTGTAAAGATAATTTTTCTTTGATGTATAATTCACAAATTGCCAAAACCATATACAATTTAACAGGAATATACCGGTAAGGTACTGTGGCTCTAGAATTTTAGGGCGCAAATTTTCATGATTTTTTCAAGTGTATTCAATATTTCTTTAATTCGTAATTATGTATCTTCATAGACGTAAACACTTATTTCCGCTACTTAAAAAGTCTGCACAAGTACTTCAAATAAACTAATAGGAACTTCATGAGTCTTCATAAGGACTTAATAAGGCTCCATAGCTACTTCATGCGTTTACACAAGTAATTCAGTTGTCTTCACCCTATTTTAAAAAGACTACTGTGGTACTTCATTAGTCTTCGCAGATACTTCAGGAATTCCCTAAGTTACTGTACCAAACTATATAGGTATTTTGATTGCCGTATATAGTTTTTATAAACATGGGATAATGGTAATGCTTGCAATTCAGACCAAAATATACAAGCTTATGGCACGAAGTATATTTATTCAAATATTGCCATTTTAGATATGAAATATTGGTCATCGTTCAAGCCATCACAAACGACAAAATACAAAAATCACTTCACCTTACGCCACCTTATAAATGCAGAAATACTTAAAATGGCCAGCACCAAAGCTGTGTAATATACGCTTGGCGGAATCGGTACAGGGTCGCCTGCGGCGTACGAATGTAAACCGGACAAATAATAATTGACACCAAAATACGTCATGATAACGGTGGCAAACCCAAATAAAGAAGCAAAATTGAAAGTAAACAAACTCTGTAATCCGGGCATAAAACGCATATGCAAAATAAATGCATATACTAAAATGGTGACAAGGGCCCAGGTTTCTTTTGCATCCCAGCCCCAATATCTGCCCCATGATTCATTGGCCCAAACGCCACCAAGATAAGTACCTACGCTAACCATAAACAATCCGCCGATCAGAGTAATCTCAGAAATGATCGTCAATTCTTTTATGGTTCTTTCGACATTTGATTTGTTTTTTGAATTGATAAGTGTCATGAGAATTAAATTAAGCATACCAATAACAGCGCCCAACATTAAAAAACCATAACTACCAGCCTCAAGTGAAACATGAATCGTAAGCCAATAAGATTTTAGTACAGGAACTAAAGGTGTAATTTCAGGGTCCAACCAACTCATGCCGGCTACAAGCAAAATAGTGGCAGCCAGTACGGTAGTCGCCGCCATGCCCCCTAAAGATTTTCTGGAGAATATCAAACCGGCCAGCATCGTAGTCCACCCAATGTAAATCATTGACTCATAACCATTACTCCATGGGGCCCGGCCTGAAACATACCACCTTAAACCCAAGCCCAGGGTGTGAAAAACAAATGCTGCCCCTAATACGAGTAAAGTCACTTTAGCAGCTTTTACCCTGCTGAAACGAGGACTAAATATAGAGTAAAAGAAAATACTCAAAATCAACATACTCAGAATAGCATATATATTTCTTAGTTTGCCAAATACATCAAGTGAATTTAGCCATAACTCCGCTTGTATTTTACTGCTTGACGGAATTATATGTGCTCCTTTACTCAATTGAATTTCAGATATCTTATCCAACAACTCATCAGATTTTGTCCAATCGTTGTCCGTTTTTGCTTGTGGCAAGGATGATAAATAATTCGCAAACAAAATATTTTCAGCCTCCAGATCAGGAGGGATTGTGGCCATCTCACGTATGTCCATAGGAGAAATCCAGGTATTGGCCGGATCATTTTCAACGGGTAAAATCTTTAATAGCCGACCTGAAAAAACCATGCTAATAATGTTGACTTTTTCATCGAGCTTAATGATGGTCTTTTCAAATGTGCCATGATCTTTCGGGTTGACCGACTGTGCATTTCTTACCATATCCCTAAGGACATACTGTCCATTAGTATCAAAAAAACTACTGTATGGCACCAATTTGTCTGTAGTATGCAGTAGCTTTTGAACCTCCGGGTGGGTACCGATATGGATCAATGGAATGTTTTCCCAGACAGCTGGAGATATCAGCATGGACAATATTATCTGATCAGAAGTTTGGCCATACATGCCCTCTTTTTTAGCTACCTTCCGCAAGAGTTCACCAGTCAGTGTATTGACAGGTTTAAAACGACCACGGTGGTCTTGAACCAATAATTTTCCGAAATGAGCAGCATGTTCTTTACTTACTTCCATTACAGGTGGTGCTACTTGAGATATCCCCATTGTACTCAAAGAAGTAAACATAATTAATAAGATTGCTGAAGCGGTTTTTGTGATATCAGACTGATATTGATCAAGTTTTTTAACGAGTGTCGTAAACCGGGTATTTTTACTAAAAAAAACCATAATCAGCCCAAGTGTTAAAAAGATATAGCCAATATAAGATACCCAAGTACCCCAGAAATCGTGATTTACACTCAGATAGGTACCCAACTCATCCTGATCAAAAGACGACTGAAAAAATCTATACCCGCCATAATCCAGAATATTATTCATAAAAATTCTTGACTCCTGATTAATGCCATTTTTCTGATCAATCAATGTAACTTCACTGGCATATGATGATGGATTGTCCGTACCCGGATATCTGTCCATAATAAAATCTCTGCATTTAATGGCAAAAGGCAATTTAACTTGTTTAGCGCCATATGCCATCGAAAACCTGGTGTCTACAAAATCTAAAATTTTTGGTTGCCCTTCATCGCCTTTCCTACCTGTAATCATCACTTCCTTTGTTTCACCATTATGTGTTACAGCCATAAGGAGTCCGGCGCTGCTTTCGTTTTTCATTTTAGGATCTGATGATTCAATCGAAAGTTTTCCGTTCTTTTTGAAATCTCCAAATACAAATCCTGCCTTTCCCATAGTATACATCGATCTAAGCATCAATGGATGCTGAACACCCGGGTATAGTGAATCACTTTGTTGAGTAGCCATAACCATTTGAGAAACAGCCAAGTCTGTTTTAAAAGACAAGGAATCATTTCTAAATTGAATATTAAAAGCATTGGGAAGGATTTCATCCGTAAAATTATAATTTACCCCATTAATATTAACCCGGTCTCCCTGATGTATAAAGTACTCTTCCCTACCCTTCATGCCTGCAATCACCACTTTCAAAACCGGATTGTTTTTGTCATCCTCAGTCAATTTTTCAATGGGATTGGGGATGAATTTTTTAAGTTTTACCTGAAAAACATGCGGTCCTATTTGATATAATTCTTCAAACTTATTGGTTCCAAGGCTCGAAAAATGAGTATTTTCATCAAAGGAATAAGATTTTCCCCCGTAAATTGCGCTGAACTTCAGGTAAGGTTCTGTGGATAAAAATACATCTGAAGTTGCACCTTCACGTATATGCATCATGCCTTCATAACCAAAATACCTCGTTATACCGGCACCTAAAATAATGATAATAATGGATAGATGAAAACATAGCGACGCCCACTTTTTTTGTTCGATCATTCTGAACCTGAAAATATTTGCAACAATCGTACATCCAAACAGGATGAGCAGCAGTTCAAACCATTTGGTTTTAAAAACGACTTCCTGAGCTGAGCTGGTGCCGTAATCATTTTCAATAAAAGTGGCTATTCCTATCGAGGAAGCAAATGCCAGTAGGTAAATACCAGCTGCCCTTGTTGAAAAAATAGTATTATACAATTTGAGCACAATTTTTTAATATCCATAATGTATTTCTATTTGCCAAAAATACGTATTAATTGGCTGTTTTTACGAATTTAATGCCTTAACGAGCAAAATAAAACTCCGAATAGGCATTTGGTACACATGATCTTGTTGTGGATATAGAACACTAACCATCGATATCCGTTTAGTCAGTTTTTATTCAATAATTATTTTATCCTCCATTCCTGGGGTGTGATGCCAAATTCCTGTTTGGTAATAAAACGATTAAGCGATATGAAATATATTGGGAGAAACATCATAACCTAAAGATACATCAAGTTAAAGTTAACTATGACCAAACAAGGAAGCTAAAATGACTCATACAACCTAAAATGCTCTGAATTTACGGTATATGCGTAGAATTTAGGGTATCAATGCGAGAAATGTATGGTTTTTTGCGAGAAATGTCATATCTCCATAAAGAGACATGATTATAACTTTGCAGTGTTAATTTTTCAAAAAGCAAATACACAAAAAGTAATCATTATTTTAACAACAAAAATTCCTTTAAAATGAAAACATTATTTTTAACAACAATGGTAGTGGTATTGACTACATTATTTTCTTTCAACGTTTCTCATGCACAAAACCCTTATGGTGAAGTAAATTTTATCAAAACATTACCGAACATGGGAGAGAGTTTTTTGATTGACATGAAAACGTCAAAAAAGCTTGCAAATGCAAGAGTTGCTAACAAGACTATTAATTCCTGGCAACTTTACCGTAGAACATTACCACGTGGTAGCAGTATGGATTATAATTATGCTACTCTTTCTGTATTTCCTAGCGGTATCGAAATGAAAGCAGAAGGTACTTGGGATACTGGTATCAAAGCAATGAGCGTGAAAGAAGTCTCTGACTTTTTTACTTCATTAAACAATGTAAGGACTACAGTAGCGACCGATCTCTATACCTATAAAATGGGTGTAGGATCCAAGATACTACCAGGCGAATACGTACAGCTCAATCTTGTAAATGCCAAAAAGGGCAGCAACGTTGCCTATGAAAAATTATTGGAAACTTTAAAGCCAGTGATTGAAGAGTGTATAAAAGCAGGAGAACTAAAAGGATATAATGTGTGGAAACGCACCTATGCGACCAATATAGGTGGTGAAAGTGACTATACCGTTAGCTTTAGCTTTTCTACTTTGGACCAGGCGTTATCATGGGCAAGTGATAAAACGGGCATGGCAGATGAGTACAAAAAAGTATATCCTAAGGATGATATAGCCAATTTAACGACTAAATTGAATGAGCTGAGAGATATGGTTTCTCAAGAACTTTGGGAATTGGTAGATATAACAGATTAAAATTAAATCAGATTTTTATTGCTGTCAGGTTTTGCCATGTGGTGAAACCTGACAGTTTTTAATTTTAAGGAGAAAAAACTTTTATACATTTAGAATGGCCAAATGGAAAACTAAAAGTTTACTGTAATCATTAAATCTTAAGATCAGATTTCATAATTATTTAAGACCATTTTTTCACTATTAGATCTTGAAATAAGTTTTAGTCTATTTGGCAATAAATCCTACTTGTCTCGAAGCAACCAAGTGAAATAAAAACTCAGCATAATAAACAAATATCATGTGGCTTAAAAAAATCTTGACTTTCTTATTATAAGCTTTAAGGTCACTAAGATTTTATATACCTCAGCAATTATTCCATTTATTCCCTCTGTCTTGCTAAAAATGCTCATTTTTTAGTGAATTATGCTCAAATTTTACTATGGTTTGATAGCATTTATGTCTACTTTTACACAATAAAACAAATATTATCTAATACAATAAAAAATCTTAAAAAATGCAACCTATTAAAAAATTCCAAAATTCAATTGAAAACCTGCCTGCATACATAGCCCGAGCAATGATGGTTACATTTTTGCTGGCATATACTCATCTTTTTATCCATGCCCAGGCCACCCTAAGTTTACAGGGCATACTCAAAAAAGCCAACGGTATAGCCCTCGAAGATGGAGACTATCCCATCACTTTTAAAGTGTATGTAGTGGACTCCACCCAGGTAAAATGGATGGAGACCATACCTGATGTAGAAGTAATCAGTGGTATATACAGTGTAATACTTGGTCAGATCACACCTATCAATCTTCCATTTGACAAAGATTACGAATTGGGAATATCCATCGGCTCACAAGAGATGAAGCCAAGAGTACGACTCACCTCAGCTCCTTATGCTTTGGCACTACGCGGAAGTTCTAATCAGTTTCCAAGCGCTGGGCTTGTACTAGCAGATGAGATCAAAGTGGCCCAAGGAGTATTGGCAAGTGGTGGAGCACCAGGTGTCAATGGCGTTGATAAAAATGGATACGCTTTTACCGGAAATAACGGAGATAATGACAGCGGTTTATTTTCTACTCAGGATGGAGAAGTTTCTCTTTATGTCAATAATGTGGAGAAAATTGAAGTAAATTCTACAGGAGCTACGGTTTTAGGAACTTTGGGAACCAATCAGGTAAATATCAATAACAATGGTGGTATTAACTATACATCAACACAAGGAAGTTTTCAGGATTGGAGGCTGGCTTATGTAGATGATTTGAGTATGAATGCAGACGGATGGCAAGTTTACAACCCATGTTGTAGTCAAACTTTCGGATGGAATAACCCAACACCGGCAGGTCCGGCCTCAAGGAATAATTATTCTCCGCTTGTTGGATGGGTTGTAGAACAGGCTGCAGTTGCTCAAGTATTAAAAAAACAATATACCATAGCAGGTACCTATAGTGAAATAAAAGTTAGATTCAGGTATTATGCTTTCGGTTCTTGGGAAGGATGGCAAGGTGATGCAGGGTTCGCAGGATTTGCAACGTCAGCAAGTGCTGCCAATTTTAGGATAGGCTGGAATATTCCTTTAAGCTATCCAACCAGTTTACAAGGGTTAACCAACACTGCATTTGGTGATGCAACAAAAATTAAAACGACAAATGGAGCATCTGGAGATCAAAGTGTCGATGTAGAGATGACTGCCATGGCTAATGGAAACAGTTTTTGGCTTATTGTAGGATTCGCTTCAAACCATGGAACAATAGCAGATGAATCTTTTGGTATTAGTCGTGTTGAAGTGTATGTAAAGTAAATTAAATCCTGGTTTTGTAAAGTTAACCCACTTAACTCATCTTCTAATCATAAATTATCATGATAGTCAGATATACATTTTTTATTCTCCTATTGCTTTTAGGGCTGCATACAGACATCTATTCACAAAGTAACAATTGCAATCCTGTATCCGCTCCTGATTCAAGTAGTTTTGAGGGCTCTGCTTTTTTTAATTATGGCACCATTGCAAAATCAAAAAGTCAAAAGTATCAGACAGCCGTCGCCATTGGCCAAAATTTTGTGGGTTTTACAGAAAACAACACCAATAGTACTGTTTTGGGATTTTATGGCCGGTACCTGCTGCCTCCATTTCCATTGAAGGTCAATGCAACACAAGGTGATCTGCTGGATAGGATCCAGATAACCTGGACAGTGGATGGGCTCGGACCCTCACCCAATGAAGGATTTAATATATACAGAGATGGTATCTTTTTAGCCACGGTAAATGCCAATATCAGAAACTACAATGACTTCAATGTCATAGCAGGTGTAGCATATACCTATTCTGTGCGCGGGATCAATGCGTATGGTGAAGGCGCTCCAAGTCATGCGCTGGGATTTCAGGTGCCTAATGGTGTCGTCACAGGATGGATCAGAACCAAAAGTGGCGGTCCCGTACCGGATGCAGGGGACACATTGATGACCATGCAAGGGTTTTCGGCGAAGTTTGATACATTGGAGAAAGCGATTACTTTTCCGCAGGCTGGTAGATCGTTTATGGCAACCAATTCTGACTGGACCTTGACCTATTGGATGAAGACGGATACAGCGTTTCAAAATGCTGATTTGCTTGCTTACCCGAGAATGTCTTTATTCATTAAAACGATTAATAGTGTTTCTGGTAATGAAGGAATAGAAGTGTATAACAGCGCTTTGGGCGCACCCATTATTACAGCAATGTTTGTCGATAGCATTAAAAATGATTGGAACCATATCTCTCTGGCTTTTGAAAATGTTAGTGGACTTTTAAAATTATACCTTAATGGCAATCTGATTGGGCAATCTTTATTTGATGACACCATTATTCCGGGTGAAGAAACTTTTGAACTCGGAAATAACGGTACAGGAGGCTGGGCAGGTAATCTTGACGAGTTAAGAATATATAATGTATTGCTAAACGAGTTGGATTTTCCGGATATCATGTTTGGTACAGCTTCTTCTTTAACACCTGGGTTGACCCATTACTGGAAAATGGATGAAGAACTGGGAGAAAAGTCTTATGACCTGAAGAATAGGGTGAAACTCTTTTTCTGCGGGGCTGCATTTGATACCGACAGACCACCAGTCAGGACGGCCGGTAAAACAAATAGTCAGGGTTATTACAGGATAGAATCTGCATCTTATGGTACGGGTACTACTTTTTTGGCAGAACCTGCTAAATCCTTTTATTTTCATAAGTCAGTAAAACTGTCCAATAGTCAAAATTCAAATATTTCTATACCTAACTTCGGTCTTCCGCAAAAGTCAACAGTAGAACTTTGGGTAAATAGTGCAGGATCCTCTGGAATACAAACTATTCTGAGCAAAAAATCAACTACCAATGACTTTAAAGTATTTCTGGAGCCATCTGGTATTGATCAGATACTTAAAATAACGCTTAACGGCTCTACAGAAGCTTTTGGGATTTTAGGAAATGGATTTCAGCATCTTGCTATTACGATTGATAGTACTTCCAATGTTGTACATGTATACAAGAATGGAACTATGACAGGCAGTCATACTTTCAGTGGAGCAATGGGCAATCTTGCTGAAGGCACCTCACCATGGAGAATGGGAACACATGACAATGGATCCATCCTGACGGATTATTTTAATGGATTGATAGATGAATTTGCAGTATATGATACAATCCTGACGCCTGTGCAAATAAACAATCACGTTCAAAACATAAGAAACATACGGGAAAAGGGATTGTATGTTTACTTCCCAATGAATGAAGGAGCTGGCAATGGGATAACCAATGTAGGGTCAAAATTTTTGGATTCAGGTACCTTGATCAATTGTGGATGGTCGTCTTTTGCACCCAATCAAAAAACAGAACCACATGAATTTGCACCTAAAACACGACAGGTAACGCTCAATCCAAGTGTGACCTCAGTAGATCAGGTGGACTTTGTAGATAACTCTACCGTGCCTGTTTCAGGATATATTCGGTATAAAGATACGGACTGTTTTGCCAATAATGTTGAAATACTAGTCAACAATACCAGGTTTTAATCCTCCTGTCTTCACGGATTCAACCGGTCGATTTGTGATTGATTTTGATCCCGGCGCTACAGCAAAATTGACACCAAAATTTGAGGATCATGTATTTGTACCTGCATTTTGGCAAGTGACTAATGTAAATAGCCCTATTGCAGGCATCTTATTTAATGATCAGACCAAAAGAAAAGTATCAGGGCAGATAGCAGGAGGACTGTGCAAAAAGGCCATCATTGAGTCTGGTGAGTTTGCTTACATCAAAGTAAGATCAGTAGATGGATGTTTTGAAAAATTGGTTGAAATAACTAATCAGGAAGGAAATTTCGAAATTGATAGTCTGCCACCGTTAGAAAGGATGACCGTGGCGGTGATTCACGACAATCCTTTTATAGACAAGTTTTTTAATGATCAAGGAGCACCAACAGTTAATCTGAGCAAACAAGACACAACAGTTGAGTTCATATATTTTGCTCAACCACAAATAGAAGTGGTAAGTGGCCTGGAACCATTATCTGCTACTTGTAATGTAATTGTTATGGACCAATACGAGAGAAAAGAACTGGTTATAAAATTAAAAGAGCAATATGTTGTAACCACATCAGACGATGGTGTTTGTTATATTGACAGTGCCAGCATCAGAATTATCAATGGATTTGCGGATACCACTGTAGAAGCTAAAATTAGTAATGGTTTTTTATCATATAAATATATAGTAGGTAAGCCTAATCCAACTCCTCCATATTTAAAAACACTACAATTAATCAGTACCACCTTAGAAGGTAACAGAGGAGAATATACTACACAAGGAGTGGTTACGGGTATTTTTGAAAAGTTGCCTACCTTTGTAACTCAATTGCCGGAAACTCCAACTTTAGTGCTGCATGATCCACCGGGTGATGGTAGCTATGCTTTTATTGAAAAAGGACAAAAAATATGTGAAAAAATTACACTGAGTTCAGAGTTAAATGTTGGAGGAGGAATACAAACTATACTTGATCTTGTTCCTGATATTAAGGTTCCAATTTTTTTTGGTGTCCCAAATGTAGAATTTGAATCCGAAATAGGTCCAACTGTTACAGCAGTAACCACCATTTCAAAAATCTCTAATAACTCTATGGAAGTATGTAAAACTTTTAACCAACGATTTTCAACAAGTGAAGATGACCTCATCGTAGGAGCACAAGGTGGAGATCTTTTTGTAGGTGCAGGTTTGAATATTAACTTTGGTTTTGCAAATGTGATATATTTTGATTCTACACTTTGCCAACCAATTGACACCTTAAGTGCAACAATACAACCAAGGCAATACGGTACAACTTTTATGTATTCTGAATATTACATTAAAAAAACCGTAATTCCATATTTAGATACACTAATTACCTTAACGAGTGATACCAATGAAATCAACAGATATAAAACTTCTGTGCTTCGGTGGAAAAACATGTTAAAAAATGATTCAATTAGAACAGCTAATGCTAAACCCCTTAAAAACATAAGTTTTGATGCTGGTGTCACTTACGAATATTCCGAAACCATTGACTCTTTATTTTCTGAAACGGAGGCTACAAATACTGATATTAAAGGCAGCTACGATTATAGCATAATTATTAAGGGAAATGGGGCAGGTGGAGGAGTTGTGCTAAAAGCTCAGATAGAAAGTATTAGTTCGAATTCTAAAGATAACAATAATGAAAAAGGCGTTACCACTGGCTATGTCTTGAAAGATGACGATGTATTGGATGCTTTTTCTGTAGATATTGCCATAGATAGTGTTTACAAAACACCTATTTTTAAAGTTGTTGCGGGACAAAGTAGTTGCCCCTGGGAGCCAGGTACCGCTAAACGGGAAGGAGTATTACTTACTTCTGTAGATGGCCCCGTAAGGACAGATGTCCCGGCCAATGAACCTGCAGTCTTTCATTTATTACTGGGCAATATCAGTGCCACCAATGAATCAAGGTCTTATGCCTTTAAAGCAGGTCCGAAGAGCAATCCTGATGGTGCAAAAATTTCCTGTAACGGAGCACCGATGAATCAGATTCAATGGTACACTATACCATGGGGCACGACTATTCCTGTGACAGTCACTGTAGAGAGAGGACCTGTTGAATATAGTTATGACAGTCTGGCGATAGAACTTTACTCAGCATGTGAGGAACAACGAGAAAATGAGATAGGTGGATTACCGGATTCGACAGTCAATATTTATTCAGCAGTATATGTGAGTGCATTTTTTATAAGACCATGCAGTGAGGTGGTGATCAATGAACCGGAACAAAATTTTGTCATCTTTCCCGATCCATTAACCGCGGGCCCTGATATAGTCAAAAAAGTGGTAGTTTCAGGATACAATACTGATCCTAAGTTTAAAAGTATGAGCCTGCAATATAGAAGGAGTAATGGGGATGGAACCTGGATTGCTTTTCCTGATTTGTCTGAAAAGTACAATCCAAAATGGGAAGGAAGGCCAGGAATTGTTGGACCTTATGATACATTAAGTCATAGAAATTATGATTTTTTTGATTGGAATACTTTAGGCTTTAATGATGGAGATTATGAGATAAGGGCCGTTACCAATTGTTCGGGTGATGCATCTGATAAACCCGGCTATTCTGAAATCATCAAAGGAAGAATAGATCGCAGTCCGCCTGCTTTATTAGGTGTTCCACAACCATCAGATGGTGTCTATAATGTTGGAGATGAAATATCATTCACTTTCAATCAAAATATCAACTGCCAAAAATTCATGCAGTTGCAAATCTTAGGTTCTACCTTAAAAGATGCTGCAACTGATTCTATCATTGGCATAACCAGATCATGTGTTGAAAATAAAATCGTATTGACGCCTGATTTTGCAAATTCAGAATTTGAAAATAAAATCTTAAGAGCTGAGTTGCATAATATCGAAGATCTGGTCGGCAATAAAAATATGTATGAACAATGGGAATTTTACGTAGACCGCAACGAACTGGGATGGCTGACAGACAGCATCTCACTGACAAAATATGGTGATCAGACCAAAACCATCACGGCCAACATCCATAATCGTGGTGGCTATCCGGTGCCTTATACTATCACAGCACCCGACTATATACGAGTGACACCTAATCGTGGTACTATGGTGGCCAATGAAGTAGAGACAATTTCGTTTACAGTCGACTCGCTAGTACAGCTGGGTGAGTTTTCAGATTCGATCATCATGCATACGGAGACAGGCATAAACACTTTCTTTATGGGTGGCGACGAGATATTAAATATGCATACCAGGGTTATTTGCAGACCTGACAAGTGGGTCATCAATCCTGATGGATTTAACAGTGCAGGTTTTAGTTATTCGATGAATTATACATTAGAACTTAACATAGAAGGTACTTTATCGACAGATGAAGAAGATATCGTGGGTGCATATGTAGGACCAGCATTGCGTGGCGTATCGAAGGTCAAATTTTATCCTGAACTAAACAAATATTTGGCTTTCCTGACCGTATACAGTAATGTAGCTAATGGCGAGACTGTGGAATTTCAAATTTGGGATGCATCACAATGCAAGTTGTACGCAAGTACTTTGGAGAATTTTGAATTTCTGGCCGATGACATTATTGGATCCCCATTGGTACCACAAGTCATCCATACCAATAATCAATTATTGCGCAAGATTTATATTCATCCCGGCTGGAACTGGATTTCATTCAATCTGGATTTATTGACACCTGACATCAATGGTGGGCTTTCGAGCCTGACCAATCCTACAGCTTCGCTGATCAAAAGTCAGACTGACTTCAGTGTATTCGCCACTTCCACACAATCATGGGTAGGAAGTTTGGATAGTTTATTTTCATTCCCGATGTATCAGTACAATACGCCTGCCTATGACTCGATTTCTATGGTTGGTGCGTTTTTGGATCCGGAGACACCAATGCATTTACATGCCGGATGGAACTGGATAGGATATTTGCCCCATCAAGGTTTGTCTATCACAGAAGCTCTATCTACCTTATCGCCACAAACTGGTGACATCATCAAGAGCCAAATAACTTTTGCTCAATATGTCGATAATATTGGATGGGTCGGAAACCTTAATTACTTAAATGCGCCTAATGGTTACCTGATCAAATTAAATACAGCTGATACCTTGGCATATCCCGATCCACTCGGCATTGTGGGCAACAATCCAAGTGCAAAAGGTATCACAAAGCTATCATACAGCAATGGTAATACCTTGGTACAATCGACTGCCACAAATGCGATGCCATATAGCCACTGGCAAGTTGACCCTGCAAAATTTGAACACAATATGAACGTAATTGCCATCGTAGTCAAGCAAGCAGGTAATGATAACTTGCTGGATGAAAATGACGAAGTAGCCGCATTTGTGGGCAATAAAGTGCGGGGCAGCAGCAAGGCAACTTTTATTCCTGCGTTGAATGTCT
Organism: Saprospiraceae bacterium; assembly: GCA_016717145.1. GTDB lineage: Bacteria > Bacteroidota > Bacteroidia > Chitinophagales > Saprospiraceae > OLB9. The sequence continues at coordinate 87,644 of JADKGD010000008.1, read as the reverse complement.
TTATGGTTTTCATGACCGTCTATGCCAATGAAGAAGGTGAGACATTGACATTCAAATACTATGACGCATCCGAAACCAAAGAAATCAATCTGGTTGACAAAACAAACTTTAAGATCAATCGAATATGGGGCAATGTTGATGCACCACAACCTTTACAATTGTCACAAGTGTCAGGTACAAATGATGTTCATGAAAAGGATCATCCGGTAACCATGTATCCTAACCCTTTTACAAACCAACTTAACATTCATTTTAATGCGTCAGCCGACGAAGAAGTCAAAGTTGAATTTACAGATGTTCAAGGTAGCATAGTAGATGAAAAAGTAACGAAAGTAAAACATGGAGCAAATGAAATCCTTTGGAAACCAAAATCAAGTTTGGTGGGCGGAACCTATTTCGTAAAGATTCATGGCAATTTTATCAATCATACGCAACGGGTTTTATATATCCGATAAATTTTAATCTTAAAATAGGGAGGCATCAACTGTGTCTTCCTATTTTTCCAATGCATTTAAAATCTAATATCATGGTTGAAATATGAATAATATACACACAATGAATTTGTTTATAGCAAAGATAAAAATATTATATAGTGCCATGCTTATCGTACTGACAACATGGCTTTCAGGACAAAATCCCAATTGGCAAGCGCCGGTAAGTTCGGCATACACCTTTACATCTAATGTCATTTCTATTGTTCAATTAAACGATATAAGGTCTAATAATCCAGATGACAGAGTTGCATTTTTTGTTGGTAATGAATTAAGGGGATTAAGTAAACCTGTCATGGTAGGGTCCAATCTTTATGTGCATTTTATCACCGTTTATGCCAATCAGGCTGTGGAAATGATGGACATTAAAATATACCATAAAATTACCAACGAAGTCTATGAATTGACAACACCATTTCAAGCAGTAGCTCAAAATATTGTTGGTAGTCTTGCCGCACCATTTATATTAAATGCTTATCCGGAAAACAATGCCCCGATATCTATCTTAAACGTTCCCAATCAACAAACGATAGAGGGACTGGCTTTTCTTCCTATTGATATGCTTAATTATTTGGTACAACCTGATCCATTTGACGTAGCATGGACTTATACGCCAAATCCAAATTTGGTAGTAAGCTTGGTCGAAGGCATTTTGAATGTGCAAGGTGCCACTGGCTTTGTGGGACAAACATCACTTACAGTACGCGCAACCGAATTATTGACAGCTCCACAACTAAGTCATGAAAATAATGGTTCAAGAAATGTGGTGATACAATCGGCGCAGACAAATATCATTTTCAATATAACAGCACTATATCCGGGAACTGCCTTGAATCCGATCCCCAACCAAGGTATTGTGGTAGGTGGTCAATTTGCGACATTTGACTTAGACGATTACGAATATCAATATGGTGGACCTTACCTGCAATATGGCTACTACCCTATCGTCCTGGAGTCAATGGATCCTATAAGTCAACCAGAATGGATCGTTGATACATTGTACAAAAACACTATGAGTATCACTTCCAAAATCGTGTTTACGCCATCCTATGTATTTAATCATGAAAATGATGTTTTGGCTGCTATGATCGATGGTCAAATCCATGGCGTAGCAAAACGTGATCCTATCTCCAGTCTCTTTCACATCTCTGTCGGTGGCTCCGATAATACCAATATGATTAGCTTTAAATTCTACAGCGGTTTCAGAAAAGAAATTATTACATTGTATGATAGCATTCCATATAAAGCCTATGATATTATAGGTAGTCCTGATTTACCGATTTGCTTTGATTTGTCGCCTTTGCGCCCTATGATTGATGCCAATAGAGTGACAACAATAGCGATTATAGATACCTCATGGATAGGCATACAAGATTTTGTTTTTACTGCCGCCGATAGTTTATATCCAAGTTATTTATTTGCCGGACGACAGGCTAGTTTCTGTGTGGTCGCACAATCATCTGATCTTGTGACGTTATATGCCGATGCCGATGGGGATGGCTTAGGCAATCCTAATGTTTATATTCAAGTGTGTTTAGGATCAGTTGGGTATGTGACTGATAATACTGATTGTGATGATACGACCCCTATCAACCCGGTTTTAGTCATTGATATTGCTGAAACATCAGGAACCAGCGATAATGATGGTTTTATATGTAGTAGTGCGCCTGTGACGCTTACTGCATCCGGTGGTCAAAGTTACTTATGGAGTACTGGTGCTGCAACAGCTGTTCTAAACATATCACCATTAACTTCCAGCACATACACTGTGACCATGACACACGCTTCAGGATGTCAAAGAACCAAAACCATACAAATAAGTGTCGAAGGCATTGTGGTCACACAATCTGGAAATGACGGTTTTGGATCACTCAGGCAAGTATTTAATTGTATCACAGAAGGAAGTACCATAACGTATGATCAACCGACAACCAACACATCTATTCTCACTGCTCCATTACTTATCAACAAAAATATAAAAATTAAGGGCTTGAACACTATGTCAAGACCTCTCATACAAATTGACTACATAAACCCAGAGAATGGACTGTCAATAACCAATACAAAAGTACTAGAATTGGACAACGTCGATATCTCGATCAACAACAATACTAATGGCTTTGCAACTATATCGGGAATGGGGCAACTTATTATTAAAAGCATTACCATCGTAAAACAATAAATCATTCCGCACCCCCATCAAAATTAAAAGTATTTTAAATCAATTTTACTTATCAAAATACGAGATCCTGTAATTACTTTACATTAAGCTGAATTAATCGCAATAAGTTACCACGTTTGCTTTTTACAATTTGCTAATAATAATCTCTATTGTTAACCTGGCGTGTTGCCAATAAAACTATTACTTCATGGCAGCTCTACCGCAGAACATATCCAAGAGGTAGCAGCATGGATTATAATTATGCCACACTGTCCGTATTTCCTAGCGTTAAAGAAATGAAAGCAGAAGGTACATGGGATGCTGCTATTATCAAAACGGATATCCGATGGCCAGATTTATGACCATGGATTTGTCAGGTGGAGTGGCTGCATAGGGTACCTTCAAAGGAAAAGCAAAATCAAATCTTAGCATCAGTATGGTAAAATTGAAACGAAAACCAAATCCGGCATCTATAGCCAATTCATGTAAAAAGCGGGAAGTAAACTGAGCCCCTGGTCTTTTTGTATCTTCATTTACGAGCCAGACATTGCCAGCATCAGCAAACATTGCCACTTCGAAAATGCTGAAAAGTTTCCTTCGGTATTCGATATTCATTTCCAGCTTGATATCACCTGACTGATCAGCCAAAAATAGTGCATTATTATTACCGGCGTTGGAAGATCTGTAACTTCCGGGACCTATCGTACGGCTCCTGAATCCACGTAAACTGTTATTGCCGCCTGCAAAAAATTGTTTTACAAATGGCAATTCTTTATTGTTGCCATATGGATACCCTAGACCTGCTATCAAACGGGTGGCCCACTGACTTTGTGCAGATAACTGATGATAATACCTTATATCCAGCTCAGTTTTTATAAATTGAGCAAATCTGACTCCAAACAGACTTTTGGTATCATTGGTCTTCCAGTTGGCACCATTTAATGTGCCATAAATATTGCCGGCAATATCTATCAAACCGTTAAAATACAAACCTGTTTGTCTTGTGCTGTTTGACAGCTGGTTGTAATTATAATTGTACGTTGAGCCTAAAATAAATTGCTGCTCTGTAATCCTGGCTAACGAAGGACTATTTACTATACTGTCCAGATAGAGTTGGGTTATGCTGATCGGATTGACATAATTTACCGAAATCGGAAAAAGTTGGTGTTCACTTTTTACACTTTCTTTCCATAAATAACCAACATTTGCCCTGATGCTTCTGATTGTATACAGGTTCTGTCTGTTTAATTGTTCATATCCCAAAAGTAAATTGGTCCTTGGTACAAATTCACCTTTTGTTCTGATCTTCATCATGGGCACTACAAATCCCGGAACACTGATACTAATGTCTCCGCCTATCCTGTATGTAGTTGTTTTGGCAAAATTGCCATTGATCTGCAATTCTGTTCCTGCAAAAATATTGATACTCAATTGCTCCGCGCCCCCAAAGGTATTGTGGTGTTTCCATCCCAATGCGATTTGTGATCCGATCAGATTATTGGTTTTGGATGTACCGGTGAGCTCTGCACGAATGGTTTTTCCGGGTATTGGTGTCAGATAATAATATGTATTTAATTTTTTTTCTCCTCCTTCGGATACTATGGAAAACCTGTTTTTTACAAATTTAAAATTACCAAGATTGATCAATCGGCTGAGTGTAGCGTTGTGATCCTTACGACTATAATAATCACCTGCCTTAAACTGCATGCTTGATTCAAAAACAACAGGTTTAAATAATTTGGCGGAGTCAATGACATAATATCCCTGATGTTTTACAGCATACATCATTGCAGTGTCTTCTCGGGCTTCAGATAAATGATAATTAGAATAAATGAATACATCATTTATTTTGTAGGCCAGTTTAGCTTCTTCAGGGGTTTCTTTTTTTATTTTCATATACAGATCTGCACTATTGTTGCCTATAGTACTGTCAGCCTCAATCAACAGATAATCATCATGAAAATAATAATATCCCTGCTCTTTTAATATAGTATTGATCCTGATGCGTTCTCCCAATATCAGATCAATGTTAAAAGGAGCGCCAGGATGCAGAAGTGTTTCAGACTTGGTCTCTCTGATAGCCTCACCCAATGCTGTTGAGTCAATAGGAAAAAACATATTTCTGATTTTGTACTCAGGTCCAGTCTTTATCTCATATCTGACTTTTGCTTTTTTATTTGCTACAGTCGTTTCGCTGGCAACCATTACATGAAAAAACCCGCGATTTTCAAGATAATTGTCCAGTAACTCTTCGGTATTTTTTACATTGACACGGCTGAATAATACCGGTTCTTCGCCAAATTTACGGCGTATCCAGCCACCTAAACCTTTTTCACTTCCCAAATTGTACATCCATAATTTGAAGGGCATACCTATTATTTTTGCATTTGGTTTTGGCTTCAAGAGCTGTTTTAAGTTTCGGCTGCTGACTTTTTTGTGTTTGGAAGATACTTCCGTTTGTGATATATTAATGGTAAAACCTGTGTATAAAGCATCATTTTCGGGAATGTTTTTAGTAGTGCTGCAGCTTGCAAAAAATACCGCAATGAAAACTACCACTAATAGGTTTTTTGAATAGAATACTTCATTTTTCCAATAAATAATTTTTAGCAGGTATTTAATATAGAAGCGATGCAATTTGTTATTATTTATTTGGTGTAAACCACCCCCATCAAAAGAAGAAGTAATACAACATATTCTTTTCCATGACAGAAAATATCGAATAAATTTTATGTGATATCCGATTTTATTTTTCATCATCATCCTTTTTTTCATTCTGTATTACGGGGCTTTGTTTATTGTCCGATTCATTTAGGGGTGGAATTTCAGATTTCCTGACTGGTTGATCGTTTGTTTTGGTTTCCTTTTCAAAACTTTTGTTTGACTTTCTTCTTTCAAATATCTCCCTGAACCTATCATAATCCACTGACATGACAAAACCAATTCCTGTCTCTATGATGTATCCTTCCACTATGCCTTCATATTTATTGCGCCGGTAGGCCCTCAACAGATATCTGCCATCTTTTGAGAGTAGATATTCAATATTAATATTAGGTGCGTTGCTGGCTCCGAGACTTGCTGTTGAATTGTTTTGTTTTCCTCCTTCCAAGGCGATATTGGTGCCTAATGTTACATTCAGCCTTTCATTAAACAGCCTTTTGGAAACGCCAACACTCAAATCCGTTTTATTTTGCATTGTTCCGGTGGTAAAATCTTCTGATGAAACGATATCAAAATTGATGTCTACACCGGATATCAAATCTTCGGCCAGTTTATTGAGTTGCGATGTAAGTATTTTGCTCACGCTTTGCCTGGCCATTGATTCTGCATTGATGCCTCCGCCTGCACTTTCAAAAGGATTCTGTGACGTAAAACGATTCAGGATGAGCAATGAAAATACTTGTTTGTTCAATTCTGATGGCTCGGCGTTCAGCTGTTGTAATCGCATCTCTACCTGTCCGGCAATCTCACCGCCGACCCTGACTAAACTTTCTTTGGGCAATTTTATTTCAAATGTGAGTATCGGTTGCAACAATGGCCCACTCATGTTGAGGACAACTTCAAAAGGCAATTTTTGTCTGTATCTAAGGTCAGTTTTAGCTTCCACGACCTGATCCTGTACCAATTCTACAACAGTAGTATTGGCTTTATACACCGCTGATATATTTAAGTTTCCATCTGTAGGTTCTCCGGTCCAGGTGATTTTACTCCCTTTCTGAATTACAAATTCTCTTTCGAGTAAATTAAAAGACATTTCGTATGCTCCTTCGTCCAGTTCATAAGTACCTGTCAGGGTTACTTTACCGCTTTTATCAATGCCACCATTGAGTAAGGCTTCACCTTTCAAACGCAAATGATCATTATTACTTTCATCGATAACCAGTGTCAATGCCGCCTTTTTATCTATTTCTATATTTACTGAAACATCCATACCCAACACGGAAGTTTGGTTTAAACTGTCCAGTAAACCAAAAGCCAACTCATCTTTGACCGGTGCATTTTTATCTACAAATACAACAACTCCTTCCCTGGCTACCAGACCTGGTTCTGTTTGCGGCAATACGATGGTAAACTCAGTTCCTTCATTTATTTTTAATTTGCCATCCACTACAGGCGCTTTTTCCGTTCCTGACACTTGCATATCCATATCAAAAATGATCTTGCCGTAATATGCCTGATTATCAGCGCGGCTACTATTGAGGGCCTGAAAGTCAGTAGCTTTTAATCTAAGATCAAAAATAAAGTTGATATAGTTTTTTGTTAAAGCATTGCCATTGATGGTAAATCTGTTGTCGTCGGCATCTTTTATGACGAAATTATTGAATCTGAGGCCTTTATTGTCAATAGCCAAAATCTGTCCGTTATCTACTTTATATACACTATTGAGTTTTGTCAGTATCACGCTGGTATGAAAAAATTCAAGCTTGCCGTTGATATCCGGTGTATCCAGATTGCCCCCTATATTTACTTTCCCGCGCAGATGACCTTTGCTGCTATGTATAAGACCCAAACTCGCCCCTTCAAGACTTCGCATCTCCAGGGACTTAATATCCAGCACAAGATCCATACTACTTTTACCGGCTGGTTTCAAAAAGTAATTTCCAACCAAAGAAACATCATTGCCGCGACCTGTAAGCGCTATATCGGTAACAAAAACTTTAGATTTTGTATTGTCAATAATCGCACGTACATCTCCTATCGTATCCCTGTTGATCGTTAAATTTTTTATGGACAGATCAGTTGTAAAATTGGGTTGTGTCGCAATATCCCTAAGCAATACGATTCCATCAAGGGTGCCATCTGCCAATAATGAATCCGTCTGAAAAAAACCGGTTAAAGTGGCCAACTTAAAATCCTTAAATGTCACTTCTACAGGACTATTGGTTCCTGCTGAAGTATTTTGAATGACTAGATGCTGATAATCCTTACTCAAGTCAAAATGTTTTATCTGCAACATTGATGGGTTGAATCTAATCAGATTTTCCTTATGTATCTCCCATGGTTGATAATTCAAAATGAGACTATCGGGGTGGATTGCCAATGAAAATATATTATCATTGGCATGCTCAAATGCGCCGTGAATAATGTACTTATCCCTTTTTTCCTTGTCGCCGATGCGAAGGCCAAAGTCAATTTTCTGATTGGCAATATCCGCATATAAACGTGTACCGGTCAAGGTAATATTATCTCCGCTGGTCATAATTCCAATATCCGCAACAAAGTTCAATACGTCACCTTTAGTGTCAGCATGAATATTCATTGCGGTAATAATGTTAGTCCCATAGGCGAAACAAGGAACTTTAAGTTCAGATTTCCATCCATTTTGATCAGAAAAAGCTCCATCAAGGGTGATACGGTCCATTCTGTTTAATCCCGGTATAAATGTCCTCAGCGTTGGATGATCTATTATATCTGCAGCAATCGCAAAATCATATGGGTCTGTAATAGAAGCAATGGTATCGGGTCTTATGGCATAATAAGGCAACATGGCATTCAAAAAAATATTGCCAAGCTGGCTGGTTTTATACTTGCCGGAGATATAAGCATGAGCAAAATCCGAATATAGTTGTATGCTTTGAATATTTTTTTCAAAAGTGGCGACAACGGAAACCGAATCCAATTCAATTCTTTTATTATTGGCCAATAATAAAGATTCAGTAATAAATATATTGCCAATTAAAGTATCAGGATCAAAAGCAGGTATATAACTTTCTATTTTACCCCGATATACAAATGGTTTTGTGGTGAGATGCAAGGGCAGTGTTTTCAAACTGTCAACAGAGGCATTAAAAATGATACATGGCTTTTTAGCTAAAAGATCCCCTTCTGCTGCAAAAGCAAGATGAATATTTGGGTCTTTGATGCCGCCTTTGGCCATAAATGTCATCCGATCCACCTCTGCATCCAGCTTTATATTTTCATAGACATATCCTCTAAAATCAAAACTACGGATTAGTCCATTGATATTTGCCTTAGTTATTTTCGGATCAAAAGCGGTGCCTTTGATGGTAAATTGAGCACTAATTGCACCTAAAGTTTCCAATTGCAGCATCAGTTTTCCCAACTGCAATCCGTCCAAAGAGATGAAAACATCATATGCCGCTGCAGACGGTATGCTTATATCACTGATTGTACCCTTTGCCGTAGCATTTCCCACAGATGTGTTTAGTTTTAGATCAGAAATTAAGTGGGTCATATTCCCCTTCACCGTGCCACTTAGGGACAACTTATCAGGTATAATAATATTTTGAGGTATGTTTCCTTTTGGTAACAATACACGAATATCATCCGCCGTAGTACTCAGACTGTGAATATCCAGGTCCATACCTACGTTGGCCAAATCAGTGACATTGGTCAGGGAACCCGAAAAATCAATATTTGTATGTCCAAACCCCTTGGCTTGCATAGATGGGAAACTAATTTTTTTAAGGCTGCCTTCCATACTTCCATGCATATGAAATGTGGACTGCGGATCAGTAAACCCAAGCTTTCCGGCAAGGAAAGGAGCAAAATATAAGATATCTTTTACCTGAACCTCACTGTTGTCCAGAATCAAATTCATTTTCACCAGAGTCTTATCATCGACTATCGCGTTTAGCGAAGGATACCCCACGACCACACTGCCTTTCAACTCACTTCCAGGTGTCTTCATCTTTAAGCTGCTTGCGCGTATGCCCTTGTCAGTAAATTGAAAATCAGTATATAAACTATTGAGTATAAAACCACTTTTATCCACCAGACTACCCGAAGTAATAAAGGCAGAAATGGTATCTTTGTGAATAAAAAAATGATCAGCTTTCAAATTAATTGACCTTAAATCCAAATGACCGTAATCCATTCCGGGACTTATGGCCGGTTTGGTGTTGTCATCAAAAATGAGTTGGCTGTTTTGCAAATGTAGCCCATCCACCGTAACATACCAAGGCAGATATTCACTGATTATTTCACGACCATCGCTGGAAGTCAACTTTATCAGATCAGAAGTATTTTTGCTTTGAATCGTCACCTTTGTCGCCAAATCTACTATTCCAATCTTTTTGAAAGCCATCAGATTGGAAGCAATATCCAGTTTTTTGGGAAATATCTCCAAAGATTTTCCTTTGAATGATGTCTGTATTCCTGATATTTCGTTGCTGTAATCAAATTCAATATTCTGGACGCTGGTCTGTTGATTGGTCAATTGCAAAAAAACGGTATTAGGTTTGGTAGTACCCGGGTCAGCACTTTCGGTAGTTGTAACAATCTCAAGTGCAGACGTCTGATGTACATATCCTTTAATACCGTATATTTTAATGGTTGGCACATCAAATTTTAACATCGCGGGATCAAATCTATCAATGTAGCTATCAAAATGTACTACAGAAACCACCGCTTCATTGCCCATTAATTTGTCCATAAAAGTAAAATGAGTGTCTTCCAGCACGATGTGTTCTATAGCCATTTTCATGGGTGTTTTTTCTTTCTTTAATGGTGTACCGGAAGAAAAAGCATCCATAATAAATTGATAATTGAATACCGTTTTAGGACTTTTTCGATTAATATTGAGAATAAGACCCGTTGCTTTAACTTCGCATATCAATACATCACCTTGCAGCAATCCGAACAAATTTATATCTACAGCCAAGGATTGTCCTGCCAACAAAGTATCTTTGGTCTGATCCTCGAGATATATTCCTTCCAGCACAAGCATAGATGGGTAAGTAATGCTCAGATCACGAATGCCAACTTTTGTTTCCAGGTTTTTTTCAGGAAGGAAACGATTTCTTTTCGGGCGTAATTTTGTACCCCTTTGGTCTGAAAGAGTAGCAGAATGGTTATGAGCACAACGATAATGAAAATCAGCACTATCTTCAGAATCCTGAATATTTTTTTAAGTACCGATTTTTGTTTTACGCCGGCAGCATTTTCATCTCGCATACATTTACATTATTTAATATACCTAAGGAGATATATCATTACATCATTTGCTGGCAAAAGGACTAAAAAGCAGGTGCAGTCTATTATACCCAACGTTTAAAAATATAACGGCCAAACCAGGTATTTAGTTCCTATAAAATATTGGAATAGACATTCCTTATTACCTCATAAACTTAAGATTTGCCTCCATAAAAGTGCCTCAATGGAATTTATTCCGGCTAATCTGCCCCCACGTATACTGATCTGCTTTTTGGTCATCATAGTAGTCTGAAATTCAGGGTTTCATAGTGGTTACATCCTGTGCAGGTCTCACTTCATCGGATGCGCTTTCCAAATCTCTGTCGAATGAATATAGCTCATTACTGCTCATTTTTTCACCTCCGGCTATCTTCATTTTATCCAATAAATTCATGATAAGTGTTTCCTCTTCTATTTGCTCCTTTACAAACCATTGCATAAAGTTCCAGGTTGCCCAGTCCTCTTCTTCATGACTTATTTTCGCTACTTTGTAAATGCCTTTTGTATTATCCACTTCGTGCAAGAATATTTTTTCAAAACAGCTTAACAAATTTACCGGATTTTCAGGAGGAGCAGGAATAGAGGTCACTTCTACTTCAGCGCCCCTTTTTAATATGTATTCCAATATTTTCATCATGTGGTTCCGCTCCTCATTTGCATGCCTGAAAAGAAAATTGGCTATACCGCCGAATCCCTGACTGCTAGCCCATGCCCCATATGACAAATATATTTGCGAAGCGTGCGCCTCTTTCGTCATTTGAGCATTCAATGCTGCTGTTATAGTTTTTGAAAGTCTGTTAGTATTCACTTGAATTTTAATTAAGATGTATATGTAAAATGTTTCCTTGATATTTGATTCTTTACCTCCTTACAAACCGGCTGATTGCTTTTCAATCTCTTTCAGTATTGTGGGAGGGCCCTTACTTCATTGAGGAAAATCACCAGTTAATTGCACAATTATTTCATTCCTTCTTCCAAATAATTGGTATGGTGGATTGTATCCTAAATACCGGAAGTGGCCGTTGTAAGAAAGGTGATGTTCATTAAGCGAATTTTCAAGCATTTCAGTATAACTTTTTATATCGTCACTTGAGGCAAATCCGCCAAAATTAATTGCAGCAACATATTCTTCTGGTGTAGTTTTGATAGTTACATCAGAATTATTTGGCAAGGGTAAATTATCTTTATTGTATTTTAAAGGCATAACAAAAGCCATACTCGAACCCGAACTTCCGATATCCATATGAACAGGTGAGGTCATTGCAATTTGTTTTTTATCACTGTTTCCGCCAAAAATATATCCTGCCAGTTTTGTAAAACCAGAACTACCTAGTTCTTTGTAAGTTTTGGCTGAAGATGTGATCATAGCCATTGTAACAGAAGGGTAATGCCGAATCTCAAATTCTTTCTCAACCTTAAGTACTGTATATGCTTGTGTTTCTGTTTTATTTGTTGACATTGATATGTACATTTGTAAGATAATAAATATCACAAGCAGAATACCAATAATTATAAGAGCTACTTTCATTTTAATGTTGTTTATTATTTTATTTTAAAAAAGTATCGCTCATCTATTAGAATAAGCTTTCTGATACAAATTTATCTAAGGTATACTGAGTCACTTCAACCCAAAAAAGTCATTAGAAAATCTATTCCAACCCAAAATGCCTGCAAAATCAAGTCTTTACACTTCGCTTGGTTTGTCAGCATAGCATACACTATGCTTCCTCACCAAAAGTCTTGATTTTATTGGCCTTTTGGCTTTCATAACAAAGTTCTAATAACTTATTTGGGTTCAATTATTAATCTTATTGGGCACACATTCCGCCATCAATTACCTGGGTTGTTCCTGTTATAAATTGGCTGTCATCGGAGGCAAGAAATAAAACCAATTTTGCAATTTCAATAGGTTCAGCATATCGACCTAAAGGAATAGAAGCCTCAAACTGCTTTTTCACTTCTTCACCATGACCTGAAGAAGCACCTTCTTCTATTGAACGCATCATTCTATTGTTAACCGGTGATGGATGAACCGTATTTACTCTGATTTTTCGTGGTGCCGCTTCAATGGCTGTTGATCTCATAATACCTACAACGGCGTGCTTACTGGTTACATAGGCACTTAAACCAGCAAAGCCCAAAATGCCGGCAACAGAAGAAGTCATAATGATGCTTCCGCCATCTTTCATTTGGGGCAAAACATATTTATTGCCAAGCCATATTCCTTTTACATTTACAGAAATTACCTTATCAAAAACTTCTTCTGGATATTCAATAATGGGTTTTACCACTCCTTCTATTCCGGCATTATTAAAGAATACATCAATTTTTCCAAACAATTTTACAGTTTCATGTATATAGTGCTCCACATCAGCTGCTTTTGTCACATCTGCCACACAATATTTTACATGCTCGCTGTTCAATTCTTCAACAGCTTTTTTTAATGTTCCTTCAGAAAGATCAACCAACATTACACTCGCTCCTGCTTCCAAAAATAATTTGGCCGTAATTTTTCCAATACTTCCGGAGCCCCCGGTAATGATGGCTGTTTTGTTATCTAATTTTTTCATTTTTCCTATATTTGTTGTGTGATTTTAATTTTAGATATGTCAAATCCTTTTTCTTTTATTTTGAAAATGATTTTTTGATAGGTGGTATCTTTCATCGTTGGTGATCTTGAAAGTATCCATAAATATTTTCTGTTGGGATGCCCGACTACCGCATAGCTATAATCGTCAGATAAATCAATTATCCAGTATTTTCCTTTAAAGGGCCAAAAGAATTGCACATTTAATTTTGCGTTGCCGGTGTTTTCAACTACGAATGCTTTGCCTTTGATTTTGGTTAGTTTTCCATCAATACTGTCTTTATGACATCTGTTTTCAACTATAATATAATCCTTATCTGTCAAAGTGTATTCTACAGACGTGCCAAAACAACCTTTTTGAAAACGTTGGGGAAAGGATGCTATCTCATACCACTTACCTGCATATTTTTTCAGATCAACGTGGGGTACGGTTTGAAGGGGTTGAGATATGGAAACTACTGAGAGCAGGGGAAGGATGAAGGATAAAATGATATATGACTTTTTGATGTGAAATATCTTTTGATGCAACAACATTGTCACAACAGTACAAAGGTGAGCCCTATCGCCACATAAATCCTTACACAATTAACAATTAGAATTACATCATTCACACCCTACCCAAGTTTGAATTTTGTTGGGTTACTGTGATTGGGTAATTAATATTTGATTTTTGAGATAGATTAATATCGTAAATTAACGTGAGTTCGATGTGATTTTGTCATGATTTTTGCATATTATAGCAAAACCCGCCAAAATTATGTGATTTGCATTTGTGACCCTGGGTTTAAACCCAGGGTTACAAATATTTAACCCTTTCAGGGTTTTATGGTAAAAATCTAGCACTGACTTTAACATAAAGCATTATAAATGATTGTTTTATTCGCCGAACTCACGTTAAATTAGAATGTATTCTACTCATTTTCAGCATTGTACTAAATATTATAAAGCCTTAGGGAGGAAGGATTGGTCAGCTTAAGTGCTCATTAGCGATATAACTGAATATTACTATTTTTGCCCCCAAAGGACTTGTCATCAATATCTGGTGTGATATTGATCATATTGTGACAAAATAATTTGTCTCACTTTTGCAGAAATAAATATTCACATTAACTGTTCGACAAACAATGTGGGTGTAAAAAAAGAAATGATTTACGAAAAATAAAATAATATAATAATGGAAACATTTATGGAAACAACCGTATCAATGCCTAGAATTGGTGATCATGCTCCTGAATTTAAGGCTATTACAACCCAAGGGGAAATCAATTTTCCCAAAGATTACAGCGGAAAATGGGTCATTTTATTTAGCCATCCTGCGGATTTTACACCAGTTTGCACGTCAGAATTTATGACATTTGCAAAAATGGAACCTGAATTTAATGCCTTAAATTGTCAATTGGTTGGCTTATCGATCGATGGCTTGTATAGTCATATCGCATGGTTGCGTACGATCAAAGAAAAAATTGAGTTCAAAGGGATGAAAAACATTGAAGTAAACTTTCCCCTAATAGAGGACATCACCATGAATGTCGCCAAAAAATATGGCATGATTCAGCCTGGAGAAAGTTCAACCAAAGCGGTGAGGGCTGTTTTTTTTATTGACCCCAAAGGTATCATTAGAGCCATTATATACTACCCGCTTTCTATGGGTAGAAATTTTGACGAATTGAAGAGAGCCCTGATAGCTATGCAAACGGCTGATGCTTTTAGTATTGCCACCCCAGCAGACTGGAGGCCCGGTGATGATGTGATCGTACCTACAGCTGGTTCATGCGGTGTTGCAAAAGATAGAATGGATCACCAGAATGATATGACCTGTTACGATTGGTTTTTTTGTACCAGGCCTCTATCTGTAGATCAAATTAAAACCAAATAATCAAAAATCCAGGAAAGTGGAAACGCATTTTTATAATGTAAACATTGAGTGGAATACAGACCGTAAAGGTGTCATGTGTTCTCCTGAATTAAATAACGATTCAGGGAGTTGTATAGAAGTGGCGACACCACCGGAATTCCCAAAAGGAATTCCGGGTATCTGGTCACCTGAACACTTATTTACAGCTGCCGTGAGTAGCTGTCTTATGACAACTTTTTTGGCCATTGCTGAAAATTCAAAATTGTCATTCAACAAGTTTACTTGCAAGTCCAAAGGTAAATTGGAACAAGTGGATGGCAAATACGTGATGAGTGAAATCATTCTTGAACCTACGGTCACTATATTGGATGAAAAGGATAGAGAAAAAGCGGAACGAATTATTCAAAAATCCGAGTCAGCCTGCTTGATTTCCAATTCCATACGTTCAAAAATAACTCTACGGCCAACAGTTTTGGTTATTTAATTTAGAGCAAATAGTTCAGTATTGGATAAAAAAAAAGTGTTTACCTGAATATGCTCCATTGTATTATTTCACTTACTTAAGAATATCCTGCAAATTAGTCAGCGTAATACCCGATGGCAAGTCAGCCGGATATCTGGCAAACTTGTACAATTGATCTATTTCCAATTCTTTTTCAGAATAGCGAAATTCAGAAGATACACTTGTATTAACAGCTCCTCCTACAATGGCGTTAACCGGAAAAGTTATCAAAAAAAAGAACCCGTGGCTGAGGGACAATAAATTGTTTATTGCTGCCCATGTCCCATAACTTTCTTTATCATTTTTGGCATAATACAATTTGTATGACAAAACATCTTTAAGTGCATATGGTTGAATTTCATTAGGCGTTTTGAGTGTCCTGATAATGATCTTTTTTTTGTCTGCAAATATCAATTCACCTTTTACAGTTAGTTTTTGCTGTACACCCTGCACTTTAAGTTCCATATATGCTCCGAATGGGCTCTGATGATAGGTATCATATCCTTTGACCAAATGAATTTTTCTGCCACATGAAAACAAGCCAAAAGCAAAAATTAAAATAATAAGGTTGAATAGTTTAGAGTGATTCATTGGATTTGTGTTTCTGTGTCCATCTTGACTTCCAAAACTGATCTTCCATCTTGGCTTCATATTTTTTATAATTCGCTGTTTCACCGTTTAGCCACGCTACAGGATCATTCATCAACTTATACAGGTTGAGTAAGTCTTTGTCCTTCAGCCAGGACTCACGCATCCACTCTATATAATATCCTTCAGCATTCAGAAATACCTGATAGTTTTCATCTTCTTCACATTCAGGCATGGTGTAACCCATCAAAAACTCATCGCCAGGCATTGAAACAATAAATGAATCCGAATGATCAATAAGCTTTTGTAAATGGACTGATTTATTTTGTCCATTTTTTAATAAAAAATGAGGTTTTATATCTACTGCATGCTTTTCTTTTTTCATTTGTACCAGCTCTGTATGGTCAATACGCCACAAGCCCTTATTCATTACAAGTTTAATGTTTATTTTACCTGATTCAGGCGAATCATATTTAAGTGGCAATAACTCATGATTCCTGGCAATTGGGCCTGTTTCAAAAATTTCACCTTCAAATTTCCAGGTGTTGTTTGCTTGTAAAGAATATATCTCTATTGCACCTAATGCATCGTAAAACATGGTTTTCATTTTATCACTGGATTCAGAGGAAGACTCTAACGTCGCAAAGATATCTCCTACCTCATTACCCATATACCCAATAGCACTATAAAGGGCATAAGTGGTCATCATGGTCTGTCTGAATGTAATTTTTAAACCAAGGTCAATATGTGGGTCAGCAGCAAATTCTAAGAATATTTCCTCTTTGGTCACCAAAGCATTTTCATCAGCAAGACTGTATCGTTCCTCTCCGTCAAGTGACAAAAGTTCCCCAGTAACATCACCTTCTGCACCTTTTGCATTTATAAGCCTTCCACCATTACTGGTAGCATAATATGTATCATCAGGTGTGATGTACACTTGCTCGGATTTCTTTTTTGAAATTACCGTAAGATTGGCTCTTTTAACAACATGGGTCTCCAATGCTTCATTCATCATCTTTAGATTCAATTCTTCTCCACAGCGAGCCTCATAGTTTAAATCATCATAGTCCTGATATGCCAACGAAGGGGCAATGGCATTGGAAAAAGATTCTGCATCCGCCAATCGCTGATAATCTCCATTCTGTAAATAAAAAGTTGGGCATGATCCAAAACATGCTTTTGGCATAGTGAGACAAGCTATACCTAAGATTACATCCAAAGCAGTCATGATACTCATCGCTTGCACACGTGCACTTTTGTCCGCTACAAGTTTAGTATTTGTCTCAAATAATAATACACTGTCAACATGAATATTTAACTGTTTGGCAATAACATCATTTCTCTTAAAATCATAATATTTTCCAAAGCCCACTATTTGACTACTTATACTATCATATGTCCATTTATCATCCAAAATACACACACCACCATTCTTCAAATGTGCTTTCAGAAATGGTTTTTCATTATATTTTGATGATTGATGTATCAGGTCGTTATGATTGTTGTATAATTCTCTAAAATGGTATTTTTTTGCTACAACGCAGGCAAATATGGTCACCAAACTTAAGCCGGCAAGTATCAGAATTCGTATTTTCATAATCAAGTAAATTTATTATTCTTTATAAATGTATTCCAGGTCCTGCCTCTTTGCACCTTTTTTTGTAAAAATATGATAAATATCCATATTTGCACCTATAAAAACCATGGCGGAAGAAAAAGCACTACCCGTAAATTGTGTTTCATTGCCAAAGCGGGTTGTCATGCCCACATAAAACGGTTTATAATGTCCAAACAAATTCATCTTCAAAGATATCTCACTATAACTTCTGTATCCTGAATTGCTGAAGGAGGAAACAGGATCTATTCCCGTATTCGAGCCCAAACCATATATTTCAATCTTATCCGGATCTAACCATATTTGCCTCCATACAAAATCAAAAGCTATATATTCTGCCTTCAAATGACCCCCTAGCTGCACAAAATATCTTTTTCCAAAATAATTTAATTCATATTGGTTATTTCTAAATGTATTTCTGTCATAGTATGAAATGGTACTGTTTTTGGTATAGCCATAAGACATTCCTCCGTAAAAATCGAAATGTCTCCCTATATCAATACTTGGTTTACTAATTGATGGATAAATAAGCTCAAGTTTTTTATAGTTGCTCAAATAATACCCCAAAGCTAGTGTATGATATTGATGTTGTATAAAAGCAGATTTAAGATCATAAAATATGCCAACATTTTTTATAGGGCTATAGTTAATACTGGCATGTAATCCCTTGGATTCATCAAATTTAAAATAATCTGCATTAGCTCTTATCTGGCCCTTCTGATGTACTGTCTCGAGTCCTTCCTGACCATTTGTGTATGCTTTTTGGATTTTACAAGATATACTGCTACATAACATCAAATACATTATCCCAACTACAAAGGCTGAATATCTCATTAGTTAAACTTTTCACGATGGACTTGATTATCTAATAAATGGATCTGAGAATTTTATATCAGCTACCACTTTTTCATCTGTCATCGTAGATAAAAATGCTTTTAGAGCAATTCGTTGAGAGTCAGTAAAGTTCATTTTTACTGCTTGATTATTAACTTTTAACAGATCATCAAGTCCGACAGCGTTTTTTATGTCATTACTATAATGGTCTAAAACATCATCTATAGTTGCAAGACTTCCATCGTGCATATATGGTGCTGTAAGCATAATATTACGCAATGTAGGTACTTTAAATCTTGGTGTCCCTCCTTGCGTCATAGCAATACCTTTATCAGGATAATCCATATACAAACCATTGTTACCTTCTATTTTCCCGGACGTCCGGCCAGGGTACCATGACATGAACCACATTTGGTGATATAGATAACTTTACCTTCATTTTCTTTGGAAGTAAATCCGGGCAAATATACGTTTACTACATCTGTATTACTGGTACTAGAAAATGTTTACTCAAGCCGGCATCAAATTTAGTATTGTAATTGGTGATAGAATTGGTAAACTCAGCTATGGCATCAAGAATTTGCTGTCCTGAAACAGTCTCCAAATTATATGTTTTTTTGATAAGCGGTTTGTAATATTCCAATTCATTTACGCGGCTTTGAACTTCTGACATATGCATATTCATTTCATTGGGATTGGCCAGTGTTTTTTCGCTTTGCTCCTGAATGGTTTTTGCAGAGTTATCCCAAAAAAAAGGAACTCCGTTAAATACATCGCCACCGTAGTACAATCTGAAATTGATTACTGAACCCCAATAGTTGTGTTAACAAACGTATTGATATAACCAGGGTATCTAATATTATAGTCAAATGGTTTGGAAGGCAAGTTGAGGTACCTCTTTATGATTTCAAGTTCATCAGGTTTGTAATAACTATCTGTAATTTCCAAACGATCACTACAAGCAGATAAAAAACCTAAAATAATGACGAGAGAAAACAAGTGGATTATTTTCAATTTATTTCATTTAAAAAGTGCAAAAATTAAAATTATTCCAAAAAGAATTGATATCTTAAAGTATAACGTCTTATAAACACAAATGTGACTTAATCGCAGTTATATTAACATTTAGCATAATAGTCTGTCCAAATGGAAATCATATGTTAAGACTGAAAACATTGGTCAAAGTTAAATAATACTTAAACATTAAAGAGTTATAACCATCACCATTGGTTAAGGATTTTATATTTTTACTTTTATTGTCAAACTCAAGAAAAAGCCTTGATTGATCTACTCTACAATCACCTTAACAACACTAAATCTCCCTGATATGTCCAAATCGTACCATTTGCCAATGTTAATTCGACAAAAACTACATAAACACCAGTATTTGCTTGTTTTCCTCTGAAATTGCCGTCCCATCCTGTTGATGCGTCACCAGGCATTAAAGCAATGCCATTATACACATTTTCAGCCCATCGATCGAAAATGCGGATATAGTTTACCTTCTCAATTCCTCTTATCTGAGGAATGTAAAACAGTGGATTATTGCCTCCGCTACCAGGTGCAAAAATATTTGGTATGGCGCTTTCGATATCATTTTTACTTTAACCAGGACGGTTGTCGTTTCGCCACATTGGCCATCAATCGAATATGTCAAAGTATATAATGTATTGACAAATGGTCTCACCAAAAGTGAAGTACAATCGAGACAAAGGACGCTATCCCTGCTTTCCCACTTTAAGGTAGCCCGACCGGAAAGGTCTGGTACAAATTGTGGTATCAATAGCACAGAATCACCAAATAAAATGGTAAGCTCCTTGTCTATACTAATGGACAAATCGGGCCCATCGTCAAGAATGACCGATTTTTCAAGCACACATCCCAAAGCATCTGTAATAACAAAATCATAGGTTCCGGAAGATAAATTGTTAAATTCAAGACGATTGCCAAAATCTTTGTTATTTAATATCACGTGATATGGACCTGTACCATTTAGTGAATCGAGTGTAATACGTCCATTAAAAATTGTTGGACATGAAGGTGACAATGACTGACTTGCGATATTGGTAAAAAGTGACAATCACAGGTAGAAGAGTGTCTATAGCAACATCGACAATCAAAGTATCCCTGCAATCCTTAATATTCGAAACAATCAGGGTAAAACTTCCTGATTCGCCGGTATTTATTATCGGTGTCATAAAAATCACCCCGGAAGGGCTCTCCCATTGGTAGGTGACATCATTTTCCATAGATGATGCTGTTACGATCGCAATAGGTTGAGTACACGTAATGGTATCCGAAATAACATCAAAGCCTGGCGGCCTGGTATCTAAATCTACATAAAAAGATTTTGAAAGACTCAAACAACCATTTTTACCTACAATCTGGACAGAGTATTCACCTAAAGTATTGGTTGATGGCATCATCTCGGTAACAAGAGCCCCTCCCGGGAAAATCCATTTATACCTGTCAATAACACTCGTGCTCTTCAATAAAAGCATGATCTGGCTCGAATCGCAAGGCAGAAAAAATGTATCTTTAATAATTAAAACCGGCTTTATTTTATTTTCAAAAACAGCCACGTTTTGAATAGACACACAACCATTCTCACCTGTCAAAGTAACGGTATATAGACCTGATTTACTAACTATCGGTGTCCTGGCTGTACTAATAAAATCCACAGGACCCGACCATTCATAATTTATAATATTTGAAAGTGGATTGATGCCAATATTAATTTTACCTTTATCACAAGTAATAGTGTCCGTAAAAAAAGTGTATAAAGGCTTGTCATCATTCTGAACAACATTAATCAAAGTATCTTCAGTACAAAAATTACTACCCATGACTTGTAAACGGTATGGTCCCCCAAACGTAACAGAAAGTAAACTATCGGTGAGTTGATTTATTACCCCACTTTGTGGCGGACCATTCCAAAGAAATTGTATACCATCCCGGTCCAATATTACACCAATATTTCCCAGGGGTCGATTACAATCCAATGTATCCTGAATAATGCCAACAATTTTCGGTTTTTCTATATCTTGTAAAACATTAATACTACCTTTTGTTATACATCCTTCAACATTTTGTATATCAAATGAATAAATTCCAGGTTTCTTTGTAGCATGAATTAGCTTGTTAAGCGCAATGACTTCCGGATTATTGACATTATCCCATTGAACGGATTCAAATAATGATGTAGGCATAACTTCAATCTTCGCAAGTGAATCTCTGCAATTTATAATAGGATCACTTGTCTCAAAAGTAGGAAAAACCTTGTCTTCAATAACCTGTATGGTATCTCGGCTTTTACATAAGTTTAAACCTGTGATTTCAGCAATGTAACTTCCTGCTTTGGCAACTTCATAGACAGGCATTTCGATGCCTTCAGGCAACCATCTGGTACTTCCTTTTGTAGCGTCAAATGTAGTACTTAGTTTGATCATTTCTTTTTTACATGTGATCACTTCCGGACTTATGATATTAAATACCGGTGATAATGTATCATAGGTAATTTTAAAAGGAATGGTAGCCTTACATCCATTTGGAGCAATACCTTGCATCATATAATCACCTCCAATATATGCAAAAGAGCCGTCTCCGGATTTAATGAAGCCTGATGGGCCTTTCCACGAAAATATAGTGCCTGGAATTGTTGAGACACCAAAAAGTTGAACAGAGTCTGCAAAACATGTCAAAACCGGTGGAATTATGGTTAATTCTGGCAAAGTGTCATTTGTAATTACCTCGATTGATCCTTCACTTACACAATTTTTAATGTTGATTAAGCTATATGTATATATACCTGGCACACTCACAAAAGGGGACTGACTCGATGAAAAGAACAAAGAAGGTCCGGTATAATTAATTGTTGCAATGTCTGAATTTATGAGCAAAATCTGCACACTATCTTTTTGACAGTCAAGTTCATCCACTGATATCTGCACTTGTGTAAATATTCGGTCATCAATAATGTCAATTGTACTTATATCTGTACATAGAGTCGTTGGATTTGTAATAGTAACTGTATAAACACCAGGCTGAATTACCCTCGGAGTACCAATATCCGAATCAAGTATACCGCTTCCATCCCAATGGTAATTATATATACCTCTTGTTGAATCAATACGAACCGTTATGGTATCTTGTCCACACTTAATAGAATCAATTCCAAAATAGGTTTTAGGTATATCAAAAGAATTAGCTACAAATATATTACCGGTGCCTATACAGCCATTTTTACCTCTGAATGTAATAGTATAAGTGCCCTCCCTAGAGACTTTAGGTTCAAAATCGAAACTTGTAAATAAATTTGGTCCCGACCAAGTGGCTGATTCCAGGGGTCTTGAAGATGTCAATCGTATAGTAACTGTATCTAAAGAACATGAAATAGAATCTACGCTTAACGCAATTAGGGGAATAAGTGTATCTTTTTCAATATTAAATAAAGTTGAAGCCTTACAACCGTTGAGACCTGATGTCACTGTAACCATATATTGTCCGGATGATGTTATAGTAGGACTTGGTAAATTTGACATCAAACCCGGGCCCACCCATAAATAGCTGATGGTATCAACATTTACCTGAACGATTGGATTCACAAAACTTTTTATACATGTTATAGTATCCTTAGATATTGAAAGTATAATAGGAGATAGGGTATCTGCAGGTATGATTAAATCAAACGATTTCTCACATCCATTCTTAATATTGGACATTAATAATGTTATTTTTCCTGCGTCAAACACAAATGGATTTTGAACATTGACATATTCCGGTCTTACGTCCGACCATTGATAAACATATCTATAAATTGAGTCCGGAAAAACCATCACCTGAACGGAATCTAATGTGCATGTAAGTGTGTCCAGAACAATAACAGGGTCAACAAAAGACTTATCTTCGAATACTATTATAGTATCAAATGCACTACAATTGTTATCAGCCAATACTGAAACTTCGTATCTGCCTGGTTTCCATACTCTAATACCATTAAAATCAATAATAAAAGGGTTTCCATCTGCCGAAGACCAAATTGGAGGGACTTGCAGTGGTCTTGTCACTCCCAGCATAATCGTCACTGTATCATTGCGACAAGTAATGGTGTCTGATTTCAGTGTAATTACGGGATTGGTGACATCAAGAAATATTTCTTTACAAATCGTATCCTTACAAGTATAATTGGCATTAATGGCTGTCAAACCCAAACAAAATGTGCCTGCATTTGAAATATCTACCAAAGAAGCTGTAGTGTCTGTGTCTATAATGCTATTAGGGCTAAACCAATTGTACAGGATATTTGAATTAGGCGTGCCAATATTAAAACCTTGTAGCGTATTTGTATTGGCCAGACAACTGACTGAATCCCTATCTGCAATGATTTGAGGTTCAATGTCAATCACTCTTAGGTCCAGTTCGACCATTGAATCACAAACTCCGTTTTCTATAACCACGAGGAATGTATCCTGGATATTGAAACTTTGACCTCCTAAAGTGTAGGTATCCCCTTTGCAAATATATTTTGTTATGGAGACTGTGTCAGGCCGGTCGAATATGTGGACAATCATACAACTATCAGAAACTGAAGCACAAGCGCCCAACTGAAAAAAGTAATTATTAAGAGATGAGCCTATATAATTACTTCCGACATTTGGCAATAAAGATATTTGGGTTTTTGATATCTGGATGCCACAAATTGTATAAGATCCCGGAGGATAAGCAGACAGATCATTTGTTGTCGTATATTCAAAAACTACACTATCTTTAAAAACGATATTTTTATATTCGTATATTGTATCATTTGTGGCGAAAATAGGGAATAGCTTATTTATTTGCAACGACAGTCCTGGCTCACCTGTACAAAATGATGCATCAGGGTTTGTAATTATACCTGAGTCCAGTTTGCATTCACCACAATTTATACCCGTTTCATCACAAAAAATCAAATTAAATCCAAGTAATTTACCAATACCTTCATCTGCAAAATCTATACATCTCAATGTCCATGTTCCATTAACGCTTCCAATATCAAAGTCTTCAAGACAGCCCATGTGCGGATAATAACTACCGGTGTATTGAGTTAAACTAAGCCAGTCCTGATCATTTTCCCAAACTTCAGAAAAACCCGGATCAGGGACGGCTGAAAACAGGCAAGGTACAAATAAAACATCCCAAGTAATAAGCGGTGTATTATAAGCTGTAACATCTCCTCCTACGAGGGTAACGACTTGCCCAGATGGCGAAATCAGTTCGAAAAACAGTTCTTTTTCAAATGGATGTGAAAATTTAAGTTGTACTCCACAAAGACCTTGGGCGGCATCCGCCAGATTATTTAGCAATGCCCCTGAAACTAAAAGAGAAATATTGGTTGTATCCGCCAAACCATTGGGCAAATCCACAACTGTATAAGTCTTGGAAATCCCGCATTGAGCATTAATATCAAAACCTAACCCAATAAATAAAAAATATATATACCACCTCATCAATAATTCTTTGAAGTTAAATTCAAAATTCTTAAATGTTTGCTCAAAGGGAAATCTGTCATTCAGAACAGCAAATATAAGTTTAAATTCTTACGCTCAAGTTAAAATGTATATTTTTTATACATAAATTTAATCCATATTACTAAAAATTTCTTCATTCTAAGTACCTTGTCACGTCAAAATTAAACCCATAAATGATAAAAGTATTAGTGGCTAATCGTGGTGAGATCGCATGTAGAATCATTCGAACACTTAAAGAAATGAATATTATTAGTGTTGCTGTATATTCAGATGCTGATGCACAGGCTTTACATGTAAAAATGGCGGATGAAGCATATTATCTTGGCCCGTCGCCTTCCTCAGAATCATATCTTGTACAACAAAAGATTATCGACATAGCAGTGAAATCAGGTGTTGACGGTATTCACCCGGGTTATGGGTTCTTAAGTGAAAATTCAGACTTTGCACTCAAACTTCAAGAAAATGGCATAAAACTTATTGGTCCATCTGCATATTCAATGGATATAATGGGTGATAAACTTTCTGCAAAAGATGCTGTAAAAAATTTGGCATACCTATGGTCCCCGGCACTGATTATTCAATTACAGATATTAATGAAGCTATACTTATAGCAGATAAAGTAGGCTATCCTGTCCTAGTAAAAGCATCAGCTGGCGGTGGCGGAAAGGGCATGAAACTCGTTCAACACCGCGATGAAATGTCTGATCAAATGCAACTTGCCATTAATGAAGCAACTGCATCCTTTGGTAACGGGGCCGTTTTTATTGAAAAATATGTGACTTCACCAAGACATGTGGAGATTCAGATTTTAGCTGATTCTTGTGGCAATACGGTATACTTATTTGAGCGTGAGTGTAGTATCCAACGTCGTCATCAAAAAGTGGTGGAGGAAGCACCAAGTGCTATTTTAACCCCTGAAATCAGAAAAGCAATGGGTGAAGCCGCAGTAAATGTTGCCAAAGCTTGTAATTATGAAGGAGCCGGCACTGTAGAATTTTTAATGAATGATAAACTTGATTTTTATTTTCTGGAGATGAATACGAGACTACAGGTAGAACATCCCGTTACTGAAATGATTACCGGTCTTGATATTGTTGCCGAACAAATCAAGATTGCCCGTGGAGAAAAACTCACGTTTGCGCAGGATGACTTAAAAATAAATGGTCATGCCATTGAACTAAGGGTTTATGCTGAAGACCCTTATGATAATTTTAATCCAAGTATCAATACATTGGAAAAATATGAACTACCTGTAGGCGATGGTATCAGAGTCGATAATGGCTATGAGGAAGGTGATAAAATTCCTATATATTATGATCCAATGCTTGCAAAACTTACTGTTCATGCTCACAGCAGAGCGTCGGCAATTGAAAAAATGCTGGATGCGATTCAACAATATAATATAGTTGGAATTTCTACAACACTCGATTTTGGTGCATTCGTCATGAAACATCCCGACTTCGTTTCCGGCAATTTTGATACTAATTTTGTTCCTAAAAATTGGAAACCCGAAGAAATAAAAAAGATATTCAAAAATGAAAGTGAAATTGCTGCATGGCTTACAAAATATCTGCTCACTGAAGAAGATAGCTTACTAAAAGTTATCTAATGAAATAATAATGATTGATTTATCTAAATGATAAGATGTCAGAAAATGGAATATTTACTTTGATTGAACTCCATTAAAATTCAGCTTTGAATATATAAAGGCTTTCAGATGCTTGCTTTTTATTATCTTTGTTTGATAAATGTTTGATTTGATTGTGAGTGCAAATAAATTAAGGCAAAAAATAGGTATTCTTGGTGGCGGACAACTTGGTAAGATGTTGTGTCAGGCTGGTAGTCAACTAGGATTAAATATAAGCGTACTTGAAAAAGACTATAGCTTTCCCGCTGCTGATGTTTGCAGACAATTTGTATGCGGTGACATCAATAATTATGATGATGTCTATAATTTTGGTATTGACAAGGATGTAATAACCATTGAAATTGAAAATGTCAATATAGAAGCATTGGAAGCATTGGAGAAAGTGGGTATCAAGGTATATCCTCAGCCCGCCATACTAAAAATCATAAAAGACAAAGGCATCCAAAAACTTTTTTATGAAGGATCCGGGTTTCCAAGTGCTGAATTTACCATTTTTAAAGATGCTTCGAGTCTCTTATCGTCTGTGACAGCTGGTGATATTACAGTTCCGTTTGTACAGAAAACCCGGACTGAAGGATATGACGGTAAAGGTGTACACATTGTCAGAAATAAGGAAGATTTAAATAATTTGTTGGCTGGACCTTGTATTGCAGAACAAATTGTTGATTTGTCTAAAGAAATTGCAGTTATTGTAGCTCGAAATCAATCAGGAGATATCTGTAGTTTCCCACCGGTTGAAATGCAATTTCATTCCACAGCCAATCTGGTGGAATATCTTTTCTGCCCATCTGATATCACAACCGAACAAAATGAAATCGCAGCCTCATTGGCTATTGAAGTTGCAGAACATATGGGCATCATTGGATTACTGGCTGTAGAAATGTTTATTGATACAAATGGATCTATATTAATCAATGAAGTAGCTCCGCGACCACACACTTCCGGACACCATACCATAGAAGCTTGTATTACTTCTCAATACGAAATGCATCTCAGAGCAATTCTGGATCTTCCTTTGGGCAGTAGTAAACTGATAAGTCCTGCAGTAATGGTAAATTTACTCGGTGAAGCTTCCTATAGTGGACCTGTAATATACGAAGGTATCGAATCCTGCCTGGATATTGAAGGTGTATATCCACATCTTTATGGTAAAAAAGAAACAAAACCGTTCAGAAAGATGGGTCATGTAACTATCCTGGATCAGAACCTTAATACCGCCATTGAAAAGGCTAAATTTGTACAAAAAACCTTAAAAGTTATTTCTAAAATATGAATATACCAATTGTAAGCATTATCATGGGATCCGATTCGGACTTACCGATTATGAAAGAAGCTGCAGATATGCTCACATATTTTGATATAGCTCACGAAGTATCTATCGTGTCAGCACACAGAACTCCTGAGCGTATGTTTGATTTTGCAAAAAATGCCCATCTTCGTGGTATTCGGGTGATTATCGCCGGAGCTGGCGGTGCAGCCCATTTGCCGGGTATGGTTGCATCAATAACACCGCTGCCCGTCATTGGTGTACCCATCAAATCTTCAAATTCAATCGATGGTTGGGATTCAATCCTGTCAATCCTACAGATGCCGGGTGGTATTCCTGTCGCTACAGTCGCCCTTAATGGGGCCAAAAATGCTGGCATTCTTGCAGCAACCATTCTGGGGAATAATGATAGTTTTATCCTGTCGAAGATCATCAATTATAAAAACAAACTTAAAGACGAAGTCATTTTAAAAGCAAAAGCACTCGAAAACAATATTAAATAATTCAAAAAATATCATAAATAACCATCCATGTCCAAAAGAAATTTTTTGATAAATACTTTAAGAAAAAAATGTCCAAGATGCCAGGAAGGGGATCTTTTTATCAAACCATTTGATATATCCAAACCTGTCAATATGCCGGAAAAGTGCCCGGTTTGCAATCAAAAATTTGAGCCCGAACCGGGATTCTATTATGGGTCTATGTTTTTGTCCTATATTGTTACAGCATTTTTCTTTTTGGCTGTCATAGGCACATGTATCATTGTTTTTAAGATGTCGTTAAACGCATCTATGGCTGTACTATTGATAATTGCCTTGCTTACATATTTTTTCTTTCTAAGAATGTCCCGATCATTATGGATAAATATCATGGTGCCATATGATCCTAAAGCAAAAGAACATAAAAATCCTCAGTCATTTTGATATTGATTTTTGAATTCAAAATCTTTGGTCTTAATCTTCACGATAAACAGCAATTTAAATGTCGCTTTAGGTAAAGTCCTTCATAAAAAAATAGCGACAAATAGAAAGGATTTTTTCACAAATTGTTTATTGATTTTATTTTTTCGTTTTACTCTAATACTAAAATTTCTTCTTTACATTTGAGCTCCTAACTTAAAATATTTTTAAATGACCAAACCAAAAATTCTGATTACAGGTGCCAATGGACAAATCGGGCGTGTATTGACGGAAGAGTTGAGAAAGGTCTATGGAACAGAAGCCGTCCTGGCAACAGATATCGCCAAACTTCCTGTGACCATTGAGCCTTTTGAATTTCTTGACATTTTGAATGCACAGAGGCTCAAGGAAATCGTTGAAGACCACCAAATTACTCAGATATATCACCTGGCGGCCATCTTATCAGCAAATGGAGAGTGGAATCCTATTAAGACATGGAATATCAACCTGAATGGTTTACTTTCCATTCTGGAACTGGCAAGGGAAAAAAGTTTGGATAAAGTATTTTTCCCGAGCACTATCATGGTTTTCGGAAATACTACACCCCGAATAGATACACCCCAGGATGTACCTCTACTGCCTTCAACAGTCTACGGCATGAGCAAAGCTACCGGTGAATTGTGGTGTAATTATTATCACAATAGATATGGCGTTGATGTCAGGTCACTACGCTATCCAGGCATTATTGGATGGCAATCACTACCTGCCGGCGGTACAACTGATTATGCCGTTGAGATATTTCATGCAGCTCTAAAAGAAGGTAAATATGAATGTTTCCTTGAAGAAGATACTAAATTGCCAATGATGTATATGGATGATGCCATCAAAGCTACTATTGACCTCATGCGTGTAGACAAAAAAAATTTGACTATAAGATATGGTTACAATTTAGCTGCGATGAGTTTTTCTCCTAAGGAAATTGCGGCAGAAATCAGAAAACACATACCACAGTTTGAAATCACGTACAAACCTGATTTCAGGCAAGCCATTGCCAAAACATGGTCAGAATCGATTGACGATAGCCAATCAAGGGAAGACTGGCAATGGAAACCTTCTTTTGATCTAAGCACTATGACTGTTGACATGCTCCATCATTTGCGTCAAACAATATTATAAGCCAATAAACATTATCAATATGAACGATCAAACAAAACATATTTTATCCGACATCGCTTCAGAACTTCAGGATCTGAAAAATAATGGTCTATTCAAATCAGAACGTATCATAATTACACCTCAGAGTGCAATCATAAAAACCACCAAAGGCGCATCTGTACTCAATTTTTGCGCCAATAACTATCTTGGTCTTTCGTCAAATACTCAGGTTATTTCAGCGGCTAAAGAAACCATAGATTCACACGGCTTCGGTATGTCCTCGGTGAGATTTATCTGTGGAACTCAGGACATCCACAAAGAATTGGAACAGAAAATTGCAAATTTTGTTGGTCAGGAAGATGCCATTCTATATGCAGCTGCTTTCGATGCCAATGGCGGTCTTTTTGAACCGCTTCTCAATGAAGAAGATGCCATCATTTCGGATATGCTCAATCATGCCTCTATTATAGATGGAATCAGATTGTGTAAGGCAAAAAGATACCGGTATGAAAATAATGATATGGCTGATCTCGAATCCAAACTTAAAGAAGCGAAGGAAACAGGTGCCAGACGAATTCTGGTAGCTACTGACGGCGTATTCTCAATGGATGGCATTATTGCTCAGGTAGACAAAATATGCGATCTTGCTGATAAATATGGTGCTATGGTTATGGTTGATGATTGCCATGCTACAGGATTCGTTGGTAAGACTGGAAGAGGAAGTGCCGAACATTCGGGTGCCTTTGGGCGGGTGGATATTATTACAGGAACATTTGGTAAAGCCCTTGGTGGTGCTTCAGGTGGTTTCACAGCCGCTAACAATGAGATCATTGAATTATTAAGACAAAAATCAAGACCATATTTATTCTCCAATACGTTGGCACCTGCTATTGTTGGAGCATCAATAAAGGTACTTGACATTCTGGACAAAAGCACGGAACTCAGAGACAAACTGGAAAAAAATACACATTATTTTAGATCAGCCATGGTACAAGCCGGCTTTGACATTGTGCCGGGGACTCACCCTATTTCGCCTGTGATGTTATATGATGCACCACTTGCCCAAAAATTCGCCACTGAATTGCTGGAAGAAGGCATTTATGTAATTGGTTTTTTCTTTCCGGTCGTTCCCAAGGGCAAGGCAAGAATTCGAGTTCAAATCAGTGCCGGACATGAAATACACCACTTGGATCAGGCCGTCGCTGCTTTTACAAAAGTGGGAAAAAGATTAGGTGTAATTTGATTTTTTTTATTGGCCAAAAGTTCAAAAGCAGTAAATATCCTTTATCGACTAATACTTAATCAAATTATTTAAAATCTCCCGACATCCCTGAGGATCTTTGAAATGAATGGTTTCAATACCAAGATTGCGGGATGCAACCACATTATGTACATTGTCATCAATAAATATTGCTTTTTCTCTATCAACCTGATATCTTGAAAGCAAAAGCTCAAATATAGCTGGGTCAGGCTTTTTCATCTTCTCTTCGCCAGACACAAGAATGCCATCAAACCATTGCAAAAAGTCATAGGTTTCCAAAGCATAAGGAAATGATTCAGCTGACCAATTAGTTAGTGCAAGCAATTTATATTTACCTGTATTTTTTAGTTCACTTAAAATGTCTACAGTTTCTTGTATTGGGCCGGCAAGCATTTCTTTCCATCGTCCGTAATATGCCGATATTTCTTGCTGATATTGAGGGTGCGCAGAAGTGAGTATGGCTGTTGCATCAACAAATGACCGACCTCCATCCTGTTGTTCATTCCATTGAGAAGTACAAATAGTACCCAAAAAGTGTTCCATGGCATATTCTGTCACAAACAGCTTTCGGTAAACGTATCGTGGATTCCAATCTATCAGAACAGCACCTAAATCGAATATAATTGTGTCGAAATGCAGCATACTAAATCTTATAATCTTCTAATCCAAATGTTTCTGAAACTGACCAGGTCGCTATGATCCTGAAGCATTAAAGGTGCACCGCCATGTGGAAAGTTTTTTGGAAATCCAATATATTCAGTAGTTCCCATAATCTCCGTATTGTTTTGAGTGACTATGCCGTTGTGAATTACAGTAATCATGCCACTTGATGTTTTTTTACCAAATAAATCAAATCTTGGGGCTTTAAAAATAATGTCATAGGTGTTCCATTCACCAACTTTACTACATGCATTAAATAATGGCGGTGATTGTTTGTACAGTGAACTTGCCTGACCATTATAATATGTATCATTATTGTAATTATCAAGAATCTGAACTTCATACCTTGACTGTAAAAAGATGCCACTATTGCCCCTACCCTGACCATTCCCCTTAACAATTAGTGGACTCCTCCATTCAAGATGTAAATGACAGTCACCAAAAGCTGACTTAGAAACAATATTTCCTTCGCCAGGCTTTACAGTCATTATACCATTTTCCATAATCCATTGTGCTGGACTTCCATCCAGCTTTGTCCATTGCTCCATATTGTCATCAAGAAGCATTAAGGCATCTGCAGGAATATCCCATTTCAGTGGATCAGATACCACGACTAAAGGTTTTCTACTCCAGTCTTCTGTGTGGCGGGGATCTGTTGGTTCAATAATAGATTGACTATACGTATTTATTGTCCAGAACAAACAAAAGATTAAAAAACAACGAACCATATTAAAATAATAAATAATTAAATAAGTGCGAATGTACAGGTATAAACAAATAAATAAAATTAAATTTGCACAGATTTTAATAAAACAATAATTTTCTAAAAGTTATGAAGCATCTAATATTTCTTGCACCTATAATTGTTCTTTTATTTGCGTGCAAAAATACAAATCATACTAGTGATGGCTCCTCTAATGACGCGGCAAAAGACTCAACAATAGTAGAAAATGCGGCTAAAGTCGATTTTAAAGACCTAAGCCAGCAAGTTGGTAAGCTACCTAAAGAAATTGATCTGTTTCAGAAGTATGGACTGTATGCAAGAATTGAAAAGATAATGGGTAAGGATTTTGCTGAGTTTAAGGCAGAATGGAATGAAGAAACACCTTTACAGAAAGATGGCGAAATTATGTACACCACAGGTTGTAAGGCCGGGGCATGTAAATCTAATAAATATATTTTGGTCCTTGACATCTCTCAAAATAGTATAAATGTACATAATTACAAATACGATCATGGTCGAAGTTTTGAGGAAGATCATACCATTATTGGGATGCCCTACAAAATGGCGGACGAATTTGATAAAATACGAAAAGAGCAAGGATTGTAAGACTTATTATTATGAAAAGCTACAATTTTGGCTTAGATATACTTACATAATATCCTGACAATAAGAACATTAATTAACACTGACTACTTTTTTGAAATACTCATATGTCCGAATTAATCCTTCGGCCCGGGATACTTTTGGTTCCCAGTTCAATAGTTTTTTAGCAAGGCTAATGTCAGGTTGTCTTTGTTTTGGGTCATCTACCGGTAAAGGATTGTAAATAATATGAGCCTTTGGATTATTTACCAATGAAAGCACCTCTGAAGCAAACTGCATGATGGTTATTTCAGAAGGATTCCCAATATTTACAGGCAAGTGATAATCGCTAAGTAATAGTCTGTGAATACCTTCAACCAGATCATCCACATAACAAAAAGCACGCGTTTGATCTCCTTCGCCAAAAACAGTAAGTCCTTCGCCTCTAATTGCCTGTGAAAAAAAAGCCGGTAACACTCGACCATCTTCGACCCGCATACGTGGTCCATATGTGTTAAATATCCGGACGATTCTGGTCTCCAGTCCATGAAAGGTATGATATGCCATAGTAATTGCTTCCTGAAAACGTTTTGCTTCATCGTAAACTCCCCTTGGGCCTATTGGATTGACATTACCCCAATAATCCTCCCTTTGGGGATGAACTAAAGGATCGCCATATACTTCAGAAGTTGAAGCTATAAGAATACGGGAGCCCTTAGATTTAGCGAGACCTAGTAAATTATGTGTGCCAAGTGAACCCACCTTAAGTGTCTGTATAGGCATCTTAAGATAATCTATTGGTGATGCAGGAGATGCAAAATGTAAAATATAATCAAGCTTACCCGGCACGTGCACAAACTTTGATACATCGTGATGATAATATTCAAAATTCTTCAATGGAAATAAATGCTCGATATTACTGATATTTCCTGTAATAAGGTTATCCATTCCAATGACATGATATCCTTCTTTGATGTATCTGTCACACAAATGAGAACCTAAAAATCCTGCCGCTCCCGTAATTAGAATTCGTTTCAATGAATATTATTTATTATTTTTACAAAATATGGTGCAAATATAATTGATTAAATGAGTTATCAAAAGTTGTCCCAAAAATTGAATAAGGCAATAAGGAGTATTAAAAGCTGAAAAAATTAACAAATAAATCATATTATCATAACATTAAAGTAAAAACATGTATTTGTATGCTTTTTATATCAAAGATATTTCAGATATTTGCACTTTATTTGTACTTTGTGCTTATTCATTACTAATTCTAACATACCAATAAATAAATCATATGATGTCTCCTTTGAAACAAAAGATGGTGAATTACACGCTGCCACAACAGATACAGCAAATGGGTTTGTATCCTTTTTTCAGAACGATTGAGTCTGAACAGGATACTGTTGTTAAGATTCAAGGAAGAGACATTCTTATGTTTGGTTCTAATAGTTACCTTGGATTGACTACTCATCCAAAACTAAAAGAAGCCTCAATTAAAGCTATTGAAAAATATGGTTCAGGGTGCGCAGGATCGCGGTTTCTCAATGGAACGCTCGATATCCATCTTGAATTGGAAGAAAAACTGGCTCGATATGTAGGTAAGCCTGGAGCTATCGTATTTAGTACAGGTTATCAGGTTAACTTAGGCGTTATCTCTTCTATTCCGGGAAGACATGACTATATAATCATGGATGATCTGGATCATGCCTGCATTATAGATGGTGCCAGACTTTCCTTTGCAAAAGTGATGAAGTACAGCCACAACGATATGGAATCGCTTGAAAAAGCATTGAGTCGTTGTGAAATGGACAAAATAAAGCTGATATGTATTGACGGTGTTTTCAGCATGGAGGGTGATATTGCCAATTTGCCCGAAATTGTAAAACTTGCTGAAAAATATAATGCCAATATCATGGTGGATGATGCTCATGGTTTGGGTGTTTTAGGAAAAAACGGTAGTGGAACAGCTGACCACTTTGGACTTACAGACAAGGTAGACCTGATCATGGGTACTTTCAGCAAATCATTGGCCAGTATAGGCGGATTTATTGCTGCAGATCTCGATACCATAAACTATCTGAAGCATAATGCAAGATCACTTATATTCAGTGCGAGTATTGCACCTGCAAATGCTGCGAGTGTAATAGCTGCTGTCGAACTTATTCAGGAGGAACCTGAAAGAATTGAACAACTTTGGGACAATACACGCTATGCCATGGCAGCTCTGAAAAAAGCCGGATTTGATACAGGTCATTCAGTGACGCCTATTATTCCAATTTTAATACGTGATGATTTTAAAACTTTTCAGTTGACAAAAATGGCCCTGGAGCAAGGTGTATTTGTAAATCCTGTAGTTTCGCCGGCAGTACCAAGTTCTTCATCTTTGATAAGATATTCGTTAATGGCTACGCATACTAAAGCTCAGATAGACGAATCAGTCAGGGTACTTAAGTCAATCTCAGAACAAATTGGCGTTTTTGATGTAAATCCTGAAATGTCTATAAACTACGAAAACCTCCAAAACCATAAATAATAAGTTACAATTACTAAAAATAATTAATCAATCGGTAAGTATTTTAAAAGATATTTACCGATTTTTTTTATTAAAATATAGTCAAATTTTGTATACTTTTGTCTTTAATATTCAACCAATATAATTTTTAAAAATTCACAAAATGAGTGTGACCATAACTGAAGTAAGTTTTAAAAACGGTATAAACGATTTTATTAATTTCCCCCATGATCTTTATGCTGACGATAAATATTATGTGCCGGAAATCTTTATGGGTCAAAAAGACATGATGAACCCGGAAAAATATCCATTTCATAAATATGGTACAGCTACTTATTTTTTGGCCAAAAAAGATGGAAAAATTGTCGGTCGTATTGCTGCGATTAATAATCCAAACTATAATAGCCATCATAAATGCAAAGTGGGCTTTTTTGGTTTTTTTGATTTTATCGAAGATCAGGAAGTATGCAATGCTTTGTTGGACAAAGCAAAAGCATATGCCAAGGAACACGGTAACGAATATCTTATGGGACCAACAAATTTCACAACTAATGAAACTGCCGGGACATTGGTAAGAGGATTTGAAGATTCACCAAAAATCATGATGACTTATAACAAGTCTTACTACGGACCACTTATGGAAAATTGGGGTTTAAAAAAGGAAATGGACTTATTTGCATTTCTTATTCCTACTGCAACAGCTTCTGAAAAGTCTTTACGAATTGCAGATGCACTTGAGGAAAGATTAAATAAACGTGGCATCATTATAAGGAATATTAACCTTAAGGATTTAAATACTGAAGTCAAGAAAGTTCAAAAAATTTATAATGAAGCCTGGGAAGAAAATTGGGGCTTTGTACCATTTACTGATGCAGAATTTGAATACCTGAAGAATGATCTGAAAATGATTCTGGATGATAAATTTGCTTATATGGCTGAAAAGGATGGCGAACCGGTAGGCTTTGGATTGACAGTTCCTAACATTAATGAGATCCTAATAAAAAACAAACGCGGTAGTTTATTTCCATTTGGTATATTCAGGTTACTCTTAGGTAAAAATAAAACAAAATATGTACGTATTCTTGCACTTGGCGTGAGGGAAGAGTACAGAAAAATGGGAATTGAAGCTGTTTTTTTCGCAAAAAACATAAGGGAAGCAAAAAGACGTGGCCTGATAGCAGGTGAAGCTTCATGGATTCTTGAAAGCAATGAAGCCATGGTAGCTGCAGCAAAAAATCTTAATGGCGAAAATTATAAGACCTATCGTCTTTACAAAAAAGCTATATAAAATAATGAACGCTGGCAAAGTACTGGTCACTGGAGCAAATGGGTTTATCGGAGCTTTCCTTGTTGAAGAAGCTCAAAAAAAAGGTTTAATCGTTTATGCAGCCGTAAGAAAAGGGAGTGATGTGAGCGCTTTACATGAGCTGAATCCAGTTATACTCGAAATAGATTATAACAATGTTTCCTCCATAGCCGGAATGCTTGCTAAACATAAGTTTGAGTATATCATACACAACGCGGGTGTTACAAAAACTCCTGATCCAAACGAATATATGCGCATCAACGTAGATTATGTAAAGCATATGATTGACGCCATCAGGAAGTCAGGTATTCCAATTAAAAAATTTCTTTATGTAAGCAGTCTTGCTGCCATCGGCCCTGCTGATTTTCAAAAAGATGGCATTCTGAATGAAACTTCCATTCCACATCCTGTAACCCATTACGGGAGAAGTAAACTTGCTGCCGAAATGTATCTCAACGATCAAAAAGATATTCCTTTTTTAATCATAAGACCAACAGCTGTGTATGGTCCTCGTGAAAAGGACTTACTCAATGTATTTCAAATGATCAACAAACATATCGAAATAAACCCCGGTTTTTTGCCTCAAAAACTGACGTTTATATATGTCAAAGATTTAGTTGATTTGATGATAAAAGCTTTATTAAGTAATCATCAGCATAAGGCATATTATGCCACAGATGGAAATGTTTATACTGGTGATGCGTTAAGTGGCTTTATAAGAGAAAGCCTTAATAAACGAACTTTTAAAATCAAACTACCTATTTTAATGTTAAAGGCTATCGCTTATTGCAGTGAAAAGATTTCAGGACTCTGGGACAGTTATCCCCCGTTAAATATTGATAAATTTCATGAAATAAAAGCAAGAAATTGGAATTGTGATGTTCATAACCTCTATACAGATTTAGGTTTCAAAGCTGAATATGACCTCAAACGCGGTATTGCTGCAACATGTATCTGGTACAAAAAAAATAAGTGGTTGTAGCAACTATTAGTATAACAAATGAAAAATCCAGAATGATTTTGTAGTCGACTTCAATAATTCCTTCAAAATACGTACTTTTGTTACTTTTCTGAAAATTAACTGGTCAATAAATATAGTTATTTGTGCCACTTTCTTTCATAGGCTTCTAATTATACAACATGTCCTTTACCATGGATAAAAAGAAAATAAGATTTATTACAAATCCGTTTTCCGGCAATAAGTCAAAAGCAGACCTCAAGTTAAACATTGATACATTTTTGGATCATAGCATCTTTGATTATGATATTACCTATACCGAATTTCCAAAACACGCAACTACACTGAGTCTTGAGGCAAAAGAAGCTGGTTATTATGCTGTAATTGCTGTTGGAGGAGATGGCACCATCAATGAAGTGGCTTCTGCTCTGGTCCATTCAAATACAGCACTTGGTATCATTCCTTTTGGATCTGGCAATGGATTTTCATATCATATCGGGATCAGACGAAGTATTATAAGGGCCATAGAAACGATTAATACCGGTTACCTGGAAAAAATAGATACAGGATTGGCAAATGGCAGATTTTTTTATTAATGTGGCCGGACTAGGTCTTGATGCATCAGTGGCTTATAAAACAAAATTAAATACCAGGCGAGGTTTTTCCCCTATTTTATAAATACACTCAAGGAGAGTTTCAATTTCCGATATTTGAAGCTTAAAATACATATTGAAGATAAGGAATGGGAAAGCGAATATGCATTAGCAGTCATTGCCAACGGGTCTATTTATGGCTACGATTTTGCCATTGCTCCGGCTGCTTCAATCAAAGATGGCTTCTTTGATGTCATCCTTGTCAAAAAAACAAATTTTTTAGATATGTTATGCTAGTTTTCAGAATGTTGAATAAATCGTTTCACCAATCTCCTTTAGTTGAATACTATAAAACAAACAAAATCACTATTCAAAATTTCACCGAAGGATATTGTCATGTGGATGGTGAAGGATTCAAAAGTACGGGTAATATAATCTTTGAGTTAATACCTAAATCACTTTTACTTATCAGAAAAAAGTATTAGTTAATGTGGATACTTATTATTTGTATTGTGTTAAATGCATTGATTGGCGTGATTTTTAAATTGTTTGATACATACAAGATAGACAACCTTCAAGCTATTGTGACCAATTATTTTGTTTGTGTTATTACCGCAGCTATTGTTAATGGTGGCAACCCCATTCCACAAGATATTATTGATCAGCCCTGGTTTTGGTTTGCTTTGGCTCTAGGCTGTATTTTTATAATTGTATTTAATTTAATGGCGCTTACAGTTCAGAATTTTGGTGTAGTTGTTTCTACTATTTTTCAAAAAATGTCACTAATTGCCCCTACCCTAATTGCCATTCTGATTTACGGCGAGTCTTCCAATCTGATAAAATGGGTAGGTATTATATCTTCCATTTCAGCTATCGTATTGCTTAGTTACCAGAAAAGAGTAGAAACGGATTCGCCCACTAATAAAAATAGTATTGTTTGGCTTTTTCCAATCATGACTTTCCTGGGATCTTGTGTCATTGACAGCGCACTTTTCCT
The DNA here is from genome assembly GCA_016717145.1 of Saprospiraceae bacterium. Taxonomy (GTDB): domain Bacteria; phylum Bacteroidota; class Bacteroidia; order Chitinophagales; family Saprospiraceae; genus OLB9. The sequence continues at coordinate 48,002 of JADKGD010000008.1, read as the reverse complement.
GATCGAACATAATAACCTCGCACAAAATGGGGATATAGGGTTTGTTGCCTCACTATTTTTGTCCGCTGGTTTGAATGGTTTGGTGATTCTTATCATTCAATTATATAGAAAAAAATCAAAACTAGCGATGCGAAATATTATGGGTGGAATTGCGCTTGGAGTTCCAAATTTTTTTTCTATTTACCTCTTACTATTAGCATTACAACAAGGTTGGGGTGCATCAGTAGTTTTCCCTGTAAATAATGTTGGCATTCTTGTAGTAGCCGCTATTTTTGGCTTGGTAATATTTAATGAGCGGCTTACACGTACAAAAGTTTTTGGATTTTTGCTTGCCATTGTAGCCATAATTTGTATCACCTTCGCCTGATAAATGATGGTTGAAGATGCTTATATCACCATATCGAAGCCCGCTATCGGAGAATATAAAGAGAAAGGCAGCAAATTTATAGCATTTGCTTTTCCATTTTGTGATGAAAACGAGGTTGAGGTAAGAATGGCTGATCTAAAAACGATCCATCCAAAAGCCCGCCATTATTGTTATGCCTACAAGCTTGGCATGGATAATAATCGTTTCCGTACCAATGATGATGGCGAACCATCAGGTACCGCCGGAAAACCAATTTATGGGCAAATCCTCAGTCATGGATTAACCAACATTATCATTATTGTTATCAGGTATTTCGGTGGAACTAAACTAGGCGCCTCAGGTCTTATACATGCTTACAAAGAATCTGCCCGACAATCACTTGACTCCGCGATCAAAATAGAAAAATTTCTGACAAAAACTTACACACTTCGTTTCCAATATGACCACATGGGTCAAATTCTAAATGCCCTCAAAGAACTAAATATTGACATTCAGGACAAAAACTTTGAAGTGGATTGTATGGTCGTAATAGAAATGAGGTTATCCGTTGCAGATTCCATGATGCTTAGGTTCAAATCAAAAGTCCTTAATAAAAGTATGGATGAAATTCAGTCCAACACAGAAATTCCTTTTTGCAAAATAATCGACATTTAATTCATACCTCAATATTCGTTAAAATATCTCCTTGCATTCCTGTTAAAGTTTTCTTTGACTGTTGTTGCATCAGTGGCAGTACCTTGTCTGTCCTGAGGTACAGAACCGTATAATACTGTTTCCCAAGCCGGATTTGTCCTTTCACCCAAACAAGTTGAATGGAGTAGTTTATAATCGTTGTGGGACAATGAAGGATTATAAAATAAAAATCTGACATTCGTCTGCCGTGTTGTGGGTAAATATGTATAATACCAAATTTCATAAGGTGGCGCATCAACTTCAGTATCTACCGCCAATACATTTGATGGTTTCCCATATTTTAAAAAAATATGCCCGCGATCTGATTGAAATCCATAACCTACATTACTGTAAAATTTTTTATCAACAGCTCGTGCTACGTCCATATACGCCTTATAGCTTTCCTCCGGATTGGCAGGGCTCCGTACTTTCCACATCTGAAATATAAAACTTTGCTGGCTTTTTAATTTATTGCTTTTTAATAATTCCCCTAAAGTAGAAACCTGATTCTGATCTGTGATAGGAAGAAGGGCTTTTAAAATATAATCCATGTCTTCAGCAGCTATCTTTTGAGCAAAAGAATTACCTAGCTTATCGTTGTAATTTTCAAGAAATGCAATATCTGCAACAGGGTTACTTTTTGTAAAATTTACCTTTCTGGTTGCTATGATGTTTTTTAATTTATCCTGAATATTAATAACCAAATGATAATCACCTGATTTTATTTCCTTTGCAGGCAATGTGAGCATTAAAGGTTCCACCAACGAAAAGTTTAGTTTTTTATATTTTGAAAGAATCGAAGTAGCATTCATATTATCCTTAAATCCTTCGAGGATGGCATATTGTAAAAAATAATCTTTCAACATTGAAGAATCGGCCCGGTAAACTTCAATGTAGAAGCGTAAAAATTCATTTTTTGGACTTAAATACTGATAAGCCAATGGTTCAGTGTATACTCCATTTTTGGCCAACGCATTATCGGATGAATCCGGATAACAAGTTCCCAAAAGCTGGATGTCAGATAAGCCAACTGAAGAAAACACAGCATCAACATCTACTTTTTTTTCAAGTTGCACTTTGTTGTCTACCTTATTGATGTCTGCAGCTTCTACTTTTACAGTGTAATTACCGGCTAACAAATGAAACCTCTTTACGGTCAGAAAATCACGAATGGTGTCTTTGGATTCACTTTTCAAATCAAATTTGTCATATGCAACAATTTCACCAATATTGTTTGAAATAATGAGGATAAAATTAACACCTGCTATCTGTTTGTTTCCATTTGGATTCCAGGTTATAGATTGACAATCTACCCTTGTGTACACTTCTACATAACTCTTGGCACCATAAAATGTATAAACGTTTACATCAATGTTAATCGAAAAGCCCAAGTGACTCAATAAAACAAAACAAATGATAAATGAAGCACGTAACATAATGATTATTTAGTCAATAAGATCTGAATCATAAAAGGACTTGGGCACAAAATCTGTTGCTTACTTGTTTCTGGACAGAAAAAACTTCATATTAAATACCTTCAGTTTACCTTCCAAAATCAATGTATCCGGATTGATTGCAGATATTTTCATCTCAAATTTTTCTTTTGTATCAATACCCAATCTATCCCGATTAATCTTGTAAATATGCACATTTTTATCATCAAAAAGATTAGAAAAGACTGAATTGTCGTCCCTGAACTCAAAATAGGCGTCTTTCATAAACCCATTAGGTCTGTTATTCATTTCAGATGCATAAACATTCCATTTACCCAAAATAGATTTCTTAAGCATTTCGCTTTTACTCTCTTTACAGGAATGAAACATCAAAGTAATAAATAACAGAGAAAATAATTTGTAAACCATTAAATATCAGATAATAATATAAATATAAATTTTGTATGCATATAACACTATCACAAAAATAACACTTTTATCAGACTTGCTTCCAAAAATCTTGTCGATATATTAAGACTTATAATCCAATTTTACCCGACCAGTAGCTACATATAGTTTAAATTATTATATTTTTGTCGAATAATATACTAAATATAAGATGTCAGTTCAGCAGCGAGTGGAAAAAGAATCCTTTAAGATCAGTAAAGAGTCATTTAGAAAATCCATCCAAATTTTTAAATATATAAAACCGTACATGGGCTATTTTATTGCCGCCATGTTCTTTTTGGTTGCGGGTAGTTTGATATTTATGGCTTTGATGGGACTTCCCGGAGAGATGGCAAACACGGCTATTGGTAAACCAAAATTTAAGTTCAATATTGATGTAAAAGATTATGGATGGGTATTCCTGATCATTCTGGTGATTCAGGGCATTTTGAGTTATTTCAGGACCATTTTTTTTGCTATTGTGTCAGAAAAAGGTATGGCTGACTTACGCAAGGACCTGTATAATAAAATAATCACCCAGCCGGTTGTTTTTTTTGAAGAGCGTAGAGTCGGCGAATTAACCAGTAGGATTACAGCTGATGTCGAACAATTACAATCTGTCTTTTCAGTGACATTAGCCGAATTTATACGCCAGATAGTTATTTTAATTTCAGGTATTATCATTATTATCTTTTGGACGCCAAAATTGTCATTAATTATGCTGATGACATTCCCGGCTATTGTAATTATAGCTATGATCTTTGGAAAATATATCAGGAAATTATCTAAAGAACGACAGGATGAATTGGCAAAAACAAATACCATAGTAGAGGAAACTTTTCAGTCTTTCACCATTGTGAAATCGTTTGCCAATGAATGGTACGAAGCTATGAGATACGGAGGTTCAGTGGATGAAATAGTCAAAGTTTCTCTAAGGTATGCAAAAATTCGTGGTATCTTCTTTATTTTTATTATTACCATTTTATTTGGAGGCATTTTTTTTATATTGTGGAGAGGAGCACTGATGGTTCAGCAAGGTTCGATGGAAGCAGGTGATTTATTCTCATTTATCATTTATACGGGCATTTTGGGTGGCGCAATCGCAGGGTTTGGTAACTTATACACACAAATCGTTGGGGCCATTGGTGCGACAGAACGCATTCAGGAAATTCTGAATTCTGAGTCAGAAATATCTATCCAAAAATCAAACGTAAGGACAGATTTACACATCAAAGGCGATTTATCGTACAATGACATTATGTTTTCTTACCCTACGCGTAAAGACATGCAAGTACTCAAAGGCATCAATATTGAGATTAAAGCAGGTCAGAAAATTGCTTTGGTGGGCCAAAGCGGAAGTGGCAAATCTACCATTGTTCAGTTGCTGATGAAATTTTATGAGCCCGACTCAGGAACCATTACAGTGGATGGCAAAAACATAAATGAACTCGATCTGACAGCATTCAGACAAAACATCGGCATTGTACCTCAGGAAGTCATTTTATTTGGCGGGACAATCAGAGAAAATATCTCTTATGGTAAACCAGGCGCAAGTGATGAAGAAATAACACTTGCTGCCAAACAATCAAATAGTTGGGAGTTTATTGATTCATTTCCTGAAAAACTTGAAACGATTGTCGGCGAAAGAGGGATAAAACTTTCAGGTGGTCAAAGACAACGCATAGCTATTGCCAGGGCCATACTCAAAGATCCGAAAATACTAATCCTGGATGAAGCTACCTCATCTCTTGATGCTGAGTCCGAAAAACTGGTGCAGGAAGCTTTGGATTTGTTGATGCAAAACCGAACATCTATTATCATTGCTCACAGATTGGCTACTATCCGTGATGTAGATTGTATATATGTCATAGAAAAGGGTAAAATCATTGAAAAAGGTAGTCACTCTGAATTAACAGAAAATGAAAATGGGTCATACACAAATCTGGCCCGACTTCAATTTGAATTTCAAAACTGATCACATTAACCCAAATAAAGAATCATATAACAAATCCTTTACTTTTTGAGTTTAAGAATCATGATAAAAACAGTTTTAAACATTTAAAAAAAAAATATATGCAAGGGAAATTATTAATTGTTTCAATTATTATATTGTTTCAAATATCCGCTTCGGGACAATTTGGTTATGGATTTACCGCAAGCAATGATTTATATCACAGATATGTCAATCCAAAAGATAGCAGCAACACGTCAAGATCTTCCGGGAGCGCTTTATTAAATCTCGGTCTGGGACCAAAAATATGGATCGGAAACCCAAAATTCTCTGTTTCTCTTGAAGCTCAGGCAGTCATTGGATTTTTAGGTTTTGCCACCAAAGACTATAAAGGTCTTGGAACGGTTGCTTTTCCTTTGATGGCAAAATTAAATTTTAAAGGGTTAAGCACATTTGACAGGGAAGGAAAGTTAGGCTTCAGTATCGGTGGCGGTATCCAATACAACAGAACCGAGTTGTATGGCCTATCCTCAGAATTTGTACAAAAAGGCACAATAAGAACTTATTTCAAAACATATGTTGTTCAAGCCGGATATGGATTTGGGTTAAGTGGCTTTACAGCGCAGGGTATAGTCAGATATGGCTTTAATTCAGAGACAAATGCAAGCAGCTTAAATATTGGGCTTCAGTATGATTTTAATGCACCAATGCTAAAAAAGATTACAAACCCTGACAGCGAACTTTAGACTTTTTCCAATCTATGCAGATTCAACACAACCAAAGCTTAAAGACTTATAATACATTTGGACTAGATGCCATAGCAAAGGGATTTATACACATTATATCCGTGAATGATCTTTATGAGGTGCTTGCTGAAAATATAAAGCCAATAAAAATCCTGGGCGGAGGGTCTAATATTTTATTGAAAGCTGACGTGGATGCTTATGTACTTCATAATGAAATCCAAGGAATAGAAATTATCTCTGAAAATCAAAATCAAGTACTTGTAGAAGTCGGTTCAGGTGAGTTATGGCATAATCTTGTACTTTGGTCATTGTCTCAAAATCTTGGAGGATTTGAAAATCTATCACTTATCCCCGGAAGTGTAGGCGCTGCACCTATGCAAAATATAGGCGCATATGGCATAGAGCAAGATGCTACTTTTTTTAGCCTCAAAGCTATACATATGACAAGCGGAATCAGTAAGGTATTTTTTAAACATGAATGTAACTTTGGGTATAGGGAAAGTATCTTTAAGAATGATTTAAAGGACCAATATTTCATAACACATGTTTCTTATTTACTACAGAAACAGAATCATGTATTACACCTTGAATATGGTGCCATTAAGGACGTACTTCATCATAAAAATATTATAAACCCTACCATTCATGATGTGTCAGCAGCAGTAATTGAGATCCGCAAGTCAAAACTTCCGGATCCAAAAGAAATAGGAAATTCCGGTAGTTTTTTTAAAAACCCCGTCGTCTCCAGGGCTGGCTATGATCACTTAAAACTAAGCTATACTGATTTGCCATGCTATCCTCAGGAAGATGGCAATGTAAAAATACCAGCCGGCTGGTTGATTGAGAAAATCGGTTATAAAGGTAAAACGATGGGTAATATTGGAGTACATAAAAACCAGGCACTCGTATTGGTAAATTATGGAGGCGGAAAGGGCTCAGATATTTATAACCTGGCTTTGGAAATAAAAAATAATGTCGCAAAAACTTTTGGCATTGACATTCAAACTGAAGTCAACATCTGGTAAATATTGGCTCCCCAAACTAAAAACAATTTGATTTTTTTAATTATCTGAATTAATATGATTTTTATTATTTACAATAAATTAATTAAGCTATTATTGTCCTATTAATTAAAAAAACAAAACACGTAAATCAAATCTATGCCAAAGGGTTTGTTTATTACTTTTATAAGTCTTCTCTTTTGGCATAATAGCTGCCAAAAAAAGCCCGTTGCTATTGAAAATATCGATTACTTTTATTTTCCTTTGATTCATAAAGACAAAACCATTTATCACGCAGACTCCCTTGCATGGTCAAATCAAACACAAAAAGCGATAGACTATTTTAATAATATTGCTGACAGGTATAGCGGTGATTTTAAAAATTATATAAACTACAGGATACTAAGTCTTCAATGTGACAAAGACAATTTTAATGTTGCACTTTACAATAACATCCTAATTTCAAAAAACGAACTCAAAACATTTGATTTCTTTAAGTCACTTGCCATTTTTGATTTTGATTTAAAATTTGATTACAGATGTGCCGACCCGGGCATACTGCTAAAACACCAGAAAGACACTTTGACTAACTTTTACAGCGCTCTTTTATATAATAAATTAGGTGAATACTATTTATTTCATAATGATAATTTAAAAGCTAAAAATTATTACCAGGAAAGTGAAAAACTCCTCTCAGTATATAAAAAATATTCATTGGTTCATCTGGAATGTTTTACAAAATTAATTGACGTCATCCAGTCAAAAAGAGAATTGATATTTGCAAAAATTTATGCTGAAAGGCTACTTAATTTTAGTGCCTACAGTTTTGCCCCAGATGATGTAACAAGAGCCAGGCAATACAATAAAATTGCTTTTTTGAGCTTAGGGAATAATGAGATACAGAACAGTTTACCATACATTTGGACTGCAAAAAAATTATTAAGGAATCATCATTGTACAAAAGAATACCATAGTATGATGATCAATGAATTTTATTATTTTTTAAAGAAAAAAAGTATCTATACATTAAAAAGCCTCTATGAAATCATGCTTACTGAAATAGATCAATGTCCGGTTATATACGAAGACTTTCACCACTTGATGGCCATATCTCAACAAAAATTCAACTCCCCAAGCGCTTCCATTCCATACTTTGAGAAAGCTATAATTCATCAAATTTCTGCAAGGATTCCTGACTACATAAACCGAACATCGGTTACAAACACAACAGCTTTTGTCTATGCTAGGGTAGGAAAAATCGACAAAGCACTCCAAACAATTGCCTTGGGAAATGAAAACACCGGACCCTTTAAATTTAAAACATTTGTTGCCGAACATTCCAAAATTAATACTGGCGACAATGGTTTTATTATGTTGCAAACCTGTGCAGATTTGTATGCTACATTCTACTATTACACAGGTAAAAAGGTGTATCTGGATACCTGTAAAATGTTATTGGATGCCGGATTTACCGTCATGTATAGGCAAATGGATGTGATATCTGAAGAGTCTATTTTAAAATATAATGAGGATGTCGTTGCAGGCTATTTTGACCTTGCAAAAAAAACAATCTATGAATTATATAAGCTTACTTCCGACCGACAATATATGGATCAGCTTCTCAGTTTATCAGATCGAAGCAGAAATAGTGTAATGGCCCGTGATATCAGGATAAGTAGCAACAAAGATTCATTAATACTGGAAGAACAAACATTAAAAAAATCATTTAGCTTATTCAAAGAAGCAAAATCCTGGAGAAAGGCTTCAGAAATTGCCAATAAATTGTTTGAAATAAACAATAAAATCAAACAAAACAAAGAATTGGAAGACATAATGAGCATTAAATCAAATGTCAACTATAAACAATTACACCTGGATAATGAGACATGTATATTGATAATAGATGAATTGGACGATAAATTGATTATTAATATAATTACCAACAAAAAGCACTTGATTTATGATGTTACCATAAACCCGCTTATCAAAGAAAAATGGTTGGAACTTGTTGATATATTAATTAATCACAAGGAAATAGACCCAAATAATTATGCATCCATTAGTTATCAAATAACAGATTTTTTATTCCCCCATGATGAATTCAAAGAATTGAAAAAAAATATATATTTTATTCCGGATGGCATTTTCCATTATCTAAGCCCTGAAGTATTGGCTATAAAAAATACCTGTGCTTATAAAAAATTTAATGAAATACCTTTTTTGGGCGACAATCACAACATTATATATAAATTTAAACTTGATCTGCCATCTATAAAATTAAGTAATAAAAAAATTAATATTGCCGTTTTTGCTTTTTCGGATGAAACATCAACGTCTACCGGACATAATTTCAATCTCCCTGAATTACCTGGATCATATAACGAAGCAATACACATTAAAAAAATATTTCCGGATGCAAAAATTTATGTTGGGACAAAAGCGACTAAAAAGAAGTTTATTGAAGTATATCAGGACACAAGCACAGATATCATTCACCTGGGTCTTCATGGTGTGTCAAATGATAATGAAAGGGAAAATGTAAAATTGTATTTTAAAAATGAAGACGGCGGTATCGATTCGTTACTTGGGGCAGAATTGATAGGACTCAAAAGTAACTGCAGTACTATTGTGCTTTCTGCTTGTCAATCCGCCAAAGGCAAGGTGGAATCCGGCGAAGGTATATACTCACTGCCAAGATATTTTATCATCAATGGTGCTTCCAACGTTTTGGCATCATTGTGGGATATTGACGATAATTGTGGAAGCCGGTTTTTTACAGCTTTTTATAGTAACATTGGATCAGAAAAAAAAGTAAATGTGGATGGCTTATCTCTTATCAAACATAATTTAAAAAGTAAAATAAATGCACATCCACATTTAATATATCCGATTATAATTTGCAGCAGGTGATTAAGGTAATTCGAATATTGCCGGATTATTATTATTATATATATGAATTTTTCTTGTTATGCCATCCGAGGCTTTTTCAGAATCCGGCATTTTATCAAATTTCATATTGTTACATTCCTTTTGGGACTTAAGAATTCTCTCTTTAAAATCTTGGTATTCTGCTGCTGTAGTCATTTTTACATATTGTAATTCCACCCCTATAACTGCATGTGTGACATGGTCATGTATCATGGCGTTATTCATTGGGTAATATTTGTCGGGTCCTAACGTAGTAATGACATCATCCGGATCGGCGACACCTTGGGTATTGTAACAAATTTTTGTGCCTGTAATACTACAATTTAACATCCGGCTTTGAGCGGTTGTTGTGTTAGTTGTTGTCAGTGTTTGTGTTTTAGTGGTTGTCTGACTATTGGTTAGTGGTTTTAATTCCTTTTCATCATATAGAAATACAAAATCAGCACTGACATCATCTTTATTACCAAGATTACCTGCATTGATTTTGACCTGTTCTGAAAGTAGTACATATACTGATGAGTCATTCAATCTTTTGGAAGTCGGCCTGCTTTTGACTAAATACACACTTTTACCTTTATAAATGCCGCGTGATACGATACTACTATCCAATAATGTCTCTTTAGTAGTATCAATCGTAACTATCCCTTTTTCTACTATAAAATCATGACTCTTGTGTTGATGACATGCATACAAAAAAAAGATGACTGCCAGGATTGCGAATGATTTCATTCCAAATAAAAATAATTCAGGTTTTTCATTTTGTTTTTTGTTTTTAAGTTAATATTAATACTCATATTATGAGTCAGTGTTTACCCTTAATATGTTACCCCAAATATAGCATTATTTTACAAATATTTTTACCCGGAGTGTTAAATAAAACCGTAACACTTAAAAAAGTAGTTTTTTACTGTATTGATTCAAAAAAAATTACTTCACCTATTCAACCATAAACGCTTCTTCCAAAACATAAATCAGATAATCAAAATTATCTCTATTGAGCTTAAGTCTGCCTTTAAATTTAATTTTTGTATCTACTTTTAAGGTAGGAAGTTTTTTTGGAGAAAGTACATCTACAATGGATTCGACACCAGCCTTACCACAAAAAAAACACTGTGAAAAAGGGAAAGCTGAGACTATAACAATTTTATCATCCCCTGTCTCATCCACCGGAATATAAAACCCTTCAATCATCACATCTTTGCCGTCCAGCATTTTTAGGGTATCATTAAACACAGGTAATGACACTTCCATGGCCATCTTCTGATTGTAGGATTGTTCAAATGTAACACGCATCAGGTATTTCCATGGAATAATGATGTGGTTACCATCTTTTTTAAAAAATTCATATCTATAGGCTCAGAAGCAGATGTTGCTTTAGCAGTATCTTTTGAGTCTGGAATTGGTGCTGGACTGATATTAGGCTTTTCATTGCAACTGAAAGTTAACATGAGCAAACAACAACAGATATAGTATAAAATTAAGGTATGCCTCGTTTTAAAATTCATAAGAATGTCTATTTATGCAACAGCATACAAAGATAAGCATTAGGCACTAAACGGACGTATATGATTATTATGAGTGTTATAAAATATTGCACAAGTATTTAAATAACTCGCTACCCCTGCCTGACACAATGGGTAGGCGGGCCTATTCCTTATAAAGGACGCCTCAGGAAAACCTCCCATAAGAGAGCTGATCTCCCCTTCAGGGCCGAGGGTAAGCATAGCAAAGAGAAAGCCATTCCCGACCCTAAACCCTAAAAGGGACTTTCCTTCCGCTCAGAGTACAATATTGGAAAGCGGGTAAAGAGAAACCAGCCGACCCTAAATCCCTAAAGGGACTTTCCTTCTGCTCAGAGTACAATATTGAAAAGGGTAAAGAGAAAGCTCTAAATCCCTAAAGGGACTTTCCAACTGCTCAAAGAATAATATAGAAGAGCGCTCCCCTTTAGGGGATGGGTAAGAAGAGCAAAAAACAGAGGACAAAGAGAAATCCAGCCGACCCTAAATCCCTAAAGGGACTTTCCTTCCGCTCAGAGTACAATATTGAAAAGCGGGTAAAGAGAAAGCCATTCCCGACCCTAAATCCCTAAAGGGACTTTCCTTCCGCTCAGAGTACAATATTGGAAAGCGGGTAAAGAGAAAGCCAGTCCCGACCCTAAATCCCTAAAGGGACTTTCCTTCCGCTCAGAGTACAATATTGAAAAGCGGGTAAAGAGAAATCCAGTCCCGACCCTAAATCCCTAAAGGGACTTTCCACCCGCTCAAAGAATAATATAGAAGAGCGCTCCCCTTTAGGGGATGGGGGTAAGAAGAGCAAAAAACAGAGGACAAAGAGAAAGCCATTCCCGACCCTAAATCCCTAAAGGGACTTTCCTTCCGGTCAGAGTACAATATTGGAAAGCGGGTAAAGAGAAATGCCAAAGAATTGTTAATGTAAAGATCGAGTGATTACTTGATTTCAAAATATTTTACAATAACCATAGTATATTTTGTATTTTGTCAAATATAAAAACATTATGTAAAATAATTAACTTATGATATAGTTGTTCAGAATTATATTTTATTGCTGAATATAAAATAAGTAATTATATTTGCAATGTCTTTGATAATTTTTTCCTAACCAGCCAAATCATATTACATGACTGATTTTGATACCATACCACTTGAAGTCACCTTGTCTCCTGATAATTCTTCTGAAGGATACAAAAAAGATGTGTTGCATGATTTATGGATTTGTTTGATCAGCAGAGAAGCGAGTATTCTTGGTAGGAAAGAAGTATTAAATGGTCGGGCAAAATTCGGTATTTTAGGGGATGGCAAGGAAGTGCCTCAGGTGGCTATGGCCAGGGCATTTAAAAAAGGTGACTGGAGATCAGGATATTACAGAGATATGACATTCATGTTTGCTAGAGGCCTGTCAACAGTTGAAGAGTTTTTTTCTCAACTTTACGCGGATACTGAAAACGATCCATTCTCGGGGGGAAGACAAATGAATAGCCATTACGCTACGCCAATGATGGACGATGAAGGTGATTGGCTCGATCAAACAAAAATGTACAACGTTTCTTCTGACATATCATGTACGGCTGGTCAGATGGCCCGGGCGCTTGGTATCGCAATGGCATCAAAAAAATATCGAAAATTAAACATACCATCAGGCGTAAAATTTTCTGATAACGGCAATGAAGTGAGTTTTGTGACCATTGGAGACAGTTCAACTTCAGAAGGTGTATTTTGGGAAACAATGAATGCTTCCTCTATCATGAAAGTACCTTTGCTTGTTGCTGTTTGGGACGATGGCTATGGTATAAGTGTGCCTGTCGAAATGCAGACTGTAAAAGGTTCTATTTCAAAAGCACTTGAAGGCTTTTTGATAGGATTATCCGGAACTTTGTGCCACTTTTGATAAAGTCTCTTCAAAAGTCAGAGACCAGCATATACCTGCTGTAATCCATGTTCAGGAATTGACACAACCTCAAGGTCATTCTACAAGCGGTTCTCATGAAAGATACAAGTCGCCGGAAAGGCTTAAGTGGGAAAAGGAGAATGATTGCATCAAACGCATGGCTGAATGGATCGTCGAAAATGGCATTGCAACAGAAGATGAAGTTACCGAATTAAGGTCAAAAGCTTTGGAATATACTAAACTGGCAAAAGACAATGCATGGAAAAAATATTCTGAAGGTGTAAAAGTTTATTCCAATCCATTAAAAGATATCTACAATGGAATTCCCGAATCGTCCAAAACAGAGGCCATTAAATTATTAGAAAAAGATTTCACTTCAGCCATCAATATATCTTTTTCGGAAGTAGTTGCCAATGCTAGAAGGTTGCATATTCAATTACTTAGATTTGGAAATGTCCAAAACGTTGATTTGGAAAACTTTTTGCTGGAAACTAAGATGGTTGCTGATAAAAGGTATCATACAGAACTTCATAGTGATAATAAATATTCAGCACTAAACATACCGGTTATAAAACCTAAGTATGGACTGAATCCTGAAACCCTAAGTGGTTACCAGATTCTAAATCACTATTTTGACCAGATTCTGGAGGAAAGGCCTGAAATTTTGGCGTTTGGTGAAGATGTAGGACAAATTGGCGACGTCAATCAGGGTTTTTCAGGACTCCAATTAAAACACGGCGTGGAAAGGGTATTTGATACAGGCATTAGGGAATGGACCATAATGGGACAAGCTCTTGGAGGCGCAATGAGGGGTTTGCGCACGATAGCTGAAATACAGTATCTTGATTATATGGCGTACGCCTTCTCATTATTGACCGATGATCTGGCAACACTTCGTTACAGATCAAACGGAATTCAAAGAGCGCCCGCCATAGTTCGTACACGCGGTCACAGACTCGAGGGCATTTGGCATGCGGGTTCACCAATGGGTATGATCCTGACATCAATGCAAGGAATATATCTTTGTGTCCCGCGCAACATGGTACAAGCTGTCGGGTTTTATAATACTATGCTAAAGTCTGATGATCCGGCCATTATAGTGGAATGCTTAAATGGGTATAGACTTAAAGAAAAATTACCTGATAACTTATTGGATTTTACACTGCCACTAGGTGTACCTGAAGTCTTGCAGGAAGGCAATGATGTTACTTTGGTAACTTATGGCTCATGCGTGAGAGAAGCTCAAAAAGGACTTGAATTACTCAAGGGTTTTAATGTTTCTGTTGAATTGATTGATGTACAAACACTAATGCCTTTTGATCTTGAAGGTGTCATCGTCAACTCACTGAAAAAAACAAACCGTATCATATTTATGGATGAAGACATTCCAGGTGGCGCGACCGCTTATATGATGAGGGAAGTTCTTGAGAAATGGAATGGATATAAGTATCTGGATTCAAAACCGGTCACACTATCTGCATCAGCACACAGGACACCTTTTGGATCAGATGGAGATTACTTCAGCAAACCTAACCCTGAAGATGTCTTTGATGCGGTAATGACCATAATGAAAGATGTATGATGGCTATCAATTTCCATTGCAATATTTATCGTCATTTACAATTACACAAGAATATTCCATTTGTCCATTTAAAAAATGACTACTTGTTATAATTTTTTATAATATTTGCGTTTAATTAGCTTCATAGGTGCTAAAGAATTTTATTTAGCGTTATATTGGTTATTCATTCTAATATTTTACAATTTGGATTCTTACCTTGTCATCATTCCTACCTATAACGAAATTGAAAACGTCCATTCAATTATAGATGCCGTATTAAAGCAAGGTCCTGAATATTCTGTACTTATTGTAGATGACAATTCACCGGATGGCACGGGCGATGTGGTCAGAATAATGATGGAAAAAGAATCAAGAATTCATCTCATTCAGCGGTCAGGGAAACTTGGTTTGGGCACTGCATACATAGCAGGATTTAAATACGGTCTGGAAAAAAATTTTGATTATATTTTTGAAATGGATGCGGATTTCAGTCACAATCCTGATGATCTGAAAAGACTGCTGCTTGCGTGCAAAGTCGGCGGCGCAGATGTGGCAATAGGTAGCCGATATGTGAAAGGTGGCAATATTAAAAATTGGTCGAAAGACAGACTTTTATTGTCATATGGTGCATCATTGTATGTCCGATCTGTAACATGGCTACCTGTCCTGGATCCTACCGCCGGATTTATCTGTTACAGCAGAAATGTTTTAAAGACCCTGGATCTCAATAAAATAAAATTTGTTGGCTACACTTTTCAGATCGAAATGAAATACTATGCCTGGTCAAAAGGATTTAAACTCGTTGAAGTACCCATTACCTTTGTTGACCGTGAAAAAGGCAATTCTAAAATGCACTCCAACATTGTTTCAGAAGCCATTCAAGGTGTCATAAAAATGCGATGGCGGAAAGCTGCGGGATATTATAAGTAGTATTTCGGGCCTGATGACAATGAGCTAAATATATGGTAATCAATTTTATATAAAAATATTTAGACATTTTTAGTGAAAGGGTTTTTAATCAATCCAATCAAAACTTGTGCAGTTACATTTCATTAATCAGCGCCTCTTGCCGGCTTGAAGATTGAGTAGTGCCATGCAATGAAGTGAAAGAACTGCGAAAAATGGCTCGCAGCTAGGTTATGCCGCATTTAATAAACAATTACCGTAGCGTTTGCACGTTCCTTCACTTTTCGCATTGTCATGTTCCACCTTTCAATATTGCTCAATCCTGCATTTTCTTTCACGTGGATTATCATTCGTTTATTTCTAATTTAATGCAAAGGCGATAAACGTTTTTCCATCTCGTCCGCTTAGCGGTTCACTACGTCAAAGGCTTGTCAGCCTTTGGTGCTTTGCACTGCACTTCGTTCATGTTCTCTTTCGCTGTTTTTTGAACGGGAGTAATTGAAATATTCCTCGTTTCACAAAGATTGACTTTTTCAGCAGAGCCTATTTAACCGTCATTTTTTTAATGATTAAAAACGTATCCAGAAGAAAAAAACTGGAATTTCTTGATATTATTAAACAATAGCTTACTTCATTCTAATACCTGACGCTTATTTTCTTTCTTCTTTTCTGAATGATAAGCTATTGATTTATGTACGGCAATACTTGCATTCAGTTCAAATCCAACCAACAGGATAAAACTATTATATGAATCCAAACCATCATAACCATCAGTGCTCGATCGAACCATATATTTCATTATATTGTCCAAAGTTATTGATGAAAAAGCTAAACCCAAATGAAGTCAGCAATGATAATACTGTCGCAATTATAGAACCAATGTTGATAAACGGAATCCGTCTGTGCATGGAAGGACCAAAAGTGTAAATCAGACTTATACCGGTATACACCATAAAAATGGCAAATAACCAATTAATAATACTAACAAATATTAACAGAGATTCCGGGATGTGATACGCGTCCCTTAGATAGTTTATAATATTGCTTTCTACAACCATTAAAAAAAGAGAAACAATCAATAAACCAGACAGTACGATCGTCAGAATAACAGCAACCAATCTAGTCCTTAACCAATGTCTTTGTTTAAAAGCGTGATTATATGCTTTGTCAAAACCTGACATCAGGTTTAACATGCCATTAGATGAAAAAACAAAGCCAGGATCGCACCCAATGACAACAAGCCATCCCGTTTTATAGATGTAATGTCCGTTATGATGGAAAATATGTAGTCATGGGCATTTTTGGAATAACATCAATCAATTGCTCGCTCAGTACGCCGTATAATCCTTAACAAACGTAAACAAAGGCAGCAAGGTAAAAAGAAAGATTATTGCAGGAAAAAATAGAAAGAAACAGGCTAAAGGAAATGGAATTTGCCTTGTAGTAAGGTTGTCTTTCTGTGTTTCTTGATGACAAAAGTCACTACATCATATAAAGGTATGCCCTGGAAGCCCGGAAAACTATATACTTTTGACTTCTCAATTATCTTTTTGACAAAAGGATGTTCGGCGATATAGTCATTAAAATACTTCTTTCTTTTCAAAATAATGGCCTTAATTTTTTTAGCATATATTCAGGGCAAGATACTCTTTTATCAGTATCCATATCTATAAAAAATAACTTTACCATAGCACTGTGAATTAAGCGTTGCTCCTCATTATACACTTCATTCGTAAAGCTTATCATTTTGGATGGCAGCTCAGAGAGAATGGTCCGGATCGTCAATTCCTCATCATATTTTGCAGGTAGCAAAAATCTGGCATCAACATGAACTACGGGCATCATTATTCGATACACTAACTCAAGATCTTTATATAATAAACCAATATTACGCATAGCCTCTACCCTACCAATCTCATATAGTTGAGCATAATTTCCATAATAAAGATATCCCATCATATCTGTCTCACCATACCTCACTCTTTTTTTAAAATCGAAACTATACATAATAGCGGCATTGATGGTTACATGGATGTGCGCTCCAGGGGACAAGTCATACAATGAGATCCTCCGCGGGCTCTGGAAAGTTCATTGGATGGTAAAGTGATTATGGTTTTGGTAATGGTTTTTGGATCGAGTGTACCTGCATTTACCTGATCAATAAAATCTCTTGCGTGTATTATTCTATACCCTTTGTTTTTTAAGGCTTCTTCAGTTTTTGGATTTCTGTCATATGTCAATGCCACACCTGGTTTTAATGCAACCAGATTACAACCGTCCGTCCATTGTTCTCTTTCCTGATAGGGCGAGATGCCGTCTCCACTAAAAATAAAGTTAATTTTAGGATTGATTTCATGGATAAAAAAAGTCTTTTACAGAATCATATACGATTTCAGCACCATTTTTTCTAAAGACTTTTACATTCGAACTTACGCCATCAAACACAATAGGCTTAAAACATACAATATCATTCTGGTCTATCATGGTAAAAAGTGTATCAATGTGCATACAGGTACGATCAGAAGGAATATTAATTTGTGCCACGTTTGATACCAGACCTTTTTCAAACAATACATCTTTAACACACTTGATGGCATAATCAGTTGTCCTTTCTGAACATCCTATCAAAACAAAATCGTCATTCAACATCATCACATCACCTCCTTCCATAGACACCACTTCCCCTTTTTTTGAAGGCGGAAATTTGTCCAAATGATTTAAATTTATGATTTTACCTTTGGCACTAAGGTCTTTAAATAGTGGGTGGGCATAAAATATAAATCGGGTCAACAGGTTTTCTCTGTATCTGGCTGATTTTGCAGCTTTTGTAATGATAATATGATCTTTGATTACAACAGCAATATCTCTGGTAAATATAAAATTAGGAATAGGATCAAAATAAATATGATCTTCGTCTATGTGGTAACCGGTAATCAGCAAAAGGGTTAGGGCTCTGTGACTCAATGACATCATAATACTTTTGTCAGACGGAGGCAATTCTTCGTAATCGACAATTTTATCAATTAATTCCTCTTTGATATCCGGACTGGCTTCAAAGCCTTCTTCAATAAGTCGCTGTGTATCAGTACATTTTCTTTACCTATATATGCTGTAGCACCCTTCTGAAAATATCATGTTCTTCTTTCATTTGAGGCAGATGTACGATATCATCAAAAAGCAATTCTTCAGCTTTTTTAGGCGAAATCCTTGCGATTCCATCATCTGGCCTATGAATAATTACTTTTTTGAGTGCCCCTATTTCGGAGTTTACATTCAGCATAAGATATTTCATTTGGTTTCAAACGCTAAGGTATGAAATAACAAAATATGAATGACAGAATTTAAAAAAATTAGCTTTGGAAAAGATTAACTTCCTTTTATCTTGAATACCATAATTCCGCATTGCAAATCATAAGTGCCTTTTCAAACTCAAATTCTTTTGCTTTTCGGATGGCAAGAGAGACAAGGCTTTTTTGGCTATGGACGACATGCTAGCATTAAATTCCGCTTTGGTCACCTCCTGCTTTATTAACATACATTTACAGTTACTTTTCCGTTCTCATCTGCGAGAATGAGAATGCTGGGAACTTCTTTGATTATCCGTCTGCCCAATTCCTGTCCGGAAAGTTCAATAGTAAGGTCTTCATCAATAACAAAACTATTTACGTAATTATCTTCTTTGGGCAAACCATCATCAATGATCTTTGGTTCAGAATCATCCACCATAGATGAATCCCTTGGAGTATTGTTGAGTCCTCCACTGGCTCCATCATCTGCTTTTGTGCCTGATGAAAGCACTTCACCTTCAGAGACTTCTGTAGGTTTTTTTGTTTGATCATCATTTCCCACATTTGTATTGTCTGACGGTAGAGAATCCACATGATCGTTAGGAGTGGTATTACCAGGTAAAGTTTTAGAAGGATGATTTTTTGTTTTAGTAATACCACATAATGATTTTGCTTTCATCTCTGCTGCCATACTGCCCAAATTCATAGCTTGTTCATAATCCTGACACGCTTTAATCAATTGATTATCACTTTCATATATTGCAGCACGCCATTCAAGATAATCGGTATTTCTATTATCAAGTGCAACGCGGCTGCACTAAGGCTGGTTATCGCAGCTTTTGCATCATTCATTGCAGCGAAAGACCGGCCCAATAGTGCTGCCGATGCTCCTGTGATGCCTGTCAACTCGATTGACATCATGGCATCCAATTTGGATCCTTTATATGCGGCAAGTCCATATTTGGCCATACCTCTGTGTATGATGGCTTCTTTATAGAGTGCATCCCTGGTTATGACGATGTTATACTGTTTGATCGCATCCTCATATCTACCCGTTTCAAACAGATACTCTGCCTTCACATAAATAAATCCTATTTCTTCATCCAGGACTTGAGCCCTCATGCTGCCCATGGCAACAAAATATGTCACTATTAAAAATAAATTTCTGAATGTCATGTCTTTTATTGTTTCGTTATGATATAAAGACAAAATAAGCTATAATATTGTTAGTTAAGAAATATTTAATTTTTTGAATATATATCCAATTTTAAGCTCATATTATTTTTTCTTAAATGCAGCCTTAGGTTTGACTTCTTTTTTCTTAAATGCATCCGGAATTTCAGCCTCTATCCATGACTTTACGGTCTCCAGACTAACTGTCTGTAAATAATCCCCTTCCACTTTTTCTCCATTTACCTTAGGCACTTTCAGATTGTTTTTTCCAAACTTTATATATGGTCCCCAACGACCATTTTCAATTGAAATTTTTTCTGATGGCCAATTTTGAATATAGCGATTGGCTTCTTTATCTACTTTTGCGTCAATCAACTCAATTGATTGTGCCTCATTTATAGTCTCAAGCTTAAATCTGACTGGAATATTAATAAACAGATCATTCCACTTAATAAATGGTCCAAACCTGCCTTTACCCTTCGTAATCGGAAGGTTTTGATAGTGACCTAAAGGTGCATTTTCATCCATTTTAGCATCAACAAGTGTTGTGGCCTCATCCATTGTTATTGTCATCGGATCCATATTTCTTGGAAGATTCACGTACATATCACCCATTTTGATATAAGGGCCAAATCTTCCGGTATTTACCGTCAATTCCTCGCCTTTATATTTACCTATGGTCATTGGCAACTTAAATAGTTCCATGGCTTCTTCAAAAGAAATGGTCTCCAGGGATTGACCTGGCTTCAAATTGGCAAATCTTGGTTTTTCGCCCTCTTTCACTTCTTCTCTGTCCCCTATCTGAATCACCGGACCGAATCTCGTCATCTGAGCGATGACAGAATGTCCGGAAACAGGATCTATACCCAATTCCCGTTTCCCCTGCACGTTCAGCATTTTCCATGGTAAGTTCTACTGTACTGTGAAAGGTCCATAAAATTCGACAACATAGATTTCCAGTCCTTACCATCTGTGGCAATTTTATCCATTGATCTTCCATTGGCCGTAAAACTATAATCCATAACCTGCTCAAAATGTTCAGACAAAAAATCTACTACGCCATACCTAAATCAGAAGGATAAAGACAATTTTTTGTTGTACCCGTGATTTCTGATTTTATTTCAGATTGAATGCTTCCATTTTTTAATTTCAGATACTGGAAATTTCTTTGTACACCTTCCCGACTTTCCTTAGTGACGTAGCCCCGTTCCTCTTCCATTATTTTGGATATGGTCGAGTGCATAAGTAGATGGTCTTCCGATGCCAAGTTCTTCGAGTTTTTTACCAGCCTTCTGTATATCTTTGAAGGTGGTCTGGTAAAACTTTCTACGGCTTCCATATAATTAAGGTCCAGCATTTGTCCTTGTTTCAAAGGTGGCAACATACCTTTAGTTTCTTCATCTTCGTCATCATCAGTTGACTCCATGTAGACCTTTAAAAACCATCAAATTTTAATACCTCTCCGACGGCTTCCTATTGTTTGTCCCTCATCGTAGAAATATCAATTTTTACAATCGTTTTTTCTATTTCTGCTTCTGGACATTTGAGACGCAATCGACCTTTTCCAGATCAGATCATACAATCGTTGCTGATCTTTGTCATTACCTATGTTTTTACGCTCTATATAAGTAGGCCTGATCGCTTCGTGCGCCTCCTGAGCATTTGCTGACTTTGATTTATATCTTCGTGTATGCAGATATTGTTTACCAAAACTGGATTCTATCTCAGCTGCTATGGCTGCGTGATGGCTGTTTCACTAAGATTGGACGAATCCGTTCGCATATAGGTGATATATCCTTCTTCATATAGTCG
Organism: Saprospiraceae bacterium; assembly: GCA_016717145.1. GTDB lineage: Bacteria > Bacteroidota > Bacteroidia > Chitinophagales > Saprospiraceae > OLB9. The sequence goes on along the minus strand of JADKGD010000008.1, from coordinate 26,310 downwards.
CTGCGCTGTAGACATCGTTCTGTTAACTGAAAACCCGAGTTTTCTGCTGGCTTCCTGTTGTAAAGTGGATGTGGTAAATGGTGCTGCAGGAAATCTTTTTAAAGGTTTCTTTTCGATGCTGTGAATGGTAAATGTTGCCCCATTTGATTTTTCAAGAAATTGTCTTGCTTCCTGCACATTATCAATCCTTGTAGTATACTCAGCCTTCAATGCAACTTTTTCGCCTCTGCCATTGTCTACATCAAAAATGGCCGTCACTTTAAAAAACGGATTGGTAGAAAACTGCGAAATGTCTCTTTCACGCTCGACAACAAGTTTTACAGCTACCGATTGTACCCTACCTGCAGACAGTTTGTTTTTAACTTTCCTCCACAACACTTCCGATAGCTCAAAGCCAACCAATCTATCTAAAATTCTTCGTGCCTGCTGCGCATTGACCAGGTCAATGTCTACAGTCCTGGGATTCTCAACAGCTTTTAAAATGGCCGGTTTGGTTATTTCAGAAAAAACAATACGTTTTGTGGTCTTTTCATTCAGGCCAAGTTCCTTACACAAATGCCATGATATGGCTTCTCCTTCCCGGTCCTCATCCGTAGCGAGCCAGACTTCGGTAGATTTTTTGACAAGTTCCTTCAATTCCTTCACTACTTTGGTCTTTTCGGGAGACACAATGTAGGAAGGTTCAAAATTGTTCTGGATATCAATGCCCTTATTCCCTTTTTCCAGGTCACGGATATGGCCGTAACTGGACTTAACTGTAAAATCAGCCCCAAGAATTTTTTCTATTGTTTTGGCTTTTGCCGGTGACTCTACGATGAGTAAGTTTTTAGCCATACAAACAAAAATTTATTTTTTATGATACACCATTGCAGCGCTTTCAAGGTTTATTAAAAATGCAATGAAGGCACAAAACTATGAATTTTTAATATTTATTACGAAAAATTGTTATATTTTAAAAAATCACTCCGATCCGGCAGGTTTTACGTTAAACAGAATAGCATTGTTAATATCAAATATAATGATAGCATAATCTACTACTAAATACGCTTTAAGGTACATTTTCTTTCAGGGAGATATTGACCATCACATTACATATTTTATAAAATAAATGACATACCCCCCTTATTTATTATATAAAATACAATTTTTTGTAATATTTTTTTATATTATCCCTATAAAATTATACCTTTGCAACTTTAATTAACCAATTTCAGTAACATATGGCAATTATCAGATTTCAGGCTATTCAGGCTTCACTGGATAGAAAACCAATTCACATCGTTGAACCAGCCGAAAGAAGGTCGGAATTGTATGGCCTCAATGTATTTAACAAAAGTTCTTTTAGTCATTACATGTCAAAAGAAGCTTGTAATGCCCTTATGGACGCCATCAATCAAGGTAAAAAAATTGACAGAAAAGTGGCAGATCAGGTAGCTTCCGGAATGAAGTCCTGGGCTATTTCCAAAGGTGCCACACATTATACCCACTGGTTTCAGCCATTGACTGGCGGAACAGCAGAAAAACATGATGCATTCTTTGAACCTAGTGGCGATGGATCTGCAGTTGATAAGTTTGATGGGGCACAACTTGTACAGCAAGAGCCCGACGCCTCCAGTTTCCCTAACGGAGGCATCCGCAATACCTTTGAAGCACGTGGATATACTGCCTGGGATCCGACTTCCCCTGCATTCATTATGGGAACCACATTATGTATCCCGACCATTTTTGTATCATATACCGGTGAGGCCCTTGACAATAAAGTGCCATTGCTCCGGGCATTACAAAGCATCGACAATTCTGCCACTGAAGTAGCCAGATATTTTGATAAAAATGTCAATAAAGTCATTGCTACGCTTGGCTGGGAGCAGGAATATTTCCTTGTCGATAGTGCATTAGCTTCTTCAAGGCCAGATCTTATGATGGCTGGAAGATTACTTTTGGGTCATGAAGCAGCTAAAGGTCAGCAACTTGAAGATCATTATTTTGGCTCTATACCGGAAAGGGCTCTTGCTTATATGAGAGAACTCGAAATAGAGTGTATCAAATTGGCTATACCAGTCAAAACAAGACACAATGAAGTGGCTCCGAATCAGTTTGAATTGGCCCCGCTTTATGAAGAAGCGAATCTCGCTGTAGACCACAACTGTTTATTGATGGATGTCATGGCGAAAGTTGCTGCGAGACATAATTTTAAAGTATTGCTTCATGAAAAACCTTTTGCAGGTATTAATGGATCAGGAAAACACAATAACTGGTCACTTGCTACGGATACAGGTGTAAATTTATTGAGTCCCGGCAGAACACCAAAAAGCAATCTGCAGTTTTTAACTTTTTTCATCAATACAATTAAAGCAGTACATGATTATGATGATCTCTTAAGGGCATCGATTGCATCAGCCAATAATGACCATCGTCTGGGCGCAAATGAAGCACCACCAGCCATTATTTCCGTGTTTATCGGCAAGCAATTGACAGAAGTCCTGGATGAATTGGAAAGAGTGACCGATGGCAGTTTATCACCGGAAGAAAAAACGGAACTGAAGCTCAATGTAGTGGGCAAAATACCTGAAATCCTATTGGATAATACAGATAGAAACAGAACGTCACCATTTGCCTTCACAGGCAATAAATTTGAATTCCGTGCTGTAGGTTCATCCGCCAACTGTTCAAAAGCTATGACCATATTAAATATGATCGTTTCAGAACAACTGCGCAAATTTAAAACAGAAGTAGACAATCTTGTCGAAAATAAAAATATGAAAAAAGATGATGCCATCTTTAACGTATTGCGTGAATTGATCAAGGCATCCAAAAGGATTCGTTTTTGAAGGTGACGGTTATAGTGAGGATTGGGTTGTTGAAGCAAAAAAACAGAGGTCTATCCAATTTCAAAACAACGCCTGAAGCCCTTAAGTCTCAGGTCTCCAAAAGTGCGTTTGATCTGTTTGAAAGTGGCATCATGAATAAAATTGAAGTAGAAGCCAGATACGAAATCGAACTTGAAGAATATATCAAAAAGCTTCAGATTGAAGGCAGAATTCTTGGCGACATTGCCACCAATCATGTCATTCCGACAGCCATAACATATCAGAACACGCTTATTGAAAATGTAAGGGGCCTAAAAGATATTTTCGGTGCTTCCTATGCAAGTTATTCAGAAGAACAGCTTAATCTAATCAAAGACATTTCCGGTCTCATTGGGTCCATCAAGTCAAATGTGGATAAAATGACTGAAGAAAGAAAACATGCCAATAAAATTGATCATGCGGACAAAAGAGCAGTGGCATATTGTAATAATGTAAAACCTTTGTTTGAAGATATCAGATATGCTTGTGATAAGCTGGAATTGATGGTAGATGACGAATTGTGGCCGCTGACTAAATACAGAGAATTATTATTTACAAAGTAGGCTTGTTTCTAAACGGAAAAAGTTAATAAAAAAGCCGGTTCATCATGGACCGGCTTTTTTTTTTAGGTTATGTTTCTCCTTGCCCGTTCTTTAAAACTGATCGTTTTTCTCTGCGTACCCCCATACCCTGAATAGTGCTCTTCAATATTGTTCTCCAAGCGGGATGAAAAGTCCCTTTAGGAGAGTGAGAGAACTTTCTTTTGACCTCTACCCCCCTGAATAGCCCCTCTTAATATTGTTCTTTAAGCGGGATGGAAAGTCCCTTTAGGGATTTAGGGTCGAGAATGGATTTATCTGAAGGGAAGTGCTCACCAGTCATCAGACGTTTTGACCGAGGAGTGCGTAGCAACTCTTGAGCAAATCGTCATAGCAATCTTCAGTCGAAGTATTTTGATCTGTTTTGCCAGCGCTACCCCCAACCCCTAAGAGGGGAGGGCTCAACAAACTGATCGTTTTTGCTCTGCGCACCCCCGACCCCTAAAGGGGAGGGCTCTCCTATATTGATTTTTCTGAGTGCGCGGAAAGTCCCTTTAGGGATTTAGGGTCGAAAATGGATTTATCTGAAGGGAAGTGCTCACCAGTCATCAGACGTTTTGACCGAGGAGTGCGTAGCAACCCTTGAGCAAATCGTCATGGCAATCTTCAGTCGAAGGATTTTATCTATTTTGCCAGCGCTACCCCCAACCCCTAAAGGGGAGGGCTCAACAAACTGATCGTTTTTGCTCTCCACACCCCCGACCCCTAATATGTTTGATTTTTCAAAAAAAGACTTAACTTAGTGAAAGAAGAGATCCCGACCCGAGATACTTAGATATCGTCCTTTAGTCACTCTCTTCACTAAGCTAAATCATCTTGGTATAACTAGATACAAAGATATCGAATAAAATAAGGAAATGTTAGGCTTAGTAATTATTTTTTAATAACAAAAAAAGAAAAAATGAGTGAAGTATTTTTACGTATTGATATTAGTAGGGTACGCTGACATTATTAGAATGGGTAATGGTATTGCGCAATCTGGCAGCCATTGGAAATTAAACGATACCAAGGACGGTATTAAAGAATTAATGACATTGGTCACAGACGACCTTAATTCAGGAAAATACGTATATATGGGATTGGAAAGTACGGTTAGGTGAAAATAATTGGTACAATAATTTTTTTGGAGTAGATAAGAATATCCATATTTTCAGGATAAATCCGATTAGGATTCACCACGAAACGAAGAAGGATATGCAACGCAATATTACCGATAAAATTAGTAGCAACATAGCTAATCATCTTATGGATAACAAGGATAAGTTTATCGCAATGTCTTCCAAAACGAAGGAACAATCGAATTTAACCAGACTTCTAACAACTCACCAGATGTATTTAAAACAAAGAACTCAAGCATATGCAGCACTTGAAAAGACTGTTTATGATACAATGCCTGGTCTTATGATGTTCTGGGAGATAAATGTCAAATTATTTACTAGACCTTTTACTGAAATTTTCTTCAAAAATAAAGTTGTTAAAAACACAACCTTCATCATTATCAAAAATAAAAGGTATAAGTTTTGAAAAAGCAACTCAGATAATTGATCAAGTACAAAAGACTCAGCTTTGAAACATGAAGACGAAAATTAAATCATTCCAAATAAAAACATTAGTTCAGACTATAAAACAGTTGAATGAAGTTATTTCACAAATAGAAAAAATATCAATCATGTGAGGGCTATAAAGCCAAAAATGCATTACTTAGTTCTATTCCAGGGTGTGGTGCAAATTCAGCAGCTATATTAAATATCGAAATAGGAGATATTGATAGATTTGATTCAGCAGCACAAATGTGTGCCTACTTTGGAACACATCCTGAAAAAAAACAAAGCGGCGATGGTCAAACCAAAGCCAGAATGAGCAAAAAAGGAAGTTCAAAATTTAGAGGAGCGTTATATATGGTTGCAAAAAATTCAGTTAGTATAGCGATTATTTTAAAGAAATATATGCCGCCAAAAGAGCTGAAGGGAAAGCACACAATTTTGCATTAGGAGTGGTAATGAACAAATTAGTTAGAATCATGTATGGTATTTTGAAATCCGGGATTCCTTTTGATGAAAAAAAGGCAAAATCTAAAAGTGAGTATAAAAATATTGATAATCAAGGGATTACTGAAGACATAAAATTAATAAAAGAAAAAGAAAAATTGGAAAAAGATATTATCAGCTTAAAAAATGAGTTTGAAAATAGTAAAAAAGCACCAACATCATCACTTAAAAAAGCAAGAATAAAAAAGGCAATAGAAAGAGTCTCAAAATGCTTTGAAGGCATTAAATACGAGATCATCTCTATGCCCAAAACAAACATATAAAAATGTTTGTAAAAAGGATAAAGAAAAAGCAAAATAAATTTGGAAATTAACGGTATAACTAAAGGGGGCTCTTCAATATTGTTCTTTGAGCGGGTGGAAAGTCCCTTTAGGGATTTAGGGTCGAAAATGGATTATCTGAAGGAAGTGGTCACCACATCAGACGTTTGAGGAGTGCGTGCAACCCTGAGCAAATCGTCAAGCAATCTTCAGTCGAAGGATTTTATCTATTTGCCAGCGCTACCCCAACCCCTAAGAGGGCTCAACAAACTGATCGTTTTTGCTCTGCCGCACCCCGACCCCTAAAGGGAGGGCTCTCCATATTGATTTTCTGAGTGCGGAAAGTCCCTTTAGGGATTTAGGGTCGAAAATGGATTTATCTGAAGGAAGTGCTCACCAGTCATCAGACGTTTTGACCGAGGAGTGCGAAGCAACCCTTGAGCAAATCGTCATAGCAATCATCAGTCGAAGGATTTTGTTCATTATGCCTGAACTAACTTTAGGGAATTAAGTTCGGGAATGGATTTCTTATTGTCATTCCTATTTAATATCATTGTCAACCACCATAACCGTCAACCTTGACGTACAAATCATTCTTTCGAGCTCATCATATATATCTGTTTGCCAGATGTGAATGGTTCTACCTGTTTTTATTGGTTTGGTAATGCTGTACACATATCCGCTTTTGGCCCCCCGGATGTGATTTGCATTAACCTCAATGCCTACCACCGATTGTTTATCAGCATCAATCATTAGAAAACTTGCAATACTACCTATTGTTTCAGATAAGACTACTGATGCGCCTCCATGGAGCAAGCCCATAGGTTGCTTTGTTCTTTCGTTTACCGGCATCTTTGCCTTGACATAATCATCACCGAATTCCGTTATTTCAATACCCAAAAATCCAGCCATCGAATCTTTATTCAGTGTATTGATATATGTCATAGATGGTTTTGTCTTCCAAATCATTTATTAAGCTAATTTTGTACAATAATACATATTCTGCTATAAAAAGTTATCATATATGCTAACACAAAACAAAATTTCCATTCAAAAATATATTTTTTTCATAGGCATCTTATTATTTGTTCTAAAGCTTATTGCATTTATTATGACAAATTCGGTGGCTATTCTCTCCGATGCACTTGAGAGCACCGTAAATATCATTACCGGTTTTATGACCCTAAAAAGTCTGCAGTTTGCTGTTAAACCAAGAGACGAAGACCATCCTTATGGTCACGGCAAGGTAGAACTGATTACAGCATCAGTCGAAGGAATTCTCATTGGTGTGGCAGGTATTATGATTATTACAGAAGCCTTTTCCAGATTTGGAAATCCTGTTGAGGTGGTAAAACTTGATAGTGGCATCATTCTTTTAATCTTCGCGGCACTTATCAATTACCTGATGGGCAGGTATAGTATAAATCAGGGCATTCAACAAAATTCCATCGCCCTTGTATCCGGAGGCAAACACCTCATTTCCGATACATATTCTTCCATTGCACTGATTGGAGGCCTGGTCATTTATGCGGTTACAGGCCTTGAATGGATCGATAGTTTACTGGCCATCATATTCGGCATTTTTATTTTATTCACAGGATACAATGTGCTTAAATCGACGCTAAACGGACTGATGGACGAAGCAGATATGGGCGCGCTAAAAAATCTGATTATCCATATTGAAGAACACAAAACAAATGCCTGGATATACATACATAAATTAACTTATCTGAAGTTTGGACACGTATCTCACGTTGATCTGCACCTTACACTCCCTTGGTATTACGATATGAAAGAAGCTAAGAAAGAAATTCAAATGTTAAAAAAAATCATCACCGAACACCTTCCGGAAGAAGATGTCGATATCTCGATCCAAAGCGAACCATGTGAATATGTCATGTGCACCCACTGTAACATGATCTGTGAATATAGAAAGACACCTTTTACTGTCAATCAAAAATGGACTAACGAACTTATCACCGGAACCAATATGTATACAAAATCAATATGATTTTATGTTTGTTTTATCGTCGTTAAGTAGGGCCCGCTGACATATTTGTGCTTTTCCAGCGATAGACGCACTTTCCTACCCATCCCGCCAAGCGGGTTCACTGCACCAAAGGCTTGTCAGCCTTTGGTGCTTTGCACTTCACTTGCCAGCCCATCCCGCCATGCGGGTTCACTCCATCAAAGGCTTGTCAGCCTTTGGTGCTCTGCACTTCACTTCGCCACCCATCCCGCCATGCGGGTTCGCTCCATCAAAGGCTTGTCAGCCGGGGGTTTGCGTGCCACTTCGCCACCCATCCCGCCATGCGGGTTCACTCCATCAAAGGCTTGTCAGCCTTTGGTGCTTTGCACTTCACTTCGTTCATCTCTATTGCTTGTTTTTTGAACGGGAGTAATTGAAATATTCCTCGTTTCATAAAAGCTTGACTTTTTCAGCAAACCCCAAGCTAAACTCACCTTGCTCAATTTTTTTTATTGTACAAATTTATATTCATTTTTTAACACAATAGTTCAAATTATTATGGATGGAATGGATATGGTATGTATCTTTGAAATATATACAGATATGTGCCTTATGGTTATTTATATGGGCAGATATTTCTATAAAATACAAAGGTCAGGCTAGTCTAAAAACCTTGTTCTATACAAACTGTAAGGGCAAAAGAACTGCGACTTATCAGAGGTGAAGCCATTTTTAATATTTTGTGTTTTTCCGCTTTATACGTGTTAAACACTTATATATAATATAACTACACATTAAATTATTTTTACTTATGTATTTTATGCGTACTGTAGACACTTGCTGATCAGTAATGGCGCGGCATAGAAATTCCTAAATATAAGGTACTGTTTTCCCCAGTACATTGATGTGATATTTTGTGATAAAAAGTAGGATAAACATTTGGCTTCGTAATGAAACTATTGCAGTGTTATGCTGGTAGTGTTGTATTATCTACGAAGTTCCCTCGGGACAACCTTGGGACAACCCTGATTTGTATGCAGTTGAAAACGGTAGTTTTAAAAGCAATTATTAACAGCTTAGATGTATCTTTGATTAAACAATATTATGGGATTTAAGGTTTCATTTTAGTAAAGAAAGTACAGAGATGGCAGAGATTTCTTTCAAAGATGATTTCTGGTACCATGTTATATTATTGGGTTACAAAAATGTCAATACTTCTAAGATTTATACTCATATCACAGTCGAGTAGACGGCCCCACCAACCGAGGCTGATGGGGAGAGCCTCTCACAAGAATTCAAAGTTTAATTTTATCTAGCTGACAGCAGTAGATTTCAGTTCCTTCAATTCGGAGTGAAATCGTTCACTCCAATGCCAGTTTATGGCACCATTCTGTCTCAGTTCGCAAATCATGGGTTCAGTTTAAAATACAAGTCCAAAAGTGATTCGTAGCCACGTTTCTTCAATCGTTGTAACGTAATAGTTGTAATCAGAATTGGACTTTGAGCTAGTGCCCATCCGCCTTGTCAGATTCTTCAGATCCGGGCGTTGCACCAGCGTATGAGAGACTCACACTTTCCAGATCAACTGTTTCTTTAAACAGTTTGTACAACTCATTACTGTGTTGTACATTTGCCATTCAAGGCACACATAAAGGCTATATGCAATAATGGTTTCAGTGGTAATTCAAGCGTTCTTCCCCGCCCAAACTTCGGTGTCGGCGGACAGTTTTGTAGCCTGCAATCCCTTACTGCATATTGCCTCAAACGTTATAGGGCATTTTAAAAGACCGACACATCAAAGATTAATTAAAGAATGGAAATAATTAAAGCAGACAAACTTAGTGAATACCAAAAAGTCGAAAATTTAGCTTATGAGATTATTCCTGAATTCTATGCCGATGTAATTCCACACGAACACAATATTTTCTTTGTTCAGAAATTCCAGACCGCAAAGACTATTCAAGAGCAAATAAAAAATGGTTATGAATATTATCTCATGTATGATGACCTAATTGGAATAGGCTATTTTGGACTTCAGATAGACAAAAATAATTCTGAGATGACTTTAAGTAAATTATATATTCTGAAAGAGCAAAGAGGTAAGGGTTTTGGGTCTAAAGCAATGGACTTTATTTTAAGCAGGGCAAAGCATTTAAATATTGTAAAAAATAATATTAACTGTTAACCGAAAAAATGAAAAGACAATTAATTTGTATAAAAAGTATGGATTTGTTATTACAAGAGACCTCATTAATAAGTTTGAGAACGGACAAACCATTTTGGATTATGAAATGACAAGAACCGACTAAACGTTATAAAAATGAAAGGATTTAAAATTTCGACAAAAGACAACTTGGAAATAAGGTTTGAATTATACATAAATGCTGCACCTATCACATCAGTTGCCTTTCAAAGCATATTACCGTTCACTCGAACTTTTTATCATGCAAGAGTATCTGGACAGGAGATATGGATTGATGATGTTCCCAAACTAGACATTATTCAAGAAAATGCATCTGTATTCACTGAACCAGGTATGAAGGTAAAGGGCTGGATGCATGCAATATTTTCGCTAGGGTAGTCGAAAGTGACAAAAAAAAATTGATTGACCTTGGAAATAGTATTTGGAAAAGTGGGTCTCAAGATTTGACAATTTCAGAAATAGAGATAACTAAATGACCGACATCGTAACGACAGAAAAAGTCGAGTAGGTAAAGGGGAATTTCGCCCCTAAACCTCTCACAGAACCGTACGTGAACCTCTCGATTCATACGGCTCTTCATAATTCAAGTCCTTTAAGGTCGAAATCCTTCATACTGCCAGTGTTCAAACAAATTGGGATAGTCCTTTGACAGGCGTTTTAAATACCTATACGCATTGGAATTTATATAGATCAATAACTTGGCCAAACGTAAGTCGTCCAGATTCAGAACCATTTTTCATCACATAAAATAAAAGTGGCTTAAAAAGCGCTGAATCATGTGGTTTTAGCTACTTTTGGAATGGAAAAGGAAGTTTTAAGGCAGCCTGCCGTTAGTCAGAATTGCAAACTAACTTGCTGCAAACCACACATTACTAGTAGACAAATAGAAAGTTTAACAATTAAGCAAATGATTAAGAAATATTCGGTTTTGATTTGCATGGTCATTTCCGTGATATTGATAGTAAAAGCAACCTTAGTTTATCCTGGCGGCTCTTTGCTTGACAAAAATTCTATAGGGTTTGACTGGACAAAAAATTTCATGAGCAATTTGTTTGCAACAAAAGCGATAAATGGTTCAGAAAATCCTGCCTGGATTTGGGCACTGATAGGAATGGCGTTCCACTCGGTGGCTTATGGTATTTTTTTTATCAATATGTCAAAAAAAATACCTTCAAAACAATGGGCTAATATTTTAAAATTTATAGGCGCAACCAACATGGTTTTTATTTTCTTAATTGCAACACCCTTACATGACCTGGGAACAATATCGATCATTGTAACATTGGTAGGTTTATTTATCATAACTGTATTTATCCTAAAGTCAAAACTTCATTTACTTAAATTCTGCTGTATTATTTGCTTATTGACTTTTTACTGTTTCTTATCCCTATTTGGTTTTGGTTATTTGGGTTTGGCAGTCATAATGCAGAAAGTATATAATATAAGCTCGATGCTATCAGTTCTAGGACTAGAGTATTTTACCAAATATGAAGACTTTACACCAGTTAAATCTGCCAGAAATTTAAAGACTATTTGTTGTTTATGGAATTAGATTTAACAGACGAAAATAAATAGAAAATGAAAAGCCCAGCAGCACCGTGTAATTAAATTATGCTTTGACAATTTAAAAATATTAAATGATCATTTCAGAAAGTAAAAGTATGACGAGAATACTTATCTCACTAATTGCTACTCTTTCTTGGACCGCTTGTTCTAATCACTCGCAAAGCGACAAAAACAAAACATTATCAGGAATGTACAAACTGTACTCAATCCAAAGCCAAGACTCAACAGGAGTTTGGAGTGAATCAGGTTATGGAAACGGAGGCGAAAGTTATATTATATATGACGGCTTAGGACATATGGCAGTACAAATAACCCCCAAGGGATACAGCGACTTTAAATGGCTTAACGAAGAACAGGCATTAAATGAAACAATACTTAAAGCAAAAGTAGACAGTATGTCGTTAACAGAACTTAAAGCTGCTGTTACAGAATTTTCTTCTAATTATGTTTACATCGCAAATTATACCCTTGACGACACTACTAATATTGTTACACATAAACGTATAATAAGTACAATTCCTGCAATTTGGGGTACAGAAGTTAAAAGAAAATTTTCCTTTAGCGGGGATACATTAATACTTATAAATCCTGTTGTCAATCGGAGGTTAAAGTGGCTCCGACAAAAATAAAAGTAGTTACTTGACATAAGGTCAGCAGGTAATAACTAAACGTTCGTCGTGTCCAGCAGACATGCGAAAAACGCACTGTTGAACTGTACCTTCAGTATCGAGGCCAAACATGAAAACGAATTTGATATAATATGGAGATATCGCCAGAGATTATCTCATTTTCTTATCCTTTGTGGCAGGTTTCACAAAGGTCTTATGTAGTTGATTTTTTCTTATTAATCTTTTACTCAGATTTTCAATCCATTTTTTTCACTTCAAAAATAATAATAGCTTAGAATGAACCTGAATGCGTCGTTAATAGATACTTTTGAAACAAAATTGGTAGTTTTTAGACGGACTGCCGTTATAGCCAATTTAAAAATACAGAAAACATTAACCAAATGAATGTAATGAGAATATTATTAAATCTTTTTCGCAATTATTTTACTCGCCTTTTCTTGTTCAAAAGACAGTATAATTCCGAATAAAGATGATATTCATAATGTAGATATAGGAATATATAATTTATTACAATCTAGTATTGATACACTTCCATATCTGGGAAAGAAACGTATAGTTTTTATTGATTCAAACTTAAATGATGTCTTATTTGAGATAATCGAAAACCAATTTCCCAATTTAATGGAGCTTATTTACTTAAATATAATGTATATGAACCTGGTGATACGGTTAAATACCACTATTCTTTTCAATCAAAATATTTTATAATTAGAAATGATTCGTTAAATATAGAATTTAATTTTAGTCTGGATGCCATGCCTTATTATATTGAACCGAAAAACGAATATGTTGCAGATGTAATTAATATTTATTGCATGGATGCAGGCCCAGAATATTTATCTAGTCAAGTATTTTATCATGAAACAAATACGAGAACTTGGCCAGCATCATGGAATTATCAATCCATTAGTGAAAAAGTCATATTAAACAAGTCATTTCGAGATGTATTAAATGTTGGATTCCATAATCCTTTGTCAATTGTAGATTTCAATTATAAATATGGAATAATATCATTCACTGATTATAGTGGTAAACTTTGGAGATTTGATAAATTAATTTAAGGATAACAAACTGACTATATCATAGCATTAGCGGATATAGACTCACTTACGGTCATCCATCGCTAATGTGAAACGTCAGATGTCATTCCCCATTTTTTCTGATGCGAAAAAAATTTCTTTTGCTAACGAATGATAGCTGAAAATAATCTAAATTTGTAAAGAGAAATTTAACGTTAGTCAGAATTTTAAAACAGAAACCGTAACATAATGAAAGTAAAATACACCGTATTCTGTCTGCTTCTGACATTAGGAGAGCTTGTACGGCAAACAAACAGAAAGCTGACCCTTTGAAATATTCTGACAGAACAATATCAATCCCCTGAAAAATTTGCAGAAGGAATTATCTCAACTGACGAAGCAAGTGAATTTGATATTTGTTTCACCCCTGACGGCAAAACTGCATTTTCACACGCAGAATTGGTAGCGAAAAACAAAAACTTTGGCAGACAACTTTTGAAAATGGTAAGTGGACAAATCCTATACAATTACCCTTTTCCAAAGATAGAGACGAAACCCCTTTCTTCTCACAGGACGGAAAAACCTTGTACTTCGGCTCGGCAAGACCGATTGAAGGCAGACCAAGCAAAGGAAACTTTGATATGAACATTTGGCAAGTTGAATGGGTAAACAATAGGTGGGGTAATCCAAAACCATTGCACTCAAACATCAATTCTGTTCAGGAAGACAAAGAAGAATGGCCATCATCTAATGAAAACTTCATTTTCTCTATTGACAACGAAAACTTCATTTATACAACTATGCTTCGTGGCGATAAAGTTGTTGAAGTTTACAAGACAATCAAAAAAGGAGATGAATTTACCAATCCCGAAAAAATCTCAGGACTTTTTCAAAACGAAAAATCTTGGAAGAATTCAGCAGTTCTTTCGCCTAACGGAAAATATTTAGTTTTCAACTCATATGAAGCAGTAGGTGGAATAGGCGGAAAAGACATTTATATTTCCAAAAACAACTAACGGTTGGACAAAGGCAAAGAGTATTGGTAGCTTGGTAAACACAAAAGCTGAAGAAAGCAGTCCGAGATTTTCACCAGACGGAAACTACTTCTTTTTTGGAAGAGAATATAAACAAAACCTGACGAAGACGGAATTTGGAGTGTTTACTTCGTTGAAACAGCATTCTTAAATTTTGAAATTCTTTTTAACGATTAAAACAAAATATATGAAATCAATTTATCTTTTATTTTCATTTCCGTTTGGTCGTGACTTCTTTCGGACAAACAGTCATAGATGTTCAAAAAACACAGAAAGTCATCAAAGACGGAATAGAACTAACAACATTTGAAGGAAAACCATTTACAGGTTTTATTACTGAAAACTACCCAAATGGCAAACCCAAAACTTGGATAACGATGAAAGATGGATTGGCAAATGGTCAATTTCAGGAATGGTTGGAGAATGGAAAATTGCGTTATAATGCCAATTGGAAGGATGGAATGGGACACGGTTTGTGGCAATATTTTCACGATAATGGCACATTAAGATATGAAGAATCTTACATATTGGATGTACCAAACGGTATATCAAGGGCTTATTATGACAATGGAAAATTAAAGGATGATTTCTTTTGGTTACAAGGCAAAAAGCAGGGTGTTTGGACATCATATTCTGAAGCAGGAGTTGTTTTGAAAATAGAAATTTATGACGACAACATATTAGTTTCAACGACCCAAAAATAAAAACGAACGCAAACAACTAAGCGTTCGTAATGTCCAGCGGACATGCGATGAACGCCCTGTTAATATCTAATATATCTCAAGTCAGGCGCTTATTGTCTGACCTTACAGGTAGTGATATGGAAAGTTTAATAGATATAGTTCTAATAGATATGTGGCTGTAGTAGTTCAAAATCAAATTGAAAATTTGGCAACACATAGACATAGGCACAGCCTAGGCCTAGCGAGGGTGAATGTCAAAGGTAGTATCATACCAATTTTGATATTCGTTTCCTATCAAGCCCCGGGAAGGTACGCGTGGCATAGGATATACGGCAAAGATGCCGACACAGAAATTGGTACAAGGGTAAATTCAGGTTATCATGTATATAAACATCTTAGTAACAAATTCGTTGATTTGTTTGGGCTTGCCGTTTTCCAATTATTAATAAATTATAGAAACAGTTAGTCTTTTTAGAAAATAATATTAATTTGTGTCGTAGATATTCCTATGAATTAGCGGTCATTGTAGACACTACACCTGAAACTTAAATTATAAGCAAAAAATGGCAGACAATATTCCTTTAACATTTGCAAATATCCAAACATCTAAAATTGGAAGTTTATCTTAACGGCAGTTTTGTTATTCCCAATAATTCTTTTGCTTGTTGCGTCATTTCAACCCAGAATACTATTTGATAAAGACAGCATTTACTATTTGTTTTCAGTAAGTATTATCTACATTCATTTGCCAATATTTTTTTTATTGTCAGTGATTTTCATTCACATTTTTGGCAAAATAAAGCTCACTGAGTTAGGGTTGAGAATTGGTGATTTAAAATCTGCTTTGTGGCTATTTCCAACAGTATGGGTTTGTGAACAAATAATCATCCTAACATTATCTTTGTTTGATTTATCTGAAGTTAAACTAAACGAAATATGGACTTCAAATGACGCAACCATAAAATTTTTCTTTATTCTTAACAAATACAATAGGGCACAGGATTAAACGAAGAAACCTTTTTAGGGGCTTTTTTTTTGTACAGCTTTTTCTAATGTTTAGAAGGAATCAAAAAGAAAACCCAAGACAATTAAAGGCCTACATCCTGTCAGCGATTGTATCATCAATAGTTTTTGCAATTTGTCATTTCCAATTTAATATAGGTGCTTTTTTTGTTTTTGGTTTTGGCGGACTAATTGGATCTTGGATATATTATTCAACAAATAATTTATTCTACGGAATTATCTTACATGGTTTTTTTCAATTCTCCATTGCCATTATTAAAGTGTACCGACAATATTGCCAAGATAGTTGTATTGCTCATAATAATAAGTATCATTGTGATTAAACTTTTAAAAAAACAACGAACCGCTAAGAGCACATTTGCAATAGGCTAGTTTCAGTGCTCCGCAGACACATTTGTGGTGAAAATCGCCACCTTCACCAAGCCCGTAAACGTGTGAGGAAACCTAAACAAGACAAAAAATTCTAAGTAAGGAGAAAAGGAAAAAAATATGACAAAAAGACAATTATCAATTTATTGTGGCTTTCATTTTTTGTAAGTTGGACACTACAAATTTTAACCATCATAATTACAAAAGACTTAAATAGCTTTAATGCAAAACTAGGGCTTACGGCAACAATGGTATCTCCTCTTTTAGTGACAATTGGGTTTATAATTTCAAATAGATCTTTACGAAAAAAAATATTGTGGAAACCTAATAAACATTTTTTTAGTATGTCTTTTTTAGCCATACTAATTCCTACAATTACGGCTTTTGCGGTCTTGCTAATTATGAAGTATTTGCATTATGGACAATCTGGCTGGTTTGGTTTTTCAACAGTTGGTGTAACTATTTCAGGTGGACCATTCTTATTGGGTTTAGGTCAACAAACTTGGCTGTTTTTCATCTCAAATATTTTAATTACAGCAACCGCATATTCATTATTGACAGGAATAATTGCTGTTGGCGAAGAATTTGCTTGGCGTGGTTTACTTCAAGGAATTTTAATTGAACGATTCGGTAAAATTAATGGGATTTTGATTTTAGGATTTTATGGGCTATGTGGCACTTGCCAGTACAACTAGCCAGGTTACAATTTTCCCGAAAACCAAATTTTAGGAAGTTTTATTATTTCCCAATCATGCTCATATCTGTTTCTCTCTTTTACGGTTGGTTGACTTTAAGAAGTAGTTTCATTCCAGCAGCAATTGCTCATGGAGCATTTAATACAATTGAAGAAGGTGTTATTTCAAATATCAACTTAGAAGTTCCAATGTTATACTTGATTTTAATAAAACTACTAGTTACAGTAATGACTGGCTTACTATTTATGTATTTAGTCATTAGAAACTCAACCAGAGAATATAAACAGATCTTGAAGAAATAAAAGGGCATCCGCTAACAACTAAGCGTTCGTCGTGTCCAGCGGATATGCGATGAACGCACTGTTGAACCTTCCCACCCCGCCGCAGGCCCTTCCTTCCTTTGAAGCACTGTCGTACGTCATCAAATACAAGTGATCATGTAGACCAACATCTTAGTAGCAAATTCTTTGATTTGTTCGGGCTTGCCGTATTCTAATTATAAATAAATTAGAAAAACTCTAAGCTTATAGAAAATAATATTAATTTGTGTCATAAATAACGTAGTTGGCTAAGAATACTTTTATTTTCAACATAAGTGCTTTCCCCACTATCTTTATATCACATCATTATTTCTAACATTAATAACATCATTATGACAAATGTAGATTTAGTTAAGCTGGCATATTCTCATTTTTTCAGTGGCAATGTGGAAGCTGTATTAGCCCTTTTTGACTCAGCAATTGAATGGCGTGAATGCAAGGGTATGCCTTTTGTGAAAGGCGATGGTATTTTCATAGGGCCAGAAGCTATAGTAACTAATGTTTTTATGAATCTCCCTGTTTTCTTTGATGGATTCAATATATCAGTAACTGAAGTATTTGGAACAGATGATAAAGTAGTAATGATGGGCTATTATCAGGGAACAAATAAAACTACAGGTAATCCATTCAAAGCCAATGCTACGCATATCTGGAAAATTAACAACGGAAAGATGACCCATTTCTTCCAGGCTGTGGATACGGCTACAATTATCAGTTAAAGAGGTATCCGGCCTGCATTTATATAAAAAATTTCCGCCAATACTGGTATCTCTTGCACAACAACTTAACATATACAAATCAAGTATTTGGATTTTGAGATTAACAGTAAAAGATGCATTTGCCAGAAAAACAACTTAAATAAAAAGATATTAATCAGGACTATAAACAATATGGACATTCAGAAAAATTGGATAGAAATAAGAAAGCATTTTCAACATGTTTCAGGACAAATTTTCATGTTTCCCTTGCTTCGGTAGACAATGAAGGCAATCCAACAGTAACCCCAATTGGCTCTTTATTCCTAAACAGCAATCAGACAGGGTTTTACTTGAAAAGTTCCTACAAAACTTCCAGAAAATAGTAAAGAACATAAAAATATATGTGTTTTAGCAGTAAACAGCAATACTTTTTTTTGGTTGACTTCATTATTCAAAGGAAAATTTAACAGCTATCCTGCAATTAAACTTTATGGACAACTTGGCGATAAAAGAAAAGCTACAGATATTGAAATAAAAAGACTAAATGCAAGAATGAGAACAACCAAATTGTTTAAAGGGAATAATTATCTATGGGGCAAGATGGAATTTGTAAGAGAAATAACTTTTTCAAAAGCAGAGAAAATTAATTTGGGTATAATGACTGAAAACTTATGACACCAGAAGCCCGAACCGCTATCAGCCGTTTTACAAAATTGCATATCTTTTGCAATCAGGACGTATTTTCCGCTAGAATTATTACTTTAGCAGAAAGTAAAGGGTTCCGAAGCTCGCAACTTAGAAAAGCGGCGAAACGAAATGTGGAACAAGACAAAACACAAACAATGATTAAAAAAATTCTCTTATTTACTTCATTAATCGGGCTTACTTCATGTTGTTTAGTAAAAGTGAAAAAAAGCATGTACCAATCAGACAAATTTGTAATTCTTAAGGATAAAGTTGTTCAAGGGGATAATGTTACTGAAGTAGTTTCTCCTACGCACTTAAAATCTAATTACAAAAGTCCGGCAAGTACTACTTTTTCAAGACAGATTAAATTTAAATTCAGCATTAATGAAAAGGACAATGAATTACCCCCAGGTGTCGACCATTGGCTTACGATTGGTGATGAACATCAATCACCCATCATTACATTTGGCAATAAACCTCTACCTTTTTCAAACCAACCAAAAATCTATTTGCCAACAAATTATGAATATTCCTTCAAGGTAGATGTATCTCATGTATTAAAGCAGTTTGAAGAAAAGGGCTATTACGAATCTTATAATGGTTCTAAAATTGCAAAAAACGATTTTAAAGGATTTTATATAGCAGGTGGTTCTGAGCCCCTGACCTGGGATTTTGTGAACCTGGACAACAAAGGCCTGAAATTATCCCCTACTGACAATCCGAATATTTATAGTATAACCGTAAAATTAAATCCGTATAATGAAGAAAGCAGAGAGAAAGAATGGAAATTAACTGAAGATATTTCTATGAAACCAAAATATGTTTCGGAACAACCTTTAGTTGATGCTTTATTCAATTTGTCTCTTGAAGAGGCAAAAAAAAATATCGAACCTGACAGCACCTTGCGGACTGGTGCAAAATGGGGAGGCGTTTGGACAAGAGATGTGAGCTATAGTACTTTACTTGCTTTTGCTATCCTTGAGCCGGAAGTATGCAAAATTAGTTTGCGTAAAAAGGTAAAGAGAGGCAGGATTATCCAAGATACCGGTTCCGGAGGCGCTTGGCCTGTTTCGTCTGACAGAACGACTTGGGTATTAGCAGCTTGGGAAATTTTTATGGTAACAGGTGACCAAACATGGTTAGATGAAGTATATCCAATCATTAAAAATACTGTAGAAGATGATTACAAGACCATTTATAACTCTAAAACAGGGATGTCTTCAGGGGAATCTTCTTTTTTGGATTGGCGAGAACAAACTTATCCAAAGTGGATGGATAATAAAGATATTTATGTTTCTCAAAATTTGGGAACCAATGTCGTTCACTATCAGGTAAATCGCATATTATCAGAAATGGCAAAAATAAAAGGGGAACCTTATGAAGTGTATGAAGAAAGAGCAGCAACCATAAAGAAAGGTATTAATGATTATCTCTGGATGAAAGATAAAGGCTATTATGCCCAGTATCTTTATGGCAGAGATAATTTAATCCAGTCTCCACGCTATGAGGCATTAGGAGAAGCCTTAGCTATTTTATTTGGAGTGGCCGATAAAGAGCAAGCAACATCTATTATTGGAAAATCTCCACTAACCGATTATGGAGCAACTTGTATATACCCGCAAATACCAGGCATCCCTCCATATCACAACAATGGCATTTGGCCTTTTGTCCAATCTTATTGGAATTGGGCAGCAGCTAAAACTGGAAATGAAACCGTCTTGAACCACGGTTTAGCAAGTTTATATCGGGCAGGAGGATTATTTTTAACCAATTACGAAAACATGGTTGCCGAGACAGGCGACTTTTGGGGTACTGAAATCAATTCGGATAGAATGTTATGGAGCATGGCAGGCAACTTAGCAATGGTTCATCGGGTTTTCATGGGAATGGATTTTAAGTCAGATGGCTTGTATTTAAATCCTGTTGTGCCAAAAGTTTACGGGGGCACAAAAACCTTATCAAATTTTAAGTATCGAAACTCAACCTTAAATATCACGGTAAAAGGTCATGGTACTCAGACAAAAGCCATAGTAATAGATGGCAAAAATGTTGATCATGCTTTCATCCCAAAAGATTGGTCAGGCAAACATAACATAACTATTGAATTGGCTAATAATGAATTTCCATATCAAGATATCAATCTTGTCAAAAATCAATTTACTTTACCTACCGTTTTGGCTTCAAAGGATGGTAACCTCTTAAAATGGCAATCTATCGAAAATGTGCAAGAATATAAGATTTATAAAAATGGTCAACTCTTAGAACAAACAACAGAGACACTGTTAAAAATTGAAGCTGATAATTATGCATCCTATACCGTAAGTGCTTTGGATAAAAATGGTTTCGAAGGATTTATGAGTGAACCGGTTGTTTTTGCTAACAACGTTAAAAAAGTGGAGATTGAAGACTTCGCAACCATGTCAAAATTACCCTATACAAATTATTCCGGGAAAGGTTTTGTAGAGATTAGCACCGATAATAACAGGATTGTCGAATTGACAATAGTGATTGAAAAAGATGCTGACTATTTAATAGACGTTCATTATTCAAATGGTAGTGGACCCTGGAATACGGATAATAAATGTGCTATCAGAAGTTTGAGTGTTAATGAAAGTTACGAAGGCGTACTGGTATTTCCGCAACGTGGAAAAGACGAATGGTCAGAATGGGGCTTTTCAAATAGTCTGAAAGTTTCTTTAAAACCAGGTATCAATAAATTGAAGATTCATTTTGAAGATTGGAATAATAATATGAATGTTGATGTAAATACCGCAATGCTTGATTATTTGAGAATAATAGAAAAATAAAAAATAATGCTGTACACAACATTGGCAAAAGCTCAGCTTTTAATTTGAGTCTTGATGCGGTTGAGTTCAGGACAAACTCATTTCCAGCTTATCTATTAAAATATTAAGTCATGACCCGTTTAAATTTTAATTCCACTTGGAGCATTTATCTATTAATTACACGCTTGTGGCTTGGTTATTCTATGATTATAGGGGGACAATCTATTCTCAGATTCTTTAGTTCCCAAGAACTCAGAGATTTTTTCCAAAATTGGTTCGGCAAAGAATTAGGATTGCCTGCCCCATTGCTTATGGCTTTTCTTGCTACTTTTGACGAGATTTAAAACTGCTCAAAACATCATGAAATCAAATTAACGTGCTTAAATTTGAACTTAAATACAGAACATATCATAAAGTGATTACAAAGTCCCAAAGTAGCATTACATTACGTTCAAATACCGGTTTCGGTCAAATTAAAATTGAAGATTCGCCGATACAAAAAATAAGAATCAATCGGCAAAATTGATGACGCCTATAATACTTTGTGTCATCCAATTCTCAAGAATGAGGGCTTTCTTCAACTTTGCTTTGTGTTGTGTGTAAGCTGGTGGGATTATTCAATTACTTAAACCTTTACTTTCATGACAGACAGAATATTTTTTAACAAGAACAGAAATCCATACAGGACTTATTTTACATCATTGAGGATACTTATATTGTTATTTTTATATGGATCTTGTTTTTCACAATCAGACACCCTAAAATTAAGGGAACAGATTATTGCATTAGCCAATATTGGATCTTGCGGGTCGGCATATTATTCAGCCAATGGACAAGAAATTATTTTTATATCCAACATGAGTGGTTCACCGCAAATATGGAAAATTCCTTCATCAGGTGGATGGCCAGTTCAACTTACTGCATTTACAGACCCAGTAACGGCTATGACTCCATCTCCTAAAGCAAATATAATCGCCTTTCAGTTAGCACCGGGTGGCGGATTAAATACACAGATATATATTATGAAAAGCGATGGTAGTGAGGTAACACAAATTACTAAAGGTGGGAAAACAAATAATTTTTTCGGCGTTTGGAGTAAAGATGGATCATTATTAAGTTTTGGGTCAAACGAACAGAATGAAACAGGAGTAGATTTTTTTATTTATAATGTAGCGAAAGCAAAATATAACCTCGAAGTTAAAAGTAAAGGCATTGGTGGCATAACCGATTTTTCCGGAGATAATAATAAAGTTTTATTCACTAAGCTCGCCAGCAGGGGTAGTAACGATTTATACTTATATGACTTAAAGACCAAGCAGCAAAAACTATTAACTGAACATGTCGGACCAGGTAACTTTTTTGGGAAACTAACAAATTCTGGTGAAGTGTACCTTGGGTCTGACAAGGATAGAGATCTTATTGCATTTGGTATCTGGCAGAATAATAATATTAAAATACTCTCCGAAAAGGATAACATCGAATTAGCAGGACTTACTCTGAATAAAGCTGGTTCTATTGCCGTACTCGGTTGGAATGAGAGCGGAAGAAGTAAAATAACGCTTTATGATTTAAAGGCTAAAGAAGAAATAAGCCAACTTAGTTTACCATTTGAACTAAGTTCTAATTTTTCATTTTCACCCGATGATAATAATATTGTTTTCACAGGAAGCGGGTCAAAAGAACCTTCCAATATTTGGACTTATTCCATGCAATCTAAACAGTTTAAAAAAGTTACAGATAGCCCTCACCCAGGTGTGCAGCTAAACAAGTTTGTAGCACCTGAACTTGTCACATTTACTTCTTTTGATGG
The DNA here is from genome assembly GCA_016717145.1 of Saprospiraceae bacterium. Taxonomy (GTDB): domain Bacteria; phylum Bacteroidota; class Bacteroidia; order Chitinophagales; family Saprospiraceae; genus OLB9. Next base: position 3,066 of record JADKGD010000008.1, on the reverse strand, counting down.
GCTAAAGTTGAGTGGATGGTTATATAAACCAAGCCATGGTGATGCACCATTCCCAACTGTTATTAGTTTTCATGGTGGTCCTGAAGGACAGTCTGTACCGACCTTAAATCCTACAGCACAAGCCCTTTCTAAAGAGGGTATTGCTTTTTTCCTGCCTAATGTAAGAGGGTCAACCGGTTTTGGAAAAAAATTTGTAAACCTTGATAACGGACCGTTACGGGTGAATAGTGTAAAAGATATTAAAGCATGTTATGATTATTTAATTAGTTCAGGTACATCAAAAAAAGGTGCGATAGGTATAATGGGCGGTTCCTATGGCGGATATATGGTAATGGCAGGAGTTACTGAATATCCTGATATGTTTGCCGCAGGAGCAAACTTATTTGGTGTAGTAAATTTTGAAACCTTCTTTAAAAAAACAGAACCATGGATGGCAGCTATATCTACGATAGAATATGGCGACCCTGCTACACAAGCAGATATGTTGAAACAGCTTTCTCCAATACATAAGGCATCTCTAATTAATACGCCTTTATTAGTACAGCATGGTGCAAACGACACCAATGTTCCGGTAATAGAAGCAGAACAAGTTGTTGATGCTTTAAAAAAGAATAATATCCCGGTTCACTATACTCTCTTTCCTGATGAAGGTCATGGATGGCGAAAAACGAAAAACAGAATAACCTCAACTGTTGAAATTGTAGATTGGTTTATTAAGTACCTAAAGTGAATTTAAATTGTTTATAATAAGCCTTCTCACAACATAGAGAAAAGTTGATAATGAAAGTAAGGAATAATAGTTTTTGTTATTACTATAATAGTTTTGGGCTATATTTTTAGTATAAAATTATGGCTGTAACGATAGTAGGTTATATTGCATTAATATTGAATTAGTATTCTATGGCTTTAAAAGGTGAATACAAACTACGCCTATTCTCCGCTATGGCAAATGGAATATATGTATTCTATGGAATTTTAATACAAACATTTCCTATTATTATTGGAGCATCAAGTGCCGTTGTCTTACATGCAGTAAATTAAAAAAAAGTAAACAATGATTGAAATTAGAAGAGCGAAAATAAATGAAGCTGCCTGTATATCACTATTAGGAAGAATCACTTTTAGTGAAACTTTCGGTCATTTATTTAGTGATAAACAAGATTTGTTAAACTACCTGGACCAAACATTTTCTGTAGATAAAATTGAAAATAGTCTCACAAAAACAAAATTTGTTTTGGCTTGCTTTTGTGAATAAATTGCCCGTTGGTTATGCTAAATTGAAACTAGACTCATCATCTCAATTTTACCAAAAAGCACTTCATGTCAATTACAAAAAATTTATGTATTAAAAGACTTTTTATCCATGAAAATAGGATATGAACTTCAACATCAAATGATCATTAAAGCTGAAGAATTAAAATTTGAAAATATTTGGTTATCCGTTTTAGAAACAAATGAAAGGGCCATCAGATTTTATCAGAAAGATGATTTTAAAGAAATAGGTAAACATGTTTTTGAAATTGGCAAAGAACGATTTGATTTTATTGCCTTGTCTAAAATTTAAAATAAATGATTATTATGAAAAATATATCATTCTCAAAAGCGAAAACACCTTTCAAAAAAAAACAACTAAATCAAATATATTTAGAACATTATTGGATGGTAAGCTTTTTAACGGACAACCACAAACACCAATTGAATTATGAAACAGAATGAAATTGTAATACTAAACTTTGAAGAAATCAGAAGACGAAGTATAAAAATTTGGAGAGGAATTACACCAGAATATTATTTTTGGAGACCAGACATTAACGCAATGAATTGCCTTGAAATGGTAAGACATGTTTTAGAAGGCGAACACTTATTTCATATGATAGTTAACAAGAGAGGAAATTTAGGCGACTACGTTTCACCCTGGACAAACAGAACTTATTCAGACCTGGACGCAGAACTAGGCTTTGCTGAACCTTTTAGAGTGGCTTTTATGGAAAGGATAAATGAATTTAGTCCAACAGATTTTTCAACGATTGAAATTATTCGTTCAGAAAAAGTCAACGCAGAAGACTTGGAGATTATTTGCAACGAATAGCTTATCACGAAGCAGTTCATACTGGGCAAATGCTTTCATATTTGCGGACCCTTGGCCTTGAAAGACCTCAAATATGGGACTAAGACGGACTATTAATAATTAACAACCTACAAGATTATGAATCTAGAAGGATTTTTTAGCTATAAATATCCTTAAATTGGAGCAAAGATTATGAAAATTATTCAAAAGCTGATGAAAAATTAAGCCTGAACTAACTCTTATTTAGCCAGTAAGGGAAATGTGGCACAGCCGCAAACATCGAATTGAAAATGGTGAGATTGGAATGTAGATGTTTACCAATGTCAACCTTTTATTGATTAAATTGATGGTAGTAGACAAGCTTTCCAATTTCCTGATATATGATGTACTACCTTGGCAATCCTAAAAGCCTCCTATGCAGTTCATGTTCTTCGGTACAAGTCTTTGCAGTCCAGCTTACTTCAGACCATCAGTCACCTGACAAGCCCTTGCTGCTTGCTATGTGCTTGAGTTCGTAAACATATGGGTTTAGCATTGTCTAATTATTCCCCTCATAAGACCAGCACAATGAGGACTTTCACCTCACTAGTTTTATCCTTTCAAACTCTTCGATAAGGTTAAGTAATTCTTTGATAAAATCTTTTGGTCGTCTTTGGATATTTTATTATTATTGTATTTTTATTCATTAATAACCCATTGACTTTGTCATTAAAATTCTTTAACTTTAACAAGGGTGTTCGAAGGGACGAGCAACGTCCATTCTGGACACACAATTGGCTATGATGCCATCTGCCTTATCAGGCAGCCGTCACATAGCCTTGGACGTTGTGCGTCAGCTTGAAAATCGAATAGTTTAACTAAATAAAACTTGCAATGACAAATACGAAAGAAAACGTTGTTTGGATAACAGGTGCTTCATCTGGTATTGGCAAGGCTATGGCCTTTGAGTGGGCAAGACTAGGATATAAAGTGGTGCTATCTGCCAGACGCAAAGAATT